>CAWIMJ010000001.1:0-16703 GCA_963837175.1 uncultured Nitrososphaeraceae archaeon
TTGATGTATTTGGTCAAGAGTCAGAACCCATATGTAACTATTATAGATGCCATCACAAGTTTTCATTTCACAGTCTCAATAGTCATATTTGTCATTGTAAACATCCAAAGAACATACTATAGGGGTATCAAAAAGTATCCATGAAAGATAGTAAATACTCGCCATCATCATCACCACCATTACAAAATGAGGAGGAGAATGTAGTTACAGATTCTCCTCTAGAGAGAGTATACTTGATGAATGTCTGGATAGGTTAAAAATAAAGCACAATAGCCAAATTAGTAAAAAAGCTTTTGAATCTATCAAAAAGATTAATGTTGAGAAGATAAACACTTATGGAAAATGGATTATATCTATGAAGGCAATAGCAGAGTCGTGTGCAACTAATAAGCATATCTTTTCCCAATCAGAAATAAATGATTTTTTAATTATAGCAGCAACATCTGCTAATCTTTATCCAATGAGCATTTATGAGGAGGAGGAGAAAGGAGGAAAAGAAGAACAAGATAAAATACGCGGAGTAAAAGTAACAACAACAACACCAGCACACTTAGAAAAAAAATCAGAAATAGTAAAAGCTACAATATTTGAAATCTCTAAAGATATTATGGAAAATTATCAGAGTTCCAACGAGAGGTTAAAAACAAATTATCCACAAATTATTGTTGATGTTGTATCAGGTTTTGCTAAAGGAATAGATACTGAAGGTAAGAGAATAACTACGTATGGTATAAAGAGTTATTATCAATATAGAAAATTAAACATTGATAAGGCTACTACTACTACTACTACTGCCCATGTCACAACCTTTGATACTATACACAAGAAAAAAGGATATTCAAACAATATATTCAAGTCAAGACCCATGTCGTCACCATCATCATCAAACTACTACTACTATAACAACAACATCATCAGTGAAGAGGAAAAAAGTAAATTAATTGAAAATCTTAATCAGATTACTGGCAGAAGTAAAAAAGCATTAGAATTGTCACTTGCTGACTTGCAGCTTGCAGATACAATAAGAATGAGAGATCTTTGTTTTAACTATGGTAAATTACAAAAATACTGTGAGCTGATAATAAGAGACTCTGAAGAGAAATTTAAAGTAGATCTTCAAAAGGAGCTTGGAAGAAATCTGACTGATTATCAACTCCAACATGCTATAACCTCATTAAGAAAAGCAAGATCCTATATTGAAAATGTTCTTGATAATAAATTTATACTACATGGTTCTCATGGGATTAACCATATTAAACACAATTTAGAATATGGATATCAGCTGATGGAAATAATGCAACCCAGTAGAAGGTTAAGAAGAAAGTAAAATAATAATAATAAATAATAATACTACCTTGTAAGACCATCAAAAATGTCTTGTTATTTATATGACATGCAATAGCAATAGCAACAACAACACTTTCCATCTATTTTGTCTTTGACGCAATACATAGCATATATTTCCATTCTTCAATAACTCATAAGTATGCTCATTTCGAGCTTTTATCGTGTTTCATCTATGATGAATTTAAGCAGTTCATTTTGGATGAGTACCTTAACACACATGCTTCTCCTACTTATCCTCTATTCCAATGAACAACTACTACAATTTTCATTATGACAAATATTGAGTTCATACTCTAAACATTACTATATGTTATTGAAGTATACCTTTGAACCCAAATATTCTTTTAGATTGTTGTTTATTTTGATTGGTAACGTTTTACTTAACGATAATATTGATATAGTTTCATAGTCTAGTATGGTTTTTTCTGACTTAATAATTATAAGCACTAAAAAATAACGATCATGTAATACCCTGTGTGATGAAATTAAATATACGTATAGTTAGGTTTTATGATGCCCACTAAATAACATTAGAATATAATTTTCTTTTAGTGCACTTTTTAGTCATTTTGCCTAAGCTATCAAGAGAGCCCGGTTAACTATATCATCCATGGTATCTCCGTACTGACTTGTATTCAGGTCATTATGAGTGCGCTAAGCTATCTTAATCTTTACATTGTCATATGGTAACATGAATACAATTCAGATAATATTATTAACGCATTAATGCATTTTAGTCGTTTAATTCAATTTACTTGTTAAAAACCAGTTAACTAGACAGCTAAAAGTTTATCACATTTCTAAATCTCACTTTCTAATGTGTTGAAGCGTTTGGTCGGCCGGATTTAATTTTAATACAATCAGGAGTGATCCAATCATGGTCTACGCTTTACTCTAGTGTAAAGGAGTTCGAGATTGATCTATTTTGTTTTATATTATTTTGTATAACCATATTATAAATAGTTTAATTTATCTAGATAGTGATTGTATGTAGTAATCTTTTTTGCAGGAGATTTTTGTGAACCTTTGTTTCTTTGTCTTGCTTATTTATTTAGAGGAAAGATGTATGTGAAATAATGTAGCATACTCCGTTTTCAATTCCTATAAATGAATGGTGCGGTCACCGGGACTTGACATCCACATATAGGGAAGGTCAGTAATTAATTTTAATGTTATGGTTTTGCAGTTTTGCAGTATGACAAGAGAGGCGTAGGTGCGAATTTCACATTATTGGATAGCAACGTATGGGGAATGCTACATTTGACGATCTAAGACGAGATGCAGAGAAGGCGCTTGATGTTCTTGGTACAGCAACCAGAAGTTGATTCTAACAATGTAATTTTAGTTGGACATAGCGAGGGTAAAACGATTGTCCCAAGAGTCGCAATCAACAATCCAGGAATAGTGAGATAACATTGTGCTGATGGGGGCGGTAGCACAGAACTTGCGGGAAATGGGATACTTCCAGGTGTTATCACACCAATACTCTATGCTCAACAGGTTCTAGACCATAATCATAATGAATTGATATCCTTACAAGAAGCGTCAGAGAATCCTCTTTTCACCACTTGCTGGGAAATCTCACTCTAGTTCTTACTCAAAACGTTACTACTGCTAATGGAACAGTCGAGCAACTCAATCCCCAATATAACATAAATAACGACATGTCCATAAGCATTAAATGAACTCAAACCCAGGTTAATAGACCGAATCTCAAATCATTATCAATGTGACACAAGGTAAGGAGTGCGTTTGATAAATGTCCTATTTGGCTTACATCACATTACGCCCTGACATCTACTTTAGATATTATCGGCAAAGTTCCTTCCGATGTATCTATTCTAATTCAACAAGGAAAGAACGATACAGACACCCCAATACAACAAGCATATCTTTTACAACAAAAACTAACAGAAGTAAGACATCCTGATCATACGTTGATAACATATCCGGACCTCGGCCATTTGTTCTATCCTTCATCTCAATGGGAGACTGCCATAGGACCAATACAAGGATATGTTCTACAAGATTTTTTTGGCTGGCTTTCAGACCCAGTCAGAGGCTTTAAGGAATTTACCATTTTGCGACAAGAATGAATGGTAGTTTTAGTTGGGGCATGTGGGCCCAGAGGGATGCAAATGAAAATTCATTTGAATCCTTTTTCCAAGGTTTCTCTGAAAACAAAGAAGATAGTATAATTATATTGGCTCAGCAGGTTTTGAGTCTTGCTGATAGTGGTTATTTCTGCATATATCATCAGAGAGACTTTTAAAGATCCTCAAAAGAGCAAAAGCAATGTCAATCAAGCATCATGTTATGGCTATAAATTAGAAGGTTAGATATTGATTATGATTGTCTAAATGAACCTTCCAGTCTAAATTATGTTCCTTCTCCCATTCATAACTTTGAGTATCGTTATCTTTAGCAACAATCCAAAAATCATAATTTCCACCGATACGGTCACCAGCCTTATTGAGTTTTATTTTCCCTGATATTCCGTCAAATGAATCAGCAGTTTCAACAACGATCTCCTTAAATGATTTGGTTAAATTTTCATTATTATTCATGGTTAAGGTATTATTTTTATCAAGGCTTAGCGAGGCTATCCAATAAGAATCATAAGCTAGTGCAGGATATGTTATTGAACTTACTTCATGTAATTGTTTTTCTAATACTTCTTTCAGATCATGAGATTTCTTTGACTCACTATCTATTGAATATAAAGGATTAGAAAGATTTACTTTCATTGCAAATGATGCTGAATCAACATTCTTTGTTATCTGATGATTTTGTGCTATGTTATCACTGCCATACCATCTTACTTTCCCTAGGTCTTCATAAAGGGTGGATTGGATTAAAATAGGTGTTATCTCGTCAAAAGATATTACATATACACCTACAGAATTAGCACCATATTTTTTTACTGCATCAGAGACTATTGCATTTAATTTTTCTAATTCTTGATTCCACATTAGGAAATTTATCCTATGTAAACTAGTGGCAAATTTCCCTGTGTGGGGTTTATAATTAATACCCTCTTCTACTTCTCCTCCTAGTTTTTCAAAATGAGATTTAGTAGATTTATAGAGCTCATTTCCATATATACCACCTCTCCAAATGGGAACAATAACTTTTATACCGTCACTAATCATTCTTTCTGCAACTATTTTTCCTTGGTTTGTATCATCAGGAACTAACCGAAAAAGATTGTCTCCTTCGATGGAAAGTAATGGCGAAGTACTGGAGTAACTAATAAGGATGATGTTATTAGCATCTGCATATTCTTTGGCAGCGTAAACTGCAGTACCGATTGCAGGTCCTACAATGATTTTTGCACCATTTTCATGCAATTTTTTTATTGCTACGAGACTCTCTTCTGGACTTGTCTTTGAATCTGCCATTAATAAAGTGAAGTGAGATGATGAAGAATTAATGTCTTCAAAATGTTTGTTTACATCATATTCAGCTTTTTCTAATGCTACCTTGACAGATTTACCGATAGAGGAAAAGGAACCAGTAAATGGTAAAATGGCGCCAACAACAAATTCCTTTCTACCGTCCTCATTATACTTTGATAAGAGTTGAGCATTAGAAGTCTTTTTTATGAAAAAATCTTTATTTTCATCACCGCTGAAAACATTTGTAAAATATAAACCAGCAAATATTAGAAAGGATACTAATATAATGGAACCAAACAGAACCTTTTTGGAAGTTTCATTTCTAATCTTTCTATGAACCTTAAAAATGAGATCCTTTGACTGCCATTTGATAAAATATCTAAGATACCATATCAGACCTCCTGCAATTAATAAATAATGTGCAGACAATAATAAAGTAGACATCCATATTTGTTCAACAAATGCAGTTAGAACAATAATTGCAAACCAACTATCTCCAACAACTATTGCTAAAAATCCAATTAATTCGCAGATCCAAGGAATAAAGTGATGTTTTTCATTCTTTATTCCAAGGAGGATCATCAATGCAAGAACAGTTAGAATAGAATTTAACGTAGGATATGCTATGGTAACAATAAAGAGCATAAGGCCTCTGAAATTTGATAGTTCCGAAAGTTCTAGAGTCAAGTTTAATATGTATATCAAAAATAAACCTGTACCAGAGATTATTAAAAGAAGAAATTTTTTTATTTACAGTGTGACGAAGATTCCTATATATTATCTATCAATCTATATATTAGAAACCCATATGCAGACAATAAGAATAAATCTGCTAAAGAAGGTACAGGTGAGACAATATCAAGTACTACCTCATAATATGCCCAGATCATATTCGCTATAAGCCAGAAAACAAGGCCAAGTGTTAGAAAAATATTAGTTTTATCTCTCCTTCCTTACTATCTTTGTCCTTAAAGAGAATCATTGCAGAAAGCCCTGCAGCAATAAGAGAATTTATTATCAATATCCAATTTGAATAGATTAGTTTGCTCTCTGAGTCAGCTAAAACAATAATAGAATTTCCTATGACTATGGTGCTAATTACACCTAAAAAAAAATATAGAGGCTTCAATTATTCTCTTCTCTTTATGATTATTAGTATTAATTATAAATTCTTTTTTTACTAAAACAATTTTTCGATAGTACATAAAAAATATATAAAATCCTTTCATAGTATTGTTAATAGCTATTAGTATGAATTTTCAGTGAATAAAGATTGTTTGTATCTGTAAACCTTCATTTTATATTGAAGAAAATTCTTTCATAATTTAGTCTTATATATTGTAATCGATCAATTTGAATTAAAGATGAAGTTGTAATGGTGGTTTTATATTTAATATTTCCAAAAACAAATAATGTTATCGCTATAAAGTACTCCTCAATTCGTTTAGAGAATGTTATTGATTGTTATCTTACATATACCAATTAATATAATTACGCTGACATTACTTTAACATCATGATCATACGTTTTAGACAATAATAGATTTAGCTAAGTTAGTAAGCATACAACCCATTCGTTTGATTGGGAGCAATAATCCTTCTAGTAGAACAAGATTTGAGCAACTGTATAAACGAGAATCTGATGCAGATGTAAAGGAAAGAATGTTGCTTGTGTTAAATGTAGTATATGACAAACATATTCCTGCAGCACAGGTAGCAAGAGATCTTCACAGAAGCAGAACATGGGCTTCTGACTGGTTAAAGAGATACAGAGAAGAAGGTATAGAAGGATTAAAAAACAGAACAAAGAGTGGTAGACCACCAGACATACCGCAAGAGGTAGTATACAAGATAAAAAGCCAACTGTTATCCAGCAAGCAGGGTTGGACTACAAAACAGGTTAATGATATCATAATACGAGAAAGTGGTGTACAATATCATCAAATTTACATCTACACATTACTTCGAAAGTGGGGATTCAAACAGAAGGTACCAAGAAGAGTACATGTAAACACAGCATCAAAAAAAGAGAAAGAAGGTTTTAAAAAAGAGCAAGAAAGATACTATTGGATATTTCCAAAAAACAAAATGGATTCACTGTAGTATCACTTGATGAATCATTCTTCTTCTTCTATGATTCACTAGTAAGAAGAGTATGGATAAGAAAAGATGAAAGACCAGTTGTAAGGATTACTGGATCTCATAAAGAGTCAGTTCTATTTGGCGCTACAAGTCTGGAAGGAAAACAACAGTTATTTAGACAGTATGATTGGTTCAATGCAAATACATTTTTAGACTATCTAAAACAGATACATAGGAAATTTCCAAAATGTTACCTATTCCTGGATAAGGCAAAACAGCATTACAAATCTAAAAAGGTACTGAAATATTTTGCTGACAATAAAGATAATTTGATTCCAGTATATCTTCCAACTGCATCTCCAGAATTCATGGTACTTGAAGAAATATGGCATATAGCCAAAAACGATCTTCTAGTCCTACAATACTATTCATCTTTTACAGATTTCAGAAATAAAATATCTACATATTTTAGAACAAAAAGGTTCGATCTGGATATGAGAAATTACCTAGTTGGAGATGAGTAAGCATATTTATCTTAATTGGTATACTTTACACGAAGAAGCAAGCGCACAGGGTAGTAGTAAGTAATAGTTTCATTTTCAATATTGATTTAATTATCACCCCCCATTCCTTATTATAATCGCTACAAATTCACTTAATATTGAATAGAAAACTCTACTACAAAAGCTATAGCTCTTGTTGTAGAGAAAATAGAATACATGCTCAACAAAGGCAAATTGTCAAGGCTTTAGGTAAGCATATAGATATAGAAGATCCGTCACATACGAACTATATTGCTACGAATTTTCAATCGATAGTAGGGATGTTGATATTTGATATCGTTACTATAAAGAGGAATGCTGCAGTACTACAAAGATATGAAAATAATCATTGCATAACTACAAGTAAATTCCTAAGGAGCTGCATCTAGAATGGTGAATATTGTTGAGACTTTTGGACCAACTGCAGCTACTCTAGGGGGTGGCTTCTTTGTAGGTGTTTTAATTGGTTATGCATTGAAGAAGGTGATTAAATTAGTAGCGGTAGTAGTTGGATTATTTTTAGCTGGATTAGCATATTTACAATATCATCAGATAGCTAACATAAACTGGAATAAACTTCAAACAATATCAGAAGGTGCTATCACCACACTTTCAAATGCAATAACACAGATTCCAGGCATTAGTAATAATGGTAGTGTCGATAGCACCATGCTGCTCCAACAGCATCCTCATTAGCGATGACTAGCTTAGGTATTCCTCTTACAGGTAGTATGTCAGCTGGATTTACTATTGGATTTATGAAAGGATGATAGACCTTTATGCATAGCGTATAGAAAGTGAAAGCAGTGAAGGCTGTGAAGGCATACAGAGAATACCTTCCTCAATAAACAAAATTATAATGCCATACTAGTTAGTATAGTGACTAATCTAAGCATAAATAATATTAGAAATGACAGTAATCTTAGTTATATTACAATGATTCTGCAGTAACAAATAGTATTGGAAGGAGCGTATCTTCTGTAGTGCCATCATGAAGGTGTTCTACTCTCCTCTTACTCTTCTGGGGCTACCCTAAAGCCCTCTGATTCTAGTTTCATTCTTAACCTAGCATAGTCTGCAACTATTTCGTCAATCGCATCGCCATGAACTGTGACTCTAGCACCACGAGAGGTTTGTTCGATCTTGTATTTGTATGCCTTTATTGAAGGAGCCTGCGTCTGAGTTTGCCAATATTAAGCGATTGCATAAGAAAACTCGCATATATATCTGTGGATTTCTTTTAGCCGTTGGTCAGCAGGACATCGGTGAATTAGACAGTATGAATAATTAATGTCAGAACTGCAGAGACATACGAAATGCATCAAAGACGTATAACAAAGATTCAGTCCACACAGATCCCTGGCATTGCAACTTTCTTGAATAGATAGAGGAGACATCACGGTATCTAGGTGGAAGGTTGGAATTATTGGACCTGATCTTAAAAAGTAGACTCATCTTTTCTTTTATTATCTTCTCCTTGTCAAGATAATTCAATCGTATAATAAATGATGACAATATTTTTTATTTACTCTATATATACTACTTTACATTGCATTATAATAAGAATGTTATATTAATTGCTATTGCTATCTTTTTTGTGTTTTATGCCTCTGATATATCTTATTGGCCCGAAACTATAGGTTCAAACTCAACGTCATCCCATCTTATCAATTCTTCTGATAGCCAAGCAAATTTAAGTAGAATTGAAATTACATTAAATGATAGTCGATCTGCCAATGAAAACTGGATTATAACTATACTTACAACCCTTGCTGGGGCAGCAGGTGCAATAGGTGGGGGATTTGTGGCTTCATATGTAACACATCATTCTAGCAAAGAGGCTGAAAAAAGGATTATTGCAAGTTGATGATAAAAAAGAAGAGATTGATGAAAAATTAGAGGCAATAGTCAGAAAGAAGACGAAGGTATCCAGAAAATCATTTCGATATTAGAGAAGCTAAAAGAATCTGAAGAACTACCAAAAGTAGTAGAGAAGAAAGAAGAAGATAGGCTTTGATAGGTTCTGGGACTGGATTGTCTTAAAGCTGAGTTGAAATAACTTTGAATTAAATAAGAAAAAATATCTTTAAGATAAGAGATGCCATTGAGAAAATATTGCGTACGCCTGTATATTCTGCTACATTTTTGGTACTGTTATTGGCAGCAACTCAGTATTCACTATGGATTGAATTTTCTTCATTCTTGATTGCTAGCTCCGCGTGCTTAAACCTAATCTAGGCTATTCTTCTCCTTCAACTGGAGTATTCGATTGCTTTGTCGCTCCAGGTGGAGGCGGCGTTGTTAATACTTTTATAAAAGCTACAGGGTGAATCTCTCCCCAGTTTCTTCCCCCAAATGAGTCTAAGACATATCTGCCAGTGATGGTTATATGTTGATTATAAGCAGGCGCTTTTATTCCACTATGATATGGTGGATTGTCTCCGGATTTGTAGCATGCATCGATGGCTGTTGTACGGGCTTTATCGATAGTGCCATGGCATATGATCTCGACTATTATGAAGTTACATACGGGTACTTTGACTTTACAGTTACTTGGCATTGATAATTTAGGTTGATTTGGATCTAATTCTAGGACAAAATGTTTATCGCCGTCAGCTTCGGCCTTTGGATCGTCATGGACTACCCCTGACACGGTTATACAAGCAATTTTTTGAGTAAGCCGACTGGGTGTGTATACATGAGTCCATAAGAAATCTACTTGATTCTTTTCAAAGGGAGTACATTGGCTGTTACCACTCTGTAAAGTAGTAGTAGTGGTAGTAGTAGTATTGTGTTGTGCAGTTATAATTGATGAAGCTTTACTGTTAGTAGATTCATTCGGTATTAATTTAGGTTCTGTCCTACTAGCAGAGTAGTAGTAGCGTTATGCGATGAATCTCTACTACTACTGCTACTATTTGTTTTTACTGCAAAAGAAAATGTGCTAAATGGCAAACTAAATACAAGAATGAGTATAAGAGCAATAGCAATCATGATAATCCCATTTTGTGCTTTCATATGCCTTTCTATATGCCACCTTAAAATACAGTTATATATTAGTTATCGAATGAAAAACTGACCACATTATTCACAAATCATGTAATATATATGAATTCAAGGAACCTTATATATCGCTCTGGTATTTAACAACTATGGAGAAAGAACAACTGCAATCATCTACAAATACAGATACAAAACAAGAAGAAGAAGAAGAAGAAAAAAATGAAGCGTTAGCTCTTCGTTACCACAATGACATTTTTTCAAAAGGTAAACTAGAGGTAGCAGATGAAATTCTATCATCTGATTTTGTTTTACACAATCCAGTTCTTCCTGAAGAATTACGCAAAGGTCCAGAAGGAATAAAGAAATATGCATCTGCAATAATAGCAGCTGTACCAGATAGAAAACTTGTACATGACGATGTCTTTGCAAAAGGAGATAAGGTACTAATCAGATGGACAAATAGTGGAACAAATACAGGGCCATTGTTTGGTAATCCACCTACAGGCAAACCATATGTTGCAACAGGGTTTGATCTGTTTCGCATTTCAAATGGCAAAATCATGGAGATGTGGCAGCAATATAATTTTGCCAGCTGGTCATAAACAACTACTGACTCATAGATAAAGCTGAAAAATCTGATTCATAGGATAGGAATGAAAGAAGCATAAAAAAAGCAAGAGTAGAAGAATAGATAGATAGTACCTACCATCGCTTATTGTTAGTTTTTTTCTCTCTCTAGATAGTTGTGTCAGCAATTCATTCTTTCCAATTTTTGGATTAATAACAAAGCAAGATTAGACCAAGAAGAATTACCTGCAGCAGTAGTAGCTACAAAAAGTTCAGAATTTACGGGTTCGGTGGTATCCGTTGTGCTAGCACTCCCTGATGAAATCTTCTCAATAATCAATCAAATTACTCGATGCTCAACTACTAATTTGTTGAGAGTGGCGGATAACTAAGATCTATGGTTGTATATAGAAGAAAAAGTGCTCCCATAGATAATGTCTTTTATTCTATCTGAAGCTAAGAAATCATGCGGAAATCCAAGATCTATCTTACTTGCCTCATTCAATCTTTGTAGTTGGTCTTTTGTTAATTCAAACTCCAGAGAAGCTAAATTCTCTCTAATTTGAGATTCTTTTTTCGAGCCAATGATTGGAATTATTCTTCTATTTCTTCCTTTACCATCTTGTTGTTGTCTTATCCAATTAAGTGCAACCTGTGAAGGCACTCGTACAATTTCCTTAGCTATTTTGCTAACCTCTTCAGCAATTATCATATCTCGGTCTTTGAACATAACATTAAGTGGATCACCTGACTTGGAACTAATGACAATCATCCTTCCTTCTTCTTCTTTTGCATTATGATCTTCTTGTTTATCTTGAATCTGATGATTTCTTTGCTCTTTCTTTGTATTGCTATATTTTCCTGTTAATATACCACCACCCAAAGGAGACCATGCTGTGACTCCAATATCCAAAGCACTAGCCATAGGCAAAAGTTCACGCTCTGGGGTTCTCTCAATCAAGCTGTATTCAATCTGCAAACCCGTAAAAGGAGTCCATCCTTTCATCTCAGCTAAGGTATTCGCGTGAGAGACTATCCAAGCAGGTGCATCAGATATACCTATGTATAGAATTTTACCTGCTCTTACCATATCATCTAAAGCACGCATCAATTCTTCAATTGGTGTCATAGGATCCCATGCATGCACCCAATACAAGTCTATATAATCTGTATTTAGTCTGTCTAAACTTGCATCTAAGGATTGAATAAGGCTCTTGCGATGATTTCCTCCTGCATTAGGATCTCCTCTTCTAATATTTGATGTATACTTGGTGGCTAAAACGAATCTATTTCTGTCTGACCTGATGAATTCGCCAACATATTTTTCACTTGTGCCTTCAGTATATTTATTTGCAGTATCAATAAAGTTTCCACCAGCATCAACATATGCATCAAAAATTAAGCGACTCTCTTCCTTAGATGCACCCCATCCCCATTCTTCTCCAAACGTCATCGCGCCAAGACAAATCTCTGAAACTCTTAATCCACTCTTTCCTAATAGATAATATCTCATCGCAATAATCTTGCATCTCTCAAAATAAAACTTTACTTACATCGCATGAAAGTGCTAACGGGTTCTGCTGCTTTTATTCATAATACTATTTGTCAAGTGTTTCTGTAGCCTGTATCATAAAGTCTGTTAGCTTCCTCTAATATAATTTTCGCATATAGTCCTTAATATGATAATACTGATGATTGTGTGGGCTGTGCATAGCTGTTGATGATGATGTATTACTGAATAGAAGGTTATTGATATTTATCAGGGTTTATTCTTATTGCTTCAATTACTGATGCAAGGGCGAATTGCTAGAAGTACTTTACCATCTGTCAGAACACTACTAACTTCAATAGTCTTTTCGATTTTAAGATATTCTTCTTTATTGTTCTTGAATCGGCTAATAACAGTTTCTAATCTTGATATGTCGTTATTGAGATGTTCTGACTCTTGCCACTTTAGACTATGTATTATATGACATCTATTCCTTGTTGTTTTACTATCAACTTGAGACTAGTAGCTTAGTATCACAATAATTATATCTTTTTCAATAGCACAATCATGGTACTTTATTTAGTCGGTAAGACTAGGATTACAAGTTGCTGAAATGGATTTCTATCTATTTGTGTTTCCTTTTTCTTCTCAGATAATGAATAAAAAATGTTGAAAACGGTATCACTGTCGCATGGCGAGAATCACTATTGGGGTTCCGTATGTGACCCAAAAGGCCATAAATGTCTCATTAACAGTTAGTGGTGGTATTACATTTATTGTTAAATTCGCCGGACCAGTTATATAGCCAATTGTTGGATATTTTTTGGATACTTGAAACTCTGGATCTACAAATCCAATTACTGTGTCATTAAACATGGGCGATGTTGATGATGTTGTTTGTATTAACAATGAAGCCATAAACGGTACAGTATATAACCCGACTGGTGATTGTGGAGAAACCTCTACCTTAAATAATGGAGGTCGAATTCTTTGGGTAGATACACTTACGCCGTTAGAACTAAAATCTGTGCCATTATCGAAAGTTATACTAGTAACATTATTAGAAAAGGGCGTGTCTATCTCAGCCGGAATTAGGTGCTTTTCTCCTTGTCTTATGACTATATTCTCCGGATGTGTTAATATGTCTATGGTAGCGGGAGGAACAGCAACCCAGCTTGTAAAATCTCTAACTTCACTTGAATTGAAGGATTCTGCTGTATAAAATGATAAGCCGTAATTGCTAGGAGAATTTATAGAATTTAAATCTAATCGCAGTTTAACATATCCTGGCCCTATTGTAGGACCACCAAAAGATTCTGTATAGTTTATCTTAGATTCTATAAGCGCATGAGTACCTGTTGATGATAATTGGTAAAGATACTCGCTCCATTTTCCATTAACTTCTTCAATATAAAAGTTGTAATTGACTCCGTTATATCCTGAATTTTGAGGCAAGCTAACAATGGCAATAAGCATACCATACCTAATCCTTTTGAGAGGTTGACTATATATAGAAGCATTTTCCAAATTTGATGCTAACCAAAATGTAGCATCTAGAGTTTTTCCATCACTATGATAATCTACTGCCAGTAGGTTTGTATAGTCAGACCTTAAATGAGTACTGTCATTACCATTAGTTTGAACCCAATCATTTTTCTGATTACTGATTTCTTTATCAGAAATTAAAACTTGATCAAACGCAGGCGATGCAGCAAAAGCCTTATGAAAAAGTGAATAGGAGAATAATAGTAATAATAAAATAAAAATAATATCAATCAAAGCAAATGCTAAGAATAAGTATTTTTGTGACTGCAAATCCGTATTATGAAACCCTTTATATACCAAATCATATCAGACATAAATAAGGTTTTTTGTCAATCTTTTGGTAGCAGTTAAAAGGCCAAGACTTTGAATAATCAATTGATCCTTAATGACCCATCAACCGCCGCAGGCTGTTAGTGTATGATTCAGCAACATCTCCGTTATAATTATCATAAATCTCTGACTCTTTTATTCTGTAGGCAACACTTTGATCAAATAGGTTTGCAAATATAGATGATGACTGCGACAATGATAATGTTGGATTGGATGTAGAAAAATAATTCGCAGTGATAGTAGCTATAGAAGTTAATTCACGGGTTCGGCGGGATTAGTTCCCTGCATGTATAAGGGTTCTGTTACTTCATTATTTACTTTTTCTTCAATTTACAAAAAACAAAAGTATACACATTCAATCTTGGTATACAACTTCATTAATAGGACAATAAGATTTTATTAAAATGATTAATGTCTAGAAGTCAACAATTTTTCTTTGTTGTCAGATTTACAAAATGCATAAAGTGCATCATATACGTTGAATTGTTTTGTCATATTATCGTAATCATCCTTTGAAATAATACTAAAACCACTAGCTAATGCAGCCAGAGCTTCAGAGTAAGGAGTTAGACTCCTATTAGGAGTATCTGCTCCTCTAACAATCTTTGCTAATTCAAGCAGTGCAGGCTCTTCTTCTTTTTTATCCAATCCATATTTTTTTAAGATAGCATCAAAAGAGCATTCTTCACCATGATGACCTAACTCAACATTTGGTACGTCAAAAGGTATGGCATTTTGTTCTTTGGATATTTCAATTACTTTATGTGCGGCTACAAAAAGAAATTCTGCATCCTTATCAATGAAATTTTTTATAAGCCAAGGACAGGCTATTCGATCTACTTTTGCATGTTCTCTTGTTATCCATTTCATAATATATTATTATTATTTACAATATATTTTTTAAACTATAAATGTTTGAATGATAAGAGGGGTGACATTATTTAATTTATCGAGATTCGAGGAGACATGAGAATGAATGTTATAATGCAGCTCTAAGATTGAGCCAAATTTGTATATGCTTTGACCAATAAAGGATTATGTTCATGCCATCTTTCTTCATTGCATTCTTTTTTGAGAAAACATACATATCATATTCTCTACTATTTTCTCAAAAAACTGTACAAACTGCTTTAATTAATTCAAACGGTCAACCATTTCCAGCTGAACCATTACTTATGGCATTTACTTTCACAACATAAAAAATGATTGACTGGTTAACAGCAATAATTTAAAGCATGAACCAGTTAGTAATAATAAAGAAGTAAGGCAATCCATGCAAGAACAAGAATTAGCTATAGAAAATAAAAGTGATTACATCATTAGAAAGAATGAAAGGATTCATTACATTGACAATTATTGGCAAGTGAGATGTACAACTGATTACATTGAATTTTCAAGCGACTAAATGATTTAGATGTTTCTTTGCAGATGTTCAATTTTCTCTAGTCCTTCTTTATTGTGTCTACTACAGTAATGAAAGACTCTACTGTAGATGATTCTCTTTGTTTAATAGTATCTCTTGGCGTCTAGTTTCTTCCCTCTCACGTGGAGATTCACCACCATATAAACCGCCATGGGATGTCTTTTCCAAGTGCTGCCTTTCTCTCTCCATTAGTAGCGAATCTTGCTCCGCATACAAAGCACTGAAAATCAGAAGGAATTTTTGGATAATCTGATCTCTCGTTCAAATCCTGTCCTTCCTTAGTTGACACTTTATTTACTTAGACAACTTAGTTTTTATGAGTTGTCTCTGGCAGGCATAAAACCTTCACTATTATCTATCGTAAAGTCCATCATTTACATTAATAACCATTAATAACTTGGTTTAGTAGAGCCTCAAACCTTCTTAGATGATAAACGATATTATTATATTAGTGCAATATTATGAGTGATAAAGAAGAAATACAAAGATAGAACCTAGATACAGAAGAAGCCAAAGATTTGTTTGCTGGTATTCCTCCTAATGCTATGAAGCAGCAAAATGACACTGCATAAGACCAACTGGCGTGGCATTTGTGATGAGCTTACAAAAATATCCAATACTACTTTGATCATAACTGGAACCCATGATAATAATGTACCATCTGCTAATTCTTTGATTATTGCAGGAAAAATCCTTGGAGCTTGGATTATACAGATTAAAGATGCTGGTCATGCATTATTCGTGCAATATCCAGATAAAGTCAATAGAGTATTACAAACATTTCTTTCAATAACTTAGTTTATTATTCAGCTCAATGTGAATCAAAATGTAATTGATTTGGTAATGGTTGTGATTGTTTGTTTGTTATACTGATCTATACTATATCTATTTTAACTATTGTGACAGATACTTTTCTTTAAAAGACAAAAACAACACCAGATTAGACTCTTATCTCATACAAAATTCTACGGGTTCGGT
>CAWIMJ010000002.1:0-34409 GCA_963837175.1 uncultured Nitrososphaeraceae archaeon
GACTCTATTTTGCAACTCAGACTATAAGTACACTGAAATATTTAGAGGTAAAGGACAGTGAATAAAGTATTTCAAAGATTTTGTACTGCCAGCCATCTGTTATTTTTCCATAGGCTTGGAGGTAGTAGTCGTTATTGGTGAAGTAGAATTGAGAGGACTACTTACTCCTTGGGTTTGATTGCCAGAAGTAGTACTAGTAGTAGTAACAGCTGCCGCCGGTGTAACTGTTAATGGAAAGTCTGCGTATTCTCCAGTATTGTTGATGTTTCCAACCCTTGCTATGACAGAGCCGACATTCGCATCATTAAAGGTAAAAGATTGCTGTGCAGAACCATTTTGAGCTATCTTGGCTGCTCTATGTGTTATCATTGTCTCAGGGTCTTCTGCTGGCATAATCATAAAATCATACTGGACATTGTCTTTCTTTTGATTTGTTTTTGGATCAAGAAATTCTAAATTAAATGTTGTAGTATTTGTAGGTTGTATGTTAGCTGGACTATAAGACATATTTATTTTGTATCTGCCGCCATCTGTTAATTTTTCCATAGACTTGGAAGTAGTAGTTGCTGTTGTTGTTGAAGTAGTGTTACTAGTAGCGACTGCCGCCGATGCTCCTGTTCCACCTGGCTGTAAAGTAAACTTCATCGATTCATTAGAAGAAGAAGATGATGCCTGTCCAGTTTTATTATTTACTTGTTCAGCAATTTGAATAACTGTAGGTTTTGGTATCATAAAATGAATTACATCTTTTTGCGGATCAGTATCATCTAGCACTACATGTTTAGTCACGTCAATATCATTCACTGTACCTATATAGGATCTATTTGCAGCAAATTCTGATGGTTTTGGAACTGTGACTTCTTCGTGAACTAGTATTTTATTCTTTTCTAATCTTGTAGTATTCCAATCAAATGGCATAGTAAACTGCATCTGTCTTTTGCTTTCATCGAACTTAAAGGCATTTAATTTGTCATAATAAGAAATTATTTGAATTGGGAGTTGTTTACCTTGTATTATTATCTGTTGCTCCTCTGTGTTGCCAACACTTAACCAGCCATCATAGACAGGTTGCTTGTCATCTGGAATAAAAGTCCTATCAAAGTCGACTGTTAATATCCTCACTATAAAATGGTATAAACCGCCTTCTAGAAATACTGGCCCTTCAGCTATTACAGGACTATTTTCTGTTCCCGTGTATGCTTGCAAAATTGGATCCTGTTCGCCATAGACTGTTACTAAAGATGTATTTTTGGGTCTCATAAGTAATCTCAAATCTCCATTGTGATCATGGAACCAATCTGAAAGTAGTTTTTTACCATTTTTCTCTATTGTTATAAAATATGTTACATGTTTTAGCCCTTCTTTTGTATTTGAATCAAAGAGCTTAAACTGAATAATTGGCTTCTGGTCCTGGCTCTTCAATGTCTCTGTTGTAACCACAGGAGGTGTCATTTTGATAAGCAAATCTGCTTTTCTATTTCCAAAAGACGCCGATAGTTGTTCCATGAACAGGCCATCACCAAAAGCAGGCTTCATTGGCATAATTAATGAAAAAGACGATATGAAAATAACTGCAATAGTAGAAGCAGCTAAACCACATAGAAGAATCAACTGTTTTTGTGACTGCATATTTGATTTATAATAGCTATCTAATGTAATAAATTTATAGAATGTATTCTTATAGATACACTTTTACTTCTAGATCCGGATGGCAATATTTCTGATTTATTCATAGCAGAGGATGCAAAGATAATAGATAGATCTATGGTTGAAACTGTAAGGCGGGTCTAAACCTCAAATTTCAAAACAACCAAGAACAAAGAAGAACAAATTCATCATCATTAGGAGAACATCTTTGGGATATATCAGAATACGATAAAATAAGAGTTATTAAAATATATGAGTCAAATCGTTTAATAGTAGTATTAGCACAGAGCCATACTTCTCCTGGAGAAGTTGCTGATACAGTATTGGGCTATCTATATGAGTCTGAGGAAGAGCAACCAAAAAGTTTATTTTAAAAGTGGAATTGTCTTTGTATAAGATTCTTTCTGGAATATTCTTAGAAAAACCTAGATGAAATGTGTTATGTGAACTCTTTTAAATAATAAGAGTTCTTGTTACTAATACATATATGGTTGCTACTGGATTCTTAGTGTTTTATGGTTTTAAAGCAATGGATAAAGAATAAACAACATTGTAAAAGATTAGTTATAGCTGTACCTGTGGCACCACCACACAAATTTTAGATGAACTAAATCAAGTAGCAGATGAAGTAATTGTTCTATATTCTCCGTTATCATTTAAAGCCGTTGGACAATTCTATCAAGATTTTTCTCAGATTAGTGATAACGAAGTAAAAGAAATAATGAAAAAATATAGGATATAATGTCTCAATAAAACTCCTTTGTAAGATCTATGACTAGCGTAGCAATACATACATACATGCTTCCTTGAGATCTACACGACATATTTACTTCTGTAGCTATTTCTGCTATTATCACTTTCATTACATAAACTATTCCTTGTGAGTTTTAGGGATGTTTAGATTATTGCCGCAATCCTGCATTATCCATCCATCTTCTGAAACCTGAACTAACTGATCTTCTTTATTATTATTCATAGAAAATTTTCATTCTATTATCGCTCTCATTGAGTAGTAAATCCCTCTATTCCATCTAAAACCATAGAATGATTGCTATCTGTACAACATTTGCAATTGGCTTTCATGCAGTCTCCTGCAGTCCTGTGATTACACGACTTGCAAGTACAAACACTATCACTAAATTGTGTTGGTTTAGCATTATCATCTAAATGCATTCTTATGTACAGTTAACTCCTAAACTTCGTCAAATTTAACCTTTCTAAAATATCATAGAAACACTTACTGCTGATATTTTTTCCTTTTTTAACTTGCTCCCTAGTGATAATATACTGAAAAATGTTAAATCAAAGCAAATATATTATTAATTCCTAATCGATGTTTTTATTACAAAATATCTGTCAACAAATTTCTTTATATGGACTTCTTATTCTTGTTGAAAGTCATCTTTAATTTAATTCCTATGAGATTTTAATCTCTAATTTTTCTTTTGCTGTTTTTCTGATTGTATTCATTGTCTCTTCTGAGAGTGGTGTTGATAATAATATCTTAATTCCCATTAAAGAATTTTCTGTATGTGAAATGTCCATTAATAATTGTGCCTTGCCTAGGTTAACACTTTTTTCTTCTTCCTCTTCTTTGATTTGAACTTCTTTATCTTCTTCTTTTAGTGAAGAAATTGATATGTAAATCTCCATTCTATTTGAATTAAAACTCACTAACACCATTCTAATTCATGCTCTCTTTACATACATATACATTAATTTTCATATTTTAAGGATATTCCAAGGATATCATATAACGTTTTAATTAACAGAGAATCTGTAGAACAACTTTTAAATCTTATTTTCACGATTTTTAATGCTATAGTATATGGATAATAGCACTAAAGATACTCCTCCAATTGATTGGAAGGAGATAACTAAATCAAATAAAGGAGTAAGAACCAACGACAATCAGACATGTGGAAATGTAATTGCAGAAGATGATTACAGCATTATCGTATCTGATGGTGTAATAAATATACATGAATTTTTGGTACCCAAATCTAAAGTATGCTACTATGATGGAAGTGAAGTTCATCTTGATGTACCATACGATATATTATCAGCAGTTTTCGAAATAAAATAAAATCAAAATAGCCTCACTGTCAGTACCAGAAGAAGAAGAAGCAGCCGTGATAGAATTAATTCATGGGTTCGGTGGGATGCAATACACTAGTGTATGTAATCCATTTTCAAATGCAACACATGTTCCTATATGGAAGTTTATCCTCTTCTTATTTGGGTTTAATATCAGCAACCTCAGATTTAGTCATCTACTTTGTTCGTAAACAGGATACTTTTTTTCGGTTTGAAATTATGCATGGTCCAAAATAATAATTGCCGATTATCCCAATAGCTATACTAACTAACAAAAGTTCGCTTACACATTATTTACTATACAATGTGTTTATTATGCTTAAATAATACATTTTCTTGAAAGTAGAAGATATACGAACTTAAGTTAGAGAGTATAATATAATAGAGCCCATAGTGTGCAACGGTTCTTGTATGTCTATATTAACCATCTAACAACAGATATCCTTTCTTAATTATGCATATCAATTTCTTTTAAAGTTCTATGTTGGAGCCTGTATGTGTGATTCTATTATTGATTCACACTTTTGTTTCTTTTAGATTTACGTCCATTTTTTAATACAAATATTATAGATATTACAGTGCGGCAGGCAACAATATAGCCAGAACCTTGCTTGCCAGAAGGGTTTCATTATTTTCGATAGTACCAGGTGAAGAAGGAAATGGATATAAAATACTTGGACCTGACTGATGTGGAACAAAGACATTAAATGACGCCAAAGTAGCAAAATTTTTTTCATTTATTCTGGTTACGACTTGATGAGTACCATCATCTGGAAATATATATTTTACAGAGAAGTCACCATCAGGAGCTGTTATATTTTCAAATTTAAATAATCTTTGACCATTTGTTACTACCACTCTTGCGGTAAAGTCTTTTAAATGATCACTTGTTGTTAAATTTTGCACACTAAATTTTAATTAAGTGAAAGTATCAATTATTGGTTTTTCTGGCTGATATGTAAATTGAATCTTAATGCCATCTCTATTGTTTATCCATTCTTGAGTTCTGTTTCCATAGAGATGTGCATAAGAAACATGTGGGATTATTGTAGATACATCTATTATGGACATAGTTGAAAATATTGTAATTGAAATAGCAATAACAATAATAATAATAATACTGTATGCTTGTGTAGAAGAAGAAGATAAAGAATCAATTAACATATGCCAATAGCTGCAAGAGTTCTCATATAAATAAAATTGCTTGTTTACCTCACAAAATTGAGTTAACGTAATCAGTAAAAAATTGTATTGGTAATCTGATGCCTGTCTTGTCAGATGTTATTCTAACCGTAAGTCATATGCTGTTAAATTAAATTAAATTATACCCTTGCGATACAGAAAGTAAGTAACCCCTGCTGCAGCTGGGATCCCAAATATAACTGCATATGTTATATAAACAAGTGTTAAATGACTTACTCTGAAAGGATTATTAGATGGATTATTAGCGCTATTATGCTGTGATGCTAGTTTGTTTGCTGCAGCTGAGGAAATACTGGGATTGTCATATACTGTAGTATTAAATTCAGCAACAGATGATTTTGCACCTCCAATATTTTCAATTCTAATAATTGTAGCACCAGAATTTGAAAATACATAATGCGGGACGTTCATTCCAACTTGCGCTATACTTGGAATGCGTTCAAGTTGTTTTCCATTTTGTACCAAAACAAAATCAAATGGCAAAAGATTTGGTTTGTTGTTTGCACGATCAAAGAAGCTGACAAAGAATGATATTTCTTTACCTGTCAATAAAACAGCAGGGTCCCAGCTTAAACTAACCTCAAATTTTCCATCAGGAGTAAAATGGTAAATTGGTAATTCGCTTATTCTTTTACCAGAAACATCAACAGGATAGTTAGGGATGTTCTGTGCTTGTGCACCTTGAACTGTTATTACACCTTCCATCCATGGATGAACAGGTACAAAAATAAGTATACGTTCCAGGATTAGCAAATGTGTGAGTCCATGATTGCCCTGGTTTGAAAAGAGCCGCTGTCAAATATTCCATTTGGCGTTCCTCTTTTATTGTTCATCAAGCTTTCAATTCCAGGACTAGCACCGCTTGTAACAGTATGAGCTTCTGTATCATTGTTTTTCCAAGTGATGGTATCATTTGTATGCACTGTGATTTGCCTTGGAAGATACCATTGCATTGGGCCTAACTTTGTAATATCGACTTCTGGGTTTGCTGAGCCTTTTGGTATTAAGACAGTAAACAATTTTCTCTCCTCAGTAGTTCCGTATACTGACTGGTAATAATAATAGTAAGTATAACTACCATTATCAGTGTCGTCGTTAATATAGAAGAACAATGGCAAGTTGGTTAAGCTTCCTGTAACAAAAATTGATAACAAGAAGAACAATAATATGGATGAGAAAAGGAAGATTTTAGCATTCAAATAATTACATCACTATTATGATTTATACAATAATAATAATAATAAACATAACTGTCTATCTACTGCACTAACATTGTTGTAGAATTTGCGGTTGGATGGAAGTAGAGCATCAAACACTTCTAAAATAAAAGAAGGTATCATGCTACGTTTCCCATAATAGAAGTTAACTTGCCGAATAAATTATCTACACGCCAGTTAGATTATTTGAGAAGTCGTCTTACAAACAACCTAAATTTTATTATAGCGTTCAAGCCGAAATTATTTATCTTCAATGGAACTCCATGCAATCAAACATGATTTAATGAAGAAATATCGGAAGGTTATGATTTCAAAGTTATTCAATATCTATTTCTTTAAATTCAAGGTGTTTCAAGTGTATTATTTGACAAGTTCTTCTCAAGGCACTATTGGGGAATAACTGATTATGATAGAAAGATTACACTACCAAGATTAATTCGTGCAAAATATAAAAACCTACAATCAATTTGCTGATATAATTATAAACAGCCATATTTGGTGATTTTATAAAAATTACTATAATTGCAAACTACTGATATATCAGTCAGCAATGTCGCCTTTACTATTATCATAAATTTCTTGGTATTCTTTTAGATGTTATCTTTTTGATGTTATGTTTGGGAATATCGATGATTGGTAATGATGATGTAGGATTAGAAGTAGCTTGTTATGCAATCAACTTCTTTCATATGCTTGTTTTATAAGAGATCATGCAGAAGGTAAGCCAAGCTCTGAAACTCTTAACAAGGCTAAGGTAAAAGTAAGAGATGCACTAACTTAAGTAGAATGCCTTATTTTTAATTGAGGATCTTAATCGGTTACTTCAAAAAGTGAAGTGAAACTTATATATTTACTAAACAATTCATTAAGTTAACTGCAAGTCTTAATTTATTAGGTGATAGGTAGACTAAATGAAAAGGTGGCACCTTTCTTTCCATCTGAGTTATTTTCAGCCCATATTCTGCCACCATGGGCTTCAATAATGCTTTTTGAAATAAACAACCCTAATCCAGTACCTTTATCAGATTTTGTAGTAAACTTTGTAAATAGTCTTGGCAATATTTCAGGATGTATTCCTGCTCCACTATCTCTCACACTCACTATAACGTGATTAGAGCTACTAATAAGATAATCACTTCCTTCCTCTTCTTCTTCTTTATTCCTACCCTTTTTTTGTGTCACTTTTACAGATATCGATATAGCTCCTTCTTTGGTGAATTTTATAGCATTATATAGTAGATTTGCAATAACTTGGTATATTCTTACTTTATCTGCTTCTACAAATATAGCCTCCCTTGGTTCTATAAATAATATTTTTAATTTATTAGAATCAGAGATTTGCTTTTCGACATCTTTTATAACATTTAATATTTTTTTATTTATGTTGAATTTTTCTTTGTTTAGTTTTAATGACTGACTTTCTATTTTAGTAACATCTAGTATATCTTCTGTAAGTCGTTGGAGTCTTTTTGCATTTCTGATTATAATATTAAGTAATTCAAGTTGTTCGGTATCTTTTATTTTAGCGTGAAGGACCTCAGAGAAACCAAGTATTGGTTGGATAGGAGTTCGCAATTCATGGGCTGCCACATTAATAAATTCATCTTTCATCTTTTGTATCTCTTTTAGTCTTTCATATTCTCTTAGTTTTTCATATTGAATACGCTCATTCCAAAGTAGTTCAAAAAATACTTTGGAGGAATCTATACCAACTTTACTGTTTGAGTATACAACAAATCCAATAGCTTCTGAAAAGTCTTCAAATCCTGGTTCTTTAAGCTCAAATCTCATAAACCTTGAACTATCTACTATAAACAGTCCGGAATGAGAACCTTCGCTGTTTTGAATCCTAATATCAGGTGCCTTCTCTATAATTTTTCTTATTATGTGTGAATTCTCAGCTGTTGATGGACAGATAATTCTGATTGTTGCACCTTTCATTGCCCCTCTTCTTTTGGCCGATGCTTCTATCAGATAATTAATAATCCCTAATTTATCTGACCTAACTATGGCTTGGCTATTTGCAAAGAGTAATAGAGCTTCCTTCTCTATTGACTTTGCAAGATCAATAAACACATTCTTTGCTTTTTCATTATCGGTGATAATTTCATAAAATTCTGATTCTATTCCCTCTTCAATTTCTCTTATTTTTTCATTTGCAACTATTGATTTATTCCAAACATTATCAAAAATATAGTGCTGCTGTTCTATGACTTCCTTTATATTGCAATAAGTAGCTTGTAATCGTTCTTCTTGCAAACTTACAGCTCCTAAATATTCTATCTCATTTAATCCAAAGTTAGCTTCAATCTTATCTGAATGACGAACATCATCAACTAATTTCATTAGCTCTTTACAATATTTGATATTTTCTTTTGTAATTTCAATGATATATCTTTGTCTTATGCCTTTATTTTTAGAAGCAATAATTGCCTTCCTTATTGGTTCAAATGAAAATATCAATGACGGAAATTTAGAATTTCCACAAACATCTACTCTGTGCTTTGCATTATAGAAAACATCTACTATCGTGTTTATTACTTGAGCACTATGTAATATTTTGGTCTTATTTGCAGCGTTGTGGAAGAGCAACATTTACAAATAATATTAATCTAATACTTATAGATTCATTTATAAAAAATCTCAACAATTTGCCTTTCTTTGGAAAAAAGATAAATACATTCAAAATTTAGGGATAATTATCAAATTTATATATATCAAATCTATTGGCTGTGATAGATGTATTAATTAATAATAAGGATAAAACAATAAATGAATATCTAATTTCTGGTTTTTCTTTTTTGGATATAGTAAGCTATAATATTTAATGTCACTAAAATTGGCATTGAAGTTACAGGTCACTATAGATGATATAGAGTAATTAACCTTAATCTAAATCTGTTAGGCTTCTGGAGATATTTAGATTATATAATATTAGATGAATTGTGTTGTTTGGAAAATTAAGGGATATAGATATCATTTCTGGGATCTGGTTCATAGATATATGCCTAATTATCAACAGAAAATAGAGTGGCTGAAGATTAATGGAGCTAATTTAATCTGAAATAAATGTACAAAATTTATGATCTGGCCATGATTTGTAGATCATATTGACCTCTTCTTTCAGCTTCATTGCCTTGTTCAAATTCCCAAATCGCATAAGTATCTACACCAGTAGCTAATACTGAGTATCTTTCATTTGCATGACTAAATCTTGTAATGATCTCATTATTCCTTTTTTTGCAATTTTCCCCACACATAGAACAGTGCTTTGATTAATCCAAAGTCGACTCCCGAATCAGCACTTCCATCAACTTCACCTTTTGCTAATGATGTGACAGTTTCAAACTCATTTACTGTACTAACTTCTTTTACTTGGTCAGAAGGAGCAGGCCTTATCAACGTGAATTCGTGGGTAGCCTTCATTATCGATAGATCTGAAGCTCAAGATGAAATGAATATTGCGAATAATATCTTGTCCGTAACTTCCTACTCCAATTTTTGTTATTACAATAAAGTAATCAAATTTATTGTCTGGAGGAGGATTTATTCTGTATGAATACAAAATGTCTTCTGTAGTACACCAGTATTTTTTTTCTTCCCACCAAATAACCATGTCCGTTTTTGCATCACGGACATACTAGCAAGTATCAATGAGTAAATATCCATTATATCTAATCAAGATGTTATAAATTCTAAACATATATCCTTTTTAGCAAATATTTTTACTGAATTAGGATACACAGCATTAACGATGTATAAATTTCTAAACTCAATGAATTTCAAAACAACGCTATAAGGTAATAGATTAGCATAATTGGGATCTATAACTAAGGCTTTATCATGCAGTATATCTCTTATCTGACCTAAGAATGCGAATAGAATGCTTACGTCCTCATCTGTCTCAACCCTGAATGGATTATCACTGCTTATAACAGATACTTGGACTCTACCATTGGACGAAAAAGTATAATTGAATGTCTTTTACCTATACAATATTAAAACCAGTGAAATAATCGGTAAGCTGTAAAAAGATAACCAATAATCAGATGCAAGTCAAAGAAATCTTTATCTATTTAAAGATATTGTTTATTGTTATTTAATGCGAACCTTTGCGTTAAATCTTGTCTCCGTCATTTTGCTTATATTTGCTATCTTGGTCTTTGTAAGTTGTAAACCATTTCTGAGTAATGTATGGGCACAATCGCCTTCTGTTGGCCGTCAGGCATTTCCAAATACATCTATAGACTGGACTTTTGTACCAGTAGACAAAAGAGTTATTGACTATCCCTACAATGGGCGAACAATTTATTTTAACACTTCATCAGATAGATCTCAATGCAACATTGGACCTTTACCTAAGATAGATTCAGTAAGTTATCTTGGGGATAGTAAGACATTAAATAGTACTTTTTGGTTGTCTCAACCACCCATAAATAATAGTTCTCCAAATTCTCCGTTTGTATCTCTTACACCAATACATCAAGAATCTTTACGAATAGACATTACACCCTCAAAAAATAGGACGCTTGGCGAAATAGTCCTTTATGAAAATATTAGCTTGAAAAAAGACAATTTTACAATCATTGAATCAAAACCAATAAAGGCTGATAACAATTTAGCTCACAAATTAGTATATACAAGAACAGATAATTCAACTCATTATTTTAACCTCATAGGAATGAAAATCTTGATAGTAAAAGACGAAAAATTATATAGCATTTTGTATACTGCGGATTCACTTAAAGAGTATACTGATTTTTTACCATACTTGGAATATATGATTGATTCATTTCAAATAATAAATAGCACAGGAAGTAAGCATGCGACGTCAGTATTTAGCAACATTATTCAACCAGAGAAATTTGAAACATATACAAATTCTACTGTTGGTGTACAGATAAGGTATCCTCATAATTGGTGGAAAGTAGAAAATGTAGACAATACAAAGAATATTATATCAGTAGTATTTTTTACGCCAATCAAGGGTCCTTATTTGATTGCAGAGGACTTTGTAACATCAATTGATGTTCCTGGTACTTATGATTCAGATCTGGACTACACGGTTCGTTTAACTTGGGAAAATACCTTTACTAACAACACTACCTGGACTAAGAAAATACAAGAAAAATCTTATGATAAACACCAATTAAGGATTTTGGATATACAGCCAAAGCAAGAAAATCTGCTAAACTATGAAGAAAACAACATTCAATTGCCAATTAATTTGTCTACAATCAGTTCACCCAATAGATATCTGCTCATATTTTCTACAGAGGTAGCCTTTATAAAAAATGGTAATTTATGCTATTTTGTTGATATGACAAATCAGGTTACTGTTCCTCCACCAAAGTTTTCTATAATTACTGCATCTAATTCAACTACTATAGGATTATGGCAAACAAAGAATATAGAGATCAAGGTGAAATCATTTTCAAGTATTCTTTCACATATTTCCTTTTCCACTTATTCTACAGATTTATTAGATGTAGTCATTCAGCCCAATGAATTGGATGTACCACCATCAGCATGGGCAACTGCGATCTTGACTATTAAAGACAGGGGAACCGCAGCACTGAATATAGCTTCCGTACCACAAACCATACCTATAATTGCAAATATTACGTTTCCAAAAACAGTATTCCTCCACATATTTAATTCTACTATACCCATAGAAGGGAATGTACAAACACCAAATAATGAGGACTCACGTTTTACAAGTTTTACTATAACAGTGTTTAACCTTCCTGATTATTTTCTTACTTTTTTAACTTCTTTGAGTGGTCTTGTTCCATTAGCTGGTATTATTGGTGCAAGCATAGCATGGTTCCTAAAGAGAACGAAACAGAATGTCACTCCAATGTTTATTGGAAAGGAATTAGCAAGACTTGAAAGACTTAGAGAAGAAGGAAAACTTTCAAAACCTGAATTGGATGGATTGAGAAATGAACTCTTAAATAGTAAAAAACAGTTGTCGTGGCATAACAGGGATAGATGGCTATATTACAGTGCTGCCTCTGCTACTGCGATAGCTGGAATATTGCATATAATTCTTGCATCTAATAGTATGAATTTTAATCCAATGGTTGGTATATTCTTCCTTATATCTGGAATAGTACAATTATTTTGGGCATATCCAACAGTAAGGCAGTGGGGAATAATATGGTACTATGTTGGAATAAGTGGTACTATATTGCTAATAATCCTGTGGGCAATAGCAAGGTTACCAAGTATAATTTCAGGAGATAGATTTCCACTTAATGTAATAGATGTTTCCATAGTATTTTTCCAAATTATATACGTAGGAACAGCTACTATTCTAGTAGCTAAAAGAGGAGGCAGCAGACTCAAACCTCAGTCTTATATGCATACAGAGGGCAGGGATTAACTTTAATTTTATTATCTATTCCATTAGTTAGTTAATTAATCCAGTATGACCAATACTTATCTTACTTTTAATGGGAACTTTACTATGCAGCCGTAAGTAGGGTAAACTTTTAGGCATACTATAACGAAAATGATACACACATAAATTAAGATATGATAAAATTTTTATAAATGACTCACACATTAACAGATAGATATTATTAAACTATTTACCACACCATGTTTGTGTGTCATAGTAGTCATCGTTATTGCTACCTTGTCATGACGAATATGCCAAATTACCAAGAAAAGGTGGGGTAGTTAAACGTAAATGGCGAAATTTTACTTTAATAAAGACGATACAATATTGAGAGATGATATTGCAGAGGAGTTACTTTTGCTATTATTATTAAATCACTCAGCAATATTGCCTTTATTATTATAATAAATATCTAAATCTTTTATTCTGTAAGTATCACTTTGATTGGACTGACCTAAGAACTTGAAGATGATGAAAGCAACGATAATTACGGATTAGACAAAGGCAGCAGTTAGTGCTATAGTATTATTTATCAATGCTTCAACAAGGTTTTCGTAATTCTTTTCGACCAAGTCTACTAAGCTATCTTTATTGGATTCAAGGTATTTGGTAACGTTATCGTTGTTATTATCTTTACATTGCTCACTGTCATTCTCAGTCAGTATTTTGTAAATTATATTAATCATTTGTGGATCTGATTTTAACGTCTGGATCAGTCCAGTAAAAGCTACTGATATAACTTGTTTATTTTCTGATAAGGCGGCTTTAACATTTTCTTTGACGACCTGTTTTAGATCATCATTGTTTGAAATCTTTACAATCAACTTTTCTAATCTATCGTTTTGAGCAATAAGCTCCTGTAACTGTTGTTCTTTTCTCTTGCAATCTTGCTCACAAGAGAATGCAGTTTTATCTAATATAGATATTTTATAATTCAAAGCCTCTACATCTTTTATCAATCCTTGTCTAATACATTGCATCTTATCTACCTGCTCTTTAACCTGTCCATAGAGACTTTCCATATGAGGAAGTCTATCGGCAGCAATCTCTACAGCATTAACTACTTGCTCTATACTCATGCCTTTTTCGTTTATTAGTTGTCGATATAATTTCAAAAATGGTCCTAGTTTGCCGTTTGTCTCTTTGAATATAGAGTTGAGAATATCCAGGCGCTTTAATTTCCAATATTCCCTATAGTATTTAGTTGCTTCTGGCTCTCTTAGGCTTAGTGGGATAGCCACTTCTATAGGCCGCTTACCTTTAGAAAATAATTCATAGGCTTTAGAAGATATCTCTTCTTGCTGTTGCTGATGTCTATATTTTTGTCGTCTGGTTTCTTCTTCCTTTATAATAATGTTGATGTCACGTGGTGAGATTCTTTCTATTTGTGCGATTTGAGCATAAGTCTTGTGCTGATTAAAATATAGATCTATTACACGCTTTCTTCTTTCTTCTGTTATCTGCACTATTATTATAGATAACTGATCCTTAAAAAGGGAACGTTCGTAATACCATGTGCTTTCATCTATATTCCTTTATTACCATCTACTTTCTTCTTTCTAGTAATACTTCTAAAAGTACTTAAATTTGAGTACCTTAAAGATTTTACAATTATTGCATTCGAAACTGTTAGGTGGAGAGCAAATAAAAGTAAATAGTAGTGGTATACATATCAGATGCATTTATCCTATGGGAAGAAGACGAAAGACTATCCGAAGAGCAAGAAAGAGCACAACCAATAGTGTCTTAAGGGGATTATTTGGAATTTTCAGAAGAACAAATTGCGATAGGAGAATCCTTTGAGGTTTGCATCGATGGACCAGACGGATACTCTGATTGTAAGACTTTGACAAATTCACGTGCAAAGCAACAGGAGGTAGTAACCTTCTATTTTACTGTGTTAATATCTTTAGAATTCACATATACGCCATAAACATTATCATAATCTTTTATGCTGGATGATTGAAGAAATAAAAGTACTCAAAATACCTCTACCTCTACTTTTGTTTATTTTACAAACAGAGCAAGATTTGAGCTTCTTTTAGTAGATCTATTATAGAATCACATCTCCGCCAATGATTGACATATATCTCCATTACATATAACGATACTCTACATTTATTTAATGTAAAGAAGTGGAGGTATTCGTTCTCAGTGAGATATTACATAGAGCATCCAATAATACCTCCTACCGATTTATACTAATTTTGAGCGCTAAACTACTGATAAATGTATAAGATTTATTATTATCCTCATAAATTAAGTACGTATTATGTTTAACGTAGGTATTTTCTTAATTCTCTTATTATCATCTGCTCTCATACTTGTATACCCTCAAGCATTTACTCACCAATCTATAACATTGCTAGCTTTACAATCAGCACAAGCACAAGAAAATTCCCTTCAAAATGGTATTGATTTAAATGGTATATGGAAGAGAGACGATGGAGTACAGGTATATTTCACACAGACAGGTACCCAGGTGATTTCAAGCTTTGAGACAGAAGGAAATGAGAGAGAAGGAGACTGCAGCTCTGTCGGCATGGCGAATGTTAAAAGTTATTTAGACTTTTATGCAAACATTGAAGACAATCAGCTGACAGGAGAAACCAATGTCTGTGTTATAGAAATGAACAATGTTCAGTTATATCCTATGCACTTAACTATGAGTGATAATGGTAACACGTTGACTGGAACTTATGAATACGAAGGTGGAAGTTATCCTATAAGTTACATAAAGACGACTACTACTTCCCCTCCTATATTGAATTCACTACCTCCGGCTCTAGTAAATTTTGGAAGAGTCTACATTACAAACCCAAATACAGATAAAGTCTTACTACCTGTAGCATTAGGGAATTTTGCTTGGAATTACGTTAAAGCATCAAACACTGATCCAGTATCAATGCTTACAGGATTAGGAGCTGTGTTTGTGGCCATTGTGGCAGGTAGTTATGCAATTAAAAAGATACACAAGCATAGCAAATCACATAAAAAAGATAAAGAACAAAAAGAGGAACAGAAACTACATGTAATAAGACTTGCCATTAATTGTGACTTGGAAAATATAACAGAAGCTAAAGAGATTGAAAATTTGCAATCCATTAATGAAATTAAGAGGATAGAAAAAGAATTCAGAACTGTTCTAGGAGCCATACTTGAAGGCAGAGAAAAGCTAAAGAAATTACAAAAAGCTAAAGATTTTGTTGAGTGGTGTAGAGAAGCTAAAGAAGATCCAAACACAATTATTTCCAAAATATCAAATGATATAATTGGAAACTTTATAGGATGTATAGAACCATATTTTGCTAGTCTTTTTTTAAAGAGTATCAGCATTGAGAGCCAAACTGTGATAATAAATAAAGATAAAGAAACCAATGATCAATCAATTCAAAATCGCTATGTAAATTTTAATGCAAAATTCAATCTAAAGCCTTTAGAACCATTTATTAAATTAACCTTACTTATTGATGAAGTACCGACGTCATCTGTGAGACTAATATTTTCAATTGATACAAGTGTAAATATGAATAATGCAACAGTTTATTCTAGCAATGAAGGTACAAAAATAGTTGTTGAAAGTATTAATATTGGTTTGCAATTATCATTTTCTAGATTAGTAATTAGTCATTATTTGAATAAATCTATAGAAATGCCCATAGTTTTAGGTAACAAGGAATTTGGAATTAAAAGCCTTCCCATGCAGTAATAAGTTTTTTGCTTCTACAGAAAAATAACCTTTGTTATAACGTTCCTCTTAACAGTAGCAGCAATACTTGGTGATATTAGCCCAGATAAAGGAGAGGAACAATTCAGTATATTTGTTACAGTTCCAAGTGTTGAAGGAAATTGCTGAGACCAACAGCAAAATAGGAATTACAAATATTAGAATGCTGCAAAATGAAAGACCGTCAGAAGAACAATAAAGAGCAAATCCAATAATCTCTGAAGGAAGTGAATTTGAATTTCTAAAAGGACAAATTGCAGTAGGAGAATCATTTAATGTCTGTGTTGAAGTGTCAGGTGGATAATCCCATTGTAGGACTTTGACAAATTCGCTTGAAAAGCAGCCAGAGAAAGTAACCTTTAGCATTGATTAAATTCTCTCATTTTGCATCTCTGGTATTTTGTCATGTCAACGGTCTTCCCTTTTTATCAATAGAAATATCCTTCCAAAATTAGAATTCCATATAATCCATATTCTAGCCATGTAAGAAATAGATGTAATAGGTATTACTTACCATAGTTCCCAACACAAGGTGTTTTTCATCTCATAATTTCCCCGAAGTATTTGTATATAAGTAAAAAGATCTATTACTTTGATCTATGGAATAAGAAAATGTCCTTTGCTAAAGATGCTATATCATCATTAATAGAATCAGACCAAACCAAGGAATATGTACATACTGCAGTAAAATCAACTGTACCTACTTTAGTACAGTTTGGCCTTGGATTTGCAGTTCCTTTCTTATCTCCTATAATTATAGCTGCATCATCACATCTGATTTTAAAAGGATTAGAAATTGCCGGAGATAAAATAAAAGTAGCAGATGATAAAATACAACAATACAAAGGCCAAACTGGAACTAAAGGCTTTCTTGCAAAAATGGCATCTCCAGCTTTAGGAGTACTCAAAAAGGTATTTCCTGCCACTGAAAAAGAACTTTATGAAGCCTTAACTGACAGTAACAAACTAAAGCAGTTCCTTTCTGAAATATTAGAAAACCCAAAGAAAAAACAAGAGTTTGAAGAAAGCCTAAAGAAATTTTTAACTGGCAAATATGGAGATTTTGAAGAATTTCAGAGAAATGTCAAAGACACATTAGGCATAGAAGTTGATAGGTTAGCTTTAGAAGCATATACAGAATTCACAAGTATAATTTACAATAGTGAAATATTAAATAAGATTATCACACTTTCTGGAACCTCTGAGCAGATTAGAATTAATATTGAAGAGAGCATAAAAGAAATTCATAAAGATTTTGAAGACAAATATGGTGAAATTAAAAATGAAATAATAAGTCTTCGTGATACCTTTTATGGAAGATATGGATTATACAGGCTCACTCCTAATTACTTTGAAGACTATGTTGATACAAAACAAGATATGGAAAGATGGAAAGAGGGTTTTAGCTTCCAATCATTATCATCAATTAAGCAGAATAAAGAATTTAGGAGAGATAAAATCCTAGAAGAGATTAAGAAAAGAATTGAAGGAAAAAACCGACAGTTGATAGTAGCTGGGTCTGGAACTTCAAAAAGCACTATACTTATGGAAATCATTTGTGATTATTATGACAATGGCTATGAAATACTTTGGAATAGAGGGGATGCTGTCATAAATAATGGTAATGATATTATAGACTTTATCGGAAAGCTATTGAATGACGGTAACAGAGTATTAGTTGCTGTAGATAATGTTCATGATGAAAGAAGATCTGCAATATTTTATGCTATGGATCAGCTCTCATTGCATAATAAAAGTAAAAATCTAAGATTCATTCTCACAGCTAGACTTCCAGAATATGATTTATTAGTTGATCCTCAAAGGTTGCTAATCCAAGTGCAAAAAGAATATAGAGGTTCTCTGCAAAGATTTAGAGATGAATCTAATAGAAAGGATTCTCTTTTAAAATATGAAATACCATTCTTTACACACGAAGATATTAGAGGTTTTATTAGAAAGTATAGAGAAGAAGAAATGATATCTTCTACAACAGAAGAAGAAATAGTTGTTGGCTCAGAAAAAATCTACAAGGATACAAATGGCCATCCTATAATGGTGAAGTTTGCTGTTATTGGAGAGGGTCTTCGTAAGGACGTTGAAGATAGGTATCTTGATTATCTGATTGATCAAACTAGTAAGATAGCTGATCCATCAAAGATTCAAACTATACTTGTATGTTCCCTATTAGATATAGCTGGCTTGCAAATAACTGACAGATTACTTAATGATATGAAGATAAAGAAATATGCAAAAAACCTAAGACATGCTCTATTATATCATTATCCTGATGGTGGGATATGGAAGACCATACACCCAAGATGGGATTTAGAACTACTATCTTTTTTGTTTACAGATATTGATGATGAAGACATAACAGACCAAAGACAGAGATACCTTAAGAAAGCGATAGCCTCTATATTCAGCATCAAGGATGAACAAATAACTGTTTCAATTATAACAACAATGTATGATATTGCAGCTGATACTGTCGATGGAGTTACGAAAATTCCTATAGATGTTGTTGATAATGTAATAGAAAATCAAATGCACACTTCTGATTATCTAAGCAATGAGACAAAGGTCGATTTATATGCAGTAATCATTGCAAATGATTATTATAAGCTTAATAGATTTAATGATGTTGTCGATAAATGTAATAAAGCTTTATCTATAGAGCCTAATAATATTTATGCATTAAATAACAAAGCTGCAGCTCTTGATAAGTTAGGTCAATATCAAGAATCTATACCATATTATGATAAAGCTTTATCTATAGAGCCTAATAATATTTATGCATTAAATAACAAAGCTGCAGCTCTTGATAAGTTAGGTCAATATCAAGAATCTATACCATATTATGATAAAGCTTTAGCGATAGATCCAAATCATGTTTATGCATTGTATAACAAAGCTGCAGCTCTTGATAAGTTAGGTCAATATCAAGAAGCTATAGAATGCTATGATAAAGCCTTATATATAGATCCAAATCATGTTTATGCTTTGAATAACAAAGCTGCAGCTCTTGATAAGTTAGGTCAATATCAAGAAGCTATAACATATTATGATAAAGCCTTATATATAGATCCAAATCATGTTTATGCATTGTATAACAAAGGTAGTGCTCTTGCTAAACTAGCTAAATTTCAAGAAGCTATAGAATGCTATGATAAAGTTTTAGCGATAGATCCAAATCATGTTTATGCTTTGAATAGCAAAGATATTATTCTTGAGTATATGGGACTACATGAAGAATCTACTAATTAATCAAAGACAGACTTAATCCTTTCTAATTCAGGAAATGAATCACGACAAAAGTTAATAGGGTCTACGCTAATATTTTATTGTAGTTCTAATATGCTGAAGGTTTATGCTCTAAACGATAGGAGATCAAATAGTTTCCTAGAGTTACAACTTTTTTAATAACCGCCTTAGACCATCTAAAAATAGTAAATATGAATTAAGTATTTATGCTCCGTTACCACAATGTAGGAAGGAGAATTTTATACTGGGAATCCACCGATTAAGCAGGAAGATTCCATCCAGACAAGAATCAAAAACTAGAACTTATGTAATATGATGCTTTGTTGCATGATTCATTAACTTTTAAGTGATGTTCATCTGACCGATCTGCATTTAGCTTACTAATAGTAATTATTCTATGTATATGATTGACTGGCCTCTCTATAATGAATCACTAGTTAGACGTGGTCAAGTTCTCTTAGATTTTGATATACTTGATGGATGGGATCATGAATTATCTCAAATGAACCGTGGTAAGGTTGGCGAACCCTACGATTATCCAAACTCCTTTATTCAGCTTCTAGGTTATATGAGAGTATATTTTCATCTACCATATAGACAAACACAAGGTGTAGTTATAGCTCATACAAGTACAAAAGTACCGTTCATACCTCATTACAGTACTATTAGTAGACGTATAAACAGACTAGAGATCAAAATCAATGAGAAAATAGGAGATGATATCGTGATTGCTTTAGACAGTACAGGTATCAAAGTAGCTAACAGAGGAGAATGGATGCGGCATAATAAATGGCACGTTAGAAAGGGATATCTGAAAATACACGTATCCGTAGATATCAAGAAGAAAAGAATCCTATCTTTGGAGGTCACAAGTGAAGAGGTACATGATGGCAAGATGCTAAAGAAGTTGGTAGATAATGCTTCTAAAAATAATAATGTGAAGCGTGTGTTAGCTGATGGTATGTACGATAATAATAAGAATTTTAGATATCTATCAAAGAACCATATTAAACCTGGTATAAAGACCAGAAGTAATTCCAAGGTCAAGACAACTACTAACTGTCAAGCTAGAAACATGTCTGTAGTAAGACAACAAGCAAACCTCAAAAGATGGAAGCACAGCGTAAGCTATGGACAGAGATGGATGACAGAAACTGTCTTTTCGTGTATGAAAAGGATGTTCGGAGAACACGTATCTGCGAGAAAGTTTCCTAACATGATAAATGAGATCTTTCTAAAGGCATCTTTGTATAACATGTTTAGTAAGATTATCTGAGTAATCACAGATTATAGCCTTGAAGTTTAGTTAATCATGCAACATAGCATAATATGATATTAAATAGTGTTCTCCTCATATACACTTTGTCCAGTTCTTGAATCAACTATAGATCTCATCTTTAAATGGCAGTTCATGATAGACTTCAAGGAAGGATCTATTGAAGATAATTCCTTGCTATTGTCATATTGTAATATATGGTAAAATATGATGATTCAATATTGCTGAACAATATTAGACCAAAAGCTTTCTTCTTCCAAATGCAATTTAATGTAGTAGATATTCCATATGATATAATTACAAGTATAAAACTGGAAAAAGGGTTGTTATCGTCTACAATTAGATTCAAAGCCCCAGCATTAATGAGCTCAACTAGACTTGGAATGATGGACAGTATAGTTGATGGTGAAGATAATGATCAAGGGCGGCATAATTGAAGCTATTCTAAAGGATAAGGCAGAAGATTTGTTGGAAATAATTCGTTCGGGTATGCAAGAGAGTGGCGCTAAATCAGCACCCTCAAAAAAACAAAACCTCCCTCCGAATTACTCCAGCATACTCTACTCTGTAATGAGCAGTCATCGAATCAACAATTAATAATTTTATTTTTGAATCCGATATAGAACAAGCGGTTCCTACACATGACTCCTGTTGGGCGCTATCTATTGGTCTTGCAATCTGAATGTTCTGCAGAATATATTTGGAGTCCAATTTTCTTGCTCTGGCAATAGATTCTATTCTCTCCTGCCTAAATGTAGCCTCAGTATTAATGTAGATAGCTTTGTGTTCTAAGGTTGAGTATCATACATAGTAATTGCGATCAGTCAGCGCTATCTCCTTTATTAGTCTCTTGAATTCGTGACTCTTCTGTTGTATGAATGCTGCTGTGATTACCAAGGTTATGAAATACAGATGATGGCTCATCAGTTTTTTCAGGCCTTCAAGATCAGGATCATGAGGGTAAATAGAGGCATCTTTTTTATACTACTACAAGTCCTATGTAGGGGGTAGGCATTTTTCAGATTGGTAGTAATCTAGATTTTTACCCGGTCTTAGAACTAGCACTCTTCTTCTTATCATTACCGTCGCCACCATCACCATCACCATCACTAAGATCTATATCTAATGAGTCGCATAAATCTACTACATTACTTTCTATTTCGTTGATATCTTGATCTTCAGCTATTACTTTCATAACACGGTCTTTGTTGTTTTTCTTTTGTTCTGCAACTTCAAGAAATCCTTCTACCTTTTCTTGTTCTGATCGTATTTGTGCCTCTGTCTGTTCAACAATATTGCTTACCTTGTTTCGAAAATGCAGTATGAACTTTCTGATTGCATTTGGATAAATGTCTATTTCATCTGAGTCCTTATCTTTACTAGGCAATTCAATAGCTCTATTGTAATTTCTCATAGGAAAGCGTTCTTTAATTTTATGCATTATAAAGTCCCAAAATCGTTCGTCTCCAACTTGTGCAATTACTGCGTTTATTTCTATACGGCTTTCTTTTAAAAATTCGATATCAATGTGTTTAAACCTGCTATCTGTTTTAACTATTTCTTCTACTTTGTTTACTAATTTTGTATTTGTTGCATTTACTACAATTCTCTTGTCTTTCTGTAAACCAAAGTGTTCTAATGTAGTATCATCCATAGTTATGAAGTATACACTTTCATCACACTTAGATGCTAGATTGATACCAGATAGATCATAGTCCGTAATTACGATAATATTGGCACCGGATTCTTTGGCTGCCTCTATTAGATCATGTGCGTATTCAGTTAGATATCCTCTGCTATTAACCATCGCAACACCATATTTGTCGGCGTGCTCCTTCAGTTCGTCTATAATTCCTTCTTTTTCTATGAATATTAAATCTGTTCCTTTTGCTGCTAACTCCCTAATAGCATCAAAGCTAACACTTTCCCAACCGCCGTCAAAATACAGCTCAGCTCTTGCACCTGTAACTATACCTATATCAGCACGCTTTTTGCCTACCTCATCACATATTTTTCTAATTAAAGTTTTGAACCATGCTCTAGTTACCTTGATGTCAAATCTTTGCATATCAGGAAGAAGCAAGTACCAAATTGTATCAGTAGATCTCATTTTTTTGGTGGTCATGTCGTAATAGTGTCCTTTTTCTCCTCAGCGTAGTATTCGTAGTCATAGTCGCTGTTATTGTTCTTGTTGTTGGTCACCAACCCGTGCTCCTTCCTCAGATAATCCATTAGTAGATCTTTTAGCGATTTTTCGCCGCTACTACTATGCAGTCGTATTGCATTACGACGCTCCTCTGGTTTTCTGAAACTATAGCCTAAAGCATGAAATGATTTAATTTCAGAAGCTATTCTTTTTACTCCTTCCATAATTGTTTCGGTAAATGGACTTGTATCTATACGTGATTTATCCTGGCCGTGTGGATCACGTCTTGGTGTTACCAGATTAGCGACTACAAGACATGGTATTTTTGCGCTATCAGTTGCATATTCGTGAAATCCATAGTGTTCTAAAACACCTAGGATGTTCGTGGTAGCATCATATTCCCTGGTCCCATCATTATAAGCCGAAACTTCTTTGTATTCGCCTTCAAAAAGACTGCCATATGTTTTTGGTGAAATAGAGTAATTGATTGCGCCTATAAAATCAATTCTTTTTTTTGCGTGTATTGGATCTGCAAATGGAATAGCCAATATTTCCCAAAAATAAGGATAAGCTATTCCTTTTTTTGTATCTTGATAATATCCATGAATTGACTTATATGATGCCTTCTTTTCATCGCTATCTAAGTTGTCGTAAAGTTTTGCAAGCCTTTCGATAAGAACTGCTTTTCTTTGTTGTTTGTTAGCGGTGTACGGTAAGATTAGCTTCGGTGGAGCAGGCAATGCATTCTGTAATTGCTTATAGAAATACTCTATTTTCCTATTCCGTTTTTTATCATCAAGTAACGATAATAATTTGGCTACTGATATCTCATTTTCAGCACTTTTTTTTAGATTACTGCCTTCTCTATATGTTGCAACAAGTATATCGTAGACCTGAGTCTTAGCGGCATGTTTGGGATCTATATTTACAATGCGTCGTTTGAATTCTTCTGGTGTATACGAATGCACGCTGTTTTGTTTATTCCATGATTCATTTGATATAGGATGCAATGCGTGGTATTCTATATTTACCGTTGATTTTGGGGACTCTTCTAATGCAGTAGTTACAAGGGCCTTTGCAAAAGATGCCGCTCCTGCTGTTGTTGTTCTTCTTATTCTCATTCTTGTTGTTAGTAGTATTGTCATTATCATTATCGTTGTTATTATTACTACTATCAATGATGCCTACATCTTTATTGTTATTGACGTTGTAATAGTAGTATTTTGAGTTATCAGTTATATGAAATCTAAAAGTGATGTCTGTTGTGAATAGGGGATATCTCTTGCAAAAGTCTTCAACGCATCTTCTATCTAAAACGTATTTTACTTCATCGATTATTGGTAATACAAGTTCAATCTCTGTATCGCTGTGCGTGAGTTCTTCTCCATGCGTTTCTCCCACTTTAACTATTGCTGTTTGCCTAACTTTGTCGACATTTAGATATACCTTAAATTCTCTTTTATTGTGGTGGATTATTAAAGGATGCTTTGGTTGCTTATCTTCAAATGTACTTCCATCATCATAGTCGACATGAATTAGTATGTATTCAAATGCCAGTATTTGTTTTAATGCATCGCCTAACATTCCCCTGCTTATTATATGGACATCTTGCTTTGATCCATAGCGCATTTCATAATCAAATATTGCATCTAGATTTGAGAACACTGGAATATTTTTATAATTTGAGTTGCGAATTTTTAGGCGAAACATTTTATCATCTTTGTATATATTTACATCAATGACTGTATCGTCTGCGCCTTTGTAATTTTTGCTTAAGAAGTCTACAGCATTATCTAATAACTCTCTAATGCATAGCAAATACCAATCTTGTTTGTTCGAATATCCTGTCCTTAGAGTTACGCCGTCTACAGTGAAATAGTCAATGCTGTGTTTTCTATAGGTGAAAATGTCCTCTACTGCTGGATTAGTAGCAGGGGGGTCCTCATTTTCTGGCTTGTTGTGAGCTAGATTTTTGTTATTCATTTTTGTTCGTTCTTTTTATTCGTTTTTGTCTTGTAATACAAGATACCAGTCCCTTTTGTTTGAGTATCCAGTTCTAATGATAACGCCATCCACAGTAACGTAATCCATGCTATGTTTTCTAGAGGTAAAAAAGTCTGTCATGATGGGGAGTCCTTTGCTTTCTGTCATCATCATCATTTATTCTCTGTATAGCCAACGCTCTGGAATTACAGGCCGATTGCCTTTTCCACCTTTTTAGCATATTCTGCAATCTGTTTCTCAAGTTTTTCAACAGGATTAAAAACATCGTTTATGAAATCGATAGCAGATTGGTTTGGATGTTTTCTTTCTTCTATCCTGCATACCGTATCCTTTCCTATTGATTTTATGTATATGGAAAACAGATGGTTAAGATGCTTCACCTGAACCTTTATTGCTGAAAAGTGGAGCAAGTCGCTAACTTTAATGTCTTTATTGATATCGCATTCAGTCAGCTCCCATTCTAATACATCGTCAACAATTCGTTCATGCTTGTCTTTTAGCAGATTTATCAGACCAGCTCTAATCTGTCCAAAGAATTCTATGATACGGAAGTGATCTTCTTCTGTTTCAAGTTTATAGGGATTGTTACTGCATTTAGCATGAATATCCACTGTTCCTTTGGAATAGAACACATAATCCACTCCGGTTTTACCTATGATTTCTGCATGGTGTTTTCCATTATTTCTCTTGTAATATGGAAGGTCTAACTCTGAATAACATTCTGGAAGGACCTTGGTTTTAAAATGCATATTGTGGATGTATAATGGAGCTTCAGGCAGTAATGGAAGTACATAGCCTTCTAATGTATGAACAGTCGTAAGTTGAAGGCATTGAGAAAGAGGGAATTTAGATGAAGATAGAGTTGGTAATAGTATGCCTACCCCTGAGGGGTCTATTGGTGTATTCTTTGCTATCTTTTCTATTACTTCAGCTTTAATTGGAGTAGGATAGTATTGCTGTGGTCTCCTGTCTTTTAGTGTAAATAAATTGCCTGTTCTCAGATGATATTTTAAAATGTCCTGAGCGTGAGTTTTATGAAGAGCTATTCCTGCATCAATTAAATCTATGTAAGTTATTCCTTTTCTAGTCTTCTTAAATTTATTAGTAGCTATCTCTATGATTGTCGAAGAATGAATATATGATCTGTGGCCAGAAAAACACTGCCCGACTAAGTCAAGTGGTGTAATCTTGGTGGACATTAGTGGTGAATTCTATCATAACTGCCGCTGACACTTCTGCCGCTATGGTCTTCAGTTGTACTTTGTTGTGATTTTCTTCCTGTACAAGCACTAAGGACTTTTCCAGTACTTTTGTCAAATGTGACGCTAAACCAGATATAGTCTTTTATCTTATCTACATTAAAGCTACTAATGATATATTTGCGGACATCTTCTAGTGGAAGAGAAAATTCAAAATGCAAAATATTACTACTATTTTCCAACTGGCTGCCGTTATCAGCTGACGAAGAAGGTTGACTTATCTGGTCTGCTGGTATTAATTGGGTTGCTTTTCGGAGAGCGTCCCTTAATTCATTAAGCTCAGCACGTAGATCTTGGCAACTTGAGCACTCATTTAGATTTGATACAATTTTTTGCATTTTTAATCGTGTTTGTAGTGAATTAGCATTTACAGAATCATATTCAGATAAAGAACTGTTGCCTGCAGATAGATCGGAAGTTAATGGTATATCCTCCTCAACAGATTTTCCTTGAATAGCGGCAACAACTATTTCTTCTTCTCCTGTTCCTGTTGTAAGGGTGCTGCCAGAAAATCCAGCAGAATTATGCTCCTTTTGTCTTAATCTACCAGCTTTTTGCTTTTCTTGATTCTTAGCTTCTTCAGGTAATGCATCTAATATTGTCCTTTTAGCCCATATTCCAGCACAATCTTTCTCTATCCTATCCCTTGCATCTTCTGGTGAAATATTGGAATTTTCATTGAGGAGCGCTTCGTACATCTTTGGAATATATTCCTTAGCCGTTGATCGATAAGCTTTGCTCTTGTTCTTGCCTCTTGTAAGAGATCATCATAATCAGTCAATTTGCTGCATCGCTTATTTTTCATGTATTAGCGTCGTCTGTAGAGAATCGTGGTCTACAGTTTTCACATAGTAATAATGATATCGTTCCTTTAGATCCAACCTTTACTGTAACCTCAATTTTGCTTTAGCAAAACATCCAACTGCTTCGCAAATAGCGTTATTAAGGTCAGAAGGTATATTATTACTGCTCATTTGGGATCAACCAACTCCTATGGGCTTGAGGATTCGCTTGATTGCAGGCTTCTCAATCTACTATCAAGCGGATCCTTACTATTTCCTCTTGTTTCAATCAGGTCGTTGATGACTGCGTCGTATGTCTGATCCTTCTTTCCAATTTGTCGAAGTCTATCTCTTGTCGAAGTTTCAATGATTATAGTTGTTTTAGGCATATATGCAACTATGCATAACAAATAGTATTATACATCCCTAGCACTATGGTACACTACCGGTACACGATATGACTAAAGAAAAAGTAGTCTCTGCTGAAGAAGTAGAAAAATTAAAAAGATTCGTTGATGATGTATTAAAAAAATCAATATCTGTTTCATCAGAGCAAATGTCATTGGTATTGGAGAAAAGCGACCTGGATAAAAAAGAAAAAGTAATTCTTAATTATATAAAAAACAATCCAGGCATTATCAAACAGGGAGTGGTGAATGATTTTGAAAATGAAGTTGGTTATTCAAAGAAACCAGTTCTAAAAATAATAAAAAAGTTAGAAGAATATAAGATGATTACTGTCACACCAGATAAAGTAAACAGTCAAACACATCACCTGTTTGTTAACAATGAAAACATCCTAATATATTTAATTGAACATATTGATTCTTTTAAACAAGCCTATTTTACAATTATTGATGGTGTACAGAAGTTAGAAGGAATGATAAGCAATATGGATTTACCTGATAAGTCAGATTTGCTTCGTTCGATAATTTTGCCCTTCAAAGCCTTTACTTTGCTTATGCAGTATAATTTAATAGGACAATTAGGAACACCGTCAGATAAATCGACTTTAGATAAAAAATATAGCATATTTCAAAGTACAATGCAAGAAATACATTTGAAGCTATATGAAAGTAAGATATTGAAAATGTTACCTAACGATGAAATACTAATATTGATTCATCTATTTGCAAACAACTCAAATGGATTACGTCCTGAAGATATAATTGAAATGCAGAAAACTTTTGAACAATATCGCTTAAGAGAAGACATAGAAAAGGTATTAGACGCATTATGGTATCTTAGCTATAGCATTCTTCCTTCTATACATTCTCATTATAGAAGATTTGATGCAAAACAGCTTAAAGATTGGAGAAAAGTAATATCAAAGTTCAATCATGTACCTTACAACCCAATGAGAGGATTTGGAATGATGTCCACCCGATAATAGGTATTATTCTTCAAATGTTTTCTTTGTTAGTGCTTCTGGCTTGATGTATGCTAATTGTGGATTTCGCTGTATCATTGACATAATCTGACTGAATTGTCGGTTCATTTCTTCACGCATAGCCTTCATATCTTTTTCATATTTTTCCTTAAGGATTTTGTTTTCTTGTTCAAGCTCCATTTCTCTAGTATATTCATTATCCAAATTAACTGGGAGTGCACATCTAGAACAGAAATTCATTCCCGGGCTTATAGATTCTGAACACCTTTTGCATATTAATACTTTTAAGTTTATATTCTTCAATCCTTGGTTGTCCTATTCCTTCATTTAGTGCAATAAGCGCATTATCCACATCTTTACCTGATAAGTGTATATAGCGTCTAACTACTTTTGTTCCATGCTCCCAACCAAAGAAAATACACATTTGTGCTTCTGTTAGATGATTAGCTAAGTGTGTTGCTCTAGAATGTCGCAATATGTATAACCTACGATGCTTGTTAATCAATCCTGCATTTGGTAACGTTTCTTCGATTATTTTCTGAGCTCCTCTAAGTCCTAATGGTTGGTTTTTGAAATTTGTTGCTGTACTTATCCATAAAGGATATTGGTTCTGGTTTGTAAGAGGATGTACCTGTAGCCATTGTTGTAGTAACTTGACAAAAGATATGATCCTTACTCTCCTTTCGCCCGTCTTTCCCCTCAGCATAAAGACTGCGCCCTTAGAATCTACTTTTATGTCCAGGTTGGTAAGTCGCAAGAACTCCTCAGGTCTTGCTCCACTTTCGTACATGCACGCAAGAAAAGCTTTTTTTTGCACTGTAGGAGCTGCTTCTATTAATTTCTGAACTTCTTCTTCTTCCAGGTACTCTGACATATCCATATTGGTCTCTTTTCCTATCTTTTCTTTTCCTAGATTAACAGAAAACCAATTAACTGCTTCCGGATAGTGTTCATTGTTTCCATAAACTATCTTATAATAAAATTTCAGAATACGTCTGAATTTCTCATGGGTTGATGCTTTATAGTTTTTATCATCCATCCATTTCAATAATGACCTTATATCGTCTTTATCAGCATCTTTGAAGCTTTTTCCAAGATGTCTTCTCATCAAGAGAAGCGCAGTTATGCACCTAATTATCCATAATATACTGCTTTCTTTATCCTGCATGAATTGTATGAAATTTAAAACATCAGTTTTATCAGGTTCGTGAAGCTCTGTATTTGCTCTTTTAATCCAATAAGCAAGTTTCTCCTTTCTATGATACAGGTCTCTCATTTCATAGTTTGTGTTGATATGATGATTGAACTGAGTTTTAAGTATTTGGTCATTAGATGGTTTGTTGTTAGAATAATTCTTGGTTGTTTTGATTTTAGGGATTTGAACTGAGGATTCAGTGGACTGGGCGGGATTTGAACCCGCGACCACATACTTGCGAAGCATGCATTACTACCAGCCTGAACTACCAGCCCTGAATTACTTTTTCAATACGAATTATTTTTCCAAGAAAATTCGTACCATCTTTATAATTAATCTACGGTACCGATATATATTTCAATAAATCACTATATTTTTATCTTTCTTTGACTATTCTAGTATTTTGGTAAGAAGGGAGATAGTATTACATTTTTTAGAATTACTCTTCTTATCTGAGACTATTAGAATTTTACATTTAATAATAACTAATTATTCATGGATTGTCAAAATTACTACATTAACAAAAAACTATCAATATAATAACGATAAGTAATAAAGCCATACTTTGAAGAACCAGGATTTTACGAGTCCTCTTATATCCAATAACAATATTACCGCTAAAAAATAAAACACAATTCAACGTTCTAAACTTTTTTCCACAACATGACTTTTAATTTATATGGCTAAATTAATTGTAGATAATTCTAGACATTTAAAGTATTTTAGTAAATGTTGTAATTTAATCTCTGAATTTTTTTGGTCTTGTTATTCTTTGCAATAATGAAAATTAGATAATCTAGAGATTTGAATTAGGAGATGATCGAAGTCTCTCTTCTATTTTTATTCGTTCATCTGTAGTAATACTATTAAGTATTTTTTCGCGTGCGTCTTTAGGAAGTACTTTATCAAATATGTCAGTTAGCTCGTCGGTACTAAGCATATTTAGAAATTCTCCAAGTTTTTGTAGAGGTATATCTAAAAATGCTGCTAGGTTTTCTGCTGTTGGCTTATCATGCAGTTCTAAAAATTTCTGTACTTCCACTTGATTAAGCAGGGTTCGAAGCTGAGTACGTTCAGTAAGATCTACAATTACTGCTGAACCAGGAATAATCGCAGTAATCGCAAATCCTAAATTTTGAGCAACTGGAATTATCTTAGCTCGTTCAGATGGATTATATTTTGTTGAAATTTCTTGACGTGTTTCTGGTGAAAGTATGATGGCATCTCCGTGTTGTTCTAACTGTTGTGGTGTAGTTCCAGCTGATGATTCGGTTGATATAGGAAGTGCTTTTGGTAATGTTGATGGCTGGTATGATTGAGCTTGTACATCTGGTAGCATCTTAAAAGATTTGCTCATACTGTTTATTACTAGATACAAAATTTCTGCACGTGCAGCTGGACTAAGTCTGTCAAGGAACATCTTGGATTCAACCAAGTCCTGTCTTGTATCAGGTATGACCATATTATCTACTATATTATTTAAAAATTTTGTACGTTTTTCTGGAGGTTGACTATCAAGATAATCTTCGGATTTGATTACATCTTCTTTAATATCAGATATATCGACAGCTGGTCCTGGCTGTGGTACTGCGATATTACAGGTTTCGATGCTGGGATCGCAGGACAGTTGTATGAACATCTTGTTGTTCTTTAATGCTGCTGCTATCACCGATAATGCTGCCGATATCAAAGTTATTTTTGATGGTGGCGCCGCTACTACTACTACTACTGCTACTGCCGCTAATGCTGCTGCTATCACCGATAATGTTGCCGATATCAAAGTTATTTTTGATGGTGGCGCCGCAGCCGCTACTACTACTGCTACTACTAGCTACTACTGCCGCTAATGCTAGCTGCTATCACCGATACGGCTGCCGATATCACCTACCTTATTTTTGATGGTGGCGCCACGCCGCTACCGCTACTACTACTACTACTACCGCTACTACTGCTACTACTACTATCACCGTCACCGCCGCTACTACTGCTGCTATCACCGTCACCGCCACTACTACTGCTGCTATCACCGTCACCGCCACTACTGCCACTATCATCTCCGTCTTTCTGTGCATATATAATCAAAGGATTACTTATTATCGAACCAATTAAAATTAAAACTAGTGCTAATAGTGATGCTGCTGTTATAATATTATTTTTTTGGTAGAAAATTTGTCCTTGAAATATTATTCGATTTTTTATGTAATGCATTTTCCTTCGTCCATAATATTTATTAAAAAAGAAATAACATTTTTAAATATATTCATTGGTGTTATTAAATTATATAAAACCAATATAATATAAGATTTTCTAATAAATTTAGTGTAATATTATTTGTATCCGATACTTCTATTTACTCAAACTCAAAGTAAATCAATCCACTAAAGTAGCCATATGTAATTCAAACATTGTTTGACGAAATTATTGAAAATACTATAAACTAGGAAATGATTTTCCGAAAAAATAATGTAAAAGATTTTTCTTATAATATCTTAATAGAAAAGTATGAAAACATAGTTTTTTCCAGCTAATATCAAAGCAATTCAAATTATCATTATATTCTCCTTTACTATTTAGGTTATTCTTAACTTTATTTACTAATGTTGTTCTATAAGTTTATTTGTCGAGAATGGCTTTTGTTCCTATGCTTACACTAAGAGAGGATGAACTACCTATCTTCAAATAGAATGCGAGCAGAACTCTGAACGTTATGACACTTGATTGTAACAAAGGAAGAGTGATAAAACACAAGAATCAACTGTAAATATAACTAGAGATATTCAAGTATTTGCTTCCGATATAAAATCATAACTAATTTCGCTACATGTATAGAATCTATAAGTATGCAGAAGTAATAATGATGTTGAAGGTTCGATACCATTTGGTCTTTCTGAATCTGTGCTCTCCTTCCCGGATAATAACAAAAACACATATAGACAGCTTGTAGGAGCAACTCTAACAAGTTATAGATGAACAATAAGAATATTTTTATAATTTAATTTTGACTTTTTTTATTATCACTCTCAACTGCCGCTCATAAATGAATATTTTTCTACAATCTATTATGTATAATACGGACTTTTTGATGTATCAATATATTTACAATTTTGTAAGGTCATTTTGGGCATTCACGTTTATTCCTGAGGACGATATATACTTCGTTGACTAAAATAATAGGAGTACGGAAATATTAGATATATTACATATCACCCATTCTTGATTTAGCAATATTATCTTGATTCTCAGACTCGCATTGTTTAGAACAATTAATGGGAAATAAAACATTATTTACTTCAATACGATATATACCAGCTAAGTAATGCCAAATGCAAAGATATCGAATTATATTCTATTTTTGATTCCATTACTTTCTATTATACTATTATATATACCTATATCTTGCCGTGTTTTTGCCCTGTCTCCTACTTTTCCTCGTCAAGAAATTAAAGATGAACCTGTTGATTGGATAGACATGAATACACAGGAACGAAACAATACAGGAAATCGATATACTGATATACGAAGAGTTAATTATTTTAGCGATGGCAATATTTTTAATGCCACACTTTGGTTGAAAGGCGGACCAGATAGAATTCCTTCTTCTAGCTATAAGAATTTGATAAGTTATGGGATGTATATTGATGCTGATTCTAATAAGGAGACTGGATGGGGAGGAGTTGACTATCAAATGGAAATCACATGGCAAAATGAAATGTGGATCAGAAGGATGGTAGAATACTCCTCGCTTGGTGATCAGAGAGTATTGAATATACAATATCCTTATATCGGATTCTTTGAAGAGATGGGCAATTACGTTTTGTTATCTTTGGATCTGAATGACATGATATTCCCTGATAAATATAAAGTGATATTTTATGCAGGAGAAAAAGAAGAAAATTCTTCTATCTCGAAAATAGATTTTACTAATTGGGTGAATGTTCCGCCGCCAAAATTTGTAGTATCGACCAAACCAAGCTCTGTAGAGTTAAGACCTGGAGAAATAGAAACTATCACAGTGCTTGTAAATTCAACAACAGGTTTTGAACCTATAGTCTATCTTTCTGCTGTTAACCAGAGTGGAATAGAATGGAAGTTTAAACTAGATGAATTACACATACCTTCCTATGGCATGGAATCTACACCTTTACAAATCACGGTCTCAGAAAATGCAGATATTCAGCCACATATACTAAATATATTTGCCAATGCAACTTTTCCATCAGAAGAATTAATTAAAACTAGAATCTCATGGAGAACCTAGTTCTGTCATACCTAGAGAAATAGGAAGTGAGAATACAACGGAGCAGTCAACTTTAATGATAGATGTACAAGCTCCCTTGAGTACAGAAGAAAGGATGACTAATTTTTGGAATACATTCGGACAACCCATAAATTTTGTATATGTAGTTGCTGCAGGAATTACACCATGGGTTTTAATCAAGATTAGAGAGAAATTAAGAAAAGCAAAGAGCAAAAATATTAATTATTAGACAAATTTAATACTTAGAATGTTGTATGTTAATATTGTATCGCCTCAGCTGGACTAAGCTTTCATAATAGCGTTTAAATTATCAGAATTACTAGAATGATAGAACATCCTACCCGATAAAGATAGATTTAGTATATATCTTAATAACGAGGAACTTTAACTCCTATGCTTATTAATTATAAAATGGTGTTTTTACACTATTAAAGAGAACATATAGCTTTTAAGATATTTATGATAATAAGATATATACTTTCATATATATCATAAAATACTAGAATCAAACTAAAATAAGTAGAAGATACACATTTTGTAT
>CAWIMJ010000003.1:0-68825 GCA_963837175.1 uncultured Nitrososphaeraceae archaeon
TATACCAGAAAGGATATTATTATACCCAATGATAGTTTCCCTTCAGAGTCTGCGCATTTTAACATCTTTACATTCTAAAACACCATTGGTATTATAGGCAGCTTCCTTGCTTTCAAAGCGAGCTTTGGCGATATGGTGTCTGTGAGATCTATTGCATATTGATAGGAAAATGTAAAACTCAGGAGGGCAAGAAATCCTCCAAGAACCATCGCTGCAATCTTCTCCACCAAAACTAACAATGAGACATGAGAAATTGATATTTTGATATTGTCTTTTTTCTACTCTCTTATGATCACTATATCGGGACTCAAATTATATCATAAATGATATCTATCTATCTATCTATCGGACTGAGATGCTCATAATGTTATCAAAGTTGTTTCTAGATTGATCCTGCTTGTATATCCTCAACGCTTTAATTATTTTTTCTCTTTCAGGCAGGTGTAATATTTCATTCACTCTTTTTGACACTAGTCCACTTAGAAACAGTGACTGGGCTGCAGCTGTTACATTGCATGTCTTCCTTTTCGTACTAGAGCTTTCAAAGTCTATAATGTTGGTAGCATCGGATTGTGATACAATTACATGATGATCTAGACGACATAATTCACCGTGATCCAGATGCGCTTTATCTAATTTATAGCATTGTTCCATAGTGCTATTAATAACATTACGTACCTGTTCTGGGTTGATATTTTGATTATTTATCCAGTTAATTATGCTCAAACCATCGATGTATTCCGTTATTACAAAGTTTTCTGAATAGTCTAATATACCAGGACCAACACCAGCTGAATTTGCTATTCGATGTAAATTGACTTCTCTATCCATCGTTTTCCTGCTTGCGTCCGTTCTTCTTATCTTCAGAGCACAAATTGTATTTTTGATCTCAGCTTTTACAACTAGGCTTACACAACCTTTACCTGCAATTTCCATGCTCCCAATTTTTGTTCTACCAACAGAGAATATGAAATCGATTCCAAGCGAATATATTTCTTTTAAACGATTAGAATATTCTCTTTCAGTAAAATGTGGATAGGAAATAATAGTCGAAAGTCTTGGGGAATTTACGTTAATCCTATTTGAAAATACGGGAATCGGTCGTGATAAGCTTGTAGATTGCATTCTTTACTAGTCCATGTATTTCTTTCTCGTCCCCTGTATAAATCTGATGTGTCTTTTGAATGTCTTCTGTCAGTCCCTTAGTAATCCCTGTATCTTTTTTTTTAGTCAAGATAAATTCTAGATACTCTTTCGCATTTATTGTTTTTCTCTCTATCAAACTTTCAACCTTCATTTCATTATTCACCCACATTAACAAAGATCTTTTGTTATTCTCTGAGATGAATTCAGAAGTATCATTTCTCCTGAACATATGAGGACCTGTTCTTGCCATATATTGCGGCTGTGTAATTGTTTCTAATAGAAATACAAGTACTGCATGTCCTTTTCCATCAATATCACTAATGCTTCGAATTACGGTAAAATTAGCAGTGTGTAGTTGTTTTGAAATTGCGTTAAGACTTCTCTTTATCTGTCCCCAAATAATGTCTGGACTCCGCTGATGATATATAAATTCAACTATGAGTAAATTTGAATATAACTTCTTAGAAGGCTCATATTTTTCCTTTTTTTCTCTGAAAAAGTCCAGTGATGGCTTTTCCAGAAATGCTCTAGCTGCAAGTATAGCCTTGCCAACATTCTCTGCAGAAATTGCCGTCCCTAAATTTCTTCTAGAATCAATTGGATCGATTATGATAAGTTGGCTTTTAAAAATTTTTAAGATGTCTTCGTCAAATCTCTCAATAGCAATCACATTTTTATCTTCTCTTATGTTTGATATTGCCTTTAGTACAGACTCAAATGAACCATATTTTAAAATTAAAATCTCAGTTACATAACCGCTGAAACCCGAAGTAGCAATTTCAGCTCCATAGACTCCAATTGATTTAAAGAATTTCTTCAATAGTCTTACTTGATTTTTCTTTTTGTCATCTAAATTAGCCTTGATATATTCAGTATGAAATGGTGACCTATCGGCGAGCACTTTTCCATTTACCTTTTTTCACATTATAACAGGGGACGACATTAACTCTAATTCCCTTAACATATGCCTCAACATACGGATGACTAGAATATCGTAGACGAGGATTATATTCGCTCAGATACTGTTTTGCGATCTTCTTGGCAAACTCATCGAATTCTTCATAATGAAGTGAAACATCAATTTTTATGAAGATATCTATATCAGCACATTCCTCAGAATTTCCATTTTTATAGTGAGCATGATCTCGTTTTAGCCATGTACCCTTCGCAAAAGACCCCCCAAAAACTACATCTTCTATCATTGGAGAGGAATATTGTCTTACAAGTTTCATTGCTTTGTCTGCAATTTCTGTTAAACGTTGTACATCCTTAGGTGACGGTTTACAAAGCTCTAATGCTTGGGAAGTAACACTGTCTATGTCAGTCAGAAGCATTCACCGTAAATATATCTGTGTAAATGGGACCTGAAGAAGTAAGATCACTTCGTTTGAGATGGACTTTATTAATAATATCAGAACCGAAGGATATGTGGTCATACTCTGACAACAACTTGGTTGTTATCTTTAATTTTCCTGTCTTTATACGAAAAAGCGTCATATGTGGTGTAAAAGGTTTGTCCGGCATAAAACCTATCTCTTTCATTTTTGATCTTACTTTTTCAGCAAGGTCAGTAAGCTTTCGGTCACCTTCAGCATCTACTCCGATCCAGATTACTCTGGCAGCATTTGGATTTGGAAAACCACCAATACCACTATAGGTAATTTTAATTGGTTCAAATTTTATTTCTGATATCTTGGTCTTAATCATGTCAATACTTTCGATGATCACTTCGCCAAGAAAAATTAATGTAAAATGAAAACTCTGTTTTGATACCGGCTTTAACAATTGGCTGTTCCATCCAGCGGACATTTGTATTTTGTACTGTAATTTTTCGATAGTATCTTTGCTCGATGCGTCTGCCGCAATAAAAATTCGATTACTATTATTCATTTACTTTACTGGATAATCATGGTTGTGAATTTATTTAAATGCAAATTAACACTTTTAATACAGAAACAAAAAATATATATTTGTAATATCCAAATTTTGTATATAAAAAATCTTCGAACAGTATAACAGTTGTCTATACGTAGATAAAGTCGCTTAAATCTTTTCATCATTATTATTGTTATTCTGTTACCAATGTATAATTTATATCTATAATAACTTGGATTCTAGAAGATAACTTGCACAAGGTATGGTTCTTTTAACCATGATCTATTAAAGACCTATTAACAGCATTTTAGATATATTATATATCAACGGTTTTTCCTAGCCAACCCACATTTTTTTCTATTCATCATGTTCATGAATACATATTCTTGTCAATCTTACAGTAAATGCTTTTCCGTCTAATGTATGAAATGCTATGGGTTACATGCAAATTCAATAACTTGCATAATAGGTGATTTGTGAATTTCCTTGTCAAAGAGATAGCAACTTTCCATCCCCAAATGGAGCTTTCATTGGTTAACCATGTGATCGGTTAACTTTTTGAAGAGTACCTATATATTATTGCTGCTTCAACTTGCTGGCTTGCAGGGAAGTTAGATCCTCTGAATAAATCTTGTTGTCGTGTGTTCGTCAAGCAGCCATTAGTTATTCTTATGTGGACATCATAGTAGCGATTGAGATTAATTGGAGCACACTAAATTATATAAGGATAGTGAAGAAATAACTTGATTATGATGAAGAGATGGTATACGAGAAAGATTTACCTTCACTAAATATTCCCCCTCATCCTCCTCCCGCTGAAGGAAAGAACAAGATGTCTGAGATATTATACGGTATTGAAAAAGCTGTGGGAAGAGGAGTTTATTTCATGTCAAATGTAAAAGAGAGAATGGATATTTGTTTTGATCATAATGCTCCATCTATAGTAGTTAAAATTGAAGAGTATAGAAATGGATATAATGATATTAGAAGAAGAGGTGGGAAAATAAGAGCTTTTACTGAAATTACCAAAGATAATGTTGCTTACTGTAAAGAGTTATTGAAATTAGTGGATGATCTTAGACATTTGGATGGAGTTAAAGGTGGTATAGCCGTAAGTGAAACAGAATATATGGCAACTACAATTCTAGAAGAAGCAAAGCCATTAACACAGGTAATATATAGCAATGTCAGAGAGGTTGTAGAACAAGGACAATATATTTTCGATACTTTATGGAGTACAGCAGTTCCTGCTGAACGAAAAATTAGAGAAATAGAAGAAGGAATCATACATTATGAATCCAAAGTATTAGAAAGTCCTGATGAGATTATTAAACAAATAGTATATTTAGCAGAAACTTCTACGGGATTATCAATTGTTTCCTCCTTTGGTGGGATGCAGTTAATTTACAGTAACTTCTTTGATCTATATCAAAAAATACTGGATAAATATAAAAAAGGAGAAGGCAAGGGCATAAAGTGGATATGTAGCATAAATGAAGAAAGCATAGATTTAGTAAAAATCTTTTTGAAACTAGGAATGAAACTAAGACATGTAAAGAGCCTTACACCAATGAATTTTGCAATTGGAGATAAAGAACTTAATGCTACAGTAGAGAGTATGCAAGGAGGTAAGATGGTTCATAGTCTTTTAACTAGTAATGAACCTATCTATGTCAAGCATTTTTCTTCTATATTCGAAGAGTTATGGAATAATGGGATTGATGCTGATGATAGAATAAGAGATATTGAAGAAGGTATTGACGCGGCAGATATAGAGATTATCCACAATCCCAAAGAAGGAATAAAACGTGCTTGGAGTATTATAAAATCGGCAAAAGAAGAAGTATTAATAATGTTTTCCTCAGCTAATGCTGTCCGTCGCCAAATAGAGATAGGTGGACTGCAATTATTAAAAGAAGCATCAGAGGAGCATGGTGCGAAGGTAAGGGTACTAATTCCTGGAGACCGCGATATTTCATCAACAACAATAAAGGAAGCAAAGTCGACATATCCTCAGGTTGACATTAGGAGCATAGACAAGAATATAGAGACTAGAATTACAATAGTATTAGCTGACAAAAGGGAATGTGTTATTGTAGAATTGAAGGACGATACAAAAAATAATTCCTACAATGCATCAGGCTTAACTACATATTCTAATAGCAAGTCAATAGTTTCATCATACACTTCTATTTTTGAGAGTTTCTGGAAGCAATCCAAATTGTATGAACAATTAGAAGAATCAAATAAACAGCTTGAATTAGCCAATGAACAACTCAAAATTAATGATAAAATGCAAAAGGAATTTATCAATATAGCAGCTCATGAATTACGAACACCTATTCAGCCTATACTTGGCTTAGCTGAAGTTCTTATTTCAAAAAAAGGAAGCATAGAACAATATAATGAATTAATAGATGCCATTATAAGAAATGCAAGAAGACTGCAAAGGCTTACAGAGGATATTCTTGATGTTACGAGAATCGAGAGCCAACAATCGCTAATAATAAAGAAAGAACAATTCACTTTAAATGATCTAATAAGAAATACTATACATGATATAATGATAAAGAGAGAAATTGAGAACAAAAATGTAAAAATATTGTATAAACCTAATAAAGAAGAAGATCTTATTTTTCTCAAAGGAGATAGTCAGCAGCTAGCTCGCGTTATTTTTAATTTAGTAAGTAATGCTATTAAATTTACTAGCCGTGGTACAATTCTTATCAAAACAAAGAAAGAAGACTATAGTGGCAGTGATAGTAGAGTTATTGTTAGTGTAAAAGATTCTGGTTCTGGTATAGACCATGAGATTTCGACAAGGTTATTTACAAAGTTTGCTACAAAATCAGAGAAAGGAACAGGATTAGGACTGTTTATCTCTAAAAGCATTATAGAGTCTCACGGTGGTAAAATATGGGCTGAAAACAACGCTGATGGTAAAGGAGCTACATTTAGTTTTACTTTACCAATTACTGATCAATAGGGCAAATGTAAATGTGAGAAACAAGCAATGAATAATCTGACTGATATACACAGAAGATTATGTTGTGATAGATGACGAATTCGGTTACTGTGACAGTACAGATACTTTTGAGTAGGATAAAAGGTTGAAAGTACTTCATTTATTAATCTATTTAATTTAAAGAATTTCAAAGCTAATGTGTTCTATTAGTTGTTCACATTAGAATATCCCAATATGAATTGGTAGATACTTCTTACTCCGACAACATTGTTCTGTGTACATGTGTGACTAATGATGAGGAGGATATTCGAGAATACGATCTCTTCTTTCCTATAATTAACAATTTTGAAATGTTTAACAAAAGTTAGCGACATTTTTGGCGACAATGTTTAACGCTCCAATTTCTCATGGCTGCGGCAAGTAGGTTAGATGTCCTTCCAGAGCGCTCTGGCATGCCAATAGACATGCTGCTGCATAGGTTGCTAATAAGATAACCAAAAGGCTGTTATTTGAGGAACAAACGATTTTGCTTGACAAAATATTATGACTAGTATTGAAAGGTATAGAATTTATTAATTACGATTCCGAATTTACTTTAACCAAGGTAGCAATAAAAATGCTTCTAATTCAATAGTATGAATGAATAAGTGGCTAGAGTGATATACAGACTTAACTGCCAAATATGCCTTTGAAAAAATCAATAATAGGATTTCCTGTATTGTTATTAGGGACAGTTGCTGTCGCATTGTCTTCTGGAATCATCGTCCTTGATGCATTATTGTTATCAGGTGCATTACTGAGAGAAGTATTAATCTGACTTTCATCTGTAATATTTTCAGTATTATTTCCTATAGTAGTAGCATTCTGTCCTTCAAAGGATGTACGCTGGTCTCCACTAGTAAAGTTGTTTTTTTGTGTGGTTAAGGAAGGTTCTCCGATGATGTCTATACTATTCCATTTTGTCAAATTCATAGGATTACTGAGACAAGATAATTTAGAAGTAAGGTTGTTTGTTCCATTTGTAATGAGATGGTAAATCTGTGTATATGTAAAAGTCCATGTGGAATAATCATTTACTCCACCAGGACCTGTTGCTAGAGCTTTTTGAAATGGCTTTTGGTCATTCCAATCTGCATAAACTGTACAATCAGTTGTGGCATCATCTGTTGATGTACCGGAGATAGTAAGTTCGCCTATAGGAACTTGTTGGCCTGTAACATGCGAAGTAATTTTTATGCTTATTGTACTAGTTGTCTGTCCTTCTTGTGTGAATGCAAAATTTGCACAGGTACCTAGAAGGAGGAATAATGCTATGACCAGAGATATTACAAGCCCTTCAAAATTTTTCTCTGTATTACTAGTCAAGACCTAAAATATCTGAAACTGCGCCTTTAATTAGGATTGTTATATATATAGAAAATCTAGCTTCTTTTTAATTGAGTCATTCAGATAAGACAGATTGTTATTTGTAAACCTATTTATTATCAAATTTCCATATAATACATTTGATTTTATCATGAAATATGCCAAGGATCACCTTGTACACTTATAAGAATTCAAACATCAAGTTGTTGAGCTTTTATTTACTTAAGCATCAATTCTATTGAGAAGATATATTGCTTACCAGAACTAACCATCTTATGACAAGTATATGGAAGAATTATAAAAAGATCTATGGGAGCATAAAATGATTTACTAGCAGATTCCATCTCCTGTTATATACTTATTGAGAATACTTTTAGAAGCACTATTATTTTATGATCAAGATTCAGTAGAGTTCGATGAGGATTATAGACTGTCCTCTAGATGATGTAGATAATATATCAGATAAGCTACAAAAAAGCAAGAAGGGAAATGAATTTTGAAATTAAAAAGCAGAAGAAGATTATTGTTTGTCTAACAGGAATGCCTGGAGCTGGCAAATCCACTATTGCTTTTTCATTAAAGGAAAAAGGATTTCCAGTGATAACAATGGGTGATGCTGTACGAGAAGAAGCTAAACGGCAAAATCTAGAACCGACAGATTGTAATTTAGGTACTTTGATGTTAAAATTACGAACAGAACTAGGACCCGGAGCAATTGCTCATTTAATCTTAAGAAAAATGGAAAAAGATACTAATCGTAAGATCGTTATTATTGATGGCATTAGAAGCATGCCTGAAGTTGACATATTAAAGAGCGTTGGCTACGTCAAGTTATTAGCTATCCACGCATCAACAAATACGAGGTTCATATATACAAAAGAAAGAGCTAGATTTGATTCTCCCTCAAGTATTCAAGATTTTGTCGTCAGAGACAAGCGGGAATTAACAGTAGGTATCAGTGAAGCGATAGCTTTAGCAGACGAAACCCTGTCTAACAATGAATTAACGGTCAAAGAATTAAAAGAAAAAGCCTTTGAAATAATTCAAAAGTGGATCGATGAAATTAATAAAAACGATAATAGTATTTCTATTAATCATAAAGTTGATAATAATAAATGAGAAAAGAACCTTTTACAGCACGCATTGAATTAAAAGTAGAAGCTTCTGTTTATCCGTCTGAATCTTCTGAAAAAGTGATGTCAGCCGTTACTAATGTTATTGATAAATGTGCTCCAGAGTTCAGATATGGCAGTAGGGTCATAGGCAGAGCTTGCGGCAGCGAATCACTTAGCGCCATTTATGAGCAGGTGAGATCCAAAGCTTCAATGGGCGTTCTTAGAAGAATGTTGCTAGATAACAAAGTTGCAAATACCACTTATTTCTTTCTTAATAAACAAGCGGCGAGTGCTGGTGTTGTAGTAATAATTGAAGATGCAAAAGAATCTCCTTTGGGACCTATACGTGTAACCATTGATTGTGAGGAACTAGATGCGCTTATATGCTGGCTAGCTCCAAAAGATGCCAAACAGTAGTTTGAGCAAGTGCTATTAATTTTGAAGAATATATAGGAGAACTGCTAATAAAAGATTTCAAGCTCACTTTTGAAATGTATAATAGCTGTAGTAATAACAGCAGAACAAAAGAAGAGCATTAGGATTCGCTCTAAATGTTGAATAACTTTTAAATGTTTTATTGTTGAGAAGGTAATTTGGTATAGATTTTTAAAATTATTATATTTTGTCGGATTAGTCTAAATTAGATTCATTGATTGTTTTGTTCTCTCTAAAACTTATTTTATCCGCAAGGAATTTCTCTAGTAGATTATACGCCATATGGATGTCTCGGACATTGATATTTTTATATTAATAAGTCAACTTGAACGATCTCCAACGATGGAATAGGATACAAATGTTACAGAAAAGCAAAATATTTAGTCTGCTGATAGATCCCAATAGTTGGCATCACTGAATTCTTCTTTGGGTTTGCCTAGAGATTTCCATTCTCTAAATGATTGTGAATATAACTTGACATCCTTCACGCCTGCCAATTTTAGCGCATAATATGCCAAACCAGATAATGTTCCAACACTTCCACAATATGTGATGATTTCAGAATCGGCAGAGATACCTCTATTTTCAATAAATCTCTTAATATCTTCTGCTTTGCGAAAAATGTTGCCGTTGGAACCGAGCATAGTATATGGAATGTTTTTAGCACCAGGAATGTGTTCCGTTAAAAAATTTAGACGTTCCCTAGAATCTATCAGTATCTTATTAGGTTGCTCCTTCGCAGCTTCGATATAAGATGCATCAGCATGAATCCTGTGATTTACATTTAATGAGTGTTCAGTATGTGGAAAGATATTGATTTTCTTTTCTGTTTGCAATCCTAAATTTTTCCAATGGCTGAATGTCATTTCGAGTAATGCAGTATTGGTATGACCAATATATTGGAAAGTCCATGCGACCCGAGCTGCCAATGCGCCAAATGTGTCATCATAAACGACGACTGGAGTAGCATCTGATATCCCCATATTCTGCAAGATATTAATGATCTCGTGTGGGCTATCTTTCTTCAATATCTGCGCAAATGGAATAGAGACTGCTGTTGGAATGTGTTCTTGTTGATAGTCTTCTTCTTTACGAACATCTACTATGCGAACTGTTTTTTTTTGAATAAGTGTTTGCAAAGTATGGACATCGCAAACGATCGGAAGATGGAAATTATTATAGTTGTGATTATTATCATCATCATCACTCCCTTTTTCCATTTTTAATTTAAACGTCCTTTTTTGTCCTTTAGTGGTAGTATTCAAGCAGCACATTCTCCTCGAGCTGTCTTTGCAGAGAATTTGATATCATTGCCATAATCTCTATATGATTCTGGATCCTCTTCTATTGATGCTAATTGCGTAACAGGAAGCAGGTACTGCCTTAATATTTTCAATATTTTTTATGCTGCCCTTTCCTTCTCCAGCAGCAACTTTGCTGATCCATTGATTCAATGTTTCAGTGTTATTGTTGCGTTGCTCCTTGTAAAGGTCTATTATCTTGCGAATTGTATCGATGACACGCTTTGCTGGTACTCGCATTATGGCCCTGCCTAATTCTCCAAATTCACCATCACTTCCTGCGAATAGCATTGTGTATGTTGGAGCCATTGCCGATCCGATTCTTGATGCTCCACCAAAGAATCCAATCGTTGCAATTTCATGTTGTCCACAAGAATTGGGACAACCACTAACCTTGATTGTAGAATCCCTTAAACTGTCATCAGTATCAAAACCTAATTCTAAGAACTTGCGTTGTACTTCTTTTGCTAATCTGTGTGAGTTTGTAATTGCTAGATTACATGAAGTAGTTCCAGAACATCCAACAGCGGATGTAATTGTTAATGCTCCAGGATTTGCAAGTCCAATGGACGTCAGCGTGTTATAAAAGTCATTTAAATCACTGCCCTTTACATAACGTATGGCAAAGTTTTGCTGAGGTGTATTTCTAGCAGTGCTTTCGGCAGAAAATTCGCGGATAGATCTTGCTAATACTCGTAGTTGGTTAGCAGTAATATCTCCAGCTCCTAGTGTTATAAAAACTGTGAAATATCCTACCTGCTTTTGTGGTACAACATTAGTATGTAGCCATCTTTTGTATGATGGGCTTTGCTGTGTAATCTGTTCATTTAGCATTGGTAGTTTTGACGTCATATCCACTGATTTGGCTAAGCGTCTTTGTTCATCTTCTTCTGATTTTACATTAAATAGTTTGGACGTAGATAGGGATGTAGTCATTTCAACTATAGAGCGCTCCTTTATGACCATCTTTTGGAATTTTTCCCATCCCATTTCATGTACCAGATAACGCATCCTATTTCTTGCCATATTTTCACGGTTGCCATGTCTATCAAACAGTCTGATGGTAGCCATACAGGTTGCTAGCATTCTATCTTCTGGCGTAAAATCTTCTAATGAATGGCCTATAAATGAAGCTGCGCCCAGACCTCCACCAAGATAGATTTTGAATCCTTTTCTATCATCTTTGATTGCAGATATCAATCCAATGTCTGCAACTCTCGCCAAGCCATGTTTATTGCAACAGGCAAAATTAATCTTAAATTTGCGCGGAAGGTTCTGACACATTGGATTTCTGATAAAGAACCTAGCAATTGCTTTGGAATAGGGAGTAGCATCGAAGGCCTCATCTGCACAAACACCGGCGAAATGACTGCACATTACGTTTCTGACAGTGTTGCCACATGCTTCTCTAGTTGTAAGCCCTACTTCAACAAGGCCTCTCATTACTTCGCTAACATCTTCTAATTGCACCCAGTGAAGCTGAATGTTCTGCCGCGTAGAGACGTGAGCTGAGCCAATAGAGAACGCTTCTGATAAACTTGCTATCTTTTCAAGCTGTTCTGGAGTCATTTCACCACTTGGTATTTTGATTCTGACCATGCTATAATTCATCTGAAGTCTTGAACCATAAGCACCATGTTGTAGTCTAAAACGACGAAAATCGTCATCAGATATCTTACCTTGTCTGTAAAGTTTAACTTTTTGAGCGAAAATTTCTGTTTCTTCCTCTTTTCCCCATTGTGGGTTAGGGCCTAATTGATGAATATTCTTATGTTTAGAATTATCAGTATTAATATGATTCTTCAATACGATTATTGCAAGCCTAAAACTTTATATTTTTTGTGGAAATAGGACATATTAGTAGCAATATATGAAAATAGCGGCAAGAAAATGCTATTAACCCAGCCTATCTACCAGTTATAATTCACTATGCTAGGTTATATACAGAATTCATTCAATTGATAATCGTATCATAAAATTATGAATAATTAGAGAAAGATTAATAACTAAATTAATCTTATTTGTTGCCAGCTATTCACAATGCTTACTTTGTAATATCTATTTATCAGCTTGTTCATAAATTTACTATTTTCATATCGCAGTCATCCTCTAGTATACTCTAAAATTTTAGTTTGCTAACATTACTAGAAAATTTAAAAACCTTAAGAAAAGAAACTGGCTTTGAATACTAAAATAGCCTATATCCAAGTAGAGTTATAGATATATATAAAGCAAAATTACAAAACGCAAATTTTATGAACCATGTATTTTGTTATCAGTAATATTACACCATCCTTGTAATTCTCAACTACTTAAGGGCTGACATGAACATATTTATTATAAGGGTAAATAATACAATAGCATAATTTGACCGATTTTTCAGTGAATGTGTCTAAATGTATAGCTGATTGGGGAAAAAGTGCAGCGGGATGCAGTGGGAATGTGGAGTGTCTGGATTCTTGCGGAAGGCAACTAAGAAAATGCCTCGATGACGTCTTTCCTTATTCGAAAAAAATTGAACTCGAAACTGATAAGGTTAACTATATATTGTCGTCTTTATTCTTTCTTGCAAATAGGTTGGCTAAGGCAAGCATAGGATTGGCGGAATTTGATAACACAATGGCAGGCATACAAAAAATTGATGATATTAATAAGGAAGAAACACAAAACAAAGAGTCATATGAAAGGGCCAGGAATCAGATTGATGAAATACTAGCAAAATATTTTTAAATAATATTTGAATTCAGCACTAAAATGGTTTAATGTAAAAACGTTAAGGTATTAGTAAGAGAACTTCTTGATTAGAAAAAGATATTTAGAGCGGAAACTCCTTTTTTTACCGAAAATATTCTTGTATGAATTAAAGATCTATGGCGTTGCTATTAACTGTTAAATCAGAAGGAGAAGGTTTACTATTTATAAGGGTTTTCAAAAATATTGGTTGCTTGTAATATTATTAGGGACAATAATTAAGAGAAGGAAAATATATAGCAAAACGTATTTACCACTATACAGCATATACTACTAAGCGATACAAGAGTACTAAATTTATCAGCTGAATTATGTCCTCGGCTATTTTGAATGTTAACATTCAAATAGTCAAATACTAAATATTTTCGAAAAAAATAATTATTAATCGAAAATGTTTTATGCATGTTATCTATCTCATATGAGTATTATCGCTTTACCTGGCTCTAATAATATAATCATTATTCAATGGAATTCTTATCAGGCTCTATTGATATCAATTTATTCCAACACGAAATATCTATAGAAGGTACTTATATAGAAGGCTTCCATGCTACATCTTCAATTTCAAGACGTTTATTTACTATCCTAGCCGCAATAAACAGGAAGTCTGAAAGCCTGTTGAGGTAAATTAGAATAGCAGGATTGATGATCTGACTTTTCGTTAGTACGGCAACAGCAGTTTCTGCTCTTCTAGCAATGCTTCTAGTTACATGAATAGATGCGGCTTGAATACTTCCTCCAGGCAATATGAAAAACGTAATGGGTTTAAGTTCTTCATCTAATCTATCTATAACCGACTCTAAATGTAATGCCATTTTTTCCTGAATTCGCGGAGTGTGAGATTCAGTTTCTACAGAATAGTTGGGATCTGCTAAATCAGAGCCAACAATGAACAATTCATTTTGAATCAGTATAAGAATGTCTATTAGATCTGAAAAGAGTTTTTTATTCTTTAATAGCGAGATAACCAATCCGACATTTGAATTTAATTCGTCTACATAACCATACGCAATTATTCTAGGATCATCTTTTAACACACGCTTGCCGCCGATAAGGCCGGTTTCACCTTTATCTCCAGTTCTAGTATATATCTTCATATTTCACAATGAATGGCAGATCATTAAAAATGCTATTTTATTTGAATTCAAGTGTCAAGATAGAAAAATCTTAAGAATGAATCTAACTCATACTTAATTCTTGCATGAGTAAGAAAGGTTAATTGATAAAAGTGATATTAAAATGTAGGAGAACAGTTATACAATATGCTATCTAACCTTAAGCTAATCAAATTAATAGGAATGGACATCAGATTTATGCTCTCGCAGATATTTCTTCTTCTTGAACCGTTCGTTACATTTTTCGCATTTAAAGGGTCTTTCGAACTCCACAAGAAAACGCTCTTTTCTCTCTGCTGGACTTTCAATAATAGGGTTTGATCCGGTTTCCGCCATTTTGTTCATACTAGTTACGATAAAAAATGTTTCTATGTTTATTTACCTTAAGTATGATAATTACACTAAACTTATTCTAATTAGTATACTTGTCAGATAATAGCTAAATTTTCAGTCTACAATTCATTTATCTTCGTAAGACAAGATTATATAGGATTTATTTAGCTACGTTAGACACATGCCGTCGTAGCTCAGCCTGGGAGAGCACTCGACCCGATATGTTCGGGAGTGAAGCTGAAGACCGAGCTGTCGTGAGCTCAAATCTCACCGACGGCATTTTGAATTGTATTACAAAACAAAAATTGTTTATAATCAATTCAAACAATTGAAGACAAATTTAAAATAGAGAAATTTCTATTATGACGATTATTATCAATATGGTTATGCACGCCTTACAGCGGATATTTTGTGATCACTCCGAGTCATATTCTTTTAGAAGATACAATGAATTTAATTTTGAGGAGTTTGATACATGTTCTAGATGTGGAAAGACTTTGAGACAACTAAGAGGTTTTGATGAGGATATTAGAGGCTAAAGATATAATATGATCCGTCTAAGTCTTCAGATCCTAATTATTATCTGGTGGGTAGGAGCGGCAACTGCTACTGTTGCTCTATTGACTCATCTATATGGACATTATCTCATAATCGGAATAGTTGGGTGGTCTATAATTATCACGACTACTACACTCATTGTTTATGAGATAAAGAAGATAAAAGAAGAAGATAAAAAGAAATCATCGGCAGAAGATAAGATTAAATAATTTCCTTTCCACCTTGTTCTTCTATAACTACCAACGTCACAGTAGATGTTATTCCCTGTATTTTTCTTATTTTACTTGTTATAGCATGATTCAAACTCTCTGTGTTATCTGATTTTACTTTAACAAAGATGTCATGAACACCGTATGTTCCTCGTACTTCTTTTACCTCAGTTAATTTTGCAATCTCGCTTATAATATTCTCTTCAGATCCTAAAGTGCAGTTAACTAAAATATATGCAGTAGGCATTATATCACATGTAATAGTAGGTCAGTATTTTAGTCTTTACTGTTGGAATTTTATTAACTTGAAAGTAGGTCGTTCCGACATCATTTCATCTAACTCAATTTTGAATGTCTTAGGTTAGCGTTACAATAAATCTGAGTGCATAAGTTTGTAAATTTGCACTGTCTTTCTCTTAGCATATTTCCAATGTACAATACCATATTTAACTTCTTTAAATTTGGTTTTCATTTGTGTAGGCAGAACAGTATAAAAGAGCTTTTGCGGTTATAATTCTATTAGGATTAGTTAAAAGTTATTTTGCAGATATACTCATACAATATCTCAGAATGTCAATTAAAGAGCTTTTATCGTGTCCATACTGTACAATTACATTTTCAACTTTGTCTGTAGCTATTTTAATACTGAGTTCTGGATAATCATATTGGGTTTAATATGGGATTAATTCAATTTTTAATTAAAGTTATTACGGATATTGCTCATTGGACCATCTTTTGGCAAGCCAGCAATTTATAACTAGATGGAAAGAATGTGATAACTGCATCTCCCACGAATTTTAACAGATAGCCATCATTGTTTTGAACTATAGAAGAAATGTCATATGAAATTGTTCTAATTATTATGACCAATTTGTCAACAGGCAAAGTCAGGATCATACTTGAGCCAATTAAGTCTACATACATATCGTGAGATCTGAATTTACATGACTATGATCGGGTTTTAAAGTTAAACCATGTTGCTAATACCTGTTTCAAGCTATCCACAGCTTATATTGGGTTTGATCTAATAGCGTATTTGTATCAACCGTTAATAGTTCCGGATTATCCAAACTATTCCTATTGTCAATCTTGTGAATTGATTCATTATTTAGACCATCTACCTCATTTTCTGACTCACTTTTCTATTATTGGTACCTTTTGGAGGCGTCAAATTATTATTCATTACTTCTTTTAAATAGCAAAATTTAAACATCATTAGAGATTTAAGCAACATTTCCGTATGTTTTATATTACTAACATAGATCATTAAACTCAAAAATAATGCCACGTCTAGGTTATGTAAACTAATTGCGAATATATATGAGCCATAATCATAAGGGAAGAATATAATGAGACTACCTCTCAAAGGTGATGACTATTTTGTCAGAGAAGTAAATGCTGCTTTTGAAAAAATAAGAGGGGCTTATCTAAAAGCGTTAAAACCGCATATCATGATGAAAAAAATGAACGTAATGTTGGGAGACGGCAGTGTAGTTCAATCAGATACCTTTGAAAAGCACAAAGTAATTTTATTTTATCAACAATTGATTAAATCGCTTAATGGATGGGGTACAACAGGCATCTCCAACTCGAATACAGATGACTTGCATCGTTTGTACTGTAATATAGTGCAAGAAGTTGGCAAATATAATATTCATGGATATTTTGGAATTCAATTTCATACACTCCCTTATTACAAAGTTGATAAACGTGTTATTGAAATTCAAAAAGAATTGTCTCAGCTTGCAGATACTGCAACAAATACTTTACAGTCTATAGCTAACAGAGGTAACGAAATAATTCGGAAGGAGTTAGAAAAGATTGGGTATGTAGAAATCGGATTTGAGGAATTATTATCAAAATTATTTGAAGATCAGAACCTTGTCGCAGATCTAGGGGTTAAAGCATCTATGGTAGAGCAGGAATTCCCTGAATTTGAAGATATGCATAATAGAAAGACAGAGTTATTTGCCGAATTAAACCTTTTATTAATAGAGCTCTATCAAACATCATCAGTTTTAATTGATTATAATAAATTAATGCAAGGAGAAGAAGGAATAGTCACATATTTTGAAATTGAAACAATAAGGAATAAGAGAACAAAAGAAAGAGATTTCTATATTAATACAAAAAGAGTACTAAAAGAGTCAACAGAAGAAATTCTTAGCAAATTTAATCAAGTTGTAGAGGTGTTTCAGGGAATGGAAAAATTGGCGTAAATAGTCGACAGGTATTATAATTAAATAAAATATATTAACAGTATACTGTAATTTTTGTAATGCTATTGTATTATGATGAAGTATATTATTATATAGATTCATATTGTTATTCCATGTTCTACAAAATTGTAGGGTCTTAGCTATCACACCTATACATGAGGAGAAGTTTATGAAATAGATTCACTAGAAGAGGAAAAATTGTCTCCAAGAATAAACTCAGGTTAGTATCTGTAGAGTATATTGTTTTTATGTATAAACAACCTGAATATATTATGAAGTTTGTTAATGTCAAAGAGCCAGGTTTAAAAAAGCCAATAGTTATTGCTGCAATGCAAGATATGGGGAATGTCGGTACTATTGCAATAGAATTTATTAATAAGAGTCTAAAAACTGCCGTATTTCGCTATGTATCTTCTTACTATCCAAATTATGTCGTAGATAAAGGCGGATATATTGACTTTGAGCAAGAAAGATGGGAATATCGATATGCTAAGGACACCATAATTTTCGGAGGAGGAGTAGGTCAACCGCAGACAAATCAGGAACTTTACGAATTGTGTCAAGATGTTATTGAAATCGCTAAAATTCATTCTGCTCAATTGATCTACACCCTGGGCGCCTTTCATACCGACAGAAAAATAGGTAAACAACCAAAGACCTTCATTACGACTACTTCTCCAGAATTGACTGAACAAGTCAAAAAGCTACGCATTGAAACAACTCCTCAGTCATCGCTTATTACAGGTTTTAACGGTCTTATACTTGGTTTTGCAAAATTAAATAATATCCAAGGTATTGGACTTTATAGCGAAATAAACGAACCACAAATACCACAATACCATTCTGCCAAGAGTGTCTTACAGTTGTTAGAGCGGTTGACTTATCAGAAGCTTGGAGGTTTTGAAGAGCTCGATATAATGGCAAATGCGGTCGATGATGAAATACAAAAAAGAACAAAATCCAACCATTCCTGGGACGATTCTTAGTATTTTACTATTTTTATTGAGTTGTATACTCTAGCAAACTTTCTAATGCTGTCTTTCAAAAATTATATATCTGCATTCTGGAAGAGAATTAGACTATATTCCATATATCTTATTGTTATGATTGTTGATTTAATTGATTGCGAAGATTGTCATCATTAGATTTCTAGTCGTTTCAAACCTCTTCTTGCTTGATACGATCAACACATCGAGATTGATAACACGAAGCATGTTTTTTATAATTACTAATCTCAAATTAGAACAATCTTACTTCTAATTGATATTAGTTGTTTTATATTCTGATTGTATCTGTTAATTATTTATTCAAAATTTGTTAAATTTTAGGATTTTTTTGGTAAATATCTGCCAATTGACATAATCATCCATCATTTTAGATTAATAGAAACGTTGTTTAAATTAAAATTAGTTCTGGTTTATAACATCTCCAGAGCTGATGATGATAAAAAATCTGCTGAGTAGACCACAATCCTTGTTTTTTTATACTAAAGGGTTAAATCAAATATTTTACCCTTTGACATTATGGAAGAAGAGAGCAATGGAACGAGTGGTTGGCAAGGTTTGGTGAATAAGCCCGTCTATTCTAGCGATGGGCGGGAAGTAGGGATAGTTTCTGCAATTCAACCCCAGCATCTTGTTGTTTCATTTGGACCAATAACGCCTGACAAGTATCTTATCCCAAAAGCATCAATTAAAAACGTTGAACGAGGTATAGTATATTTAAATGAAAATACGAAGTTTGTTGAAGAGAATTACCGCTTTGAATAATCTAAATGGTTAAAAGATATACTATCTATTGATTGTTAATATGGAGAAGACTTCAATTAACAATCAAAACGTATCATCAAGTTCTGCCTCAACAACGCCCTCAACAAAGTTGAAGATAGCATATGAAACCTTTCTTCGCGAAGCAGCCACTCTTTTTCCTAAAGTGGACCAAAAGCTGCTTTTGGATATTCTGCAATTTGAAACCACCTACAAAGATTGGGAGGGTAGCGTAATGCTTAAGATAGTATATCCAGCCACAATATCAGATATAGATGCTAAGAAAGACTGGATATACAAAAAATATCAACGAGTTTCAAACATAGAAGAGGATAGGACTCTCCGATTCAAAGGAATACGCATGTATATTGAAGAAATAGATAAATTGCTGAAAGAAGACCCGACTATAGAATTCATTACGGGTTCTGCGACTATGACTCCTTCAGATGCATATGCAACTTAACGAATTCTTTCGTAAGAGGAATGAAACTACCAGACTAAAGGATTCATATTGCGATTATTTAATTTCGGATATGAGGTAAAGGTTAACGGTCCATAAACGACGAAAAATCTGTCGACTTGGGATATAGCCGATTAATGTAAATCAGAGAAGTTAGTCGTGGATACTCCATTAGAATCCCATAGAATAGTTATCAATATGATAAGAGATGTAAATAAATTCCATTCAAACGCTAATTTTCCTTATGAATGAAATATTGGATGCAATCTTGCACAATGAACAATAGGATAGTAAATATTGAGTTTTAACAGCTATTATAAGAAATTGGTGCAGCAGTTTACTACAAATATATTCTATATCACATGGAATTATTCTTGTACAATCCTTGAGATATTTGAAAGATACTTGAGACATAGTTATTTTTAGTGTATTAAAGATTTTTGCTTTCGGTAATAGTCCAATAGTTATCCAAAGCTTGCCTTCATTAGCGAAAAAGAGCTCGATTAGATTCATGGTACCTTGAAATACAGTAAATTGACATTTGCTTTATGTCCAAAACACATCAATATTACCAATGTTCAACTAATCAGTAGGTAAGGTGGATATTATTAATGAAAAACGGACTTCTAAAAAGATATAGTAAAAATCCCATATTAATTCCTAATGAATCTAATTGGTGGGAGTCAAAAGCTGTCTTTAACTGTGCAGCGTCGTATGATGGAGATAACGTACACATGTTATATCGAGCAGTAGGGGAGTACGAAAATTATATTTCAAGAATAGGATATGCATCCAGTAAGGATGGTTTTTGTTTTACGAGAAGGAATGAAATTGCTATGTTTCCTATCGAAGAATATGAAAAATATGGAATAGAAGATCCTAGACTAGTAGAGATTGATCATCAAGCATATATCAGCTATGTTATACTTTCTGGCTATGTACAAGATAGACCCCAAGCATCGACGGCTTTGGCAACAACTACAGATTACATTGATTATACTCGACTTGGTATCATAACGAGTAAAGGGTCTGATAATAAGGATGTTGTCCTATTTCCAGAAAAGATAAATCAAAGATTATCTGGTAGGGAAGAAGAGATTACTTACTTTTTCCTACACAGACCTAGCAGTTGGATCGGTTCCTCATACGGAGTTGATAGACCTAGTATTTGGCTAGGGGAAGGTAATTCATTAACAAGCTTCGAAAAGCATACGTTGCTTCTCAAACCAGAGCAGAAATGGGAGTCATTAAAGGTTGGAGCAGGAACACCACCTCTTAAAACAAAGCATGGCTGGTTGGTTATATATCATGGAGTAAGTAATAAGAGAGTATATAGTGCCGGCGCGGCAATTTTGGATTTAAGGGAACCTGGTAAGGTTCTTGGGAGAACAAAAAAGCCAATTCTAGAGCCAGAAGAGCCGTACGAACGATATGGAGATGTAAACAATGTCGTCTTTCCAACAGGTGCCTGTCTCATAGATGGAAAATTATTTGTATATTATGGCGGTGCTGACAAAGTATGTTGTCTTGCAACAACAGATTTGGATGATTTAGTGGATTACATTTTTGCAAGTTAATAATTAAAATTGAAAGATCAGAGGACTAGCATTTACAAGTCATGATCCGTCTTATATGTAATAAGGATAATTTTGGATAATTAATAAAAAATTACCTTGAGAATACAGAAAGAAGTCTGTAAAAAAGTGTGCAATAACACTTCTTACAGTAAATATCCTCAAATCAATACTCGAATTATAGTAACATTTTGATTAGACAACAAAAATAGAGTTAGAAGTCAGAATTAAACAGCCTAATAGGCTAATTATTTTTATTAAAAGCATCTGTTTTGTCACTAATGTTTTAACTTTTAGGACAAATGGAGGATTATATTGTAATACTAGCACTTGATGATATGAAAAGAAAGTCACGGTCTTATGAAATAGCGGCATAATAATCAAAAATTGAATGACAATTAACATTGATTTAAAAAAAATAATAAAGGTGGAGATTGCCATTAATAGGTAATGATCAAAGCACATGTGAGTAGTTAAGATAATGATAAGAGTATATACAGATGCAGCAGGCAACCCTCATAACATCTATGGATATTGCATCTTAGAAACAAATGAAGAAAAGTTCATTCGTAGCAAATTTAAACTTGATTCTATAGAAGCAGAATTTTTGGCTATTATAGAAGCATTGAATAGTAATACAGTGAGAAAGTCTAAGCAAATAACCATTTATTCTGACTCAGCAAGTATAATTGAGTTTATCAATAGAAAAGCACAAACACGTAAGGGGAGTATTGTGCGATTACTTACAATTCAAATCCTAAATATCATAGATAACATGGAAGAGAAACCGTACTTCATATGGATTCCGAGAGAACGTAACCTTGCCGGCATACTGATTGAAGATGAAATTCCAAAGAAGATAAATAAGAACCTGCTTTTTAGAGAATCGCTTTTAAGATGATTGAACAAAAGCTATCTTGTTTTATGATGTATGAGATTAAAGAAAGAAAGCCTCAATCTAACAATAATAACATATTGACACGATATATTATCAATCAAATATAATGTATCTTCTTGTATTATGACTATAACCTAAGCTTAAAGTTTTGATGCAGTTATAGCAGATCAATAATATACACAAGGAATGGAATATTTATTGTATGATTGTTAATTCAACATTACTTTATATTGTATTATTATTAATAATTAGGAGCTCCGTTAGATCTAACTGTCTTTCAGAGTATTCTTTTCTGTCTAATTAGAGATTGGATCTCTTGATAGCAAAATTAAAAAATCTCCTATAAATATTGTTTATTTATTTTTAAGAAATGCATATACTTTTTTTTTATAGATGGTTTGAAAGCCAATCTTATTATAAAAACCGAGGAATCCTTCATTCGCAAATGCCTGGAGAAAAATGAAATTCAATTCTCTTCGCTTTGCTAATCCTAAAGCCACTTTAATCATTTTTGTTGCTATGCCCTGACCCCTGAAAGCAGGTACTGTTCCTAGACAATAGAGACCAATTAAACTAGATTTATGGAATAAAGCTGCGCATCCAACTGGGTTATTAGCCTTGTTGTTTAGGAATGATACTAATAAGATGAGTTCTTTAAAATGTGAATTAATTATTCGTTCAACTTCATCCTTCCAATCGAGTACATCAAAGGCATGACAGAATACATCGACCCAAATTGGAATTGACTCTTTATCAATTTTGATAACGTCGACACCGTAATTGTCAGATTCAATATTCTTTGTTGTAGATTTTAATACTGCCATTGAATCTATTAGAGTGAATCCCTTTCCCAACAACATACGTTCTAGTTTTCTATTCTCGTCAGTGACATATACATAACAGTTTGTTCCTTTGCTTAAGAAGATTCTAACAGATTCATCTATAGCAGAGCCGGTGTCGCTACAAGTCATATTAGTCAATCGATTGAAAAAGTAATCTTGAGTTAGTTTTTCATTAAGTAAAATATCTGCACAATTCCTTATTTTTAGACGCTCTGTCCACAAAGAGCAGAAATAAAATTCATTCGATTCCATTCTTCCTTTAATATTGGAGTCCGAAAATATTCACCATATTTTTTACATTGTTAACTTCGTCATGTAACCTGACTGTATTAATGAGTAGATCTAGAGCTCGGGGCGTATCAAAGTCATCTTCAATATATCGGATGAACCTGGACAATAAATTAGAGTTATTACCTGATTCTTCATAAGCCGGGACATTATCAATTGTATTGCTTAAGGTCTTATCAATAATCTCAAATTTATTAAGTTTGGATCTGGAGAATATTATAGATTCTCTATAGTGTCGGGAAAAAAAATAAAGTCTCAACGTATTTGAATTGTATCTTTTCAACATATCTCGAATCTTTATGGTGTTACCCACTGAGTTGGACATTTTCTTTCCTTTTATTTTCACTAATCCTACATGAGTCCAATATCGTACAGGACAAAAAGAGGAAGTCAGAACCTCGAGTTGTGCAAGATGAGACTCGTGATGTGGATATATTAATTCTGTTGCTCCACCATGTACATCATATATTCCGTTGAAATTTGACATCACAACCGAAGTATCTTGCATATGCCACCACGGAATTCCACTCCCTAGAATTTTATTGTAATATTTTTGGCCAAATTCATCACTTGCATTCCATATTAGGATGTCGCTCGGATTGATCTTACCAGGCCCAATGTCAAGTCTTCTATTGTCTACATCATTTTTACTCATTTGAGATAATTTTCCATACGACTTTAATCTAGATATATCCAGATAGATATTTCCATTACGAGAATACGCTAATTTACGTTCAAGCAAATTTGCAACCAGTTTTGCAGCAGTGTTCACATAATCTGATACCCTAGCAAAATTGAAGGAAGTTATGATACCACAAGATAATAAATCATTATATAATCCATCAATGTATTTATTTATCAGAGCTTCTGTTGATAAGCCTTCAATAGTTGCCTTTATAGGTATCTTGGGATCAATGTCAGTTATATTGATAATCACGATCGGAGTCAAGCCTTTAAAACGCAGATACCTGGTCATAAGATCGTAGAAAAAGAATATACGTGCATGTCCGAGATGACAATAATCATAAACTGTTGGTCCACAAACAAAGATTTTCACATTATTATCTTTAGATATAAAATAAGATTTTTTCCTCGATAGGGTATCATAGATTTTCAATTAATAAATAAATTAGGTAATATGAATATAATAGGTATGAGCTTCTTTCGAAAAAAGGCTTTAACTAATGAGTAAATAAGAATATATTTAGTTTAGTACAAATGTTTCGATCCTGTAATTCAGAATATAATACTTCAATAAAAAGTAAATTATAAAATAACCTTAACAAAACTTTCTTTCTCTTCAACAAATCTGATATTTTAAAAAAGATTTTCTAAATAATGTATTTTCCGGGCTCAAGTCAGATGAGTATTAGAAGAAAAATACAAGAAGATAATTAAAATGAAAATAAAAAGCAGCCTGCAATCCATTTATAATTATTAAGATGGATTAGGAGATGCTTGTTAGTAGCAATTACTATAAAGCTCTATAATCATTATGAAAGTTGTTGTGAAGTAAATAATGAGGGGAGAAAAATAAGAATGACTGACACAGAATCCAAAGACAATTCCAATACTAAAGTGAGTTCAACCAAGCATGAGCCTACATATAATACAAACAATATCAATAGAGCAGTCGAGAAAGGTAGCAGAGATGCTAATTTTCTTAGCTATGCAGTAAGCTTGCTAGATGGAATGCAGTTTCCAGCCTATAAAAATAATATTCTTGAATATGTGAAGAATGTCATTACTGATAATGAAGTAATTACATTATTTGAGAGCCTCGACGGCTATATAAAATTCAAGGATTTACATCATGTAAAAAAAGCGCTAGAAGAAAATAATCCAGAAAAGAAACAAACATATCAAATAAGTGATGAAACACGTGAAAGTCCTAACGTAAGAACTCAGGATATAACAGATATCAGCACAAGGGAAAGAGAATCTGTAATTGTGAAAGAGGAAAGAAAGGATTATCCAGAAGTGACACCGGGAGCAATGTCAAATTTCATATGTAATATATGCGGTAAATCATTTCAGAACCAAAACGATCTTGTAATTCACCAGCGTTTTGAAAGCGGAGAAGAAACTAGTCAGTAAAGAGCACATGATAAATATTTTTTAGTATAAAGGAAAAACTAATTAATCTCTTCTTAAGAATTATGCTGAGTATTATAAAATTAGTCCTGGATAATTGTTATTATAGAAATAAATAGTAGTTAAAGAAACGGGGAGATAGCAATAATGCAGAAGTAATGTCTGTAAAGATATGATATAGATCTAGCGATTTTTGTTTTGCTAATTCTTTAATGCTCTTTTTTCGTCAAACACAAAGAATCTGTTATGCCAGAATAACATATAGCCATGAGAAGATAAGCGGCAGTATATAGAGTCCAGATCCAGTTTCTTTCTGTCATTCCTGTGACAGAAATATATCCAAACATGGTGTAGGCTATAGCTAGAATTAGTATATATAAAAATATCCAAGGAATTAATATTAAATCCCACTTTAGTGGATCTAAAAATATTAGTATCCCTGGAACAATGAAAATCAAGTCCAAAAATAAGATAGGAAATGCTAATTAAAATATTGGATCTTATATTGCAGAGAAAATTCAGAATGTTGAATCAAAAATAAAATATGAATCCAAAGATAAATTGTAGATTTATGCATACCAAAATAGTATTAGACTTGTGCACACAATTGAAGAGTTTATGCATCTTAATTATATAATATATCAAAGGTACATACCCGCTAACCAGAAAATATTAGAAATAGATCGAAAACGATTTTTTATTCCTAATCCTATTTAAGGTAAGTGCAAAGTATTTCAGCAATACACAATAACATTAATCCTATCGCTAGAAAAGCATATGTTTTGCCAATGAGACCATCTAAGTTCTGCCTATACACATCTTTTAATGATAAACTCATTTGTAATATTATAGCGGAACTTGCTACAAATATATTACCGATGAAAAATCTTTTTTCTTCATCTAAAAATACGATAATATTGCTTATAAGAAGCACGACTCCAACAAAGATAAGGATAAGGTTTCTACGGAGTATTTCACTAGTAATTATTATGATTGATTTGGAATTTATGATATTTTATAGATTTTTGTGACGTATAACATAGTTGGAATTTTTTTTATATGCTTAATAAAATTTTGGTTTCATACCCTTAAAATGATTACGAATAGGTTCAATTATTTTATTTATGTGGACAGCTGTAGCATTTTTTAAATCAATTGGGTGTATATTATTTTTAATGAAATCATGCTCTACATCTTCATAATTAACGTATGAAATGTTTCCACCGTATTTTGAAGGTCGCTCTATAACAAATTCAGTAAATTGGTGAAAGATGATATACTTGACTAGCTCAAGCACGGGGTTGCATTCTGCTATACCAGAAGGGCAAAAAGCCTTATGCATCTTTTCATTAATAGTTTGTTCATTATCATGAATCATAATCCCACTTGAAGGTTTGCTCTTGCTCATTTTGCTTGATATTTTTAAGTCCTCAGAAGAATCTTCGGATAGTCCTAGTTTGGTAGGTTGAGATAGACCCGGTAGTAAATGATGATGTATAGAAATTGGAACCTTCCATCCTAATCTTGGAAAGATTTCCCTTGTTAACATATGAATTTTTCTCTGATCCATCCCAGCGTGGACTATATCGAGGTCAAGGGCCTTGATATCAACAGATTGCATTGGAGGATATAGCAACTGAGAAAAATCAAGATTTTCCTTCTCAGTTCTACCCATAATAGTCAAAGATCGTATTGTCCTAGATAAAGTCATTTGTTTGCTAAAACGTACAAAATTTTGCCAATAATCATCTGTATTCCCATAGAGGTCACTGCCGATTACTATATTTGCGCCAGGACAAAAAAATTTGAATGCCTCAGAATAATAATAAGAGATCTCTCGTATTTTATTCCAGTCTCCACCTAGCTTATTATTTATATAGGTGTGCCAATCAGCTAGAAATATAGTTGTATTGATCTTAGCTTTAATGAAGTCGTTAATTTTAAAGCCTGTTAAAATAAGGCTGCCGACATGGAGTTCTCCAGAAATTTCTAAACCAATATAGTGCTTTGGTGAATCAGCAGTTTGTAACAGGGTTATCAACTCATCCATAGTAACAATTTCTTCAGTAGGATCTTTTTTAATAAGATCTAAGCGTTCTTGTACATCCATGTTATAAAAGTTGGCAGCAGTCAATACCTATTAATTTTTTTATTCATATAGATCCAGGATAATATTCTTATAAAGCATTGAAAACTACTGGAGTCATGAATTAATGTTGGTATTATTAGAAGTAGTTGTCGGAACAGGAACATCCTTGACGAGTTCATATTTTGATCTATACCCTCTTGGATTTATCATCATACCATTATAAGTAAAAGTAGATGAATTGCCAACGATTACTGTTGTAATCATACCGAGCATGTCTTGATGTTCTAGCATTCTCTCTATAGTAGTAATAACTATTGCCTGGCTTTCTCTATATGCTCCCTTGACTATAGCAACTGGAGTTTCTGGTTTTCTGTATTTTAGAAAAATGTCTCTGGTATCTCTTAATTGATGTATGCGTTTTTTGCTAGCAGGATTGTAAATGACAGTAACGTAATCTCCCAAGGCAGCGGCTTCTACCCGCTTTACAATTATGCCCCACGGTACAAGTAAATCACTCATGCTAACTACAGCAAAATCAGTCATTAGTGGAGAACCAATTAGAGCAGAGCATGAATTCAATGATGAAACCCCCGGCACACATTCAACATAAATTCCAATTTCTCTATTCCAACCTTTCTCTGAAAGAATCTCGTAAATCAAGCCAATCATGCCATATATCCCTGGATCCCCTGATGATACTAGCGATACGATTTTGCCTTGTTCTGCAAAATCTATAGCTTGATTTGCTCTATCTACTTCCTGTGTCATGGCATAACGATATACTTCTTTACCAACAATTAGATCCTCGACTAGAGAAACGTATGTATCATAACCAACAATAATTTCACTTTGTTCTATTACTTGTTTTGCTCTATATGTCATATGGTCATGATGACCGGGACCGACTCCAACAACAAATAATTTACCTCTACTTATACTCATTCTATCTAAATGAAATAGGATACAATTTATCTTTTTTCCTAGCGGAAAGGTTCTACGTTATACACAGTCTTTAGTAATAGACTCCTCTACTAGCTAACCAAAAGGTTTAGAATAGATTGTATTATGACAATACTATTATCATCAAACAATCAACTGTAATTTATTTTAACTTATTCTGTATTGGCAAGCCGGAATTCATCGTGTAGTGCTCGAACAGCCTTCTCACAATCATCATCATTAACTACAAAAGCTAAATTTAGTTCAGAAGATCCCTGAGCGATCATTATAACGTTGATATTTCTTGTTGCTACAGCACTAAATATTTTTGCTGCTACACCCTTTATTCCACGCATGCCTGAGCCTACAACAGCGATTATCGCAACGTCTTCATTCACATTAAGTTGTTTTATGATCTTTCCAAGTAAATTTAACTCAAACGTCGTGGTTGCTTTATCGAGATCATTTTTCCTTACGACCATTGATATACTGGATTCTGAAGGACTTTGAGAAATCATCATGATATTTACTCTATTTTTTGCAAGTGTGTCAAAGATCTTTGCGGCGGTACCTGGAATACCCACCATCCCGCCTCCACTGACCTCAATCAAAGCCGTATGGCGAATAGCGCTAATGGATTTTACAATTTTCTGAGATGATACGCTAGGATTATGTAAAATGACAGTTCCTTCATGTTCTACATTGAATGTATTGCGTATTCGAATCGGGATTTTGGTCTCTAAAATAGGCTCAAGAGCGCGTGGATGGATATACTTTACACCAAACAAAGCCATTTCCATCGCTTCGGCGTATGATACTTCTTTAAGTACTTTCGCAGATTTGACAATCTTAGGATCTGCTGTCATTAATCCATCAACATCACTCCAAAGCCATATTTCATCAGCGTTAATACTTGCTGCAATTATTGTAGCTGTATAATCAGAGCCTCCTCGACCAAATGTGGTTATGTTACCATTCTGGTCAGCACCAATAAATCCAGTTACTACAGGGATTACACCTTCTCTTAATAATGGTTCAATTTTATGGGCAACACGAAGTCTTGTAGTATCCATAAGAGGACGAGCTTCACCGAAATTAGAATCAGTCAATATTCCAACTTCTTTTCCGATAATGTATTGCGATGCTAATCCTATGTCACGTAATGCAAACGAAACAATTGGAGTTGATAGCCGCTCTCCAAATGACATTAAATAGTCTAATGATTTTGGAGTGACTTCGGCCAGAAGCACTATTCCTTCAAGTATGTCTTCTAATTCGTCAATTAGTTGCGTAATTACAATTTGTGCCTCATTCCTTAATTTTCTATTTGAGATGGATTCATCGATAATGGTAAGATGAGTGATACGTATCCTTTTAATGAAATCCATTATAGAAATTTTATCTCCTCTCTTGACACTAGTAGAAATGGATAATATTTCGTCAGTTATACCTCTAACAGCGGAAACGACACCTATCATTTCGTCTTCTCTTTTATGTCTGTATGATTTTATTAGATTAGCCACATGAATCACTTTTTCACCCGAATCAATGGCAGTTCCACCAAACTTCATTATAAGGCGCATACTAAGTCAATAGATCCTAATTGCCTAAAGATTAATGCTTCTTTTTTGTCTATTAAATATTTTTTCTCTTTATTTTAGGTTTCCTGCTTTGATATCTTCTAAAATGTATAAATAAGTATATAGTCCTTAACATAAACACAGGGTTATTCAAGAATATCCGTATATCTCTTATTATAAGGCCTATAAATAGAACCGGTTTAACTACCACGTTTCTTAGAATTTTTGTTATTTAGTATAGTTGAGATCTACGATCGTATTTGCTTTAGTTTCAATGTAGTTTGTAGAGTCTATCTTTTTTAGTCCTGCACTCTAGGAGCAAGATAAAAATGGATTCTACCGACATTTGTTACTCTAAATTCTAACCTCAATGGCATCTTGCTTGAATATTCCGCAGCTACTGAACCTCCCACAGTGCCTACTGCTTTAGTGATTTTGGAAAGATAATCTAGACTATATGTTGCCTTACTACTCTCTTTAACGCTTATCTCTTCCAATCCTTCGCTTCCTGATTCTAGAGTTATATCTCCTTCTCCAGAATCTCCTCTTCCTGAGAATTCCACTTTTTTTAGTTCTGATTCGATAGAAATATATTCAGATACTACCTGGACGTCTGAAAGGATTTTATCAAATGCTCCCGAAGTCATTACAATTTTAGAATTAAAATTTAGTTTAGGCAATGGTGTCGAGCTTCCAGAAGTTTCAATTAATCTCATTTTATATTCCCGTTTATAACTATTAGAAATTTCGATATGAAGCATACTATCCTCTTGCACAGCAATTTTAACTGCGTCTTTCTTGTCAGCTCTTTTTATCAACTTCGAAAATTCGTCAATTCGCACTCCAAATTTTACTGAAGCATCACAATCGTACTCTTCAAATGCGGAATTTGGCCAATGAATATCTATGAGTGCAACATGTGATGGATCCATTCCTCTGAATGATATTCCTTCAACTGTAGCTTCAAAGGTAGCCTCATCTACCAGTGTAGAAATGGCCGATGTTACCGCCTTCCATTCATCAGGAGATTTTGTTTTAGCCTTAAATACCAAATTAATCAATTAGTGGCTGTCGTTTACAGATTTTAAACATTACTATATCGTGAATAATTATAGTTTAGGTCTGTGCAAATACACGTCAAAAAATAATTTATAATGACAAATAAATTATCTACTTAAAATTACAATAGATAGAATTGTAGTAGATTGCGACAGAATAATGCTGAGTCTGGATATATATAATGGGATTATCAAAATCTTTTAGTTAATAATGACGATTAAAATATTTGATTATGATTGACCGTTGGACTAGAATAAATGAAACATCCTACTGTGAACAATCTTGATAAAATTATCTAAACATTATACTTCAAAATCTTTGCATTATCATCTCGCATAGTGTGTATAAGAGATGATAGCATATCATTTCAATCTTATCTGTCTTGCATGTGAGGACCTTTTTTCTGTCATATAATAGTCAATGACCCGTCATTTGATGGTCAGGTAATCGTCAGCTGCAATATATGCTGAGAGAACGTTAACATGTTGTCATTTACATTCTTATCCGTGCATCCACTCCCTTTCTTCTAAATATTCAATTAATTTCATCATTTGCTCCATTCTTGCTTTCCCTCCCACTTGGTTTCTACAATCTTCGTAAAGTTTCATTAATCTTTCATTTTCTTCCCATGATATACTTTTTTTATTTTCAATTAAATCAAAGAATTTATCTTCTTTATGTGTGTGGTCAGTTAGGAAAACTGCGTATGATTTTAAGAACCTTGCAATTGGCTCTCTATAATCAATTCCTTTATTCCATTTCTGCAGTTGATGTAAAAGCATTTTTGCAATTCTTCTTCCAAGCTCATGCTCTATTAGAAACTTGCGAATATCCTCCGAAAAACTATCTTTATCTTTAGTTTCTGGGAAATACGCTTGCTCTTCTTTTCCGTGATGGAACCTGTCAACAAATTCTTCAATTACGACTGAAATAATTTTAATATCTTCAATCGGGATATTTTCATTAGCATAAAGTTTATTAGAACATTTTTGAGCTATATCTCTTAATCTTCTTAATATGATATGATCCTGTTTAAGATCCCGTGTAGCATCCAATGAAAGTACTCTCTATCTTTAATTTGTGATATTTAATTCATTTGACATGTGTTTTTATGCTATTGATTGTATGTTAATGGCAAGGTTAGTCTTTAGCATAGATGCCTTAGCTTTGAAATAATAAATAGTCCTGTTCAATTATACCCTATTCGTTTCGAATCGACTAGTGGATGGTCATCCATACTTTTATGGAAGCGAATCTTTTACAAGATTTCGGTTTTGTTATAAGATTTGCATATCCATAGATATTTCAATTCTCTAATGTTTCTCATGAAAGGCTGTGTTTTTTCAACATACCATCCAGTTCTCTCGGTACTTGTCTTGATGATGATACATAGCAACTAATTTATGATTAAACTATCACAAATATTATACCAATTATACGGATTGTTTGCTATGTCGATAGTGCCCTAAAGTATCATCCAATTATGATTCAGCAATACTAGTCTAAATATAACTCTATAACAACCATAAAAAGATCTTTAATTCAATTCTTAATAAACAGCTCAATTATTTTTACCGTCTCGACCAACTGATATATTACTTGTTAAATTCATACGATTATTTTGGATATATAGTAAATTGCTAATAGTGGGAAATCTATAGCTCGACATTAAATTATAGCTGAGGGGAAGTGTTAAATGTATTGATGGCATAATCTAATTCTTAAACTGTGATCAGGTAGTATTATGCAGTTAAAACAAAAAGAATTCACTTGGTATTATTGCATATTAATGCAACAATCCAAACTTTACGCTTATAAATTAGTCACATACTACACAAATCAAGGTCTGAGCATCGCCGTGAAAAAAATGGAAATTATTATACCTGATAGGAGATTGCATGATGTAAGCGAAATACTAAAAGATGCTAATACTGGAGGAATGAGCTGCTACAGAATAGAAGGCCGAGGAAAAATAAAAGCAGAAGCTGTTTCAATAGGAAGAGGCACGATGCGTTATAAACCAGAGTTTATTCCAAGAACTAAAGTAGAGGTAGTTGTTAAGGATGAACAAGTCGAGGCTTTGATTAAAACTTTGAGAGAAAAGTTGGGAGATAACATTGGAGGAAAGATCTTTGTTACGGATGTGGCTATGGTAGTAGATTTAACAACAGGAAATAGAGAAGAGTCTGCTATATAGTGTATCTATTGGCAGATAAATGTTTTTCATCTGTTTACATGTAACCACTTGAATCTCATAGGGATTGTTAGAGAGCGGCATATATTGTATCGTGTTGTTGCTGAAAATAAAAATCCATTTAAGACTATACAAGAAATAATGAGTATCCACTTTTTACAATCGATGAAGAATCTCTAGTTGCAAATGCTATATCATTGATGAGAAGTAAACGTATAAGAAGCCTGGCGGTAAGGAAATCATCAAATCAATAAGATAAAATCATTTGTCATCCAACCGGATAACTCCTATCTTTACAAGAAAAAGCAGTTGTGTAGAAAGAAGTTAACATAATTAAAGAATCTAAAATCAGCCACACTAAGCAATTTTTTGTTAATCTAACAGTGCCTCATTAGAGATAATAATAGTTTTAGATTATTCATTAGGGGACAATATCAGGAATAAAGTCAAAGAGTTGTTAAGAATAATTTCTCCATGTATGACTGCATTTTGTGCATCGGTAAAATTGTGTAGTAGCTTCATCAGCAGACCTTGTTTGTAACATCCACCAAAAAGCATTATTATTTTTACATCTCGGACATTCAATAGAGGTCGTAGGTAATATATCTGGACTCTTATCGGCATCAATAACTTTGAGTGAATGCTCTGTGTTCTCAATCGATGATATCGTGTTTTCCTTAGCTGACACCTTCTCATTTTCGTTGTCTACTGAAAAACCACATTTTGGACAAAGAACAATGCCCTCTTCTATCTTCGGCCGCATTCGTGTTTCGCATTTAGGACAGAACTTCACGTATTAAAACTACTCCTTTACTTTTTCAATGCTGTCTTCAATGTACTAGTAAGTTCCTTAATATGTTCTGAGGCAGAAACAGATGCTTCTCGAATTGCTTCAATTGGATCTTTTTTCTTGGTTATAATTCTAACAACATATTCTTTTATAAGTGGATGCGTAAGTATTACCCCTGCAAATTCAATGCTTTTTTCTTTCAAAAGTTCGTGTTGTATGATATACATAATTGAAATATCTTCCTCTTGAAGTTTCAACTCCAGTTGATTATCCTTAATATCTATAATTTCCGCAAGCATAATGCAGACAACTACTTATTGAGGATATAAATGATACCATGTAAGAATTTTCATTGGAAAATAAGCAGAGTATAGTTTCGGATGCAAAATTAGCCTTGTTGCAAGATAGGATAAAAAAAAGTGATTCATCGACATTAAGTTTGAGTTTTAAAATAATCGGAAATATAAGAGAGGTTTTTAATCAAAAAAACTGGGAACTAGCATATAATAAACATGATAATTTGTTTAGACTCACTATCGATATCAGTTTGAAAGCAGGAAGAAAGGTAGTTCTGCAAAACAAATTTGTCAGGAAGGCAACGCTTTTCTGGACTCGTAGTCCTAAGATTCCTTATAGAATATGGGTTTCAATTATCAAAGATGATACGCTATTTTATCCCGTCACAGTTGAAGAAGCAAAGTCATTATTATTTGACATAAATAAATTAATAGAAATAAACTGTGATCACTTAAAGAGTGGAAGTTATGAATTATCAACCCATATTAAAGTTTCATGGGGAAAACACTACTATACCAATTCTACCAAGATAAATGGGAGAACAAATACTGTGGATATTAGGTGTGAATAACAAGTTAATCTATGCAACTGCAAAACATCAGGATAATTATTGTGTTGTAGAGATGAGATGTCTCTTCGCAATGTTTCTATTAGCCTATATCCAATGGTTTCTCTGGCGCGTATTCAAATTTAATGGCATAAAATTATACTCTGATGTTCCGTTGTTGTATGCATATGAATATAAGTTGGAGATGTGACTTATCCAATTTCATTAAAATATTCTTATTAATCGTATCATTTTCAAATTTCGTTATGAATTGAATAGACAGTTACTCACAATTTCCATCTGCTTCATTAATAATTAAAATGGCAGCAGGGAAGAGTTTTAAACAGCTATATTCCTTTTGTAGAGGTTTATTTAGGATGGTTTATCATACCATGGTTTTCATGACACAGAGAACTTTTTTTATTTCCATAGGTATTCATCAAATTATTACCTATTGGAAATAGATGTTCAATTCAATCTTTCATAAACCTGTTTATACTCTATGCAAAGGATTCGAGTTATAATACTGGCAATGGTCTAAATAGAAGTATTAATGAGATCTTTATATGGCAAAGTTTGATGGAATAAAAGGACAGGAACTTCTAGACGTGGAAGAAAACAAGAACGAAATCACACTCATCTTCAAAGACAACCGATTCCTTTTTCTAAAAATTGAAAATGGAAATCTGGTCTCTGATTCTGTACCAGAATGATTATAATTGTTATTTCTGAAGATATTTCTTAGATAATCAAGATCATCGCCCGTTTTGGATATAGAATAAGGCCCTGTTATCTCTTATAGTGTCTAGTCAGGTTACAAATTTGCCTTCTCTGTCGTGTAGTCTCATTATACGCAAGTAACCACAAGGCTTTCTCGTTAGCTGCTGGTTCCAATACATATTTAGTATAGTATATGTGAGGAAGATTCAGAACTCTGCCATTATATGACTAATGATTAATAGCGTCACTAAGTAAGAATAAAGAGGTTCTCACAATTATTATCGTTTTAATTTCTCACTCTATTATATAATTGATATGTGTTACTAGCTGAGACTGCATCAACCATGTTACTACGCCCTTTAAAGTTAGTGCTAATTTTAACTCTCAGATTTACGTTCTATTATTTGTCTTATATTGCTCCAATGTCTATTGCTGGTGTCAATAAAACGATTCTATACGTTATACATCTTAGAGAGATATCAGACGATCATCCTAGGAGGTTTGGTTGGGTAGTAATCTCTGAGTCTCTGTTTTGATTTATTGTTTATTCTTCATTCTGACTGGAATGTCTTACTCCAAAGAAGGAGGTCTGTACTCAGGATTATCTTCTAAATATGATTATTAGAAGATTCTAATTGTTACTTCTTTGAAGAAACCTAACAAGATTATCCACTTTACTGATTAATGAAATAGTCATAAACAGTTTGTGATTTAATTTTTTTGAATAGTACTATTGGAACCTTTATTTTCTTGTTCTATTGAGGATTTCTCTGATCCTCGTGCTGAAGTCTTAAAGCAATATAATGATTATCATAATATTCAAAAGCAGTATTATGAAAAACTTTCAAACAGGATTTTTGATTAAATGTCAGAACTCCGATCAATCAGAAGAGAAGGGATTCTGCTGCATTGATATCGATTAGCAAAAGTACAATTAGATGATCCATTAAAGAATAGATCTCAAAAAACAAAAGCGTCTTTCATAATTACCAGTTATTATAGCAACACGAATTTCGTCCTAACGATACATACTAAATGATGATACTGAGCATTTCCACATACGTTGACATACATAGAGCAGAATGTATAAAGCTGGTATATTTCAATGAGTCTTTAAATGTAAAGAAGAGAATTATTGTATTGATTCACTTTTTCGATATATTAATAATATCCTAAATATGTATAATTCCACATAAATAATAATTGCGTGCGAGAAATGAGGATAAAATTCTTAATGGTTCTTTTGAGGTTGTATCATATTTTACCACTTTAATTTTGGAGAGATGATAATATGATAAATTTAAGAACCATTAGCAGGCGGCTATTCAGTTATGTATGTTAGAGCAGATGATATAAAGTCATCTGAATATATTGGAAAGGAAGTTACTGTAAGAGGATGGGTATATCGCCTAAGAAAACAAAAGGAAAACACTTTTGTCTTGATCCGTGATGATCGTGGTGGGATAATTCAGAGTGTTTTTCCGAGTGAAAAAGTAACCAAGCTAACTATAGAGTCATCTATAAAAATCACTGGTGTTTTACAGCTAGATAACAGAGCTCCAGAAGGTGGATATGAAATCAAAGGCAACGACTTAGAAATTTTCCATATCGCAGAAATGGATTTTCCTATAGGGGAATACCAGAGCTCAGAACTATTATTAGATTATAGACATCTGTCTCTTCGAACGAGACGAATGATAGCAATAGCAAAGATTCGGGTTTCGATTTTAAAATATGCACGTCAATGGTTTATCGAAAATGATTGGATGGAAGTAACTCCTCCACTTATTGTTAAAGATGCAGTTGAAGGTGGTTCAACTCTATTCAAAATAAAATATTTTGATGAAGAGGCGTACCTTTCACAAAGTGCACAGTTATACCTTGAAGCAATGATATTCAGTCTGGGTCGTGTCTGGAGTCTTTCACCTTCATTTAGAGCAGAAAAATCAAGAACTATTAGGCATCTCGCAGAGTTTTCACACCTTGAAGCTGAAGCTCCATGGGTTAACCTTGAAGATATATTGCATATACAAGAACATTTGATCTCTTATATTATCCAAAAGACGGTCGCAGAAAGAATAAGAGAGTTTGCTCTACTGAAAAGAGATGTTAGTAATTTAAAAAAAGTCAAAGTACCATTTGACAGAATACAATATGAAGAAGCAATTGAAATTTTACAATCCAAGGGATTTAGTATAATAGACGAAAATGGAAAAAAGCGTAACATAATAAAGGGAGATGATCTTAACATTGAATCCGAACGTGAATTAACAAGAAACAATGAAAAACCTATTTTTATAATTGGCTATCCAATTCGAGTGAAGCCCTTTTATGTAAAGGAAGACCCTCACAATGAGGGTGTAGGACTTGCTGCGGATATGCTTGCCCCTACCGGTTTTGGAGAAATTATTAGTGGTGGATTAAGAGAAGAAAATATTTCTTCCATTACAAAGAGGCTAGAAAAAGAAGGGTTGAATCCACACGCCTATAGATGGTATCTAGAGCTAAGAAAATATGGATCTGTTCCACACGGAGGTTTCGGACTAGGAATTGAGCGTTTGATGCGGTGGATTATAAATGTAGAAGATATTAAGGATACAGTACTCTTTCCTAGGACAATGTCAAGGGTCATGCCATAACCTTGATGATATGATAATAAAGATTTGAAATAGTTTTGATAGCAAAATTCCCTCAGTATTTTTAATTTGATCTATTTAAAACTTCTTATGAAATAGCAGATGGACGATAAATACATGCAAAAAGTTATATCAACAGTTACTGATAATTAAAAGCTCATGAAATCGAGAATCTTACTTCGGTTATACATATATAACTATTACATTAATACGAATTAATATGATCTGAATTGCACTTCTCAGAAGCCTGATAATAAATACCGATCATTTTTAACAAGTTTAAATTTAAGATAAGTGAAATGTCAGTTAAATGTCCGAACAGCCGGAAGAAGGAGCTGGTTCTCTTTTCTTCGAACTTGCAGGTGAACTAAGGCTATCTATGTTAATGAAACTGACCCAGAAACAGTATCGACTATCTCAACTTGCGGCAGAACTTGGTGCTACAATGCAGGAGGCACACAGAAATATGACACGTTTAATAGAGTCGGGTCTAGTATTGAAAGATAGTGAAGGAGATCTAATCCTGACTCCATATGGTATCACAATTGTCTCACTTATTCCCAGCTATGATTTTCTATTTAACCAAAAAGAATATTTTCTTGAACATAGTTTGGGAGAACTACCACGAAAGTTCATACAAAGAATAGGTTCTCTTCATAACTGTGAAATTGTTCATGGAGTCATGGCAATTCTCCAACGTTGGAAGATACTATATGCTGAGTCCAATAAATATATCAAGGAAATTATGGCTCAGGTACCCCTTGATCTAATAGAAACAGTAAGCAACAGAGTACAAATGGGGGTTAAATTTTCCTATATATTCGCTAGCAATGTGGTAATACCCAAGGGAAGAAGTCAAATGTTGGAAAAAATTGGATGGCGCAATTTAATTGCTAGAGGTTTAGTAGAGAGAAGGATGATTGACGAAGTAAAGATAATGACAATTTTCAACGAAAAACAATCATGTGTTCTATTTCCTAATCTCAAGGGAGAGCCGGATCTAAATATAATGTTTTATAGCGAAGATAATGAATTCCATGAATGGTGTGAAGACTTTTTTTTCTATCAGTGGGAAAAAGCGACCACATTTGATGAAGGCAAATTGAGGCCAGAAATATAGATGGAAAAATTCTCGTAATACTATTCATTATAGGTAGATATTTTTAGTTTTCTTTCTGAGAATAACCGCCCACACTTATCAATTCGCATTTCTAGAGTTCATATACTTATATGTATTAAGGGCGATCATGACACTATTGTGCTTTCTTTCTTCAATGTTTCCATCTATGTAATGTATCAATAGATCGTTCTTCATTGGATTATTCAGTTGTACAACATGATAAGTGAACTATAATCGAGTAATCTGGTTAACATTATTTACTATTCTATTACATTGAAAATGCCATAATTTAGGTGCTTTTGAAAGAGAATGATTATAAGATAGGACACGAAGATAAGGTACTACATTTTCCTCTAGTACGAAGTGTGCAAAATAAGAAATTCATAAGCTCTCATTATCTTTTTATATTCAACTTACAATAATGTATTATGCCAAAAGCCTTTGTTTTGATGAATGCTGAATTAGGGAGCGAAGATTCAATTGTTAATGAACTAAAAAAAATTGAAGGTGTAAAAGAGGTCTATCAGGTTTATGGAGTTTATGATATAGTTGCTCAAGTTGAAGCCGATATTATGGAAAAGGTCAAGGAAACCATTACATGGAAGTTAAGAAAGCTGAATGGTGTTAAGTCAACTCTCACAATGATAGTTATGGAATGAAGAACACGGAAATCAGATATTCTGTTATCTTCAGTCTATATATAAAATGTCAAATAGAAAGAATGACTAGTCAGAATATTATATAAAATATTGCTCAAGTGCACCTTATACTAAGCGTAACCAGATAGTTCAAATTTCCATAGGATTAAAAATATATAATAATATTAATTCCTTATAAATTATCCTTGTTTATGGGTATATTTGGAAGAAAAAAAAACGAAGATCAAAAAAGCTTCAAGTGTGAATATTGTAATATGAAGTTCGATGACAAAGAGCGAATGAAGAAACATGTAAGAAAAGCACATGGTGAAAAAGGTGGTGATATGCCATCTTCAAATCCTTTTGGTGGATTTTAGAGAAAATTTTTGTGTATATTTGTTCCAACAAAATTGAATTAAAATAAAATGTTTCCCATCCACGATGATACTGAAAGAATTCATGGCAGGCCATATGTAAATTATTTTCTGATCGCAATTAATATCATTGTGTTTGTATGGGAGGTAATAGCGACAGGATATTTCTCAGATCAACAAGCAGTTGTAGAGATATTTAGTAATTATGGTGCTAAACCAACATCCGTTCTCAATGGTAATCTACTTTCGATTTTAACATCAATGTTCTTGCATGGAGGAATAGCGCATTTAATAGGAAATATGGTGTTTTTGTTCGTATTTGGTGATAATATTGAGGATAGATTTGGTCATATAAAATATCTATTGATCTATATTGTATGGGGAGCGACTGCTGCAATCATTCACAGCATCTTTGCAGTTTAGCACAGGGGGAGGCACGGTACCTGCTGTGGGGGCATCTGGTGCTATTTCTGGTGTTATGGGTGCATATCTTGTCATGTTTCCAAGAGCGAAAATTTTTACCGTCATAGTGGCCTTCTTTATAACTACTGTTCGGATACCTGCATTAGCTTTTATCCCGTTTTGGTTTATTTTACAAGTTATCTTCGGTCTGATAGATCCCTTTGGTGGAGTTGCGTATTTTGCGCACATAGGTGGATTCGTTGCAGGTCTAGGAACAGGCTATGTGTGGAAACTGTTCTTGTCAGGAAAAAATATAATAACGCCACTGTCCAAAATGAATAGCCAAATAATAAGAAAACAAAGACCAAGAATAGAAGAATCCATTTCACAAGCTTCTCCTGAAGTGATTGAAGGTCCAGATTTTTATGAAATTATAGCTGAAATTCCTGGAGTTTCTGATGCTTCAGATATTAATGTTACTTTTGAGCCTGATACTGGAAATATAAGGATAATTGCAAGAGGATCACGGAACTACGATATGTTAGCAAAACTACCCACGACTACTATCAAACCGACTGTTGAATATATTCAATATCTCAATGGAATTGCTAGAATACGTCTGATAAAATAATCATCTATAATATTGATCCATAAATAGATCGACCATTTCTCTAGAGATCTCTTATGGAGATGGGAATTTTAAAAATGTAAATATGTATTACACATATTTTCATGAATACAAAATAATTGACTATAGGCTTATTCATTTATTAAAGGCTTAACGATGCAGGAGACAAAAGTTTATAAGATATTTTTTGAACAGTTTATTGCATATGACGCAGCAAGCCCCTCCAAACTCCGGAGGTAAGGTATCGCGGCGTGACTTTCTAAAGCTAATGGCGGCTGCAGGCACTATTATGACCTTTGCGCCATTTGTAGATTGGGGCAAATTCCTACCCAACCCTGCGGCTAATGTATCAGAAAGAGCTAAAGTCCAGCTTCCAGATGGATCACAAGCAAACGCAAAAACTTTTAAGGTTAATCATTCAGAAGCAATTATTTATCCAAGATCAGAAGATGAGACATTAAACAAAGAGGCTTTTCGCACTTGGCAATTCATAAGGTTACCAGAAGAGCTTGGTGGGAAGAAAAGTGACGCTTCTGCTTTCAGAGTTTATAGTATGGTTTGCTTGCATCTTTGGTGTCTTTGGAAGTACTGGCCGGAAGAGGGAAGAAAAAGAGGGGAGTGTCCATGTCATGGTAGTATGTATGATCCACTGACTGGCATGGCATTTGCAGGACCTGCTTCATTACAATCTCCTCCATCAAATGTACTTCCTGTACTTGATTTGGAAGTTGACAACGATGGAAATATATGGATAAAACCTCCAAATTGGAGCGTAAATGGGAATGGGATAGTAGGATTTGGTCGTTTCATTACATAGAGAAAACAGTTTAGTCAAATTCTTTAGATGGGTTTACGCTGGCGTAGACCGTACTCTATTCATGGGAATGAAATTTACATTTCCAGCTAGATTCGTTAGCCCCCTCGGATTCCTTGGTATGCTTACCTTCGTCGTTTTCATTATACTAGGTATTACTGGCGCGCTACTAATGCTTTGGTATGAACCTATTCTGGATAGAGCTTGGGATAGTGTCGCAAACATTAATGATACAATACCATATGGATTCCACATTCGTAATATTCATTATCATGCTTCTAATGCCATGGTTATGGTGGCAATCCTTCATATGTACTATCAATATTTTAGTGGAAGATATAAGATAAGAAATGAAATTCTATGGGTAACAGGAGTAATCATGGGCGTTCTTACGATCCTTGAAGCTTTTACCGGCTATGATATCATTTTTAGTGAACGTGCAGAACTAGCTATCTCTATTGCTGCCTTCTCTGACTAATTCTATACCTATATTAGGTCCCCAAATGAGAGATGCATTTTTTGGTTCTGGCTTCCATGATTTCGTATTGCGATTCTATGCATTCCATGTCTTTTTCCTGCCTATTGCTCTGCTTGGCTTAATGGTTGTCCATTTTCCAAGATTTCTTGTATTCGATGTGCCTATGGTAATGGCAGTTACAGGCGCCATCATGCTGACTGGCGGTGTATTTCCTGTAGACATGGGTCTAAAATTCGATCCGAGTGTCCCGCCTGGCATCACAGTACCAGAGTGGTATTTAACAGGACTATATGCTTTCCTGCGAACACAATTTGATAAATTTGTAACTGGTGTTGCATGGCCAGGTCTGTTCATCTTTGCACTGCTCATTATTCCTTTTGTTGACAAATACAAGAAATTCTCTTGGAAGGATCGGCCGCTTATCACTGCAGTAGGTATAACAAGCCTTGCACAAATCATCGTTACTACTTATTGGGGATTCTATATTAATCCCGACAGAACAAAGTCATTGCTGGAGAGATTGGTTATTGATCCTATTTTCTTTTACCTAGTAATGTTATTACTAGTACCACTTTCATTTGGATTTACCTATATGATCATAAAACTAGCCAAGAATGCAGAGGCTAATGCAAAGTTGCAGCCTAAAAAAGCAGGAGGAAAGACGGCCATCAATCTTCCCAAAAAATGGATTTACATACTATTTGTCGTATTGTTAGCATTTCAAGTTTATCTAAATATATCTGCATATTATGCCGTTCTTAGTGGAATGAAGAACTTCTCTTTATTTATAATTGGTATCATAATGCTTGTTTTTGCTGGAATGTTTCATATTTATAGGCATGGTACAGCCATGGCTAAGGCACCTCCCCCTAAGCCCTCAACTTTGCCATCACCTGCAAAGCCTATGCCCACTGCTCCAAAGCCTATGCCATCTATACCTAAACCTACCGCCGAGACCATACCTGCTCCACCAATTCAAAAAGCATCGGGGACACAAGTCGCTACCCAGACATCTCGAACAACTACTACTAATACTACTACCATATCAGCTAGCACGTCTGCTCCATCCGACTCGAAAACTGACAATACAAAGAATGACTTAGCAGAAAGATCTACTGTTTAAGTGCCCAAAAAATTAGTCGATACTTAGAATACAAACATTGTAAAAATAATAAAACCATTACTCCATTTCCAACTGGTATTGAATAATTCTTTTTTAAACCTTCAAGTAAGGAAATTATCTGTAGTGATTACATCCCAATATCAAGTGTTCATTATTTTAAAGTAACTTGCCTCTAAATAACCTTTATATGTCAAAAAACTCAATAGTTTGATTTGATCTAATGGAGAAAGTTACAGAAAATTATGCTGCTGGTATTAGCATGGTAGCGTTTATCATTGCAGTAGGGGTAAGTATTGGCTACTATCAATTCGTATATTTACCTGAGGCAAATGCAAAGCCTCATGTTCCAAAAGAGATATCTAATCCGTCTAATGCAGTTCAGGTTTCCATTGCACAAGGTTCATCGCTCCCATCTAACCCCGAGAATTTCGTTCCAAAAGCTGCCCGGGGCAGATTAGGAAACGATAACAAAATTGTCTGGACAAACACTGATACAACCGCACACAGTGTCACAACTGATAATGACTTTAGCGATAAACTTAACGGTAAATTCGATTCAATGGAAACAATAGGCTTAATTCCTCCTGGTCAAACATTTGAATTCACCTTTACAGAAGAAGGAGAGTTTCCGTACCATTGTGAACCCCATCCCTGGATGACAGGAAAAGTTGAAATTGTAAAGAACTTCAGTTAACTTTTTACTATTTTTATATTAGCTATGTCACTGGCAACTTCTTTATGTTCTTGAATAATTGTGACCCTAAATTTTACATTTGACGAATCCGTTACTGGTACATGTTTTGTATTAGCAATAAATTCTAGAATCTTTTTTTCACCTATATCATTTCCAACTATAGAGAGTCTTGCATAAGGATGATTTATCTTTTTTCCATTGATATTAGTATAATTGAAAACATCATTTGAATTTTGTATCTGTGAATTAATTATTATACTATCATAACGTCCATGATAGTTAAGATTTATAGTGCCATGGACATCCTGACCTGAAGATATCTCTTTTTCCATTATCATAATTGAAATATCCTTGACTTTGCTCATTATAGATGTTCATGCTCATTGTTTATCTCATATATGAGTATGTCTACCTATACATATTACACATATGGATTCTGAGAATTGTAAAGTCCTTGACAACTATAGAATTCACTCATGTTTAGCAAATTTGTAGGTTAGGAATTTCTATATTTTACAATACCTATGTTTTTTCTTTGTTAAAAGGTAAAGCTACAGATTATTTAACTGAGATTCCATCATATATTGCCCAGATTCAGAAGACTGGCTAAAAAAGAGGTAATCATTAAATTGTATCTATTTATATAACTATACCTTCCTGACATGAATTTAAATGATAACATATTAAATTAGGTACAGTTAATTATTGTATTCGTGGAGCCTGTTTGGCATATCAAAATATTCCCATGAAAATGACCTATGTTAATGGTTATGGAATAAGATATTTTGACTATAACAAGGTAATTAATCAAATAGATGATGATCCTAAAGATCTCATTCTTCTTCATGGGCTAGGAGCTTCTGCTGAAAGATGGTTACCTGTTATTCCTGATTTAACTGAACATTTTAGAGTGGTAGTTCCTGATATTATAGGATTTGGATATAGTGATAAACCTACAGTGGAATATACAATGGATTTTTTTATCAAGTTCTTTAAAGATCTTTTAGAAAATCTAAATATTGATAGACCGAATATAGTTGGCTCCTCATTTGGAGGACATTTAGCAACTGAATTTGCAATTAGATACAGTAACAGAATAGAAAAATTGATTTTATGTTCTCCGGCAGGAATGATGAGATCATCTACTCACCATCTTGATCAATATATTATGGCAGCATTATATCCCACTTATGAAAATGCACTTAGAGCATTTTCGGATATGGCACATGACTCCAATATTGTTACAGAAGATACCATCAAGGATTTTGTGAATAGGATGAGGCTTCCAAATGCCAAGTATGCATTTATGTCTACATTGCTAGGAATTCGAGATTCACCTACACTTCCTGGTAGACTATCGAAAATCCTTGCCCCAACGTTGCTAATATGGGGTGATAATGACGGGATGATACCACTGCAATATTCAAAGGGGTATATTAACGAGATACCGCATAGTAACCTTGTAGTAATGAGAAGTTGCGGACATACACCTTACGTTGAAAATTCAATTGAATTCAATAGAGAAATATTAAAATTTCTTAAGGATTAAGACAATTAGTTTAACACTAACGTTAAATAAACGACAGTACAAATTCATTCAATGAGCGATATCCTTCGGGGTGATGATACATCTGATGCATTTAAAAAAGCAATGGAAAAAGGAACTGAGGTTCAGAAAGACTTTGTCAGACAGTTTTCTGCTATACAACAAGACACCATGCAGAATTTTTTGTCTATGCTTCAGGGATTGTCATATTACTATGCAATGTTCAAAACAAATGTTCAAACTGGCGGCAGAGTTTCTATCCCAGAAGCTGAGAGACAAGCGTTAAATATTGAAGAGGGTGATTTGGTTCAAGTAATTGTAATACCAATAGAAAGAAAACGAAAAATTACCCAGCGGGAGTAACCTCATAAAATATTTGGTGAAAAGTTATTATCTAGTCTTAGATTCTATGTTAGTCAAACAGACAAGTTCAATAGGCTATTGTGATCGTGCTTTGAGCCATTGACCGACTTTTGGAAGAACATTGTTTTGTGAATAACTGCTGGCTATAAGCCCTACATGACCTGTATGGAAGCGCATTAATCTTTTGTCACTACTCGATACAGAGTCATTTAGTGGTAGACTGCATTGTGGAGATACAAGATGATCCTCTTCTGCAACTATATTTAGAAGTGGAACCTCAATCTTTGATAGATCAATAACCTCATTTCCTAACTTCATCTCATTGTTGACGAGAAGGTTCTTTTGTTGTATGTCTTCAATCCATTGCCTGTACGTTGCTCCTGCAATAGGAGGAGTATCGTAAATCCACTTCTCTATTCTAAGGAAGTTATGAACAAAATTCTCATTATCGATATTCTCAACAAGGTTAAAGTATTTATTTACTCCTTGTTTAAATGGTTTTAGAATCGAAAAGGATGCATAGAGTTGGTCATAAGGTAAATTACCAATAGAATTAAACATTTTATTAGCATCCAAATGTCTGGATAAATTACTAAGGACAGTGGTATCCTTCCCGGCATCAATTATCGGTGCGATGGTAGCTAGATTCCTAATTTTCTCTTGATGTAATGCGGTATACATCACAGACATTGTCGATCCCAAACAATAACCATGTAAAGTTACTTTGTCGACTGAATTCTTTCTTCTGACAAGGTCTACACAATCATCTATGTACCAGTTGACGTAGTCATCAAATGAAACGAATTTGTCTACGTCGGTCGGTGCTTTCCAATCTATAAGATATACATCAAAGCCTTGGGCTAACAAATTGCGAATCCAGCTCTTATTTGGCTGCAAATCCAGGATATATGACTTATTCATTAATGCATAGACAACTACTAGTGGTGTTTTTGCGGTTTTACTAAATAGTGGACGATAATGCAAAAGCTTGTACATTCTTGTTTCTTCTACTACCTCATGTGGGGTTTCACCGACTTTGATACCTCCCGCAGCGTGAAGTATTGCTTTAGTTTTATTTGTTTTCCGACTAATCTCTTTGATATCTTCAATGAATGTTGATCTATTGATGGTTCTGCCATCTTTGATTAGATTATCTGGAATATTTTTAGTTTTATCAGACACTATTGTTTCTCTTATCATTTATTTTTAAAACTCCTGCTCCTTGCCATTTTATCGATATTCTTTTGAAAAAGTGTGCAAGGATCTACACTATACCAGTTAATTAATTCAGAGTGTACAATGGTGATCTTGACTAAGCGTAGTAAAAACCACAACAGTAGCAGTTGCTGTATTTTAACAAACAAACAACACATTATACTTTGAAAATACGTTATATCGATGTTATTCTTATGTTTGACATTATATTCCATAATCATAGACGGTCATCCTATCCGCGACTTTATACCACAGGTTATTACAATCTATGATTACCCTGTTATTATACTTTATTAAATACAAAGAATTTATTTATGACTTTAGGTATTGTTTAAGACTAAACATTTTATACAGGCTAATTCAACTTTTCTCCTAACCATGCTAGCAATTGTGGCATAACACACCTACTGAAATAGTTTCGCGAAGCGGGCTCGTAGCTCAGCATGGATAGAGCGCCTGCCTTCTATACTCCTGAGGAAAGCCGGAAGTCGTGGGATCGAAGCCCACCGGGCCCGCCATTTTAACGAACTTTTAATATTCTGTTATCTGCTATAGGATTCATGTAAATGGATCTTCCTATCGGTTTGTAAACGATTTTAAGTGGCTTTCTACGCATTCAGATTTTGTATTTGAAATGGTACGTGATAGTCAACTTAGAGAACTTGTAAAGCTGGCGCGAGATGAAGCGACCAAACGCAATTTTAATCAATCGGTTGAATTAACACTAGTACCTGAAAGAAATAGATATAAAAAAAGGTTTTAATCTTAACGAGGTGGTAAATTTACCAAATAAGCCTGCTCGTAAAGCGAGCATTTGCGTTGTTGCTTCTGGAGAGATGGGATCACGAGCTCGGAAAACTGAAATTGACAAGGTAATAGAACCGGACGAACTGGACAGGTTGGGGACAAATAAGAGAGAAGCACGCAAATTGGTAAAAGCGTACGATTTTTTTGTGTCTGATACTGCATACATGGCAACGGTTGGTCGTTCATTGGGACAATTTTTGGGACCGAAAGGAAAAATGCCCACACCACTGCCCTATGGCGCACCGATAGAATCGATTGCAACTCGCTTCAGAGGTTCTGTTCGCGTAAGAGCAAAGAATCAGTTAAATGTATCTGCCAAAATTGGCGATGAAAAAATGGATGACAATCAACTTACAACAAATGCTAGTGCTGTAATCTCAGCTGTTGAGAAAAAACTTCCACAAGGAGAAAAAAATATCCGAAACGCATTGATAAAGTTTACTATGGGTAAGCCTGCTAATCTTAAGGCAGTTAAAGAGCAGTAATACCAGAGAAAGAAGGCTGAATAACTGAATGGAATCTGATATTTCAAGCATAGACAGAAAAAGCTATCCAAAAAAGAAACGTATGATGTACCAGGAGCTACAAGAACTTCCTAAAAAATATGATGTTGTTGCACTTTCAAAGATGACTAAAGTTCGGGCCACTCAGTTAATGATGATTCGAAAAAAACTAAGAAATGACATAAAAATTCTAATAATTAAGAATAAGGTTGCACAAAGAGCATTCGAAAAAGTAAAGGATGTACCTGGATTAGATAGTCTAAGCAAAGAATTAGAAGGACAGTGTGGATTAATATTTACTCAAATTAGTCCTTTTAAATTGAATCTAATCTTTGACCAGAATAAAGTATTCTTACCAGCCAAAGGAGGAGACATTGCATCCAAGGAAATCTCAATTCCTGCAGGTAATACGGGAATTACTCCAGGGCCAGTCCTCTCCGAGTTCAAAGAGGCAAACGTTCCAACAAAGATAGATCAAGGAAGTATATGGATAAGCAGGGACACGACGATCGCTAGGCAAGGTGAGGTGATCTCACAAAAACTTGCTTCTTTAATGAGCAAGCTTAATATTAAACCTATTGAAGCAGGTATTACTCTTAACTTTGCTATTGCAGCAGGGTTGCTATTAAGGGAAAGCGATCTAAAAATAAATTTGGAGGAATATCGTAATGAATTGTCGAGGTCATTTCAAGAAGCTCTTGCAATAGCAACAGAAACTGGATATCTTACATCAGAAACTATCATACCTTTACTCCTAACAGCACAGCAGAAAGCAGTCGCATTATCTTCTGAATCAGGGTATATCTCAAAAGACACTGTCGGAATTGTCTTTCCTAGGGCTCAGTCTAGAGCCATGACAGTGGGAAATGAAGCAAAAAAAAGGGGATACGAACCTCATTAATTTTTAGTAATTTAAAAAATATACTTTTGAAACATTGGATATTTCTGATTTTTTCGGAATATTTTGTTTTGATAATAATTACTGATGAGTATAACCCACATGAATTTAACAAACGAAGCAGTGAAAGATTTATCCAAAAAGCGATGAGAGTCCTTCCAGTGCCTCTTCTTCCTTCTTCTCCTCCTTCTTCTCCTCCTCTCCTTGTGCTGCACCGGCTGCCGACGGTGTTGAGGCTGTAGACGATGCGGCTCCTACAGCGAGCTACTGATGCAACTGGTGCTCCCTTTAGGGCCTCTTCAATATTTACCTCACTTAAAGCTGCGACCAGAGCCTTTACCCTAACATCATCAGGTGTAACTCCAGTGGCTTTTATAATATTCGCAATATTATCTTCTGTTATATTTTGCTTTAACTTATGCAACAGTAAAGCAGCATATACGTATTCCATGCTCAAAAGATTCTCTATTAATTACCATAATATAAAACTTTCAAACATCTATAGTACTTTAGTACTTCTTGCTACAGCATAAAGATGATCCTTCAAATCCTTTTCATATAACGAGTTCATTTTATCCAAAAGTATAGTTCGTGCTTGCAATCGCTCCTGTTCCGTATTTGCTCTTAGTACATCTGCAAACATGTCTGGAAGATTTTCTCTTATCCATCCATCCAGAACAAAGAAACGTTTTTCGTTTATCCATATTATCTTGCTTGTCTGCTGGTCAACTTCTTGATTAAACCTACCTGTTTCAACTCTGTCTATTAGCATAAATATGCAATTATTAGGATCAGGGTTAGTGAGAACTTCTTTCGGTCTGTCTCCCGCGTGCCCTCTTTTGACGTGTTCAATTAAGCCTATGGGACGAATGTATGAGCCCCTTATTTGAATTCTGTTTCCGTTTATAGCTTGGACAATGCCGATGATGAGTTTATTATAATTCTGGTCTGCCTGTACCACAAAAACATATTCGCCTGGCTTTATTCTACCTCTGCCAAACATCTGTTCATAATCGTGTTTAAATTATATAATATTTGCTATTTCTATTATATTTATGAGCGCCTGCCTGCCGTTGAAGTAAAATTAATACGAAATTAAACTAGAGTCAGCTACAAATGGCGTAAGTGTTCAGATATTTTGCTTAATTAAAGATAAATTCAAAATTACATTTATTAATCTATGCTACCAACTCTAAATAGGATAAAATTTGCAAAGATTCGATGAATTGGATATGAGGATATTATCTGAACTTACTAAAGATGCAAGTATTTCAGTACCGCAGTTGAGTAAAAAATTGAATGTAAATGCGTCTGTTCTTTATAGCAGAATAAAGCGTCTTGGAAAACGAAGTCTCATAAAGAAATTTACGGTTATAATCAACGAGGGCATGCTCGGAATTAATGTGAAGGCGACTGTAGGTATTAATAGAGATCCTAAACTAAAAGAGCCAATTCATTCGGAATTATTAAGGATACCAGAAGTTAGATCATTGTCGGAGGTAACTGGCAGATTCGATATGATTGTTAACGTAAATGCACGAACCCTGGAGGAGCTTCACAATATAGTAATCGAGAGAATTGGCAAAATTGAAGGAATTCAGAATACCGAAACATTTGTTGAAATGCAAAGAACAGAGAAGGAGCCAGTTTATGCGGTTCAGCCTACGTTATCTAGATAAAGAATAACTAACCCTTGCTTTTTAATGATATAGTATAAAAATGATTTATATTCTGTCGAATAAATCTAGTGAGTATAATATATCTTCAATATACCATCTAAATATGATAGTTTTGCACTTTTATTATTATAAAGTTTAATTATGCTATCGTAACAATGCAATATTACCACTATTGCATAGTATAATTATAACGACTTTGAGTCAGTAAGTTCAAATAATGCATCCAAGAATTTGAAGTGAATCTTTTGGCATTTGTGCAGCGAAAAGTCATAGAAATGATTCAGACGATGAAATTGGCTAAGAAGACGAGCAAAGATGATTATCTTACACACCTTCGTTTAGTACTTCTGGGTATGGCAGTTGTAGGGGGAGTAGCCTTTGCAATCAAGCTAATTGCAGAATTTATAACTTCAACTGGTGGTGGAAGAACGTAAAAGTCAAGCTCACATAATCTGAGATCTCATTGATTAGAATTTTCAAATAATATTCTTTACCCGTCTTTCTGAAAATCATCTTTTATAGACTTTTACTTCAAACGCTTATTTTTAATGTTTAAAATATTACCGTAGATAATTTTTTGCTTGCCTATTATGGGTTTCTATTTTATATAATATGGTAACTATCAATTATACTAACTAACAAAGTTCGTTTACAGATTTTTCTTAATATGTAAGGTTTACTATGCTTAAAAAATCCTTTACTTGGTTTTAAAGGATATACGAAATTATGTTAGGCAGTATAGATGAATACCATTATTCAAATATCGCTGTGATACTTTATGAGAACGATATAAATGAGTCTTATTATTGATTATACATATATTATTGAAAATCGCATTATTGACCAGTAGTTATTATTAACCGAAGCAGTTATTCAATAGGAATAATAATTATTTATCACAATCAAAATACATTTAAAATTAGAATAATCATTGTATAAATGCATATTTAATTACTTTCAATTTGTTAATATGATCATGATATAGATACACATTTCTAGAACCATAATCGTTCGAAGTATTTTAATCACCCTGCGGTATAGTGAATGTCCATATTGGTAAAAAAATCAAAAAAAAAATATTCTATCGCTACTCTCGGATCTCATTGTTCACTCCAAATATTAAAAGGTGCGAAGGATGAGGGCTTCAATACATTGCTAATATGTGAGAAAAGACGCCTTGGCCTTTATAAAAGATTTAACTTCATAGACGATATGATAGTAGTTGACAAATTTAATGAAATCTCAGATGAAGTCTGTCAACAACATCTCAGAAAAACTAATTCTATCATTATTCCGCATGGAACTATGGTTGCTTATATGAGCAGAGAAGAGATTGAAAAGATTAGTACACCATTTTTTGGAAACAAATGGATCATAAGATGGGAAGCAGATAGAAAGCTAAAACAAAAACTAATGGATGCCGCACAATTAACTACACCCAATTATATAGTCTCAAAAGAGAATATTAAAAGCCTTTGTATTATCAAACTTCATGGAGCAGCCGGCGGTCGTGGCTATTTCTTAGCCTGGAATAGGCCAAGTTTCGAAGAAGGTGCAAAGAAATTGATAGAACAGGGAGTTATTAAGAGTGAAGATGATCTATACATACAGGAATACGTAAAGGGTGTTCCCACTTATCTGCAATTTTTTTATTCCCCAGTTACAAATGTCCTTGAATTTATGGGTGTTGACAGAAGATATGAGTCGGATGTTGATGGTATGGGTAGAATACCGGCTAAACAACAACTAGGTATAGAAATACAACCATCATATAATGTGGTAGGGAATATTCCACTTGTCCTAAGAGAATCGCTGTTAGAGGAAGTTTATTCCATGGGAGAAAGATTTGTCGAAACAGCACGGCGTCTTGTTCCACCAGGAATGACAGGCCCATTTTGTATTGAGGGTGTATACGACAAAGAAGGAAAATTTACCACATTTGAGTTTTCAGCTAGGATCGTTGCAGGAACAAATCTATATCTTGATGGTTCGCCCTATTCCGGATTAATATTTGACAAACCCATGAGCATGGGCAGGAGAATAGCTCATGAAATCAAGATAGCAAGCAAGCAAGGACGGATCAGTGACATTTTAACATAGTACTTAACTAAATTCTCATTATTAAAAAGCAGAATTACCACCACGCTGATGAAAGTGTAGATTAGTTATTATGGATATATGTATTACAAGCAGAAGATAGTTGGCCTTCTTTTCTTCGTTTCTATCATCAATTTTTTAAAGTAGATAAAGTAAGTTAGCAACGATGCTTTACGAAGTTTATCTGGATGCTATTAGAAATAGAGAACAAAGATTATCCAAGTTCAAGGATAATAGCCAAGATAGGATTTTGTCTGAGGCATCATCTCGATGGATAAAATATCATCCCTCATCTAGAATAGGCATTTCAGTTGGAGTAGACAGCAGTTGGAATAAACGATCTTTTCAAGGATTCGATCTTTATGTGGTGGATGCCATTGCTGTCACAAGTGATAACACAATCCTAGAACGAAGATGGAATGACGATATAGGAATGACTAATGAAGAACAGCTAAAGTATAAAGCAATGTCAATGGAGGCTATGGTCGCAGATCATTCGGCAGATTTGGCAGATATAGTTTCTGTCGACGGTTCATTGATCTCAAGATTTGTTAAATATAGAAGAGAAATAATTTTTGAAATAATTAATATTATCAAGAACCATGATAATATAATATTTATTTCAAAAACTTCAGATAGTACGACACAATTCTATTCTTTTAAATCAATAGCAGCTGATATTTACTATTATAACCATATCGGGCAATGTCCTGGATTTAGTATTCCTATTGAAAATCAAGACTATAGCAATTATACTTCCGTCATTGAGATATATGCAAGATTGAAAGAATGCACACCAATAATTAAGATTGAAATACCTCAAAAAAAGAGAAGTGATGTCAAGGAAGAAGAAATTAAAGAACTTTTGAATATACTTTCATATCATAGTGTAGCTGGGTACCCATATTGTCTAAAACTTGCTCATGAAAATTGCAAAATCAACAGTGAAGATATAGCGAGATTGTCGAGTATTTATGGATTAACACAGGAGAGTCAAACGAGAGATGCTTTGAATGAGTAAAACTAATGGGTTTCCACAGATAGGTATTGTCATCGGACAAACTAAAACGGACAAGCTTACTTTCGAAGCTAGTCGCCCCATAAGTATTGGAGAATATGTTATTATGCTAAATTCTGAACACAAAAAAGTGTTGGGTGTTGTTGAATCTTCTTCTGTTAAAAGTGAGGCCCTGAGCGATGATATTGCCAACTTTGAAGAAGCACTTGAAAGCAAACAAGTTGCTGACGAAAATCGACGTGATAAGAGCTATAAAGCGAATGTCAAAATCCTTGGTTTTCTAGACGAACTGCAAAAAAGCAAAGCTATACTCCCAGATATCCCTCCATTACCTGGTACAGAAGTTTTTGAGGCACGCCCAGACGAACTAAATAATATATTTAATCCAATCAAAAACGAATGGCTAAAAATTGGTACGTTACTGAGACAGAAGAAAGTAGATGTTAAAATAAATATTAACAAGGTAGCTACAAGACATCTCGGAATCCTTGCTATGACGGGGATGGGAAAAAGTAATCTCGTTACCTTGATTGCTAAATCAATTTCAGAAATTCCAGGAACAATGATTATTTTCGATTATCATGATGATTATAAAGGCCTTAACATAAGCAATGTGAATTTTGTACCTGCACAGATAAATCCCAGGCTTTTATCCATAGACGAATTTGCAGAAGTTATAGAAATTAGAGATATGGCCGATCTTCAAAAAACTGTTTTGTCAAAAGCTTTTGACGACGAATTAAAGAAGAAAACGGAAGATGACTTTTGGCAGACCCTAGAGGGAAATATTGAAAGTATTGGAAATACGGAAAAGCGTAATAAATCATCTGTTGAGAGGGTGAAGGATAAGATAAGAGAGGCGCGTAGAAAACTTAGAAATATTCTGCAAGTAAATACCTCCAATCCGCTAGCGATGATAAAAGAAGGAAAAGTGAATGTCGTCAGTTTACTAGAATTCAATGAAAAGCAAGCGAATGTTGCTATCGCTTTTTACTTAAAGTCACTTCTTGCCGATCGCAAAAATGCGAAAGATCAAATGAATAATAAGGTCACTAATAATAACAATAAGAATGTATGCGGTAATAATGACTTTGTTTACTTTAGAAACCCCATAATAGTGGTGATTGAAGAAGCACACGTATTTATTCCTAAACAAGAATATAGTGATGCAAAATATTTTGCTGCAAAGGTTGCAAGAGAAGGTAGGAAATTTGGTATGGGATTAATAGTAGTTACCCAGCGTCCTCGTTCAGTCGATCCAAATGTGCTCAGTCAAATGGGATCATTAGCTATAATGAAAATAATTCAGCAAGAAGATCAGTCACAGATTTCTTCTGCAAGCGAGTCATTAAACACCGAACTTATAGAACATCTTCCTTCCCTTAATCCTGGGGATTCTCTTTTAATAGGGCAGTGGGTCAATTTGCCATCATTTGTTAGAATAGATGAAGTAAAGGATCGCATAATGGGAGCAGATCCAGATCCAGTTAAAGAATGGAAACATGGTCAAGCTCAGAATGAAATGGCTCAAGAATCGACACAGTCATATATAAGAAAAGGTTATGTTTATGATTAAAATCCGAGAAATCATGAGTGTATAGAATGACATTACACCGCTAATGCTTCAATTGCTTATATTCATCTTGCTTGTCTTGTTCTATGTATTAGTACTTTCTAGGGCTGCCCAGTTGCGCACTGTCCATCAACGTTTTAAGAATTTTATATCCTATTGGATAATAATTGTTGCGCCTACTTCTTTCTTTACTTTCCATATGATATGAGATTAGTATTTCTGTCGCCAATTCGATACTGCTTTAGCAAATTTCGTTTCATTTTCATAATGTGAAGAAAGGTCAAATATGTACTTCTGAGTTTTTTGCCATATTTTCGTATGCTTATCAACGAGATGCTCTACTTATAGGATTATATTAACATCTTTTTGATATTACGATCTGATTGATACTGTCATCTCTCGTACTCATCACTATATTATTGTGCTTATAGAAAGTTGATACTGCATCACAAAATGGCAATAGATGTATTCCTTACTAATAACATCAAATAGAAGCTTTGCTTCATTTCTAAACTCTTTTAATAGGAAATTTGCCTCTGACTTACTATCGCCTACATGCATTCCAATTTGCTATAACTTAATTCCTGTACTATTTCAGAGTATCTTGTCAGTTACTGTTGTTTTTCACAATTCATTGTCCTATGTATTTCCTTTTTGTGTTGATAGACAAGTAAAAAGAATGACAAACTGTTGTAATTTAACATATAAAAATAATTCAAAGATTAGTAAAGCTCTTAAGGATTCTTTAACTATGTGACATATGATCATGCTTAAGGACATAGTAAATGGTAATGTTGTCGGATCTGGATCTGACTATATAGTAATACAAAAGAATAAGAAACGATTTCTTATCGAGATGAAGATTATCAAAATACAAGAGCTAAAGAATGCTACTACCCCTTATGGTTCACAGCCCTGATAAAGTCATTATAATCTATCTAGTCAATAAATTTGGCGTAAAAAGTTAAATTCAATCTTGTAAAAAGTTAAATTGAGTTACCAAACTAATTTTATCATTTGAAAAAGACTACTACTGCTGCTGAACTTGCACAATCACAAATGAAACCGGAGATTACAGTAAATATTATTCCATATAATGGAAAGGCAAAAATCCGTTATGATAAAAAAGCTGAATCAGAATTCTTTGTTGATAATTCTGCACTTGCCGGCTTTACTGGAGAGCGTATTCTTTATATGGCTGTTCGAGAGTTGATCGAAAATTCTCTTGACTCTTGTGAAAGCAATAATATTTTACCAAATATTTCGTTGTCATTAAGATTACTAGAACCAGAAAATGAAATGTGGCTTATTACTTGTCAAGATAATGGTATCGGAATCCCTGCAGACAAAGTTCCGGTAGCAGTCTGTTCTTTTTTGACATCTGGTAAATACGTTGAAAAGCAGCAACGAGGTCTATTTGGTGTAGGTTTGAAAATGATCGCTGCCTTTTCTACAAAGGATACCGATCATCCTCTTAAAGTATGGACAAAAACACAAGAAGAAGGATCAGAATATTACTTTGAACTCAGAACAGATATCGGTACAAATAAACCAATTGTCCTTTTAAAGAAGACAGTTAAATCGAGTGATAGCCGTATCCAAGATGAATACGGTTTTCGAATTGAAGCTGTATTGCGCGCACGCTTATCTCCAATTACAAAGAATAAAATTTATGATTACATTAGCCAGACTAGTATTATAAATCCATATGCTATTTTGACGTTTGATACTGATGAAGGTAAAGTTATCTTTGAAAGAAGAACAGAAATAATGCCACATCCAGCAAAGGAAGTTTTGCCTCATCCTGGAGATATGGATTTGAAAACTCTGAAAAAGGCAATCATCAGATTCATGAATCAAAAGACGACTTTACAAGGTGTGTTATGCAATTCGTTCCAAAAGCTTTCTGGCGAAAAGGCTAAAGAAATTATAACCAAATCAGGAGTGGACCTGAAAATTGCTGATAAATATGATGAGCATGAATTGATCAAAGTAGTTAATGTATGCAAACAAACAAAGTTTCAAGCACCTAATACGGATCATCTCAGCCCTATTGGTGAAGAAATTCTAATTGCTGGGATGACTTCAGAATATACTATCGTTACAAATAAAGAATATGCTAATTCTATTGATCAACCGCAACAACAGTTATCTACAAGGGTACTCAGACCTGTTCTGACAGGATATTCATCTAGAACATGTGTAGTTAACAACCGACCAACCATAGTTGAATGTGGAATCGCTTATGGAGGTGACATTAGTTCATTTAAGCTGCATAGATTTGCTAACAAGATTCCTCTACTATATGATGAAGGGTCAGATGTTGCAAGAGAAGTCGTTTCAGAGGTTGAAATTAACAAAATGGGAATTTCTAAAAAGGAAGTAAAAGAGCAGTTTGCAAATCCAGATTCCAAATCCGATCGTGCTGTAGAATTCCTTCCAATTCATATTTTTTTTCATATTTGTTCAACTAAAATTCCATATAAAACGGCTGGCAAAGAAAGTATTGCATCAGAAGGTGATTTGAAGAAATATATGAAAGCCTGCTTGGCTGATTTATATCGAAAAGTTAGTGCCCAGATCCGCAAAGAGTTAAGAATAAAAGAGGCAGAAAGTCGACTGAGACTTTACAAGCATTATATTCCTTTGATCATTAATGCAATTTCAGAGTCAATTAGAGTAGATCCCGACAAACTTTCAGAAGCATTTTCCCAACTTGCAGAAAAACATGTAAGGGGAGAAGAGAGTATAGATACACAAATTAATACAAAAGCAGATAAAATAACTGGAGAAAGAATTAAGGAAGAAGCAAAAGACAAGACAAAAGAAAAAGAAAATGAAATTGAAATCTTAAAACAAAACTCAGCACAGCACCCAATTTATAGTTCTAGAAAAAAGAAAAATAAAAAAAACAAAACAATCAGTAATAAGGGAAAATCTAAAAAGTTTATTAAAAAAGAGAGAGGAGGATCAAAAAATCGAATCACTTTGGATACCTTCAACAAACCCAAAGAGAGGAGAAAGTAATTGACTGCAACAGATAAACGCCATCAAGAAGTAACTAAGAAAATAAAGTTAATCATGAGAGATGTCAGCGACGATTTAATGCAAAAAACGATGCCTATTTTAGATGTTCCGAAAGTTGGTTACGATAATACAATTTGGTCTGATGAGAAGAGAATGCTTACTATAGGAAATAAAATGATTCAGGTCAGTCCAGATAGCACAAAAAAAATTCCAACTTTTGCCCAATATCTAGTCATGGCAAACGCTATCAGGAGGTTGCTTGACGAAGAAATGGAAAGTACTATTAGGGGTATGTACTACGCTACACTTAGTACAGTAGGAGACGAGAAGAATAAACAAAAATTTTGGAATACACAGGAAAATTCAGATGATGCTATCAAAGCACTGGAATTACTGACAGGAGTTCCACGGGAAGAATTTTCGGTTACATCTAAACCTAAAGGGATGATTTCTGGACCTATCACACTACGCGTAGGAGGAGACATTATTGATTGCAATCTTGGGAGTAGAGCAACTTCACAACTAATTCCTACTAACATAAGTGATGTAGAAATCGTTAATGTAAAGGCAAACTTTGTAATGGTCGTAGAAAAAGATACGGTTCTGAATAATATCCGAAAATCTGGATTTATACAAAAATATAATGCAATTTTAATGACAGGTTCCGGGGAGCCGGATAGAGCCACTAGAATGATGGTAAGGACACTCAATGAAGAATGGAAAAAGCCTGTTGTAATTTTTGCTGATGCTGACCCATGGGGGCTTGGTATTGCATTGAGGTATAAAATAGGAAGCGAATCATTGAGTTATGATAGTGACAGACTAGTCACTCCAAACGCAAAAGTGCTTGGGATGATGTTTTCAGATATCTATGAATATAATATACCAGAAGTAGCAAGGTTGACAGCCTCTAATGAAGATATTAATAGAGCTAACGATATGAAAAAAAAGCCATGGTTACAGGAGAAACAATGGCAGAGAGAATTAAATCTGTTCTTGAAATATAAAGAGAAATGTGAGCTGGATGCATTTTTCAAGCATGGATTTAGGTACCTTGCGGAAACCTATATGCCACAAAAGTTAAGAGAAGTAGGATTGATCTGATGTAATCGGTTCCTATTGTAGGGTTCAAATTACAAATCCTATTTTATTATATCATACGAGTAAATCAATTCATCTCACTAATTATCTATTGTAGGGCCCTAAAAATACCTATCTTTGACGCTGAAACGGGTCTGTTAAGTTAAGAAGAAGTAACTGCTAAAGCTGGGTTGGATTAAATAATGTGTAAATGTTTGAAAGTGATAGAACTAGGCCTTACCTTATTAGATACGTGCATTGTATTTGTACTTCCTTCTTGTATTAAGTCTTAGAAATACATCCAAAGCATTGGAGCCATTTGTTGAAAGAAGTTACGTTGCAATATGGTATTGGATACATGAGGAATTTAATCCAAAGCATCTATCTATACCCAAATAAATAGAAGAAGAAGAAGAAGAAGAAGAAGAGTAGAATAACTGCATTTATAATAGAAGCTGAAACTCAAATTCAGATCTGACCTAACGAAGCATGGTTATGGCTATAGCAAGCAGTAGTAGTAGAAGAACCAATACATAGTAGAATTGTTGGTATTTATATTTCAAGACACAGGGTCAATTTATTAAATTGAGATCATTCATTAAAAGGATGGTAATTAACCAAGTCATCCTGCTGATAATCATCAAGCTTGCTCACACAGACAAATGCGAGAATATTATTTATCATCTATATTCTAATCCCTTGAACTATATACTACATTGTCAATTACTCTAAATTTATTGTGTTTTATTGCTGCAATCACTGGCTTCATGCTTTTGTTTGTTCAGGATCCTCTACCTATAATTCCAATAAGAAAGTCCCATTCATTCGTTTTCCTCTTGTTACTGCTTTAACCAAACTCAAATCATAGGAATCAAAAGATTTCCACCTGTTACATCTGATTTCTCTTTTCCAATTCTTGTATATTTTAATAGTCATCCTTTTCTTTACAGCCCTTTAATTCTACGAGTTGAAGATTGCAGAAAATATAGTCATCAATTAATGTTTAACCCATAACTTTATGGATGATATTTAGGTTCAATTTTTCAATTTATACTTGTTATTTTTTTCTAAATATATAAAGATCCTTACTAATGTTATATACCAACTTACAATTGGGTTACTGTTAAGATTTCAATATTTGAATATGATTCTATTGTCAGAGATGTGAATATAAACAGATGAATGTTAAGAAGTTACAAACTTAAAGATAAAGAATCTGGCATTACTTTGTTTTATATATAATTTGTTTTTATACATAATTTGTTTTATTTTATCTTTTAGTAATACTAGATTATATTTTGATTACTTATTGAACTAAGTTGGGATTGTGGCAGATATTGGAATAACTCTTTTATATCCATTACTATTCCATAGTAACCTTTTACGTTTTCCAATGTTGATTCATAATGCTTTTTATTAGTAGATGCTGTTGCGTCAGAAATAAGAACTACGTCGTACCCAATGTTAAATGCGTCTCGTAGAGAAGACTCGACACATATTGAAGTATCTATTCCACAAAAGATTAATGTATCTATGTTAAGACTTCTAAGCCATACTCCTATCTCAGTATCATGGAAGGCAGAATCCCTTCTCTTTATAACTACATGGTCTCCTTCAGCGGGCTTTATATCATTGACTATCTCTGCGTCCCATGTTTCTCTTACACAAATTGGTTTCTTCTTTATTCTTTCTTCTCGAGATTTTGGCAAAATTTTATGACTCCTTGTTAAAAGATCAATACCAGAAGATTCCCTGACAGCTTGAGTATAAAAAATTGGAATTCCTATATTTCTACATAAATTAATCAGATTGTTTATCTTTGGAACGACTTCTCTATAGTGCGAAGTTTCCATTCCTAAAAGATCATAGGAACCACCTTTACTAACAAAGCCATTTTGGACATCTATTACTAACAGAGCTGGATTTATTGTATACTCTTTCAATTTTATCGTCATAGACATACCTTTTCCATGATGATTTATAAGAATATGTGACTTTAAATATTTATGTTAAAAAAAAACTTGGTTGTTAGTAAATGTATTTCATTCCAATCCAAAATGTATTATACGAATTATATTGATAGTAATACCTCCTCTGGCTCTGTTAACTTAGCGATAAATCTATAGCTGGATGAATCCTACTTCTTTTATGCACATATTATTTAAAAGAAACAGAACGTCTGCAAAGTACGTTTGTTATGGGTTATACTTATACATATTATTTTTTAGGATTATCTTTTAGAGATACCTCAAAAGCTTTATCTCCATTTGTTAAAAAAAGAAGTCATGTTTCGATTTGGAAGTGGTTACAGCAGCATCATTATAATCCTCAAAAAATATACTATGTAAAAGAAAAAGGATTTCTGAATTTATCATTGATGAAACCCTAATTCATTCAAATAGGCAAGGACTATTTCTGTAGTTATGGATTCGTTGCTATTATAGAACCATCCAATAAATAAGGAAGTAAGTTTTAGGAATTCACCTTTCATTGGAAAGAAGAAGAAATATGATTGTAGTAGTAGCAGCAGAACAGTTTCTAAAGCATTTAGTAATAAAATATGGAAAACATAAAGTAAAGTATCTTCAGATGGTGGTGGTACATGGTATCATACCACCATCACAAGCCTGCAAATTTCTGAAATTAAAACATCATCATCATCTACATATATTCTTCATTTGAAAAAAGTATCTCCTATATAGAAAGAAAGAACAGTACAATATTTTAAGGACAGGACTGAAAGTTTTGATGATATTATTATTTTCCTTGTACTAGAAGAAGAAGAAGAAAAGATGCAAATTGTATCACGTTATAAATTGGTTGAGTATGTTTGCGGATATTCATAATAAACTTATTCAAAATGAGATGATGATGTTCTTAAGTTAACAGAGCCCTCCTCTACGGTTAAAGTTTATTAGATTGATCTCTTAAGAACATATTTTTAATATCATTATTTACATAGTTATGATTTGCTTCAATTTTTTGATAGGATGACTAAATTTGTACTCCAGGTTACAAATTACAATTATCACACAATTTATAGTAAGATAATAGAAGAAGCTTATGGATAGAACAAAGTAATAAAAGATTAATGATAATAATCACTCGTTTTTATAATTGTGGATTTGCTATTCAAAATATGAAAAGTTCTAGAAAAATTGGCTTCAGTGAGAAATCTGCAGCATTAGCTTTTGTTATAAATCTAGTGCAACAGTTTTTATTTTTATTTCAAACTAATAGACTGTCATATACTTCGAAAAATGATATGTCCTAGGACGAATTAATATTAATATCACATCTGTTAGTTGTAATATTATGGTGCTTGAAGCAAAGTGTCCACAGTGCGATAAAAGAGCTGAAGTCGATGAGGAAATGATTGAAGTAAATTGCAAGCATTGCGGATTTCGAGTAAGATATGATGAGTATGTGGAGATTATGAAAGGTAGAGCAGTAAGTATGACTGATGATTTTCAAATGAATTGGGATAGGCACCCAATATAGCTCCAAACGCATTTCATGCATTGACTTGAATAAACATGTCGGAACATAGGAGGGTAGCATTTAAGAAGAGCAGTCTAATTAAAAAGATAGATCATATACCTATTGCGCTCGATGATCTAACATTTACCGTAGTATCACCAAAAGCTGCCTTTGTCAGAGCACGTAAGTTCATTACCACAATTTTGACAGCGCAGATGGCAAACTTGAATAGGCGTCATTATGAATCCACAGCGAGGACATTCTACTGAAATCCTTCCAGAAGTTTCCTCATTAACGTTCATAATAACTTGATGTACCACATGGTTTTTATTCTTTTCAATCCTGCAAAGCTTAATAAAGATGTGATGGCGGTTGAATTTAATATGGCCCAATTTAAACTAGTTGTTTCTGATAACAAAGGTAAAAGTATTTCTCAAGAATTGAAAGATAGGGCCGCCAATCCGTTATTGGGTTCAAAGGTCGGGGAAATTATTGATTCTTCTATTATAGGTATTGCAGGGGGTAAGATAAAGATAACTGGCGGAAGTGACAAATCCGGAACTCCTATGCGTCCAGATGTACATGGCGGAGTGAAAAAGTATGTTTTACTTTCAAGGGGAGTAGGAATGAGAAACGCTAATGAGGGAAATAGAATAAGAAAATTAATGAGAGGAAACATGGTCACAGAGGAAATATATCAATTGAATTGTGTTTTAGTGGAAGGCAATCTACCAGAAAAGGCAGCAACATCAGATACTAACAGAATTGCAGATGTAAAGAAATAAAGTTAATAATTATATTAAATTTCTTTAGAATTATGTTGTTAATTATCTAAAAATAAATAAAATTTAAGGCAATTACCTTAATATCCCCCTGAAATTTACGATTATTATTGCACTGGAAGGAAACATTACCCGACTGGTATATTAAGGAATTTGGTTACCAGCCAAGTATCAATATAGGTACATCAGGTCATGTAGATCATGGTAAAACGACATTAATCGAAGCAATTACTGGTATTTGGACTAGCGCTCACAGTGAAGAATTGAGAAGAGGCATTACAATTAAAGTAGGTTATGCTGACGCAGCATTTTATAAATGTCCGAACTGCCCATCTCCACTTTGCTATTCCACGCAGCCGACTTGTACTAATTGCGGAGGACCGAGTGAGCTAATAAGAGTTGTAAGTTTTGTCGACTCACCTGGACATGAAAGTTTGATGGCCAATATGTTATCAGGAGCGGCATTAATGGATGGATCAATTCTTGTAGTTGCAGCAAATGAAAAGGTGCCCCAGCCACAAACCCGAGAACATCTTCTGGCACTTCAAGTACTTGGAATACATCAAATAGTAATTGTTCAGAATAAGGTCGACTTAACTGAATATGAAAAAGCACGTGATAATTACGATGAGATCAAGGATTTTGTAAATGGAAGTATAGCAGACCAGGCCCCAGTCATTCCAGTGTCAGCTCAACACAAACTCAATATTGATGCATTAATAGAGGCTATTGAAAATACAATCAAAACACCTGTTAGGACTAGTAATGCACCAGCTATAATGCATGTTCTACGATCATTTGACATTAACAAGCCGGGTATTCCAATAAAACAAGTTAAAGGAGGAGCTATTGGTGGAGCCTTGGTCCAGGGAGAATTTCACATCGGAGATGAAATTGAGATTCGTCCGGGATTTTTAGAGGAAAAGAAGAATAAATACGAACCAATTAATTCTACTATTGCTACCCTTGGGACAGGAGCTGGTATGGTAGAAAAGGTAAGACCAGGAGGGCTTGTTGCTATTGGAACCAAATTAGATCCAACTTTTATAAAAAGTGATTCATTAATAGGGTCCGTTGTTGGTAAACCTAATACTCTACCTAAAGATGTGGAAGACATCGCTGTAGAAGTTCATCTTTTTGATACAGCCGTGGGTACACAGGATATGGCCAAAGTTGAGCCAGTAAAGGTAAAGGAGTCCTTGAGATTGAATATAGGTACTGGAGCAACCCTTGGAACGGTTACAAATTCAAAAGACATCAAGATCGAAATAAAGTTAAGAAAACCGATATGCCTCTTGCCTAACAGCAGAGTAGCGATTAGCAGAAGAATAGCCGATAGGTGGCGGCTGATAGGCGCAGGTGTGACAGTTTAGCAAATGGATGTTCTATGTGACACCAGTTTTTTGATGGTTCTCGTTTCTAAGCCTATAGGAAAGCTGGACGAAGTCGAAAAACACATAGGCAAATTAAATATTTTGGTTCCTAGTATTGTAATTGATGAGCTCACAATTTTAGAGCAGAAGGCAGGCCCCAAACGTTCCATGACAGCGAAAACCGCTATTGAGATTTCAAAAACCAGATTTAAAGTGATCGAGATTATAAAATCGCGGCATGTTGATGATGCAATAATTGAATACGCAATTAAGCATAAGTGTGCTACTGCAACGATCGATACTGCTTTGCGGAAAAGACTAATCAAAAATAAAATATTAGTAATTACGATAAGTAACAACCGATTATTGATTGCAAATAATATAGATAATGAACAGATTTAAATTTACTTTATAATAATATAACTGTAGATTAGCAATATGTTTGATTACGAAGGCATCCAGTTTCATTGGATGGGCCATGATGGATTTAGAATAGTTGGTTATAACAAAAGAACAGTCTACATTGATCCATTTCAAATACAAAAGGCGCAGCAGAATAAAAATGATGCAAATATACTACTGATTTCTCACAACCACTTTGATCATTTAAGTATGGAAGATATAAAACACGTTATTAGCCATAATACATCTATAGTTGCAGCTGAGGAATGTATTGAACAATTAAAGGGATTAGAAGTAAGAGAATTAAAGGATGTAAGGCCAGGTGACAAGTTAGAGATAGAAGATACTCCAATTGAAATCATCCCTGCATACAACACAAATAAAAAATTTCATCCAAGAGAGGACAAGAAAGTCGGCTTCATTTTTACAATAAACAATCAACGAATATACTATGCTGGTGATACAGACATAATTCCTGAGATGAAATCTGTAAATGTTGATATAGCACTCGTTCCTGTCTCCGGTACATACGTTATGACATCACATGAGGCTGCTCAAGCGGTTAACGATCTTATCAAACCAAGAAAGTTTGTAATACCTATGCATTATGGATCAATAGTTGGAACAGAAAAAGATGCAGAAGGATTCAGAGAACTTGTTAAGATATGTGAAACAAAAATCTTAGATCGGGAATAATTAAAAAAGATTAAAAAAGAAAATGTAACTACTTCATTCTTTTTAAAGACTTAAATACGATTTCCTTTTTTTATAAAATGAAAATGGCAGCAAAGAAAAAAGCAGCAAAGTCTGCAAAGAAAGGAGAGAAGTCAAAGTCCAAGAAGTGATCATCTAGATGATCATTCTTGTGACATGTTAGTTGACTATCATTCTCCCCTTCTTTTGTCACATTCTGCCTCTTTGGATCACAATTTTCTGAGAAGAACAATTCTTGACGATCCCTTATAATAGAGTTAGTTATTTTTCATTATTTTTTTTCCCTTAATTAAGTTTTCAGATTGTTTTTCAAATGCTTATTATTTGATAAAATGTGATCTGAATAATCTGTCAAGTTTAGATCATTGAGTTTATCTATATATTAAGATCCCTTCTATATGCCTCTCTTTTGTCCAACAGGCAGTACCTTAAAAAAGAGGAAGAAACATCAATTTTCATCACTATGTTAGATAGCAGGAAGACACTTCTTAGAACAGGAAGGTTTGAATTCCATACAAGACATCTTTTAATAATTGCAGTTTTAGCTATTGCATTTACTACAGCATTCATTATACGATCATATCCGGCAAAATATGGATTCTATCTAAACGAATTTGATCCTTATTTTGATTATCGTGCTACAAAGTTCATTGTTGACAATGGTCTAGAAGACTATTGGCGATGGCATGACACAATGTCATGGTATCCAGAAGGACGTGACATACCTAAAACTTCCCAGTCGGGTCTACACATAGTTGCTGCGTATCTCTACCTAATCTTTGGTAAAGGCATCTCTTTGTTAGATTTTACTATTATTCTACCTGTGGTACTTGGTTCACTGACTACAATAATTGTTTTTGCTCTTGTGCGATCATTGGGGGGTACCACGGCAGGAATGTTTGCACTCTCCTTTTCGCATTCACTCCTTCTATTATCCAGCGAGGAAACCTAGGATGGTTCAAATCAGAACCTCTAGGACTATTTTTTGGGTTGCTTTCAATTTATCTGTTTATTTCTGCAATCAAACATCGTGAAAAAAAGTACGCAATTGCAAAGGCTGTGGCAGGAGGTCTTATACTTGGACTTGCTAATGCATCGTGGGGAGGAGTTCAATACTTCAGCATTCCACTATCAATATTCTTTATTTGTCTTCCCTTCTTTAGAAGGGATATACAACTTCCAATGTATGTTGCAATCGCATTTACAATATTTACTCTAGTATCAGCGGGAGCGTTTCCAAGACCTGGAATATCTTTCGTATTAGGTTTGCCTGGTATTGCTTTGATCGGTGGTACTGCATTTTTGATTATTGCAAACTTCTTGAAAAAAATAAGTCAACCACGAACACTCATCCGAAATACTCTATTTCTGTTGATTGCATTTTTTATAACTGCAATCAGCTTCTTATAGCAGGGACGTACTACTCTTCGTCATTTAGATATCTAAATGCAATTAACCCATTTCTTTCCTCACAAAACCCTCTTGTTGAATCAGTAGCTGAGCATTTTACACCAACACTTGTAGATTATTTCACAGACTATTCAATTCTATTAATGTTTGCTGGGTTCGGAGCATGGATAGCATTCAAACGTAGGGACGATATGTCGATATTTGCATTAATTATCGGACTTACAGGAGTCTACGTTAGTGCGACCTTCGCTCGGTTAATGGTATTTTCATCCATAGGAATCATTATATTGCCTCATTAGGACTATATGAGGTGACAAGGAGTATCCTAGAATATAGGGAACATTCCGCGTCAAGATCAACTACAATAAAATCTGCTAGATCAAAGAAAAGATTTGAACATGGGAGAGTCCAGACACCAATAAAAAGA
>CAWIMJ010000004.1:0-23729 GCA_963837175.1 uncultured Nitrososphaeraceae archaeon
CAGCAATGGTGACAGCAATAATGGTTTAATAAGAAACAATATAAAAAATAGTACAAAACAAATCACAACATCAGCGGAAGCGGTCGGCAATAGAAATCGTTATTATGATTACTATTATAATGATCATGATAATAAACCAAGAAGTAATGATTATCATATTATATTCTTATTTGAAAGAAATTTGCAGAACAACGCAGCCAGCTATTAGAAATTCGTAATATGGTTAGTAAATTTAACAAAAGAGTAATTGAAATGAATAATCATCATCTATAACATATAACTTGAACTCTGATATTATCACTTGCTACATCTTAACATTAACTTATTTTTCCATTGGCTTAAGTTATTCTTATATTCCACTTGATTCGATAATTAAATTATGAAGACATTACCTGTCGTGAAGCTGGATGTGAATGGGATTATATTGCTAAAGGATAAACAGAAGAGGAGGTTATGAAAGATGCTGCACGACATAATATGGAAGAAGAGGATAAGACAGAAGAGGATATGATGCAAATTAGACAAAAGAGCACTTATTCATGATTCTGGCACAACTAATATATCCACTTATTTGAGATAGCCTACGGATCCTGGATAAGGGACTACTACTTCTTATGATGCAAGTTAATAAGGATTTATTTACGATATAATATCGTAGAGCCCTTATAATACTGAACTAATCTCAGTAGCCTCCAATCTGCAGTTAGTACGATAATGAAAATGCCGTAGTTCACAGAGGCTCAGAGATAGCATTTAATATATTATATCTGCATCATATTATTCTAGATTCCTTCATCTACATCTAATATATTTAATATCGGATATAATTTGAGACAAACTGTTGTTGTAGCTATTGATAACATTAATTACAAGGTAAATTATATAATTGCATTGAAAATCATCACTGATTGGAAGTATAAGAAAAGAAGATTAACAGTATTATCTCCAATTGGATTATCATCATCGTCTGTTATTATCCTTGCTATTGTTGTTGTAGTGATAATAGTACTACCATCGACATCGGTATTATTATTACTACCATTATCTTATGCACAGCAGCATTCTGCGGCTGATGCCACAGACTCGGCTCATTGTATTACCTATGACTCATCTAGTAATACAATTACAGTTACTTGTAGTTCTGCAAGTCTTACTGACATTAACTATCAATTAAACGATGATACTATTTTAGATAAACAACAAATACAACAATCTGATGATGGAGTATGGTTATTAAATGCAGGTATTATAATAGCAGAAGATGCCACCTTCTATATTAATTCTACAGATACTAAATGGCTGAAGATAATGTCGGATGGAAATACTGCAAACAAAATAGGGGTATATGGTAGTTTAAAGATTGATTCCGTAAAGATAACTTCATGGAATTCAGAAATAAATGATTATGCTTTAACTGATGCAAAGGGAAAGATACCAAGACCATTTATATTAGTTGAAGATCAAGCAACAGGAACTACTGATATTACCAATTCAGAGCTTTCTTATCTTGGATACGCTGCTCAGCTAAAAGAGGATAATTATGCTCGCAGATCTGGCCTTGCTTACAATGGCGGTGATGGAAGTATAATCAGAGGCAGCAATATCCATCATAACATGTTTGGTTTCTATTCAAAAGGAGTAGCTAATATGATACTTGAAGACAATCAGGTCCACGATAACTATGCTTATGGTTTTGATCCTCATACTGGAACTCATGATATGATAATTAGAAACAACAGTGTTCATGACGAGGGACATATTGGTATAATCTGTTCGCTAGATTGTTATAACATTACAATTGAAGGTAATGAAGTATACAATAACACAGATGTAGGTATAATGTTTAGTAGAAATATGTCTGGTTCAATTGCAAGAAATAACTATGTACATGATGAAACCCAATGCATATTTGTTTCACAATCACATAACAATGAAGTCTATAATAATACAGTTTCAGATTGCGAAAATGGAATTTATTTAAGAGATGAGTCATTTAATAACAAAATATATGATAACAGCATTATAGATGCCACATCAAACGCTATACTTATTAATGCAGGTGCACATGATAATACATTTACCTCTAATACAATAATCAATGCTACAAAATCTGGAATAAATGTTGAAGATTCAGGTTCTGTTAGTAATAGATTTAAAAACAACAAGCTAATTAATTCTAAAGTTATAGAATAACAATAATAAGACGAAGAATAAAAGAAGCCAATTTATTTTTATTATTTTTATTATTATTTGTCTTTACAGCTCGAAGTCAAGAGTTGAAATTAGTTATTATTCCCAGCACGTGTTTTATCACTTTTGCGGCTTCTCTTCTTGGTGCAGCCAGCCATTATAGATTCAACTCTATTCTCTTATAATGCTTATCAGTCGGATATATAGCCTGTACAATTATCATTCTGTGACGTATACTAATTATATCTAGCATTTCTACACTTTTCCCCACAATATGAAATACAAGAGGATTTTCTACACATTTTGACACAACGTCAGTAGACAGTGGAAAGCTGTATACCTAAATCTACCTGGTATACATAACCTTATAGCTTTCATCATTTCATTTACTTATAGTAGAATATGGATGCTGTAAATCATCAGTATCAAAAGAACAATAATAATAACAAGAAACTATCAAAGGTACTCTCTACAAAACTATCAATAGATGATTATAATGCATTTGTTATACTAACCAATATTGAATATGAAGCTGGATTGGTTAAAGAGGAGAGTACATCAGAATTACTAAGATTTACAATACATCTTATACTAAACCAAGTTCATAATCAGGCTGAATATCTTAAACAAGAACAACAAAGACAAGTTCAAAACAATCATCGGCAACAGCTTCATAATCAATTTATTTTATAGTTTGAGTGGTATCAAGTTACTATGAGAATATCTTAGATATAGAATTAACAGGGTTTCTTATTTTCATACTATAAGACATTAGCTTTAGTCGATTCCTATCTAGTAAGATATAGTTAAGTTATCGAAACTATAACAAAGGAAGCCTTTTTTGAAAGTCTATCAGGACATTATGTATCTCCAAATTGTGGTTTGAATGAACCGATATATTCTGATATTATCCATGTATATATATCAACTAATAACTATGAGTAAAGAAAGCGAGAGAGAAGCAATTAAAGATGAAACCCATCAAGTACACCATCAAGAACAAGAAGAATTGGATGAGATACAAGAGGAAGAAGTTGAACGAGAAAAAGATACATTTAGCAACAATGATAGAAGCAAAAAAAAGTTCTGATAGAAGAAGAAATGAAGAAGAACTGCAATCATTTTGTTGATGTAGCTAATAATAATGCTAAACAATCTATTTCACCGAAAACTTCAGGATGTCAAGAAGCTGAAAAAGGGAAAACTCAATGGGTCGGCTTGCGTCTCTCTTTAACGTGTGGTCATTTAGGCTGTGCGATTCTTCTGTATGAATGCATGTAACAAAACACTCTGTAAATACAGGACGGTCTGTTATGGTTGCATTACCTAAAAAATCTTGAAATTGGTGTTATATCCATAAGGTATATGGATAGATGATGACAATGTATATTCTATTTATCTATCCATTAAATATTTCTATATCAGTATCAGCTATGTATTATTATTATACTTGGCAGAGTTATCTGGGCAGATTAAGCGCTAGTTTCAAAGCCAGTACACTCAGTGCCATTTCTAATGATATCCATATTTCACGAAAATTAACAACCAGGAGCTTCTATTCAGCTGACAGACAGTACTCTAATTTATTGTGTAGAAAACTGTCAGCAACAAACAAGACTATTGAGATTTAAGCACACTCTAGTTAACTCCTGAGTTCTTTGAGAGATGGTTTGAAGGTTCCTAACAACTTAGTTAGATAATGTTAATTATTTACTATTAATCACTAGATTAGATCTTATTATAGTGAACTAATTTGTCTGTCTTAATGATAATAATAATAGCTGTTTTAGTATTATCAATTGCTGTTCCTACCACTATTAGCATCATTATACATCATCAACAACAGGCATTTGCAATACAGGGAAATACCAGAATGCCAACTACTTCTAATGCTGCTTGCGGACAAGTTGTCGAAGGATTTGTTGAGTTAAACTCGGACTTAAATTGTAGTGGAGATGGCTTGATTGTAGGGGCCAATGGTACAACCATAAGCTTGAACGATCACACTATAAGAGGTCCAGGTCCTGACAGTTCAAAGGTAGGTATATCAATAAATAACCAGAATGGTGTAAAAATTGGAGGTCCAGGAACAATAGAGCAATTCCACACAGGAATTTATGCGGCAGGTGTTGAAGATACCACAATAACATCGTTGAGCCTTACAGGAAATAGCATTGGAGCATTTTCAACAGGTACAGGAGACTTAAAAGCAATACAAAATGATTTCACTAAAAACAGCATTGGAGTAGAATCGCATTCAAGTAACGGTCTTCAGTTAACAAAGAATTCTGCAACTGGCAATCCAATGGCTGCTTTTACACTTAGTACCACGGATGATTCTCTGATATCGAAGAATGATGTGGGAGAGAGTGAAAATGGAATATTTGTTGATGCCCAGAGCAATGGTAATAGAATAGAATCTAATGATATCCATGAGAATAAGGTTGATTTGAACAACGCCAATGGTCTATCTACAGACATAAATCAAAACCGCTATTCTGATAACAATTGTGAAACAAGCACTCCTAGTGGTCTATGTACGACTGTAACTGATGCTTTACGACCATAACAAAGCACAGGACAATCTATCATAGAGCAAAAGCAGAACGGAGAGAAAAGGTAAAATTGAACAAAAGGAGAATCTCAACCACCACCTACGCGTGGAGACAATAATGAAACACAACAACCTATTGGAATGTTCAATATGACAATGAGTAAATATTGGATGTGACAATATAGTGGATCTATCATAAGGCATTAATCAGAAATAAATTATCATTAATTTACTGATGATAGATTAAATTTGTATGATGTCACTGCCTTGGATGTTATCTAATCTCTACTGCACAATGCAATTATTAATAATCTTATAAATTAGTCCTTTTGAAATATTGACACATAATCGTCAGCATATTCTTAAAATACATAATAGTCAAAATTATGTGTTATTGGATTATCTATTTTATATTGAAAACCGGAATATCGCTTGTTCCCAAATTACAGATTGGACTCCAAGATCAAGCGCAACACCACCATCACTACCGTCTCCAGGATCTAGTCCATCATCAGCAACATCACCATTACCCGGAATTGCTGCAGCACGAGGAGCTACAGCCTCACTATCACCAACTATTCCACCAGTTTCGGATGCAGCAAGCGGCGGAGCAGTTAATCAAACAGAAGGTAGAGCAGATAATCAAAGTGCTCCGCTAGTGATACCTTAAAGCATCATGGAAAGGATTATGAGCCAGGTACAATATGTCATGACCGCAATAGATAGCAACAATAAAGATTAGATTATGACGGCATTGAATAGTGGAGATAAGGAATTAAAAAATGCAGCAAATGCTTCAGGTATATCTATAGAACCCACCACAACAGGTTGAATAGTTAGAGGAGATGGAGCAGTTGCAAAATAATATTAATTCTGTGGTAGCATAATTATAAAAGAATGGGCATTATCACCAAGTGTCAATGGAGGTAACTAATAAATGAAGAACTAAACAAGGTTTCGATACCAAAGTTTTGTTCATAGGAGTAGGTATATTTGTTCTTGCAATCGTAATACGGGCCTTTAGCCTTCCACAATCACCTATCTTCCGATGTACATATAAGGTTGGTCGTAACAACTCAAGTCTGACTAGAGATCGAATAACTGAATATTGTAATAATGATCAAACTCTAAAGACAGAGAATGTAGAGGATGTGAAAACGCTGGGGTTTGTAAGCACTCTCATAATCATAGACTTGGTAATATCTAGAATTACTAGGATTTAGCTTATTGTAAGAAGAAGAACCATAAGAAGAGAAGGAACAAAAGCACGATCATTAGAATTGAGAATAGAAATGATGAGTAATAATAAAGCAGACAACTGATTCACTTCTAGGAGGATACTGGGCTATTGCATAATTGTAGGACTAGCTGGCTCCACACTATCTTCATAAATTCGTGAATTCTCCTTTCTACCGCATGCCCTTGTATTTGCATCAATTACAGTATGGTATCTGTTAGGCAAGAAATTTAATAGGTGGAGAGAAAGAAGAGAGAGGCAAAGTTGAACAGGCCTTAATTTATTCCAATATCTAAAACGACAAATTCTATTTACCAAAGTTAAAAGATGAGTCGGAAGGTGTCTTAAAGACGAATGGCTACAATAGTAAGCCCAAAACCAGCAACAACAACAGCTGAATCGATTCACTTCACATTCTGGGCAGTATATTTATCTTATTTATTCTAGCTAGTTGGTCTATCTATTGGTTACTCATCATAAAGTTACAATGTTTTACTTTCTTTCTATCGGCCTCACAGTCTTCTGAGTAACATTCTCCTTGTCCCATACATCTTATCTATCCGTTTATACTTGCAGGGAGTTGATCAGCTGCACAATTATCTGATGACGATGAAGATTGATTTCCTTAATACTGCTGTGCATGTGCTGCTTAAGGTATTGTCGTTGTTAGTATCGATACACCCATAACGATGCTGCTGCTACCATTGCTATTACAAACTGTTGAGGAACTGTTCGCATCTGAATGATTAAACCATAATATATAGAAAGGTATACCATCAATCCTATAGTAGAGAGGTCTGCTCTACTGTGTATAAGACAATTCTAAAGCATTAGCGCTGCAACGATTGATTTGTATATATACCATTTATTTCAACCTCTCTACTTACGATTTCTAGATTCTACATTCAACAGTCTGTCTGTTTCTTAAGAAATAGATTGTCCTAGCTTTCTTCCAAGTTCGCTATGGCGAAGGATATGATTGCAATTAACACTCTATTGAAGATATTGTGTTTCAATATTATTTTCCGTTGCAGAAATCAGTATTATATTGTGACGATTATTGCTATTTTCAATATAATTAAGCCTAAATTAGTCATTATTGTACTTTTTGCTGCATCATAATATTTTTAATAGGAAGGTATTATCTATACGCCTTCACTACTTTCATTGTCTTCACTTTCTATGGGGCTTGTTTGGAAAATATGCCTATATTATCTTCAGCATTGCTACTACCAATACAAGCAATTAATCAATCAATTATATTTGAGATAAATGAACCAACGCGTTGAGGGATGGGTCATCAACAGAAGCAGGTTTTCAACTTTGATCTTCCATAATAAAGGTCATAATGAATCCAATTAGAACACCTACAAAGAAGCCGCTGCCTAGAGTAGCTGCTGTTGGTCCGAAACTCTCAATATTGGGCATAATTTTAGATGCTGCGCCTTCAGGATACTTATTTTCATTACATGATGATTACTTTGATGTATCCTTACTATTGAGTCCTATATATGGTAACATTGACAGATAATAGCATCCAGAATATAGATTGAAAACTTAGCAAGATATCTTGAAAATACAAGATCTTCTGTATCTATTTGCTTCCCTGGGGTGTTAATTAGTCTTTAGCATTTTATGTATTTTCTTTACCGCAAAAGCTATATCTTTTGCAGTAGACTTTCATATCCAATACTCTTAAATTATTACCAACTATAATAATAAACAAAGAGACGATATTAACATAAATAAAAAGAGGGTACTACTGACTGTTAGAACTACTAAAGCTTGTCTAATTTCATTACGTAATTTATGAAGAACTATACCATAACAGTAGCAGGAGAAGTTAAGATTAATTAAGCTAACATACGGCACTGAAACTTTGCTTTGATAATAATGAAATTCTCTAGGAAAACTGTTGATTAATTCAACAGATGTGTATTAATTTCTTAGGCGAACTTATCCTTCCTGATATGATAATACTTATTCGATATTCGTCTCAATCAAAGTGTAGATTATGAATAAACTTATCTGTATCGTCTTCATAAGTTTTGTGACTCCTGCTTGTTACTGTCTTGTTACCAGCAACAGGGACATCGTGATAAGAGAAGACTGGGTTGTTGACAAGTGAATAAAGATGGTCTTTTCTTCCTGTCTGGACAACCTGTCAGAATGAATCTTTTTGTCCTTTACAGGTACAGTAACACATGAATGATATTCTTCTAAGATTATCTAACCTAGAAATATAATTCCTTAATCAGCATCCTTACAGTAGTGAGATTTAAATCCAGCTGATCTGCAATCACTTCTTCTTCAAAACCAGATTCATAAAGATTTCTCAGTGTTTCTTTTTTTTCTTTATTTATAATATTAGATGGTGGATGCAATGACAATTGATGTTCCATTGATTTAATATATTGCGATACCTTACTGGCAACATCTTCTGTACTGGCAGTACTTTCTGTAGAGAATGCCAATATATGCTCTTTTACAGGCATACTGAACAGTTTTACTTTATCATAGTTATATACAATATAACTTAAATTGCCTAATTCTGTTAAGAACCTCTCTCCCAAATAGACGATATGAGCAGATTGAGATAAACTCAATTCAGCTTTGCTTGTCTTTAAGCGTTGACTAACTCCTTCTCTAATACCTCCTGCAAATAAATATCCTGATCTTTCTATTAACCCGGCAAATCTAATGTTAGGATCAAGGGATAGTATATTTTTTGCAAATTCTTCTGCTTTAATGTCTGCAAAGAAGCTTACCGCTTTATTAGAATCATAACTTACTTCTTTTAGAAGAGGTTTATCCAAATCATTAATTGCATCATGCTTATTTTCTTCTCTCATATTCTACCACTTCTCTAGCTAGGAGATCTTAATAATTGAACTATATATAATCCCTGATTAACTAAGTTAATTGATGAAGGTTGCAGGCCATTTCAACAAGATTTTGAATCTTTTTCTAAATCTGCATAAATAATTTTTAAAAATTTGATTGCTAAGTCAATATATTCACTTTATGATATATTATATATAATATTTTGTATCTAAATGATAAAAGTAAAATATTAGCCTCACGTATAATTGGATGTGTCAGTAAGGAAATATTCATCAAAAACATGGATGAACGTAGGAACAAAGCTTCGTATTATGGTTGCTTACGGTCTCACAGCAGGATTTGTGTCATCTCTTGCTATAAGTGGATTATTGTTGTTAGTGGAGAAATCAATTTCTCTTCCTGTTGGAACATTTTATTTGATGCTTTCATCTGCGTTTATCCACTCACAAGACTATTCAACAGAGAACATTATTTTTGGATTCATACTGCACATAATAACAGGAAGTATTATCGGACTTGCTATGTGTATACCTTTTATTATATTTAAAGACAAGTCGCTAAAATCTCTACAAAAGTATGCAGTTGCATACGGATTAGGATTAGGCTTTGCACTTTGGTTATTTTTCTTTATTCCCATAACACTTTGGGTAATTCTCCCAATACTGGATGCCAGTCATGATAAAACTATAATACAAGAAGTGCCAGCACAAGTGGATGTGATGTTTTCTACGGATAAATTAGCGATGTTAATCGATAGGATAATACTCGGTGCAGTAGCTTTTAACATGTTCTATGGTTTATTGGTAGCGATAATTATAAAGGCATTATTTGAAGATAGTTTAAAAGAACAAAATGATAACACAGGTTAGCATTTTTTCGGCGCTATATTCAGGTATTTTGATCATTCAATGAATTGTAGGAGTGTTTACATCTCAAATAATAACGTTATATTATGTCATACTTCTAAAGTACAACGTTAAATTTTTCTTTCAGATGATCTATAATTTTGATGTGTCTAAAACGCTAACATCAGAAATATTGAACTCATCCCATAAATTATGAAGTTTATTAAATAAAATCTTTAATAATTTAAACTCAAATTTGAAGAAATTATGCAAAGGTTAAATTATTCTTCGTTCAAACTATAGATGAGTTTTAATTGCTGGTGAATATTGTCCATATAAATTTAAATGCTCGGGGTGGGAGCGAACGTCTTGCATTAGCCACAATCGCAGCTCTTAAAGAAATTGATGATATTGATATCGACCTTACTACGTTGCAAAAACCAGATTTAAATAAAATACAGACAACCTATGGTAAAAGAGGTCTATTGGCTCTTCGCAGTATTAAGACGCTTAATATCATACGATCTATAGAAGCTGTACGTCTAAAAAAAGAGTATGATCTAACAATTAATACACATGGGGACATGCTTCCATTTTCTCAGAAAGGATTTTCAAAAAATAATGCTATTACCTACTGTCATTTCCCTCTTGCAAAATATCTTATCGATGTCGAAAATGAAGAATACGGCAGATTACTTTATGGACTACGCTGCTCGAATATACTTGACTATAGAGAAAATCTTCATTCAGCAAGAAATATGTATTTCGATATGATGAGAAGTACAACTGTATTGACAAATTCAGAATATAGCCGTAAGGCCATACGGAAAACATTTGATATAGATTCTACCGTTTTAAGCCCCCCAGTTGATGTCAATTTATTTCGTAAAAATGTTCTTTTCTCCTCTAAGAATATGGGAGAAGATAAAATTTTAATAATATCTAGATTTCATCCAAGTAAAAAAATAGAGAATGCAATCAGACTTGCAAAATTATTAAAACAGAATGGTATTGGAAGAAGTATGAAAATTGTCGGAAATCTTTCGCCAGCTATGCTTGGATATTATCACTATCTCAAACAGACGGTGCAGCATCATGATTTGTCAGATTATGTGAATTTTCAGGTTAATGTGAGCTTTGACAAACTACTTTCACTCATTTGTGAGGCTAAGGTATATTTCCATCCACTACCTGGAGAACCTTTCGGAATATCTACCGTCGAAGCAATGAGTGCTGGATTGATTCCGGTGGTTCCAGCTATTGGAGGACACACAGAATTCGTACCGTTGAAGTATCAATTCCACACCTTCCATGAAGCTCTAGAATCAATTGCAGCTGCCATGGAAGCATCATTATCCGAAAGAATAAGGATCAGCAACTCAGTAAGAAGATTTTCAATCTCTAATTATATAAGATGCTTCCAACGAATAGTAAAGGAAATCTTAATTTCTCCCAGAACCAATTATCAAAAAATAAAAAGTCTGTCGCCTATTGTCTCAGGACATATTAGATAATTGTCATCTGGCAGGGTATAGTAAGATAACATGATAATAGATCTATCATGAATTATTAAAGTTATTTTTTACTTTGTTCAAAAAATTAAATTAAATTCATCTATTCATTTATTGAAAAGATTAAGACGATGTTATTAATCCATTCGCAGTTTCTTTGTACTTTCACATAGTTGAATAATTTGGACTTAAAAGGCATATTTCAATTCTGGTAATTCGTAAGTACTCGAATAAATACAGAGGATATCGAAAAATATTTTGAATGTACATGTTTTGGCTTCTCAAGGTGATTGGGATTTATAATACAAATTGCTTCTTATAGTATGTAATTACATAAGCATATTCGCTTATTACAACATGCACATTTATTTGGATTTTGCAGGTATTTACATTTTTTATTATGGGTTTCACAGGTTAGTATTCTGTTAGCACTATCTACATCCTCTTTGATAATTTGCATTCAATATATTGTAACTTGTACAGGTTAATCTGATATAGAAACTAATTTACAGAAACCAGCTAAAAAAAGTCTACAAAAATTGATTATCTACATTATTTAGCCTTTAGTCATCTCTATAATACAATCTATATAATTCCAAGATACTCTATGTGCTTAGAAATTTGAGGCCTACTGATATTAATTGAACCTATCTTGCTTATTTAACTCCTTTACAAGATAATACATTCGCTGATAAGATAGTTCAAGGTTTTGTTGTTGTTCTAGAAGCGTTCTTATCTTTTGAAGATGACTCTTAATTTTGTTTTCATTTCCTTCAAGAATTAATTTCGCAAATCTGTTCGCAGTGCTGACATAATTTTGAATATACTTTCTAGATGATGGGTTGTCCAATAGAAGTGCTATTATTAAGTCGGTCTCATCTGTAAAAATACTTCTACAAAGCAACGACTGTAGTCCAAAAGTTGTTCCTGAAACTTTTTTTAGTGAATTAAAATTTTCCTTTGACAAAAAACTACCAAATATGATGTTTATAAAATGAGTTAACCCCAATACTAGTGCAATTAATTCATCATGGTTCTTAGGGTCGGGAATGACCCTGATTAATGCGTCTTGAAAGAGATGTTTGGAGATAGATATTTCTGCCTTTTCATCCTGAACGGGAATTAACAGGATATTCATATTCTTAATGTCATCTGCACCAGGTCCAAACATCGGATGTATACATAATGGTCGAATAACATTCGAAAGTTTTTTTAATACTTTAAAAGATTTATATTTTACAGAAGAGATTTCTGCAAGAGTTGCTCCTAATTTCATTTTTGAGGCACATAATTTGAGTGTCGTTGGAGTATTTATAACTGGAACACAAAGGAATACTATATCGGCGTTCCCGACGCAATCATCAATTTTATGACAAATTGTAGAATTATCCATACGACATTGAAAATGTGGATCGATATCATAAAGGAGAAGATGAGTATCATTTCTTTTTGAGAAATAATTAGTAAACCAAGATCCCATTTTACCCCCTGCACCGATAATAGAAATTTCCTTTATCATGATTCTTTCATTGTAGAGCTGAAGATAGTACTTCCAATCCCTCTTCTAGCACTTCTTCGGTTTGACACGCAGAGATTCTAATGAATCTTTTATAAGAGTCTCCAAATCCACTTCCAGGGGCGATAGCCACTCCTAGGTCAAGTAGTTTATCTATAAGAACGATATCATCATCCGTACCTTTTCCAAGTTTCGGATAAACATACATTGCACCATCGGGAGCTACGAATGAAAGTGACATTTTTTGTAATCTATCGCAGACAAATAGTAATCTTCTCTTCATTACTTCCACATTTCCACTTGTACTCTCACCTATTGCTGACAAGGCAGAATACTGCATAGGCTCAGCAACACTTGTTAGAGCAATAGATTGAATTTTGCTCATTTTAGCAATTATGTTATTATTAGCTATTCCATATCCAACCCGAAACCCTGTCATAGCATGACCTTTTGAAAATGATGATATTATTATGCTTTTGTCATAACCGTATTCTATAACGCTTTTGAATCCATTAAAAGAGTAATCAGAATAAACTTCGTCGCTGAGAATATAAAGACCATAATCTTTAGACAGGTCTATGATTTTGCTCATGGTATTACCATCTAGAATCTTCCCCGTGGGATTATTAGGATAATTTAGAATTATCATTTTTGTATTGCTGTTTATCAACTCTTCAAGTCTTTTTAAATCAGGATTCCATTTTTCTTCTAACGTAGTTTTTATTATTTTTGTCTTTCCTCCTACAAAATCTACGCATTCCCTATAGGCAGGCCATGCAGGTTCTATATAAATAACTTCATCTCCGGACTTTACCAATGAAAGAATAGCGGAGAAAACAGCGAACCTTCCTCCAGGGGTAACTATAACTTGTTCATCGGTAATACCATTTCCTATCTTTTGTGCAACTGCTTGCCGCAATTTTGGAACACCTCTCGTTTCAGTATAATGATATTGTCGAAGATCATATATTCTGCCAAGAGTTTCTTTTACAATTTTAGGCGGCAAATAATCAGGTTCTCCTACTTCCAAATGAATGATATTTTTTCCTGTTGCTTGAAGCTGTTTTGCCTTCATAAAAATACTCAAATGAGTCTGCCTGTGTGGATTATCATTTTGTTGTTTATTCTGTAATCTGACTGATTCAGTTAACAAAATGTTGAGTAATCTTCCGGAGAATTCTGGGTCCATTCCCACTTCAGCTGCAATTTTTAATGCAGATTTTCTAAGGTCACTTTCAACTTTTTCGTCTTCTACATCAATGTTCTTCTTGGTTTTAATTTCTCCAATTTGCTTCGAAATGTCCATCCGTTTTTTCACTTTCTGGATTATATCTGCAGTTATATCACGAATTTCATTGCGTAATCTGTCTAGGTCATCATTTTTATTCATTTATCATATCATCTCTTTAACACGAGTGGAATGAGCCCAGCTCTTATTGCATGATCGGCTAAAACCATAGATACTGCAGATTCTACTATCGGTGGTGCTCGTGGTACAACACATGGATCGTGCCTTCCCGGCACATTAAGCCCTATTTCTGAACCATTGGAAATATCAATTGTTTTTTGCGTTTTTGCTATTGATGCGGCAGGCTTAAATGCTATTCTTATCACTATAGGCATACCAGTTGACAATCCACCTAAAATACCGCCGGAATTATTGGTCTTTGTGACTATTTTATCATCTATTTTGGTATATAGATCATTATTTTCCGATCCTCGGCGTTTTGATCCATCAAAACCTGACCCGAATTCTATGGCCTTTACTGCGGGTATACTAAAAAGTGCCTTACTGATGTCAGACTCTAGTGATCCGAATATAGGTTCGCCTAGTCCTAATGGTAATCCAGCACTAACGCATTCAATAACACCACCTAGTGAATCACCCTCTTTTCGTGCATCCATGATTGCAGATTTCATATATTCTGCTGTTTGCAGATCGGGGCATCTTACTTCATTCGTATACCTATTTTTTTTTATCTCTTCTAACGTCATTTTTTTTGCTCTAATACCTCCAATTTCAACAGTATATGCAGTGGTTTGTATTCGTAGGCATTTTTCTAATAATTTCTGAGCAATGGCGCCCGCCATTACTAGTGTGGCTGTCAGTCTTCCTGAAAATCTTCCACTTCCACGGTAATCTGCAAATCCACCATATTTTATCAAAGCCGGATAATCTGAATGTCCTGGTCTGGGTATTGTTCTGATTAATTCGTATGGCCGTGAATCTGAATCTTCGTTCCATATAACCATACAAATTGGCGCACCTGTGGTAAACCCCTTGAAAACCCCTGAGATTATTTCGACTTTATCTTGCTCTTTTCGTTGTGTAGTAATGATCGACTGACCCGGTTTTCTGAGATCCAGCTGCAACTGAATATCTGATTCCGTAAGTGCCAATCCGGCAGGACAGCCATCCACTACCATACCAATACATTTACCTTGGCTTTCGCCAAAGCTAAGAGCGACAAAACGTTCACCGATCATATTGCCAACCATACTATCAGTACTGCAAACATTACTGTTCTTCTCTATATGGGCTTTTTGGCATAAATTCATAAATGGATCGTTTATTCCCAATTCGCGAGTACAAAACAACCAAAGTTTTATACACATGTTATAATAGTATTAAAATATAGATTAGCGAAATTTCTTATTCTCTTTCTGGAATAGATTCTATATGTGCGCCGAGATTTGTTAGATCTTGAATAAAGTTGGGATAAGATACATCAACTGATTCGGCTCCTGAAACGGTAGATTTTTCAGTTAGCATTGATGCAATGGTGAATGCCATAAACAGCCTATGATCATTGTAAGCCTCCAGTGAAGCATTCTTTATTAGTGTTGGAGGTGATATAGATATTTCGTCTCTTTGCTCTTTAACAGTCGCACCAAATTTTGTTAATTCACATGCGATATTTGATACCCTGTCCGTTTCTTTTAATCGCGCATGAGAAATTCCCATTATTCTAACGGGTTTCTTAGATTTTAATGCTAATATAGATACTACTGGCAACAAATCAGGACTGTGTGTCAGATCAAAACTGCCTCCGCTAAGGTTGCTGGCTCCCTGAGTGATTACCTCGTCTTTGTTTCTGTCGACTTTAATTTTGCCTCCCATGGCTTTAACAATATCAATTATATAAGAATCTGCTTGAGGAAAAAAGAAATTGATACCTTTTATAGTAAGACGACCACCAGCAAGGACTCCTGCTGCTATTAACAACGCTGCTGTAGATAAGTCAGCGGGTATATCAAAAATCGTTTGTTTATATTCATTATTTTTTATGAGGTACTCAGAGTATTTGCTTTTCTGGTCTATTACAACACCAAATGCTTTCATTATTGCTAATGTTGCGTCAATATAGGGGGCAGACACTTGTGCTCCTTTAATTTTTAAAATAACGGCTTTATCTGCACATATAGATGATATTAAGAGTGCAGAGATAAATTGGCTTGAAACCGTCCCGTCAACTACCGTCGTCCCTCCTTTTATACCTCCTCCTCTAACGATAAGAGGAGGAATACCCTTCATTCTGCTAGAGTAACATTCAACACCCAATTGTTGTAAAGCGTCCAACAGAGGTTGCATCGGTCTTTTTCTCAAACTTTCATCACCTGTCAGAACCGTGAAGCCTTTATCGACCAATGCAGACATCACTGTTAGAAGTCGTATAGTAGTCCCAGAGTTCTCGGCGTTGATAATACTTTCAGGAGCATCAAATTTTCTCTTTCCTGCTATCCATAAAGTACCATTCTTATGGATAATATTTGCACCCAGTGATCTACAGGCATTAAGAGTTGCAAGGGTGTCTCTGGCAAGAAGTATATTTGTAATAATAGACTGTCTTTCGGTAAGTGAACCAATAGCGATAGCTCTATGAGTATAGCTTTTGCTTGAAGGACATCTGATCACGCCATCAATTTGGGATCTCTTTACTTGGACATTAGCCAACTGATTTTTCTACACTTGCCTTTTCATTATTGACAGGAGAAACCAATATACTCCCTTTGTACTTGGAAAAAGCGGATTTAACGCTTTCTATGCTGTCCTTACAGCATATTGCAGATATAGAAGGTCCATTTCCAGAAATACTCGCTGATAACGCGCCTCCTTCCATTGCAGAAAGAATTGGTTCATAATTGGTGCTAAATGCAACAGAAGTAAGGACTCCGTTCATCTTCATGGCTTTCCAATAATCCCCTTTTTCTGCTATTTTATAAGCATCCAGAAAAAGATCTGATAGTAGTCTCAACTTATCGATGTTCGCTCTTTTAGTATCATAAGGAAGAAAAATTATTACATATAGATCATCCTGAACTCTTTCTCTGCGAATTAATTTACATAGATAATTATCGGTAATAACAAATCCGCCAAAATAACATGCGGTCGCATCATCATAAGCTCCTGTAATCGTTACATTAGCGTCTTTTGATGCTCTTACAGCTGACTCCAACACTAAGTGATCATCTGTCTCATTTTTAGCAATCTTACTACATGCAAGCGCTACAGCATTAGAAACTGCACTTGAGCTTTTCAATCCCCATCCTGCGGGGATATTTGAGCATATCTTTACAGATATCGAATTATTGTCAATTATGTTTTTTGGAATAGTATAGTAAATGATATTGTTTATCAAGTTGTCTGCTTTGTTAAAGGGAAATTTTATGCCTTGGCCATCACTTATTCTTACTTCAGCTGTAACTTTTAAGGATATTCCTAATGCAGATCCGTTACCGGTCGCAATTGCATTAACTATAGATATTGCCCCATGCATAGTGGCTCTGGCCATGACCTTCATACAGGTTCTTTGAAAGCTCCAAACAAAGACCTCTTCATTTCTTCTCGTGGAGCCTGAAGATCCGTCCATATTTCGAAAGCTCTTGCACCCTGCTCCAGCAGCATTTCATACCCGTAAACAACGTCTGCGCCCGCATATCTTGCATTTTGGAGTAAATTAGTGATGACTGGTTTATAGACAATATCGTAAACAATAGCATTCTTGCTTATATGTTCATAACCTATTACACTTTGTTCTTCGTCCATCCCAATAGAAGTTGTATTTACAATTAGGTTCGATTCGACTGCAACTTCTTTGATATTATCTATTTCTGTAACTTGACACTCCAATCCAAGGTCTCTACCTTTTTTTGCTAATTGGCAGGCTTTTTCCTGTGTTCTATTAAGCAATCGTTATCTTGTTAATTCCTTTCGTCTCAGAAAATGCAGCAATTACTGCACGTGCACTGCCACCTGCTCCTAATAAAAGAATATTCATCCCATTAAAATTTACATTCCTTTTTCGCAAGGGTTCTATAAACCCAAAGATATCAGTGTTGTAGCCTTTTAAAATTCCATCCACATTATGTACGGTATTTACGGCAGTAGCCTTTTCAGCACTCGAATCGAGATAATTCATAAATCTCAATATGTCGACCTTATGGGGGATCGTGACATTGAAACCTGCTACACCTATTGCACGTAATGCATTAATTGATTCTTCCAATTCTCCCTTTGGAACTCTAAAAGCAATATAAGTACAATTTAGTTGCAATGAGTTAAAGGCGGCATTCTGCATAGCCGGAGATAATGAATGATGAACAGGATCTCCAATAATTGTATATGTCTTAACTTGGCTTTGCATTGATGCTATGAATTAACTGTGAATCGATTCTGTCATATAACTTTCTCATTTGTGTAATAGTTAATTGACCAGGAGCAATAGCTTTTTCCAGAGATGCATAAGTGAAGGGAGCATTTCCAATAATAACACATAATACCCTAGATAATACTCCGGCCTCGCCCATAGCAAATGCTATCAAATTTACTCCCAAAGTATTTTCATATAATTCGAGCAAACCCAAAGAATCTTCAGTTTTCTGGGCAGTTGTAACAACCTTGACGTTTTGGCTATATTTTTGCATTTCACATAAAACCTTTGTCAGTTGGGTGTTTGATGGAGTTTTTTCAAGATCATGCCAGGAAATCAATAAGGAGGCATTATTTTCTTTAAGATAATCAGCCAAATAATTATTGCATTTAATTGTAGATAATTCAACATCTAATAACATAGGCTTTGACGAAGACAATTTCTCTAACCAGGCAATTCTTTCAGAAGTATTTCCTTTAAATTGGCCGCCTTGTTCAGGGGATCTGAGTGTATAAACAGCCTTTTTATTTACCTCATTAGCAATAATCAACGCTTCCTCCATGTCGGATAAGTTCAAAAAGTCAAAACGAATTTCGACATAATCTGCTCCAAAATTAAAGGCTTGATTGATCTCTATTTTAAGCTGTTCCAAGTGACTGGCCGCTATTGATACGCATATCTTACTCAAACAAGTGCTATATCACAAAAGAAAAATTAATTGTTTCGTATACATATTGCAAATACTACTTGCATTTGTCTTATCCCACTCCAGCGGGAGGTTTACTAGTCTCAGTATGTTCAATTCTTTTATGATTATTTAATTCTTCTATGCTATCAAAATTCCTCCCGCAGATCTCGCACCAGTATGACCTAGGCGATTTTCTATTTGACGACGTAGCTGCAGCCATATTTATATTTGAATAATAACTAATAATTAAATATGAAAGATTAGTGAAGGCGCCTATAGTGTGAAGGAATTTTCTTCCAATTAGCTATTAATGCCTCTGGTCTGATATGTAAAGGTTCATCTTTCATTCTTTCCTTCGCTAATTTTGTGTATTCCTTAAGTATATCTATTCCAAGGTATTGACGTTGAAAATGACATGCTACCTTAGTTGTTTGTCCGCTGCCGTTGAACGGATCAAGGATGGTGTCGCCCTGATATGAATATAATTTCATCAGGCGATATGGAATTTCTTCAGGAAACGGACAGGGATGTTCGATATATCCTGGTGGCACAGGAGCAATATGCCATATTGAGTTTGCAATTTCTTTTGTCCATTCTTCGTGTGTTGCAGGAAGCATTTCTATTCGCTGGGTTCTACCGTTATTTACATCGCCTTTTCTTAACACAAGAATAAATTCATGCATAATATTAGCCCTGTAATACTTTGGATATGGATTGATGACAAAGGATCCATACCGGTTAGTACCTCCAGTAACTTTGTGCCATATAATTTCCTCATGTAGATTCCAATTACCAAACGGCTCTATAAGCCTTGATAAAAGCATATGAGGCAGGGGCAATATTGTTCCGTCAATGACTTCGTTAGCAATAACTATGCAGCAGTATCCTCCGATGTTTGTTACCCGGTATATTTTATCGTTAAAAATCTCCACCATGTCCTCAAGGTATTCCGCAGTCTCTATTTTTGTCTGACCACGGTAATATCCACGATTCTTGGATACGTGCATATTATAATCTATAGCATTTCTATATGGTGGCGATGTTATAGTTAGCTGAATTGAATTAGCCGGAATTCTAGATAAAATCTCTTTACAGTTGCCTGTTATTATTTCATTAACGATGTTCTGTTGTACTAGCATCAACTAAACGGTATAGATTTATCCATATCCACTATACTTTAAAATAATCAACTTTCAGATTAAGAAAAATTATTTTCTAGATGTGTCAATCTTTTCTATTTTTCTACTATGAATTCTTTTACTTCCATTCCAAAATGCCTACCTGAGGGAGGTTTGACATAACAGAGTATTTGATTCCCTACTTTAGCCTCCGTTACTGGCAACAATTTCCCCTCACTTGTTATGAATCTTATTGTCTCTGCATTCTGCAAAATCACAGTTCCAATCTCACCTTCGATATCTGCTCTTATTAATCTTAATGGGCGAGTCTCAATCTTTGATCTTCCTACAGTAACGCGTCTGGAGGAGCCATTAGTTTTAACTATTAATACCTCATTCCCTGCTTCTATTTCTGAAAGATATTTAGTTTTTCCATCAGACATTAGGGTGTAGCAATAAACTGCACCTGCATTCACACGAAAGGGTCTTGGAGATGTAAATGAGGATCCCACCGATTCGTTATGAACAAGGAACATAAAGTTCGATTTACTACCAATAAGCATTCCTTCTCCTAGCTCAAGTATCGATGCTGTATCTACACAGACTCGTTCCCCTGTCCCTACATCTTTTACTTCTAAAATCTTCGCGGAGCTAATTTGGAAAACAAAAGTTTCTAAATAATTCCGTAGTTCATCAACTTCCTTTTCACTATCAGTAGAAAATATGACTCCATCTACACCCAATTCTAAAACAGAAAACATTGTTCTGATCTCTTCTATATTTTTGATAGCGGTATAGACTTTAGTATTTGATTGATGGAGTTTTGCGATGACATTCTCTAAAGGTATTATTTTCCAATCTTCTGCTTCGACAATCACAAATTCTGCACCTGCTTGAGAAGCTGTTCCAATTTCATCGATGTCATCATTATTTGAAACTGTTTTAAGATACCCTACAACTTTCCCAGCAGTCTTATATTTTCTCAATTCCTCAATTGATTTACATATTACTAAATCTGCATCTGGTGACTCAAAAATTATTTTGAATTTCTTTAGTCTAACAGACTTTGGATCGGCTTTTATTATTGTGATGTTATTTAGTCTAGACAAGAACTCATCTAGACTAGATAATGAAACTGTGGGGTTAATTATAAGATCTCTCTTCTTTGTGTTTTGCAAGCTCTCTTAACACCTCTTTTCTACTAATGCCTTTTACTATCAGTTTATAGAGTGCATTTACAATTGCTGGTGGGTTTTGGTGTTGGAAAACATTACGACCAAATGTAACACCTTTGGCGCCTGCTTTCATCGCTCCCACACACATCTCTATTATTTCTTCATTAGTATTTGCCTTCGGTCCCCCTGCTATAACTATAGGCACCGGACAAGTTTTTATTACTCTTCTAAAAGTTTCTACGTCACCAGTATATACTGTCTTAACGATATCAGCTCCTGCCTCTGCACCTATTCTCGCCACATGGGCTATAATATCTGGATCATAGGGATTTTTAACATTCTCACCCCGAGGGTACATCATCGCAACAAGTGGCATGCTCCACTCATCACATTTATCAGAAATCATCCCCAATTTTTGGAGCATTTCAGGCTCTTCCTTAGATCCAATGTTAATATGAATTGATACAGCATCAGCCCCTAATCTCAATGCTTCTTCCAGACTTCCCATTATGACCTTCCTGTTTGGGTCAGGACCAAGGGAAGTACTTCCAGATAAATGCACTATCAAGCCTATTTTTAACGGTCTTGGCATAGTCTTTATGACACCTTTGTTAACTAGAACGCAAGTTAAACCCGCATTTTCGCATTGGTATATCACATTATGAATATTTTCTAATCCACGAATAGGGCCATTGCTGATACCATGATCCATAGGAATGCAGAGCATTTTACCCTCATTCAAGATTCTACCAAGTCTAATTTCTCTGCCAAAGACCATATTTAACAAGACCATCTTGCAAACTCACTTAAAAAGTGATAGGTTCTTTTAGAACTAAAATGACCACAATGGATAAAAAAGATGCAAATAAATCAAAGAACAATATAAATAACAACTTTGACAATATTGGCTATTGATCAATCAATAAGAACAAAATCTAAAATCGATTAGGACTAGTTGCCGTAATGATAGGATTTAGAAGACAGTTAAGACCGAGTTATTGAAACCTATAGAATATATTTAGAGAGTAGTAGAAGTATAGTGAATACGGAGAAATATATTACGAAGAGTTTTAGAGACAACAAATAAATTCATTAACTTTCTCTCATCTTGTCTATTATTATTATTATTATTATGATGCTCTTTGCCTCATCATCGGGCTTGGAACTTAAGCATTATTTACAGACTCCTAGATGATAATATTCAAAATCTTATGTTTTGCTAATGTATTCGATTAAAGATAATAAGCTACTAATAATTCCCAGCACATTTAAATTCCCATTAAATGATTTCAGCAATGTTCTACAACATCTGTTGTACATATATTTACACTTTCTTCTGAAACTGTAGCAAAAAGAAAGGAGGATACCAGCTTATACCATTGTAATCTGTTAATCAGAGGTTTAATCATTCTATTTACTATTTTCAAATAGAATCTCGAACGTTGCATATAGGCGGCATCTCTTGCTTATGTAGATTTTTTTGAACCATACTAACTATTCTTTTTAAGTTATTTGAATCAAAATTATATTTTTTAAGAGATTTGCTTTCCAAGGACCGCAGAATCTCATCTATTTTCTCGTAAGATATACCAATTTCACTTTCTGCTGTTTGGCCCCTCCATATCCGAGGACTGCTTTTCTTTTTTAGAATTGTAGAAGGAAGTTGCAAATACTTGGCTAATTCTCTGACTTCTGTTTTGTAAAGATCCGCAATAGGCTGAATGTCCACGGCACCGTCTCCATATTTGGTGTAGTAGCCAAGTTTTAATTCGCTCTTGTCAGCAGTACCTAAAACTAAAAAATTCTTTATTCCTGCATAATAATATATTATATTCATTCTCAACCTAGAAGATAAATTTCCTTGTGCTAGTTTGTTTTTTGGTAGGTGTTTCAATAATTGGTCTTTTGTATTGCCTATCTCTATGATCCTATGTGTTATCTTAAGATCCTTTGCAAGCTCTATGGCATCTTCTATGTCATTTTTTGGAGTGATTTTTGAATCTGGTAATATTAATCCAAATACTCGTAAATGTGTTAACGCTCTAACGGCTAATTTAGCGACCACAGAAGAATCCAATCCACCGCTGAGCCCTAGTACTACACCATAGGAGTTGCGTTCTTTTACTTCCTCACGAATAAATTCAATAATAGTATGAGAGACTTTTTGTGATTCCATGATCTTTTGCAATATTTGTGTATAATATATAATATTAGCTATTATATAGAAGATCTAATTGTGTAGAATCTGACATGATCCCTATTGATTGCCTTATTCATTGATTCATGCATGTATATATCTAATTCTTTTCTTCTTTACATAACAAATTCAAATGTGTCTATTTATTCTAATTGGTTTTTCGCTTCTACTCATCCTTAATTCTCTCCGTTTCACAGGGTTAC
>CAWIMJ010000005.1:0-76806 GCA_963837175.1 uncultured Nitrososphaeraceae archaeon
GGCAAATGTATTAATAAATCCAATATGGATTAGTAAAATCAACCCAAGAAACAACAAACCCAACATAATTCTAGCAAGACTTTGATTCCTGGTATACTTCTGGACTTTGATCTCTTTCATCTGAAATACTCAACAAAGAACTTGTTAACATTTTATAAAGTTATATTATCAGCTTTACATTTTCCAAGATATATTTGCCAGTTTCCAATAAATTTTCATGAGCTAACAAGAAAAATGATTGGCTGCTTTACATTCGATTTAGATAAAAAAATTTCATTCATTTTCATACTGGTTATCGCAACCATCGTTATTATTGATTCAACTATTCTTGAATTCTATTCTTTTAGTGGAGTCAGAACTTCTTCCACTGCCAATGTTTTAATTTTTATTACTTTTTCCGTAATTTTTGCCTTTAGCTGTATATTATTGATAACTTCTGTAAAGACACTTCTTTCCAAATCCAAATATAAACTCCCTAAAAACTTGAGAAGTTTTTATTACATTATTTTTGGTACTCAAATCCTAACTATAGGTCTTATCTCTATAACCATATTCCAAATTATTGCCTTTAATAAATACCATATTCTGCTATTACAGATTGTTACCTATGTTAGTCATGTTTCAGCATTAGTATTTGCAATTCCTTTGGTCGTCATTCTAGTCACTTGGTTCAAATTCAGAAGAAATTACATAATCCTGTTGTACATTATATCATTTTCACTAGTATCCGCAAACATTTTAGTTTCTCTTATCTATTATGAAAAAATTCTTTTGCGTTCACTCAGTACTGAAGTAAGACCATATAATATGTATGCATATGTATCTGCCTTCTATTCACAGCCAGCTGATGAATCATTATCCACCGTGTATAATATAATCTTCATCGCGTCATTTTTATTCATATGGATAGCTACTATGGCTTTGCTAAACCAATACAGGTACAAACTAGGCAAAATTAGGTATTATGCTCTTACCATCATGCCATTAATTTATTTCATTTTCCCTTTTCACACTTATTTCGCCAATTTGTTGTCCCCATTTGTGCTCAGTTCACCCATCGCAGTAAGTGTGATATATACGATTCTTTTTAGTGCTTCAAAACCAGTTGGCGCCTTTCTATTCAGCTTATCTTTCTTGATAGCTTCTACTGTAGTTCCAAAGCATAGTGTTAGAAAATCTCTATTAATTTCCTGCATTGGGATGACTATACTTTTCAGCTCTGTTGCGATAACACCCCTGCAGTATAAGGCTTTGCCTCCTTATGGCCTTATCACAGAAGTATTTATTCCGCTAGGAGCATTCTTGTTACTCGTTGGAATCTTCACTTCAGCTATTTCACTTTCTCAGGACTTGACCTTGCGCCAATCAATAAGAAAATCTGTTATGGAGCAATCAAAATTATTGGATAGTATTGGCACTGCAGAAATGGAAAGGGAAATACAAACGCAGGTACTAACAATTCTAAAGAAAACATCAGCTACCATGGAAGAGGAGTCTGGAGTTGAGGCATCAATGACGGAAGGCGAAATGAAAGATTATGTAGAATTTGTGATTAAAGAGATTCGAAGTAAAAGAATCACATGACCGCAGATTAAATCAGGTCTAAAACTCATGTCAAATTTGATCCACAGTCGACCAGCCCCAAAACACGAAGGGTTCATCAATTAAAGTGCTAGACGTTTGTTTCTTCCCTGATTATAATAAATCTCTTCTTCTACAAGTAAAGGCTGAACCTTTTGGCACATAGTACATATCTTATTTTCATGATAGTCTGGCAATAAAGTATCTAGGATATTTCTGATATTAGTATTATTATTGTCGTCGTCATTATTGTTATTGTTATTATTGTAATATTGCATGGTTGTGTTATTCTCTTCCTTCCTTCCTTCATTCATTCCTTACTTTTTTTCTTCCAAGTTTGATATTCTTGGCTTATGTTTATTATAATGATCTTTAATAAAAATATTAATTAGTTATTCTATTATCATTATCAATGCTCCAACTAGCGCTATAGCCAGAGCAAGAGCAACTCTTACATTATTGTTTCAGATTTCATTTCTTTATTCATTCTCCTATCCATCTATCAATTATACATAAGACTATTACAGGTAAGAGAGGCATTGCGATTTGTCTCACCGCCTTGAAGAACAGTATCTCTACATTCCTTTTTAGTGCCAAGGAGTCCCTGTTTTGGTGCAGCATGTACTTGTTGGTCAATCGCTGGTACAACTACTAATCCTCCTACTATCGCTATAGCCAGAGCAAGAGCGATTGTCAGCATTATTGTTTCAGATTTCATTATGTGTGACTCCCATGTCGGCCTTTACCATGTCCAGCAGAATGGGTATTAGGTACTCCACCTTTATCGGCTTGTACTGGCTGAAGATCAATTGCTGGTGCAACTATCAAACTAGCGGCTAATGTTATAACCAGAGCTATAGTAATATTCTTCATACAAATATCAGCCTAAAAAAGAGATATGTGGCTCTGTTAACTTAACAGTTTTCTATATCTCTTAAGTAGATACTAGCATGTATATTGAGAAAGTTTTAGGAGATTCTAGAATAATGAAGGGAGGAAGGGATACATTACCTAAAAAAGTTAGAGAAAAACTGAGCGTAAAAGATGGAGAATTCTTGACTTATTTGTTGACCAGGAATGGATTTGTAAAAATAAAGAAATTAGAATTTGATTGGGATATAGCAATTAAGCAGATAGAGAAGTTAAAAAGGGAAAAATTATTCTTAAGTTAACAGAGCCAGATATGTAATATAAAAGTTTTTATACTGTGATTATTTTTTAGTTTGTTCATTTATTTTTATATTTATTTATTTATCTGCTTATTGAACGTTAATAATAATAATTATTATTATTATATCATTACCTGACTCCATCTGAATATCAGTTTTTCTCTGTCAACTGTCATTATGAGTTTGTCATTGTAAAGCATAGCATATTCCAAATTACAGGCCAAATTCTAGGATTCATAATACTTGTAGGATCAGGCTTGTGTTATCATTAGTACTACTACCTTCTATATTTTTTCAAATTAACTGTTTTAATTAGTTAATCAATCATTCAATCAATCACTTATTATTTCCTTTTATTAGATATAACTTCAATACCATCTTGGGTATATCTCAAAAGTGAAAGTCGGAATGCGTCAAAGAGATCGTATGTGAGGTTACCCTTGCTCTTATCCAAACCTCCATTCTCTAAAGTACGAGCAACTCTAATCTGTGTAATAAGTTGCTGGTGTTTCATTGGATGAATAGCAATCAATCCATTTCCAAACAGAAACTTCAAATGTGAAATCATTTTTGTTCCATGTCCGGAACCAAATGATACAGGGTACTATTCTTCTACTACTGTAAAGAAAAGGATCTCGCTCATAATCTACTATCTCGTCTCCAAACCTCTGCTTAAGAGACTTTATGAAAGATACGTTAGCGGCATCCACATAGACTTTATCAATATGATAAGGACCAACAATCAAATTGTAAGCAATATCAACCATAGCTTCATGATGTGCATGTTCAAATTCTTTACTGTAAATAACTCTAGCTTTACCATCAATATACTCTGATACTACAAAAGCAAATTTTGAAGAACCGTATCCAGCATCTATCCCTAATGTTTTAGTTGTATGAACATTACCCGTTAGTAAATGTTCCATTGACTTACCCAAAGACATAGCAGAGTCTAATTCAGAAGGTGTAACAACATTACCAATTCCATAGCCGTACTGCAGATTATACTCTCTTTGAAAGGAAGGAGATTTCATTGCTTCTGCAATCTCTTGTTGAGTGTAAACTTTCCCTAATCCTACTGTGTAAGGTAGAAACATTCTATGATAGATACAAGTCTTGTCGTCTTCTAACTCTATCTTTTCAAATAATCCTCCCGGTAGATTAGGAGTTGACACCATTGCAATGATAGGATCTGATTTACCAATGTACCTCTCTGATACAATCCTGGCATTCTCTTGCTCCCCTGGTGGGAAAAAGTCTCCCTCGTCTATCAGGATTAATTTAACATCCGTAAGTCCACGCATCGCATCTAAATGATGGCTGGGGTAGGCCTCAATAATGCAATGATTTAGTACAAGTACAGTCTCTTTAGTGTTAAATACAATCCCTGAATTTTGCGATATAATCACCTTTAATCTATCAATAAGAGTGACTGCTAAATTAACTCGAGGACCCGTAACTACACAGATTCGTTTGTATTGTAGTGCATTATCTCTAGTACAAATAAAGGCAATATATCTTAGAAAGAACTCGCTAATTCCAAGACCGGTAGATTTCTTTATCCAGATGTATTTCTTTTTCTCTTTTCTTTTCTGTCTTTCCTCTTTGCCCTCTTTGCTCTTCTTTTCTCCCTCCCCCAGTTTTTCCTTTTCTTGTTCTTCTCCTCCGCTTTTTTTTCCTTTTCTTCTTTCTCTTTCCTCCTTTCTTCTTCTTCCTCTTTCATCATTTTTTTCCCCTCTTCCTGCTCTCCTCCTTCTAATAAACGTAAGATATCCATCTCATAATCAAAGATTGCTTTCTCCGTTCCTTCATTACCCTTCTTTGGTAGACCAACTATATGATTCCAACAACACAAATCCCCATACTTAGAATCCTCTTCTTTATGTTTGTCTTTATCTTCTATCCAGAACGGCTTACCTTTGAGTAGAGAAAGAAAGCGTTCTTCTTTCATAGCATTCTCGTTATAGAGAATGGGGTTGTTCTTCTCTAGTCTTCTTCTGAAGTGCTCGTAAACCGGAATGCATCATTACCATATTATTATTATTATTATCATTCTATCTTCTATCTCTTCTACTTCTTTTTAATGTTAACTAAATTATAATCTAAATAAATAAACTAAATCAAAAGACTTTACCATTCTTCTTATTGCTGTTGTACTATCGTTATTGTTATTATTCCTACTATTATCATTATTATCGTTATTATCATCGTCATCATCATTATTCTCATCTCCTTCTTCTTCTTTATCTTCTATATCAGAAGAATCTTCATTAGTAGCAGTAGTACTGGTATTATTGGTAGAATAAGTATTGTTATTATCGTCATTATCCAAACATCGTGCAGTATATCCGTAGTCTTAGTTATCTCCACATATCTATTCTTCATATTCTGAGCATAAGCAATTCCTTGCTCAATCACTTCTCCTCCAGAAGATAACTCCATCTTTGCAGAGGTTGCATCTGATATGAGACTGAGTAGTGCAATCTTAGCTTGAATAGGAGTATGTTTATCATTAACTAATTGCCAACTGCGATTAATAACCTGCGATATATTTTCATAGCATTCATTATAAATCAAAGGTAGTTTTTCAGAAAGGAATTGCCGCATAGAAGCCGCCGCGTCCTTACGAAGTTGTTGCATTGTTAAACATACAAGACTTTGATTTACGTGTAATATGCCGGATATCTGTGCTTGATTATACCCTTGGCTTGAAAGAGAGAATACCATATCTTTTCTGTAATTGGCCAACACTTTTTGTTTCTTTCTAGAATGTCCTTCTCTTGGTTCTTTTAATCGGCCTGCAGTCGTGGATGGTGTTCGTTCGCCATAATGATTACGACCATAATTATTATTATTACTATTACTATCACCATTACTACCACCACGAAATGAAAACGGTGCTGAAGAATAAATAGGATTTTCTACTTTGAAAACGTTGTTGTCTTCTTCTCCTATGCCTCCTCCTCTTAAGTCTCTTCTATCATCTAGGTTCTCTTTATTGTTATTATCGTTGCCGCTCTCCTACTACCACCAGTATTCTTATTATTACTCATAGATACGATATACGATTGTTATTAATGTGAAACTTTATTAAACTTTTTCTAAATTAAATGAATTAATATCAGAAAATATCATGACGATATCAAAAGGATATCTAGTAACATAATAATATTAGTACTTAACTAATACTATTACTAACCAAATCCCTTCCTCCTCCTCATAAATTAACATCGCTATATCACTCACTCATCTTGTTGTTGTTATTTACATCATCAGCAGACAGCAGTAGTTTCTCTCGCTCCTTTATTATTTTTCCTTTTGCATTTCCAAAATGTACAAGATTTTTTTCAATTCCAATGAACTTCCTTCCGAGTTTTAATGCAGCTCTCCCATTAGTACCTATGCCCATCATTGGATCAAGTATTATCTCATTTTCTAATGTAATTCTATCGATAATCTCTTGTGCCTCTACTACCGATTGTTCCCAAGGATGCTCTTGTTTTTCAGGTGGCTTTGATTCTATAAAAGTGGGAGTGTATCCAATTGATTCTGCCAGTTTCTCTCCTTTAAAACAATAGAGCATAAATTTACATCCTGCATACATCTGTGCTTCAGGTAGAATTGCATGTTTGCCTGTCATCTTTACAGCAATTAGACCATTATATCTAAGGCCTGCATTTCTCATACAATCCAGTATTTCATGAAGCATACCGTTTCCAAAATAAAACACCATAGGAGCACCTGGTTTTAGTACTCGAGCTGCAAGTTTGAATGCTGCATCATACAAGAACAACGAATGACGATCGTAAGGTGGATCGGTGACTATCGCACCAACTGAATTATCTGGGATGTCTTTGCCGTATTCGATAAAATCACCATTAATTAATTTGAATCCTTCAGGTAATGGAATTGTTGCTTGCTTTTCCAATGCTTCTTTTTTAGACTGCTCATAATTCTTCTGTCTTTTATATTCATTATACCCCTCATTGACTGTAATCTTGCCTGATTTAACTTTCTCCCATTCTTGTGGACTTTCATCGATTAATGTTTCGCCTCTGAAGAAGGTAGTAGCTGATACTCCTATATCTTTGGCAATTACTTTATCAACTCTACCTATAGGCGATAGTAGAGTTGGTGATAATGGTGATATCGGTGATGATATAGAAGAAGAATCAGAAGAATCAGAAGATAGCTGTGTTTCATATGAAACAGAGCTATCACTACTATTTCCTTTTCCTTTACCATATAATTTGCCTGCTAATGACTGATTTTTCTCTGCTAACTTTTGATAGAGATGCTTGAATTTATGACCAAACTCAATCTTCTGTGCATCAGTCATATGCCTTCTTTTCCCATTAATGTCTTTTATATAGAGTAATTCTAGTAAGGGATCGTCAAAGCATTTTACTTGAATCTCCGGTTCAAGCCCTAGCTCACTACATGCTCTGTATCTATGATGACCATCAATTAAAACACCATTCTGATTGACAATGATGGGAATATACTGACCATTATTTTTGATAGATTCCTTTAATGCCTGAAATTGTTGTTCTGACAGCTTTGACACTAGATTCTCATATTCAGGATTTATTGTTATTGTTGTTATTGTTATTTCCAATGTAGTTTCTTCCTTTTCCTCGCTTTTCCTTACTTCCTTACTTTTTTACTTCCTCTTACCACTACTACTTTACTTCTTTGCTTGCTTGCTTTACTTCATTACTTTGCATTACTAGTTACGATAATGTACTCTGTATCTGACATAGTGCTGCCTTTTCTTGTGATCTTCAAAGTAAGATTACCCTCTTCAATATTTGCCACAATACCCTTACCCCATGTTGGACTAAACTTCATAAGTTTAAATCGTGTCCACTTCCCTTCATCTATGCGCTCAGAAGCTGTAAAGACATATTTCATAGACTTTTGCGGTGCCTCTCCTTCCTTCTCAAATACCTCTTCTCTAAAGTCTGTCTTTGTTGGATTTATCCTTACTATCTTTGTATCCCCGTCCTTGAATCTAATCTCTGAAAACCTGCTTGCGCTATATGCTTCCTCTGCTGCTGTGACTTGTTGAAGTCTCTGCATTCCTAAATCGTCAATTACGTTAGTTGGTGGAATTGATAAAAATTCTTCTTCATATTCCTGTTGTCCTTGCTGCTGTTGTCCTTGTCCTTGTTGCCTGCTGTGACGTTGTTGTTGTACTTACTACACTATTTCCATTTGTATTTAATCTTTTTTGTTGATGTTGTACTTGATCTTTTGTTGAAATCATGTCTTTTATATTCATTTATTACTATACATATGTGGTATATAAATTTATGCTCTACACTACAGGTATAAGATAAACTACTAGACTCAATATCTATATAGGTATGAATAATAGTCTTTAATAGTTGATGACAAAAAAAGTGCTTGCTCATGATATAGTAAATGTGCGCGCTGCTAGAAGCGATAAAGACTATGTGCCGCTACTTGTTTCAATTCCTAGAACAATAGTCGAAGCTATAAACATAAAGAAAGATGATAAACTGCATATGTATACAGATGGAGAGCGAATCTATCTAGATAAAATTAAGGAACCAGAATTATAAGAATCCACATAATCTTTTGTCCTTTCTTCTTTGAGTTTTTCTTTTAAATTCCCCCAATCGTGAGGGACTAATTGACTAGTAATAGATTCTTCCTCTTTTTGGAACAGAAACTGTTCCACAATCTCTTATTTTTACTAATTGACTAGTAATAGATTCTTCTTCTGCTACAATTTTAGAGAATTTTTTCGAAAACTTTGCCTCTCTTCCCTCCTTGATATGAATCCACATAATCTTTTGTCCTTTCTTCTTTGAGCTCTTCGAAATTATTGTATTTACAACCATAACTTGTACATTTTACTGGCGGCCTATTACCTTCCCAATATAGTAATTCCTCTAATGTACCGAGCTTTGGAAACTAGGTTACATGGTATTTTACATGGTGGGTACATCTGGCACAGTAATAGGAGAATGGAGTAGAAGGAGGAGAGGAGGAGTCTAAGTATGATGAGGGTGATGGTGACGATGACATGATGATAGTAAGTAGGGTAGTAGTTACCTAAACTCAGAATTTAGGTAACTGTCAATATCCTCCTCATTTGTGGGATTGAGTCCTTTACTTTGCATTTCAGAAGTAATGAAATTATTCAAGTTCTCATAACTACTATTTTTAATACCTTTTTGTTTTGCTTCTACAATAGACATAATGTTCAAAAGTCGTTGTTCTAAGACACGCTGTTTTACACACTTATATGCCCACTCAAGAGTTACTTTACGGCCTTTACCATGTAATCTATCTACATATTCTTTAGCTAATTCATTATTACTACCACCACTACTCTCTACCTGTTTTTTTAAGAAACTCGACCTTTCGAACAGTAGTAGTCTGTTATATCACAATCTTCTCCTGCTGCTCTGTTATAGGCCCAATCATTCCAACTTCTGCCAATGTATTTCTTTCTTAGTTTGCCTTTGTCTTTCCAATACGCGTACATATATGGCACATGAATTTTTTCATGATGCATATAGGCATCTACATTCTCTATTACCACATTTGACATACTCTTTTCTTATTATTGCATTCTCTGGAATGAAATCCATTATTGTAATTTAAACACCTACCTTACCTTACCTTCCTATCTACTTTCTTATCGTTGCAAGCCAGCCTGCCCTCAAATTCCTTCGCTCTATAATATCCACTATAACCTCTGCGCGCTGTTCTAATGTATAGTATGTTGGTAAGTCATAATGACTTACCTACCCTTGGTGCGTCAATCAGATCTTCCTCATGTCGTTCTAACATATGCAGTGCAAGAAATGGTTTATCGATTGCCCTGTAAGAGGAGCAAAACCCACAGGAGATATATCTCGCGAGTGGATCTTCTCGTATGTAGATTAATCTTATACTGGCTGCAACTGCACTAATAGTCATTATGAATGTGACATCTCCTGTTGCAAGCGTCTATGTAGTTCTGGATTATACTTTGCCAGAGTATCAAAACTCATATGGTATATTTGGGGCTTTTTTGACGAATTATTTACTGCAGATCTTATCAGGTATTCTGCATTAAATTTAGTCTTGATAGAGGACTGCATTTATTCTGCAACCAGTCTTGTATTACTTGCACTGCTTGTTCATGTAAAAGCTTTTTCTTATATAGTAGGTACGGTGCAAGAATAAGGCTTACTGCATTCTTTCTAAAGTCTCCTATTCCTATTTGCAACAGGCATTCAATCCAGCCGGTGATATCAGAGCCGCCATTATTGGAGTGATGTAGCCATTTCTTCTTGCGACTCTCCTCAGATTCAGATTCTTTGGCCCGCTTCATCTCCTCGATCTTATCTTTGAAGCGGTTATCAAATAGGTAATATCTAAAGTCCCGGAGAACATATTGAATCGCTCCTCGCTCACCGTTCCAAGGCTGGATTATTGCAACTTCTTGCTCTGGCTGTCGCTTTGTATTCATAGTATATGGGACCCGAAGTAAACATGATTTGACCGTGGGTGTATGTGCTCTATCGCATCTACCATTTGTAAAGAATCGCTCTGCAAAGCCCATAAACACAGAAGTCAAATCTTTGTTCCTGTTAATTCTCCACCAATCAGCAAACTCTGCAAACACTTCATGTTGTTCTGGTATGATGTCGCCGCTTAGCGGTAGATAGATGTGGAATCCTCCGCCGGTCCATAGGACTGTCGGCTGTATGTTATCGCCGAAAGCCTTCTGAATATTCTTGCAAGTCCTGTCCTTGACCCGGTCCAATTTCACTCTATCATTTGAGAAATTTGTCAGATCCAGATCTATAAAGATAAAGTTAGCCGGCTGTCTATTTATGCCATTGTAGGATGTGTATCTGGGAAATGCATTGATTCTGCAGTCCTTGTAATTTGCAGCCTTGAAATATGCCAGGATCTGATCCTTGGAGGATACTACAACCTGTCCTGGGGTCCCAGCAGTCATTATGGTCCGCGGGAATATGGGTTCTTGGGAGTGTTGGAGGGTAAAGTCCACTGCGTCATTAACCTTCTGTTCTCGAGTCGAAGAAGAAGGTGGCTGTATTGTCGTCATAACCATGGCTATTAGATAGCCTCCTGTTATGGTGGTGGATATTCCGACGTCGAAATTGCCGGAGGAGAAGAGGAAAGCAGGGCTGCTTTTACTTCAGGATTAGAATTTTCGTCTCTTACATAAGATGTCAGTCGCTTGCATTGATCCACCGCATACTCTAATCGGGCGTCCATACCTCCACCTTTACCGACAGGTACTTTGACCATAGCCATTCTATGATTCTCAAACAAGTGGAATTTAAGGTCAAACACTATGTAGGTCATTGTCTGACGCTGAATTCCAGTACACCAGAAGCAGTAATACTTTAGGTCGTCAATGTTCACGTCATGGTGACTATAATTACTACCCACTAGAACAATTCTCCTCCTTCTCTAACGAAAAAATATTCTTTACGGGACATTACGGGGCTACTGAACTTTTGATTGAGACCCGTAGATCTCCGTAAGCTCCGTAAAATGCGATTTTTCATAAGTATTGCAAGAAATACAATACCAATGTACGAATTCTTGTTTTTGAGATGAGAGTGATTAAATAATTTATACGGGTCTCTTTTATGGGTCTCTTGCGTTTTTAAGATATTTACCCCAGTAACCATTTTTATAATTATTTTCTATCGCCTCCCTCTTTACTAGCAGACCTCCGATTATATTTTATAATAAACGCTTCTCAAAGTCCTCTGGTGTTGGATAGTACATTTTTACCAGGATGCTCAGAGTCTATATGTTTAACACGCTCCATATCACTTGAATAAACTTGACTACAGTAAAAGCAATTGAACCTCTTGTGTTCTTTCTCCTGCAACTGTGGTGAGGAAGTTGGCGATACTTGATCAATCGATGATGCTATAGTAGGCGGTATAGAAGACCGCCAATCCTCTTTATCCTGCCATTCTACTTCATTAGGATATATTAAATTATTCGTTTTCGACTGAATCGAATAATTTATTTGAAGCATTATCTTCAGGACTTAACTTTTCCACATTTTGATAAGAGTTTTCTTGTAATTCACTATCGATTTCATTAGTTTCCCGATATTCTTCTAACAACCCACTTTTCGCTAAATTATTTTGCTCTTGTGATGGAGTGGATTGAAGGAAGAACGAGGACAAGTCCTGGCGAACTGGACTATATGTCGTTACTTTAGAACAAATGATAGATTTTTCATATATAATGTTATTTTGGATGCTGCTGGTGTTGGAAATATTCGCTACTGTCGCAGAGGAGGAGAAATCTTTTGCCGCTGCTGCCTGCTTATTCTTTTCGTCATTAATATATTTTGTATTAAAGTATTCCTCTGGGTTCTTGTAATACTGATCTACTAATTCCTCTATTATTATGGTCTGGCCTTTATGATCTTTTATTTTTATTTCTAAATCGTAGTTTTCAGAATAATATCTCAAGACACCTTGAATTTTAGAGATTAGATATCTTTTATCGGGAAATAATTTAGAATCGCTAACAGGAACTTTTATTTGTTGTAAATAATTATTCGATTTATCATTTTCGAATAATTTAATATATTTTCTTGTTGTTCTTGTAATAGCGACTACAGGGTAGTATACGTTGGACCTTTTATCAAGTTCGCTTTCTGTCTTGTCTATGAACCCTTGGTTTATGAGAGGATAGATGTAAGTCTCCAGAAGCTTTTTTGTAGTATGGCTTTGATTGTTAACTTCTCTGGTCTTCTCAACCAGCTGTTCTGTGGTTAATGCTATTCTTTTTTCCACTATTATCTTGTCATCTTTCTCTCTTGAGTCTGGTTCTGCCTTTGAGTTATATGCATCTAAGAATACATCGTAGTACCATTCCAAAATATATGGTCTTACTCCAGTTGCATATTCCATTAGAAATATCACTTCTCGCAGGTCTTCAAACAGAGTAAAGGGTATAGTTTGTATCACAGGATTACCTTTTTCTCTTACTGTTATCTTCGGTCTTTTGTCGATGTTGATTATTGGCAACAAGTTTAAAATTCCAAACAGTCTGGTAGCTGTGGTCATATCAGAAGCATTTTGTTTAGGCAGTGAATTTGCTACAGTTTGATGAAATGGAACCAACACATTGTTTTTGCCTGGCTTGACTCTATCGCAAATCTGTTGCATCCTGTCTTTAATTCCCAGAATTATCTCACGTGCTTTTTCCTTATCTAAATCACTTACGATTTTGGCTTGATAGGCTAGGTCAGGCAATCCATGCTTATCAGAGATCAGGTCCACTGCCCGCTCATACTTCTCTGTTGTCATCTTTAGGGTTTGTGATAATGAATCGACGCTGGATCTCATCATAACGGGAGTTGTTACTATAGTCTATGGCTTGTGCAAATATTACAGCAGGCCAGCCTCTTAGTATATTAGTTCTAGTTTTTATTCCATTATGAGTATCAACATACTCATACTCAATCTCGTATCTGTCATGAGATAGCAATGACATAATAGCAGCAAAAAATTCTGGTCTTGGACTGTCAAAAAATATCAGGACCTTGTGCGATAAATCAATAAGCTTCTTGGCATTCTTTAATAGATCTTCCTTTTCCTTTTCGAGATCTTTTATATTGCTTTGCAGTGCTTTCTTTAAGTCGCTATTGGTTGTCTTTTTTATTTCAGTTTCGTTCTCTTCTATTTTATCATCAATTTCTTTTATGCTTTCGTCAATTGGTTTATAATCACCAGATTCATTTTTCACAACCAAAATACCTGCTCTATGGAACAGCGCCTTTTCGCTCATACCTGCAAGCGGTACCACATCAGCTTTAGGAAAATATTCGAGGACCTTGTTTATGACGTGGCTTTTTCCTACACCAGTAGGTGCATTGACAGCAAGGTTGAGAGGGTTATTTGTGTATGCGCTTAATATGACATAGAACAATTGCTTAACTAACCTATCCTCTTTTCTGGCTTCTCTTAGCATTAGATCCACACAGAACATCACCGAGTCATTGACATCAGCGAAATCGAAGTACATTTTAATAAAACTCACCTTCGCAGGTTCTGCGCTCGTGAACCTCTTCTGTTTTCTCAGACTCCATGTAGCCTTTGTTGTAATGTTTTGTCATTATGTCTCTGCTTAAATACTGCCTTTCGCACAACCAGGGAGTCGCCTACATGCTCCCATGTAAAATAATCTCCTTTGGTAATTTTTAATTTATTTGCAAATTGACGTGGCAACACGATGTAAAAGCTTCTGTCCGAGCCAGCTTGCACCTTTCTTAGTTCTGCTTGTTCATGATATAACATGATTTTCTAGATTATATTTATTATCTAGAAGTACGAGGGAAGTACTGTTAGGTGTAATTACTTCATAATGTCAAGAAAGCGCAGACACCTCCATCTGTTCAAAATGTGGAAAGCCCGGCTCTTTACAACGAGATTGGGTAAGAAGTAGTCGTTACGCAGTTTCACCTGAAACAACCCTTGCTGCTAATGGAAAGTGGGTTGATGAAGAGGAAAAAGATTTCGAAACTGAAACTATTCAAAAGAAAAGACGCTTCAAGACATTTTCGGACAAATATCTCCATAATTACGTAGTGCATTATGACTCTATAACTCACAAAAGAAAAAAACACTATATAGATAATATTAGGAAGAAAGAAGAGAAATCTGCTAATCCTAGAGAGGTATTGGTATATTCAATAATGCAGCATGTAAAAACCATTCAAGGAATAGAAAAGAAAATTTTGAAGTATCCTCCTACTAATCCAGTAGATGATAAACGAATTGCTCAGGCCTTCCGTGAATACACAAATATACTTAATCCAAATTTTAAAGGGCCACTCCCAGACTGGTTTAAAGAACTGGAGAGAATTAGACAAGAGTATGACAAGCTGATGCAACAAAAAAGAGAGAAAGTGATTGATAGGATTAAAGTAGAGGAATTTGAAAATATTCCTGAGGTAAAGGCAATAATACTTACCAAAGCTAGAGAACTTATTAATGCAATACCAATATATCGCGAATTAGTATATTGGCACAAACATTACGTAGAACCCCATCTGGCAGATAGAAGTAATTCACTAGCTGATATATTGAGCGAAAAAGCTTAATCTATTTTAGTATGAATTCTTTTATATTCTGTATAGTTGTTGTCGTTTATGCTGGTTTATTTGCTTAATGAATAGAGATTATTCGGAGGTTAATTGATGAATATATTCTCGTTAACAGAGCCTGACCAAGAACAACTCTGCTTTTAGAGATTGTTATAAAGGAGCGTATTAAATTATGTAATACACTTTATCATTAACGTGGACGTTATTAAGTATCCTATATATCCAATACTTAAATCAGGAGATGTTGTAATTTGGGATTTTACGAATTTCGAGAAATCAGATAAAAACGAGCTGTTGACTTCCAATGATATACTGCAGCCTAAAAAGGTAGATGATAATTATCTTACTTTTTGCAAATGTCATTTTAATGTTAAGTCTTTAATTTATGAAAAAGCGACACCCGAAGATGTTTTATCCGGCTGGATATCAGCAAATGAAGAACTCAAATTAGGCAGACTGGCAAAATTGTTTCTTCGTGACTCACTCTATAATCTTTATTTGACTAAGCATTTCCATAACGAGCCAGACTTAATTTTAGTATTAAGACTAGCGTATTGGTTTTATAGATGCAGTCGTCTTAATAGTAATGATTCTTTTAAGTACAAGATAACTGAGGTTAAGAGAAAATTAACTAAAGGGTTATTAAATCAAAGAGAAAAAATAAACAGGCAGCTAAGCCATCATACTAATAATATTACTATCGTGAATACCTTAATTTCAGAGTTGGAACAGATTATATTCCAATTTAGAAATAATAAAGATATACGTAAAGAATTACGAGAGCGATCCGCTAAATATAGGGCTCTGTTCACTTAACGATAAATCTATAGCTTGAAGATGTCCTATCTCTTTTTATGAATACAAGAAACAGAACATCTTCAGAATATATTGGCTATGGTCTATATTTTTATTTTTCAGGTCTTTCATTAAGAAAGACATCCGAAAGATTATCGTTTTGTTTTATAAAGAGAAATCATGTATCAATCTGGAATTGGATACAAAAGTATAAACCCAAAAAGATATTTGAAAGAAAAAAGAAAATCGAGAAATTCATTATCGATGAAATATTAATAAAAATTGGTTCAGAATTGATATGGCTTTGGGTTGCTATTGAACTTGAGAGTAAGGAAATCCATAGAATTAGTATATCTAAAGAGAGAAATATGCTCTTAGCTGAGCGATTTATTTCAAGCTTAGTTGGGATTCATGGTCAACATCCAGTTTCCACAGATGGAGGTACTTGGTATCCACAAGCTTGTAGGTTCTTGAGATTGCCTCATCATATCCATTCCTCTTATGAGAAAAGCATTATAGAAAGAACAATGCAGTACATAAAAGATAGAACACAGAATGCTTTGATAATGACTATTTCCCTTGCAGAAAGAAGAATTGTAAATTATTACATGTGTGGAATTGGTTAAATCTATTCATAGGTTATCATAACAAGCAATTACAAATCGTTAAGTGAACAGAGCCGTACTATACTACTAACTACTTATATATAACTAAAGCATCAAGTTTTCAAGTGGCAAGCAAGAAAAATAGATCTTCAGAGGATAAGTCTGATAGAGCAACAGACAGTAATAATTCCGGAGAGCAGGAAGGCCAAGGTCAGCGACCACAAGAACCTGGGAAAGAGAGACAGGTACATGAAGAGATCATTGCACGCCACTATGAAGGAGGCATGGCTCCGACTCCAGAGGCTTATAGACGTGCACTTAAGCAATGGCAGCAGCTACCTGGATCGATAGTGCGGCCTCCAACAGATGTGCAGCCACCGGCCAAGAAAGCATCAAATCCTTCTAATGCGACGTCTACGTCCCAGCCAACAGCCGATGAGCAGACCGACAGAGAGTCTCAGAAATGACGCTGAACGGAAGGGTATGGGCTCCCATCGGTCCTAGCCCTATGATTGGAGTTCAGGTGGATTCAAGCTGCAATGTAATCGGGAACCGCAGCGACAACGGTTTAGTTTCCTCAATTGCCATTAGTCCTTCTAATCCAAATATCATTTATAGAGGCACGCAGGGCGGAGGCTTGTGGCTGAGCAAAGATGGTGGCACCACATGGACACCGATCTTTGACCGGCAACTATCACTTATTGTAGGGGAGCCCAACGCCATTGCGATTGACCCAAATAATACTGATACAGTGTATGTAGGCACTAGCGCACGTCAAACTGTCCCGGGAACGTTCACCATGCAGGCCACAAGCAGGTTTGTTTAAATCGACTGATGGGGGCAGTAGCTGGATACAGCTCGGCTCCGGCTTCCCGTCCGGCAATACAGGCAACGCCATACAGTTTGTAAATCAATGGATCAATGTAATCATTGTTGATCCTGCCAATAGCGACATCCTCTACCTGGCATCGAACAGCGGAGTATTTTGGTCCAACGATGGCGGCCAGAATTGGACGCTGGGTGTAAATTCCAACGGGGATGTTCGTTCGCTCGTGCTTGACACATCTACTCCAGCCGGCTCGCGCACCCTGTACGCGGGCATTTCTGGACGTGGTGTGTTCCGATCAAATGATGGCGGTCTAAATTGGATAGAAATTCTCAGCGCGACCACTCCACCACCACCAGGTAACCCGGTAGCGACAGCAATAGGTTCGGGTGGTTTTAACAAGGTCGTAGTTGATATTGCGCCTCCTACCTCGCCTCCTAGCGCAGGAGGTGTGCAGGTGCTATACGTGAGCCTGCAAGGAACCGGAGGCGCCCTCGACCCGGTAGGAGTCTTCAGGAGGCACAGATCGGGGAGCAACGTGGTCCCAGCGCACCGCCACTAACATGCCCACCAATACACAGGGCGGATACAGCTTTCATATGGCTGTAGATCCAGGCTCACCAGGCGACGGGATCAATGACATCATTTACTTCGGCGCTGTCGGTCAGGCAAGATCAAACGACTCAGGAAATAACTTTACCACCATGACGGGTCTACATGGCGACACCCATTCGTGGGCCTTTTTTCGGCAGCCTAGTCCCGCGGCATCGATTGTGTTCAATGGTAACGATGGTGGTCTTTTTAGGTCTACTGATGGCGGGGTGTCCTGGGCATCCCTCAACGCAGGCGGCCTGCAGACAGGCCTGTTCTACAATATAGATATCAGACCCGATGCCACTGGCAGTGTCACTGTGGGTGCTCCGCAGGATAATGGCCTCCAGACTACCTCGGCAGTCGCCGCACCTAACTGGAGCAGCCCTCAAGGCGGCGACGGCTGGGATATAGCTTATGATGGAGTGACGCCCGGCCGCGTCTACGGTACCAGTGGATTCTGGCCTGCTCCCTGCACGAGGGTCTTCGTTTCGACGGTTGACGGGGCAGACTTCCCGCCATGTGTTTTCACCACACCGACGAGCCAGGAAATTACACCCCCCTGGGGTACGACGAGCGACCAGCGATGTACACTCTTTCCAATTACTACAGACCCTAGTACTGCGGGAATTGTATATGTCAGTGGTAACCAGAATTTATGGCAAAGCAGAAACGCTGGAGCTGCAGGTAGCTGGCGTATCCTCTCTTTCTTTGCTAACACCGGTAACGTTGATGTGTCAAGGACTAATGGGAACAACGTCGTCATCGCCGTTGGTAGTCAGGTATTTCTATCGACCAATGCGCTAGCGACCACGGTGGGCGCACCGTCGGGGGTTGCCTTCAATAACATAACAAGGGATCTGCCGACGGGGAGAAATGTCATACGGGCAGTTTTCGATCCTAATGATCCCAACACAATTTATGCAGTGATGGGTGGGATAAGCGGTGCCTCAGGAGGACACGTTTTTCGCACTTCCATAGGCTCATCGACATGGACTGACATTTCGCCTGCGCTAGATATTCCCTTCAGTTCTATTGCGCTTGACGGCTCGGACACTCCTACTTGTATCTATGTAGGCACTGACTTCGGTGTACTGCGCTCAGTCGATGGCGGCTCCACGTGGTACATACTCGATGATATTCACTTTCCACGAGTGCCGGTCTGGGACCTCGTATTTAGGAATGGAGAACTGCGCGCTGGCACCTATGGCCGAGGTGTTTTTGCATTTGTTAAACCCATTGGCCCCGCCATCGCCGTGGATCTAGAACATGACCTGGAATTTGGAACTGTCTTCGAGGGGCCACAGTATTTGAAACTGGAGATCTTCAATGTTGGCGTCCAGGATTTAGTAATCAATAGCCTCCAACGTCTGATGGGCTCCAACGGCTTTACGGTGTTGCAAGCCCCAGTACCCCATTGGCTATCATGCCTGGCAATCATGTTGACTTCACAATTAGGTACATCCCTACTGCTACGAGTTGCAGTCAGGAAACTGCAATAATCCGCATTAGCAGCAATGATCCATCGGCTCGCTTTGTAGATTTGCTGACTACTGGCACTGGAAGAGTTCCAATATCTCAGATTAGAGCCCGCATAGAGACAGGAAATCACGACCCTGATAGGAATACTAGGGTCTATTTAGGATTTGACGGTAAGCATGGTAGGGAGTTTAGAATGAGAACAACTGATGATGCAAATCCATTTAGACAAGGCACAGCGCTAGACATTGTATTTGGAAGCGGTGCTAATGTAAGAGATAAAGACATTAACGATCCTACACAACCCCAAATGGATCAAAATTGCGTAACAGGCGCATATATTAGAATTGAACCAGGACAGGAGAAACCATGGAAAATTGCAAGTGCTCAAGTATTCATAAATGGAAGTGGAACTCCTATGTTTTCTCTAAAGCTTCCAAACATAGTACCTGGAAGAGGATGCAGGAGAAAAGGTATCTCTTGGATAATAATCAAGTACAACAAAACAGGAGAAAAATCGCGACGACATTAATAAGTAGATACACTTTTAAGCATAGCATAGAAGAGGAGTTCCAATGATAATATCTCAGATTAGAGCCCGCATAGAGACAGGAAATCACGACCCTGATAGGAATACTAGGGTCTATTTAGGATTTGACGGTAAGCATGGTAGGGAGTTTAGAATGAGAACAACTGATGATGCAAATCCATTTAGACAAGGCACAGCGCCAGACATTGTATTTGGAAGCAGTGCTAATGTAAGAGATTCGAGCATCAATAATCCTAGTGATCCGCCTATGGATGATACCCAAATAACAGGCGCATATATTAGAATTGAACCAAGACAGGAGAAACGATGGGAAATTGCAAGTGCTCAAGTATTCATAAATGGAAGTGGAACTCCTATGTTTTCTCTAAATCTTCCTAACATAGTATTAGAAGACGATACTACAGATAAGGTATCTCTTGGATAGACCAGTGATCAAAAAGAATTATCACAATTTAAATAATAGATATACCTTGAGATAAAACCCTGCTGTAGACATATGTCTAGCTCTGTTCTCTGTTCTCTTGACGATTAACCACTGAAGAATAGCGTAGCTAGTATAGATATCGACGACAACTAGGCTATAAGGTATTCGTTACGGTAATATAGTAACCATCTAATAACTACAGAAGTAACAACCTTAGCTGCAAACTAATTCATAGTGAGAGTGGTTTAATAAGGATGTGTTCAAACATAATCATTGCATTGCCTAATTGATATATCTAGAATTACTTTGTTCATGATTCCTTAGACAATACAAAAGATAAGATAATCAAACAATTATTTTGTGTTGTAAGCTGTCTTAAATATAGCATATCCCGTCACTATGATTAGTAATATCAAAGAGGGAATCACTACAATTTTGGCTATTTCTTCGTATTCAGTTAGTTCGGTTGTAAGGGCAACAATGCCGATCAACATTATGATGCTCAGCATACTGACTCCTAGGGGTTTTAAAATCTGAGCCACCCCTAGATTCAACATCTCCATGTTTAAAAGGATTGTGCGGAATATTGCCGTTGGGCGTCGGAAAACCTCCGGCGACCCTACAATGATATTCACGACATCAACTTGACATCGAGCAATAAGACTCATAGTATAAAGGCAGGTCAAACCTAACTCTATCTAATAAATATGTGTCATGTACCAATCAATACTTATCATGTCTGCAAGTCTACCTATCAAGTATTACACAATGAAGTATGGCGATGACACAAGCGCAGCATTTATTCATCTCGTACGGGAAATAGGACAAGTTGCTTTTGCAATCGAGACGAAAAATGCTCCGGTCCTAGAAGCAAAGCTAACCGAAGCTGTAGCACTTCTTCGGTTTATTGCTCATAGTCGCAAGATAGACTTGGAATCCAATACAGAAAAGATGTATTCAAAAAAACTGTCCATTAGCGAGAGGAAATATGAATAAAAACAAATCATTTTCTTTGTGAGTAAAAATATCAAAATATGTATATTATTTCTACTCAGTCCATGACATTATATATAAAAACTAAAATGGCGAAAAAAGTATTGAACCCTTGTATATGCAAAGCTCAAATACTACAGAATCCATTTACATATCCATGAATGAAATTGCGCGTTTGATTTGCAAAGCCTTGACCTGGCTGTGTGATATATAATGCTACAGGCTCACATGCATCAGAGCTACAGGCTCACATGCATCAGAGCTACATGTTTAGCTTGACAATTTCGACAGGCTTTAGTTATTGTTTCTACTGAAATGTTTGAGAAATATTTATTCAGTTGGGAGTCATAAGGAACGATATATCCCTCTTTGATTTCCTCTCCTTCTTCCCATATTAGCAGTGATTGCTTGTTCTTATATAGCGTCTATCATCTGACTCATTAGCCTGTGAGTCATTCAACAGGTTTACCTACATCATATGCCACATTTGTTTTAGTTGAGGGTACTGATCCCGATGAAATTGTTTTCGGTGTCTCTAAATGTGAATGTTAAACAGTGCAAGAGTCTGAAAAAACGTGTCGAAACTTACAACTGCTGACATAATAAAATAAAGTACCGCTCCTACTAAAATCTGTTTATCTATCAATCATTTGATTGCTCTTAGTTATTGCTATAAATGTCTGGTTGATAAATTATATTTGTCATTGTGGTTCATATGCATATACATCATTCTTACAGGTTAGTTTCTACTGTTATTAGATGATGGTAACGGTAATGATATCTTCATAGCTGCAGTTGCTGCTATAATCTCATTTGTCAGTTTTGTTGTTAACTCATTGTAAAGCTTTTCAGCCTCTTCTACTATCAAAGTAGTATAGCTATCATTAAATGATTGTTGTTGTTGTTGCTGTTGTTGTGTTGACATTAATGAAGGATAGTTAGATCCATAGCTAATAGTAGTATTATTTGAATTATCATGTATTACGAAGTTATATAAATCAGGGTTCATCCTTAATGATTTAATTACTGAGAAAGTAGCAAATTTCAAGAGAAGTTTACTGTTTGTTAAAACACTTTTCACACTTTCTTCAGCTGCCTGTTTGATTTTATTAAGATATTCTTCGTTATTACTCTTAAATTCTGTTATAGTAGCCTCGAGTTTTGCCTTTCCATTGGAGAGATTTTCTACCTCTCTTCTTTCTCTTTCACAAGACATACGAAAAGAATTCAAAAGTGTGCTTGATATTGCTATTTGATTGTTCAATTGGTATAGAGTTCTCTTGCATGTATGTTTTTGAGACTGCAGCATACTTACATAATTTCCTAGCCTTTTAAATCGCTCTTCAATGGCTGGTAAGTCGTTATTAGCAATTGCTAGAAGGTCAATAACTTGCTGGATACCCATGTCTTTGGCCTTGGCTAATTTGTATAACTTTAGAAATGATGATATGTCATCTTTAATCTCTTCATAAACCATATTCAGACTGTGTAGTTGTTTTAGCTTCAAATACTCTCTACAGAATTTAGTGGCATTTGATTCTCTTAGGTTTAATGTAATAGATACATCTAATGGAGTCTTTCTATCAGAAAAGAGTTTGTATGCTTGAATAGAAAGAGATAACTGTAAACTAGAACATGTTAGCAATTGGATGAATCAGTTTGTTTATATGCATAATAGAATGCTTATTAAAAGAAAAAATTAAGTGAACAGAGCCGCTAGTACACACCTAGTCCAGCACCAGAAGAAAGAGGTTCGTTTTTATATAATGTACTCTCACGTTTAAAAAATTCTTGTAGACTCTTATCATTAATCCAATTAACGTTATTATTGTTATCATCAACTTTGATTTGTAAAACTTCCTTCAATTTATTATACCAATCCTCTTCGGTACTACATTTTTCAAGTCTTTCCAATCGAGATTTTACAAAGTTGGTATGAGAAGGTTCGGAACTTTTTATATCATATAATATTTCAGCAGGGCTCCAGTATAGCCATCTTATTAATTGAGGCCATTTCAACGATAAGATAATCCACCGACTGACCTGATCGAAGGAAGGTGTGGATTTTCCCTTGTCAATACTTGTCATAAGAAGGCGTTGAAAACGTAGAATATTAATAAAACGTTTTATGTCTCTTGGATTATTAGAAAAGTCACAAGCAGCCTCTGATATCTGTTTGTAAAATTCTTCTTCTACATCTGGCAGCTTGTTTATTTTTTCATCCATTTCCTTAAGTTCTGCTCCAAAAGAATCAAAAGTTACCTTTTTATTGTTCACGTCTTTTTGACTACCACTTACCGCTGAAGATGTATCCAACTCATCATCCTCGTCTTTTTTATTGACTGTCTTTTGTTCTTCTGATGAATAATTATTGTTTAGTAATGAATTGGCATACTTACGCGCTTTTTCTCCTATGCTTGGAGTAATAATAATAGGAAGCTGAATAAATTTATCCATAAATCGCCATCCTATGGGCATATGAGTTGGGTAACTCGGAAGTTTTGAAATAACTTCTTTATGATCTACTTCTAATGCGGCAGCTACCATTTCTGTATCTATTCCAAGTATAAACATACAGTCTTTAAATTCAAATTCACCTGCAAGAAAAAGATTAATTCCTTCAATAACCTGTGCAATATTGCTTGGAGAACAACGATCTAGATCGTCTATGAAAATAACCATTGGTAGGCAATCTTCACGAATAGTCTCAAAAACAAGTTGTAGATCTTTTACAACATTATGAATGAAACCTACTTTTTCATTATAGTCTGGAACTTTAACGAACTTGCCCAAGCTTAGCGCTGCTGGTTTGTCTTCTGCATCCTTTTTTTTATCCAAGGCTTGAAAAACACCCATACCAGCAGAGCTAATTGCTCCAAACAGACTAGCATAGGGAGTATACGGATTCTGTCCTACTGCTCCTATAACTGCAGTCATTGTTGAAGCTCCAATTCCAATTATAGACGCAGATAACCAAGGTTTGAGATTTTGCCATATGTAAGACAGAGTATGCTCTGTTATCCATTGGCGTATACTATCAATATCCCTACGCTTCAAATTCAAACGTAAATAAAACCATTCGCGTCCTACTGGATCCATACGGTCTGCAACTCCTTTAACTATACTATCAGCTAAACCTGCCCATACTTGTTCTGTGCTTTCGTATTTCCATGCGTTAAACCAAATAGTTACAACTGGTTTGATATGCCATCCAATGCTTTCTGGAATTTTAGGCTCTGGATGATCTTTATTTTGTTTTTTGCACTCAGCTAGCTCCTTTTTTATGTCTTTTACTTTTACCTCTTCTTTTTTTGGCTTATTACTAACACTTTTATAATTAAATGATTCTGTTTTTGGAGCATCTTTATCAAGCATGTCTCTGAGCATTCTCATAAGAGATGTCTTGCCTCCTCCCCATGGAGCCTGTATGCTGATGGAAATAGGCGCTGTTGTTTTATCACTGCCTAGAAATCTTGCTAATGTGTACGTGTAGCTTCGATATCCAAGGGCATCTTTTGTTGTCCACATATCGCTTGTAATATAAGTTGGCAGAATCGGACTGATCTTTGGTAATTTGCTAAATGTTTGAAGATGAATGTTTAGCCAAAGGTTCAGCTCTACTTCAAATAATGAACTAATCTGTGCCAAAAAACTATTTGACCAATCTTCAGCATCAAAATTCCATTTTCTCATCTGTTCTCCATGATTAAGAGCAATGACTGTTGTTGGATTATTGTAGATATATGCTCCCATAATATGGCGAACACCCATATCAGCATACTGACCATTATTACTGCCCTTCTGAATTTCAAGCGTCTTGTCAAAGATATCCCTTCCCGATTTTGTTACACTGCTACCAAAGCTTAGATTAGCAACATTATCATCCGATATCTGTTTTTCACGGATTTCTTGAAGCTTGTCTTTAGATATCTCTCTATAGTTCAATATATCATCAATTTTGATTTCTTTCTTTTCTGCATACTCTTGAAACCATTTTGATATGGGATCATGGGAAACCAAAAATGCCAATAATATCGATGTAAAACTAAAACTATAACTTTGTGACGTGTTTTCATTAATAAAGGCTGCTCTAACAAGCAGATGTTTCAGATCCTTTGTCATATTGGTGAGTTGCCAAGGATCAGAGGTCTGTAATTCTTGTTTTATGGATAGTTTGTCATCACTTTTAATAAGTGATTCTATAAGATGAAATACAGGCTTTAAATCAGAGGCCGGACCACGAATTTCTATGTTTGTTACGCCTTTGATAGAAATTTTTGCCTCTCTAAATACAAGTCCCTTTTCCGTATATTCAATTCCTTGAAGTCTATCGAGACTCTCACTAACAATATCCTCTGATTGTATAAGGTGATCTCTCTGTACATATAATATTATCCGTTTATCTGTAATTAAAAATTTATATTTTTTATTTGCATAATGGACAAATGTCTTACTCTGGAACCTTATATTCTCCAAAGGAAGTAAAAAATCCTGTACAGACATAGTGTTTATATACTCAAGTATAGGATGACAGCGATAAATATAAACAAATACGTGCTAAAATTGTGTCATCCTCTTGATATTGTTTCTTTCTTTAATTTTGCAACTTTTGCAATTATTGGATATGAAGAGTCATCGCCTGGAGTCCTTTTTTTCAGTATTTTCATAATATGATTTTATATCCTTCTCCCAATCATTAACATTCTTATCGATTTTTTCTAATAAATCCTTGTTTTCTTCCAAAGGTTTCCTAACTTCTGGTATCTTGAGCAATAGTTTTATAACTACGTGTATTAACTCTGCATAGTCTGTACTTTTTAGAGAACCCATACCTGTCAAGCAATAGCTTTATCAGGACAAACTTGACATTCCTTAGTCTTTTCATATCGATTATCCTTTTGTTATTGGATGTCCAAGGATTACAAACATAGATGGACCATCTGAATCTGTACAGACAGCACAGCTAAATTCTAACAAGTACCAACAATTTAGTGCTCTTTGAATAATATTTCCAGCGCAATAAAAGAACCTGTGTTACTCCTTCAGGATAATCTTTCTCCTATGAATATGCCAACTAAAGTAGTATAGTATTAATGCAGAAATAATTATCTAAGTTCACTGCTAAAGCAAATTTTGTTAGAACTAAATTTTCTCAGAAAGCGTCTTTCAAAGGGTACATTTTTCAGGAAGTAGATTTCACGAGCGCAAAATTTAGAGAAGCAGATTTCACTGCATCCAAGTTCACTGCTAAAGCAGAATTCCATTCGACTGAATTTATAGGCGAAGCAACATTTCATCAAACAGAATTCCAGGAACTCTCTTTTTATAGTGGTGCGTTTACTAAAGTCAACTTTACAAATGCCCAGTTCAATAGTAAATCAGAATTCATGCTAACTAAGTTCGAGGAGGTAGATTTCTCAGATTCGAACTTCCATGAAGTGTCATTTATGTATGCTGAATTCACAAAAATAGCATATTTCAAGAAGAGCAAATTCTTAAATGATGCATATTTTGATGATGCTATTTTCCAGAAAGCAGATTTCGTTTATTTCGATGAAGCTGAATTTCTTCAAAATGCATCTTTTAATAAAGCCAAATTCAAAGAAGCGTGCTTCTGCAAAGTAAAGTTCATGGGTATAACATATTTCTTTTCAACTGAATTTATGGCGAGGATGACTTTTAACGAATGTGAATTTCATAAAGACTCCTCTTATGGTCAATCCGTATTTAAAGACGTATCTTTCTATAAAGCTAAATTCCATGGAAAAGCTGATTTTACTTTAGCTGAATTCCGTGGAAGACCAGAAGACAAATTCGTAGCCCTAGTCGATTTCTCTCAAGCTAAATTAGAAAATGTAATATTCCGAGATACCAAGTTTCAAGAAGCGCACTTCGAAAAAGCTGAATTTCAAGTATCAGATTTCGCCTTATCTAACTTCTACGATGAAGTATATTTCTCTGAAGCTAAATTCCATGCCATAGCAGATTTCCGTCAAGGTAAATTCCATGACATTGCATATTTTAATGAAGCCAAATTTCAGGAAGCGATTTTCTACGCTGTAGAATTCCTTGAAGCAAATTTTAATGCAACCAGATTTCAAGAGGCAAACTTCGTTTCAGCCAAGTTCAAACGTAGAGGATTCTTTAATTATGTGTTATTGAAAAAAGAAAAGGTCATGTTTAATTCAGTAGATTTAGCAAACGTCTCTTTTAGCAACACAGATATAACTCGAGTTATGTTTGGTGAAGATGTAATCTGGGGCAGGAATCCAACTGATAAATTCAAGGTAGTCGATGAAGAACAGCTTGAAACTGCCTATTTATTGTTTAATTGGAATGACAACCTAGAAAATATTAAGGCTAATCTCATAAGTTTTTTGACAGAAACTTTGGGATTGGAGTGGGTAAGTAATGATTCAGAGGTAAAAAATAGCATTTACTTTACTAACACCATAAATGTCTATTCACAGGATGGCAAAAAATCACTTTCGTTACAACTTAATCATGAACAAGCTAGTGCTACATTATACGCTGAGGGTAACAAAAAATATGAATTCTCTGGAAAAGGAGGCTGACAAACTAAACTTATACTATACAAAAAAATAAACATAGAGAGTATCAAGGCAATATATAGAAACTTAAGGGAAAATTATGAGTATAGACTTAGGTATGATGAAGCTGGTCACTTCTTTATTAGAGAAATGGAGCTGAAGAGAAAATACAGTGTAGACCGTCAAGGAAAAGTTATAAAGACTGATTGGTTCAGAAGAAACTTTTCATTAACTGGATTCTATCGCCTAGCATCATATGGTGAAAAATTTCGAATGCCTTTTCTTCTTAGTGGGATAACGATAGCAGTGTCAATAATTTTTTGGCTCCTCTATTTACATTCTACCTACTCCCTGTCACTTGATTATAAAGAAGGTCTAGTTCCTTTAGGCAATGCGACCGAAAGAAGTTTTACTACCTTTCTGCAGCTAAGAAATGAAAAACTCGTTTGGGAAGATTATATTTTTAAAGCATTAGGAATTCTAAGCTTAGGTTTATCCGCAATACCGTTAAGAAGAAAATTCGAAAGAAAATTCAGGCATTAGTATTCAGGCTGCTTAACAGACTTGGTTTATTGTCATGTTCGGTCGTATATCGGCTTGTTCTGGTGACCAATTGATTTGATGGTAAGCTGCTTCTACTTTACTATGGTCAATAGGAGCATTAGCAGTGGTGACTTGATTTTTTTCTGATTTTTCTGCTACGTATCTTATTGCGTCATCAACTACAGTCGCATTAGTATTATCTTTTCTCTTTTATCTTCTGTTATTGTGAAGTAGCTATAATCAAAGAAAAAGCAATAGCTTTATAAAATTCAAGAGGAATGTCATTATTTGGAAGATTTAGGAAAGACTAGATTGAATGCAAGCAGAAAAGAAGCAATATGGAGACTGAGATGGACTTCATCAATCGTAGGTTCATTACCTGATTTTTCTATCTTCTGGAGAAGCTGTGGGTAATTATCCCAAGCTCCTATTAATTCATTTAATGTAGTCACATCAAACCGTCTGAAGTTTTTGTCCATTTCATTTTCAATCTCATAAACCTTATCCATGAGTTTGTTATAAGGTTCAGCAGTTTTATATTCAGATATAGCGGTATTCATTAAATCTCTATCTTCTGCTCTTCTATAATAAAAGTCCCTAGTTTTAGAGCCATGTAAGTCTATCGATTCTTGATTATGAATAAAATAATTTTTGCAATATTCAACTAACTTCCTAGCATTATCAATTATTTTTTGTAGTATGTCTTTTCGATTAGCAATAAATTTCTCTGCTTCAGGATAACAGGGTGCGTTTTGTAACGAGTAAATAAGATCACTATGTAAAGGATTAAAACAAGCATTTTTTAAAGCATTAGTCTCATTCCAAGTGATATATCTATCGACTAGAAGTAATCCTTTTACATCAGGATCAAATAGATCTTTTATTTCAGATGACATATAATAATATCCATAATACATACAAATACCATCTAAATAAGAGTTCAGTGTATCTATAATTTATAACCTGCTCTATCTGGGGTGTATATATTATTACTGTTATTTTTTCTGCAGTTGTGAAGCCATCAGAAGAAATACTTTAAGCACCCAAGATAATCATTCCACATAGTTAGGCATTTTTTGTCATGATCGATATCTGTATTTCTCATCTTGATATTTAAAAAAGATATTATATCGTCTTTACTTTCGATATCAAGAAAATTAAATCTAAATCTATAAAGTAGGCAAAAACTATCATTGCTTTAGGGTTCTGATTTTGATAATTTTCAGATGTGCAGTTAGCTTTTATATGTTTATAAAAATCTCTAATTAGCATTGAGTTATCTGGATTGGATATAGAACTGATTTTATTTATCGTAGTAGTCAGTCTAATTGTTATTGTCTAGTTAGTTTCCTCCTTTAAAACTATATCCTTCAGTTTATGGTCTCCTACAGTGGCATAAGAACCCACATAGTTAGCGGGTTCGGTGGTTCTCGACCTGATAGCAGTTCAAAAAAGAATTCCAATTCAATTAACAGACAGGTTAACTTTCAAGTTTTCGGATTATTATAAAAGTTAAAAAGTTGGTTATTCATACAAAATGATGCCGATAGTTCAAACCCTAGTTCCACTAATGATATCACTGCTAAAAATGGGTTTTCAATATTGAAATAAATGAATTGGACACTAGGTTTCTCATTAATTCTCTTTATTTGATAGGTGATGTAATTTCAATGCTATTATACATAAGTTGAAATAAGTATAGATGATAAACCACAGCTACTTGTTATCAAATTTTAGAAAACACTTTGCATTTATTCTTCTTTACTTGAGGACTGCTTAGTTGTATCAAGACTTAAACGTGTCATCGCTCTTTTGATGCCATCAATAATTTCTCTAGTAACCAATCCAATACTGAAACTAACTGCTGCAAGCCAATAGGTAGTTGAAGTAGTAGTTTGTCCCTGAGACAGTAAAAGCCAAACGACAGTAGCAAGTAATGGAGCTAATGCCATTTCTGAAAGCTCGGCCTGAGTTCCTACCGCAAATTCCTGACTGTTCTCCTCAGGCTTAATATACTCAGGAGGACGAACATATTGCCTGGAAGCAGCCTTAGAAAGATATCTTAAATAGCCACCTGCTAATCCTAATAAAACTACGTAAAAAGGAATACTAATTGTGAATGAACGGTCATTACTAATAGTATTATTACTAACAGTATTTCCTCCAATATTTATTGCCCATTCCCTTATAGGAAGCCCATTATTTTTGTCAAATTGAGGATTTCTATCTCTATCCAAAACTTGTTGTAGAATTAGACCTACAGGAGAATTTGCTCCAACTTCTACATCAGTAAGAGCAAGTCCTCCTAATATTGAAATAACCATTCCAGAAATAAAAATAAAGCGCCCTATCTTATATGGCGTCAGATTCAGAGTATAATATAGAATTCTTAATACAAAAGGTTCCTTGTTTGGTTTTATAAATAATATAAAAAACTCTTTCATTGTTTCTTTCTTCGAAGGTATAATTGTTGCAACCGTCAATAATCCAAAAAATATGATTCCAGCATATAACAAATAAGCAGTCAAAGTGAAGAATGGATTTACTACTTCAATTGGAATTGAATATTTTGCTTGAGGTTCATCTATGGGATAAATGGTAATGTTGTATTTTCCAATATTTTGATTGCTTAAGCTATCATAATAAAAATTGCCATTTTTGTCAGTAGGTATTGATGCGAAATGTGTGATCTTTTGCTTAGGCAGATCGAAATAACACCAAGGTAATGACTGTCCTCCAGTCTGATTAGCTACTATTATTAGTGTTGAATTAGTATTCTTTCTAGTATTATTAAAAACACTACCAGAAAGATCAACAATCTGTCCTGGCGAGTACTTTAATCTGCCGATATGTATTTTTAGCAGACTGCTTTAATGATCCAATATTGTCAGATGGTGAAAGAATACTTGTAGGATTTGACTTACAACTAGGAGAATAAGCTGCTGACAATAGTACAATTAATATAATAACTGCTCCGATAATTAGTATGCTACTTATTATAATATGTGAACGATACTTTTTGTTTCTGAAAGTTTCAGAAAACCTCTTCCAAAAAGATCGAAAGTTCACCATCTAAATATACAAATGTATCTGGTAGCTTGATAAAATTTATCCTTTAAAATATACTACGAATTTTAAATTACATTGAACACAGCTTTGCTTATAGTAGTTGTTCATCCATTTTCTTAAAAGAATCCATTTAAAAGCATAAATATTGTAACGCAACAAGGTGTGAAAATAGGAGTCAGGAAAGGATAAAGAAGGTTATTCCAAATGATGCGCTTGTCACTTTGTTGTCCTCTTGTATTAGTTTAGAGGATGTTCATTTCCAACTACACCTTTGCCCGAGTAGTCTATCCTCTCGACTTTATACCTAGGTCATGGGTGATACTATTACTAGGAAGGAGAGTGGAAGAAAGATAGATAGAGCAAATGCAACTCAGATGTTTAATAACAATCGTAATGAAGTATATACTTTCTACCGCATACAATATTTAGATATATATTATACTTAAATCTCAAATTCCAAAATGAGAACTAATTACAATCCCTTATAAGAAGCGATGAATTTAATTTTACTTGGGCATCGCTGAAATAATATTACTTCATATTCAGAATAGCCTCTATTTTTTAGTATTTGTCTATATTCTGGGGGCAGAATATGGACAAGTGGTGATAATAACGATGCATTTTCTTCTCCTATGGCCTATATTCAAAAGATACATCTGATATAGGGGAAAATATGTGCAAAGGTATTTTTAAATAAAGAGATTTGATGGTGTAATTCAATATGTAGGCACTTTAGTAGAAGCAGATAAAAGATAATTACTTTAATAATCGTGCTGCTACTTGAATTAAATCTTGGAGATGTTTGAATATCACTATAGTCTTTTATCGAAATATCCGAAGCTTTAAGCTCTCATATATAACAAGGTAATTATATATGATTTATGAAGTGTACAAGAGACTGTAGTCGATAAGGTTTTTCTATTATACTAAAGCGGATCAAAAATTTTTTTGAAGCATATAAAATGGGAAAAATAGTGGAATATGATCTCGTAGGTCCTTGACTGATCTTTGTTATTTCGATGCTACGCACATCAAGCTTGGCTATACCTCAGTTGATACATAGCTCAATCTTCACCAACGATTTTTGTCATCCTAAGTAAAACATAAACAGAGGCTAGTCCAATAAGGCGCTGTCTATGGATATCCAAGTTGAGTGGTTAAGTAAGATTTAGTTTTATAGATGTAGGCTTTTAGTGGGGACGAATTGAGTTAACACTTTACTACGATCTACATCATAGTAAGATTTATCAAGTCTTCCACTATCTAATCTTCATCAGTCAATATAATAGTTAAAATTCAAACAAGTTGTCTATAAGTTATGACAATAATTACTGCTTATAAAAAAACCCTATGGTTTAATTATGCATTTTGATATAATATGTTTGAAGAGAAGAAAGACTTTGTGCAATAATAAGCAAACTAATTCAAATAGTATCTTATCAACAGCAATTCCATATTCTTATTGTGAACCTATACTCATCGTTACATTATGCAAAGTGTTCAAAACACATAGAAGCATATAGGCAGGCACAAGTTTACTGGAACATGGGTTGTCTCATATAATGGTCGTGGTAGTAAGATAACTATGTCTCAATGTTATATTTGCGGAGTAGATGAAAGTGTTCCCTTTATATGTAATAACTGTCAAGAATCATTTTGTCACATCCATAGAAATCCCATTAATCATTCATGTCCATCCATAGACAAATATGCAGAGAAAAGAGAGAAAAGAAAGGATGTACTTTTAGATAAAGGGCATGATGTCGGAAATGGAAGTAGCAGTATTTTGAATTTGATATCCAGAGTAATAAGAATCAAGTCTTCAAAAACTGAATTACTGCATTTATCTGTAGCCGCTTTGTTAGTTACTGCAGTAGGTCTTTCATTAAACAACTACCGATATATTTCCTGGCAGTTCTTATCTATATTTATTAGTGCATTCCTTGTCCATGAATTAGCTCATAAATTCTTGGCTCAATTTTATGGCAGTTGGGCAGAATTTAGAGCTCAGGTGTACGGGCTTATTGTAACAGCAATATCAGCACTACCAATTATGCCATTCAAGTTTATAGCCCCTGGTGCTGTAATGGTTGGATTATCAGATAGAAATAGGTTTGGCAGAGTTGCATTTATTGGGCCATTAACAAACTTGGTTATGGGTTTTGCACTACTAGCCTTATCCTCTTACTACTATCCATATTATCCATATTTGGCAGCAGGTGCATCATTTAACGGTTGGATTGCAATATTCAATCTAATGCCATTTGGTATGTTAGATGGACAGAAAATTTTTGATTGGAATAAAGTTGTTTGGGGGTTGACAATGGCTACCGCAATGGGCTTATTTATACTTGGATATATTTAACCCATCGCTTCTAATCAATTTATAATAATGAATTGCTTTTGTTTCATAAAACGAAAATACTTTCACATCAGCATCTATCTTTTTATTTACTCCATAATTTTTTTAAACTAATCACATATGCGTATTCTATTACATTCAGTTCACCATTAGAACATCCACTAGTATAGCATTCGGTCCTTTGCAACTTCAATTACTTTATATGCTGGAAGAAATGAAATTCGGCATCTTTATAAATAAAAATTTTCATTAGCTAGGAACATGGTATTCTACCCAGTTTTGTATGTTGTATAATTATCCATTTCATAATATGTTCACTGATTGTTATAGAAGTAGGTATCTGAATTTATATTCATTTTAGATTTTAGAATAAATGCGAGATCCGCTATTTATAATAAAATATCTTCTTTTTCTAACTTTTAATCATATACTATTTCAATTAACAATATATTTGAACACTGTTGAACTAAATCATTAACCTATTCCAAAGATTGTCTAGTAATTATATTATATTTAAAATGCCTCTTTCTAACGTTCTAACAAAAGTAATCTCTTGCTCTGATGGTTTTCAATTGCAAAAACTGTATATCAAGAATTTATGAGAAAAGTATATTTAATGTTTGAAGAGTCCTGAATGCTTTTTTGCTTCTTGAACTCATTGATTGATTGTTCATAATATTGAGTCAATACACATCCCTAAATGCACACTACACAATACTCTTAAAAGTCTAGGAAAAGAATGAATGATTATGGTATAATCAGTAAAGAAGTTAAATTCTATGGGAGATCGAATCCTCATTTGAATGCCGCCACCATAATATAACACCAAGTACAGATATTATTATTCCTGTTATAACGAAAATATAACCATTGATTGTCCATTCAGAATTACTATACATAAATGAAGATGTCGGTCCTACAACTGATTTGCTCTGTAATACAAATATATTTCCTAAAACAACTACTACCAGACCAATAAGACTTACTGCTTTACCAATAGATCTAAACTTCAAAGAATTTTCACCGCTGTGGAGTATAATATTAGAAGTTTAAATATCTATATTTCGAGAAAGCTTAAAGGTATATAATTATATTCTTTGTACCTATAAATGCGTCTTCTCATAATGTCGTTATAAGCATAGGCTTGCAAGATATCATAGAAGTGAAAATATAATATTACTTTAGATCAAACATCAAAAAAATTGTAGAGATTAACTTTGCTTATGCAAGAGATATTAATAGCGATCCATCTGTCAAAGCTGCTCATAAATTGTCTAAGGATATAATTAGTTAAATTACAAAACAATATGCTGAATAAAAATTAATATAAACGATTAATGTTATGCTATTCTAATCGTATTCTGACCATTATGTTATTTTATATCAACTGTATAATGTATCATTATGACAATACAAATGAAAATGAATATGCTTGTAATTGTAAATATATAGAAATACAGATCATCGACCCGTACCAGGTAAACCAAGAACCTTTGTGGGAGATCGAAAATCGCTTTGAATATGTATTCCTTCATTAGCAGTGACTTTTACTACGTTGACCATGGTATCGGGTTTTGGATAAAAGAAGTATGACTGACCAGAGTCAAGAAATGATAAATTCTGGATATCATTTTTGCCAAGATCCACCATTATTCCTGTGACTTGCCTCGACCCAATGTTTGTTAATCTTATTCTATATTGTATTCCAGAGATATCTGTAGTATCTTTAGTTGGATCGACTTCAAGTGCAAACATAGGCTTATTTATTTGAGTAGCATAAAAATAGAATGTCAATATTATTCCAACAACTGCGACAATAAGATAATAGATGTAATTCCTAATCATTGTAATACCTTTTTTAAATGGAATTATAAAAATATACTAGTGAGAAAAACTGAAATGTCAACTATTTACCACTGCTTCTAGCTTTTTCTTCTTTGTATATTCAACTACCATTTTTAGATGAGTCAATAAAACCTTGGTAAAGCTATATTAGCATGTTTCTATGTTTGCTCCCTATGGATTTATCACTCGTTCAATAACAATATCATTATAGTCACCGGGCGATGTTATAATGTTAATCGAAGCCAGACTATCAAAGCTTAATCTATTCTTTCTTTACGTGATCGATAATATTTCATTCTCTTCTCTAATGATAACTTTTGTCTTCTTTCAATATTTCTTTACAAAATCACATCTAATGTATATTTAACCACGTATACCTATTAGTCAAGAAAGAAAACAAGGGCAATTGAACATTCGGCACATTCTCAATTCTTCCATTTATGCATCGTAAACTTCTGTCAATTACAAATTGAACAATAAACCAACAAATCCTTCTCTGAAGAAAATTCTCTTAAATAACAGACAATATTATCGCATATATTTAATCCATAATATATTGATACATAATATATTGATATATAATATGATTATGTATAAATGATATATAATACTTCTCCAGAGTCTAATTAACTACTAGAATTGTATTTGTTAGAATGGGCCAGAGGCTAAGTGATATAAAGGAAACCACTTCTAACGCAGCAGAAATCCTACGTCAAATTGGAACACCGGAAATGCAAATGTCTCTAGACAAAATCAAAGAAACCGCTAGAACAGCACAGTCTATAATTGAATCACTAAAAGACCCCGCGATGGTGAAGAATATAGAAAATCTTCGCTTGACCGCCGAGACTGCAGAGAATATGTCCATGAAAGCTGAAAACATGGTGAAAGAAATTAAGCAGACAGGAGTTATTGATGAAGTAAGTGCTACTATTAAATCAGTCAGAAAGACTATAGACTCAGAAGACGGTCCTCCAAACTTTGCCGAGATAACATCTGCAATAAGAGAAATGTTGCAATCAATTAGTGCTCTCGTAGAAGAATTGAAATTTACGGTTGCATCTTCTAAAAAGACAGGCACTCTTTATACCGCTGAGGAAACAGTAAGAGAAGCATCATCAGCATATAAAAATATAAAAGAATTAAAATAGTCATATCTATCTGTCCAATATTGATTTTCTCTAGTAATACTGTAATTTTAATATTTTTAGTATAGAGATTTTTTTACAGAGTCGGTTAATAAATAGTAAAATATCTATTATCTTAAAGAAAAAGCCTTATCTTTATAAAAGAACTTCAATATATATTAGCTATGATATTTCAAGATAGTATAGAGATAATCCAAATAAAACCATACAACTAGGACAACAAACATTTCTGATATGACTTGAACAAACTCCTGAACGCTTAAGATGTTACTAAAAATATTCGCGAAGCATCAGACAAGATGAGAGAAGCAGTAAAGATCTCTACCAGAGTGGTGCCGCTGGCGAGATTACAAAGGCAGTTAGTGAAGCTACTGTAGCAGCACATGATACTGTTAAAGGAATTAGCGATACTGCAAAGAAATGCGAGAATGCGGTATATTAAGGAAAAATGTTAACGCCGCTGCTTTCTTTAGCCATCTTTTTGAAAATGCTTCATTTCCTTCAAGTCTAATTCTTGTTTCTATTAGTCTAGCGTATATTGATAGTTACGTTGTATTCTATTATTTTTTCTAACTAGAGAGAATTGCATCAGTAATATGCTAAAAGGACCTGCAAATATTCTAGCAGTAATTACCGGTGCATGTTTGGAAATAGTAATCATCATTATAACTATTATTGGCATATGATAATAAATAACTTACAAGATCTCTATAGCAAGCTAGCGTAAAATAATGTATGAGATATATACTCATGAGGCATAGTACATTGAATCTAACTCACGATCAATCTCATTTTCAGGAACATCAAAAAAATCCAGTGCCTCTTTTAGTCGCATATTATTGTTATTATATGATTTAATAACTTCGTTTTGATTTATTCTAGCCTTAACAACGGTTTCTGAGGCTTCAGTTAACAATATGTAAGCAAAAGAATTCCACGTCTGTAAATCCTTATCAGAATTTAAGGTCCTCAATAAAGGAACCAATTTTACAAATGATGCAATTATCGCTATTCTATATTTTTGCAATTGCAATTTGAGGGGATTGCTGTCATGCATTGACGGAATTTCAGAGCATATAATGAACTGATATTGATCTAAATTCTTTGCAATAGTTGCAGTCTGGCCAATATTTGCTAAAACGGTACGTTGTAATTTAATATTTGTAGATATGCCTTCAAAAAGTCCATCTAACCTGTCTATAACTAGCTCCTGCGTCGTTATGCCATCTTTAGATAATAGTTTGCGGCATTTTTGGACTGTAGCAATATGTTTATTGACGATTGCTTGAAGTAATCTTACCATTTTATGATACAATATATAAGCACACTCACACACTTTTTAAAAGTATAAGTTTGTTTCTAAATCTCGTGTTAGCAAAAAAATCAAATTATGTATCGTTTTACAATATTATGAGTAGCTGCAAAATATATGCGTATAATCTACATTAAAGAAATAATTAATTTCAAGTAAATGAGAACATGTAAGGGTCCTTTTAAAAAATTATGATTTTGAAAATGTCTTTATCTTTTGCAAAATATATCTTTAGACTTACTTAAATATTCCAACACATGATACAACATTTCACAAATTCCCTGACTTCTTAGATTTTAGATGTAGTCAGACCATTTGAAACAAAAAAAAGAAACAAATTTCTGTTATAATTCAGAATTTAGAAAATTGCATTTATGTTCCTCAGAGCAAAAATGTTCTATTTTTAAAACACCTCTGTTAGAGTCGCCTTCTATATGTGGCCAACCTTGCTCTGAAAATGTCTTGCCACAATAAGCACAGACTTTGCTTTCCACTGCTTATGCAGAATAATAATCCATTATTTGAAAATTTCCATGTGAAAATCATGATGATAATCTAAACTAACCTGCAATAAATAAGGATATATGGATAAATTGACTTATACTTCTAATAATACAGAGGTTCTAGGGTGGATAAATCCCATCTCCATTTAAATATGATATACACTAAATACTTGATTGCTTAAAATCTAGAGGTAATTAGCTTTCTAGCTTATCAAGTTATACCTTTGCAATTATTAGCCTATACTTATAGATTTATAGGCTTTCATGACTGGCTTTTTTACAAATTGGGCTAAAAAGAAGGACCATCTAGACTATACAAAAAAGAAATTGAAAGAACCAACAAAGCCAAGAATTGAAAGTGTAATCAACAGAACTGAATTGCAAATTTCAAAACTTGATGCTAAAATTGCAAAAATGAAAGGAAGGGAGGAAGATGTATTTAATAAAATAGTTGATGCTGTGAAAACTCATAATACCACCCATGCAAAAATTTTGTCAAACGAGTTAGCCCTGTTACGCAAAAACCAACGGACACTAAACCAAGCAAGAATGGCACTAGAACAGGTGTCAATGAGGATTTCTACAATTCATGATTTAGGTGAAATAATGGAAATACTTGAACCGGCAATGAGTCCCGTAAAAGGATTAAAGTCAGATTTTGAAAGATTAGTGCCTAGTACAGATATGGAACTAGACTATATGCAAATGCTTACGAACTGTATATTATCTGATTCAAAGCAGAATAATGAAATAGATATTATAAATATGAATATTGGTGGATCATCCGAAAATAATGACACAGATCACATAATGAACGAGGCGTCAGCAGTTCTCGAAGAACACACCAACAAATTTTAATCTCTATATGAGATCAGCATTAAAACTATGATTAATAATCAGATAAGACATATATATATGTAATAAATCCGTTCATATAACTATTGTAACTATGAATTATTGAATATTTTTAGACTCTCAATAAAATTTGTCTAAGACAATATTATGATGATTATAATTGATAAAATGATATCCAGGCTTAAGAAATAAATGCTAACTATCTACAATTTCTTGCCAAATAAAATTTAGTCAACAATAGCAAGATAAAATTTACTTATATTTGGAGTCGAGAATTATGTCATAACAAAGAATTTTCACTAGTATATTGTATATTATTTTGATTTTTTAAGCATAAATCCGTAAGATGATTGACTTGTGACAATCTTCATTTTAAAAAAAATAAAAATATTTTAGCTAGTCCGAATAAGTGCTCTTACCTTTTCTTTGAATTCTGGAGTTATGTCTTCTGCTTTCATATGATGAGCTTTTATAGCATGTTCTGCACCATTTTTCATAACCTCTTCTTCTGTCTCGCCCTTTACAACAAAGTCACACTCAAATCCTGCTTCACGACATGTTATTGTTTTCATAGTCTCGTGTCATATAAGATAATGTATTTGCTTATAAGAAGTTCTTATATGATAGATCTTTTAATCAAAAGACTTGCTTCATGTTATGTTCTTACGCGATGAAATTCTTTCACATCAAGTAATTGATGTGTCAACTATTATTTTTTGACAATAGTTTTATCATCATCATCTGCTAAACTACTATTTTATATATGAATCAATAAGCTTTGGTATTTGTATATTAGCATGTTTCTATGCTTCCTCGCCATGACTCTATATGTTGTTCTTAATAACAATAGAGAAGTATCTCCACTAGATTATAGATAATCCTAATTATATTTTATATTATATATTGTATTATATTATAATTCATCTATTAACACATAAAACAAATTCACTCCATAAAGGCAGAAAACGCAGTTCATATCTAGGAAACATTGCTTTGTAAATGGTGTTTCTATTTCTTTATGGTATCTAAAAAGTTATTAAATTTCACTCTTTTTTGCAAATCATGACTAAATCATATCTAAAGAAATAGAATCAAGGACAATTTTTTGTGCAAAGCTTTCTAAAAAAAGCAGAATTTTAATTCAACAGAGTATTGAGTGAACCCATTATAGATCATATAGAAAGAAATTAAGGGAAATTGATATATCATATAGTACTGTTATTGGCTGCATCTAATATAACTCGAAAATAAGTTTCTGTTCTTCTCACACTACTTTGGTGGTTGCAATCTGTCTATAGAAGACATTGTTGGACCTTTAGAACCAGTGTCGCCGGATTTATCTATTCTTTCTAAACGTCTACATAACATTTTAAAGCAATCCAAAACATCTATTTCAATTACCCCTGGCAGATGCTTGATATTAGGAATATAATTGCTTATAGTATAAAGATCTTGTATTCTAACTTCTATTATGATATCACTACTTTTTAGATCATCTGAAGTAGATCTGTTTATGACCTGTATTGAATTTGCTAATAGCCTCTGATTACTATTATCATTGTCAAGCGGATATTTTCCCGTATGAATAGAATCTTCAATCATTTTACATAGTTCAGAAATCTTCATGATCTCTATTGATCATCTGTCACTGAAATTTAATATTTATGACTAAATGTTGCTGATCTAAATCCTTTAGATATAACATCTTTTAAATGATGAAATCCAGTATATCGTAATTGCATTATTAATTATCTTCTTTTGAGTTATTACTATCTTAATTACCTACCTATATATTACAATCTGGAGTAAAAGTTACTTTTTTTAGATTATCGCGTTAAATATCATTGATTCACGGCTTGTGTCTTTTTGTATATTTTAATTCTTATAGAAATTCTCCTCATCGCAAACATTGTTTCCATTCTGTAGGCCAGTTAGTCTACTAATATGGCCTGAGACGGCAACATTATTTCAGTCGATAATTGTGAATAATGTTGTTGAAGTCGCTACAAAGATAATATATCCATCTTGTTGTAGCATCTGAGCAAGAAAGCATACCGAGCCTTTCCCATTGATACCCCTATTACTTTTTTATGCTTCTACCAGATAAAGAGCAAGAAATGTTGTTCTGATCTTTACTAGTGTATTAATATGAGAATCTCAATTAAACAGTGGTTAGCATATACATTAAATGAACTCTCATAATGTATATATCTATATAAATATGAAATAGCTGGGAACTTTATGAAAAGGCTTTACAGTACGGTGTGTCTTTGCTCGAACAAACCATTGTGATGTTTTGAAGAGAATAGAGAACCTATTCATTATATTCTTGCAAGATCTTAGGATGTCTCTTGACAGACTCAGATATTGATAGCATAAGAATATTTGGTAGATTTGTGCTACTTAAGCGCTTAATAACGATTGGATGCAGATGGTATTCTAGAAAGATCCTTTTATTCAGTATACTATCTAACTTAAATTATTCTTGTTGTGATTGTGGTTGTACCTTTTCTTCCTCTTCTAATACTTCATGTGGATCTACCACTATCTGTTCTGACTCTCGTTCTTCTTTTTGTAATTCTTCTGCAATCTTAATTGCTTTGGGCTGCTCATCTTTTTGATGTTGCTTATCACTAAGATTATTGTTATTATCGGTATGGACATTATCATTTCCTTTTGAATGCCTTTTCTTTATTACCATTGCATCAACAAATCCTGACTATTAATGTCATGGTCTGTAGTATAGTATTCTCTTAAAAGGTTTTTCTGCTGATATTAATACTTACATATATAATTGCTCTTCTTACTCTTCGTTTGTTTAATATTCATGTGATTGTATGTCTCTCCACTGTTAACATGTACTAAAAATATTTATGGTATTTTTTTCTGCCTTATAATAAAAGTTTGGATGAATATTAGATAGTTGTTGTTTGACAATATGATTAACTCCCAATAAATGACATCTTTTTATGTTATCTGATTTTATATATAAATAATTATATGTTCAAGTTATCAAATGACCAATATTGTGCGCACTATCCTTCTGTATTGATAGATACTTTTACATTATACAAGCAGATATCAAAACAATATAGGGATCAAAATATTCTTAATTCTATCAGACAATTGGTACCCAATAAAATATTGAAATTGAGCAGTGACTCACTATTAAAATCTCTTTTTCACTGGTTCAAAAATGACTTTATGAGTTGGATGCCCAAAGATCCAAAATGTAGAATTTGTAATATTCCTTTGGACATCCAGTTGATAAATGGCAACTCATGGAAACTTCGAAAGACAGAAGTCCATACATGTCATATATGCGGCTCAAAGCTAATATTTCCTAGATATGGCGAAATTCTCAGGATTGCAAAGATAAGAACAGGAAGGTGTAGTGAATGGTCTATGCTCTTTGGTGCTATTTTAAATTCATTGTCATTTCAGACTCGAATTGTTCATGATTATCTTGACCATTGCTGGAATGAATCAATGATGGATAGTAACTGGGTACATTTGGATTCAACTTTAGACTATCCAATTTCTTTTAATAATCCTCATTTCTATGAGCAAAATTGGGGCAAAATGTATGAATATGTTCTGGCTTTCTCTCCTAATAGTCTTGAAGATGTTACACAAACTTATACCGAGCACTGGGATGTTGTACAGAAAAGAAGAAGAAAAGGTAAAAAGAACGTAGAAGATTTTAAAACGATTTATTCTACATTATAGAAAATTAGAGGTTTTTATTGTCCTTTATATATACTTATAGTGGTAATTAATTTCCTTAAGTGTATTTTGTTAATTTTTTTACGTTAAAAAAGTAAATCCGATATATTTTGGAAGGATCGCCAAAAATTATGAGTCTTGTGTAAATTAAGAGCCTCATATTGGGATAATTAATTTTTAGTTAGATCTGCTTTAAGTTTTCAAAATCAAGATAAAACAATCCTCTCAAAACTTTTAACTTTTCTGTTTCACATCTATCGAGTTCCAAAACAAATACTATCAACTCAGCTCAAATTAAAAAATATATACACACAAATCACAAACACTGTGAGATGAAGTCTGATATTCATTCGGCATCCGATATACAGAAAATCTTAGGATTGAAGAATATTGCTGTAGTGGGAATGTCAAAAAATGAAGAGAAACCAGCTCACTTTGTGCCCAAATATCTCATTGATCACGGATATAATGTCATTCCTGTAAATCCAACTATCTCAGAAGTTCTTGGAAGAAAGTGTTACTCATCCATAGCAGATGTACCAGAAGATATAGATATTGTCGAGATCTTTAGAAGGTCAGAAGATGTGCCACCTGTAGTAAATGATGCAGTTAAAAAAACAGGAATTAAAGTGATTTGGATGCAATCCGGCATATACAATGAAGAAGCGGAAAAGGAAGCAAAGGAAAATGGCATGGATGTTGTTTTCAATAGATGCATGATGGTTGAACACAGTAGGCTATTTGAATGATAAGCAAGGGACAGAATCATTATACAGAATAAAAATAATGGATATATATCCTTCATAAGACATGAATTCTCCAAAATATATCTTTATGCCAATCTGTAATAATACACATTATTACTATGCATGATGCATTAGCATCTTGGCAACTTTAACTTTTCTTGTGGTGGACTCCATTTGCAATACCTTATAAACATTTAAATTAACGCCACTTATCGCAGATCTAATCCATAAACGATAATGCATTCTCTGCTATTATAAGTAGCAAAAGTAGCAGAGGTAAAAATATCAAAATAATAGAAAAAAATTGTATTAGTTCATAATGGAACAGCCATCTGAATACTAAGATACGTTATAATATTATTATATATTTACTAGCACATTCTACCTTTTTATTATCACATCTTTGACTGTACTGAATTTTGGTGTATCTCAAAAGTGATTATTAAGCATGATTGGATCTACCCATATTTATGTAGAACTTGCTGGCGATGAACATCATTGTAAAAATATCATGATGCAGGTTGTTTCAGCAAAAGACTTAACGATGAATAAATCCATAGGAAAGACCTGGAGTTTACAAGATAAAGCATAATGATGTCGGCAGATTATATCACTATTTAGTTTTTTAAAAGTCAAGTTAATATTCAATCATTGCTGTTATTTTCATTCAACAATTGAGGAATGAAAAGGATATCAGATTAAGGATAGACATGTTTCAAGGACAGTCTGAAGCCATCGCAAAAATGTTAGTTAAGGCGCTTTCTGGACATAATACTCTATCTATTAAAGAATATTCTGCTAGGTTAATCAATCTGCGAGATAGAATAGAAGAATTAATGTGGGTATTAAATGAAAAAAATATTTCACCAAATCTTCTCGTTGAAGTTTACTCAATAAATGTTCCTGGCAAGAAAATAGAATTTTTGACCGTGGGTCAAATAATGGAAAAATTGAAGATTGGTGAACTAAGCATGAGTGATCTTCAAGCTGATGTGGGCGATAAGGTAAGAAAGGCAGCAGTGCAATTAAAAAGTTTAAACCAAAAGCAAGAATTACATTACTGCCTATATAGGAAGACCTTATTACTATTATTGAACAGATAAAAGACAAAACTCATATGTTATCTCCATATATCATTTACAACAATTAAGATGTTATCTAAAATAATTAATTGGAATGAAATTAGACATCTGACTAACCAATTTAATAATTAATAAGCCTTTTCATTGATATTTATACTTATATAAATACAACATTAAAATTAATAATAAATGTATGTGCATTTGCTGGTAGAGTTATAAATTAAAGTTACAATGATTACTGCCACTAATAATATCTTCATTAGTTGACAGCTTGATTTTTTTTAAACGAGCCATCAACTAATAACCAGATATCAATTTAGTATTTGATATATCAACAAAAATATATTTTATCTGCCAAATGGAGTCTTAAGCTCAAATCCTGCTATAGATGCTGCTGCATTGGGATCTGGGTCTTCAGTGGGTTCTTCAGTTAATTCAAAGTTCTTGTATGTATAGGGATTTGCCATGTATTGACTAAAGTTTAGAGTACCATTTCTAAACTGTCCTAAACTTAGCTTGTAACCCAATCCCCCAGCATCTACAAGCCAGCCTTCAAATATATTTCCTTCTTTAGGTGAGGCATTTAAGTCTGCAGTAATATTTGTCCGATGGCCATTTGAATCAACGGAAATAGATCCCATTTTCTCTCCTCCAAATGGTTTTCCGTTAGAAGATGCCGTAATATCACCTTTAATCTCTTGTGCTTCAGCTATTTGCATCAGCAAAAACGAGGATGTCGTCGTTGATGTTATCAGCAATACCAGAACCGCTGCCAGAGAAAAAGATGCAAATGTTTTTACTACTTTCATTCAAGAATTATTAGTTTACAAACTATAAATACCGTCACTACTTATAATTATTCATCATTATAGTAGCAGTGGAAAATAAAACTCTCTATTACTATTATTATTACAGATAATTCACATTAAATCTAAATAACAAAAAGTGACATTTAAGATCTCGATTACTTTTTAGTAAAAGAATGTCTACAAAACCAACTATATGAATAATGTAAGAAACTAATCAATGTACACAATACATACATAGGATTTTTTATAGGCAGCAATAATAATACTCACACTCAATATCAAAGAGTAATGGTAAATGCCATACAACAACACCCCTCCGAAAATCTCTATACGATCGAATCTTTGGGTTATTATACCAATTAGTGCTGTGATAGTTGCGATTCATAGTGCTAATTTGCTCCTACTAAATTATGTTCATGTCTTTACAGCTGTACTTTGGACTGGGACTGACATATTTATGGCAATGTTACTAGGTCCAGTACCTGAGAAATGTAAGTCTATCAACACGTAAAGAAGTTATTTCTTGGCTTATGCCAAAGATGGTGTTTTATATGCCAACTGTTGCTGCTGTTACAACAACTGCTGGTTACTTTCTTGCTTCTGAAATGGGTTTGATCACTCTAAACCCACCAGTTGTTTATTGGATTTCTGCAGTATTAGTAATTGTCGCTGTTATGTTTATACAAGGATTAGGTATTCTCCTACCTACAAATCTTCGCATATATTTTGAACTGAGAAAAAACCAGCCAGATATGTTAAGGATTCAAAAACTTATGAAAATGTATGTCAAAGTGGTTGCAATTCAAGCAGTTATGCAGTTTGTTATCATTTTCATTATGGCAGAATTTGCTACAGGGTTTTTTATGAAGTTTTAATCTATATCATAGAGATGTATTTATCGTTAATGTAATTAATAGTAATAATATATACTCCTCTTATGGCGTATGCATCGTCATATTCAAATTGCTTTGAGCCTCCGATTAATTTTAAGACACCTGACTACTTCCCCCGAGGTAATTTTTTATGTAGTTAGAAGCAAAAATGGAGCAACTATTTCTCTCCTCTGACTGCTAACGCCCAAGCGTGTTGTGAAAGATATTCTTTGGGCCATGGGATATCGAGCCCTCTCCACGAAATACCTGAATCAGTAGAGTAAAATACTCCGCGGTTGTTGACAGCATAGACTTCTCCTGCACACTTTGGATTTGCGGCAAGGATTGTAATCATTGTTCCATGTGGTTCGGGAAGGCCCTTTGAAACCGCTTTCCACTTTTCACCATCATTAGATCTTCTATATACCAACGATTCGGCACCTTCAAGGGAATGTGCTTCCCAGGGCCCTAAAGATGCTGATACAATAACAGTTTGGGGATCACCTGAATCGACAGCAAGCCCATAGAGATAATGATGTCTAAACCCCGCCGTCGGCCTCTTCCATGTTTCTCCGTAATCAAAGCTTTCAAAATAGCCGTCACCTGCCGAAGAGTATAGCCGTTTAGGCGCCTTTTGATGTGTAGCTAGAATGTGAGTATCATACGGGCCTTGATCAACTCGATCTATCCACGTTTTGCCATCGTCGTGAGTCTGCACAAGGGCTCCGGCCTCTATGGCAACGAAAACATAATCAGGATCCTTTATATCCGGTTCAATCCAACGCACATGATTAGTCCAAGGTCTCGGAGGAAAGCTCCATGATGTAGATGAATCCAAATTGTTTAGGGCGCTCATTTTTTCCCAAGATCTGCCTCCATCATTCGATTTATAAAGTGCGGTCGGCTCAGTTCCCACATATACTTCATTGAACTCGTCATTCCCACGTTTCAGAGGATTAACTGAAACGGACATCACATCTGGACTGGAGATACTATCTTTTCCAACACTATCCCAATTTTTTCCACCATCATCGGTTTTCCATAGACCATCACCGAACGTTCCGCAGTATGCGCGGTTTAGATTCCGAGGATCATATGCTATGCCTTGTGGATGGGTTCCTTTTAAGCACTCATGAGTCTTCCATCTGATCTTTGAAGACTCAAACACGAGAAGTGATTTTTGCATTCCCGCTATAAGCGTCGTCATTAAAAGAAGGAAGAATTACCTCATATATTTAAGTGGAGTTACTCATGCACTTAAAGCATCCAAGAATGTCTTACATGAGTCAGCTCGGATCCTATGTTGCTGTTCGCTCACATTCAGTTTCAAATTTACGGTTTTAACCAAGGATTATTAGAACCAAGATCGTTTACTCCGATATACTCCTTTGTCTATTTGGCTGTTGCAGTTGTCATAACAGCTGTTTTGAAACTCTACTAATATTCTCTATTGCGTTAATTTGTATGCTTTGTCATCAAATAAAGAAAACAAAAGATTGAATCAATCAGCATTCTCATTATTTGATCAAATAAATTTGTAGATCTGCTCACATCCCCTGGCAGTGTGTTTGTTATGATATAGTAAGCTAGATCTCTTTGTAAACCTGAATTAATATACGCAGCTGCAGAATTAACTAGCCAATTGATAATACTTAATTAAAATGAATGAATATTCAGTAAGTTTTAGCAACCTGTAAATTGTTCCAGAAATTTGGTAACACACATAATTCATCGTTCAAATCATATGTGGGATACTAGTCTAACATAATTTAAAATATGTTGAGCGAAATGATGATATTTCTGACCTTACGACTGCAACGGTTTTTAATATATATCTATCATTTACATCTAAGTACTATAGATAATATGCAATGATGAAAAGAAGAAGAGATGAGAAATAGAGGATTGAATTTTAAAAACGACGCGTTATTGATGTGTCTTATCGAGAAAGAAGGAAGAAAGGAATAAAAAACAAGATTAAACCAGCCCTTCATTAGAAGATACCTTCTTAATTTCATTAACGATCTGCATTAGACCATCTGGCATTCCTTTGGAACCGTCAGTCCATCCAGTCGTATGAGCTTTATCATTAATTGTGACAGTTAAATTACACGAAATATACTTCGGATCTTCTTCTTCAGGAGGATAATCAGTTTTTGTTCTAAAAAATTCATTTTTTGCAAATATCTCTTTCAAGTCATTTTCTTCTGAGTCGGAGATAGGTTTGTGAGATAAGTTGGCACCACTCACATCAGTTGAAGAGGTGAGCATTTTTGTTTTTGAATCGAATGAAATTAGCAGGTAACGTGAGGTTATTCCTCCTGATTCTGTATATTTGAAGCTAAAATCTGTAATCGATGAATTTTCCTTACCAGTAGTAGCATTATCAACCATAAATACAAAGGGAATAGAGCAGTTTTATACCTTTCGCAGCATTCATTTATGTTTTCTGCGTCAATATACGAAATATTAGATTTTTAATAAGATAGTTTCAATCCTCATATTTATATCGCAGGTTTTTATAACTTGTGATCAAATTACTCCTATTTTTTCTCTATATGGTTTAATAGTCGTTTGGTATGGCAAACCACGGTTCTAGACGGGTAGCTGTCTCATAATGTCGTATAGAGTAGTTGTTCACCTCTTCTAGTATCTTTTGGGCTTGAGAATTCTCCAATGTATCTATTGACGCCTTGTCAGTAAAGCGATGAATAATGTACCGATTTGAGCTAATACCAGCAGGCAATATTATAGTCGTTCCAAGGTATCCAGTAGCCGTTCTTTCATATGGAAAATAACGCCTAAGCCAGTCATTGTAATGCTTTTCATAACCAGGTTTTATACTCCTGCTGATGACAGAAGTACTGTTTTTGAAGTATTGCTGTCTACCTCCACCTTACTCATCTATCGATACTTTTTTTTCGTATATACTCTTCCATTATTTGAGCTATAGATTATCTATTCTATGTTGGTAGTAGGATAAAAATTAAAATAACGCAATCACTCATCACTATATTCACCCCCTTAATCTTCTTACCTGATTGCACTTATCGAAATAGATAGATGCGGAAGGAAGGATGTGCTTCATATCTTGATTACTATTTCTGGGCAACATTATATTCAATATCATGAAAATCTAAAATATATCAAAACAATTTAAAAGGATATTATTAAAAACTAAAATTATGTATAAAGCTGAAATCATTAAGTATGTAGAAATCAAAAGCATTAGAGAAATAATAGATCATTGGTAAAGTAAATACCGGGAATGTGTCAAATGTGGTTTGTCTGTAACTGATTCAGTAGAACCCGCAAGTACAAGAACATGGACAATAAAAGAGAAGTAGATATGTGAATAGCGTTTAGGTGTGTAACGTTTGTATAGAAAATAATAAGGAAGGGAAAAAATTATTTTTCTCATGCTATAAAGCGAAAAAGTACCAATAGTCAATCTGACAATATATGAGTCACAAATCCCTCATGTTTTGCCTACTACTCCGAGGGCAACTGAAGCCGGCTTGTAAAAGTATGTCTGTTTCATATAGCTGAAACGATTATTATTTTTTCCTGCTTAGTTCGTTCGTTCCATTATTATTCCAAATTATGTTATCTGTTCTATTATCCATTCTCTAAATTTTGTAATTGCAAAATCCTCAGATTGCTTGATAAATTGTGGATCCTTTATCTTCCATTGATTCTCAGGAACAGAATCAAAAAACTCTTGCATACATAGAATAAATCTAAAGCGTAAATTCCGTGTGTTTTCAGTTGTTAGTCCGTAGCGATATAGAATATTAGCTATCTGTCCAAATGCAGTATCATAGTTTCTTTTAAAAGGTGGTATTTCAAAAGTATGGTATAATATTGAAGATATTGTATCTAAGTCTTGGCGAATAGTAATCAAATGTATATAGTATGATACCGAAGATTAAAATAGTATTGTTAGCCTTCTTGAAGGAGACAGCTTGGGTAGGATATAGATTAAATTTACTCAAATTTGTAAGCCAGAATTATCTTTGCTTAATATACTGCTACTATCACAATTATGCTGATATCGATCATCATCTTCTTATTCTACCACCACCGCCACCACCAAGATTCAAAACCAATATTGTTTAGTTAACTCTGGCTAATACCAATACTTATAGTAAAAAGAAGTTCGTATTCAATTCTCGAGGACTTACCTTTAGAGTCAGTCAGTCTTTTCTATAAGCTTGAAATATGTTTTTATTTGTTATTTACTTTTCTCCCATTAGGAAAAAAAAGAAATGCCAGTAATACAAATCACAATAAGCCAAGGAAGGTCTGTTGAGCAGAAACGTGAACTTGTTCAAATGCTGACTAGAGAGACAGCAAGAATAATGAAAACAAAGGAGGAAAATGTAAGAATTCTAATTTATGAGGTTTCAAAAGAAAATTGGGGAAATGCTGGGACTTTAGCTCTTGATATGAAATAGATTAGTAGTGCTGACTTTAAAATTAATGCAATATTTGATTAGCTATTGGAGTGTATTGATAGGAACATAGCATATGCATGCGAGCATAAAAAATGAAAGGAAATTGCGCACAGAAGTATTATCAGGAAATACACTGCTTTTTTATAACGAGTAGATATTCTATAAATTAAACCACTATATGTGATGTGATCTTAAATATGGAAAAAAGCGACGGAAATGGTAGTAATATTGCAGTTAGTGATTACTTATTAGAAAAGATTATTCAGAGTAAATTTGGAGAACACAATTTCATTCCTTACTCAGATATAGCCACTCTGAAAAATATTTACATTATATATTGTAAAACTTTACTTGAATCATTAAATGAAATAGTTCTACTTCTCCCCTATTATGAGTCTGTTACTAATGTATTTAATAATTTAAGGAAGGATGGTAATGTAGATGTAGAAAAGTACAAAAAAGAAGGTTCACTTGTACTTGTAGAATCAAAAAAAGGATATTTCAGTTTAACAAATGAACTCGTCGGAATTACGATCATGATAAGAATGTTGCTTCAACGAGCAAGCAAACTAGAAAAGAACGGAGTAACTGTAATTTCAGATATGGGTTTATTCTTTCATATGAATAAAATAGAAGAACTGATGAAACAGGAGCAAGAATTACAATCATCAATACATAACATGAAAGTCAAAATCTTTTGTTGTTATAATAACATTGACCTTAAAGTTCTTACAGAAGATCAAATACAAGAATTGCTTAAGCATCATAATAAAGTTCTATCGACAGAAACTCACTTCAGTTGATACCTCTATTAAGGATATTATATATAGACATATATATACATACATATACATCTGACGGTTTGAAGAAGGGTTAGTCGAGAAATTCATTTAAAATGGTACCTCTTAGAAGTGTCTACTGAAGACAACTTTACATTTGTGGTGGTTAAGATGCCAATGAAAAGAATGTGAATTTAGTACGGAACATTTGATGTCAATTTATCAGTCTTTGTGAGGTTTAATGTGTCGGTGCGATAATACCCCAAAAGAATGTTTTAACCAGCAAAATAGTTGAGAATAACGATATACTTAGACTTTCTCTTGATATTTTTAATGTTTATAACTATGTAAATAAACTTGTATTCCTGCATTGAAAATTGGAATACGGTTCTTCTTCTAAGTATCATTACTAATAATAGTGAACTAGATTCTTTATTATTATATTATTAGTATTGTCTTTCAAATTTAGATATTCAGTATAAATTACCTAATAAATAATGTAAATAATGCTTTATCCTCATCTTTTTATTTGAATATCATTTTTTAATTTATAGTAAGATATAAAAAAGGAATTCAAAATTGTTATCACATTAACAATGTCTTTTATTGCATCTTTGGCATTAAGTGCTTTGCTATTATTATCAGTATTTCTAAATTCCTTAGGTTCTGCAGCTGTTTTTGCTCAGACAAATGAAAAGAAGAAGGGATCGTTTATTGACGAAGTAAGATTTATCCAGTATCTGGATGACAACGTAGCACTAGAGGATGTAAAAGCAGGCAATCTTGGTACTTATTTTTTTAGAATTCCATTAGAAGTAGCATCCGATATAAAGAGTAATCCAAATGTTAAATCCTATGATAGGATCTCCCAATCATTTGAACTTTTTATAAATCCAGCACCATCTCCAAAAAATACTAATTCCATTAACCCATTTCAATTTAAGGAAGTAAGGTATGCCATGAATTATCTTATAGACCGTGAATTTATTTCTAATGAAATAATGAAAGGTTATGCTAAACCATTAGTTGATCCATTAGGTTATGATTCTCCTGACTATCTTAATATTATTGATACTGTAGAATCCTTTGGCTTTAGATATAATCCTAGTATTGCTGAAAAAATGATTGCTCATGCGCTTATGGCTGAGGGTGCAATAAAACAGAATGGAAAGTGGATTTTTAAAGGATCGCCTATTACTATAAAGTGTTTCATAAGAAGCGATGATCAACAAAGAAAATCATTAGGAGAGCTAATATCATCAGAGCTTGAAAAAATAGGCTTCGTAGTTCAAAAAGACTATGGCGATCTGAATAAAGCAAATGGAATCATATATGGATCTAATCCTCAGGATTTTCAATGGCATATTTACACATCAGCTACTGTGTCATCAGCATTTTCAAAATATAATCAAGGCATATTTTCTAGCATGTACGCACCATGGTCTGGAAATATGCCAGGTGCTCAAAATCCTAGTTTCTGGAATTATCAGAATAAAAGTTTAGATGAAGTTACCCAGCGGTTAACATATTCTAATTTTACATCAGAAGATGAGCGAAATGAATTGTTACAAAATGCAACCAAAGCAGGAATTCAAGAATCTGTGAGGGTTTTCCTTGTAAAAGTTATAGAACCATATGTTGCTTCATCTACTTTAAAGGGTCTGGTAAATGACTTTGGAGCTGGCATAACGAGTAAATATTCCCTAGTAAATGCAAGATCTACTAAAGACAATTCTTCTTTGGATGTTGGTGTAAAACAGATCTACCAAGGTGCTTGGAATAACGTAGGTGGATTTACAGACGCGTACAGTCAGAATATATATTCTGCCATAGTTGATAGCAGTACTTTTACAAATCCTTTTACTGGTGATATAACGCCTATGAGATATCAATGGACAAATATTTCAACTGCAGGTCCACTTGATAAGCTTAAAGTTGCACCAGATGCGCAGTTATGGAATCCAAATACGCAGCAATGGAAAAATGTTGGTGACAATGGTACCAATGCAAAGAGTAAAGTGACATATAAAATACTATATTCTAACTGGCATAACGGAATTCCAATGGACAAATCAGATTTACTTTATTCGCAGTACTTTGTCTTTGAATGGGGAACTAACACTGGACAAAATGATCATACAGTTGATCCTCAATATACCTCTTCAGCCGCTACAGCTATTCCATATGAAAGAGGAATTAAATTTGATGCGGACGATGAGGTGGAATATTTTTCTGATTTTTGGCATTATGATAAGAATGAAATTGCTGGTTTTGCTGCTTCGTCATGGCCAGCACAGCCCTGGGAGATAACAGCAGCTACAGAAAGGCTTGTGACTGGAGGAAAACTTGCATATTCAAGAGGAGAAGCAACTGCAAAGAACATTGATTGGTTATCTTTAATTATCCCCCAACATGCTAATCTAATAAAAACAGAACTACAAAAAATGAAAGATGAAAGTTTTGTTCCGCCAGCTTTGAAAGGTATTGTCAGTATAGATGAAGCAAAGAAACGTTACGATGCTAGCATAAAATGGATTACTACTCACAACCACGCAGTAATCAGCAATGGACCATTTTATCTTGACAGCTATAATCCTTCAGGAAGAATAATGACTATCAAAGCATTCAGAGATCAGTCATATCCATTTGAACAGGGGCATTGGTCGTACTTTGAAAATCCAAAACTAGCTGAAATAGGTAAAGTTGAAGCTCCACAGTTTATTAAGATAGGACAACCGTCTAAGATACAAATATCCATAAAAGTAAATGGACAGCCATCCAACGATGCACTAGTAAATTATTTTGTCTCTGACAGAGATGGCAGATTAGTTGTTCATGGTCATGTACAACCACCGCCATTTATAACAAATAATACTATTAACAACCCATCATCTGGCAGATACGAAATCAATATACAAGGAAACGAAACTTCAAAGCTTTCTGTGGGCCCAAATACTCTAAAAATATTTGCAACTAGTAGGGAAGCATACCGTCCTGATATCTCGACGAATATACTTTTGGCTATTCCTAGTGCCGCTGGCGGTGGTTCTTCTAATAGCAAAGGATGAGATAGAAAAAGAGGCTATTACCATACTCTCATCCATACACACATACTTATGTAAAATCTAGTATCTCAAGATAACTGCAAGCTTTCTTAATGATTAAAGACGAAAAAAAACTAACATAAAGATAAATTGATTCTTTAAGTAATCATCATAAATAAAAAGAAAGAAATAAAGTAACATTATAAATTCACTTTTAGGCTTTATCAGGTTTATAACTTAAGAAAATGAAATGGAACCAAACATTACCAACAAAAAGAAAGAAACAAAATGAATAATAATTAAATGATTCTTAAATAATAACAATACACCGATGAGTAAAGATTATTACAAGCATGCTTCAAACACGTTATCAAATCCAAAGCCAAAGAAAGGTTTAGGATCACATCACTAGACAATTTGACCTGCTCTGCAAGACTCGAAAATATGAGTAAGGTAAGTATTGCACTGAAGGGGATCCAAATCAATTCTGCCACTCCGATCTTTATAGAGGCTCTGTTAACTTAACCACTCCCCCATTACTAGGAACGTTATGAATTTTATTCTGTTTGTGTACGCATATATGGGTACAATATAAATAATAATTTCAACCAGTTCCAAACATGCTATCTCTATTTGCTATCCTGTCTCCTACATGGAAAATGATTGTCAAAGCATTCGGTTCTATCTTTTCTATCTGTTGTACAAATCTTTCCTTCTATTAAGTTCTTAAGGCCCGTAATATCATAGACGATGGTGCTTTAACCTTAGCCATCACTTGCAAGCATCATCCTCATTCATCGTAACTTTCTGACAACCGCCCATCTGTGTAAATGACTTTTCTACTACTATAATATCTTTATTTCTCAGCTGTCTCAAGATTTGATAATGACAAACAAAAATTGTCCTTTCTCTTGAGATAGAGAGATGTACAAGCAGAAAAGATAATCATCAAGAGAGGACTCCTGTTATCTGTTATTGAAACTGCGGCATCTGTTAGAAAAATTTTGCAATTTAGGGTAACATTCTCCATTTCTGGAGCCACTTTGCGTTCTCTAATTGCTCATTACTAAGTTTTTTAACCAAATTAATTATATTTTGTTTTGCTACTTCTAATTGGTTTTTTAGTTGCTTAATATAGTCAATTAATGGTATATTTCTTTTGTATTCCTCAAGATCATCCATAGTTACATTATAATGTTGCAATACCTGAAGTAGTTTTATTTCTGCATCTTTTATTTCTCCATTCATTTTCTCCACCTCTAACTCTTTTTGTATGAGATAATTAGGCAGCTGATCTAGTGGCATTCCTTGCTTCTCTGATAAGACAGACACCTTGTTTATAATATTAATAAATTCTTCAGCTTTCATCCCACGCTTAAAACAGTGAATATTGATGTTTTCAATGAAAGATTCTACCAGATCTTCACTCAAATCCATCTCATCTGTTTTATTTTTTAGTCTGATAGAATCTGCAAGTATCGATAAATCCAAATCTTCATTCTTTAGGAGTAAAGCTACTTCTCTAAGTAAGTCAATGTCAGGAATCTCTTGTTTAGCGTCTTTTATGATAGCGCTTACAGTTCCAGCTCCTATGCCATTATCTTTGGCAATTTGGTCTCTAGAGGTTCCTTGAAGCCATTGTTTAATGACTTGTTGTTTGATAGATTTTGGGACTCGGTTCCATACATTAATCTCATATCCTAAAAATGCTTACTTTATAAGATTTTGCATGGAGTTATTTGTTGATGATTTTTATTAATTAAAATGCAAATTTTATGTGAGCGTATATACACATCTGACGGGAATCTGACGATAATACGACGATTATCTGACCATCAATGACGAGCATCTGACCACTTCGATGGAAAAGGTAATAGTATATACTAGAAAATAATTTCCTAAAATTAATTAATAATAATTTAGGAAAAAATTTAATCAGCTTAATCAGTACTAGGAAGATTACTTAATATTATTTGCTGTTGCATCTTCTAATACAGAGCTTGCAGATAATCCGCCAGCTGTGCTATTAGTTGTATTTCCTGTTCTTTGAGCTATCATATGATTGTTATTATATTTGCCATTATCATTATTATTGTCATTCACCGAACTTGCAGATGTTCCTCCTAGAACCTGACCGAATACTGATATTAAGTTACTTACTGGGAATACAAAAAATAATCCTAAAGTAAATGCTAGTATAACAATCAATTTACGTGTTCTCTTCATCAGTACCAATAAAAATTGCATATGTGAATTTTAAAGGTTCCTAGTCTTAGTAGTAGCGAGAATACACTAATTATTGGCATTATCAAAATTGCTATCAAATTACGAGTAGTATGTCACAGCAGGATTCACTTTAAGCATTATGGAAGGCTGAAAGATGAATGAGAGATAAGTCTTTTCATACAAAATAGATTATAAGAAGATATTTTTAATAGCCTATATAATCACTGATAAAGGGCATCATTTTTTTGAAGCAATTCTAGTAGGACACAGTAACAGATAGAAAACAGATTTTAGCAGGTTTTTCTAGTCTCACACAAGCCTAAATATTTCACCTAATCGGGGGATTTAGGATACGATGTTCAAAGAAATTTCTAAATAGACATTAAATGGATTCAAAGATAGACATTATATATAGAAAACTATGGACTAGAATAATCAACTATTTAGGATCTCAACTAGATCTGTAATACTGTACATATATTGGCAAGAGTATCATGTGAGGGCTTCCGAGGTTTAGGACGTTAGTCAATTAATTTTTTATTAGTAAATTACATAATATGGCTCTGTTAACTTAACAATAAATCTATAGTTTTAGATACTCTTTATTTCTTGTATTGATTATACTTACCAAAGGAAATAGAACGTCTGCAAATGACATTGAGTATGGTTTATACCTATACTTTATTGGTCTTTCATATCGTAATACAGCAACAAAAGCATTATTATTCAGATTTAAAAAAAGAAGTCATGTCTCCATTTGGAAATGGATGATGCACAAGTACAAACCAGAAAAAATATTTTACAACAGAATGAAAATATCTAAATTTATAGTTGGTGGTGATGAAACTCATTAAACTAGGAAAAGATTACTTTTGGTTGTGGGTTGTTGCCATCATTAAGCCAAAAGATAAGGATATTCTTCTTCATATTCATATTTCAGCAGCAGAAAGAAACACATGTTTGTTGCAGAACATACATTTTCTACGTTCTTTAGTAAAAAAAGTACGGAAGATACCCAGTTTCTACTGATGGTGGTGGGACATGGTATCATCCGCAAGCATGTAAATTCTTGCAAATAAAACATCATCTACATTCACTATATGAAAAAAATATCATTGAACGAAGAATCCAATACATAAAAAACAGAACAGAATGTTCCGATGATTATTTTCCATGTAGAAAAGAGAAGTGTAGACTAGAGCACATTATCAACTGGTTCAATGTTTTTGTAGACTATCATAATAAAGAAGGTGATTGCTTAAGTTAACACAGCCCATAATATGATCATATCAATTAAAATATTATCTTATAATTTAACAGGAATGAAACCTATAAGACTGTACTTTATTCAACCAATACCTTTTCGATAACAGTTTTCCTTTTGATATTGACTCTCTCAAGACCGGTAGTTATTAATTTCAACAGCCAAAATACTGCAGCAATTATACTATTAATCCATTGCGAATCTCTTCTTTTCTTTTTCCTCTCTTGTTCTTTTAAATAGGTGCGATATCTTTTTGCTGTAAACTTTGCTCCATATACGTCATCATCATACATAAGTTAATATCATCAATTATAATATGTTCAGCTATAATAACATATTTGCAAACTGATTAGCTTCAAGATTTTGGCAATGTGACTTGGAATTATCGATAAAAAATGGTCTTTACTTTGGCTGTTAGGAGATTTTTATATATGTAACATCAAATATTAAAAGTACTGATCCATAAAAAGGATTTAGGCTCTTTTTCCTTTGATGTAGCAAACACAATCCTTGATATTGAAAATTCATGGAGGGGATTGTCTATTCATAACTATAACTGCCAGAAAGGATGATCATTAAAATGCGCACTATCAAACGGTCTAAGGAGTTAGAACGTAAGGGATCAAAATTCATGCCATCTGGGGCTGCTGATTCTATTTTTATAAATAATGCTAGAGGTTCACATATTTGGGATGTTGACGGAAATGAATACATCGATTATAAGTTGGGTTGGGGTCCAATCATCCTAGGTCACAGTGATCCTGCAGTTCAGAAGAACGTGCATGAATATGACAATAAAGGAATATGCTACGCTCTTGGCCATCCGCTAGAAATCGTGGTAGCAAAGAAGATAAAATCTCTAGTCCCCAGTGCCGAGATGATTCGGTTCTTTGTCACAGGAACTGAGGCTACTATGCATGCAATTAGAATAGCTATTGCTTATACAAAAAAAGAAAGGATAGTAAAGTTTGAATGTCACTACCATGGTACCCATGATTACGCATTATTCTCTGTAGAACCTAACCCTCGGACTGCTCCGGGCAAACCACAACCTAATTGTTGGGTAATTCCCAACGCTCTAAAAGAGCTAGTCGTAGTTGAACAATGGAATGATTTTGATGCTGTAGAGAAAACTATCAGGAAGAGTGCGAGCAACATCGCTGCCATAATTACAGAACCAATCATGACAAATAATGCTGTCATTTCTCCTCGAGAGGGCTACTTGCATTTTCTCAAGGAACTATGTGAAAAAAATGATATTGTGTTAATATTCGACGAAGTAAAGACTGGGTTCAGAGTAGCTGAAGGAGGAGCCCAACAATTGTTTGGTGTGAAACCTCATTTGAGTACTTTTGCCAAAGCCTTGGGCAATGGTTATCCTATTTCTGCAGTGGTTGGATTGGAAGACATAATGCGAAATTATGCAAATAATAGAGTTATACTTTATCAGAGTACCTATGCAAGAAATCCTGTATCGCTTGCGGCTGCAGACGCAACACTAAATCAAATAAAGAAGATGTATGTGCATTCGAATATTGGAAAGATAGGCAATGCCCTTATGAAGGGGATTCTAGAAATCTTGAACGATATGAAGATGTATGACGTTATAGTGCAAGGATATCCATCTATGTTTCAATTGCTATTTACCAAACAAGATAGAGTTTATAATTACAGAGAATTCGTCAAATGCAATAGAGGTTTATTTACAAAGTTGCAAGAGAGACTTTTAGAAAAGGGAGTTATGCTGGATGAATATAACAGTGAGGCCTGGTACACATCTGCTTCTCATAACCGCAGTCACCTAGAGCAAACTATGGAGGCGTTCCAAGCAAGTTTACCACTTCTCTCTGCATCTAGTAGTAGAAAACTGCGGAAAAAGGCGTAAATCCATTATAATATATTTTGTTATGTCTCTTTTCTCCTAAGCAAATATTTTGAAGCATGATTTAAAATCTTAATGTTTTTTTTACTGTTGACTCTTCCAATGGCGTAACAACTTTTTGATAATGTCATCCATAGTTTCTTCATATGATCCAATCTTCGTGAGCTCGCGATGTGTTTCGTCACTAATTCTTAGTGTCTTCATATTATTATTGAACAGGTGAATTCGACCATCAATATTATATATCTGTTATGCAATTTATGCAATTTATGCAATATATATAAATTATATTTAATATACTAATAGTAACAAAATGAACAGCAAACAAGCAGTAATAGCAACAAATCAAACAGTAAAACAAATGTTCAAAAGAGACCAGGATTTTGAGCGTATGTTGCTTACCTCTGATCTTGATCTTGCCCCTGGTTATAACTATCTTGATCTAGATAAGGATTACAAAAAGAGAAGGAAGATTAGCAAGAAGAGTAACTGTTAGTGTTGCGGCAGTAGAAATAACGACAATAATATAATAACAACAACACCTTTTCTATCGTTGCCTAGCAAAATACTTTCGATTCTCAATCATCTGTTTAACTAGATGACGATGACAGAATTCATCTTCCTTTTCAATACATAACAAGGTGACTATTTTTTTATTTTCTTTATTATCAATCGCTTTATTGCGTAACATTACAAGCAGTCTCAGAGCATTTTGATTCTTCATTATTTCATTGTTAAATCGTGTTATATATTCTTCTTTAGATATTCTCTTTTTATTCTTGTCTTTAGGATACCAGTCTCTATGAAGTTCCTTGCCTGGTGCTATGTCTCTAAGCCAATCAACAATATGCAATTGCTTCTTTGAGTTTATTCTTCATGCAGTTCACTTGTAAATAATGATGGGTCGTTAACTTCAGAAGGTACACACGCAATGCATTGTATACGAAATGGTGCACTATTGGCTCTTGGAGCCGGCGGTTTTTCTACAATTACACCTGGCCTTATTATTAGTGAATTCCCTCAATGTAAGAAAGCATCATTGCTGTTTTGAAAAAGATTCATTGAGAAACTACCCAGTATATCAAGAATAGAATTGAGAATTTGACGATTATTTTTTATGTATTAGAAAAAAGGTATGAATTAAAATATAATAGAAATGGGTTCAATCTATTTGTTGATCATTACAATAAAGGGGAAATATCTTAAATTAACACAGTCCTGAATATGAAAGGAAATGTCGTCATAAGCTAATTTGAAATATTATAATCTATAAGAAGACCAATCATCAAATTTATGTTTGGTAGAGTAACAATAGTGGTTCTTATTTTTCTATACGATAAAAAATCTTATTAATACAGGTATATTGATATTGTTATCAATGGCATTGTATGGTATATATGGAAATCACACAACAGAATCCTGTCCCCTCAACAATATACAAAGCAGAAAGATTGTATTAAATATGGCTGAAGATTTCGATAATATTGCTAATAAAAATAAGATAAAGATCTTAGAACAATACCATTCAGCATTGGAACATACATTTCTCTGGATAGTAGATACAGAAAATGCACATTCAGTGGAGCGTTTTATGATTGAATCAGGATGGGCAGCATTTAATGCTGTCAAGATAGTTCCCCTAGGAAGATACCAAAATGTCATTGACGCATGTAAAAAACTAGGTACTTCATGAGATGTGAGGACAATAAGATTCCAACAATATATTCAATCTTGTTGAATATTATTTCTATTAATCTAACAATCCCCTAGTGGTAGGAAACATATATCTAAAGGCATTGTAGGCCTAATCTTCTTCAAAGAAAGGCCTAAACTAAATATAAAAACCTGGGGAGTCATTTGCAAATTGGTTTATTGTAATCATTTCACATATTTTGTCTTGGAGCTCTGAATGTTCAGCCAATTTCTTTTGCCTCAAACAACCTTAGTATAACTAATACTATATTCTTAGAATTGTTTATATCTTTCATATACAAAAATCCTCATATGGCAGAATTAGGTGAAAGTGAGCAAGATAGTAAGGATGAAGAAAAAGAAACTGAAATGTTGCCTATTTCTAATAAAGGGAAGATAGAGTAAAAAGATATCCAAATGACACAATGAACTCATATGCTTGTGTAAATGCTACCTTATAGTAAAATGCAGATGATATACGTCATTCTACTGTACCCAAATTCCCATTTGTTTATTTGCTTCTGTTCTGAGGATAGTGCGTTAAATAAAGGAATTAGTATGAAGTAATGATGTTCGTAAATTCAGACCAAATTTTTGGGGTATGATTGTTTCAAAAATCTATAGAGAAATATTCGTTACTTATTTTATTATCTATAAAAATTAAATCTCAATTGTTTAATATCGGCTGCAATACTCACTATTCTCTTCATTGACAAAGAGGCAGATTTTTTACAATCCCTATCTTGCTTTAGATTACTTTACATGTTATCGTTGTAGATTGTTTTTTTCTCTTTTGTAATAATTATTTTTTTACAATGTTTTGTAAACCTATACTTTAAATTTCCTATTGTATATTTTTTATAGTAAAATGAAGGCAGCAGTATATCATGAACATAATAAAGATCCACAAAAAGTTATAAAAATAGAAGAGATAGAAATTCCTAAAATTAAGCATAACCAAGTTCTTATAAAAGTTGAAGCAGCATCTTATAATTATAATGATCTTTGGGGAATATGGGGAGAACCAATTAAGATTCCTCTTCCTCACATTTCTGGAAGCGATATTTCCGGAACAGTAGTAGATGTTGGAGAAAATGTTTTAGATATAAAAAAAGGAGACAGAATAGTAGGCCATCCCAATCTAACGTGTAGAATATGTAAGGATTGTACTTCTGGCAAAGAATATGATTGTCGCCAAAGACAAGTATGGGGTTTTCAAACTGGTCCTTTATGGGGAGGATTTGCTCAATATACATATTTACCAGAAGTCAATATTATAAAAATCCCAGATAATCTTTCTTTTCAACACGCAGCGGCTATTTCTATGGTTGGAATGACAGCCTGGCACATGTTAGTTACTAGAGCTAATATTCAACCAGGACAAACTGTTTTGATTATGGGAGGTGGAAGTGGTATGGGAATAGCAGGTATTCAAATTGCAAAGTTGTTCAATTGTGATATTATTGCAACAGCTGGCAATCAAGAAAAAATGGATAAATGTCTTGAATTAGGTGCTGATCATGTTGTAAATCATAGAGAATCAGATTGGTACAAGAAAGTTAGAAATTTAACAGCAAATAATAATCAAGGAGAAGGTGTAGATATTATTTTTGAACATATTGGAAAGTCTGTATTTGCACAAGAAGTTAGTCTCTTAAAGATGGGAGGCACCTTAGTATCTACTGGAGCCACAACTGGATATGACTCGAAACTAGACTTGAGATATCTCTTCTTTAGAGGACTAAATCTTATTGGAGCTACTCAAGGAACGAAGGCAGGATTAGAAGAAGTAATTAAATGGACAAGTAAAGGAAAAATAAAAGCAATAATAGATACGATTTATCCATTTGAAGATATGGTGATGGGTCACATAAAAATGATGGAATCACAATTGTTTGGGAAGTTAGTTACTACTCCACAAAAATTATAAAGTTAGTTAAAAATAGAATATAGCATTAACCATATATTATCAAGCAAGTATTGAAAGTCCAAATTATAGAATATAAAATGACTCAAATAAAAAAGAGGTACTTCTTTAGTTATATTATATGTAATTGGCCCCACATTGATAGCACTATTTTTGGGATTCTGAAATAAAAAAAGTGAAAACAGATATTGGAAATCAAGAATCCAATAGTAATTTCGAAGTAAAGGATAACCTCCTGAAACTAAAGGGCTCAGCTGCTTGATAATTAAAATAGTATATTTTTTTGAATACGAATCAGGTTATTATTTTTTCTTTGGAAAATCATGTAATTCATTAGATACACATCTCAAGCAATTCCTTGGTTCATTATACTACTCAGATATGAAATGTAAAAGCATTTAGAGCATTGCAATCGAGAAAGTGTGCTTGTCAGTTCCAAAGAATTCTCGAACTTTTTTAGTACTTGACGTGAAGTTAAGTTTTCAACTACAGCATTTATCATTTCATTCATATGCTCGCGAAGTAGAATTTCTATACCTCAAATACAAACTAGTCATATCCTGTGCAAGTGACTCTTTTTTAAATTGTTGTAGTCTGCCTTGATTCGATTGCCGAAACAAATGATCACGCAAATACCATTCAAATTCCCTAATTTCTACATCTTCTTGCAATGGATAGTAACAAAATAACTAATAACTTTTGTCCAATAAAAATATGCTCTATTCTCTATTCTTACGTTAATTAATGATACTATTGAATCCCTTTACATGCATGGAGCAAACCACCTTGGACCCACGATGTGTTACTTTATATTGGTAACAATATAAATAACAAATATTACTTCGACCTATTTATGTATACGTTTCAAGCAGATAGGTTCGTGTGGGTAGTTGTTAGAGAGTATTTACTATCATTTTAATGATTGGTTAACAGATGATAATTAGTATGGTTAAATTAGCATGTGAAACAAACTCGTCTTAATTAAATATCGATTTAAGAGTATTTTCAAAGTTAAGAAAATAATAATATAATAAATAAATATTATTAACATAAAACAAGACATATAATGGCAATCAACAAGGAGACAAAGAGCCTTGGTATGCCTTGGGAGAAAGAGTATGGTTACTCCCAGGCGGTGAAAGTTGGAGACACTATCTATCTATCTGGACAGGTAAGTCATGACGACAGTGGAAATATCGTCGGTCTCAGGGATATGGAGGCTCAGATGCGGCAGGCATATATCAACATCCAGAAAGTGCTCGCACAGTATGGGGCAACAATAGACAATGTAGTAGATGAAGTAGTCTTTGTGACAGATATGGATGCGGCCTTCGTAGCTGCGGTCAAGTGCAGGCCGGAGATCTTTTCCGGTCACTCCCGTTGTGGCAAGTACTATTGTGCAAATTCAACGTCTTGCGTTCCCTGAACTCATGATCGAGATTAGGTGTGTAGCCAAGTTGTAGAACCCTCTTTGTAAAGTGAAAGATGGGTATGGATAAGCTGGGTATTATTAATGGCTGCTCCCGATGGCCTACTTGATTTGGTGATGTTAGAATCAAAAATACTTTTTAAGAACATGAATAATATAAGATGGTATTGTCCAATAATGGGAATAGCTCTCAAGAAAAGATAGTTGTAAAAATGGTTCCACGATGGAGCTGGAGCATCTTCGCTTTTAGGTGCAAGTATGACACATGTAGGAATTATTCTACCATACGACATGTAGAGAAAGCGAGGTACAACCTGGTCTGGTTCCTCTGTCAGCTCTTCTTGACTAGACCATTCTTTTACAAAAACTAATATGCAAGATCGAATTCTCTATCCTTAGATTGCAAAATGTCAATCATATAAAAATTAATTTCAGTTTATCGATTGAATATTCAGATATCCTACACTTTATATTTTTGAAAGTTTCAGAATATAGGCTTTTTCATTTTGGATCCACATTTTTTGCATTTGGCTCCTTTGACCTCTGTGTCGCATGATATACAGCTAAATTTCAGCTTTGCATTTTTATCTATGCCATACTGGTCGTTATTATTACTATTATTATTGTCATCAAAACCAAATAATCTTAAACCAGCAGTTTGTTTTTTTCTAATGTAAAAGATAATTCCAATAAATAAGGCAGTATTAACTATAAAACCTATCAGTGCGCCCAAGAAATAGCTTATTACTAGGTATATCCCAATACCCGCACCTATGAGTATCAGAGGTCGTTTCGAGGATGAGCTAAGAGGATTGTTCATATCTAATTTTCTCCTTGTTTTAAGAACAGTATATCACTATCATCATCATTTATCAAAGTTATGTAGAAAAATAGGATTGTGGCAACTCGGACATACACAGAATCTCAGACATATATATAAGATTCTTGGACACTATTTTAATTACGCCATGAATTTATGGTCTACTCGAATTTAGACTAATATTATTAACCCTTTTTATATTTCCATAGTATTTCTGATAAATAATGGAACACAAATGAAAATACAAGGAGTTAGAGGAAACGAGAGGTCTAAAGTACTCGACTATAGCATGCGATAGATTTTAGAAGTATTCAAATTAGTACAAGGATTCTCACTCTTACTACTAGTACCTTGATATTCATCCCTAGATAATTCTATACTACTTACTATTATGAAATGATCAATATGTATAAAATAGACTCAGATAATATCATAATATATGAGCAAATTTGGACTTTATTCTGACAAACCACCTATTTCATTTGAAAGCCATTTGGAAAAGCTAGAAGAACAAATAAAGACTTCATTGCTCAATTTAAGAACTTTTGTAAAATCGCTAGGAAACAACATCATTGAAGAAGTTAGACCACATAGAATAGTTTATGCTAAATCCTTAACCTTTAGGACCTTTTTAGACATACAACCAAGAGATAATTGTTTAGTAGTTTCGATAAGAAAAAGTAGAAATCAGCCTGTTATAACTCGTACAGTTAATACTTCACAAGAATTAGAAAATGTCAAATACCAAATTGCAGAAGCGTACGAAACAATTAGATAACGATGTTGACGACTTGTGTTAATGTTCATATGAACCGACTGACAGAAAATTAGTAGACGAGTCAGACATCTCATTATCTTTGGATTGGGTCATTGAATCAAACTTTAACAATTGATACTAACAAAAAGCTATTATATCAATGCTGGAATATGACTCACAATTCGCATCAACACCTATGATCCTTTGGTTATCTGTCAGTCATCTAGTGACATTGTAAACCATGAACATATAGATTCCTTCTATACTTTGTTGTTATCATCTGATAGACTAGATTACAATAAATAGATTAAGAAACAACTCTGAATGTTTGCGAACCTTAAAGCATATATTTATTGTAAATAAGAATATAGATAAAGTTTGGGAATTTTATACTGATATTAAACATCTTGAAATAATAACTCCAAAGGAAATAAACCTCAAAATCATTAATTCAACTACGGGCCAAAAATTAATTCAAGGATCAGAAATTTGGATTGTTGGAAAAATAATATTTCTAAGAAAAACGACGTGGCGTTCTAGGATTACATTTCTATATATGCATGAATATGTGGATGAGATGTTAAAGGGTCCATTCAAAAGATGGAGACATTTACATAGGTTCCATGACATCAACCAAAAACAAACACAAGTAATAGATGAAGTAGATTTTGAACTACCATATGGCATCATAGGAAAGTCATTATTCGAAAGTTATACATATAATCGGCTTGAGAAAGTCTTTGCTTACAGAAAAAAAGCTACAATTAAAGCATTAGAAAACATCTAGATTAGATATAGAATAAACTAAAATTAACATTATTTTTTAATTCACAAACTCCTACTTTGCAACTATTGTTATAATTGAACTGGATTATTTAACTTGTCTAACAATAATAATAAAATTATCTTTTCAAGCGGTAGTAATACCCTCTTTTTTTATTTCAACGCTTAAGTGTACTGCCTATTTGGATTAGGACTGATACACAATGATAGAGGAACAACAATGACAACGACGTCAAAACATATTTACTATGGAGTTAGAAACATAGAAAAGTTTTGGATATGGTATATGGTATAAGAAGATATAGATATGTTCCACAAAATAATAGTAAATGTTAAAGGAGAGTACATCGAAGCATTCAATCCTAAAGGGGAGAATGGGACCCTATTAATTCTCTCTTTACGCCATAATTATTTATATTGATAGAGATATTGATATCTATTATATGGCAACTAGAGATGAACACATCATTAGGTGTAGTGAATGTGGACGAGGATTGATAGTCAAGGACACCATTAATAATGGCGTAGCTTTTCTAAGTCATTTGAAATTAGACCATGGTATTACATATATTGTTCAACAAATGACTGAACCAAAGATCACAAGTAAAAGTATAAAAAGTATAGAAGAGCAGATATACAAACTAAACCGCTAATCACTTAACTTTCCTTTTGCATATGCATATGCCATATATTCTAAAATGTCAGGTGTGAATATGAATCATTTTGATCTATCTCTATGTATAGATCATTTAGCTAGTTGTTACCTAAAGTCTATATAATAACTTGTATAGATATTTCTATGTTTGGATGCTAGGGATCATATAGACTTTTATACAATTCTAGGAATATCTCAATATGCTAAATATCGTGAGATTAAAGTAGCATATAGACGTCTAGCTTTGAAATATCATCCGGATAGAAATAGTTCACCTTTTGCTGAAGATGCTATAAAGCGAATAAATGCTGCTTTTGAAATTCTTTCAGATAAAGATAAAAGAAGACAATATGACAAGGCCGCAGTTTTTAATAGTATATCACAGAATAATGAAAAGAATCAAACTCAACCATATTCATCTTATACTTATGATAATAATAGTGTTTATTCTGATTCTGATCATAGTAATACTGGTAATGATTATGATTTCAACCTAAAACAAGATGATAAAAATGATGCAGATGATAAATCAGAAAGAACTACAACAACAACAAATAATATATTTGGTAAATCAAAAAGCCGTTTTCAGATAATTGTAGAACCTACGCTATGCATGGCATTTGGAAGTTGTGAGATACTTGCTCCAAATGTATTTGTAGTTGAGAAAGATAAAATGATAAATCCAAAAGCAAAAGTCAAGTCAGAAACCGGTGCTGATTTTGAAACAATAGTTGCTGCAGCTCAGACATGTCCTACTAAAGCAATTATAATTATAGATAGGTATACTGGTGAACAAATTTATCCTTAGTTAAAAATTGGAAATGATAAAAATAACAATTCAAAAAAGAATAAACACTATAATAAAATAATAGTTACCGAAAGGAAGAAGATGATAGAAATTCTTAGGAGATAGAATAATAGAAGAAAGAGGAAATTTTATCGATCTGGGATAACTGATTTGTCTTATTATTTTCTAGCAAAATATGTTACTTGATAGTACAGCACAGCATTACATTGAATTTCATTAACTTAACGTGTACTCTTATCTATATTATGAAGTCACAAATAGTAGTAGACTTCTGTTGTTTTATGTTATCAAAATAGAGATACTATTGACTATGCGTGCACTGCTTGTATCCAGAGTTTTACAAGGAACAAAAGTGGAAAGATATATAATATTTGCAATAGGAGCCGATATATTTTTAGAAGCAGAATCAGATTCTGACTCTTTGAAATGGTGTTTCTTCTTTTGTTTTCAACATTTTTATGGATGTCTTCATACGTCTTCTTCTCATATACTCACTTAAGAAAAAGATAAAAAGATTATTTATTAATGCTATTTTGTTATCAGGCAAGAAATATCTTAAAATAAAAAATGTTCTTTGTTGCTTTGTAATATGGGAGATACTCTATTTAAACTGTGAATTAAAAAATTGTCTATAAATTTTACATTTTATGATTTTTACTCTGTTCACTGTAATGTGTATAAAATATAAGAGCAATTATTCAAGGTTATTGTATGATAACTGTAACTAGTAAATGGCTTGTAGATCACCTTGATGACCCTAATCTAGTAATTATAGATGCTAGAGGAAGTATGCCCTATAGATTAGGCCATATTAAAAATGCAAGATATCTTGGAATAGAAAAAGTAATTTCACTTGCCGATAATGGAGCCAATTTGGTATTAGATAGCTCACTTGCAGAAGACCTTTTTAGCAATTTGGGCATAGACGATTCTAAAATGGTGGTAGTTTACGGTGAATATATGGATCCTTCATCAGCAAGAATAGCATGGACTTTAATGTATCATGGTCATCCAAATACTAAGCTCTTAGATATTGGATTTGACATGTGGCAAAAAGAAGGATTAGCGATTTCACACGGTGCTCGATCTAATATTAATACTAATATGAATATCCCTGTCAAATTTAAATCTAAACTAGATCATTCAATTAGAGCAGATTCGGCTATGATAAGGTCAAAGCAAACTGATCCAAATATTGTGATCGTTGACGCAAGAACTCCACAAGAACATATGCAAGCTAGGATACCAGGCTCCATATTACACAATTGGGATGAGGGACTTGGTAATGACGGTTTGATGTTTAAAAGTCAGGAAGAATTACAGAGAGATTTTGGGAGTAAGGGAATAACCAATAATAAAGAGATTATATGCTATTGTCACTCTGGTACACGAGCTGCGCATAAATACTTACAGTTTAAGCAGGCGGGTTTTGATAATGTCAGACTATATGATGGCTCAATAATCGACTGGGCACAACGCCATAATGCACTGAGATAAATTGTTGTCCAGTTCATAAATTAATGTGAAAATATAATTTGCAGCAAGGTCCTATAACACACGATAAGAAGCCGACAAAAGTAGGAGAGAAAAGATGTAATAAAAAGGAATAAGAAGTAGAAGAAAAAAGGAATTCTTCTTCCTTCTTTTTGTTCCGTGTCAGGGAACAACCCAATAATAGATGAAAATAAGGTTAAGGAAGTGCTGATAAATTTAAATTTAACTATAATAAAGCTGAAAATGATGAAAAAAATTATTCCGAATTAGAGGTCATAGTGAGTTCTCTATACAAAATGACTAAAAAAGGAAAAAGGACCTGATTATTAATGTTACCTTTTAATTAATCTTGTAAATTATTTTTTACTACGAGTTAATTCTTTATCGAGAGAGTCTGAAGAATCCTATTTGCTAAATTCAATCTTTGTTTAACAGGTCATCTTCTTCATAGATGTACTAGTAAAGATGTCACTTCTTCAGTCTTCAATTTTGAAATGGCGTACTATCAATAACGATAAACGTGGAGTAGAGTTAAAATTTAGATCAAGAAAAGTAAAGTAAAGTAAAGGAGAACGAGGAAAATACAACACAAAACAATTTCATCTTTAGCTGATATCATTGTTGATGGTGATACGCAAACCAGAAGTCTTCTACTTCTACTTCTACTTTTTCTTTATGAACGAAGAATTACTAATCAATCGACGTACGAACGTTGTAACTCAATTTTGTGAAGATAGTGAGTTCTCAAAAGCAAAGTAGACATTTAATGGATGTAGGAGTAGTAGTAGTTGTATTAGTTATATATAATGTGAGAATATACTTCCTCCGACTACTATATTGATGAGTAATGCTAAGCATATTATAGTATATGCAACCAGCACCCTACGCATGCAATATATGTAATATGATATTTGTCAATTCTGAAAAACTGTTACAACATGAAATGATTGTACATGTTGATCAAATGCTTCAATGCCAATCATGTAATGAGGTTTTTACTAACAAAGAAGAATTTAAAAAACATGAAATAGAAATTCATAGCGGCTCAAAAACTAGTTCCAATCTTAGTGAGAAGCAGATGATTGCGAGTGGAGTAGGAGAAGATTTAGAATCAACATTACTTAAAGGAGCAAATGAAGAAAAGCATGCTCGTAAGAGAACACGTGGACCATATCGAAAGTCAGCATCGAATTGATGTAACTAGTCATTCATGATACATTAAATAAAGGTATATTCTTACGATCTAATTAAGAAAATATTGAGTTAATATTTAGAAGAAGATTATTATTTTGCTGAAATATGGTAGAAGTACATATATTGTATAATTTGATGGCATTAGAGATCATTTCAAAGACAATATAATTTTACAAAAGAATACAGTATTTGATGACGGATTAAAATTAATCAAGATAAAACATAAACAGTTAACACTTCTCGGAGTACTCTAAAAAATCAGACTAGAACATCTAGTCAGCCATGCGTAGCACCCATCTCATCAATTTTTATTTCGACATCTCCATCATATTTTGGCTTGACTGCCAATTGTGCTGGAGTATATATCAAATGTTCTTTGGTAAAAGAAGACAGTTCGTAATCATTTGTCATAAATAAAGCATAGAATGGACATGCATCAACACATAAACCACAAAATACACATTTGCCAAAGTCAATCTGTGGCATAATAGATTTCTTATTGTGTTTCCACTGTTCATTTACTTTTACCATACCAATAGCTTCTGCAATACCTTCACATGCAATTGCACATAGCTGACATCCTGTACATTTATCATGAAAAAGTATATGTCTACCACGTGTTCCTGCAATACCAACTCCACGTTTTGGATCAAACTGATATCCATCTCCAACAAACTTGAGCTTTTGTTCCGGATATCGGAAAGTAAATCTTTTGAGTATGAGATGCTTTGAACCTGATTCTATTGCTTTAATAAATCCACTTGCTGATGATGACATATTCTATATTGTCCTCTTGTACTTATGTGTGTTAGTACTTATTATAAGCATATTAACTTATGGCAGTATCACTTTGGTCTCTTTATAGTAGAATGATGCTATATAGATGGCACCACAAGCAGCTGAAGCAGGAGTAAAGCTGAACTGACCTACTGCGTGCCATCATTCTCTTTTATTTCAATATATTAGGACAGAAATAATTCCTGAATTCATTGTCTTATACTAATCGTCATAAATATATCTCTTCAAAGAAAGGCACATACTATAATGCTGCAAGAGATTCTATTCGAAATCCACATTCTCAAGGAGGTGGATATAGCCCATATAGCAGATATTCAAAATACTACTAGAGATTGATGCAAAACTCGATATAGCAGGAAGTCGAGACTTGCAAGCATCGACAAATATACAAATTGTTTGACTGAACAATATTACATTAGTGTTTGGAAAATATCTAGACTAACAATGATTAAGTTATAAGAGGAGTTCTGATAATTTCTCTATATTTAGCCCTTCCAATTAACTACTAACTCATTAAGTTGCATAGGAGACTGAGTAATATCTAAGCCATGTGCTTTCTTCAAATGTTCACGAAACTTTGCAGCCCATGGTTCATTGGATGTTGCTAATATTTTAAATGATTGTTCAGGATCGTTAGTTTCATAACTGGCAACTGCGAAATCTCCTTGTGGTAGGTGTTGAATCCATACTTGCTCACGTGATATTCCTGCTGCTCTAAACACTGCATCATGTTCTTTGTTGTTAACAATATTTTCTTCATTCCATTTTCTCATTAATTCTAATCCTCCAGGAAGTATAGGAGCTATAAAACAGTAATTGGCTACCATATGTATTGGCTTTAATTACTCTGTATCAAATAAACTTGTCTATCTTAAATTCTTTAGGTGAATATCAAAGAGATATCTTGATGATGGTGGATGGGGAGATCAAGGTGAAGAATGTGGAGGAGAAGCAGCAGACCAGATAATAACTTGGGGAGAACCAGTAGCAACCTTCAGATGGGATAATGCAAGAGATGTTGACTTCAAGAACCTTAGTGTTAGAGAAATTGAGGTTCCAGAGTAAGCTAATATTTCAAAAGTTGATGACTTTAACTTGATATTCCAACTTGGTTAATTAATCTAAGAATTAAGAATCATAATCTTGTATCATAGCTTTATGGACAATGTCTGTTTATCATTCATTCATTAATTTTGTTACTCTTGGTCATTGCCGTAAATTTCTGGTTGATTATGACATGTAGACTCTTCTGTTTTATCATATGCATCGCTTTTATGGGTTAATTCTGCCTGTTATTATTACCTGATGATGGTAACGGTAATGATGATGTCCTAATAGCAGCTGCTGCCTATAACCTTATCTGTCAATTCTGTTGTTAAATTATTTTATGAATAAGTTATCTTTCTCTTAAAATGATTCATGTTCATATGATTAGCATATCGTCGTCGATATCACGCTCAGGTTTTTGATACATCCTAACTAGTAACGACTTCTGCTGCAGAAGTAGTGAAGAACAAAAAGTTGACTTCTTTACGTCTCACACGATTTGTAGATGATCAGAATCAGGATGAGGTTAACCCAACCACACCTTTTATTTCTTTATTGAGTTAATTTGCCCTAGTTCGTACCTTTACCCCGTCCCACACTTAAGTCATAGTAATAGAGTTAAGACAGAGACTCGTTATTCTACAAATGGCAAATAACAAAAGGGAGTTGAGAAAGTTAAGACTGCAGGTGCAAATGTCCGTAGATGGCTCGCATTGCTGGGCCAAACGGTGAAATGGACTGGATGGTCGGACTCTTGGATGATGAACTCCTAAAATATGTAAGCAAAATAACTGAGTCTGTTGACACCATTCTCCTGGGACGGAAAATGACTGATGTCTTCATCTCTTTCTGGTTAGATGTGATGAACAAACCTGATGACCCCTGGAATGCGTTCGCTAAAAGGATGATAGAAATCCCAAAAGTTGTGTTCACTAAAAACACTGAACAAATCTAAGTGGATAAATACAGATATTGCAACAGGCGATCTCATCGAAGAAGTTAGCAAGATGAAGAGCCAAAACGGCAGGGACATCGTCGTTTATGGTGGTGCCTCATTCGATTCTTCCTTGATTAAAGAAAAACTAATTGACGAATTTTATTTGTTTATTAATCCTGTTGCAATTGGAAACGGTATGACCATATTTAAGGACTTGAATGAGATTCGAAAATACACTCTGATTGAATCAAAAGCGTTTGAAAGCGGTATAGTACTGCTCCGCTATGAGGCATGACAACAATAACGCAGACACCTTCTTTTAAAGACCTAACAAGTCCATTCGTTTATCTCATTTTCAGTTGGTAGTGATATTGGCAATGACAATCCTTGCTGTTACAATAAGGTGTCTGCCTTCTAGGCATCCTAATGACCTGACTATACCTAGTCTACTCTTCGTCATGCTCCATGCTTAGTTCTAACCGGAAGTGCCTAATAACGAAGGCAGGTTTAGATGTTGTTACTGTAGTGAAGTCACAGTTAGCACAGGTGCTGCATTTTCTTCTAAGAAGAATTATGTATATGCAAAACTCTCAACAATGCTCATAATTCTAGATTCTACTGCTTGGTTTAGTTGTCGTCATCATCATTATGCAATGACTAATACTTTGATGCTTCTGTAGTGATATATTCCTGTATATGGTAACGTTGACAGATATGAGCATGCAGTCTAAGAAATGAAAACTTGTACCAGCATATTTTATGCATACAAGATCTTCTATACCTATTCGAGTACCAAGGGCTTTGATAACAATTTGTCTTTGCAGCATATTATCCATCTTATCCACAAGAGCTATAGCTTTTGTAGTAGACTTTTCTATCCAATATTATTATTATTATGTAGATTCATACTCAACATACTTTGCAGGCATATCTTTGCCATCTTTGTCTGTATCATGATTCTATCTTCTTTGTCTTAATAAGCATGTTTTTCTTGCTATGTGCATAGTCTCTTTAAGGTATTTCCCGTCATACTTTCTACAAACTCTCTTTTGAGTGACGCCTGACTCCCAGCTTTTCTTGATTTGCAGAGTCTACATAAATGTTAACTCATTGCTGAGCAAGTAGCTATATTCATTCAGTTAAGCCATTATAATAATATATGAAGCAGACTTGTTAAATAAGTCCATTTTCATAACTCTACCTTATGGAAAGCATAAAATATCTTATACATAAGTCAGACGCACGGCTCATCAAATCCTGTTTGTTGGAAGGAGAGGAGGAGGACTACTGATATGTCACACGTAGATGGAGTTGACGATGGCATAGGTTATGGTGTGTCTGGCAAGAGTGACGGCTGGACAGGTGTGCAAGGCCAGAGCAACAGCGGATATGGTGTGAATGGCGAGAGCAACAGCTTCCATGGTGTGGTTGGCAATAGCCAGAAGGGCGTTGGTGTGCTTGGCGGAAGCCAGAGCCACATGGTGTGGCTGGCGGCAGCGACGACGGCTATGGTGTGACTGGCAGCAGCGGCAACAGCGCTGGTCTGTATTGCCAGAGCATTAATGACTATGCTGCCATCCTAGACGGGAAAGTGAAAATAACCGGTAATCTTGAAAAAGCTGGAGGCTCATTTAAGATAGACCATCCACTTGATCCAGCTAACAAATACCTCTGCCACTCCTTTGTAGAGTCACCAGATATGAAGAATGTATATGATGGTGTAGTAGTATTAGACCGCAAGGGTAAAGCAGAGATAGAGCTTCCAGATTGGTTTGGTATACTCAATAAGGATTTTCGCTATCAGCTTACCGCTATAGGAGCTCCTGGGCCTAATCTGTATATTGCAGAGAAAATATCTGAGGCTACTACTAATACAAAGTACAGTAGTAGTAAAAGAAGCAGCAGCAACAAAAACAACAACAACAGTCGCTTCAAGATTGCAGGTGGTACTTCAGGTATGGAAGTCTCATGGCAGGTAACAGGTATACGTAGAGATCCTTGGGCTAATGCTAACAGGATTGAGGTCGAGGAAGATAAGCCTGCCAAGGAACGAGGCTATTACCTACATCCAGATGTTTATAATCAGCCAGACGATAAGGGAATAAGCCATCTACTCTTTCCAAAAGAAAAGCAAGAGCTGCTCGTAAATAAGAAGAAGACCAACTTGTAGTTCATCTTTGAGTTGAATTGAAATGTATATTTATTTACCCTCTCTGATTTTCTTTTTCCTTCTCGTGAATG
>CAWIMJ010000006.1:0-28288 GCA_963837175.1 uncultured Nitrososphaeraceae archaeon
ATTATAATTATATATAATAGCAAACGATTTGCAGTGAAGAATAAGCAATATTTATTATTAGAATATGCCAATTTAAAGTAAAGGATGTAAAAAAAGAAAATATGTAGTGAAAAACCTATATTTCCATCACTACAAAAATATTCTTCCATCTTTTCGCTTGGTATAAGAATGACTTATTCTTATTCCTTCTGTACCGTAATTTAATTAACTTGTGGTAATTTGGTTTCCCAAAAAGGTGCTAAAGGATATAGAATAAATAACGTTAGTTTAAAAATGTATTACATGGAATGCGCAGTTTATGATACCTATGTAAAAAGGAAAGATGGAAAGACTATGCATTTTGATGTGGTTGTAGAAGCAAGTACTCCTCATGAAAAGGCAATCGAATACGGTAAACAGTATCTAGAAGATGCAGGTCAAGCAGATCAAAAAATGACACAAGAAGAATGTCAATTTTGTCACATTCAAGAGGCACCCTCTATGGTTGAAAAGGATATCTTATCAAAAGGGTATTATATACAGAAGATGGAGGGATGCCCTACATAACATTTTAATTTATATGCTCAAGATGTTGGGCTGGCAATTTCAAACTATTAATAAAATATTTACAAATATGTTAATAATTGCTGAAGGTTTTTATAAAAATTCTGTTTTCCCATAAAGTAATACAGAATACGCAATCTAGTTTAGAAGTACCTAATTGTTAATAGAAGAAAAAATGGATATAGATGGATATAAAGGAAGAAGCTTGAAATTGATCTCCGAGTCGGAGGTTTCCGTAGGAGATACTATCAATGTAAAGACAAATGATGGTGAATTTACGGGTATTATAATGCCTAGATATGAGTTGGCTGACAAAAATCACATAGTTATAAAATTGAAAAGTGGATATAATATTGGGATCAATATAGCCAATATTCAGTCAGTAACTAAAATAATACAGAAACCAGATCAAAATGTTTCTGTTGAGACATTTAAAAAAGAGCACCTGAAAGAGGTTGAAGGACTCCCAAAAATTGCGCTTGTCAGTACTGGCGGAACAATTGCAAGTAAAATAGATTACAGAACAGGAGGAGTCAGCTCAGCTCTTTCAGCATCTGAGTTGTATGCTTCTGTTCCTGAACTTGAAAAGTATGCTTCAATAGATACCGACATAATATTAAATGAATATAGTGAAAATTTAAAACCAGAACACTGGACTATGATTGCGAACAAAATAGCCGAAAAGGTAAAGTCAAATATCTATCGTGGAATAATTGTTTCACATGGAACTGATACAATGCACTATACAGCATCAGCACTCAGTTTCGCATTACAAAATCTTCCTATACCTGTTGTAATAGTTGGAGCGCAACGATCTTCTGACAGGCCTTCATCTGATGCTGCTCTTAATCTTATTAGCGCTACAATATTTGTGACTAAATCTGAATTTTCTGGAGTTTTTGTTGCTATGCATGCTAACTCTTCAGATGAGACAATTGCGTGCCATGTAGGTACTCGCGTAAGAAAGAATCATACAAGTAGACGCGATGCATTTGAATCGATAGATATTACACCTGTGGCCATGATAAAGGGGGACAAGGTAGAAATACATACAGAACAGTCTGAAATAAAATTACAGAAGAGAAATGTGGATAGCAGTAGTTTTTTAGTCAAACCAGATTTTAATAGTAAAGTTATTTTGTTAAAATACTATCCCGGATTTGATCCTTACTTAATAACCTATGCCATGCTGTCTGGTTACAAAGCAATCATAGTTGAAGGAACAGGACTTGGTCATATAAGTAGAGAATGTTTTCCTCAAATACAAAAGGCAGTCGAATCTGGAGTAATGATCTTTATGACTTCTCAATGTATCTGGGGGAGAATTAGAATGACTGTCTATGATACAGGCAGAGATTTACTTGATATGGGTGTGATTCCCTTATCCAATATAACATCAGAGACTGCCATGGTAAAAGCAATGTGGGTGCTCGCAAATCACAAAGACATCGAATTCGCCAGGAAAATGATGCAAGAGAATATTGCTAATGAGATATGTAGAGTTATTCCTATTTCATAAGCAAGGCTTAAAAGATATCCAAATATTAATGTAAATGGGTGGCAGTACAATCAATCCAGCAGCTATTAATTTAAAAGTTGGTTTTGAAATCCACCAGCAATTATCCACTAAGAGCAAGCTATTTTGTGATTGTCACTGCGAAGAGACTGAAAAATATGGTTTTAACTTTATTCGCAAGTTGCGGCCAACTCAAAGCGAACTTGGCATTTATGATCCTGCAGCGCTTTTTGAATTCATGAAAATGCGTACCATAAAATATCATGCCACCACAGGTTCTAGTTGCCTTGTAGAGGCAGATGAGGAACCACCACATGAAGTTAATAAAGAAGCAATTGAAACTGCATTGATATTTTCCCTTGCGCTCCAGTCTAAGATCATAGATGAGATTCATGTCATGCGTAAAATCGTAATTGATGGATCGAATACCAGTGGTTTTCAGCGTACTATGTTGGTTGCCGCTGGAGGATATCTGAATATAAACAATAAAAAGGTTGGTATACAAAGTATTTGTCTCGAAGAAGACGCAGCCAAGCTTATTTCAGATGATGGAACAATTAAAGAATATGGATTAGATAGATTAGGTGTGCCGCTAGTTGAGATTGCGCTTGAGCCAGTAACTGGGAAACCCGAAGAAATTGCAGAAATTGCACTCACTCTGGGCAGGCTATTACGAGCAAGTAAAAGAGTTGCCAGAGGACTTGGTAGCATCAGGCAGGACATTAATATTTCACTAGATAACGGCGCAATTGTAGAGGTAAAAGGTGTGCAGCGTCTTGATCAGCTGGTTAAAGTAATTGAATATGAAATGCTCAGGCAACATGGTTTGATTCTAATTGCTCAAAAACTAAAAAGAGATAGAAAACCCGAAGAAATTGTAATTGGAGACAGAATTGAAGATATAACAGATATTCTAATAAAGTCACACTCCGACATAGTAAAAAGGTCACTTGCTGATAAGAATGGCGGTATTTTCAAGGCCATCAGAGTAAAAGGTTTTGGTGGCATAATAGGCTTTGAGCCATACCCTGATATTAGAATAGGAAAACATCTAGGCGAATTAGTTAGATTTTACAGTCTAGGAGGAGTATTACATTCTGACGAGTTGCCAAACCATGACATCACAGCGGAGATGGTTGAAGCAGTTAGAAAGAAATTAGACATAGTCGTAGGCACGGATGCTTTCGTAATTGTAGGCGGACCAAAAGATAAGGTAGAATTTGCAGTGGAAGCTATAACTGAAAGATTGAAAATGACGATAATAGGCGTACCTGCAGAAACACGCGCAGCAACATTGGAAGGTAAAACTTTTTTCAGCAGACCAAGGCCTGGAGCAGCGAGGATGTATCCTGAGACAGATATACCGCCCATTCCAATAGACAATTCATTACTTAACTCGTTATCAAGCAAAATACCGAAATCTTGGGATGATAGCATTAAAATTCTTGCTGAGAAATATAGTTTGAATAAAAAGATTGCAGAGCAGATTTTTGATTCTAATTATTTTACTGCCTTTGAGAAAATTGTAGCCTCAGTAAAAATAGAGCCAACTTTTGTGGCATCAAAACTTACTGAAGATCTTGTTAATTTTGAGCGACAAGGATTTGATACAATGCTATTGACCGAAGACATTCTTATGGATGTCTTCAGGAAGCTTGATACGAGTATCATAGCAAAGGAGTCAATAGTTTTAATTTTTGAAAAGATCTTGAGAAAAGAGGTTAAAACAGTTGAGGAAGCAATCACAGCGCTTGGAATAACATCTATTACCGATCAAGAATTGAACATGGCAATTGATAGAATTTTGGAACAAAATATATCAATTATTAGAGAGAAAGGAATTGGATCAAGCGGAATGTTGATGGGTCGAATTATGGCCATTCTTAGGGGCAAGGTAGATGGTCAAAAAATTAATTCAGTGTTAAGAGAAAGGTTAGAGCAGAAGATTAAAGCTAACAGAACAATGGAACAATAATTATGTATTGCATAAGACGGCCTATAGAAATATTTAGTTTTGATACTTAAAGGAAAAATAAGTCAGTTTGGGAATATTAAAATAAAATCTGAGAAATATAAAAGAATTACCAAAAAGGCAACGAACATACTTATTAGGGAATTTCCTTTTGATTCTTCACGTTCCTCCCTCTCATTTACCTAGGAGTAAATTTCTTTATATTAAAAGTCAGTTAGATTATTGACAAAAAGTCATTTTAGTACTGTAGAGTGGATATTGCCTTAAGTATTAGAGCCTATCCCAAAAATAGATAGGCATTTAGCTTGAAGATATCTGATTATACATGTGAGTTGTCTTAGTAGGAGAGGGAGACATCTTCCCACTATTAAAAAGATTCCAGATAATCATAGTATGAGATCAAACTGATACTTCCATAAGAAAAACGGAATAATACCATAGGAAGTCCTGTAGTTCAGTTTAGAAAAGCACTAAATGGTATTCTATATGTTAAGAACCGGATGCCAAAGGAAGATATTGCCAAAAGAGTATGTTCTGGTTCCACATATCATAAAAGATTTCAGGACATGACGATGGCTTGGAGTATTTCAGAAACTGTGGATCAGATTATTGGAAATATATGACTATGTCAGGAGCATCGAATAGAAATGGCAGTCATTAGACAGCATATCTATAAAGGCACCTTTAGGGGGACATGACTGGTCCAAATCCTACAGATAGAGGTAATCTTGAACAAAGCGTCATGTAATTAAAGACAAGAGAGGTGTTCCATTATCTGTGTCTCCACAGCTGCCAATACTCATGACATGAAGGCTGCAACAGATACGCTGGATAATGTGATAGTTGATAGACCGTTAAAGAAACTGAATCTGTGTTGTGACAAAGGATACGACTTTCCACAAATAGGAAGAGAATCTAGCAAAAGAAGATACATCCCCGCATATTCGTCACAGAGGTGAAGAAAAAGAAATGATAAAGTAGGATATCCATCAAGGAGATGGGTTGTAGGAAGAACCAATTCATTAGCATAACAGGTTCAGAAAGTTATTAGTAAGGTACGAAAAGAAATCAGCGAACTATCTTGCACTGGTTTGTTTAGCTTGCTGTATTATTGTCTATAGGAGGATAATTTTGGGATAGGCTCTTAGTTATAGTTGGAACTCGAATTCTGTCAAGATTCTATTTTTGTTTATAACTGATTCATATATCTTGAGTATTCGTACTGTTATGCCAGCCAGCTGAGAAGTTTTAGTGGAATTTTTAACTTATTTTTGAAATAAATACATACATGTATCAACTATATTTTATATATAGATAATTAGAAAGTTGAATAGGATAAGTATATTGAGCATGGCCAAAAATTCAAAATTGAAAATATGTCCTATCTGTGGTTGTACTGAACACAGATTGATAGGATGCATCACTCACTGGAATAACCATAAAAAGAATATCGAAGGAAAATGTGAAACGCGGGATGAAAGATAGACACTATTCTTCTACTATTTGAGTTCATAGAGAGCAATTGATAGTTTAAATGCGAGCTTTTCGTCTGTCTTCTCTGCTATTGGAACAATATACTTCTGAGTTTCCAGTTTGTATCGTAGCATTTTATCCTTATGAATTAGATTCTTCATACCTCTAATGTTATCTAGTCGATCCGCTAGCTTTATGTACCTAATAGATTCAGAACCATTTGCGATATTTTGAAAATACTCATTTAACATTTTTAACTTCTTTTCATTTATTATTTTCGGCTTTGTAAGTGCATGGACTATACTATATATATTGTCCCCAAATTCTTTTCTTAATTGCTCTCCTGATATACAACTATTATCATTTTTTTCTAAGACATCATGTAAAAGAGCAGCACAAATGAGATCTACATCATGTATATTCAACTCTTCTATTAGAATGAGAGCAACCCTAAGAGGATGATTAATATATGGTTCTACCTTGTTGCCATTTCTAAATTGTCCTGTATGTGCCTTTGTCGCTAAACTAAATGCTCTAGTTATCTTTACAATATCATCTATTGAATCCTCATATGGTTTTAATAGTTTAGCAAATCCGAACTTTGTAAAATCATTAAAGCTCCATTTCATATAACATGTACATCAGTAACACTGTAGATAATATTAGTTAATGTATATATCTACGTAGATCTTGAATAACTATATGTAATTAGAAAAAGTGTACCTTTTAAAGTAGCATATAACTCTGATTTATTATATATAATCAGTTATCATTGGTCGCAATCTAAAGCAGAGAGGCAATAGTGGAATGATTATCTTTCACAAGTGTGGCATTTGTAGACAATAATAATAATATTCATATAGCACATAGCGATGGGCAATATCAAGTAGATAATAGTACAAATATCTATATTATCCAAGCCAGTAGATTATTTTGAGCTTTATACAAATCATTCTAAGAATACAACTATCGTTCTGATATATTTATTCATTCAGAAATTTATTACTCCACTCCTCAGTATGAATAATCTGAGAATCACCCATCTCGGACTATAATTCTTCTTGATCTTCAGTAGTCTTTGTAATATCTTCTAATAATGAATTATTTTGGACAGCCAAAAGGTCATTCTCTGCAGTATTTGGGCTAGGGGTGTTGGCTGTTGGTGTTGGTGTTTTGTTCTTGTTCTTGTTCTTGTTCTTGTTCTTGTTCTTGTTCTTGTTCCTCTGGAAACTTTCTTTTGACGTGCTGTTGGGCCTGTCTTCTTTGTATTTGTCTTCTTTTTCAGATTAGCCTTAGATTTCTTAGAGGTCTTAGTCTGTCTTCCATTTTTTCTTTTCTTCGATTTGATTTTACTTACCATATACATTAGTAGTTAACTACTCATTCTTATATTAATCGAAAAAAATATTAAAAAATTGTACATTTAATCATAGTAAATGTGGATGTGAATACATTAACTAATTCTATGTCATCAAAGATATAATATTGTTAAAATAAAATTACTAGAAATTTAATGTTTAAAGATGGATGAAGACCTATGCAGAATTAGGTTCTATCTAGATATCTGTTGTATTGACATAACAGCGAAATTCTAAGGGAAGATTCTAATCTTGCTGTTTAAATATCTTATTAAATACTTTCTATTACTTTTGATATTATTTCCTGATATGATGTTGATAAAGATTCCAGGTAAACACAAAGATATCTATCATTTCTGTTTGTTAATGACGTAATAGCGAGCTTTACATTATCAAACTCTGTTAATTTAAAATGAACTTTACCTGGCTCTGAGTCAAAATTTCTTCCTTTTATTGCAGGAGCCAAATATGATAAAAAGAAAGAATTACTTTTTTGTATATTTATAGAATTTGACTTAACCAAAGGACTTTGTATATTTTTTCTAAATTCTCCTACAAGTAATTTTCCGTCGCTATCTACTACGCCTGCATATTTCACAGCTTTACTTACACATAATACAATCAAACATATTTCATGGAGGAAATCGTGTTCTTCCATTGATTAAGCCTATTTTTAATTTCAATAATACCAAATAATAACTATTCGATTACATAAAAGGTGTAAACAATAAAATTTTACACGTTGTTGTTTAAAAAGATGATGGAAACCAAAAAAAAGTTACATTAATCGTATTGTAGATATCAGTAGTTGTAATGTCATAATGCTAGAAAGAAAAGATGATGGTATTCGTATTAATAACAACAATTTAACTGCTGATCCATCTATCCTACATTTTTTGCTTCAAACTGTTTAATCTCAAATAATGAGATTTAATTTATATATGTTTTAAGGAATATGTACTAACTTATTTGCAGTCTATTTCTAAGATATTATCTGCCATAATGCATATCTGCATATAAATATAGAGAATATACAAGGAGATAGTCATTGTTAAGATGATTATAAATTATGAAATATGGTATAAGAAATGCATAATGAGTTAATTAGTGTACATTTTGTAAGTTATAATCAGTATTCATACTACTGTATGCTAATTGATATATGTGAATACTCTGTTATTCATTATTATATATAAAATACTGCATTATGATATTTACATATAGATGAATTCTTATAGTTATATTATTGTATTGACAATTTTATTTGAAAACCTTATATTATGATATTATTATAACATTATAGCACAATCATGAAACGCGTAGAAGCTATTATCGGTAGTGAGAAGGTTTTGGATGTTAATGAGGCATTGAAGAAAGTAGGAGTGAGTGGATGCACTATTCTTGATGCAAAGGGTAGAGGCAAGGGAGAAAAACCGATGATAGAAAGTGGTAGAGGAACTGGAAAATTTGCGTCAGAATTCTCAGTTAGATCTAATATTGTTACAATAGTTGAAGAATCACAGGTAGACAAAGTCATTAACACAATACTTGATACCGTAAGCACTGGTTCTACAGGCGACGGCAAGATTTTCATTTCACCGATCAGTGATGCAATTGATATAGGCACTAAGAAACGCGGTGAAGTTGCTGTCCTATGATAATTATAATATAAAAATAGACATATATCTATCTTTTATTCTAGTTTGTAAAGAATTTTTTTGTTTCTCCTAGCATTAGCACCTCTGCTGCTGCGATCTTGACAACTATGGGCAAATCGCACACAATCTTTCCAATAGATAAACAATGGCGTTGGGGCAACGTTCTTACTATCGACCTAACAGTATCATTATCTGCTAAAGACACTTTAGATATCTTGTCCAAGTCTGTATCGTTTGTAAAATTGAAGAGGAATATATTATCTACTTGTCGATAAATTCCATCGCCGATAGCATCTGGCTGGTTTGTAATAAATGTTGTATAGATTCCAAAGTGTCTCATCCTAGTAACAATGTCTTCCCAATACGTATCCCTGACATAAAGATGAGCTTCTTCGGCAAATAGAAATATAGGTGGAATTGCTGTTTTCTCTAATAAGTCTACCAGTTTAGTCAATATTAGTTCTACAATCATTCTTCTTACAATAGGCGCTGCTTTTCCCATGTTGACTATTAGTGCCGAACCTTTACGGTTTCTTGCAATCACGTTTTCAAACCTCAGATCATCGCCATCGCCATTATTAGAAAATAATTTAGAGCTATGAATTACATGATATCTTGAAATAAGTGCATCCCTTATCAATTCATTGATATTCCAAGTATTTATTGCATTGCCTAAAGCTTCAATTCTTAATGACTGTTTACTTTCAAGCGAATCCCATATTCTAAAAAATTCACGTAAGGATGCAGTGGGGGTATCAAGTGCATTTCTAAGCATACTAGATACAGCTGTCTTGCCACAGTAATCAAGTGAGAATTTGAGTCCATTTCCAGGTTCCAGTACCATTATTCGATCCTTAATTGATGAAGGGGTTCCATCATGATTCCAAGCTAGGCCACTATATTCATTGTTAAGATCAAATACAATTACAAATGCTCCATGTTGGACTAGTGTTTTAACTAGCATTTTGGAAAGATGAGATTTGCCTGATTCTTTTTTCCCAGTAATAATATTTAGTCTGCCATCTAGGTCCTCTGCATAGATCTCGAATTCTTCATTTTCTGCCCCAGCGTCGCCAATTGGAATAGGAAAAATTCCTGTCCTTCCAAGAAAAGAGCATAGTTCAGAAATCTTTAACCGTCTTATTTTAGAATATACCCTTGATGGAAGCCATGTGACATCGCTTGATAATTTGCTTGATGAATCTATGGCAGCCCTTATTTTAGTGTGAAACAGTCTTGCATCTCTGATCATTCTTGAGAGACTACCAATATTGAGAGGATCATGCAAATTTTCCATACTTGAAGCATTTACTACTTCATCCTTAACAATGTCCTCTATCAGAGATTGGGAGGAAAGATATTCCTCATCATAGATCTGAACAATCATCTTTCTCTTTGAATTTTCATCTTCAATCAACAAATAATCACCCTTACTAGCTGTATCTGTTTGCATCGCTATCATAATTAGTTCGTTACCATTTTTTGATAAAATTTTCATATTGGTATCGATCCAAGCAGAGTTCTGCGAATATCTTCCGATGCAAGCTCTATTACATCATAGTTATTCAATACATGACTTCTAAGACATGATATCTCGGTACTAGTAAAGGTCGAAATGTGATGTGCAAGTCGCAATGTCTCAGGATATCCTCCTGCAATTGAATCATTTCCAAGTAACTTTCCGAGGGTTTCGTTTATGTTACCATTATTTGTAACAATATCTGCACGCAGTACATGACTATTATTGTTTCCAAACTTTATAAGAAGGTTAGTACCTATAGTATTTCGAATTAAGCTTTTGACAATCATTTCCACATTCATATAGGCTGGACTGCGGATCTTTGTGAGAGGACTAGATACTCTATCCAGAATTTTAATATTAGTACTTTTGCTGATCCCCACTACCGAATTCTTATAAAGTAAGCAATTTTCTGCTACGTTGATGATACCCTGAGTCTTATTCTCAAACAAAGATGATTTCAATGAACCATCTACAAGAATTATGGCTTTTGTAAAATGACTTGAAAGTTCCATCTGGATTGCTCTCTCTACTCGTATTCTAATTAATCGTTTGGCAGACTCACTATCGAATAAGACAAGCTTTGCTAATCTATGATCAAGTTCTGATTGCTTTATAGATTCCTCGCTCAAATAGAACAATAGTGGACCAATTTTAAAATGCATTAATGCATGTTCAGCCACTGATATTGTTATTCCACTTTTTACCGCATAAAGAACACCATCCTCGGTTTCTGCAATTTGGATGCTGCTAGAATCAATTGCAGCAACGATCGTATTCTCCTTAATTGGTTGAATAGTCATTATTGTTTCTGCACAATAAGGGTTGGGCCTTTTACCCCAACCTTCTATCGGAACAAGATTTTTCTCATCAACACTGAAAATAATTTTTTTTCCTCTCAGTACTCGATGAAGTTCACTTGGCAAACAATGTCCAAGCGTTCGGTCAAACATATAGCCAATTTTGGTCAAATTTATGTCATTTGGAATTTTTAACTGTGTTGCCATGTTGTTCAACAATAGAATAACGTCCATATTTATTAATGTTGTGCAACATGGACAATATGAATAGGCAACAAGTTTATGTTGATCAACTGTCAACTGTCAACGATTGTATAATTGCATGATGAACAATCTCAACCTTCCCCCGATGAAGTCAAAATAAGATTAAAACACCGGGACTGGGATGTTGAAATAACTTGTCTTGAAAGTAAGGTCAAACAAGTAGTAGAGAATGTTCTTTCTGGTATCGATAAATCATATACCAATATCGATCCTACTCTGAATAATCGGCTTAATGAAGTAAGAAAAGAGATTGACTCCCTAAAATTGCAGATCAGTTCAAACAACAATAATCAAAGACATACAATAAATACGATAGAGTTACAACGCCAGAATATACCAAAGGGAGGAACAACATGTAGAGGATTACTTGAAATACTACTACAAGAAGGGTATTTCAAAACAGAAAAGCATTTAGGTGAAGTTCATGAAGAACTATCCAGACGTGGATACAATTATGACAGAACTGCCGTGTCACATTCACTTACAGATATGGTAAGAGAAAGTATCCTAACCAGACTTGGAACAATGAGAAATTATCAATACATTCAGAAGAGACCACCTTATGAATCGTCACTCTGATTAGGAGGATAAAGAGGATTTTGTCTTTCTGGAGATTGTAGATCCCAACCAGTGAATACCTGAGGTAGTGATTCTATAAACTACAGATTCGTTTTCATCCCTTGTATTCTCCCTTATCACATATCCTGCTTTTACCAATTCAGATAGCCGTGAGCTAACAGATTTTGGATTGAGTGAAGTTGCAGATTGAATTTCGGATACCTGCATTCCATCATCTGAATATTTGCCAAGGTCTTTTGCAATTTTTGAGGCTACCAATTGTAAGCCAACCATCTCTTTATCAGATATTTTTTTTGTACTATATTCTACTGTATCCGGGATTACTCTTGGGCCTTCTGGAGTAATTTTAATTAAATTTGAATATGTATCTATGAGATCAGTAACTGCATAATTTAGTGAAATTTTCTTTGCCAAATCGATTGCTGGAACTTGTTTTGTTAGAAAGGTGATTACAGAAGTAAGGACCGATTCAGCAGAACCATTGAACTGTACCTTTATATCACCTACGATTACTGATACGTTAACACTTGAGTCAAGATTGTTCTTAGCGTTATTATTATTTTGAGCCATCTTTACCACATCTTAAGATGAAATCTTTTTTCATCTATCTCCTTGTCCGTCACACACAAATGCAGTCCTAGAAGTATATACATATTCTTATTTTGATAAAAAAGTATATATACAATGCCTAAGAGAAAATCCTGTTGTGGCTTACCATGGTATTTAATTTATAATAGTTTTGATTCCTCAAAATATAGGCATAATGATCCTCATCAACTATACAAAGTATATCCTCTGTATGATTTTATATCACATATACAATAGTGTGTCAAAAAAATGTTTATGTAATTTTGATTTCTGTTTATCTTTTTCTAGATACTGCTACAAGTGTAAAGCAATTTTAAAATTAATAAGTCTAACGTAGATTAATTGCTATATACTTTTCATTTCTAAGAAGCTATTATTTAAAATTAAGAAATAAGAAGGATGTTATCATAATAATAGGCAATAAGAAGGTTGAATAAAGATTGAAAGAATCATGTATTCTTACGATACTCCAATCCATCCTAGCCTACGGAAATACCAAATCATCAATAATGCAGAGAATGTGGAGATTATCAATATAACTATCAAAGTTGTATACGTACCAAAGAAGGTCCAAGAGCCTGTTTCAATGCCGCCAGGTAAATTGACATTCATTCCATAAAAAGCGCCTATCACTGTAGCAGGAATTGACAAAGTAAATAGAATTGTAAGAACTGCAAGTATTTTGTTAGTTTTTTCGGTGCTAAGCATAAAATCTGTATCTTTATAAATTTCTATAGTCTCTTTAGATTCTTCTAGAGCTTCTAAAACCTTATCTATATGATCTTTTACGTCATCAAAGTAAAGTGTAAGGTCTTCTTCTGAGAATTTCTGTATATCCTTAGTTATCTCCAATACAATTCTTTTTAGTGGAATGACAACGCGTCTGAGTGTTGTTATTTCTCTTCTTAAAAGCGAAATCTCCTTTGCAACTGCTATTTTATCATCAAATACAGCATCCTCTATATCATCCAGATTTCCTACTACTTTCATCAATATATGTAAAAGATCATCCACTAATACATCGATTATACTATGAAGCAGATAGCCAGATGACCTTCCCATTAAGGCTTGCCTCTGCTCATAACTTTTCTTGCAAATTTGAAACATCTCTGTTAGTGGCTTAAGGTCACCCTGATGCACAGTAACCAAATAATTCATTCCTGCAAAGATTGATAATTGGCTAAATCGAGGTATTCCTTTTTCTTTGTGCGAAGTCGGAAAATGTAATATAATAAATATATGATCTTCATATCTGTCTATCTTTGTAATATTAATTTTAGAAAGGCAATCTTCAAGATTTAGCTCATTGAAAGGAAATTTTCGTCAAGTATATCTATTTTATTGCGAGTAGGTTTTTCAATGTCTATCCACAAATTCCCGTTATTGTTTATTTTTTCTACATGTTCTTGGATAGAACCTTCTTCCATTTTAATACATTTTCCGATAGACTTTTCTACCATTAGAAGCTTGCCCTTATTTTTGACAATATGTAGACCGGCTCTGTTAACTTAACAAAAAAAATAGCTATAGATATCCTTTTCTTTATATTGATATATGCAAAAAAGAAATAGAACATATACCAAAGATATTGGTTATGGGTTTATACTTATAATTTCTTGGTCTTATAGAAATATCACAAAAGCATTATCAAAGAGATTTATAAAAAGAAGTCATGTTTCTATATGGAAGTGGGTTCAAAACTACAAACCAGAAAGAATATCTTTCAAAAGAAAAAAATATCAGAATTTATAATTGATGAAACACACACAGATTAAAGTTGGACAAGATTACTTTAGAGATTTGGGTTATTATTGACTCTGCAAATAAGACTGTCCTTGGAATCCACATTCTTTAGAAAGGAATATGCTTATTACAGAAGAATTTCTGCATTCTATATGATAAACAAATACGGAAAACATCCAGTCTCAGACGGTGGTACGTGGTATCCTCAAACTGTTAAATTTATTATAAGGTTAAACAGATAAGACTATGTCCTATTAGCTGTGGTATTTGTACTATTTTCTTTAAAATTTCTTAGCGATGGAGGAGTTTGTAGTTCGGCTGGATCTTTCACGACTTCTTCAGCTGGAAGACCATACTTTTCTCTCAGAATTCTTTGCTGCTCTGCTAAAACATCTTCTGAAAAAGTTGGCCCTATATGACCAAACCACATCCATAATATTATAACTGCGGCTAAAGATAGCCCCATGACCAATATTGCCCAACCGATAGTAGTAAGATTATGATGTTCATGCAAGCCTTGGTCTTTATCGTGATTCGCACACATAATACAACAATGTTAAATAATGATTGCTTTTAAAAATATTCGCTTTTGATATATGTCTATATATATTATCAGCTAATCAAACTAAATAAACTTTTGATATAAGAGAGACAGTACATCCATTAATATACTATAATTCAGAATTTTTTTTAAAATTTTATTGATTATTTTCATTAACTATATTTTTTTAAATTTTGTTCACTTAAACTGAGTTTGATTATTCTATAACGATAATTGCATGATTTATCATTGATTGCGATTGTTGTTGTTGACTCACAAGTGATAGTTATAATCGAAATGACATCAGATATGGCAGATAAGCTAAAAGTATTGGTGAATATTACACAAATGATATGATTTGTCTATTTATATTTTAATTATTCTCTTATTCTATGTCAATAAAATGTCGCTTTTATTACCCAAAATTAGATTAGGAAACCCTCCTTATGCTTTTAGATGTCAACTGAAGTGTTTCATAAAAAGATACTGCTCTTTATGTGTATATTTACATTCTCAAATTATGCATAATGCAAAGATCTTTTTTAAACGCATCTAATTCTATAGGAAGGGCAACATCAATCGGATCTTTTAGTGAAAGTGGCTTTCCAGTTTTCCTTGAAATGGATTGTTTTTTCTTATTCCATACTCGCGAATTGAAATCGATAATATGTTGAGTATACTTCCTCATCTCTAGTTGATATTTTTGCTTTTGGGGCATACCTAGTAGATGAATGCTTTGCGTACTGTACATCTTTGTCCAGAGCTCTTCTGTGATAAATGGACATAGAGGCGCGAGCAATTTTAAAATTGTCGATAGACACTTGTGCAAAGTAAATATAGCAGATTTCTGACCGAGAGAATCATTTATATCATATACGCGACCTTTTACCATTTCTACATAATGGGCAGCAAATAGATTCCAGGTAAATTCTCTAATTGCATTGGCCGGAATAAAGAAGTTAAAATCCTCATAACCTTTTTCGCATTCTTCAACCAGATTTGACAATTCTGCAAGAATCCATTTATCTGAGGCAGCAAGCTCGTGTGTAGGAGCTTCTAAAATAAAATCAAACGATGAGAGAAATCTACCTAAATTCCATAGTTTGGAAAGAAACTTTTGTGCGCTTAGAATTCTCTGTTCTGAACATCGAAAATCATGACCCAAATTAGCCTCAATTGCAGACCAAAACCTGAAAGTATCTGCGCCATAGCGATGAACGATAGGAAATGGATCAATTACATTACCTTTACTCTTGCTCATTTTTTCGCCTTTTTCATCAACTCCATATCCCATAATCCAAGCATCTGACCATGCAAGTTGACCTGTCAATTGGTAACAGCGCAGCATCGTGTAATAAAGCCATGTTCTTATAATATCTTTTGCTTGGGGCCTTATTTCTGTCGGATAGGTGTGTTTATAAAATTCTTGATCACTTTTATATTTTGTAATGAATAATGGAGTAATGCTAGAGTCCATCCAAGTATCAAATGTTCTATCTTCACCAATAAATTCAGTATTAGCACACTTATTACATCGTTCAAATGGCGGCTTTTCTTTCCATGGCCTATAATATTTACCCGGTTTAGGAAGATTCGGAGTTTTGCAATTGTTGCAATACCATATTGGAATTTCTGTGCCATAGAACCGTCTTCTTGAAACAGGCCAATCTATTGCTACTGAATCTAGCCAATTGAGCAGGATTTGTTTATGTGTCTCAGGATGGAACTTAATTTTCGTTGTAAGCTCTTTTAACTGCGGGATGAAATCTAGCTGCTTTACAAAATAATCTTGTAATGGTATTATTTCAATTGGTGTTTTGCTTCTCTCACACAACGGTGTCCTATGCATTATGTTTTCTTCCTTTGATAAAAGTCCTGCATTTTTCAAATCTTCAATAATTCTTGTTCTTGCCTGGTTTACCCGAAGGTTACTATATGGTCCGGCAGCACTAGTAGTCATTCCATTTGAATTTAAAGCCACTATTTCTTTCAATCCTAACTCTCGGAATAATTGTACGTCATTCTGATCACCATAACTACATACCATTACAGCACCAGAACCAAAGTCAGGTTTTGCTGAAGGATGTGGAAGAATTTTAACTTCTCTATCAAATAGAGGCAATACCGCATGTTTACTTTGCAGTCCTAAATAACGCTCATCTTCTGGATTTACAATAATAGACTGACATGCAAAAAGTAATTCTGGCCTAGTAGAAGCAATTATAATACTCTCGTTAGTTTCTCTAATTTTGAAATTCATATAAATAAGTCTAGTTGGGATATCTTCGTAGGTAATCTCTGCATCAGCTATAGTTGTCCCACAATCGGGACAATAATTATTCGGTCTATTTGCTAGATAAACAAGTTCACGATTCCAAAGCTCAATAAAAGTGCTCTGAGTTAAAGCTCTGAATTCATCGGAATCAGTACGGTAATATTCTTTAAAATTGCCACTTAAACCCATATTTTTCATTATCTGAATCATTTCAGCTTCTAGATCGTCAAGAGAAACCCTGCAAAGATCAAGAAATTTTTCCCTGTCCATCTGACGCATTCTCACTTTATGCTTCTTCTCGGTGTAGATTTCAACTGGTAGACCATTTCGGTCAATACCAATAGGAAACATTACATTATAGCCCATCATTCTAGCAGTCCTAGCAATCATATCTATTTGCGCATAGTGTGCTGCCAGCACCTATGTGCCATGGCCTTCCAGACGGATAGGGTGGTGGAGTATCAATTACAAAAGTCTCCTTTTCTTTTTTTATTGAAAATTTGTAAATATCATTCTCTTCCCATCTTTTTAGAATAATCTGCTCCACCGCAGGATTCCAAGATTTGTCTTTGATTTTAGGCTCCATTTCGTTGTTTCATTTAATGCATAGCTATAAGGTTATTAACGTTAGTATATTTTTCATATCATAGAATATGTCTAATCGATTATTACTTTTGCATATTTTGATAATGGGAATAATCTCATTATTCTTTCTATTTACAATGGCTAGTTCCATTCTCTTGATGATGATATTCCTTGCTTCAGAAATGTCTGGAGAATTTGCTGCAAATTCTATGTGGTTAGCGATGATACCGGCATCAATAATTACAGTTATATTTTTACAAAAGGTAATAATAGGTAGACTATACGATAGATTATACTGTATAATAGTCCATTTTCCAAATAATAATCAATAACAAAATTAGAAGATTATTTTTAACTTAACTAATGATATAAAAGTGCACAATAGATAATTTAATTTTTATCAAAATATATCTCTAATAAAAGAGACAAAGGAAATTGTTGTTGTTATTGTTGTTTTATATTATGCATCCATAATATATTTATCTCTACTCTAGTCCTGTGTTACCACCGTCATTATTATTATTATCTTTAGTAACTAGATCACCATTCTCTCCATCTAATGGAAGATTGAAACTATTTGGCACAAAATCCTCTGCTGAAGGTATGAGAGTATTTATAGCAGTACTATCTGAAGTAGAAGAATGGCTTATATTTTCGCAGGCGGTCGAATTAGTCAAAATATCTCCTCCTTCAGTAGCGTTAAAATCTGTAACTGTATCAATTCCTACACCACAGTTAAAAGTATCTTTGCCAGGTCCTCCTGTCAGTGTATCATTACCACGATTTCCAATTAATATGTCATTATCATCATCGCCAAATATCACATCCTTTCCAGTACCACCTCTAATTCTGTCATTTCCTTTGTCACCATGGACGGTATCATCCCCTTCGCCACCTCGGATTTGATCACCCGCCTCTAGACCAGATATCACATCATCTCCTCCATAGCCATATATGTAATCTTTATCCGCAGTACCAGTTAGTGTATCAGGTCCTGGAGTTCCTGTTACATTAAGTGCCCATACAGTTGTTAGAGAAGGTACTGGTAATATTTGGCCAATTGGGGATATTGTACCACTTAGTAATATTGCTGTAGTTGTCGTAGTTCCAATGATAATTAATGCCAACGTTAAAACTTCTTTTGACATATTAACGCCTTTTATAATATTACAACAATTTATACCTATCAATGGCAACAAACTTGTCATAGTTTGTGTATATATTTTGACCTTGTTAATACAAGAAGACGGCAGGTTTGGTTAACGTGATCTAGAAAGTGGTAATAAGGAAGAAGAGAAGGGAATTAAAAACATCAAATTATTTAAAATATTCTTAGAGATATTCTAAAACATTTATTATAGATTTTATCCAATCAGGACTAAATTTAGAACTATATAACAATAAAGCTGGCTATCAGTAAATATTTGCATATCAACAAAGCATGATGATTTAGAAGTAGCTCGTTTTCGAAAATTTTTATTTCAGGTATCCCGGTATCCATAAGTATAACAACAACAAATCAAATAATAATAATAATAACCATAATCATAATCATCTTCTTCTTCGTTATCATCATCAAAAGCCTCACCTATGGATTCATCGCTCCTACTTTATCTCTGATCATCATCAGCATATATTTTGGATAATCTTTTTTTACCTATCCTATCATTCTATATCAAATCGTAGAAATTTGTTATTTTAATGAGCGAGGATGGAAAAAGTGTAGTATAGTAATAAGAAATATTTATTTATCCTATTTTTAAAAAGAGTCGTCGAAAAACATATGTTTAAAATGACAATATTTTTTAGCTAACACATCTTCATCTTACTAACAACATATTTGTTAAACTATGGAGAATTAGGATAATAGATTGAAATATTATGTTGGTTGTTCTGACTGGAAGAATCAAACATGGGCTAAAGATTTTTTTCCAACTACTCTAGAACCCGAAAATTACCTTGCTTACTACTCGAATATTTATGATTTTGCAGAAGTTGACTTAAGCAGTTATAGAAGTTGTACTAATACTAGTATCGATGGCAGACTCCCCACTAAATTCGCTTTTAGAAAATGGGCAAAAAATAGTAATGATAATTTTCGTTTTACTTTAAAATTACCAGCAGAAATTATAAATAACAATAACAACGAGAGTAGCATTGGAAATTTTTTAGAAGAACTTGCCCCGCTTGAAGAGAAGATTATTGCCATAGTAATAGAGCAGCCAGAATCATTGACTTTAAAAGATGGCAGAGAATGGCTTGATGAGATTTTGGATATTTGTAACTATCATGGACTATTCTGTTGCTTTTGAATTTAATCACTTTTCCTGGTTTCAGGATTTAACCTATCATATTTTAAAAAAACATAATGCTCGCTCTAATATGGTCAGATAATCAATATCCTTATCATCATCCTGTCGTTACTGCTGATTTTCTATATCTTAGAATTACTGAAAATGAAAAGAAATGGATTGAAAAAATAAAGGAAAAAGAAAGAGAAGAAGCAGGTAATCTTGACTCTGTGATCTTTGTTGTTAATGCACCCACAAAAGTAAACTCTGTATTAAAGATACTAAATTTGCCTGTGAGAAAATGCGATTATAATCAATGGACAGGTAAGGGGATAATGTGTGTTGACTTGGATGCATTTTTTCCTTCTTGTGAAGAACTACGCGATCCAATGATAGTAGGAAAACCACACGCTGTAATTATGACGGAGCAGAAAGAGAATATAACTAAAGGTGTAGTTGCCTCCTGTTCATATGAAGCAAGAAATTTCGGTGTCAGGTCGGCTATGTCTCTTTTAAAGGCAAAAGAATTATGTCCTGATCTTGTCCTAAGACCAGTAGATATATCATATTATCGTCAGGTTTCAGAAAAAGTTATGAACATATTAGAAGAATATGCAGATGTTTTAGAACAATCTAGTATAGATGAGGCATATTTAGATTGTACAAACAAGATGATGAGAATAATGATAACTGAAACAACTGATACTGCTACTGCTACTATTACTACTGTTGAACAATATGCAGCGGTAATTAAAAAGGCAATTAAAGAACGATCTGGACTTTTAGCTTCTGTAGGAGTAGCATCTACAAAATCTGCTGCAAAAATTGCATCTGATTTTCAAAAACCTGATGGACTCACCGTTATCTATCCTGATCAACTACAAAAGTTCTTTGAGCATCTAGGAGTTGAAAGAATATCAGGAATAGGTCCTAAAACTCAACAAGTTCTGAAGGAGATGGGAATTGAAACTATAGGGCAGCTTGCAAAATATGATGTTCAGAAATTAATAGAAAAATTTGGCAAAAAGAATGGAATTTGGATGTGGCATGTGGCTAATGGTCGTGACTATGAGCCTGTTATGCCAAGAGAGGATCATGTATCCTTAAGTACTGAACAAACACTTGAGTCATTTACAGGAAATAGAGAAACGATACTCAAATCTCTGAATCAATTAGTTGATGAAATTTATGAAAGAATAAGACGGCAGAGATATGAGTTTAAAACAGTAGGTGTGAAGCTTGTTAGATCTGATTTTTCAATTGAAACTAGGGAAACATCATTTTCTAACTTTCAGAATAAACGAGAAAGTATTGCATCTGTTATTGAAGGTTTATTGGATAGATTTTCTTTTGTTGGTTCAACATCATCACCATCATCATCAACAACAACAATAACAAAAACATTACCAACTGTTAGAAAAGTCGGAATAAAAGTATCAAATTTAATTCGAATAGAAAAGAAGAAGCCACCGACCCAAAAAACATTGTTAGATTATTTTGATCCAATATAAGGAATTAAAAAAATATTTTTTACTTGAGTTAGGACGGCTGTTAAAGAATTAGGTTAACAATGACAGAGCACCTAATGTTTGTTGCTACTACTTCTGTTGATGCCTATGCCACAACACAACTGTAGTGAGTAAGTGTATATATAGAGTGCATACAAATAGGCAGAGAAACAAAAACTTTACTAAAGAGGATAAGAAACTAAAGGAATTTACTCTGTTAAATAATTAATTCAAGAATAATATTTTGTTAAGCAAGCATATACTTTTTCAAGAATAATCAGTAAATATACTACTGATATAAGCAGCTAATTCGTCTCTTAACTGGATGACCTTTGCTCGTTTATCTCCATCAAGATTAGTATATAGCAAAGCATCTAATCCTTCTACAAGATACTGGATATTTGGTAATGTTAGAAGAGTGTTATTATTAGTGGCTTCTTCTTTTTCTTCTCCTTTACTGCTCATCGGCATTACCTTCTTCCTGAAGAGATCCAGGATTTTTAGCTTCGATATTTGCATCTTTTACTAAGATTTCTACTGTGTCTATCGCTGATCCTGTTTGATTATTATTATTAATAACAGCTTGATTGTCAGATACTTCCAATGCGAATGTATATTTTGTATCATTAGGATAATTTGGAGCAACAAAGGTAGGATGGGCTGTATTATTATCATTTAATATGACAGCAGGACCATCCGTTTGTCTCCATAAATAACTGGCAGTACTTGCAACATTATTGCTTTTGTTGTTGTTACTACTGCCGTTCAATGTAATTATTGTTCCTTCTAACACTGTTTTGTCTGGACCAGCATTAGCAATATATCCATTGGAAGGGCAGCATGATGGCGATGGTGATGGTGGTAATGGTGTTGCATTGTCCATATCAGTCGGATTAGCTGTTGCATTAGTCCTTGATTGATTGGCCATATTTTGTGCTCGTACTTCCTGTATCAATTGACTACTAGCTGATAATAACGATGACGCTATAAGTATGCCTGAAATAAGAGTGCCAAAAAGAATTGCCCCTTGTTTTTTCTTTTTCTTCTTATTCATAAGATATCATTTGGTTATTTACAGAAGAATAAGTTTTGTAGTTTCATTATAAATATATCAGTTTTACCTATAGAATATAAAATTGATTGGTTTACAAATTCAGTTGGGGCAAAATGTTTGTATGCTCTATGCACAATTAATTTGTAAGAAGTCATTTTCTATGCTAGTAATTAATACATATATAGTTTCTCATAAAGATTTATGATCATTTAACATATTTGTCCAAAAATGCTATCGTCTTTTGCCAAGCATCAGCTGTCTCTTTTGGAGCATAATTATTGTTAGAAGGATTTGCAAATGCACGTCCTACTCAAGGGATAGATGTAAATTTCATTTATTACACAACTTCTTTTAGAGCCTGTTCAAATTGTTTTACTGTGTCAACAGGTATTGATTGGTCTTGAGCACCAAATATTCATAACACCGGCCAACTGATTTTAGAGAGTTTTTCTTTATCGTTTACTAAATTATCATAATAAATTATACAAATCGAGCCAATTGTATTCTCATCCCACCGGCTTAGAATATACCGAATGCATTGAGTGTTTATAGTCATATGAGATTTCAGAAAACTCGATACCTACGTTATATCGATGTTATCTTTAAGCTTTGGAATAATCTCAAAATTAATATTATCCACATCCATTAATCCTTTGTATTCTAGTTCTAATGCTATCTAAATGTATACTCGTAGATACAATTGAAATTTCTATTCTACTAATTTATAATCTACAAGTTTGTTATCCTGCATAATAGGTATTATAATCATATTTTCATCAGGTATGAACTCTAGGTCAGCAGTTCCTTGTCTTTGCAAATCTATCAAACTTCCATACCCTGTTCCATCAGCATTAACAGTATATACCGTTCCCACAGGATTATCAGTAACATAGTAATGTGTTCCAGTAGCATCGGATTCTATTCCATCAAGACCACCTACAGGAGTAGTTGTTCCCTCTTTTCCTAAACTGCTTATTGTCTTATTTTCTAAATCAACAACCTTCATGCCGCCTCCAGGTTTACTGAGATCTGATCCAACAGAAACAACAATTAGTTTATTTTTATTATTGTCAACGTACAAACCATTAGGCCCATTTAACTCTGGGCTTTGTAACCACACTTGTAAAGATGTATTGTTCTTAAGGTTCGTATCCAACTTGTAGATAGTATTGGTGCCTGTATCAGATACATAGATATTTCCATGATTATCAGATGCAACATCATTAAGAAAAGCACTTCCTGGTGCGTTATAGTGCTTGATTATCCTTCCATTTGCAATATCTATCTCGACAAGATCTGTGATATCTGAAACATATAATTTACTATCATTATAAATAACCATACCTTTTGGCGCATTTAGTCCAGTTATCCAGTTTAATTCAGTTATAGTCCCATTAGAAAGAGAGACCTTAGAGATGAATCCTTTCTGATCTTTTTCATCTGGTTTTCCATCTATATTAGAAACAAATAAGGTATCCTGTTTTGGGCCATAAACTACTGATTCTGGATTCTTCAGTGTATCTAGTGTTTCCCATACTTTGCTAATCTTTATCTGCTCTTGTTGTGCTTGTACTACTTGGTTATTATTCAACATAGTGTTAAGCACAGTAGATAATGCCGTTCCTGATGTTGCTAATATAAGTAAAGCATAGACTAATGATTTCTCTGAAAGTCTTCTATTATTTGCAATCAATATCTAAATGTTGTGCAACATAATTAATTAATTAAGCAGATCCTGTTAAATTGAATTGGAATTCTTTTTTAGTAATATATCAAAACCATCCTGCACTTGGAACAGAACTTACTATCATGAATATTAGATTCAGAACAGTTAGGACACATCCTGGGTTTCATAACATCCAGCAGTAGTCTATTGCCTTTGTTAGTTTCAGTAACAATTCCGTATTCTGCTAAAAGACTTTCATTAGATTCATTTCCAAAGTAATGTATATATTTTGATGCACGTTACTTTTAACCGTCCACCTGGCATGCTGTCTCAGCGTATGATCTTTAAGAACGCTGATTTTATTGTTAGCGCTAAATGTCTATATAGGGGTTCCAGGGCTTTTTAATTAGCTCCCTAATTTTTCTGCTTGTCTTCAGGTAAAACTTTAGGATCCTCTAATAATGCAGGAAAGAATTTATGTTTATAGCTTCTGTATAAAATATTCAAAGATAACGCTTTCATTCAATTACCAAACCTTCTATGTTTTCAGTCCATGCTAGGAATCACAAATACATTAGGGTTTCTTCCCTGAGGGTGATCGTCAATCCAGTCCTTTACATAGGGAACCGCTGCAAACAGGGAATAGAACGATTACCAGTCTTACCGTTAACAACTATCTCTGCATATTGGCTAGCGTTGCCACTTGTCTTGAAGATTACGTCACGTATCCTTAATCCTAGTATTTCACTTGGTCTACATGAGGAGTCTCTAGCAATTGCATGATATGCCTTGTCCCGTTTAGAAGGACAGTATTTTAGGAATAGTGTATCGTCTGTCTCGGCAATCCATAAATCAGAAGGTTTGATTGTTGATTGTTCTTTTCTTTTTAATGCAGGGATATTGGACATTACATTTTCGGGAGGATTAGGTCTTTGCTTTGGTTCAAAGATCAGGGGAATATAGCCACTTAAAGAACCTTAGCAGATATATCCTTCTAAGAGTATAGGTTCCTTTCCATTTATGATAAGGGTCTACTTCTTCGGGTCTGCAAAGGGTGTTCAGATATGATAGAATATCATCCCGTGTCATCTCAGAATAGCTTTTTTTGATTGTTATAGAATTCAGCCAGGAAACATAATACAGTTATCTTAATACAGTTATCTGGTTGGCTTTATGCATTAAAGAGGGGTTTATTTCTGCATTCATTGCAATGATGTAGTCGCAAATTGTTTCAGTATTCTTTGTCGTATCTCGATGTTTTAGTTTTCTAATAAACTGTGGTTGCAATCCATCTGTTGCAATTGCTATCTTTCTTTCTAGTTTATTATTATTATCACGATCGTCATCACGTACCGCTGTTACTTTTACTTTTGTGTTTGTCATTGTTGTCGTGGTGAGGTGAGTAGTAGTAGTCATCTTTTAGTTGCTAAATATTCAGAGGTTAGAACTAATTGTATAAACATCTCATTAACACGGTTTATATCTATATATATATTATTGAATTAATTAAGAGTATATAATATATCTAAAATAATAACATAAACAACTTTAAAGAGTAACTTTCAGTAAAGCACCTATTCCTGCAAGTTCTGCTATGTGTACTGCTAAAAAGTATGGTAGTAATCCTTCTGCATATAATGGAGCCATCGCAAAATAAGCGTATACTGCAATTAAATTGTGTAACATTAGCATGCTTGCAAAGAACATGAGACCAATAGTGAATATTGCTTTAGTACTCTTATAGATTTTTGCATATACCGTTAATAACGCTAACAATATAGATACATTTGCCAGACTTATTACTGCACTAATATCCATCAAGATAGCCATGGCAGATTCAATTAACCAAAAGTAAATGTGTACATCTGGAACCCTTTTCCCTTTACGTCTATTATAAGTGAGTGCCAGCCATACCCTTCATGCATAGATATGTTGTATAGTCTTTGTCCATCTACTACTAATTTACCTTGATCCGAAAGATCAATTCCTCTTCCTGATTTATTTGTTAGCGCCGATCCATCTTCAGAGATTGATAGTTCTGCTGCTGCTACTCCTCCTTTCTCTCCTGCTACTATGTTTGCAGACTTTGCAGAGTAGACTAACGCAATACGACCAGTATCACTTTGCAATTCCATATTATCAGCGTTATTTTTCCAATCACCAATAAGATAAAGGGCGTTGGGTTTAATATTAGATCGCTGGGGAACAGAGTATGTTACAATTTGATTTGGTTTGAATCCTTCAGGATTTCCAAGTGGTGCTCTAGCTAACTGATATCCAAAGTAGAGTTCAGGCGTATTTACTTTTGCGAAATCTACAGTCTGGACATTTTTAGGTGTAGTTGTGTTTTTATTCATGTTTAGATTTATCTTAGATATACCTGTTTGAGCAGCACGTTCAGTAAGTAATGACTGGATTACCTTTTCAACTTCAGCATAACCACCTTCACCTATGTGATCATATCTTATGTATCCTTCATTATCAATTAGATACTTTCTTGGCCAGTAATTATTTTGATAGGCATCCCAGGTTCCTTTGTCATTATCCTGTAGAACTGGATACTTTATTCCATATTTTTGGACAGCTGCCTTTACATTGTCAATATTTTTCTCAAATTCAAATTCAGGAGAATGAATGCCAACTATTACCAATCCCTTGTCAGCATATTTCTCATTCCAATCTACTAGATATGGAATAGTCCTTATGCAGTTAATACAACTGTATGTCCAAAAGTCAACTAGCACAACCTTTCCCTTTAGATTTTTAAGGTTTATTGGTTCTGTATTTATATAACCTGTAATTTTGGCAAACTCAGGTGCCTTTTTGAATTGGGACTTGTCCATTTGGAATTGAGCCTTCTCAATCTGACTACTGCTCTGCTTGCATTACCATTTTTATTTATTGTTGCTGGAATGAATTCTGTTGTACTACTACCTGAACTTGATAAGGAAGATACAGCTTTATTGAGATCAGGACTATTAAAGTATACTGCAAAACCTACAATAAGAGAGACAACTGCAATTGCCATGAGAAGTGCACTGATATTATCTTTATTCATTATAATTCAAAATCCTCTCTCTAAACTAATAACTTGGTTAGCTAGAGGAAAATTGCCTAGTAAAGCTAGTTGATTAGTAAATACTAGTATACCCAATACTATCAGCACAGCACCCATTATAGGATTGAAATATTTTAGATATTTTACCATTCTCCGGATTAAACCTGTAGCTTGTGAAAAGAAAGCACCAGTAATTAGGAATGGTACGCCCAAGCCTAAAGAGTAAGCTAATAGCGAATTGTATGCAGCCCCAGGTGCAGTAGCTGCTAATGTAAATGTGCTACCTAGAATTGGACCTACACAAGGAGTCCAACCAGCTGCAAATGCAGCTCCGAAAACAAATGATGTGATATAACTTGTTTTAAATCTTGGTAACCTGGTCATTTTTTTCTCAAAGTTTAGTCTCCTTAATTTTGTAGATAAAATCAGATATGCGCCAAATAATACAATTACCACTCCTCCAATTGATTGGAGCGCACTTTGGAATGCAATTCCAACATTGGCAAGAACACTATTTAAAATAACTCCTAATACTGCAAATACAAGTGAAAAACCAAGAACAAAGTAAACAGTATTTAAGAAAATATTAAGTCTAGTTGACTTCTTGACAGTTAGCGACTGTTTTGCTGATGTTGTTGCTGCTGTTGCTGCCGATCCTCCGCCGGTGGTGGTATTGGTAGTAGTAGTAGCAATTGTATCATTACTATTATAACTGCTGCTGTTATGAAGTTCATGGAGAGTTGTTCCTGACAAATACGATATAAATGCAGGAAGTATTGGAAGAATACAAGGCGAAAAGAAAGAACCCGCTCCGGCTAATGCAGAGACAACAACGTTTATTTCTACCATATAGAAATTTTTGCCAAATAGGCATTAATACTTTGTTCCATATTAAACCCAAATCGTGTCCAAATTACTTTTTGTATTTTTATATATAGAAACAAGACTGCTTTGTTATCGTTGTTATATGTACTCGGGATCCAGAGTTCACTGCTAGAAAGATGATGGAGTTTATTTTCATGACATCTGCAATCATTATATTGCAACGAAGGGTTCATCAGTTGTCGTGTGGCAATGATGATGCTTTCTTCATAACTATATTTGATAGGAGATAAAAAGATTGTATTCCTACTATAGAGTTTTCGAGATAAACTATCCTATCAGGTATAGAATCTATTATAATTCTAACGAGTGCTCAATTGCAAGGCAACGTTAATGATTGAAGAACTATCTTTTATAATGAAACTAAATAGTTATGTTTTGATTTTACTAATCATCTTTTTTGGGAAAATTATAG
>CAWIMJ010000007.1:0-73007 GCA_963837175.1 uncultured Nitrososphaeraceae archaeon
GCTACCAATGAATTCCATTGCAGTCTTCCATTGATGTTCAAATTCAAAGTCATCAAGCGGTGGATCGCAATGTTCTTTGTTCCAGTTATATGCAAATGAGTGTATGTGGTTTAAAGAAAGGATGCCTGCATTACGCCGTAGTAATGAATCCATTATTCTTAGAATTTTTACTGCACGTTCGCCTTCCAGAAGCTTTATTGAAGGATTGAATAGTTCTTCGATTGGTATTTCTTGCGGTTGCGACTTTCCGTTTCCATTGTTTAAATACCTTAATCCATATTTTCTGCATATATTATCGATATGTTCTTCAAAATCATCAACAATGACTGGTTTTTTTGTTCCAATGATTTGGTAACGTTGTCCATTTCTGTGAATCGAAGGTGAACAAAAGAATATTCCGTGCTCGCCTTGACCTTTTATTTCTATTGCAGGAATTGCATTACTATTTATTTGCTGACTACCTAAATGATCATTGGTAATTCTATCGCTACTTTTCTTCGCAAAAGGTCTGTGAGAATAGACATACATATGAGCCTTGTTTGTATCGTCTGAATGCTGTTCAACTAAAGTCCATTGCGCCAACTCATTTAATGAAATAGATCCTCCATTGCGTGTGCATAATTCTTCAATTGCTTTTAGATTATCAGCATCTATTCCATTAAGATATAAGCCAGACTTTTCTTTATTATGCCATACTTTACCAAGAATGACAGCCATGCCTTTGTTGAAGGCTCCTGTAGCCTTCCATTTATTATGCAAGTCTTCAGGAATTGGTGTATTCTGATACTCCATTCAAGATGTCGATGTTGTTTTGTTCTGAGTATCTGCAGGTATTACATTAGCGCCTATTTCATAGTACCAAAAATCGGCCCAGCCATTATGATCATCCAAAGGAAAGCTTTTTGAATCGGAGTTATAACCTTCTTCCGCTTTACTTTTGTCAAAAGATTTATCTCGTACATTTGGTATATACTCTTCATTCGTCATTTTGGGTTAACTCCTGAGATAACGATGATATGGCATTAGTTACGGGTCCTCCAACCTCTTCTAATGCCTGTTGTTCTTTTTTCTTATGACATTTACAATCACATAATACATCAAAGCCTAAACCTTGCCATCTACCATAACAGCCATTATGCGTATCGTTCTTACATTGTTTAGAGAGAAAATCTATAGCAGTGGAACTATAAGTCAAACTTTTATTTTACCTCCCTCTGCTTCTTCCAATTCATCCAATAATCGTCGAATCAGACTGGAGTACGACTCTCCGAATCGCCCTTTGTTTTTGAGACGAACGTAGACATCTTCTCTTATTAAAACTGTGCACCTCTTGTTAGGTGAGCAACTTTTATAACTCATTAAACAATGTTCATGAACAACAATTACTTTAGGAATCTTGACGAATTTATGGCTAAATTAGACAACAACGTTAAATTAACACAGGAAGAATTGCTACAAACCGGCAGGGTTCTTGTAGGCTGTACAAAATTAATAGATAATATAACTAGCATTAATCCCAAAACATATGCCAAAGCTCGCTCACATCGTCAAACTAAATCTCTGGCCCATGCAACTATATATCACAGCTTGCCGACAATAATAAAAGAGAAGCCAAAATTCCGTCCTTATGACATCAAAAAAATTCTTCCAAAAGAGATGCAGAAGATAGATGATGCTTCCTTGACACGCATATTAAGATCTTCTGTTAACATCAAGGAATTAACTAAACTGAATAATATAACAGACGTCAAAGGTAAGAGGGGACATCCATTTAAAAATAACAATAACACAACTAGTATTTCTGGTGTGAAGTCATTTTATAAGCATTCATCATATTATGATAGTTTGGAAAAGGTCTTGGCTAAGGCTAAGATGAGAAAGCATATTTACAATCTTCTGTTAGAATCTGGTCTTCTTCACAGATATTTGAAGCATATTAGGATTATATCGCTTTATATCATAAAAGCAAATGATAAGAAAACAGCTTGGAATATAATCAAGTCAACTAAACCGCCAAATATGAAAACAGAATCAAAATTTGAAGCTGATTTTGAAGCTGATTACAAGAAGATAAGTGGTATTGAAGATGGCAAGAAACTAGAAGATATGGCAGAGATGTGGGCTAAGTCATTTATAAAAAATTATAAAGAGAACAATTTTATCAATCTGTATAAAGCTGGTGGACTAAGATTCTACTTAAATTAATGAATAAGATGTTTCGATTATGAGGTCTTTATAGCCGGTTTCAATTGTCCTGAATCTATAAGTGATTGAATTAATACTTCGAACTGCTCTTGCTTCTTAATTAGAACTTCAATCTGCTTTTCTTTTTCAGACAATTTTGCATTTACCAGATATTCATTATCTTCAGATTTGTTTGCAAGCTCTTCTACCTTCTTTTGTAATGATTTTTCGTCATTGATAGTTAATGCATCTATACATTTTAAGTAGTCTTGCAATAGGTCATTTTCAGTAGGACGATAATATGAGTCACTTATGCCTGTGCTATGTCCCATCAGGTTTTCAATGTTGATTGGTTTCATTCCAGCTAATTCACAACGTGTCTTGAAATATTTTCGTAGAGAATGATTTGTAGGAAATGGATGTCTTTTCTTTCCTGCTTCTAATTTTTTTCGTAGACCTTGTGCCCAAATAGCGCGCTCCATCAACCTCTTGACTCCTATAGCAGTTAGTTTCTTTGGAATTGTAACAAGACCTTTACTTATCTTTACCCGAGTATCCCATAGATCACGCATTACCCAGCTATTATCAGTTATTATCTCTCCTGATTCTTCTCTATACTTCATCCATTCTGAAAGTGCTCGATACGCTGATGGAGTTATGTATGTGATATAGGAATCATCTTCATCAGCATAAACTATCATTCTTGCTGCTACAATTTTACCTTCTTGTTGGATAGGCTGAATATTTCCCCAATGCAAATAATCCCATGCACCAACACGTATACCTGAAGAGACCATAGTGTAGATAAGTGGTTTTATTCTTCTATCAGGATATTCACACATCTTTTTAATTTCTTCAATGTTGGAGCTCTATCATCAGCATATCTTCTTCCCCTTGGAATACCTCTAGTAATTTTATCCCATGGGATAGAAATGTCTGCCATCTGAGAGAATAACTTGATACTCTTTACATAGTTGCGTATTGTTCCTGCAGTTATTTCTTTACGGTCAACACGTTCTTTTAGTAATTGTATGAAACTGAGGATGCTATTGAAAGCCCAAATGTTATCATCTCTTCCTTTCTCTGCAAAGACTCTTGATTTATCTTGGAGTGTTCCAGACTCCAGAAGATTGAGAAAATCTAAAAACTTCTCTAATCTCATCAAATACTTTTCCTTTGTTGCTGGAGATTTCATGGCATATAGGTACGTCCATGGATCTAATCCTCTTCTTTCTATTACTACTGTCGATGCTGATGGTCCTTCTATTTCTTTGTTCTCTAACACTTTTCTTTCTTTTCACCTTATATTTTACAGGACCCACTAAAAAGGACTGATATCGTAGCGGGTTCGGTGGGATTCGGACCCACGACATTATAACCCAGAGAAATCTTGACTGGTTAAGAGCCAGACGCTCTACCTGGCTGAGCTACGAACCCGCAAAAAATCAGCATAACCAGGCGATATTTAAATGAACCGAGAAAATAGGAGAACTAATTATTGAGAAACTTTTTCTATCTGTTGTTCTTTAATAATTCTAACTATGGCATCAGAAACAGAACAATTATATCTTTCTTTTTCCTTAAGAATCTTTCTATAAGCTTCTAGTGTAATATAAACGGGAATAGAACCAGTTCCCTCCAACAATGCTTTTACCCTATATAGGCCATTTTCAATTCCTCTATCTGCTATATTCTTTATCTTGATTTTGTTCATTAATCCTCCCAACGGACCCATAGGCATCCCATAATCGACAGTAATACTTGTGTTCGTAATTTTCTCAGCAAGCTCCTCAAATTGAACAGTGATTTGCCAGTGTTTAAAAGGACCTTTGATCATCTGCGCAACAATCTTACGATGGGGTATATAATCAATTGTTTCACAATCCCATTCTAATCTTTTACCATCAAAATCGCCATTAATTCTAAAAATAGTGCCAACTCCAAAACCATTTTTTACTAGTATTGGAATAACGCTTAGATTCATATTTTCTGGAAATTGATCTGCCATGTGTTCAGGCCTTGCAAAATAGGTAAATACTTCATTGACAGGAGCATTAATTTCAATACTCTTGCTAATAATAGTCATAGTCTATCAAAGGATGTTAGTAGACTGGATTTAAAGGTTTCTTACGCGATGGTCTTATAGGATTAGTAGAGAACTCCCATTAATCATCATATTAAAAAGAAAATTTCCTTCGTAAAGTTAGAGTTCAATTTTTACAAGCACTTATGACTTAAATGGATAATTTTAGAGATATACACATATATGTTTAGCATCTAATCGGCTGTAATTTTCAAAACAAAATAAAGAGTATCCTCAAGCAACAAAAAGTTGCATACTCAGGCCAATGGATTACTATTTACAATTTCATTCAGACATTTTATTATATCATCTCTCGTGACAGGAATAGGATTATTGTCCAAATGCCCTCGATCTGGCATGATTACATCGGCTGCGTGATCAACTGGCTGTTTCAGTTTTAGAGGCTCAAATTTCAATTTATGGCAAATTCTTTTAAAGCGTTCATAGTATACTGATTTATTGAATTTGTGTGCAATGGTAGTACAAGATGACAGGGCATAGCCGTGTGGAACACCTTCATTTGAAAAAACATATGATAATGCATGGCCTAACGTTGTAGACGAATTTCCAAATCCTATTCCAGAGAGCATTGCTCCATATGGCAGCAGATGTGGTTTGTCATTTATTAGTGAATCTTCCAGAATATCAAAAGCTTCTTTGCAAAAGAGTTTTGTAAATGGATTAGCAAGTTTACTATCATAGGCTTCTGAAGCTTGAGATGCAGCATCGCATGCAGAATTTCTCATGATATTAAAGGGAGTTCCGGGTAAAAAATATGGATCAACAATTGCAGCGTCTGCGAGAAATTGCTCATCTTGTAATAGTTTTTTTTTGTGTTCAAAACTTACAACTGCATATGTTGTCATTTCAGCACCTGTCCCGAAAGTTGTTGGGATCAAAATCTTCGGTATACCAGTTACTTTGCCAAGGTACTTACATACATCCATAGAGCTTCCTCCACCAAGACCAATATATGTTGAAATATCCTTTCCCTCGGTACTCCCTTCTTATTGTCTCAATAGTTTCAATTGCAGGATCAGGAGTAACCTTGTCGTAAACTTCATAATTCCTTATTTGCATATATTCTAACCACCTATTATAAACGTCAGGAGTCGTCGTTGTTATGATTAAAGATTTTGTTGGATATTCAAATTCCTTCGCAGCATTTTCGCCGAAGGCTATTTTTCTTGGCATCATTACCTTCCACATAAGAAAAGGAGGTAGCCTTTACTGTATTATATTTTACTGACTCTCATAGAATTAAAAACTTGTTATTGCTTATGAATGTAAGATGTTACTCAATAGAACGTATCCACTTATCTTTTTTCATTAGTTGAAAATACGTACTGTTGATTAAAGCACAGAGATTTTATTAGAATCAATTCTTAATAGACACAATCAGTGCTTGCTGATGATGTCTACTTTAGAGGTGCATATAAGAAAGATGAGATTAAGAAGGAGCTCTGTTGGCCGTAACTTACTTTAACAATTGATGTTATGGCTTTGACTTATTTAGTCACAAAGCTGAGAATATTTTGTATTATTAATGATAGATCTTCTTTCTTTTTCTATATTTTTTTATATCTTTTTTTATATAATATACTAATAAAGTCTATTCAACAAGTCAGAATATAGTTTTTTAGCAATTCGACAATTCTATAGGTACGAGTTATATGAGCCTGTTGTGATTTTATAATGTAATGATGTTTGATAAAATATCATTCAAGCTAGGAATTTCTATCTGTATTCTAATTTCAACTGGGCTTTTTTTATGCTATACTTCAAATTCATTAATACCTAGATCCTATGCTCATCTTTCACATTATCCTCATTATAACGGTGGAGGAGATGGAGTAGGACAATACTATGCTTATATGGGAACGGATCCAGAATATGCTCGACCCTATGAGATAACCCAAATTACATTTAGTATACAAGATTTCAACGCTAATGATGTCTACAATGTAGAAACTATGGTTGAGATTTATGAAACCCTCACTGGCCAACGAATCGCCGTATATCCATGGACATTTCATGGCAGTGGTGATTTCAACATTAACTATGTATTCCCAAAGATAGGAAATTATCAGATAGTTCTTAGTGTAGCTAACAGTAACGATTCTACCATCAATTACAATGAAATAGATCCTCCAAGAAGTATTCTGGGTAATACTCAGAATTGCAATTGCGATAGAGCAGTTTTCAATGTATCAATATCTAGTAATTTTGGTAGTATATTTGGCACAACCATGCTCATGGCGGTTGCAGGGCCTATAATTGTATTTGGGGTTGTTTTGGGAGTATCATATAGAAATAGAAGAAAAGGAGGAACATATTCAAAGTTATCAGAAAAAGAGATGCTAAAATACACAATAATGTTTTTAGCGATGGCGGCAGGTTTGGTTCATTTAGCAATTTTTTCAGAACATGGCTCACGTCACATTTATTACAGTGTTTTCTTGTTAACAGCAGGAGTCGCTCAGATCGCCTATGGAATATCTTATGTATTAATCTCTCTAACAAACGAATCTATTTATTACAAGAATAAAGATTTCGTAATGACTTATTACCGAAAGACAGTAATACTCAATTTGTTTGGGTTGCTAGGTACAGGAGTACTTCTAGGATTATATACATATTCTGTGATCTTTCCTCCTCCACTCTCACCAGCTAATGAGCCAGAGGCAATAGATTTAGCAGGTGTTCTAGACAAATCTCTAGAGATAGTTTTGTTTGCAGGAATTATATATCTTATGAAATGGGAAAAGCACAGATCACAGAATCAATTAGTGGATATAAAATGAAAAAGCTTTAAATTCTCGTGAGGAGTATTAATTATATATTCTATATTCCTAAAAGTTTATCTATTAATTTTTCTTGTTTCTTTTTCGATTTGTGATTATAATAGTTTCATCAACATTATATGCCTACAGTAATAATTATAATTCATACGATTGACAAATACTATGTGAAGCGAATGAAGATGTACAAATCATAAGGTAAAAATAATATTACATTGGAATAAAACAACAACCTAACTACTTTAGTTTATTAGAATAACTTCAACAATTAATTATTATTCACAAGAACAAAAAGAACAATTAAACATTATTTATTCAACGATGACTTTGTATGCTTCTCTAATTCTGTCACTGTTCTTATCGTTTTGTTTTCAGTTAATTTAAAGGCTGATAGTACCATTATCAAAGTCATTGAAAATAATACCAGCCCAAGTCCGAGGTGAATTGTCACTAAGGTAGCATGCAATCTCTCAACTATAACAATAGCTCCTAATATTATTTGACCTATCACGGCAATACTAGCAATTATTGATGCCGTTTTCATTCCTCTTGTAGCAACTCTAGATTTTAATGTAAATATCATAGTTATAATGACTAATAAGCCAGTTGTGGCTGCAATTGTCCTATGAAAATATTCAATAATAAAGTCCTCAAGCGGTATGAGTCCAGCAGGACAGAGCGGCCAGTCAGGACAACTCAAGCCAACTCCAGATGCGTTGACATATCCTCCTATAAATATTAGAGCATAAAGTACAGAAATAGTAGACAGGGAAAGGATTTTGAGTATGGCAATATTATTGTTATCTTTCATTTCGTTCTGCTATGATATTATTGTTCTTAATATTATTGTACTATTATTTTGCCCGTCATAAATGGATGAACAGAACAATGAAAGTCATATTCTCCTGCTTGTAGATTTGCAGTCATTAATCTAGCAGATGCTGCAGCATTTATAATACTTGTATCAAACTGCTTACCTGCATCAGGTGCGTCTGGTGTTTTACCACTTGTAACTGTATGTGGCGATGAATCTTTGTTTACTACATCAATTTCATCACCCTTCTTGACTGTCAGAGAAACGGGATCATAAGAAGGATTGCCAGCAGTAGATGCACCTACAGGAATAGTTAGAGTAGCAGCTGCTGCTGGAGCAGAAGTCCTACTACCACTACCTGCTGTGGTGCCGGTGGTAGCATTACTACTTGCATTTCCTGCGCTAGTTGCAGCTCCAGCGCTTGCAGCTGTAACAGTAAGCTTTGATGACATATATGGATGAACGGCACAATAGTATGGTACTTCATCACCTTCTTTTACACCTTTTAGCGTCTGTGGTGTTGACTTTTCTCCTGGATTTATAATACTAGTATCAAATACTTTACCAGAATCTGGATCTGACGCTCCAGTGCCCGATGTAGCTGTATGTGCAGCAGTATCTTCATTAACCCAAACTATGTTATCATTCACGGCTCGCTTTTGCAACATCAGGATTATAATCCGGAGATCCTTGAATAGAAGCTCCTTTTTGTATAGTAATCGTTACACCAGCTACTGCTGGTGCATTTGTAGTCGTGCTGCCGCCGCCTTGAGTAGTAGGGGTAGTTGGTGTTGTTGGGGGGCCTTGAGTAGTAGGGTTAGTTGGTGTTCCTGGCGGGCCTGAAACTTCTGGAGTTGTACCTGCAGTAGGCGGCTGTACTGCTATACTCGAAACAGGTGGAGGATTTTTTGCCATTTGATTCCAATTCGGAACAAGTATGACAGTACAAACTGCTATCACAATTACCATGATGGCGAGGCCCTGCGCCATACGCTTTGAAGAAGTTCTAATGATGTGGCTCTCGTCGTGCGAAGTCATAATATTCCTCTCCAATATGGAATGGATCATTTATATCCGCTAATTTACCTCTTCCAGCGCTCTTTATTAAATTCACTAGCATTAAGACATATGACGCACCTATCATCGCTCCCCCTACTGATGCAATCTGGTTAAATGCAATCCACTCAGGAAAAGGTGCATAGTCAAAGTATCTTCTGGGCATTCCGTACAATCCCAATACGTGTTGAGTTATAAAGATTAATATGATTCCTGTGAAAGCTAACGCAAAGTGAACCTGTGCTGCTCGTTCGTTGTACATTCTCCCTGTAATAAGTGGAAATAGATAGTAAAGGAAACCAGTGAAGGTTAACGATACTGTTCCCATTAGTATTAGATGGAAATGACCAACTACCCAATAACTATCATGTGTGATGAAATCTAAGGGGAGTGCTGTGTTTACTACACCACCTGCTCCTGACGCAAAGAACAGCATGATGCCGCCTACACCAAACAACATGGGAGCAGCAAACTTTATCCTGCCACCCCACATTGTTGCAATCCAGTTGAATACATGCATGGACGATGCAGGTACGGCAGCCAAGGTGCCAACCATAAACACAGTCTTTTCTGTAAAGCTCATACCTGTTGCAAACATGTGGTGCGCCCATGATGCAAAGCCAACGATGGATAGCAATGTAAATGCTGCCACTCCAGACTGATAGCTAAAAAGCGGTTTCCTTGAGAATTTTGGTATTGTTTCATAGAGCATACCTACTGCAGGTATAAAAAATATATAGACTTCAGGATGAAACGTAAACCAGAATAGATGCTGATAAGCAATAGGATCGCCCCCCATAGCAGGATTGAAGAAGCCAGACACTCCAAGTCTATCAGTATAGAGCATAATCAATGCTCCTGCAAACGTAGGAATAGAAACAATTATCATAAATGAAGTGGTAAGAATCGCCCAAGCAAATAGCGACATTTTCATTAAAGGAAGATCGGGATGTTTCATTTTCAGAATAGTGACTATGAAGTTTATTGAGCCTAGGATTGAAGAAACTCCAAGAATTTTTGCACCAAATATCCACATATCCGCTGCAGGACCAGCTGCTCTAGTTATTGAATATGGTGGATAGGCCGTCCAACCGGTATCTGAAAATCCTAGCCAGATGAGTGCACCTGCTACTGGTATCATCCAAAAAGCTACAGCATTAAGTTTTGGCCAGGCCATATCTTTGTAACGCACCATTATTGGAATAAGATAATTGCCTACACCAGCTGCAAATGGAATTACCCAAAGAAGAAGCATAGTAGTTCCATGTACTGTAAAAAATCTATGATATGAAGTAGATTCCGGAAATATTTGTATACCTGGTAAGAATAATTCTGCGCGTATCGCCATAGCCAAGGCCCCACCCAGCATGAGAAATGTTATAGATGTAAACATATACAGCAAACCTACATCCGTATGATGAGTCGAGAAAAGTATCTCCCACATTGGACGAGGTCTTTTAATTTCTAATACCAACACATATACACCTACTGATGGCAGTGATTGTATATCAATGTCAATAAAAGTATTTTGATTTTTATCAGAACCAATTCTCAAGATCAGAAAATAATAGACAAACTTACAATTGATTTTATTGTCTATGATGGCTAGAACATGAAATTAGAGTAGTAGTATATTATAAATGAGATAAAAAAAGAGGGTAAGTATTATTCTACTTTCAGCTTTCCAGTCATAAATGGATGAACAGAACAATGAAAGTCATATTCTCCTGCTTGTAGATTTGCAGTCATTAATCTAGCAGATGCTGCAGCATTTATAATACTTGTATCAAACTGCTTACCTGCATCAGGTGCGTCTGGTGCTTTACCACTTGTAACTGTATGTGGCGATGAATCTTTGTTTACTACATCAATTTCATCACCCTTCTTGACTGTCAGAGAAACGGGATCATAAGAAGGATTGCCAGCAGTAGATGCACCTACAGGAATAGTTAGAGTAGCAGCTGCTGCTGGAGCAGAAGTACTACTACTAGCATTACCTGCTGTGGTGCCGGTGGTAGTGGTAGCAGATGAGGAAGTACCCGTCCCAGTAGTTGTTGATTGGGATTGATTTGTAGTTCCAGTCGCGACTGCCACATTTGTTTGTGTTGGTTCTTCTACAAACAATTTTCCCTTCATATTATAGTGAAGCAGGCCACAGTATTCCCTGCACTGAATCAAATATTGGCCAGTCTGATCAAACATATTCCATATTGTATTAACTCTGCCTGGAACTGCATCCATTAAAATTGTAAAATCAGGGATATTAAAACTATGGATAACATCTTGGGAAACGACCTCAAATCTATATGGTAATCCCTTTTTTACATGTAACTCTCCTATTTCTTTTGTTCCATCCGCATGTTCAAAAGTCCAGAACCACTGCTGTCCAATAACTTTAATAATTTCAGATTCTGGAGGTGCATGTTCTAGTACATGTTCTACATTCCATGATTCTGCTCCCACCCACGTAAGAAGACTAATTACAACGCCAACATAGACCCATTCTACTGTAGCATGACCCATTAACGATGTGCACTCTCCATTGATTCTCTTGGCTGATTTTTCTTATTAGATTCGCGGAACCTCCAAATTATGTAGACAATACTACCTTGGACAACAGCGCCAACAATAAATGCCACGACCATTAATCTATAAAATGTGCTCCATACTTCCACTCGTCTTACAACATACTTTTCTGCAGATTCTTGAGCTAGAGCAAATTCGGCGAGGCTCAAAAGAGATATAATCAGCAAGGGGGCAACGGCCAAAAGTAGCCATGACCTTGAATAATACGATGACATATAGATCACTATTCTGAGCACAATTGAGCTCTACATCTAATTTAAGGTTTTTGGATTACTCGTTAATGTAACGGTGTATACCCATTACATTCACTGCAGATAAAGAATAAATCTTACTCTCATGCTTTAATATTGTCAGCGCTGCATTACGCATATGCCATTGATAAAGCACTTCAGGTTTTAAATCGAGCAAGATAGAGATAACAGCTTTTATTGGATCTAGATGAGTAATCATTAGGATATTTTTGTCTTTATGTTTTTCTGTGATCTCATCAAGGAGATTCTTTATTCTTTGTTTTACAGATGTAAAAGTTTCGACTCCATTGCTAATTAGTGTCTTATCATTCTCAGTGTAGAATTTTAAAAATAGATTTCCATATTTCTGAATTATATCTTCATACTTCATCCCAACAAGTTTACCAAGATCAATTTCGTACAGTCGCTCATCTATTTTGTAATTCATTCCCAATGTTTTACAAACGATCTTTGCAGTTTCGATAGTACGTATGACAGGACTGACTAAGACTTCTTCTATTGGCATATTTTTTAGATATTTCGCAGTATCAGAAACCTGTTGTTTTCCGTATTTTGTAAGATGTGACTCGATATGTCTGCCTACTAAGATTCTATTTACATTATTATCAGCCTGCCCATGACGCATAAGTACTACGAGTGGCAAATAAAATCATTGAAATTCAGCAAGATTACAATATTAATTTTCGCCAACTGACTATTAAATCCACCAATACTTCTTTTTTATCTTTTGGATCCTAAAAAATTGAAAAATAACACTCGGATGATTGGATAAGCTTAATATCTAATTATTCATGAAATGAATTGAACTGTATTATGAGAGTAGGAATAATTGGCGGTACTGGCGGCATGGGAAAAGGTTTTGCTCTAAGATGGTGTTTTGGACATGACGTTAGTGTAGGCTCTCGGGATGCACAAAGGGCAAAAGAGGTCGCTCAAAGTTACACAGAAGCTGCCAGGGAAGCATATGGAAACAGTATGACTGGCAGCATTTCAGGAGATGATAATTTTTCTTTAGCTAAGAATTCTGATATCTTAATTTTATCTATTCCATATGAGTCTATCGAGGATACATGCGATAGATTGGTAAAAGAAGTTAGGAATGATTGTATCATTGTTTCACCAATAGTTCCGATGGCCAGAACAGATGCTGGGTTCATATATCTCCCTCTTGAAGAAGGAAAAAAATTCGCCGCAGAGATCATAGCATACAAGTTACCACCTAGATCTAGAGTTGTTTCAGCATTCCATACAATCTCGGAGATTAAACTGATAAATGTAAAAAGGAGCCTCGATGCAGATACCTTCGTATGCGGAGATGATCAGAGTACAGTAGCGATATTAAATACTTTAATTTCTGAGATTAATGGGCTTCGTTCTATATATTTAGGTCCATTGTCAATTTCATATCAAGCAGAAATTCTAACTCCTATGCTACTAAATGCGGCTAAAAGAAATAAGATGAAACATCCGGGTATTAGATTAGTGTAATAATAATGAGATACAGAGAAGGAAATGGAGAGAGAAGCCGTCGTGGTAGAAACTGGATGTCTGCAATGGGTGTCCTCTTCATAGTCATGGCCGTTATCATTGCTCTAAGAAATCTCTATTTTGTCACTACAGAATTCTCTTTTGAATTTTATCTTGATAACTATACCAATACCCAACTTACAAATGAAAAATTTGTCATTGCTATGTTGATTGCTGGCGGAATTTTGCTATACTGGGGTTACTTTAAAAAGAAAGAAGATTATGGACCTCCGGATGAACATGAACGACATAGATTTAACTATGGAACATAGTTATCCAAAGATTGGATAACTGATCTATAGTATATTTAATAATTATTTAAGACCATAATGATATGATTGAGATTGGGTCTAACAAATCGTCTTTCAACAGTAATTAAGCAAAAAGTGAATCAACTCCTTGACAGGTATGAAGATCCACGCCAAGCACTTGATTATTCCCATGTGAAACAAACTGAAATGTTGAATAAATTACGTAGAGATATTGCAGAAGTTATAACATCTAAAAAGCGACTAGAAATGCAGAAGGCAAAACTATGGGATAATATTCGTACACTTGATGAGCAAGCTCATCGTTCAATTGAAGTAGAGAGGGAGGATTTGGCAAAACTGGCACTAGAGCGCAAGAATTCGAATTTGCTTCAAGTACAAGGCCTGGAAAAACAAATAGCAGAAATGCAAAATGAACAGGAAAAACTTGAACAGACGGAAAAACGTCTGTCTGCGAAAGTTGAAGAATTCAAGTCAAAAAAAGAGGTCATCAAGGCACAATATTCCGCTGCAGAAGCTCAAGTCCGCATAAAAGAAAGTGTTTCAGGAATTTCTGAGGAAATGACAGATGTAGGCATAGCAATGAATAGGGCAGAAGATAAGACTGAAAAAATGAAAGCAAAGTCTCAAGCTTTAGACGAAATGATAGATTCCGGGGTACTTACAGATTATACATCAAATAAAGATGATATAAATAAGGAACTAGAAAAAATTACAGTAAAAGATTCAGTAGAAGAAGAATTAGCAAAGTTAAAGGCCCAGAAGGCACGTAAAAAGAAGCAGGTAACCGAGGAGCAAGAAATACAACAATGAATGGCAAAAAACGCATCAAAAGCGTCAAATCCTCAAAGTATCGAAGAGGCCAAAAGCCATTGAAACGAAAAATCCTTAAAGCCTCTACTTTAAAGGAAAAAAGTTCTAAATCACAGAAAAAGGTAAAGGTAGAGGGAGGCAGATCTTCAAGAAAAGCAATAAATCCAAGCCTAAAAACACATCCCTCGAAGAAGAAGGAAGTATCAATACAGGCAACTGTAAAGGCAAAAAGAGCAACTGTAGGAGTTAGACCAATGGAAAGAAACAAAATTGTCAGGATTATGGGTCATGGCCAGTTCAGAGTAGATAATAAGATACTTAAAAAACTTAACGAAATTGATAATTCAATAGTCCAGTTAGTAAGCAATGATAGATCTGATGACATTGAGTTTAGAAAGCGCCTAACAGAATTTACAGATATAGTAGAAACAAATGGAGAACGACTCGATCCGACAGAAATAGTCCAGTCTGATATCATATTGCCAAGTCCTGATCTTTCGATTGAAGAAGCAAAGAGGCTTTTCAAAGGCGATGGGGTAGTTCCAGAATTTTAAAGTGGCAAATCCCAAAGAGGATACCAGAGAGTAATATCTCTCTCTAGGGGGACCTCATCACCAATTGTAGCCATTATTTTCATTTCCTCCTCAGTATTCCTTGATTTTGTACCATTATCTAAGGGTACAAAAGGATAAAATGTATTACGCTTATAGTTGTAAATCAAATATTCCTTTCTATTTCTATCATCAATAAATTCAAAGATTGCTGCAAGTAACTGATTTGAAAAACCTTTTTCATCAACAGTATCTCCTACTGCACTAATTCCTGCTAGAAGATCTTCCATTCTTTTACCTTCAAGTATAACCCAGAGATAGCCATAAGAATCAATAACGGTGCGATATGTTAGTTCAAAATCAGTCTTGCTTATATCAAGAAACCGCTTAATATCGTCTTTCATTTCATTAAAATACATTCCGCTGATACTTTTAAGACTCAATGCACATCTTCCAGAATTTTTTAAACCCATCTTGCTCTCTATCGTGAGATATGCAGAAGATAGCGAAAAAATGACATCAGAATCCGTTTTTGAATTATACTTCTTTTTTACAAATTTTCCAAAGAATCTCAACTCATGGATGCCTCCATCTCCATGAGTTTTTGTATTCTCTTTTCAACAGGGGGATGAGTAGAGAAAAGATTTCCGATCGTGCTTCCAGAAATAGCTGGTATAATAAAAAATGCATTTAATCCTTCTACTTGTCTCAAGTCTTTTGTAGGAACTCGGCGCATATTACCACTAATTTTCATTAAAGCATTAGCCAATTTGACAGGTTTTCCAGTAATCTGGGCAGACTCCTCTATCTGCTGAAAATTCCCTGTATCGAGCGATTGCTCTAATAATAAGAAAGCTAATGATCCATACTAGAACAGCTACCACTATCACGATTATCATAATGCCGCCATTATTTCGGTCTCTTCCATATCCCATTCCACCATATAATCCACCATAGAATCCAAACTGCATAAGATACCATGCAACGGTAGCGAAAATACTTGCAAGCGTTATTACAAGTACATCTCTATTTCTAATGTGTGTTAGCTCATGTGCTATCACGCCTTCTAACTCTTCTGGATCGTCTAGAATATCCAATAGACCTGTTGTAACTGCCACTACAGAGCTCTTCCTATCTTTCCCTGTCGCAAAGGCATTAGGCATGCTTGTATTTACTACAGCTATCTTTGGTTTTGGAAGATTATTCCTTGCCACTATTCTTTCTACCATATCATGCAGTTTTGGAAATTGATCTCTGGTAACTATCTTTGCTCCCGAACTCCATAGCACTATCTTGTCTGAGAAATACCACTGTGCCAGAACCATCAAAGAAGCAATTATCGCTATAGGAATAATTCCAAGACCAACATATGCCAGTACACTTAGAAATACTACATAGAGTAAGGCAAGAATTGCAAAACTGAGGATCATCCTAATGGTTAACCCGGTATCTCTCCTCTGCCATGCCGGGGTTCTTGAAACAGAACTCAACTAGATTATTATTTGTACAGCAACTACTTTTAATTATTTGCTTGATTGGTATAAAAAAGATTCAAGATTATCAATTGCTTGCTCAAGTGTCTCTTCTTTTGGAAGATAAACTATTCTAAAATGGTTCGCCCCGAATGCCGTTCCGAATCCTGAACCGTGCACTGTTAGCACTCCAGTATTGTTAAGTAGATCTATAACAAAATGCTGGTCATCTTTCCATCTACGATTAAGATCAATTTTCGGGAAAACATAAAATGCCCCTCGAGGCATCCTACATGAAATACCTTTTATTGCATTCAGACGCTTCACTGTATAATCTCTTCTTCTGCGCAACTTTTGTACCATGTCTGCAATATGTCCTTGAGGTCCTCGTAATGCCTCTACGGCTGCAATTTGTACGGGCAAATTAGTAGATATTCGTACTCTTGCAAGTTTTGGAATATTCTTTCGCAAGACATCCAATTTTTTAGAATCACTATTCATGCATATATAACCGCAACGCCATCCGCTCATTAAATATGCTTTTGAGAAACCATTAAGAAGTATGACTGGTGCATCCTTTGCCACTTTTCCAATTCCAGTATACTGATCATCAAAAACTATTTTGTCATAGATTTCATCACAGATTACATACAGATCATGTTCTGCTGCTACATCAATTATCTGTTGAAGGCTTTTCCGGTCAAATACCTCTCCAGTAGGATTATTTGGACTAATTATACATATTGCACGTGATCTGGAGTTGATTTTTGATAGAATATTCTCAAGATCCGGTTTACCATCGTCATGAAGTTTGAATTCAACAGGTTTTCCTCCATAGAATTTCACATACGATGCATAAGGCGGATAATATGGCCCTGGCATGAGAACCTCGGTATTAGGATCAACAACAGATGCCAAAGTCATCTCAAGACCTTCAGAAACACCATTGGTAACCAAAACATCTTCTTCTATTATCGATAATCCTTTTTGTGATTCTTTTTCTACAATGGCTTTACATAATTCTGGCAATCCTTCTGATTTTGTATAATAATTCTCATCATTTTTTACAGCTTCGATTAATGCAAGTTTAATATGTTCAGGAGTCTTGAAATCATATTTTAGCGGGTCTCCGATATTCAGATAGATTATTTCTTTTCCAGATTTTTCATACTCACTTGCATATGAAATGATATCACGAATGGCATATTCTACTCCCTGCGTCCTATCAGAGACTTTCAATTGATACTTTAAAAGAAAATACACTAAGATAAATTGTTATTTATCTAAGGATAACGTACAAAAAAATTTAACAATATGAATATACAGGCATATTTATGATAAGACGATAGATTGTCAAATATATTGACTACAAACAATGTAAAAGAGTTATCAGATATTCAGTTATGAATTAAAGATATAATTTTTAGTACCTTTATAGTTACTCTAATCTCCAAACAAGACAGATTTCAAGGAAATATTAAAAATCTGTCTAAATAAGAAGCAATAATGAATAGATAGCATTTGTGCACATTATCTAAGAATATGTATTCAATTAATTATGTAATTGTAGTAATACAAAAAGGAGCGTCAAAAAGACTATTTAAAGAGCATCTGATATAGCTACAAAAACTGCCATAACTCAGAGAATAAAGCGACGCTAGAATAAACGGTTACTCAATCAGGTATTAAATATTAATAAAACAAAATGACAATTTAGAAACTAAAAACCTGGCAAAGCAGAAGGAAGAATAATCCAGATACTAGATTAATCAACTTTGCCAAAGGAGCAAATATGGCTATACTTTCACGATTTTCTTAATCATTAATGAAATCTGCTACAACATTATTAAAAAATTCTGGTTTGTCAACATGCGGTCTATGACCACAATTTTCAAGTAACATCAATCTGCAATTTTTCATCTTTATAAAAGGTTTAATAAATTTTACAGGAATCATTCGATCTTCTTTTCCCCAAATCAATAGTGTATCTGCCTTTATTTTATGTAAACGCCTATTCAGTCTTGGTGAATGAGCACTACCTCTAAGGGCGGACAGGAATGCCTCTTTTGCTCCTGGCATAGACAACTTCTGATAAACTATCTTTGCGTAATTTTCATCAACAGAATTGTTATCTACAGAAGATAATGCTCTTTTTACTTCTTGGACTGTCCTTGCTTTTAAAATATTAGTATACTTTAGCAAAGCAGATGTTCCTCTAAATGAAACAGGCAATACTCCTGCAGGACTTACCAAAACAAGTTTACAAACAATTTTATAATAATGTATTGCAACTTCTGCTGCAATATGGCCTCCAAGTGAAGAGCCTACAATAGATACAGGAGTTGATATCTTCATATAATTAATGAACTTTGCAACAAATTTTGTATAAAAATTTATTGTATAATCGATTTGTGGTTTATCGCTAGAACCAAATCCAGGAAGGTCAACTGCAATTACTCTGAGTTGTTTTGTGGAAAGTGTGTCAATATTATTGATCCAACTCTCTATTGAGCCACCTAAACCATGAATAAGCAACACAGATTTGCCTTTCGATAGGGTATCTACATAACGAATAAGAAGGTTATCAACCTTCAAATGGTGAAATCCATATTTTATCAATTGAATTTCGTATTTTATATAATATAAAATACCTTTCGTATTTATCTCATAGATATATGAAGCCAATATTCCATTATCAAAATCCTACCATAGAAGGCCAACAGATCCTTCTTCCAAGTTAAATTTGAAAATTCTTTTGAAAATCTCCTTTGTATTTACATTCTTTAGCATGCCAGTGTTATTATAACATTTAATTCAGTTATTACATGAATTGGTATAATAATAACTAAATGATATTTGAAAAGAATTGATATTTTGGGAATAGTATAGTCTACCATTATCAGTGACCCATTACTATATAATATATTCATTAGATATTATTTTGGCACATTTTAAGAACAAGAATTTTATAACTGGTCCAAACTGCAAGTAGGTATTATGAGTAAGAGCAAATACAACTTCACTCTTTCAGATAGTGAGTGGCAAACTGTCTTAGACGCTCTTAGTAACACAATATTTAACCAAGATCTTACCGAGGACGCTAGAAAAAACGCAAAGGAATTGTTTTTGAAACTACAAAAAGAGATTCCTAATAAATGAATAAGTTAAAACCTATTCAACAGGGGTCATATCTGACAATTTTTATGCTTTAAAATACAAATACAAAAAGGGTAAAATTTTATTTTTGATGGATTATTACTAACATACACTAATATACAAGTTATAGTCCAATTCTGATTTTGCTATTCTCTTTCACTATTGAAGAACCTTTTCACCCTTATCTAATGTAGCAATATTAATTACTTGATCTATGGCAGATACGAAAATAACTCCATCGCCATGTTCACCTGTCCTAGCAGACTCTGTAATAGCCTGAATGACAGAATCCATCAGATTATCAGGAACAACAATTTCAAATTTTGCTTTTGGAAGAAGATCATATGCAACAGGTTGGCCTCTCCATTGTAAATGGAGTTCTCTTTGTTTGCTCCATCCTGAAACAGTAGAAATTGTCATACCACCGACTCCCAATTGTCTGAGGCGCTCCTTGACAACTGGCATTCGTTCCGATCTTATAATTGCGTCTATCCTTTTCATATGGAATTCAGTATGCAATTAGTCTTAAAATGTTTATGGTGATAATATATTTGAAACTCAGATCAACAATCAAAAATTTACTTTTCTTAAGCAATAGAAAGAAAAAGATCGGATAAAAATTATCAGCTAAACTCTTAAATCATCTCTATATTATCATTGTGTCTATGAAGGCATCAACAACCCTATAAATTGGCTAATAATCAACATATAGGCTCAAATTTAAATAGTAATAACAGATAATATTGAACAGTATTATTTATTTCTTAGTCACTGATTTCATTAATTTAAGAGTGTTTTGCAATGATGCATTTTCTATTGTTATTGCGTTTAAACTCTCTCCTATAGGCTCCTTTATAGCCTGTCCACCAACTATTATAGGTATAGAAGAGTTAGATCTAATTTTGTTAACTAGCCTTATTCCGGCCTTGACGTTTTCTTCAAGAGTAATTGATAGGAGAATCAGATCAGGCTTGATATATCCTATATAATGCATAACTGAGTCGACAGGTACTGAAGGCGAAATGTTAAAAACATTGTATCCTCTACTTAATAACACTGATTCGATGACATTGCAACCGATGTTATGCAATTCACCATCTGGTGTGCATATAATTACTTTCTTCTTGTTGGTCGGTTTATGTACTCTTTCATTAATTATCTTTACCAAGCTATGTGCAATATTACTACACACATGCTCTGTAGCAATATCAATTCGCTTATGCTCCCAAAGATCACCTATTTTATACATTACTGGTTTTAACAGGTCGTCATAAAAGTCAGTCAAACCAAACGATTTGGTATACTTTTCGTAAATCTCAATTACATAAGTTAGATCACCATTAGATAATCCTGTAACTATTTGCTCGCAAAGTCTTGATAAGACAACCGTACTTTTAACGTCTTGTCTTGAACCATAAGAAGATAAAAAAGCAAGGATTTTTGGGTCATTTTGATACTCTAGTGGTATATCGTTAATTGTGATGGTAGATATTTTTCCGAGATATTTTATTGTCTCCTGTCTAGAAGTATTGGTGTTTTTGTTCCAAATGCTTCGAACCAAATAGGCATAATCAATTCCTTTTACTTTCTTTTTTCTGATATAAACCATCCTTTATTATTAATATTCTTGTTAATAATTTTAAAGTATCCTATTATACTAACCGTCCTATCGTTTTATTATTCTCAATTTTCGATTCTGCTTCCAATAGTAAGAAGTATAATTCTATATTCTATGCCGATGATAAAATAACCTTAGATATTTTTACTTGATGATTGACATAGTTCATTTTAATTCTGCATTTAATTTAATTTAATTTGAAAATTAAAAAATAATTTATAGTCCGCTATAATGTATCACAATTTCTCTGATAGCCAAATTTAGTAATTGAAAGCTGTTCATCATCGAAGACAATCTACTGCTTCACTAGCTTATGTCTTACCAATAGAAAGCAAAAGATAGTCAAGGCATTCTCATCACTTCTTATTTTTGACTTATCTGATTCTATGAACTTGCTAATAATTTCTTACACATTCTAGTAATATATATTTCGAAGTAGAGTTATTCTGGATATTATGTTAGGAGATATCGATATAAGAAGGTTGATTGAAAAAAAACTTGATAAAATATACGATGACTTTACGACCGTAGATAAGAGTAATCCTGACAGGATTCATGCTCTTGAAGTAACTAGGTGCACTCGATTATCATACTATGAACGCAAAGATCCTCTCCTTGCTGATAAAACTGAAAGGCTTTCTGTTCTGCTCAAGGATGGTATCAGACGGACATTTAATAATATTCACGGCGAATATAAAGTCGACAACTTAATACTTGAAGTGAATGCAGATATGATAATTAATGAAGAGTTTATTTTAAGATTTGAAGTTGTAGCGGATCTTCCTGAAATTCCTCATCCACGAGATCTTTTATATCTGAATTCATGTCTTTTCGCCTTTAACAAAAATGATGGAATTATAATGTATATTAATTTGGAAGGAAGAACCATCGAGTTTTCTGTTACTAAAAATAATAGGATGTTTGAAGAGATTATACGAAGAACACGCGTGTTGAATACATTATTGAAGGAACGCAAAGTTCCTATAATAGAGCCTTCTGAGCTTTGCTTAAAATGTAAGTATTATGGGAGATGCTATTATAGAGAAAATAAAACTTCCAACTTTTCTCTGGAAACCTTGCTTGGTCTTGGAAAAAAGTGAATAATTAGATAATACTATTAACTAGAGAGGCAATACCATTGTGATCTTTATGTGGATCAGATACCTTATTACCTATCTTGCTCTCGCTTCAAAACTATATCCAATAATAACGAGATCCAGTTTTCCAGTATATACACTTCACTGTTATCTAAGTGGTACTCAAAAGTTTTAACCTATCTGATAGACTGATATATATCAAATTATATTATGATAAATATTAAGGGAATGTTAAATTAAACTCCATATCTCCCCCAGTTGCTTGGAAACTTGAAGTCTGTTTATATGAATATGTCCCATTTATAATATAATTTGCACGGCCATCTACTATCTTATCCCAAATGGCAGCATTCAGATCATTTCTCTCTACAGTTTGAACATCTTTTAAAGTTACTGTACCGTTTCCTATAATAGGATATATTCCTTCTTGCGAAGCTACAAATCCTTCTGGCTTTTCTCCAATATCTCCAGAAATTACACGCATATTATCTACAAAGACATTATATTGAATTGCTTCAAGAATTACAGTTCCCATATTTGGATTATATGCATCAAAAACAACTTGAATTTCGGCAATATTATCAGCAGTTTGGTTGGCGAGCTAGATTATTGACAGAAAGTCCTATTGCCTTTATATTCATTAATGCGCCCTGATTAAAACCTTGTCCAATAAAGTTAGTATTATTGAAAATTCCTGTATTCATAATAAGAAATATCGCTATTGCCACTGCAGCAATACCTCCGCCGGCTGCATACATGGCCTTTTTGTTCATATTATGTTCATGATTGTGGTTCTTTATAAACAGAGAGAGATCTAGATGGCCTAATAGATCGCATGTTATATCGATATACGATAGAATCCTTTGGTTATTTTCTCATCACAAACATGTTATATAGCGATCCCTTGTAGACAACGGTCTTTTATTTATCTCTAAGCATATTACTAGCTCTTTTGTATATTACTATAACAAAGTATGAAGAATGCCGATATAGCGAAGATATTTCGTAAAATTGGATTCATGATAGAAATCGGAGAAAATGACATAAATGCAACTTTTAGAGCTAGAGCATACAAGCGAACATCTGATGTCATCGCAAGATTGTCTGCAAACATTGAAGAAATATACAGAAAAGAGGGAGTAGAGGGACTACAAAAGATTCCTTCAATCGGAAAAGCAATTGCCTTAAAAATTGAGGAGTGTATAATGACAGGAAAAATAAAGTACTTTGAACGGTTAAAGACAACAACTCCAATAAATATTGACGACTTTTATAGTTTAGAAAGTATTAGTCCCAAGACATTTAAAGTTCTTTATGATAAATTGAAAATCAAAGATTTATCAGATCTAGAAAAAGCAGCATCAGAAGGAAAGCTTCAGGATATTCCAGGTTTTTCTCAAAAGAAAGAAGAGACAATTCTAAAAAAAATTCAAATATTCAAGAAAGGTACAAGTAGATATCTTATAGGAGAAGTTTATCCTATTATAAAGCAAATAGAATCTCGTCTATCTAATGTTAAAGGAGTAAAAAGAGCTGTAGCGGCAGGTTCTTTTAGGAGAATGAAAGAAACAATAGGCGATATTGATTATGTTGTAGTCTCTGATAGTCCTGAAAAGGTAATAAACTACTTTGTTAATATGCCTGAGGTTGATGAGATCATTAGTAGAGGACCAAGCAAGTCATTTGTGCGTCTGAACAATGAAATGGATGCAGATTTGTTGGTTGTTCCTCAAGAAAGTTTTGGCTCATCACTGCAATATTTTACTGGTAGCAAAGAACATGGTGTTGCAATGCGAAAGATTGCACTTGCAAAAGGTCTTCACTTGAATGAATGGGGAATTTTTGACAATGATAAGAAAAGAGTTGCGGGTTTTACTGAAGAAGAAGTTTATCAAGCGTTAGATTTGGATTGGATTCCTCCGGAGATGCGTGAAAATACTGGGGAAATTGAGCTTGCAAGAAAAAGAGGATACCTGTCAAGGTTAATAAAATATAATAGTTTGAAAGGTGATTTGCAAGTTCATAGTAACAATACCGATGGAACAATGTCTATAGAAGAAATGGCCCTAGCTGCAAAAGAAAAATTTGGCCTTGAATATGTTGCTATCACAGACCATACAAAAAGCTTGAAATTGACTAATGGACTTGATGAAAAACAGATACTGGATCAAGCTAATAAAATTTCAGAAATTAATGACAAGTTAAAATTAATGAATCAGTATACTAAAAGATCAAAAAAAAATCATCATCATCATGATCATCATATATTCTCAGGCAATTTTCGAATTTTGTCATCTGCCGAAGTAAATATAATGAAGGATGGATCGCTTGATATTGCGAATAATGTGTTAGATAAACTTGACATAGTAGGAGCAGCAATACATTCTAGTTTCGCACAACCAATAGAAGTCCAAACTGAGAGATTAATAAGAACTGCACAGAATCCTAGTGTTGATATTATTTTTCATCCTACGGGTAGACGAATAAATAAAAGAGAAGGATATGCTGTTAATATGAAGAAATTGATAGATGTAGCAAAAGATACAGACACTGTTCTGGAAATCGATGCTCATTATGACCGTCTTGATCTAAAAGACGATTATATAAGAATGGCAGTTGAAAATAGTATTAAACTTGTCATTGATTCAGATGCACATCATCCTGTCCATTTTGCCTTTTTGAAATTTGGTATAGGTCAAGCCAGACGGGGTTGGGCAAAACAATCGGATATACTTAATACCTTATCTGTTGATGCATTACTAAAAAGCTTAAAATAAATGAATTGATCAGCATATACAATTTTTATATTCCCCTCAGGTTAGTAACCATCGTACAGTATATGCATAGCCCAACTCTAGAGAGAGATGAGACAACTACAAAGAAGATTTTTCTTGGAATTTTCTACTTTTGTGCCGCTGCCATGGCGATTATCACCTTTTATTCTATATATGTGAGTACACTAGAATACCTTGTTACAGGAAGAGTAGTTATCGGTGAAGTACTTGTTAACACAGAATTTCCAGTACCTGGATTTGCAAAACTTGTCACTTATTTAATGATAGTATCTGTGTTAGGATGGTATTGTGTAACCAGACTAGGCGGCGAGAAAGTGAAAAATATTCCTAAAACTGTAAAGTCTATCTTACAGTTGATTGTCTTATCTCTAGCAGGTACCAGCTCTGTATGAATTCATTTACAATTTTATAGTATGGAATTCACTAATCACAGCAGATGCAATAAAAGGAATAATAAGACTTGATGACATAAATGTAGCATATCCTAATCCCAAAACACCGTGGAATCTTGTATTTGCGACCAAAATGTCTCTTGCTGCATTTCTGATCTCTGCTCATGGATTTTATACTATGTCTAAACCTAAGAAGAAGCAGCCTGAATGAGATTAATATCTAAAATTAGACATTATCGTTGCATTTGCATTTCCTCCATCTAATTTAAATTTTATCATGTTAGAAACTTGTGAATATATTCCATAATAAATTACGCTAAGCTACAGTATGACTATCGCCTCTAATAGTACATTCGTTGCAGCTCTCAGAAACTTCATGCAGCTTCATCAGTTTGCTTCTTTTAATATACATGATTAAAAATAATATCGTTAGCTTTACCAATATCAATGCGAGTCTGCTATCGTAGCATTTGTTTTGAGTTCTTTCTATAAAATCTTTTAACACTACTCTGTAGTTCCTAAAATAGGATAGATGCATTCAGTGCAACATGCATAGCACTTTTATTTTCTGGCTTTAGCTTTTCTTTATGGATTTCTGATTCCGAATTTTTTATTTAAAGATTAGTATTCTATTACTAATAGTCATGATAGGCATAATAATCATTCAATGATTATATCTTTTTTAGTTGATATTTTATTATACTTTATCAATCTTAGAAACTAGACTTATGATCTGTCAAGAGTAGGTCAACTATCATATTCTCAAAGGAATAATTCTGTCTTCAAATGGAGAGAATTATAGAAGAGGTTGTTAACGACTGCTACCGTTATATTACTACATGATGCAAAGTGCTTGATTTAGGGTATATTATATAACAATTTGTTTTATCTACTAAGGTATATAGCAATAAAGCACCAAATTACTGTTACATTGTTATACAAAGAAAAATAGCGATTAATAATAAATGTTCTACCACAATAGATAATCATATGCCATGAATTTCTACCTGTTAAACAATATCTCAAGAAAATAAACAATGCTATTTATCGAGACTCGTCTTTGATATGATAAATGGAGATTTTTGACGAGGCATTATTGACATGACTATTTATTTTTTTGAATTCGTTGATCTTCTTTGCATTGATTTAACCTGGCCGATCTAGTAGTCCTAAATCATTAATGTATGTTCGAAAAGAGGTTTCAAACTTATTCCATGTATATTTGGATGCATTGTCTAAGCATACACTCTTCATATATTCTCTATTTTTTATACAATATTCAATTCCTTTAACAATTTCCTGAGGAATTCTTCTGCACATAAAGCCTGTATCTTTATGTTTCTGTATATCCAAAATTTCCCCACTATCATCACAATATACAACTGGTTTTCCATATGCATTAGCTTCAAGTGGCGTAATACCAAAATCCTCGTCTATGTATGGTGCCAGGAAAACATCACAATTGCTGAATAATTCTGCCTTTTCTTGCTCAGAAAACTCTTTGACTATAATCTGTACATTATTAGGCAGGGTCTGATTATTTATAGTTTCGATTGTAGTATCATATGGTCCAGCTATCACAAAATCGTAATCAGGCATAATATGTGCCGTCTTTAGTATAATATCAATACCCTTCTGTATTACATTAAGCCTAGAGAAAGCCAAAATAAAAAAACGTCCACTTTTTTTATACAACTCATCTAGTGTAGCGCTTCGAGCTTGGGATATTGCCGCTACTATATCACAACCTGGATGGATAATATCAAAATTGGAAATTCGATTATACTTTTTGAGTCGTATGCCTACTGTTTGGCTGTTCACTATGATGTGTGATCTTTTGAGATTAGGAGTGAGGTAGATACTATCTGCAAGTCTACATATTACAGTTAATAATATATACACCATTTTTTTTCGTATCCCTTTTTTTTGTTTAAATGACTGCCAAAATAGATCGTAGTATTGTTTTATATGATGCTGAAAATATATAATATGATTTCTATGCCTAATGCAATGCGAATCAGGTTGCAGGGTTATGCTTATATCAAAGTCTGAGAAATCAGCATTAGATATTTTGGCTAAATAGAAGATTCTAAATAAATCCTTCCATTTTCTTGGTAAATACCTAGGCAAATATTCTTCGCTGTGAATGTATTTGATAAGTACTTTATGATCATCAAGTGCACTTATCATATGCTTGATAATTTCATTATTTCCTCCTTCCTTTTGTCTTCCATCGGCAAGTATTAGAATCCGCATATTGGTTTATTACGCCTTTAAACCTCTTCTCGTATCTATTATAGAATAGTATAGTTGGGAATGTTGTCTAGCAACAAAATTCCATTTTAGTTTCTGCTTAAACACATCTACAGTTTCAGCATATTTAAAATAATTCCTGTCTAATTTTTTAATTCCCTGGGAAAAAGCGTGAGGATTTCTTTTGGCAGTTATTCCTAATCCTTTGGCACCAAATTCTCTAAAGAATTCTAAATCTGTAGCTATAAATGGTAATCCATGGGCTAGAGCGTCAAACATTACGCCTGACCCAGCAGTTACTTTGTATGGTAATATTGCTACATCAGAAGCGTAAAATAATATAGATAGTTCTTCCTCACTGAGAAACCCCCTTTGTAAATCTAGGATATTTTCTGTGTTCTCCCAGTTAAGATTGAGGTTTTCAGTACTGTAGTGGCCTTTTGAAGAATTTACTACCAAGATCCATCCATCTGGAAGTTTCATCTTTCCTAGAATATCCCAACCTTTAGTAGCTGTCCTAAATCCTAGTGCTAAAGCTATTCTATATCCATGTTCTTGAGGTAGAGAGAATTTTTCCCTTGCTTCTTTCTTGGTTAGTGGAGGATATATGGCTGGCTCAAATCCATGATAAATTATATGGCATTTACTACTAGCACTGTCCCCAATATCATTAGTACCTACCACCAAGTCTCTCTGACATATAACGTGAGAAGACTATGCCTGCTGTGCTCATCCTAAGTTTTTCTTTATTTAAGTTATTGAAAGCCTGATAATTTAGAAAATACTTCCAGAACCTTACCAATGCTCGAGCAGGTATCCCTAATTTTCCTATTCTGCCACATTTTTTAATTAATGATGCTTGGCTAATCCATTGACCGAGAGAATATCCAGTATGAAATGTTGTGACTATAGGGATTTTACATTTGGTATAAAATGGATCAATATATGTCCCACTTTTTTTTGGATCGAATGGATCCAATATTAATCCATATAGACCAGGCTCAAATTGTACATGTACAACATCAGGCTTTAGATCATTAATTATTTTTAACAATACATCGGAATTGTTCGGATTCTTAGGAGCTATACCGGAATATTGTCCATCCCCTTTCTCATCGCATACAACATATACATCTAAACCATCTTTTCTAAGCTCATTTGTAAGGTTTGATGTATAACGTCCTACACCACCTGGCATGGGTGGATATTCTGTAGAGACCATTAGTACTTGCATCGTTGTCTTAGATCACCCAATTCTACTTTTCATAAAGATGTAAAGAGACCTAATTTTCTTTAGCTCCACATTTTACCAAATGTTTGACCTTCCATTAGCGTTAACAGGCCTTGTCTATAAATCTCAAATTTCTTTTTTTTCTCTTCTGTTAACGCATTATTTGAACGCAATAATTCTTCTAATGCATCTAACTGTAATATTCCCATTGGTATCATCAAGTCCTTTTCTTTTCCTGGTGCTGCTTTGTAAAGGTAAGGATTTTCTTCTATAGACAATGCCTGTTCTAACCTGAATTGTCTTTTTCTATGTATATAATGACCACCAAGTATGCTAACAATGGTAAAAAGTATTGTAGCTGTAATCATAAAAACCCAGATATTTGAGAACACGATATTTAGAACAGGTACATTTTCTAAAAGTAGTTTATACTGAATTGTAATCCAATTGGTTATAGCTACAAACAATGCTATATATGCTGAATAAAATTGTCTAGATTCCCAAAATCTGCGTCCTAGCCATTCTAGTATCCCACCATATTGTTTATGAACCATAAATTTCAAGATAATACAAACCTCTTTTGATTATATAGTTTTGGAAAATATGCGTTTATTAGAACTACAACAACTTTAAAATAAATGATTGGCATTTTTCTTTCATATGAGAGTAAAAACTCCATTAGCTATGGCTCTGCTTTATTTGATTTCCTCTTCAATATGGCTGATACGAATCTTTTATTTTAGAATAAATAAAAAGGAAAAGAAGTTACTATAAGAAATCCTGTTAATCTTTTATATAATTCTATTTATAATATATATAATAAGTTATATAAGCAATAGATAATGCGACATAATAAGATCCCTCTTTCAGATGGTGCAAATATAAGAGCTGGAGTTGTGCACTATAACATGGAAGCCTACGGAGAGAATCATTAGATTCCCGAATGTGGCGAGCATGTTGGTCTACATTCTATTCAAGCACTTGATGAAATGGGATGTAAGGTTTTCCTTTGTGCAAGTGCATATCCAAAAAGGGAAGAAACTATTAAGAGAATAGGAATTGATATAGAAGACTCCATAGATGGATTTGTAAAGGCTATTGGCCGTAATGAGATACTTCCATTTCTTGGAGCCTATCAGAGGATGGTGTATACTTATTCTTTCTTCAAGAAACTGATCAAAGAATATAAGGTTGATTTCGTACTTGTTACGGGAGGATCTACTCTTATTCCAAAGTCAATGGCAGATAAAACCATTGTTTACGTTCACTATCCTATTGATCTAGAGCTTATGCATCAACGTTATCTTAATAATAAAATGAAAAAGATTTACATCAAACCTTGGCTATTTATTTCAAATAATCTCGATTATATCAAAAGATCTACCATAATTACAAATAGCAATTACACAAGAGATGCAATAAAAACCGCATGGGGAATAGATGCCAAGGTAATATTTCCACCTTGCCCACAGTATTCCTTCCCATTAGCAGATCAAGTGAAAAAAAATATTGTCTGCTCTTTAGGAAGGTTTACACCTGAGAAAAACTATGAGATAATACTTCAAATTGCACGAAGACAGTCTAATACACAGTTTGAACTTATCGGAAGCATTACTCCAGATAAATTTTCATATTTTGAAAAACTAAGGAAAACTGCACCAAAAAATGTCATCTTCCATGTAAATGCAAGCTTGGAAGATAAAATAGAGGTATTAAAGAGATCTAAGGTGCTGTTACACAGCTTTATAGGAGAGCATTTTGGAATTGCAATTATTGAAGCCATGAGTGCTGGACTGATTCCAGTGACACATGATTCAGGTGCTGCAAAAGCCGACGGTCTTGTGCCTAGAAATTTTAGATACAATGATATAGATGAAGCTGTTGCATCAATTAATGACGCATTTTCTTCATGGAGCATAGATGAATCTCAGAGATTACGACAATATGCCATGAGATTTTCAGCAGAATCATTTAGAGCAAATATAAAGTCATTTATATCTAATTGGATTAAATCAAACTAGCGATCCCAAAGAATTTTAAAGCCAAATTCGTATGAAGAGAGTAATGACATTGTATCGTTAAGGGCTATAGAGTTGTTAATATATTTATACTAAGCTGTAATTTCCCGTAAACTATAATAGTTACACAGTTATTCATTATCTAGAATAACATTATTCTTTTGGTACTGTTGGAAAATCTTGTCATTCTCAAGAAAATATTTAAAAGTCATAAATTTTTTATCCCATTCGTTTATCTTCTCGATTCTTAAATCACTAATATCTTTTGCTATCTCTTCTGATCTTTTAACATTTTCTATTGCTTCTTGAATTTCCTTTGGAGAATTATCTACGTGCACGGTGCCTTTGTAAAAATATCGCTTCAGTGGAGGCCAGTCAGAGGTTATCAAAGGTTTTTCAAGAGCCAGCGCTTCATATGCGCCTGCTAACATTGTTTTATTTCTTTTTGTAAGAACCATTATCGCATTAACGCCTTGAAGCAGAGAGATATAATCATTATAATCTAAAAATCCAGTAAAGACTATATTGTTTATTTCATTTCCTAGAAGATATTTAGGAGCTTTAGATTTGTCTCCAGTTATATAAAATTCTATTCCAGACATAGTGGTAGCTGCATCAAGAATTTCTGCCAAAGGCTCGTCAGGTGCAAAAGAGGATATAACAGCAACCTTGAAAAATTTGTCATTTTTCTGTTCTCTTTTTTCCTGCTTTTTTCTACTTCTTACTTCAAAATATGAAAGAGGATCTTCTAATACAATTGTCTTTCTTTTAATATCCGGACAAATATTATCCTTTAATTCCGAATTGGTAACGATGACCATGTATACTTTCTTCATGATCCATCTGTTTAACGGTCGAAGGTATGACCAAGGTTTATCAAAAGCTCCGGTATGCATATCTATTGCTATATTGCATTTTGCGCCAGTTAAGTACTGATGGACTATTGTGGCTAGCGCACAAAATATCGGTGGGATTTGACAAATTATAACCTGTGGTCTTTCCTTCTCTAATATAAATAATGTATTTGTAAATAATTTGAGGTATTTGATCGGTGAATATATTTTCTTTTTAAATTTGTAACTGATTAAATATAGTTGAGCATCCAAACGTTCTGCCAAGTTCTTTGCTCTGATACTATGCGGCGCCCAAACTAGGAATACTGTTTTTAGAGGATCCTTTTTATCGGAATAAATTTCATTATTATCATTAATTATCTTCTTACGCTCCAATTATCATAATCTCTTATAGGATAAAGCACTTAAGGATTATAATTTTTACGTAATAATATACAAGTTATTTAAGATCGAAATGTTATTTGCCTAAACCCTTAATAAAAAGGAGTAGTAAATTTCAGATCCAATAGTCACAATTGTTAAAGCCAATAATGAAATCATTTTTTACTTCTTAGTAGACATCTTGGATAATCACTTGGATATTTCTATTCTATTCTATTCTATTCTATTTTATTTTATTTTATTTTATTATTATTATTATTATTATTATTATTCAACCAAAGCTTGCAAAGATGCTTCATTTAGATAGTGTTAATAAAAGTATTTGACTATCGTAACAACGTTTTTACGAATCCAAATCAATTAGAATCATTGTCTGTTGAACTATGATTCTAAAGATTAAAGAATATCGCAGTGAATCTTTAAACGAATAATTTGCCATTAAAAACAAAGATCTATTCTATTAGACGTCATCCTTCATTAATAAAAGACATTTTTAAGCGAAAGAAATGGGATTACATATTAGATAAATCAACAATACTAGATGAGAAAGAGACATTTGATTTTATATCGCATTTGAAACAAACTTCTCCTTATTATATAAATCCAAATGATGATCCAAAATTAAACAGGCTGTGTAGCCTAGAGGATTGGAAGAATCAAGAGATAAGAGAGACACTTTCTCAATTACAAAAGCTAAACCCACAGGGCTTTATTCATAGAAAGGATTGGGAATGGGCACTTGGCATAGTAGCCATGCGTAGATTTGGTAAATTAAATAAAAATAGCAAAGCGATAGGTATTGGCTCGGGGACAGAACCAATTCCATTCTATCTGTCAAATAACATTAACCATGTATATGTCACTGATCTTTATGAAAAAACAGAAGGATGGAAAAAAGCAGCCCCCTCAGATTTTCCTGAAAATCCAAAGAAGTATGCGTCTTTCCCATATAATGAAGATGCCTTAACAGTATTAAGAATGGATGGCACTAAACTTGAATTTCCTTCTGAGAATTTTGATATAGCATTCTCTTTTTCTTCTATAGAGCATTTTGGTGGAAAGAATCATTCAGGAGCTTTAAGAAGTTTAAGAGAGATAGAGCGTGTTTTAAAGCGTGGGGGAATAGCTGTAATAGCTACTGAATACATAATTAATAATAAGGAACATCCTGAATTCTTTAATGAACGAACGATATATTCTGATTTAATCAATAAATTAGAAAAGCTGAAACTTGTAGAACCTCTTGATTTAAGAATAACAACAAATACATTAGATACAGTTGTAGAATTTTTTTCTGTTGATGCTAATTGGGATAATATAGACAAGGAATACAAAAAAACTCATCCTCTTATTCTTCTTCGGGTTAGAAATATATTGTTTACTTCATTAATGCTTGTTTTTCAAAAGCATTGATCAAAAATCTATACTATTGTATTATCTTTAGAAGAGGTGATCTTTCTCGTTTTTGTTGCGATTGAATAACAATAACAATTTCGATAACACATTCAAAGAAATACTATTCATAACGAAGTTCCAAAAAATTGAATATTAAAAAGTGTAATGCTACATTAATAAATTACAGAAAAAAAACACCAATTTATGATAGTTGATTTATAAATATATATTCTATCTTATAGATTTAATTAAACATCCTGATAATATTAAAGAATGTGTCTCTTTGAGCAGGGTTTCTTTTGATTTCTTTTATTAGATTAACTAGTTCTTGAATTGAAGTTCCTGCGGTTTTACCTGCAGCTTTAAATATTTCCTCTGAAAATGCGGTTCCCACCAAATCGTTACCTCCGTATGATAACGCGACTTGTGCCAGTTTCTTTCCCAGTGCTACCCAATATACTGAGATATTATCAAGTACATTTGCTAGCAAGAGTCTTGATACTGCAATAACTCTCAAATCGTAAGTTGAAGCACTCTCTTTAGTGATTATCTCTTTTTGTTCTAACTCTGTATTGTCTAAACTAAACTTTAAGGGAATAAAGGTGGTAAAGCCTTTTGTTTTTTTATGGAGTTCTCTGATCTTCAAAATATGATCCACGATATGCTCTGGTTTTTCTATATGTCCAAAAAGCATTGTGCAATTGCTCCTTAATCCCAAGTTGTGTGCTTGACTAGCAGTTTCAAGCCATTCTTCCCCAGAGCATTTTCCTCTAACAATTGTGTCTCTGGTTTCTGGATGAAAAATCTCGGCTCCGCCGCCTGGTAGCGCATCTAATCCAGCACTCTTCAATCTCAGCAAGACTTCTTTAACTGAATTGCGCGTAAGTCTAGATATGAAGAAAATTTCAGCAGGAGTCAACGCTTTAATTGTCACATTAGGAAACTCTGCCTTTATCGCACCAATCATATTCTCGTAATAATCAAGGCCCAACTTTGGATGAAAACCACCAACAATATGAATTTCAGTTGCTCCCATTTGTTTTATAGCAAGGCTGGCTCTCGATACAATCTGTTTGGTTGTTAAGGCATAAGCATCAAACTCATTGCCCTTCCTGTAAAATGCACACAATGGACAACTTGCGGCACAAATATTAGTATAATTTAGATAATAAGAAGTGACAAAGCTAACAGTATCGCCTTTAAGGCGCTTACGAATCCTATCAGCTACAGATCCTAACAAAAATAAGTTTTCATCATTCATCAGCTGGATGCCATCTCCATATGATAATTCTTCGCCGGCAAGTGCTTTTTCTAAAGCAGGAGTTCCCCCTGAAATATGTGTTAACAAATTAATGGTTCTATCGTTTGAAGTTAATATAAAACATTTGATAATAACTGTGGAATGCTTGTAAAGAATAAATAGTATTGATAGTCAAAAATTACGGTAATATTGCAAAATACCTTTGCGGTGCAAGATTTAATTAGTAAATCTGATGTTGGAGATATCTTAGATCGTGCCTTAACGGGTGAACGCCTCGGGTTCAAAGAATGCTTAAGACTCATCAAATCTGATGCGGTGCATTCAATAGGAATCGTTGGTAACATATTGCGTCAGAGACTATATGGTAATACTGTTACGTTTGTAAATAATATTATATTAAACTATACAAATGTTTGCGTTACTTATTGCAAATTCTGTGCATTTTACCGTCCGCCTGGACATAGTGAAGCTTATACCGTATCGCTAGAAGAAATCGTTCGACGTGTTTTGGTTTCTAGAGAAATGTTCGGTATTACCCAAATACTAATTCAAGGAGGACATAATCCTAACTTGAGGATTGAGTATTATGAGGAAGTTTTTAAAGCAATAAAGACAAAATCCCCTGATATAGGAATACATGGACTCTCTGTATCTGAAATTGATATGATTGCAAAAGTTGAGAGAAGTAGCACGAAGGAAATTCTTGGAAGGTTAAAAGAGGCAGGACTAGATTCTCTTCCTGGTGCGGGTGCTGAAATACTTGACGATGACGTAAAAGCAGAGATCAGCCCTCTCAAGATAAAGAGCCAAGAATGGCTTCGGATAATGGAACAGGCTCACGAACTTGATCTAAAGTCCTCAGCCACAATGATGTATGGCACGATTGAAACTGCAGAACAGAGAGCACAGCATATTATAAAAATTGCACAATTACAGGAAAAAACAAGAGGATTTATGGCATTCATTCCTTGGAGTTTTGAGCCAAACAAAACGCAAATACAATCGGAAGGACTGATAAGATATCCTTCAGGTGGATTAGATCTATTAAAAATGATTGCTGTTTCTAGAATAATGTATTACGGTTTAATAGACCACCTCCAATCATCATGGTTAACAAATGGAATAGGCATGGCCCAGTTAGCGTTAAATTATGGCGCAGACGACTTTGGTGGCACTCTTATCGGTGAAGAGGTAGTAAGCGCAACAGGTGCTAGGTCGACAGAGCTTACTGCGCATAAAATTATAGATGCAGTCAAGCAGATTGGTTTTAAAATTGCAGAAAGAAATAACTTCTATCAGACCATAAAATATTATTAAAGTTATTCAAAATGATTAAAAGATAATTTTGTGAGATTCAACTCATACCTAATCAAGGCCAAAAGATTTGATTTAGATTTGGTAATCAAAGGTCAATAAGATTTCTATGTCAATGAATGGTATATTATTTGTCAAATCTAATTAGAAATACGTTTAAATGTCTATTTATATAGTTTCTGTCGTATGCCAGTTGGAATTGATGACCTGGCTATCTATGTCCCGAAACTTTATGTCGACTATAAAGATTTTGCCAAGGCAAGGGGGATTGAGCCCCAAAAGTTAGAGTATGGTATCGGAATAAAAAAGATGGCCCTAGTTGATACTAATCAAGATCCAGCCTGTATGGCTGCGAATGCATGTTTGAAATTAATGCAAAGAAACCGTCTGCATCCCCATGATATAGGAAGAATGTATATAGCTACTGAATCTGCTCTTGATGAATCCAAGGCAATGAACTCTTTTGTCATAGGTATGTTAGAACAGGTTTATGGAGAAAGTTCCTTCGAGCACGCAGGTGGAATTGAGTGTAAATTTGCATGTGTAAGTGGATCTTATGCACTATATGATAATGCGAATTGGATCAGAGCAGACGAGAATAATGGCAAAGCAGCTATTGTTATAGTAAGTGATATTGCCAAATACGATATCGGTTCAGCAGGTGAATATACACAAGGAGCCGGTGCTGTTGCCATGCTGGTTAAAGATAATCCTAGATTATTATCATTTGATCAAAAAGTTGCCTCTACAATTATCAAGAATGAATATGATTTTTACAGACCTTTTGGAAAAGAGACTCCTCTTGTTAACGGAAACTATTCGAATCTATTGTATTTGATACAAGTAAAGAAGGCATTTGATAGTTATAAAGAAAAGGCTATTAGAACAGGATTGATTGAACTTGAGCATGGTGAATCTATTACAGATCACATTGACTTTTTCAGTGTACATCTTCCTTATAGAAGAATGGGTGAAAAGGCATTAGCCTATTTGTTAAGACATGAGTGGCGACACCTTCCACGTTGGAAGGATGTTATAAAAGCGGTAGGAATGGAAGAACCAACTCCCCAAGATTCGAGAGGCACCATTGAATCGATTCTTGCCGACAAAGAATTTATGAAAGCTGATGACAACTTCAGGCGTCGATTTATGCAAACTCCCTTTTATAATGAGGTATTCGAAAACAAAATGGCAAGTTCACTTGAAGCATCTGCTGTTATAGGAAATTTATACACAGCTTCAATGTATATGGGATTTAGAAGTTTACTTGAATATGAATACAAAAAAGGCACTGACCTTGAAAGTAAGAGAATAGGCTTCGGATCTTATGGCAGTGGTAGCAGTGCTATGGTATTTAGCGGCGTAATACAGCCAGAATATAAAGAGATTGTAAAACGAATGCATCTTGAAGAAGAAATTGGGACACGAACAAAGCTATCCATGGAAGAATATAAGAGACTTCATGATAACGAAAGGAAATTCGATGATTTTCTTACAAACGCTCATCGAGAATTCGTATTGATAAAGATTGGTGGCATCACTGCTGACAAAGCTGGATTTAGAGAATACAACTATGTCAGCTAACTATTCTGAAATCTAGCGATTTACTCTTTAGAAACTCAATTAACCTTTCTGCATGCTTTTCATCTTCCATTTCAAGGCTAAGATAAACACCAGCAGTTCCGGCTGAGATATTAGAACTTAGTCTATCGTGAACTACTTCAACAATATTAACGCTCAATTCGGCAATACCGTCAACTACTGTCTTCAATGCTCCGGGCTTATCCTGTAACTGTATAAAAATTTTAAGCATTCTACCCATTTGCATAAGACCTTTTGCGACCACTTGACCAAGTAGATACATATCAACATTTCCACCAGAGAGCAATGACACCACATTCTTATTCTTATTGGGATGGCCATTTGAAAGTAAATATGCTAGACTTGCAGCCCCAGCAGGTTCTATGACCACTTTAGCTCTCTCCATAAGTAAAAACATGGTTTTTAATATTGAAGAATCATCGACTAATGTTATATCATCTATATATTTATTAGCTATCTCATATGTTAATCTGCCCGGAGACTTTACAGATATACCATCAGCAATAGTATATCCTGATTTTATATTTTGCAAAGAGCCTCTTGCAAGCGATTCTTTCATTGCAGGAAAAGCTTTAGATTCTACGCCGATAATTTTCACATGGGGCTTTTTAGCCTTTATTGCAATAGCAATTCCTGCTGCTAGTCCACCACCTCCTATCGGCAAATATACTTGGTCAAGTTCTGGCAAGTCTTCTAATAGTTCTAGACCAATTGTTCCCTGACCTGATATTACATGTGAATCGTCAAAAGCGTGAATTATTGTGCTACCTTCATTCTTGGCAATTTCTTGAGCTTCAATCCAACATTCATCATAATCTAATCCGCGCAGAATTACTTTTGCTCCATATCTTTTTGTGGCGGCTACTTTAGCTGGTGATGCATTCTGTGGCATAATAATTGTACATGAAATATTATTTCTTAATGCAGCATAGGCAACTCCTTGCGCATGATTTCCAGCCGATGCAGCAATGACGCCATATTTTTTCTGCTTTTCAGGTAACATATTAATTTTAACAGACGCTCCCCGAACTTTGAAAGAGCCTGTTTTCTGTAGAGATTCGAGTTTGAGGAAAATATTGGTTCCAGTAAGTTTTGAAAAGGTATCAGATCTTTGTAACGGCGTTTTTCTTATAGTTGTTTGATTTAGTAAGTCCCTAGCTTTTAATATGTCTTCTATAGTTGGAAAGTCTTGTTTTTTGTTTACATCCCATATACTTTGGCCATTCATTACAATCGGACAATGCAATCAACTTGATGCCTTAATTATAATTTTATGGCTAGTATGCTTTAAGAAATATCTTGGTGATGATAATCTAAATTATGTATGTGCTATCAGCGTCTTGAAGATAAAATTGTTTTTATTACGACCATAAATAACCTATAACAACATGCAGAAGATATTCTTAGCAGTCTATATGACTAAAAGACATTGAGGAGATAATATCATTCAAGATACTCGACTAAGAAAAAAGATGTTTCCTTTGGAATGCCACAAATACTTTTTAGATAGATCATACCATCTTTCAGAGGTGCGATACATAAAAACTCTTTCTACAATAGGATTGTGTATTTTCTGCAATTTTATAAAATGACAACTGAGTAAAATTGTTTCAACATTTCATACTAATACAAATAGTGAAAACAATATAAGGAATTTTCACTCAACGATCAAATATATAAGTCAACACATTATAATTGATAGACAAGCACTAAAAAGGATAGTAAAGATTTGACTAAGAACATAGAAATACAAAGAAAATTAGTAGATTATTTCACTATAAAGGAAAGTCCGAAAGTAGGATTTGAGATTTTATAGGTAATTCTTTTAATCAAATATACTCAAGTATTTAGAATAGGACAATAACAAAAATGATATTGGTTTTCTCAAAAAATTCATCCTTTTAATTTTTATTATCGTTTACTGCAAAATAGAAAAATTGATTACGATATCAAGTATATAGAAGATCATTAACTCAGGTCATATATCTATGATAGGGTATGATCTATTGACGATAGTATATGAGGTATTATGGATTCATTAGTAAACTAGAAGAGAAAACAGATGCAGATATTACGGATGGATCCCACTCAGAGTTCATCATATCCTTAGAGCACTCATTATTACAACCGTATTCTCAAACATGGATACAGCTATGCATGATACAGGTGCAATGTGGCTGATGACGGTCATCTTCTTTATTGCTAATCATTTCTATGTTCACTGGTGATGCTTCTGTTCTTTCTCTTCTTATTACTATATATCCGAATACAATATTTTATAACTCTAATACTAATACATCAAGTTAATACTATGTCTGAGGACACAGAGGAAGAGAGAATTTTTAGGGAAAGATATGCTCAAGAGTTGGGAAAGAAAAAGCAACAGAACACCCATAGCTATCATGGATATGATGAGTTAGCTGATGAAAGAAGGAACATAAATCAGCAGGAGATGAAGACACCAGGGCGCAAAGGAGAGAAAATAAAGCATGAAGAGATTGATAAGGAAATGGTTAGACGTGACAGGATAAAGCAAAATAAGGAATCAGCTGAAAAGTAGTTCTTACAATAATAAGAAACTACAAGATTGCGTAAGGGAGAGATTAATAATGTAACTCTATATTGATTCCAAATAAAAGTTCATCTCTTTTTAGAGTCCTGATAGTTCCTTTAGATTGATATTCAAGAATTCCAAAGATCTACTCCTGAGTATATCGTAAAATGTATTTGTTAACTCTGCTTGTGAGCTTTGTAGACATTAAATGAATCTCCCACTTGAACTATTTATAGCAAACAAGTGCTAGAATATAACAATCATTTCAATTGAAGACAATATATGGAGCGTTGAAATTATCTGGAATGTTTTCCTTCTCATACGTAATTTCTTTTATTTTCTTATGTTATTACTAGATCCAATCACGACTCGTGATGTAGAATGTAAGCACAGAATCAAAATTTGTCAAGATGGCTGTTTCCTTAGGTCTGCAAAGATATAGCGACATGTCGTGGATTTAGTACTACATTTGATTTTCAACAACTGTTGACTTGAAGCAAGCAAAGCCTATTAATAATAATAATTAATTGGCTTCTTTTATTCTTCGTCTTTTATTATTATTGTCCTGCAACTTTAGCATTAATTAGCTTGTTGTTTTCAAATGTATTATTATTATTATTATTTGAATCTGGAGCAACATTTATGCCAAATTTTGTAGCATTGATTATTGTATTAGAGCTAAATGTATTATCATGTGCACCTGTATTGATAAGTATGCCATTTGATTTAGCATTTGTGATGGTATTATCATGAATTTTATTATTATGAGCTAGTGCCTTTAGATAAATTCCTTCTTCACTGTCTGAAACTGTGTTATTATATACTTGATTGTTATTTGATGCTGATACAAATATGCCTTTAACTTCGTTATGTATATAGTTGTTTCTTGCTACTGAATTGTACATATTTCTACTAAACATTATACCTGAATGTGCGTTATTGTATGCTTCATTACCTTCAAATGTAATGTTATAACAATCTAGCGAACAGATTATTCCCTCCTCTCCATTGTTATGAACCACATTATTGCGAATTATCATATCATGTGTCCCAGTATGAGGATCTAGTCCATAAGCAGTATTGTCATGAATGAGATTACCTTCAATAATCATACCACCTACTCCATCTGAATAGAAACCAGTTTGAAGATTGTGTATATGATTGCCTTTTACCAGACTTCCAGGACCTCCATCATATCTAAGACCAGGACCACGGTAGTCATCCACATATCCAAGATATGCCAGTTCTGAATTGATAATATCTGTAGTCCCTGTTGCATCTTTTTCAACGAATATATATGGTCTAGGTATCTTTCCTTGTACATCAGTTTTAGCATAATCATTTGTTTGCATATTCCATGAAGTTATCTTTACTGAATCAATCTTTAATCTACCATGGACATCTATTCCATTAGCAGTATCTCCATCGGCATTAATCTTAAGCCAGGTAGTATCTGTAGAATTGATATATAATGCAGCGTTATTAGCAACTACAATACCTGCATTTAATAACCATATTCCTCCACGATGATCACCACTACCAGTAGGATTAGTTTCTTCTTTATGGATTACATTTGCATCTTTGATCTGATTATCAATATCAGTCAGACTTGTAGAATCACAAGTTATAGTTATTATCTTAGCATCTGAGTCATAGATAATACAAGCAGCCCAGTTTGTAGCAGCATTCTGCGGCGGTTGCTGTTGAGCATAAGAGAATGGCAATATTAATGCTGATATTGACGGTACTATTACTATTATCGCTACAGCTATAATAACAAGCATAATAACAGATAATGATGACAATCCACCTGTCGATAATACTGTTAATAGTCTTTTCTTAGACTTTCTATCATTTATCAATTTTAATACAGCTGTATAAGACACATTTTAATTAATGTTATCAGCAGCAGAGCAATTTATCTCAAATTATACATTATTAAACATATTTGATGTAGAACACAGATTAGAGTATATGAAAGAGGTAATATAGTTAGATTCAATTTCAAAAGTGCTATATATAGCTGACAACAACTTCCTTCCACGTACAGATACGCCTATGAGTTACGTACAGCAACCATCATAAGTACAATAGAATCGCATTGTTTATTGTCCATTTTGTATTTGGATGGCTACACTAGGCCAACTAAAACAAGTTAATATTAAGATGTAATAATTGCACTCTCTTGCTATTTGCAAACGGAAAGTTATCACAAAAGTTATTGATGTTAGCAAACTACCAATTTGATCATCATTCTTTGTATTAGAAGAAGCGTGCACTTGCTCAACTAGTCTGGTTTGATCCCCAAACCAATACTGATAATAGGTATGTTTTTCTCTTAGAATTACTTCAGAGTACAGGTATGGTAGACGGTGGAAGTTTATTTCACGTGTATTATTAGTAGCAGATGATTAATGATGGTGTTGTTATTGTTGGAATATCAAGCTCTTGGCGAAATTTGTCTGAGTGCTGTACTGTAATTATATCTGAATTGTCACTCTTCTCCGGAGGTACTAAAAGCAGATTGACTCCAAAAGGGTAATTTATTAGAAGATTTTATTTTGTAGATTGCTTCCTGTAATTGCTCAGGTGTGAGACTGGAAGATGTCAATATCAAGCCCGCCAGCATTTGATACTGCTGCTACTACTTCGGGTGTAGTTGGTCCTCCTACCAAACAGTAGTATGATCCTTTGTAAACTTGAACTCGAACGTCTGTACTACAGATTGAATCTTGTTAATCGTAGTTGTTAGCGTTGCTGGCATTTAGATATTAATTTCCTACTTGGGATTGTTACAGCATAGTAGTACATGACCACAGTATATGAGCCCAGATAGTTAGTGGGGCCAGTGGTTTGTGAACCAAATTTGACACGACTATGAGTCTCAGCTTCTAATTCTTAATGTAGCAGTATTAGATAACTAGTGACTCGGGTTCGGTTGAACATAGGAGACAGATTTGACTCAATTTTGCAACTAAAATTAGGTGTTTAATATTCATTGGTCCTGGAACTTTAGTAGTACTTAGCCACACTATTTCTTTAGCTATAAGCTACATTGGTTTTGGTTTTAGTAAATCCAAATGCTCCTACTTTATCGATATAATTTTGTATGGAAGGATAGATCGAAGCAAAAAATAAACCATTGCGGTAGATGTTGAATCCATACCTGCTCACACGATATTCCCAGTCAGAGTTTTAAAGGTATGTACGCCTAGCTAGAATGAGGTTTAATGCATGACATTGATAATACAATTGTAAAGTTAACAGAAAATACTCATTTTGTAGCATTAGCAGTATTGTTCCCAAAGAAATTGAAAAGTTGCTCAATGAGAAATTTCGGATTTTCTTCAGCAATCCAATGTCCAGAGAGAGGAACTATGCCACCACGCACATTTGTAGATATAGACTGCATTGAATCTAATGGCGCAGTACCGAAACTATTCTCTCCACCAAGAGCTAAAACAGGCATCTGAAGCTTAACTTTAGAGTATTCTTTAATCTGTTCTGCATCTATCGGAAAGGCTCTATAGTACTCAAAGCCGGCACGCATTCCACCAGGAGCAGAATAACGACTGACATATTCGTCTATATCCTCTTTTGTGATTGCGGCAGGATTATATGAATAATTACTATAGAACCAAGTAAGGTATTCTCTTTCTTTTCCTTCAACAAGTGTTTCTGGTATATCCCGTACCATATGAAATGGAATGTGCCATAAACGTGTTGAGTTTAGTGCCTGACCTATTCCTGTAATAGGAACATCAAGAATAACCAAGCGTCTAACCTCATCAGGATGAGCAGAAGCAGACGAAAATGCTACCAGTGCACCTAAATCATGCCCAACTAAGAATGAGTCTTCACATTATCAATATCAAAAGATATTTCTTCTAAAGTGGGCTGTTGTTGTTGTGCTATTGCAGTATGATTTTGGTTTAATACTAATGTAAAAGCAAACAATATGCTGATCACAATAATACCAATAATGAGAAACGTTATTGCAGTCACATGATGTGAAGCTGGAATGTGGATTTATCTTTTCCGACCATCACAGAACCTGGCCCTCGGTTTGTTATAATAGTATGATGAATACATTGCCTTGCATTGTACCCAGAGCAGCTAAGAGATGCACATATGAGCATACTAGAGGCTTTAGTATCTTAGAAGTATTAGCATGTTTACTTCTTTAGGAGATCGTTTCATAATATAAAGGATGTTAAAGCAAGATAAAACCATTTTCAATGTCCAGGATCAATAATGTAAGAATTGTCTTAATCCACCTTGATTTCATGGAAATCAATCGTCACAATGACACTGTCGAAGACTGGCTGACCGTCTGGCCGGCAGCGATAGACTCTGCACAGTTCAAGAAGGCAGTTAATAACGTTATGAACCCAAACGACAGAATGTCTGCGTATCCTCCCAGCACAGTGGCATCTCCCCATCTATTTAAGAAAGTTGCAGTGCCTGAAATATGTGTAGAATAAGCCCTTAGTCAGCCATATAATCACCAGTACCCAATTCTTGTTCTGTCTCTTCTTAATACCACTTGGTTGTTATAGAAGTATACAAGGCAGTGGTGTAGTCGAGGTGCACAGGGATATATATTTTCTTATTGACCTGATAGCATTAATTAATCTAAGTTAGATTTACTTTACTCCCTCCGAAATTGTTATCCTATCTGCAATATTCTTTACAAATGGGGTAATCATAATTGTCATGGGAAAGCCAATTGCGAATGTCGTCAAAAATATGCCAAACCACATTTCGAAAAAATTATGAACAATTCCGATATTTATTATAGTAACGACTAAAGAGGTGAGCACTGACATTATAAAACCCATTATGACTCCAAATACTAATGTATAGTATTTCTTAGAAAGTTTATTTACCCTCTTTCCATTATTCATTCCCTAACTCTTAGCATCCAACTTATATACTTTGGAGTTTGGATTAGAAGAAGGGCAAGAGCATATTACGGCTGGATACTAAGTATTTCTGCACAAAAGATTGGACAACATATTCTGACCTTTACCTGTGTCGTCATTATGCAATGGTTGCAGTAGATATTTAATGCACATTAAGTTAAACAAGGAGACGAATATGGCCAAAATCGCATTAATAGTTGGTTCTGTTAGACAGGAACGCCAGGGTATTAAGGTTGCTCGCTGGATGGAGGAGAAATTAAAGAACCGTAACCACGTAGTATTTTTTATCGACCCGCTGGAACTGAATCTGCCTTTGCTTGATAAAATGTACAAGGAAATGACAGACCCTTCAGAAAAAATGAAATCCCTCCAAAGCAAAATAAATGATGCAGAAGGATATTTGGCGGTAACTCCTGAATATAATGTGGGAACCTCCGGTGCAATGAAAAATACATTAGATTACTTTTTAGAAGAATATTTTTTCAAGCCATCGGCTATTGTCTCTTATTCCCCAGGAATGTTTGGTGGGATAAATGCTGCCCAGCAACTTAGACTAATTTTTGCAGAGTTAGGAGCGCCTTCAATATCTTCATCCTTCTCAATACCAAGGCTCCACAAGGTGTTTAATGAAGATGGCAAACTAATAGATGAAGCATATGACAAAAGGGTGTTGAAATTTCTTGCAGAATTTGAATGGTATATTGAAGCCTTCAAAAACCAAAGAGCAAAGGGCACTCCATATTAGATCTTAAAGTGCAGGGTTTAATTGATATACGATGAGGTGACCCATAAACAATAGTTTTATATGAAATGGTATGGGCATAGAGGTAGCCAGATGACAAACATCGCCCCTTACATATGCGAAGAATGTTATACTCTCTTCAACTCACAAGAAGAACTAATTCAACATGAAAACTATGCAAGATACAGGAGACCAGGTTATTGCTGGCAATAATAACATTCCTTATTAACCTTATTTCGTTTCAAAATTCCAGTCTACTACGAATCGAAGAGATCGACGACAATCGTTATTGGGCTATAGCTGGTGACCTTGACATCTTCTTCAGGAATATTACAAGCAATTAATTTCTGATAACCTCTGCTCCACTATTTGCGCAGTGGTCTGAAGCCCGCACGAACCTCTTCTGAAAAGAGTTCCGGCTGTTCCCAGGCCGCAAAGTGCCCGCCTTTGTCGAGCTTGTTGTAATGGATGAGTTTGTGATAGGCCCGCTCTGCCCAGCTACCCAAATCATAGAACCATTCAATGGGTCAGATGATGCTGCAAAGTAGTCATCATATCTATTAGATAATTCATTTGCTGTTCCTAATTTCAAAAACTGTGGTTCCTTTATTGAGTTAAGTTCATCAGCATCATCATTAGATGTTCGTGTTGAAACTAAAATACTAGGATAAATTGAGTATGAAGAATATCCAAATATAATACCCAAATTTCCACCATCTCCACTTTTGCTTATTTGGTCAAAAAGGGAGCGATATCTGAGCTTCTTTTAGTGGAAGTATTATAATTATATATCTCACCAATGATTGAAGTACCTCCATCTCATTATTATCGAAGCAGGGATAGTGGAGGTATTTGTAATAAGGTGGAGATAGCAAAACTTGATAGATCATTCATCTCCACTACTTTTACACTTGTTTTGAGCACGAATTTGCTCTTGGTGCAGGTAATGAAGATGGTGGAGATATTTTCCTATAACTTTTATGATTATATTGCGGTACATATTTTATCGATACTTTTTCACATCTATTACATAAATTACATGCAGGCTCATATGTTATAGATTAGTATTGAAGAATTGAAATACACTCTAGCAATGTTTTAGTAAATGTTTATATGTCAGCTAATTTGCCGTTACGTTATTAAGAATTAAATCTTGAATTTCTCTTCAAAAAATTACAGAAGGTTTAACGCATATGTATATTATGCATCTTCTTATGTTGGTGCTGCAGCTAATGGTGATGATGATAATAATGATGATAGATACTTTTAAGCTCGATAGTTAAGATACGAAGCTTCGAGATGAGTCGATTCTATAATTATATAAGACCTAAATCCTTGTGTGGGTTTCCGACCATATTCTTAGCCACAACTATCTTGTCAAATTCTTTTGCGCTAACATAGCCACTTGATATAGCCGCATCGCGCAAAGTAGTCTTTTGGTCAAATGCTTTGTGAGCAATAGCAGAGGCCTTGTCGTAACCAATTACGGAGCTGAGAGCTGTCACAAGCATTAATGATTCATTTACGTATTGGCTAATTCTATCGCTATCAAGAGTTATTCCTTCTATGCTGTATCTACGCAGCTTGTCACATGCATCGCCCAAGATATTTGCTGAATGAAGTACATTTTTTATGATTATTGGTCGCATTGCGTTTAGCTCAAAATTGCCTTGTGATCCAGCAATAGCCACGGCAGTATCGTTTCCAATAACTTGTATGCAAACCATTATCATAGCTTCTTCTTGTGTTGGGTTTACTTTTCCGGGCATTATTGAAGATCCGGGTTCGTTTGCAGGTAGGTTAAGCTCATGTAAGCCAGCACGAGGGCCTGATCCTAACCATCGAATATCATTTGCAATCTTCATAAGCGCTACAGCAAGTGACCGAAGAGCTGGCACTTGCATTGACCATAGGATCGAGCGATGCTTGTGCAGTAAACTTATTTGGAGCAGTAAAAAACGGATGTCCTGTCAGTCGAGCAATTTCAGATGCAATCTTTTCTCCAAATCCTGCAGGGGCATTGAGTCCCGTTCCTACTGCTGTACCTCCAGCCGCAAGTTTGTATAACCCCCTGATCGATATTTTAATATTATCAAGAACATCTTTGAGCTGTACTGCATACCCAGACCATTCCTGTCCTACTGTAAGTGGTGTTGCATCCTGTAAATGAGTACGACCAATTTTGATTATGTCAACCCACTTCAATGCCTTGTCCCACATCACATTTATCAGAGCCTCTACATTTGGAATGAGATGATTTGTAAACTCTAGAACTGTTGCAATATGCATGGCAGTTGGAAATGTATCATTAGATGACTGTGACATATTTACATGGTCATTTGGATGAATCGGTGTTTTTGTACCTATTATACCACCCGCCATCTGTATTGCTCGGTTTGATATTACTTCATTAACATTCATGTTTGTTTGTGTGCCAGAGCCAGTTTGCCATACATATAGTGGAAATTCACTGTCGAGACTGCCACTTATAACTTCGTCAGCAACTTTGATAATGAGATCCTCCTTGTCACTTGGTAATCTACCTTCTGGAGCATTTACAATTGCTGCAGCTTTCTTGACATATCCATAGGCGTGATAAACAGCCTTTGGCATACGATCGTCACCAATAGAGAAATGGACAAGTGATCGCTGTGTTTGAGCACCCCAGTAATGATCAGCAGGTACTTCTATATCGCCCATAGAGTCAGACTCTATACGCATTCCTGATGAGGCACGTATTCCAGTATTGTATTTATGATCATCTGCCGTTCTCGGTAGCAGTCCATTGCTGCTATTATTGGAAGATTTATCAAGGTTATTATCCGAAGAATTTGTCATGTCCATTTAACTTTCTCGATTTGTAGATATTTAGACTTACACATATTTTCATGAACTCACAGCAAAAGATCTATACTCTGGTTTGTAGAGCATTGCCTTGAGCCAGAAATTGATATCGTGGGGCCGTGGAGCATCAACTCCCTCTAGGTTACGCTCAAAGACAAGCCCGGCGACACGTTCGGCGGTGCGCACCTCTGTATCCAAGATATTGCTTTGGGGTGGGAATAGCATACCCATCTTGAGTTGATTGTCAGTTACCTGATCAGCTGTTGCTCTTGCAGCTTCAATAAACATTTCATCGGTTACAAACTTTGCACGGGTAGCATAAATTGCAAGGCCGACCGCCGGATATACGTAAAAGTTATTTGCTTGTCCGGGAAGAAAAATATTACCATTATAATGCACTGGAGGAAACTGCACACCAGCTGCATAAATGGCCTTACCACCAGACCATCTATATGCTTCTTGTGGGGTGCACTCGGCATGTTCAGTTGGATTGGACAGAGCAAATATGATTGGTCGTTCATTTACCTTAGACATGGTCTCTACCACGGCCTGAGTAAATGCTTTACCTATAGTACTTACACCAATCAAGATGCTAGGCCTAATCGAGTCTACTGCATCTACTAGATCGTGAGTGGGAGTATGTGTATGAGCATACACCTTTTGCTGAGATATCAGGTCTGTACGTGTATTCTCCAATAAGCCGTTCACATCGAACATCCAGATGCGGCTTCGAGCTTGTTCTTTAGATAGACCCTCGAGTTTCATTGTCGACCTGATCATATCAGCAATACCAATACCAGCCGATCCAGCACCTAGTAAAAGAATACGCTGATCTTTAAGGCTCTCGCCAATTATACGCATAGCGTTTACCAGTCCAGCAACGGTTATGCTGCCAGTGCCTTGAATGTCATCATTGAAGGCAGCATACTTTATCGCGGTAGCGAGATAGATAATGGAGGGCATCGGTGCCTTTCCAGTCTTCAAAATGGATGCAGCAGTTCTGGAAGCATTCTTGGACAGCCTGCACAAACTCATCTACGAATAGCTCTGTTTCTTGTATACTGGGACGAGTTTGTCGTAATCCTAGATAGAGAGGGTCATTTAGCAATTGGCGATTATTCGTGCCGAAATCAAGTAGGAGTGGTAGAAGTCCATGTGGGGGTACACCTGCACAGGCGGTATACAGTTGTAGCTTTCCAATCGGTATGCCCATACCGTTCGCACCAAGATCTCCTAGTCCGAGGATGCGACCACCAGAAGATACGCAAATAACGCGCACATCCTTCTCGGGCCAGTTCGAAATGACCTCGTGCACACGTCCTTTTTGATTCATTGATATGTACATTCCATTCGGCCGACGGTATATGTGTCCGAACGTTAGGCAAGCCTCACCAACGGTCGGATCGTAAAGTATTGGTAGGAAGTATGCAGGATCAGACATTACGACATGGTAAAAAAGAGTCTGGTTTGAATCGAAGAGCTGGATCAGGAAAATGTAACGCTCCAGGTCAGTCGGCTTTTGACCCAATTGCTGGAGGATACGTCGCTGCTGTTGGTTGATAGTCTCAACCGAAGGGGGTAGAAGACCTTCGAGACCAAAGGCAGCGCGTTCGGCATCTGTAAAAGCTGTACCTTTGTTTAGTGCCGATGTGTCAAGTAGTTTTATTCCTCTCTCATGCGGAGAAACCGAGGTCTCATAATGAGGTGACATAAATGCACAATAGAAATGTTCGGCTCGATTTAAGCATGATGCAAGTCAAGCCATAGATATTCATGAGCCATTTTGTCTAATATTATGCACCTTATTGAAAGCTACTAAATTTTTTAACCTTATATGCATAGACCAACATTGATCTAAAAAAAGGGCTTGATTTGATTTATTTTGTTAAGGTAATGATCGCAATAAGAAAAGCGACCAGATGCTTTAAAATATCATCATTTATGCGATCATTTCTTATTCCAAAATGCCGTGTCCTCTATAATAATTGGCCACAATATGGGCAATATTTGATATGTGTTGGTGAATGATAATCTAGACCAGCTTGGAGCATCTCATCGTTAGCAGTAACTAGATTGAATAGATACTTCTCCTCTTTTCCGCTCTCCAGCTTACGGACAAAGAGACCATGGTCAGGATTAGCTGAAGCAGCGAAAGGCATACGAAGAACTATTCCTCAAGACTACGCGACATTTAAATGGAAAGACAATGAAGATCACTTTAAACGCTTTCTTCATCCACGTGATTTGAGGGAGAAAGTTCTCAAAAAACTTGAAAATATGGGCATACATATCCACTTAGAAGGAAAGGAAGAAATCAAACTTCAAGAGCACAAAACACATAGTCCAGGTAAAAGGGGTTCATCTGATAAAGTTGATGATGAAGATCATGGAGGATGGCAATCTGCTTACAAAGCAACAGAGGAGGTTGAGAAGTTAAAAAAGGCTATGGAAAAGCCTGGAGCCATAGAATTTCTTTACGGGAAGATAATTAGGTCACATCTAGCGCATAAATTGGCTAAATTTAAGATATTAGCGTTTCTTCATGCTGCAAAGATAGACGAAACAGCACTTCATAAGATGATGGGAATAGGAGCGTCTCTTATGCAAGATGATATAAAAGAACAAGATACTGCTAACTTCAAGCTCATTCACCAAGGATTGCAGTTATTTGACGACAATCAATTGGAACAATATGCAGACAACTTAGCTAAATCGTTAATAGAAGATCGTGGATACTACGCTTTATTATATATAGCAGGATTCTTGAAGCTTTAATCTTAAACTCCTTTTTATCACATAATAAACTGGAGTATATAGGAGCATGATATAATATAACTCTGTTAATTTGCAGTAGCATTCAAATCATATTTTAAGTATTATTAATAGTTGGTTTCAATTGTCCTGTATCTATTAGTGATTGAATTAGTTGTTCAAAGTGCTCTTGCTTCTTTATTAAACTCTCAATCTGATTCTCCTTCTCTACCAGTTTTGCTTTGATTATATATTCACTATCTTTGCTCTTTTCCTTTAATTCTAAAACTTGCTTCTGCAGTAGGAGTTTATCACTATTGATTGTAAGCAAGTCTACTGCTTTCAAATAATCTTCTAAAACTTCACGTTCAGTAGGTTTGTAGTACATTCTGAAACTCCAATATCATGTCCCATAGTTAGTTCTACATTTATTGGCCTCATCACCTGTTCAGCATGAGATTTGTAGAACTTACGAAATCCATGAGCTGCCTTCCATTCATGGCGCTTGACACCCGTTGTTAGAGTTTGACGAATTCCCTGTTCCCACAACGCTCGTTCTAAAAGCCGTTTTATTCCGCTACTTTGGAGTTTCTTTGGACACGTAGCAAGACCCCATTTTGCTCCATAATTCATGTTCGTTGTCTGCCACAAATCACGCATAACCCAGGATTCGCCAGTTATCTTTTCACCGTAGCCTGCTCTAAAGTCAATCCAATCTTTCAATGCATTATAAGCCTCTGGTGTTATGAAAGCATAATATTCTTCTCTGTCTCCAGGATAAACCAATACTTTGGCAGCAATTATCTCTCCGGTAGTCTTGTTAGAAATTGGAGTTATATACTTCCACTGCAGATAATCCCATGCACCTATTCTAATTCCCGAAGAAGCCATAGTATAAATAATTGCTTTAATTCTCCTGTCAGGGTACTCTATCACTCTCTGTATCTCTTCTAGAGTTGGTGCTCTATCATTTGCTGCTTGTATTCCCTTTGACAGGCCTCTTGTTATTTTCTTCCATGGAACGTCCAAATCAGCACTTCACAAAATACTTTTAATGATTTTACAAAATTCTTTAAAGTAGCAGCCGTTATCTCTTCCTTTTCAACTCTTTCTTTTTGAAATTGTAAGAATCGTATTACCTGATTTAATGTCCAATTAATATTGGTCTTCGCCCTTTCTGCAAGATGGTTACATCTTATTTCTATCTCTTTAATCTCGATTTCAAATTGAATAAAGTCAAAGAATGTTCTTAGCCTTCTCTCATAATACTTTCGTGTTAGGTCGGACCTTATAGAATATTTGAACATCATGTATGGACTTAACTGGCTTTCTTCTTCTGCTTTTGATAATACTGTATCTATGACGGTGTTCGAATTAGTCTGCATGTCTTTTTGAGTTATATATAATATCAAAATGAGACCTAATAAAGTGACAAGATTGACATGGGGCCAGTGGGATTTGAACCCACGACCGCCAGCGCCCCAGGCGTGTACCTCTTTATTGAGAGATGGTATCCTAGACCAAGCTAGACGATAGCCCCTTGTCAAAATCAGATAAGTTTACCTCTTTTAAATGTACAGTAATTGTCCAAAATAAGATTATGATTAATACATAAATTGGAATTAAAGTGAAATGGTAATCGCTTATAGTATAATGAATTTCTCGAAAAATAAAGAGCAATTATATTAGCCATCAATCATGTTAATTGGATCAGTCGTTTTATATTGCATATAGAGGAATATTTATCGTATAAACAATAGTACTTTATCGTATTTTCTCATGTAAGAAACATTTACCGATATTTTGTTGTGTAACAAGAGCGTAATTATTGAAGTTACACTTGATATCATATAAACAGTAGTTGATGTAAAGCAAAGATACTATAGTAGTCTTGTGTTTCTTTTATTACATATTCTAATTCTCTACTGTTTTCTTAGTCTTTTTGTTAGAGAATGACTTTGGATAATTTTTCCTTACAGTTAACAGGTTCAAAACCTTGTTTATAACATCTGCGATGTGTGTGTGTTGTAATTGTTGGTTATTATTTAATATTCAGAGTTTATCAATAAAGATTACTGAATTTTCAGTGATTTCCCTCAAGATACATTATCTTGCTTTCTTTTACTTTCCCTAATTTCACAGATATGATAAGTTATTTATTATGAATGGTAGCAAATCAATAAATAATCAAATCGCTTTCATCCTACCGAAAGAAAAAACTCCAAGTGCTCCTAAACCTGCAGTAAATGCAATTAATATGCTTATATCTACTTCAAAAGGCGCGCTCCCTATGCCAATCATAGCATTCCTGAGCGCGTCTACAGCGTATGTGGCAGGATCTATTAATATTAAAAATGAAAGCCAATCAGGGAGGTTATCTAACGAAAATAGAGCACCACTTAAAAAGAAAATAGGGAAGACTACAAAACTTACAATCATCTGGAATCCTTCTAGACTATGCATATAGCTACCAAGAGTAAGACCTAGCGATGTCAATGAAAACGATAGAAGCAAAACAACTACTACAGTTTGAACTAAGGATAAAATAGTATAGTTAATGCCTATAATACCTCCAACTATCAAAAGTATAGAAACCTGAACCAGCGAATTTGTCATCCCTCCAAATGTTTTACCTACAAAAACAATTCCTCTGCTGACAGGTGCGACCATTACACTTTTTAAAAAGTCAAATTTTCTGTCCCATATTATATACAATCCATAAAAAATGGATGTAAATATGACAGACATACTAACTATCCCAGGAAAAATGAACCTTTGATAATCCACATTTGCATCAATGGTATTGATGTTATTTGAGCCAATACCTGATCCAAGTACAAATAACCAAAGAAGTGGTGTGAATGTAGATGCTACAAGCCTGCTCCTTTCTCTTAAAAATACTTTAAATTCTCTAAGCCAAATAGCATATATTTTGTCAAAAAGTATTTCTAAATGAGCCCGAATACTTTTGTAGCTATCATTTATAGTAGTAGGCATTTTTTCCCGACCGTCCGTATAGAATGGGTAAGATGAATAAATTCGAAGTGTTGGCATATAACTGATGGATGTAGAACGTGAATGAATATAGCATATAGGTAAGTTTTGGCAATACTCATTAAATAACAACTTCATTCCATTTACTATTTATTTATTTATTTTTAGCAGTTTGTCTAGATGATAGAAACTAATTTTGTTGATATTTGACCGCTTACTTAAAATCTTTTTCTCCTAATAAAGAAAGGGTTTCCTAGTCAAAAAGGTTTTATTAGATCCTAGAAAATCTATTTATGTAATCATGACTTTATTAGATATGATGAGCATATACTGTTACTATCATATGGTACAAAGATGAGAGTGAACATGGATAAACATCTGATATTATATTGTACGAAACTGATAGTAGTATTTAATATATTTTATACTTGTCTGAATCAAAATTTAATAGTTCATGTTATTAACTTCGTTAAAGGTTTTGAATCTGCCATAATATTTATAGCTGCAACCTTGTTTCTGCTAATATGTATTGCCATTACATTAAGAAATGTCAAAAAATTGCCAAACTATTATGTCGTAGAGATCTTCGATTTATATGGTAAAAAGATTTTCATCGATAGCTTAAGACAAATCTTTACAACATATGATGCCGCCGAAAGCTACGCGCGTTTTTATCATGAAATCTATAGAGAGCAGTACAAGTTCAGAGTAGTTGGGAAGAGAAATGTTTACTATAATACCATTAATACCTCTAATAAAACTAGATAGTTCCATATTTTGAGAGCGGACTCATACAGATTTTGCAGCCAAACATTGCCAGTTTATTTTTTTCCTTGATCTCGTCCAGATTTCTTATGATCAATCTTTTATCATCTTCCGCCAGTTTGAGGGTTGATATATCCTGTTCTGAAACTCCGTAAATTATAGGTATGATTGATGTAATCTTATTACACGTATGACAATAACCTTCAGATATTCTGCGGGGATTATGGTCATGGTAATTTAAGTGAAATTTTTCAGCTTCATCTTGTGTAATTCCAAAGGAATCTATAAGTTTATAATTAATTCTATAATAGAGTAGATCTCCTTCATCATATTCATTATTTCTTAGGTAAAATCCATGCAGGTCTTTGAGCAAGCGATCAATTGCAGTTACATCAATCAATAAATTACAATGATAGCTTTTGTAATAGATCTATTAATATATTTTTGATTTACATTTCTATTATTTATCATAAAATCGACTAACGTTATGATAATACCTTTCCTTTTATACTAAGACAATAAATGATTCAAAAAACTAAAAAGTTGTTAAAAATATTATAAACTTTAAAATACAGACTTTAACATCATATAAGGTTAAGTCTTTGCCAAAGGATACTGATTGTTTGTTATACTACAATAATAAGCCCTAATGGTTATAGTAGGATTGAAATGAAATTAAATAATAAAAGATTTGTTATGCCATATCATCAATATTGCTAATTAATTATAAAATAAAATTAATAAAATTTGATATTAACAAATCAGTTGTGTTATACACTATGACAGAAAGAAAGAAAAGAACAACTCTCTTCTAAAAATAGGATAGATAAATAAGTGATGAAAAAAGATTGTTAAGAATAATGAAACATCCTAAAAAACAACAACATACACAGCAGAAAAAAAATAATAATGAGAAAAATAATGCCATTAGTAGTGGAAAAGTAACTTCAATGATAGGTAAGAGCGTTTTCACTTTAACTTTTAATGTAGATATAGCACGTGCTCTTAATTTTCAACATAATGAATCACTAAGTTATAATATAATTGGCAACCAATTGATTATTAAAAAGGAGGATTCTAATAGAATAGACTGGTAGATATAAGGATTAGCCATTGATTAAGGATCAATTCATAACATACAATAATTGCTAATATTCAGTCAACTAATTATCGAGTTCTTGGATACCATTCCGTCGCTGTGCGGGACTGCCTTAGTTATTCATATTTAGACATGGGTGTAAAAATGCCAAAAATCGCGATCTATAGGATAACTGTCTCTATCGAATTACGACCGGTTAAATCACAGGAGTGTTTAAATTTAATAAGAAATAGTATAGCAAATATTATACATCTATTGTTAGTCTTACATAGGAATGTGAAAATAATATAATTTTTCTAGTCTTTTTAATTCTTTTTTTATTTATTAACAGCCTGATTTTTATCTTCTATCTGAAGTATCTCAAATGCAATCGACCTAATGTATTACATAAGTCACTCTAGTCTTTCTGACAATCATTTTATACACCGCTTCTTTTATTTTGCTGTTAGTGTTTGGACTATCATGGAAGGATATTGCGTTAAATGTAAATCAAAGAGGTCAATGAAAGACGAGAAGAAGGTCACAATGAAAAATGGTAGGCCTGCAACCACAGGAATTTGTTCTATCTGTGGAACAAAAATGTTCAAGATAGGCAAATGATCTTTTTCTCACTTTTTGTTTTCCGTTAAGACTGTACATCCTTTGTGCTGTAGCTTATGCTATGATTCATATCATATAATTATGGGGGTTCAAACTGTATGTCAAGAGAATGTATTATAGCTGTATAGTTAAAAAATATCTCTTATCCAGATTCTTTATGCAATTAAAATATAATACCATAAAATATATTAGAAGATCATTTGATAACTATACGCAATCTTGTTAAAAGATATCAGAATATAATTGCTGTTAATGACCTAAGTCTAGATATTCATGAAAATGAGGTTTTTGGTCTTCTAGGACCAAATGGTGCAGGCAAAACCACTACAATACATATGCTTGCCACTCTTCTTAAACCTACCTCTGGCACTGCTACTATAAATGGTTATGACATTGTAAATGAACCTGCTAAAGTGAGGGCCAGCATAGGTATTGTGTTTCAGGCACCGAGTAGTGATGACATGTTAACAGGATATGAAAATCTAAAGCTTCATTCTTTGCTTTATAGCGTCCCTAGAGATATCAGAGAAAAAAGAATTTGCGAAGTATTAGAATTAGTAGGTCTAACCGAAAGAAAAGATGATAAAGTCAAGCAATATTCGGGTGGGATGAGAAGGCGGCTAGAGATTGCAAGAGGTCTTATTCATAGGCCGAAAGTAATTTTCCTTGACGAGCCAACACTTGGTCTTGACCCAACAGGCAGGGAATCAATGTGGAAATATATAAAACAATTGGTGAGGGAAGAAAAGATCATTATTATATTGACAACTCACTATATGGAGGAAGCTGATATTCTCTGTGATAGAATTGGCATTATAGATAAGGGCAAAATAATTGCATTGGACACACCATCAAAACTAAAAAAGATGATTGCTAGCGATATTATAAAACTGAAGCTAAAGAAAAAAAATAGTCAGGATATCGAAACTCTAAGGAGCTTTACTTTTATACATAAAATTGAAAGTATAAATATTAATGATGAGCAAATTTTTATTTTATCAGTAGATAATGCTAGCCATAATCTTCCTATAATTTTGAAATACATTGATGTTGAATCAGTAGAGTTCACAAGTACTACATTAAACGACGTATTTCTTGGATTTACTGGTCGAGATCTCAAAGAACAGCCAGAAGGAGGTTTTATGGAAAGATATGCTCAATATGATTAGCATTAGTGGAAATGTACCAATTGACGTTACAGCAGTATAATTATGTATTATGAAAATATACTAGAATCACATTATGATACCAAAAATAGAGGATAGAAGGTGAAGGTGAAGGTGAAGTAGAAAATAAAATGGAAAACTATTCTATAATTTCTGCATACAAATATTATACGATACTAAGAAATGAGATATTGGTAAATATTACTACAAATATATTCTGATATTTTTCTGGCTAATAACTGTACTATCACCTCTCATTTTATGAAGTATACTCATACGTATCAAACTTCAACGACTTCGCCTACATTTGGAGCTTTTGCATCAAAACCATATATATCTGTGATCTCTTGTGCAAATTTTGTACACGACGGGCCATCACCATGAACTGTAAGCACTTTGGGATTACCCTTGATTCGATCCAGAATTTCAAATAATTCACTTCTGCTATTATGTCCTGAAAATTCGAAACGCTTAACATCAGCTAAGCATTTTCTTACTTTGCCGTCAAATGTCGTAATTCTTTTTTCGAGTAATGTCCTACCGGGAGGTACCTACGCCTTGATATGATACCAGAGCTATGCCATTCTTATCATTTTTTGCAATTTCTTGCATATAGAATACTGCAGAACCTCCCACTAACATTCCTGCCGGGGAGATTATTACACATGGTTCTTTTACAGCTTTTTTTCTTCTGTTCCACCCACTTATCCATTCTGCTCCGCCTATGGCTTGCTTAAATACTTCGGCATTTCTCAAGAATGCAGGATATTTCATCATGATTTGATTAGCTTTAAGTGCCATTCCATCCATCACTACTTTGTATGGAAAATTGTATTCTTTTAGAACACAAGCTATTTCCTGCGATCTCTCCACAGAAAATGCAGGAATAAATAATGTACCCCCTCTTTCAACTACATCATAGGCGTATTCAAGCAGATCCTTTTCAGACTGCTCTCTAGATACTTGTTCAGTCTGAGAATAAGTACTCTCTAAAATCATCAAGTCAATCTCATCAAAATTCAAATCGGCAGGGCGCAGTAATTTTGAACCTCTAGTATTTATATCCCCTGTATAAAATATACGTTTTCCGTCATGTTCTACAACAACTGTAGATCCGCCTAGAACGTGTCCAGATTCAAGCAGAATTATCTTGACGTCTTTTATTATATACGGTTCTCTGTATTCCAAGTTCTTTGAATACTTCATCATTGTCATAAGATCAATGTATTCAAAGGGCAGATAGAATCCTGATATTTTGATCATATCTTCAATTAACAATCGCGACAGATCGAATGTTGGTAGAGTAGCAAGGGCCTGGAGATTCCTTGATTCTGATAGAAATAGAGATGGAACAAAGCCTGAATGGTCTAGATGTGCATGAGTAATTACTACTGCATCAATATCTTTTGGTTTAACATGCATGGGAAAGATAGGTTCTCTTTTTAAAAGTACGCCATAATCCATCAATATATTAGTACTATTGCTATTTACTAGGAATGCTGAACGTCCAACTTCCTTCGCAGCACCTAAAACAGATACTTTCAAATTTTACTCTTCTGAATATTTAGTGATAGATGCTTTAAGTCTTTCACAGTAAGTAGATATATGCATGCTTCTTAAGGGGTCATTGTACAACATAGTTGTTGATATGAAACTGCGATGAAATAGCGATTATTTGATTAGAATAGTTAATTATGGAACAGAGCAGTATTTTTTACGTATTATTAAATTGAATATCCCATAAACGTTCCTTTCTCTCTACGTATGAAGTAATATTCTGTAACTGTTCAAGATACCTAAATCCGCATTCGTCCAATAAATCTTCAAAATCGTAACGTTCACACAGGTCTTTTTTCTCATCCTCTAATCTTTGCATAAGAATTGATTTTATGGCTTCTGATTTACTAGGTTTGCTACTATAAATGTACCATAGGTTGTGAGCACCTCGTAGTTTTGAGAGAAATAAATAGTTCTTGCTAGACATTTTTGTATAGTAAAGATTCATAATTTCAATATTGACATCTTCCCATGAGGGTGTTCTCCATTTAGCAATTCTTTCAAAACCATTGCCTTCAAATTCAGCTGCTAAACTAATTCCCTGATCTAATGTTGTCACAATCACATCTGCCTTCGCAGCAACTGCATCTCGAAAATCTAGGCCAGGTTCCATCCAACCAACAAAGATAACATCGAATTGTTGGTTAATTCCCCAGCGAGCATCGGCAATTTTGATATAATCTGGTTTTTCTCTTTTGTAATAATAAAAGATTTTCGCGTCATTATCAATACCTAATGCATTGGGAATAAATTCCCGTATTTTTGAAAGAAAGTCGCCGTTTCCGCAACCTACGTCTAAGTATCTTGGTTTGCCATTCTTTGCAACTGCTTTTAATATAGAAATTAGACGGAGTACATCAATTTTTCTATATGCAAAATACGTGCCACATAAAAAAGGAAAACTATAACGTTCGTGATGTGGGGACATAGCATATGTTTTAAATTGTTTTAAGGAGATCATCGCTTTTTGGAGATCAGCTGTTTTAAAGGGCATTTTAGATTTAATTATTCAAAAATAAATTCAATTTGTACTATTTAATGATTATATATATAGCGAAGATCTTTTAAATAGAGATAAATATTATAGTAATATGGCCTCAGAGGACTATAGAAAAACCGATTTAATTATATGTCTTTGAGAATAACAATCTTCAAAATGGTCAATGGTCATTGTGACTGTGCAGACTGCAAAGATCCTATTGCAGGTTGGATTCCTTTAAAAGATGACAATAACACAATAGCTGGAAGGTTTGATCTTTGTGCAGCACATAAGGAACAGTTTATACAGGAAGAAGTGAGCAAGAACAACATGAGAGAAGACAGAATAATCCAGAATAACTGATTATTATTAGAGAATAGTGGTTTTGTTAACTTCTAATAAAGTTCCATTACATCTATCTAATATTGTTGATTCTCAACTCTGAAAAGATTGTTTATATGTGAAAAAGATGCTTCCTCTTTTCTTATTGTTCGTCAACTACTCTTGTCGTTCACTTAATTCATTTTTTAGCGGATAAACGTATACATTCGCTCTCTCATCCCCAATCTCTAGAATGTATCATTATTGTTCCATATATCTGATTTCCATCTAAACCCATTGCATCCATACCCAATATAGAAGTAGGATCTACACTCTCGACTTCTGGAATTATATCATTTCCAGGATATGGCTCTAATGTTATTTTTTCCTCTCCTAGCAAGCCAGTATCTCTTATTCCGTTGGACATCTGCCTTTCTCCGTCGTTTAGCATGATGTCGATATTGTATTTGCTTCTGAGATTCACCATTCCATTGTACAAGTCAAACTCCTCACCACTAACAATATAGTTAACGAATTCTGATTCGAGTATTCTTTTTGAGATGTAATCGTATCCGTTCTGATTGGTAATAAAAATCACTTTGATCCCATTTGTTGGATCAAGAACTGCTATCTGATTTCTCTCATATTCTTCAGCTATCTTGAGACTTTTAAATGTTCTCTCAGACCTTGCTATTACAACATAATGAAAAGGATTGTATCTTCCAATTCTTGCATGTAAGTTAACCAAGTCTTCATAAATGCCTGGATTAGAATTCTTAAGATTATCAGCGAAAAACTGCCAGGTCCGTATCTTTTTCTTATTTACCATTAAGTTAATAGCACTAACAGTTATTGCCTTAAAACCTAACAAAATTCTATGAGTAGATGCGAAAACATTATCTCCAATTTTTCGATTACAGCCAGTTAAAAGTGGAACTCCTCCAGCGGGTTTACCTGTTATCTTATAGATATATGATCCTTTGCCATCACGCATTGTATTTGCTGCAATATAGCTCGTTGTCTGGTATGGGAATTTCATTTTATCAATATAACTTGAAGAAGCACCAATTACTATTTCCGGCAACACCTTTCCCACGGATTTCATTCCAAAATCATGCGATGGAGAGATTACCTTGATACCTCTCCGGAGGAAATGATCCAGCTGTTCTATGATGATCTTCTTGTTTTCGACTAGCGAGTATAATCTACTTTTATATTTAGATTCAAAGCTTTCTTCCATCAGTTATTAAAGCAACAACTTGCTTATGATAATTTACAATTTATTGGATATCTGCAATATATTATAATATATTTAGATAACAATGCAATCATCAAATATATTCTTTGTCCGTTTTACTGGTTGCTGGATCATATTATTTCTAGACGTAACATAAAACAATTTGCATGATCTTTTATCAACCAAAAGCTTATTTGCACATCTATAATAGGTGAGATAAGCATTAGAGTTCTACGATCATGATTATTATTACTGATGCTTTGGATTAACCATTATATAAGATAGAGATAATTTAATGAACAAGTATCATAATAAAGATGATTGATAGTAATTTAATAGATTAAACAATTCTTCAAATAAAACGAAAGGATTGATTCATTAATTTCTCCTTGTATTAATTTGCCTATTCAACAGATGATATCTAACTTATCTCCATTTTATAACAGTAGTATATTCTCCTGCCGGCGATTTATATTCTGTTCCTTACGATATACGTACATAATTGGTCATCATACACTTCCGAATAGATTATAATACTTTTTAGATACTGTTTTAATTATGATTCATTAGCTGATCCATTAACATAGATAAAATGATGTAACATCTTTGCTATGCTCAAATGAGGAGCAATGATTTGAACAACAACTTTGAATTTCATTTCCTCTATTGGGAGCAATACCATTTTAACACAATAATTATTTATATTTAGATTAGAAATCTAATTAAGAAGGTAAATAGTTTTTCTTTATGGTATAAAGGATAAAACTGCATTCTTCACAGGAATAAAATAAACTGTCAAAATCAGAACATAGAGACATTATTGCATAACATCTTGGGCATTCAATTTCATGATTTATTTCAACGGGTGTTTCTTCCTGGTGTTCAATAGTGCAATTTCTGATCTCAGCGCTTTTCTCCAATTCTGTGTTTGCCATAATAATACTAATCAAATTATAGATAATTTCTTACTTTTAAAATAAGAATCTCTGTGGGGAGAGGGGGTAGTATATGCTATGATTACTTTGACCTAAGTGAATTGACGGATATTTTTGACACAAAGCAATGTATCTCTACGCGAATAAGTTTCTTTTACTCTTAATGTCTGATACCTAAGTTTGGTCCTTTTTTCTTTTTGTTAGATAGGATTGTCTTTAACTGAGGTTCACAGCATTTACAAAAGATATGATAACTTAATTTTCATCTTGAACAAGGATTTTACTAACTAGAAAATTTTATTTATCTATATCTTTAATTCTTGTGATATTTTCATACTTGGTAAATTTAGATGGCTTCCACATGAAACACACCTTATTAACTGGAGAAAATACAATTGTACTAACAACATATTTCAAAAAAGTAATCATGTATCAGAAGTTTATAGATCCCAGCGTATGGTAAAATGAATATGCAGGTAATACATCAATAAGATACTGACAATGACACTCCAGACTCTTTTAGTCGAAATTTCCATATAATTTGTAATCCACGATTGTGATCTTTTCTATACTTTTCTTGCATTCTAGATAACCATTAGAAATAACTGTTAAAGATAAATCAATTTCATAAATCTAACAAAGGTGTTGTTCAATTATATTTCCGCACGACTATATGCCTCCAATCTCCATTCTTATTACTCTTTTCAAACTCTATTTTGAAATTATATAAATTAAGAAAGTTTAGTATTGGCTTATAATTATCTGATCCATGAACCTCAATCAAAAGTGCTATGTCTTTACTTTTGGATAGTACATTAGTAGCCCCTTTTAACACTTCAAATTCTGCTCCCTCCACATCAATTTTAACCCAGTTTACTTCTTCTTCTCTTATTTGATTTAATTGTAATAGACAATCCAATGTGTTAGCATTTACTTCTACAAATTTATCTTCAGTTCCTGCCCTATTGGACATAATAGTGTTATATATGGTATAACCTGAATCCTCCTCTGGCAAATACAGTTTTATTTTTGTTTCTTTAGAATATACTGCATAATTCAAAGGTATAACATTAGTTAACTGATTTAGTTTGATATTACGATTTAACATTTCAAAATTGCCCGGATGAGCCTCAATAGCAATTACTTTTCCATTTGTACCAACTCGTTTTGAGCTTATTATTGTATACCGGCCCATATGTGCACCAATATCTACAACTATATCTCCTTGCTTAGGAGTAAAATGTTCTATTATATCATCTTCATGATTTGTCATAAATACTAAATCTTCTCTATTAATTCGACAATAGAATTTGTAATCGTATTTTGGTACACTGATTTTTAATAGCATGGAATTACCTATTCTTAAAATCTTGAATACTTTATACAAGAAAGTATTAAAATCAAATCCTTGTTCAATGAATATTCTGTCTCTTCTCTTTTTTCCTAAAGCTATTCTAAGTAATATTCTTAAACCCAAATAGATAACTTTTAAAGAATATAATACACATTTATCTAAAATCTTCACTCCTTTTGTTTCTTTTAGTAACCAAGAATTCAATTCTCCCATATTATATCATTGTCACTAGTAAACAAAAACGCCTTTTAAACTCTTATTGAATTATCTACGCGTCAGATTTCAAATATGCTCCATCATATGTCTTGAACTTTCAAGATTAAAATACGAAAAACTGTTTCTTTCCTTAAGAGTCATTATATAAATCAATGAATTGCGTAGTGAAATTTTTACAATTAAATAACTCATAGAAGATACGCTCCACCATTTACTTTTGTTATTGTAGACGGAACTGTGAGATCAGCGATAAGCCAGACGAACGTATGGGTGTAAAGCAAGCTGCCTCTTGTTAGATGATTATTTGTCAATTACCTTGCTACGTTATTTTGGCATAACATTATTGCTAATTCTGGCTGCATTCGTGCAAATTTAATTATCTAATATCAACTTGAGTCATTCTTTTAATTTTATCGCGCCATGATTGAATCATTTCTTTATTTTCTTCTATTACTCCTATCTGTTTCCCATTTATCGTGACATCATCATCTACAGAGTGAGATTGTGTTAGTTGAAATTTTTGTATGTTTGGATCATCTTTTTTGACCACGGAATTGGAATTAGCATCTTTAATATCCCGGGGCTTTTCGATCATATTTCCTACTTGTCTCAAAAATCCTTTGTAGATATTAGTAGTATTTTCTCGAAATGTTTCAGAGATTTTTCCTGGTTCCTCTGTACTTTTTGTTGTTATTTGTTTTTCTTGTTCTTCTATTGGTTTATGAGGTTTATCAAAAGTCCCTTTGTATTGCTTCTTTTCCTCATCTTTGAGATATTCTTCTAATAATGCTGCTTGTCCCATTATTTGGCCTTTACCACAGTCTGAGAATCCATTATTTTGGAGAAATACCATATATTTTAGTAAGACTTTACAATCTAATAATTTGGACTTTGCTTCTTCGGTCGATATCAGAGCCATATCCATTACTTATAATTATGCCTTATCTTTGTTTTTAAATTCGTATAAGTCCAAATATTTTGTTAATTCGGATGCTAAAAGTTGATCTGACGTGTTACATATTCTTAAAGATGAAGACTAATACATCTATGCTAATCAAATAGCATCAGATTTTCAATAAAAGCAATTATCAGTTAATAATACTCTGTCAATACTCTATAGCAATAGACTAAAAAAGGTATTAGCCTTCATATATTATATCATTATATCTGATGATATGGGTGAATGACTATTGCCAAGACATTATCATTATAGCAAATTTATATATAGAGAAGTAATTCTAAAATTAGATGAAATAAACTAATGTTGTAGATTACAATCTTTCACAGACTCAAAGAATATGCAAACAAATCTTTTAAATCAACAATTTTAAATTGCTATTAAAAAGAGATACGAGATTTGAAGTTATCATTAACACTAGAGTCATGTAAGTTAAGTAAAGATTAACATGCAAAGCTGCATCGATAATATTAATGTAATAGAAAGTTTTATCGTGGGATGACTAAACCATATGTTATCACGTATGCACAATATACTTGTATTTCTGGCAGAGTTATAGTATATCCAAAGCGATTGAACCATTTGTAGAACTTATGTTGCTATATTGGATTAGATACATTGGTTCGATCCAAACACATCTATCAATTTAATAATAAGATAATACTGGTATTCATTATTAAACAAAAGCTCAAATATACATATGCAGCATAGAAGAATTTTTCTCTGAACTATTTCATTATAAAATTTGGCTTAATTCTAGGCGTTTGCATTACATTTCTAGTGATTCCCTGTGTTTCCTTTCTTTTGCTTTGCTTTTTTCTTCAGTTATTATAATTAGATCAGCTAATGAGAATTGACTACTGAATCTCCTTTTAGCATCAATATTAAATAATTTGACTGATTCTCCTAAGACTTTATCAAAAGTTGGTTGGTCGACTTCAATCTTTTTGGAGGATTGCAGCCAGATTGCTTGAAAGTAATTGCCAGCATAATGATCGCATCTGTTAGATGCTTTTGTAGTCATCAATGTTATCTGAATCTTCATAGTAAACAAATGCGTGATTTACAAATCCTTTGTAGATTATTGTCATTAAATATTAAGTCATCTAGGTAACGGTTTTATCAAGCATTATCACGTAATTTTTTATGACAGTTCTGTAACTTATATCTCTCAGGTCTTCTAGCTATAATACTTGATCAAAGAAGGAGATTCCTATACAGTGGAGGATGGAGATATTTTTCTTTTTTTATAGACCAAAAGACGACGCGGAAGAAGTTACATCAAATGAATGGAATTTGGCTTTGAATAGACTCTCTAAGTCTAGTCTTGATTGTATGCGAAAGAATTTCTTTCTGCTGAATCTACTGCCTAAATTGGAGATAAAAGAAAGGGAGGTGTTAAATCACTTGAACAGATAAACATCTGTGAAAAATCAAGATAATAAGCAGCTGCTTTTACTTCATTAGATAAGCAGTCAAAATATTCTTCATACATCAATGAACAGTTTACAGATAAACTAAGTATGAATTCATAGGCAGCAAAAATCTCTTTAATTATAAATTACACGGCATTAATACCTTCCTAAACAAAACTTTCCAAATGAGCAGCAACAATTCGATCGATCCTATGAATTAAAATAATGTCAACAGGTGAAAATATCAAAGGATAGACCGTTGTCATTCAAGCAGCTTCATATACAACCACTATCACGGTCGCTTTCGCAGTGATTTCCCAAAGAACGAAGACGAAGCACAGAAAATCTGCGCTAAAATTGGACAAAAAGTATAGAATATAAAAGAAATAAATATCAGATATTAATTACTAAACAAAACCTATTAATCATAAGTTGGTGAAGGTAAAAGAGATTGGAAAGATAAAAAATAAAAAGGAAGACCAAAAATAGATGATTGGTGCATCTAGTCTTTCAGTATCAGTCCTGAGTGAAAATGAATATGGTTTTTCGAGATAGAATTGATGCCGCTGAAAAACTTGCCGAGAAATTACAGTGGCTAAAGCAAGAAGATAAAGAAGGAAGGGAGAAGAATCCTATTATGATTCTTGCTATTCCTCGTGGCGGTGTAGTCATTGGTGATATTATTTCGAGAATACTTGATGCTAAACTTGATGTTGTAGTTTCACGAAAGATTGGTGCGCCTTATAACGCTGAACTCGCACTAGGTGCTGTCATGCCTGATGGCAGTTTTTTTCCAAATGAAAACATTATAAGAATGTTGAAAGTATCAGAAAGTTACATTAATGCTGAAATAGACGCACAGATGAAAGAGATTGATCGTCGGTTAATAAGTTTTAGAGGAAGTAAAGAGTACGATAACAATCTGCAGTACAAAACAGTGATTTTAGTTGATGATGGTATTGCAACTGGAGCAACCATATTAGCTGCTTCTCAGTGGATAAAGAAGAACAAAAATTGTAAAAAATTAATCATAGCTGTACCTGTAGCACCAAAAGATATCGCTGATAAAGTGAATAAAGTGGCGGATACAGTAGTAGTTCTATATTCTCCTTCATCATTTGAAGCTGTTGGACAATTCTATCATGATTTTTCTCAAGTTAGCGATAATCAAGTGAAGGAAATAATGCACAGGCATGGATACAAGACGTCTTTCTAAACTTTCTAAATTTATATTGTTTTACTAAAAATTGTTTGATCAAGACGCAATCTCCTGTTTAGAAAATAGTGTGGCATATACATCCAAGTATCCAGGATAATACATGGGATCATAACTTTTTTTTATATCATATCATTATGGATTTATTTTTCCATATTATTGAGAATCTTTTTCTCATTAAAAACCCGTCGCTATGTCCGAGTTTTATTCTATTAGATTAATTAATAACAATGACTGGAGTGAATAATGCTTTAACATCATAACTATGCTAATAAATAATAATTAAATAAGTAGAATTTATTTTGCATACTGTTTTCTAAAATTTTATTATAATGAAAACCATTCATATTAGATGGTTATGCAGTCTTTAATTTTATCTACAACATGATTGCTATTTGTGAGGTCAAAAACACGTCCTTGATTATACATTTTTAAAAACACTCGTCCTTTTTCAGTTGTCTGGTAAATTATTGTTTGGTCTGTGAAGTCAATTTGTTCTATAAGTAGCGTTTCTATTAAGGAAGGTAAGTACATTTTAAGTTGTGTGCAGTTGAGTTGAGCCTTTGTGATTATTTTTCCCTTTGTTTCTCCAAACAACGTTGCGTTTAGTATCATTGCCATAATATCTGTCCTACTCCTATACTTCAATTTGCAAAAGTTTTCTGTTTTTTAGTATAAGCTGCATACTAAAAAAATTCTACTCTTTTTGTAAATAGTAAGCTATTAGTGTTATGACATTAGACTATATATGTATACTGAGAGATCGATTTATCCAAGAAATGCCTTTGAATAGTCGTTTTATTTATGTTTTATCCATAATTTTCGGAGATGCGCCAGGATCTTTACTAATAAGCATTATCCAATACATCAGACTATTTTGATTTAATTTTTGCAATTTAATTTTAGCTTCCTTTAGCAATTGTGTGCCATCCTCTGGATAACTGGCAAGAACAACTATTCTTGTGATACCTACGCTGATCGCCATCTTGCTACATTCCAAACATGGAGCAAAGGTAGAATATAGAGTAGCGCCTCTTGTACTTCCAGCATTTCCAAATAACGCACATTGCATTATTGCATTGGCCTCTGCATGAGTACACAGACATCGGTCTAAATGTTCACCTGACCTTATTTCTCCTTTAATCCTAGATAGGCATCTTTGGCATCCACCTTCATAACAGTTTTTGATACCGGATGGAGTTCCATTGTACCCTGTTGCTATTTGCCTATTATCCTTTACAATTATAGCACCTATGTGTCTTGTAAGACAGTTTGAACGAAGCTTTGCAACCTCTGCCTGAAGCATAAAGTAGATATCCCAGTCAGGTCTTTTCATGTTGTGACTTGTCAATAACACACAGTATAAAAGTTGTTGACTTAATATTGAAGAAAACTTGAAATACGCCAAAATAAATGGCCTCTTGAATTAATTTGTGATTTGATGTTACTCATCCAAAATTCAAAAGAACATGATAGATATGAGTAAGTTATTTTTTGCGGAAACGGCTCAGAGCTAGAAGATAGTCATCATTACCGTCTCTGCAGTAACAGTAATATTTGATAGGCTGCAAAGATAGATAAATGTTAAGAATAGGAAGATCTAGCTGCAAAAGAAAAATTTGGCCTTGAATATGTTGCTATCACAGACCATACAAAAAGCTTGAAATTGACTAATGGACTTGATGAAAAACAGATACTGGATCAAGCTAATAAAATTTCAGAAATTAATGACAAGTTAAAATTAATGAATCAGTATACTAAAAGATCAAAAAAAAATCATCATCATCATGATCATCATATATTCTCAGGCAATTTTCGAATTTTGTCATCTGCCGAAGTAAATATAATGAAGGATGGATCGCTTGATATTGCGAATAATGTGTTAGACAAACTTGACATAGTAGGAGGCAGCAATCCATTCTAGTTTCGCACAACCAATAGAAGTCCAAACTGAGAGATTAATAAGAACTGCACAGAATCCTAGTGTTGATATTATTTTTCATCCTACGGGTAGACGAATAAATAAAAGAGAAGGATATGCTGTTAATATGGAGAAATTGATAGATGTAGCAAAAGATACAGACACTGTTCTGGAAATCGATGCTCATTATGACCGTCTTGATCTAAAAGACGATTATATAAGAATGGCAGTTGAAAATAGTATTAAACTTGTCATTGATTCAGATGCACGTCTATTAGTCTGAAGGAATTGGTTTTGTATTAGAATTGAGGACTGCATCCAAACGAAGAACGATTCAAAAATTCTGATAACAAATTCAAGACTGCAACGGTATTACGAAATATAAAATTATTAGTATTAAATATTCTAAATGTTGACCAATTTTATTGAATTTTAGAGAGAATATTAAACTAGGTTTCAAATTCATTTCAGTAGAATCATGGTATATTATTTTCTATACGTTATTTTATTCGTTTAAATTTATTATTTTATGTACTTGTCTTATTAACTCTGTATTTTCAATAGGTTTTCTAATAAATTGCTCCTCATCTAACGTTGGGAACGTTTCCTTAAGCGACCTATAATTAACATCACCAGCTGTCAAAAAACAAACCTTCACTCTATTATCAATTTTCATAACTTCCTTGTATACTTCAAAACCATCTTTTTTTGGCATTTTTATATCTAGGATTAAAACGTCATACAAATTAGCTTTAAAATTTTCTAATGCCAAAAGAGGATCATTAAATGAATCAACTATGAAATTGTTCTCTTCTAATACTATTCTTAGTGCTAAATTAACATCTGGTTCGTCATCTACTATTAAGATTCTTTTCATCTTACATTCCTTCTCCTGATCGTTCTGATGATAACCGATAGCATTATAGTTTTATATAAAAAATTTTTATTTACCTGGCGACTAAAACTAGATAAGGCAATTATTTGCTGCCTTAACTAAATCTGTGAATAAACATAATAATATTTGAGGTACTTTAAGATTATTACAATATGTGTTGTTACATGTGTAGCGGTCTGCAAAAATACCTGAGTGAGTATGTTGGCACATCAAATAATACATTTGACAATCGATTGTAAATCTAGGGAAATCATTCCTAATCAGATATAAAAATGATATTCAGTAACGCCTATTTTTGGATCTAATCATTCACAATTCTTTTAATTAGTTGAGGCTTGGGCATAATTCCAGGTTCATCATTTTAACAATATCTATTGATCATTGTCTATTTAGCTAGCCTTTGGATGTCTGATGTTCTAGTGAGAAACAACGAAACAAGTCCAAAGACTAGACTATGGTAGTAGATCAGAATCTATCCTTATTAGCATTTTGTACCTGATAGATCGCATATCATGGCCTACTTTCAAAAGAAGGAACAGCCGTGGGAGGCCATATGTTTATTCACAGACTGTAATCATGAAGTGCTTTATAGTTAGAATATGGTTTAGACTGGATTCTAACAATGCATTACATGAATTCTTGGAAATGGATTATCCGTACAATAAGAAGATAATGAAAGCATGTGGCCTAACACAGATACCAGACAGGCGTACGTTTGACAGACGTCTAAGAACGATATCTACAGATATAAAAGAAAGAATAGTTGTCATGACAAATCATTTCATATATGAAGGAATGATAGACCCATACATTGTTGCAATAGATAGTACTTTACTCAAGGCCAAAGGACATATCTGGCACAAATCATCTATGAAAAAAGATATAGTACCACGTTCTGGAATTGATACTGATGCAAGATGGGGATTCAGCCATACCAAGGGTTGGATATTTGGTTACAAACTCCATTTGATATCAAGTACTGGACCTATTATAGTACCATTAGCAGCAGATTTTACAACTGCTAATGTACAGGATAATCAATTGTATAATCCAATGACTGCATCATCTTCTCTAATCACAGAAGAAACATGTTTCATGATAGGTGATTCTGGGTATGACGATCAAAAACTATATGATCTTAGCATCAATAGAGGATTTGAACTAGTGTGTCCAGTACAAAGATATGAACATACTTCGACTAAAAGACTACACCTTATAGAATTCTATGAATCTGAATTAGGACAGGCCATTTATTCTTGGAGAAGCAAATCGATAGAACCATTAATAGAACATCTAAAACAGGTATTTAGAATAGATCCATTACTTATAAGAGGATATCACAAGGCTGCTGGACTAGGACCTCTTATCAGTACCTCTATACCAGGTACTTGTCTATTACAATCTTAAAATGACAAGAAAACAACCAAAAGCAATCAAACATCTATTGTGTAGTTAATCTGACAATAAATGAATGATGAAAATTATAACATCGAATTATGCCCAAGTCTCAATTAGTTAGCATCTCATTTGCATCAAAATCATCTAATTTTTTACTCATAAAGAATAAGATCTATACATAAATGCGAAAGACAACTATAAGGTATCATTGTAATAAACGTTCTGTTCCATAATTAAACATTCTAATCAAATAATCGCTATATCCTCGCAGTTTCATATCAACAACTATGTAGTACAAAGACGCCTTAAGAAGCATGTATGTATATTATATCCAGCAGTTAGATAGAAGAATTAGGATAGTCATACTGCTCTCACCAACCTTGATATTATT
>CAWIMJ010000008.1:0-122945 GCA_963837175.1 uncultured Nitrososphaeraceae archaeon
TGCTTATCTTTTCAAGATCTTCGTAAAAATTACTTTTATCATATTCCCATGATTCCCATGAATAAGGAATTCTCAGCATAAAAATACTATTTTTAGAGAATATTTGGAATGAATCTTCTATATAATCCTGAGGAGGAGTAGAAGTTCTTCTGTTTTGATAAGCAGAAGACTCAAATCCCTGAAAATTTACACCTATGTTGTTATTGATCATTATTTGAAGAAAATATAGAGTGATGATTAATATTCATTCATTATTAAAAATAAATCAACTATGGTTTGTTGGGAAGGTTCTCATATATCGGCTTTAAGATATACACAATCCTATATGCTCCATTTGTAGTATGGAAATATGTTTACAGGAATTAAATCCTATGGTTTTTCAACAGTCACGAATACTACACTTACAATATAAAATTTACCAACTATTAAATTTAATATTACGTATTACATTATTGGATGTTTGAAGGAAGTTCTTATAACAGTCGTATTGATTGGAATGAAGTTCTAAAGAAAAAAGCAAGAGGAATTAATGATGAAATCTTGGGAGAAGTAAGAAAAGTTACTCAAGATTATGTTTTAGTAGAAAAAGGAGTATTAAACAAAGAAAAATTATACCTTCCATGCGATTTAGCAATTGGCTATGACAATAATACTCTGATATTCAATATAACTGCAGAAGAAGCAAAGAATAAATTTTTGAGGGATTCACCGCCAGTATTTTCACAATCACAATTCATGGGAAAAGATGCTACAATTGCTGATGACCTAGTCATTATTCCAGTAATGGCTGAAAGATTAGACGTATCTAAAAATACATATACACAAGAAGCAAAAATAATAAAAGAATCTATAACAGAGACAAAGATAACTGAAGTTCCACTTGTGCATGATGAACTATACATTGAAACAAGACCGATAAGCGAGGAAGAACAAGCCTCTACAGCAAAAGAATATCAAACAGAGACATCATCAGTTCAAACAGACATTCCAACAGCAGAAGAAGAACAAGAGGTTGCCACGCTTTTTCTAAGATTTGAAGTACCAGAAGTTTCTAAACATCCCTATCTTAAAGAAGAAATTATAGTTAAAAAGAAATCTATAACAGAGACAAAGAAAATCAGCCAGCAGGTGAGAAGTGAAAAAGTATATGTTGAAGGAGCACAAGAAGAAATAAAAAAAGACGATGATGAGGATGAAGCTAATAGGAGTTCGATATAATGTAATAAGACTTTCTTGTTGTTGTTAACAAATTCTTTTCTGGATTTATATTTTTACTAGATACAAAATTAAAACATTTATTAATTAAAGACAAAACAAGTTCCTACTACCTTGGAAAAACAGATTAATAAAAGTTGTCTCCTAGTACGCCAGCAGAAGAGCATTAAATTATTGAACGAATAAAGTCTATTTTATAAAGTATCAATTCCACTGGGAGATATGGATAGTACCAACGAAGATTATAAATCCCATGGTAAGATAAAAGACACCAACGATACTAACAACAATAACAATAACACAGGAGAAAAAGCAATATCGACAACATCAAAAACTAAGAATAACTTGGGAGATTATAAGGGTTATTTTATGAGTGTTAGACCCCCAAAGATTAACTATTCTACCATTATAATCAAACCATCATCTAGTAGGAGCAGCAGCAGACGGGAAAAAAGGAACCTTATCTGACAAGGCAAAAGATGTTGAAGAGTCCATTAAACGTAGTCTACATATACATTAGAAAGGTGATAAAAGATAACAAAATTAGAGATTTACCTGTACTCCAGTTCAAAAATGTTCTTTATTATAGCTGCTTAAGTGGGATGATTAATTACATAAACCATGCGCTGCAGATATATGTTTATTCAAATACGAGTTATCTAATTATTATAAATCATGATCTCTAATATCTATTATAGTAGGAGTTAATAGCATATAAAATGACAAGATTAAGAAAAGATAGCAAGAAAAAACTGCCAAAAAATAACGACATTACCAGTATCAATACAGACTATTCTAATAACAATGATAATACTAGCATAACAAACAGTCCTAGTAATCTTTCTGCAAAAACTGTCAAAATTATTCCAGTTATCGAGGAAAATTTTGATTTATCAAAAAGAACAATTGTCCAAGAAACAAAGATCGTAAAACGTCTGGCTACCAAAACTGAAAAAATTGAAGTACCACTAATATATGAAGAAGTATATGTTAATGATAAAAAGCTCAATATATATGACAAAGGGAGAGAAGGAATACTGTCAAAATTAAAAGATACGGTTGCACATAGCATTTCTGATGGTGATAGCAATATAGAATATCACTATCCTCATTCTTCTCCTGATTCTCCTGATCTCTCTTCCACTTCAAATCTTTCTGCTGGAAATTCAAGGAGTCAAAAACCCCTTTATGATGATGATTACAATATAGAAGGGGAATTATTACCATTGATCGAAGGACAAGAACAAGATGGGACTGAAAAAATAGTGCCTATTTGGGGAGAAGAGATAATTGTTAGCAAAAGGAAAATAAAGTTAGGCGAAATTATAATTCGTAAGAGAAGAATTATTGAAAATAAGAAAATTGATGTTGATATCAAGAAAGAAAAGGTAATAGTAGAATACCCTAATGGGGTTAAGGAGCAACTAACAGGTACAACCGCATCATCATCATCATCATAAGTAAGTTTAGCAGTACAGCAAAAATACATTTGGAATACAATCGTTCTATTATGGGAAATAAGAAGTCTTTTTAAGATTGGAGCTGTCTAATAAAAAACTACAAGTATTAAATTTCATATACGCTTTATATTCTTATGTCAAATGAACAGGATATCAATTGGGATGATGTAATAAAGAAAGAAGCAAGAGGAATAAATAATGAAGTACTAGGCGAGGTACAAGAAGTTGGAGATACATATGTGTTAGTGCAAAAGGGATTTATAAACAAAGAAAAATTTTATGTTCCACAAAATGAGGTAGAGAGCTATGATGGCAATACATTAAGATTTAAACTATCAGAAGAAGAAATAAAGAGCAAATATTCTAGAGATTCTCCTCCGTCACTTACTACAAATACAGAGAAGGATCATGAAGAAGAGGAATCTGAATCAACCCGTGTTCCATTAATAGAAGAAAGGCTAAATATTTCTAAAAGGGACGTCACATACAAGGAAGCCACTTTAACAAAAGAACCAGTGACTGAGACAAAGACGGTTGAAGTACCATTAACTCATGAAGAATTAGTAGTTGAGAGAAGGCCTGCAAGTGAGAGGTACTACCTCTGCAAGTGGTTTAAAACCACCCGTTACATCAAAAGAAGAAATAAAGATCCCATTAAAAAAAGAAGAGATAGAAGTCATAAAGCAGCCCTATGTCAAAGAAGAAGTTGTTCTCAAAAAGAGACATGTAACAGAAACGAAAACAATTACTGAAGAAGTGAAAAGTGAAAGATTAACAGATACAGATACTGTGGAAAACATGTAGAATAAAAATTAGGAGCAGAAAAGTGTCAATTCAAAGATGAAAAATCATTGTAAATAAAAAAAGAAAAAGAAAGTTACGAGGCATCAAACAAAATATATCTCTATATTATCATGATGGAAGTATTTATAAAATCCTAAATGCGAAAGTGGGAATATATTCTAAAATTGCTAATAATATTTTTTTATATAGAACAATGCAATGAATCTAGACAATCTGGCAGGTATGTTTTCTCAGAGAAGTGGGGTTCAGCAATCTATGGGCAACTCTATAATGAGTACGATAATTGGATTTATGGCACAAAAGATGATGGGACGAGGAATAGGAAGTATACTATCTGGTGGTGGCAGTAGTAGTAGTTCAGATGGTATACAGTCTATGTTGTCAGGGGTCTAGTAGGAGGAGGACTCAACCATGATCATGAGCTAGTAAGACATGTACAACAAAATGCTGGAATACAAGATCCCGAGACAGCTAGACAATACATCCAACAAGGAGTGGATATACTAAACGAACAATCTAGAAGGAATCCACAGGGATTGCAATCCTTATTAGGTGGTTTTCTAGGAGGAGGAGGGCAGCAAAAGAAAGATGGTGGTGGGCTCGGTGGAATGTTAGGCGATGTTCTGGGTGGCTAAAAGATAGATATAGATACGAGTTGTTTTTTTATTCATTTTCAGTTTTATAAGTGCAATGGGTTTTGGATGTTATAGATTTTAATGACGCGCTGGAAACCACCTTGATATTCCTTTAGGTGGTAGTACAGATAACCTTACAATATGTTGTTTTTGTTTGTTGAGTATCTATCTTAATATCCAAACCACTATGGCTGAACGAAAATAGCAAATACGTTTCAATGTTATCACTATCTGAGTATTAGGATGATAATTGAATTGCACTATATCGTTTGTATTAATTCTTTTTCAGTCTCCTTTCCAAAATTTGCATGCGAAGGTCACCAGAATGTACTAAATTGACATGTATGTTAAGTTCTTTTAATAGTCGTTGAAGCATCGGCTTGTTGCTATGATCCATTATACTTCTCTTGCTTAAGTCAGATTTGTCTAACTTGGCATAACTACGCTCAACCGTATTTAATAAAATATTTGATCTACTAAAGGTATAACGATGCTGAAATCTATTAGTTGAAGGATCATAAACTTATATCCATAAATCTAATTACAAGACGAAAATATTATATTTACTTTAAATAATAGGTATAATAAAGTGAAATTCGAAAAGCTGGAATTTTAAAGCAAAAAAGCAAATGAAGCTTATTCTCTCGATTCATTACGATAATTCATTGCTATTGATTTTAGTCGTATCGTATGTTATATTTTTTAATCGTGATAAACCAATCATATATGCACACCCTACTGAAAATAACAATAATAATACTCCTCTAACTGCTGCAGCTGATAACATTTCCAATAACTTCAAAGAGAGGCCATTCAACTTTGCGAAGCAATTTGAATATACAATTTGGAAATTTCTAAAGACAGTTCTCAAACGACAAATTCCATTCCTTCCTTATTTGTGGTACTATAACCGGTTTAATTATGACATATTACTATGGCTTTTTATTTAGTATTATCATAAACAGTGCTATTTGGATGTTTATCTCTTTTATTGTCAATAAGTATTATTAGAAGTCAACAGGATTTAAAGATGAGAAGTATCTTATGCACTATGCAGTATCAAAGCTTAATTCTAGGTCAAGAAGAGCATAGCATAATCTAAGCAGACTTATTACTTGTGATTAGAATGTTCATTATAGAGCATCTTTCGCAAAGGCTTAGTGAATGTAGAAACATATGCGATGCTTATTTCTGTGTCTTCTGGCATTTTTATTATAGCTTAACTGCAAAATGGTTCTTTATAAGATATAGACAGATCTTAATCACAGGATAAAAAATCTATCAATTAAGAAAATTGGCGTATGTATTGGCCTCACATATTCTCCGAATATTAGCCCGTATATCTATTGTCATCCTATTAATTCGATTATTTAGTTAGTGGAGCGGTATATGTGTAACTGCAATCTCATGGAGTTGATACTGGCAGTTGTTCCATGTGGTTATTGTGACAGATAGGACACCTAATAATGGATAATTCACCGAAGTTAAGGTATGAGGCACACCAAAAACATGAAGGACACAATAGGAAATCTACTCGTTTATCAGTGTTAGCAGGAAAAATGTGATTTGTTTTGCTTCCATCTTCAATGCTAGATAAAGTGGCTTTCCTCAGTACATCATACTCTTTATCTATTAGCATTTGATAGTTCATAAAGATTAAAAGATCATAATCGTTAGCATATTATTTAAAGTATACAGTCATCAAAACTCAATGCCTTTGTCAAGATCTGTATACGCCTAACCAAATTATGTATATTGTATCTTAGGTATCAGGGATCGTAGCCGTTATCCGAGTTTTATCGCACGAGCCTAGCCTAGTGTCTTTTTTTGCTTTTGCTAACTGCCTGTTTCTATTACTCAAATATTTGTGTTGTCTACATAATGCAGTAATAGAAGATAAAGGTATGTGATAAGTCCTCTTCTAAAGGGGATTACAAAAGCATACCAAGGGCGTTATATCCCCTCTTATGATTTCTCTATTTCGGCTTGTATGTATGGTTTATGCAAATCTTTTGCAATATTATTTCTTATTCACTTGTCAAAGAGTTGCGCCTGTTTGTTGCAGCAAATTTAATTGATCTATTACGTCCCTGTGTTCAGCAATTTTTCATTTTCTATTCTATATAGGTCTGCAGATCTTATGTATACATTTTTGTTTGTTGGCGGCATTCATTGAAATTCTCCTTTATGTGTACCAGTAAAATTAAGGAATACTACTACAATGTCATTTTCTACCACTATATGTTCTATTTTTGCCTGGATATCAGGGAACGGCTTAAATTGCACTCTTAAGGATTGCTTGAATGCTTCACTTCCTATCATCAGAGGATTCTCCATAGCAAAATATTTTTTAATTACTGATATGTCGTAGTTATTGAAAACTCCTTCCACAAACTATTTAACAAGAGCCTTATTCGTTGAAGACATATTGTATTCCATATGTTTACAGATAATTTATCTCTTGCATTACCTAAGGTATACCTTTGGGACAATAATGTTCTTTCTAATAGGAACACAGTACGTAAATGATTGAGGGGTATTTTATCGCTGAATTTAGCATACTCTTTTGCTTTCTTTAAAGGATCATTGATTTGATTTATTCCCATATTAATATACAATTTAAGCTTTGAGCTGAGGAAAACAAATGAAGCGAAATTATGCTTATGACGGAAACCAATATATGATTTGGTTGTCCTCATCTCAATATCATTACCCAATGCAAGTATTGCAGATTTTAATTCAGAGTATAATTCTTTGACGTTATCATCAAATCCGTTTGAATGGTCTTCTGTGTATACTTTTATCTCCTCAGTTACCTTTTTTTATGGTGTGCATAATATAACATGCAAAAGATTGGTGATAAAATAGTCTATAACACTATTGACGAAATCCTAGATCCTTCGCATACAGCATTGGTGGCATGGGATGTACAACGCGCATTGACAAAAATGATTTTTAATAAAGAAGAATTTAGTAGCAATCTCAATTCAATTGTGGAATTGGCACGCAAATCAAACATTCCGATATTCTTTACATCAATTCAAATGCTATCAAAACGATTTGAATCTTCAGCAATCATATACACTCTTGGTAAACTAGGATTTGACCGCTTATTCGAGCAGTTTACGACTGAAGATATGGATTATATAATAAAACCCAAACAAGATGAAATAATAATAAATAAACATACAGCAAGTATATTCATAGACACAGGCTTTGAGCGCATGCTTAGAAGTGCTGGTATCGTTAGTATAGTGTTTACAGGTATTGCTACAGAATTTGGAGTAGAGTCTAGCGCTAGGGATGCCTTCAACAGAGGATTCTATCCTGTAGTAGTTTCAGATTGTGTGTCTTCGCCATATAAAGATGGACATGACAGATCACTTGAAAACATGAAGAATTTAATAACCATTATGAATTCAAAAGAGATTGAGAATATTTGGTTAAAACTTCGCGGGAAAAGGAGCATTTAATTTCCTTCTTTAAATTATTTTTTTATTCTATACTGCCTAACATAATTTCGTATATCTTTTAAAACCAAGTAAAAGGATTTTTTAAACATAGTAAACCTTACATATTAAGAAAAATCTGTAAACAAACTTTTGTTAGTTAGTATAGAAAAATAATTCACAGTAGTAGCTATAAAAATTTAATTCACAGGTTCGGTGGGATGCAATACACTGGTGTATGTAATCCACTTGCGCAATGTAAAATGATTTAGTCTAAGATGATTATTCTAATTTGTTTTAACCTGAGGTATAGTTCGTCTAAAATTAAGCTCAAATTTATTTAAACAAAGTTTATAGTGCTTAATAGGATCCATCGAATGCATATAGATTATATGGATTGAAATTGTTTAGATAAATTGCTATATAGATAGATTACCTAATTGCTATATGATCTTTTGAGTGATCCCTACAATATTCCTCCAACATAAGCAACTTTATTTATTGGAGCTAACTTTTAGAAGTTAGCTCCAATAGATTTCATATATGATACCTTAAACCCTATTTTCTAATAGATCTTTCTTTAACAATTTATGATATTCGCTATCGGTCAATTCTCTTTTTAATTTTGAATACTTTTTAGCATCGCTACCAACAGGAACTCTTAAGAAAGGACCTACCTTCTTCTCGTTTGAAACCTTTTCTATTGCTTGTATAATTTCATTTGCTACAATCTTAGGATGAGGAGCATTGATCATTGCAGAATAATAAAATGACAAAAACTTTTCTATTGTATTATTGTAGTAAGATAATGAATTATTATCCCTATTAACTGCTTTCTGAACGGCTTGTCTATTCTTATTGATATTATACTTGTCTGGAACAACCAAATCTTCTACAAATCCTGTATTGATTACACTAGGTTCAATAAGTATTGTCTTTATTCCATAGGTTTCCACTTCAAAAGACAAAGACTCACTCAAACCTTCAAGTGCAAATTTTGTACTAACATACACTGACTGAGAAGGAATTCCTGCCAAGCCTGATATGGAGCTGATGTTAATTATTATTCCATACCTTTGAGATCTCATTATTGGAAGAACATTTTGTGATACTCTTATTACACCAAAAACGTTTGTTTCATATTGTCTTTTTATCTCTTCCATGGGCAAGTCTTCTAATGCTCCAAAAAGACCGTATCCTGCATTATTTACAAGAACATCAATTCTATTTCTTTCTCTAATTATTCTCTTTATTGTCGTTTTTACTGAATTGTCATTATTAACATCCATTTCAACAATTCTTATAGGAAGATTTTCTTGTTGTGTGATTCTTTCTATTTCTTTAGATTTTTGTGTATTTCTCATTGTGGCATATGTAAAATAACCATTACGAGCAAGTATTAATGAAGTCTCAAATCCTATGCCTGTTGAACTTCCTGTAATAACTGCTACTTTTTGATTTTTAGACATTTCTTATTTGTTCAGTAAATGGCAAGTAAATATGGTTTTATGTTTGGAAAAGAAATCAGTAATGATGTGCAACGACCTAAAAGAGCCTAATACACATGCATTGCTTTGAATTGAATATAGTATTAATAAAACTAATTTGAAAAATCATATATAAGATTATTGACCCTATTGTCGGCTGTGTTTACTTACCACTGAATCTATAGCTTCAGACACTCTTTATCTCTTGTATTGATACTTACAAAAAGAAATAGGATGTCTGATGAGACCATAATAATATAAGTCTGATATTTCTATCACAAACATCTTCTATTCATAATAGATTAAAATTGTGACCGCTATTATAATTAGATAGAAAATCTTGGTAGCTAATCTGCCCACAGAGATAAATTGAAATTTATCAACATCTACTAACCCTTTGTCTGTCAACTTCAAAGAAGGTATTACATGCAGTGATAGTTTTGAGTGTAGAATGTTGTTGAAGTATCATATTTAGAAGCACATATACATATACATACATATACATACATATACATACATATACATACATCTTTACATTCACCTCCTGAATCAAATTTGACATCATTTTTAAGATTTGCCATTATTATTATCATTATTTTATCAATAAGACCATACTTTTTAATCTCTTTGAACATGAAAATATAGAAAGAAGAGTACATTATAGATTTACAATTATTATTCTCATTTATGATTTATAAATTTGTGTCACTCTCTTATATTTAAGATGAAAGAGAAAAAGAAGGAAGGGTCAGTAGCATTGTCAATTGTAACTACAATTGCAATATTTCTATTAATCACCATATTAATAATAATCATGCTCTATATGGTACAACAAAATAGTATTGCTCAAGTCCAAAATAATAATAATAATAATCTTCATCGTCGTCGTCGTCTACTATTACCACCAACAATACTATAAATACTAAAAATACACCAAACTCTATATCTTTATTTCTAGCAAAAGGATATGTAAATGGTAAAATTGCATTTTTTATCGCAACTGATGCATCTGATAATCAAACTGCAGCTTCGATAACCAAAAATCCAGGATTTAAAGTAAATTTTGCCCCAGCTTTAGCGTTGTCTCTAGAATCAACCCGTCAACAAGGTTATGAATTCATAAATGGTGTTAGAGGAGAAGGATCCTTTGGATTCCAACTTCCAGTTGCAAGCGCATTGCCTGGAGATAAAAATTACACTCCACTAGTTCAGCTAAACTTTGTAAAGTGGAATTCCAATTCTTCTTTTACATCTACTGTTAGTGTAAGAGAATTAAAATCTGTTGATGAAATAATGGCTGCTCAAAAAAATGGTGAGCTAACAATTGCAAAGACAAATATAGTGATAAATAGTCCTGCAGTAGTTCGATAAGATAATAAAAGGTGATTATTGTTATTCATAGGCATCAGAGTTGATTAATCATACTTGGGTTATATTGATCTGCGAGATCCCCTTTCTCGACCTTGTGGTACTTTTAATATTTTGTAATTCATTTCATCATACACTATTATCATTATAACTTAGCTGATTTGTTTGTGTTCATAGTAATGATGATAATTTCCATGGTGTCATTTTCTGACCAACGAATTTGTTTGTGCAAGATATGCCGTAGGAGCTTGTTGAGCTATGGATATACATTCTTCGATCATCTCGTGTTCTACAGGACGAGTTAAGTCTAGGCGTTTACGTACTGCACGAGTGTTGTAAGTAATTCTTTAGTAGATAGTGAAAGCTGCATAAATATAGTTTATTGATATGTCTAAAATATTTATTATTTCTTGCCGATAGATTGATATCAGAGTGGCATCTGATTAGATTAGTCATATTGACGATTCTTTTACTATTATTAAGTTGCTGGAGTTATTATATCTGATTATAATATAGACATTGATGATTATACTGTTGACGCATAAGTCCTATAGTATGAAATACACCTTTTAAATGGGTGCTATATGGAAATGTGACTCTTGAGGACAAAGATTCTGTATCGCTAACGACTGGAAGTATGTGCCTTCTCCAAGTCACAAATTGTACCCTTGCTGTATTTGTCACCGTAAATTTAACCATTTAACAAAGATAGGTAAAACATACAAAATGATGGATACTATAAAAAAGCAATTGTGATAATACTATATTATTAATTTCCTTTTAATAAGGTATGAATTACGTTTTTAAACTCTTCATCATTCAATGGTGGAATATTTGCAATCTTCAGGTTTTGTTCAATGTGTTGTGGCTTCTTGTAACCTATAAGCGACGCAATAACTGAAGGACTAGAGCGTATTACCTGAACCAGTTTCGTTACTTGATCAGTTAAGCCCATATAATCAGGAATCTGGGCTTTAAGCAATCTGCTCTGAAATAATGGGATACTAGTAAATACTTTTATATTCAATTTCTCAGCAGCTTCTAGTATTGTCAAATTTTTTTCTGTACCTACATTTTGACCTTTGAGTAATAATGCTTCGCTATAAGCTAGATTATATGGTAGTTGAATAAATCTAAATCCATGTTGCTTGCCTCCTACTTTTTCAGCTAGACTAACTACTTCTTCTAAAGATAAATATTCTTTATTATCAGGAGGTACTCTAAAACAGGTCCATGTTGCCATTCCATACTAATTTTTTGAAGTTTGATATTCTTTTCTTCTTCTTCTTATTCAACAGCTATAGATTGATTATTATCTATAAACATATCCTTATCCATAGAAACTGTATTTAGAGTAATTTCTCTGATTTCTAAGCTCATGTGATGTATCCATGGATGCAGAGCGAGCAGCCTGTGTATTCACCACTGACTTGTAATACTTCTTCACGATCAGAGATTTCCTTGAGTATTTCTAACGTTAATTTTTGATTTGTTACATAATGAGTACCTTTATCGTAAACAGCTGGAACCATGTCTGTTTTTTTGTATGCATATTTCTTGGCAGCATTTGTATCTATGCCGTCTTTTGTAAACACTTCTATATTATACATATACATAGTCGCTGGATTTTTCTGTTGTCGTAACAGCAAGTCATAAACAAGATAGGGATTTACCTTAGGAAGCTGTGTTTGGTATTTCTTCTGTAGTTTCTCAAATTGATTTTTTATTTCCGATACTTCATACAGATTATGTATGTTATTCATTATTCTATGAATTGCTTTATTGCTCTATAAGAATAGAGACGAATTTCATGTGTGAATTCCAAAATTGGAATTCGTATAACTACTTTTAATGTTCAATATCGTTATAATTGTTATGATGGATAAAGTATCGTCATCATCCAATAAAAGTAATAATAATAAATGCGCATTAGGTAGCAAAATATTATCATTAAATAAACATGAAAAATTCAATAGTAGTAAAGGAGAAGAATTAATTATTGATGGAATTCTTTATCGTTTTGATGCAAAAGATTGCGCTACCATGTTTAAACGTTTTAGGAGTGTATATGGTAATAAATTTGATGAACTTCTAGGTCAAGAACACTATATTTCTGATCCTTTTTGGAATAAAGTAATTCCTAGTAAACAAGAGATTAGAGAAATTGAAAAGGAAGCATAAAGAAGAAAAGTATTAGTTGTTAAATAGTGGTGATTAATCTAAAAATGCTACAAACTCAATATTATAATCTTATTGACGCTATTGTTTATCTTATTGCTGCTATAATTCCAACTTACTTTATTTTAAAATCAAGAAACAGTATCAATAATAATAATAATCATTTTAGAAAATTAACCATAATACTTGTAGGCTTTATTTTAATTCAGGTTTTCTACCACATTGCTGCAATCATTGGCTTTAGGTTATTGGCAAAAGGATTCCTAGAACCATTATCGATGGCGGCATTACTTTTGTTTGGAGTAATGTACCTTATAAGTACGTGGAAGACAAGAAAACAACAAAAGCAACAGCAGCAGGAGGGACTCAAGACATGATAAATATATTTGAAAATAACAATACGGATAATAGTACTTCTTATTTTGTGCATTCTATGAGTGACATCACATTCATTCTGTCATTGATACCATTGATCATATTCGTATGGCTTGCAGTCAGATCCAAGAGCATTAAAGCTTTCCAATTTCAAATATCAATATTTATTGCAGTTTACATTTTAGGAGAAATATTAGAAAATAATAGAATTGCTATATTTTCAACTTTGCCACCAGACATTGGATCGCAAATACATGTTGGCTCTGCTATTTTTTTCACTATAATGATATGGTTTAGATTTTATTATGCAGAAAAAAGAGGAAAAGAGATGGTTGAAAGTAGTAGTATAGATGATGGTAATAGTAATGATGGTAGTGGCAGTAGTAGCAGTAATAACTGAGTTGTTATTGTTATTATCATCATTCTTCTTACAATAATCATCATCATCATTCTAATGAATAAAACCGTGCCATCGTCTTTTTAATAATATCAAAATTCTGTTCAGCTTCTACAATTATATTATTGCTTTCGTATTTGACGTTTATAGATTTAAGAACACTATGATATAAACTAAATTTCTTTCCTTCTGGTGTAATAATAATTTTGTCAACTATAACAAGTCCTTCGTTAAGCAGCCACTTGGTCTTTCTATAGCATGTAGTATGAGGAATATTACTTTCTCTTGTAATATCAACAATGGATTTAGAATGATACATAACAGAATCCAAGATTTTAGTCATTTCTTCATCAGCCAAAGCAGCTAGGATTGCTTTCTTTGCGCTTTGGCTTTGAACTATCATTATTCTCCAATTTCTTGTTATTTCATTCGTATTTAATAATATATTAACGGTCATAGCTGCAACAAGCTAGGTTCTCCTTTCTTTATTTGCTAAGGAACACCTATTATAACAAATATTCGGAAATGCTTAAACTCGTTTGAAAATACTTTTGCTATTTTTTTTCGTATTTAGACGAATTCCACTTGTGAAATTCAGAGATGGAATTTGTCTCCTTGTTTATATGAAAACCAAGATAGATAAGAGATCGAAGAACATGAATCGAAAAAAAATAACAACCCCAAAACGAGCACAGCTAATGGCTGTGACAATCATGGCTGCATCAGTAATAGCAGCATCTATTATAGTAGGCATCAACAATAGCCAAAACCTACAAAAGGTAGTGGCACAAGAAGTCTATCCATCTGGAACAAGCAAAACAACAGCAACAGAAACATCAAATGGGTACAAGACTGCAGCATCAGCAGCAAATAGTAGTACAGACTACTGCAGCAGCAGAAGTAAAAGCAGTTAGTCCAAACCAATCTACTAACAAGGAATTCTGGATAAATACTGTACACTTTGATGGAATGACAAACATAAATGCTGGCGTAAAATGTGATACTTGTCCTCAAAATACTCCAACACATCCACCAGAGCAGCCTCCTGTAAATTCTACTATACCAACTGGAGGAGGATTCAGGATAACAGAACCAAATAAAGTAGGAGCTTGGGACTTTAGATCATTTTCATTCTCTCTAGATCAAATAGTCGTTAACCAAGGCGATAAAGTCACTCTCCATTTCATAGGGGTACAAGGAGCACACCATGTCATCGATGTCCAAGGAGTCGATACCTTTGAACTTATGAGAGGACAAATCCATACTGTATCATTTGTAGCAAACAACCCTGGAACCATGACATATACCTGCCACGTACACTTGCCAAACATGGTTGGTCAGATATTGGTACTACCTAAAGCAGCAGTATGAACATAATAAGAACAGAAACAGCAACGATAACTGATACTTGTTATGCACAGAAGATAGCACATAACAAGTATCTTCCTCAATTTTCTGCAATAATAACTAGCTATTTACAATCATATTTTCATTATTTCTATACTAGCAATATCGCTTTTATTCTAAAGGAAGCTTTCTGAATTATCCATTCTGTCCATATCAAGTTGATTAGATAGGTTTGGGGAGGTAGACGATAATGAAGAATTGAATGAAGAAACGCCGATAGCATTATCCATAATACCATTTGTGAAATGATTCAACAAATTATCATAAAGCGTGTTAACTTAATCTGGTATCATATCATTATAATCATTATAATCCTCAATATCTAACATCGATGTACGTCGGTCGAAAATTCATATAGTGTAATTTCAAACCAGCAATGTTCAGGGTACTACAGGTACATTCAAAACATTAGACGGTCTGACAAGGAGCAGTTTGAAGAGCAACTGAAAGAATTCGATAATGAGATTGATCGATGGAAGATGCCATACAAATTAAGCAGAAATTAATAAAGCCTACACTTACCCCTGTTCTGTATATACTCAAGAATCTTAAATAATATAATATTATATGCATTTAGCTGCAAATGTGTAAAATTTGCGGGTTCGGTGGAATCCAGGCTGATGTCGATGCAAAACGTAGGTGCTATTAGATCGTAACAACAGTCTAAGCTTTGAGGGTTTTCTCTTCTATTTTCAAGTTAAATACCGTCAATATTATCATTAATTTAGCGTTCTTTTCTGAAGTCATTTCTTCTGGTTTATAGTAGGCATTCCCGATTAATGTTGTTCAGTATATTTGAGAACATCCTCTTCTATTTTGCCGGCTTGTTCTCTTTGAATGTCCTTAAGCTATCATAGATTTTTGTGCTATTGAATATCTATTCTTGATGCTTTTTCGACTATAGAATTGGCTATAACTTGTATTATCTCCATAGCGGTGGGAACCTCTTTAGGAGGAGGAGATATTCTTATTATTCTCCAACCCCATGCTTTCTATTATCAGTTTCTTCCTTTTGTTTCTGTTCTTCATCCTCTGCAATAGCCTCAATATCTTTGTGCTCTTGGTTGACTTGATTACACTATTTTTAGCGTTTGTTGAATGATCTGTCGATATACATCTGACATTTTATATAAGATATGACACTTTCTACAAATTATGACAAGTCTTAAAGAAGTTAAATCATTGAGAGTATTGTAGAACTGTATTGGGATAAACTAGAGTTTGGCTAAAGCGGATCTTTATGTATGATAATAATAATAACAATAGTTTATTTAAACACATCTATCTTTCTCTAGTTAGTCTTAATTAACTACCGTTAGATTTTTGCCATGATGTTCAAGTAACTTTTGCTTTTGTTCTTTTGAAAGTCTTTTATCAAAATCTTCCTGATGATAAAAACAAAATCCTTTCAATTTTATATTATCGTCATAACTTGTTGGTAGAGACATTTCATATTCTATAAGTTTATCAATTCCATTAGGGAAGTAGAATGAGGCTAACTCAGCAATTACAGATACTCCGCTTTTACCAGAGTTTTGAGCCTGCTTTGCTAACTTTTCTACAAGTGACATTAAATCTGTGTCTGAATTAAAATATGCTTTTACAGAATCTATAATCATAAGAGATCCTTCTTTCTCATATTTTCTTACATCAATGATATTGCCTTCTATACTATTGTCATTCTCTCCTGACAATATACTTCTAACCATCTCAGTAGTTTCATAATATGGAAGGATTAGAACAATCTCATTATTATCCTCAAGTTGAGCTTTGATATAGCCTGAATAAATCTGTCTTAATGTCATCATATCATAATAGACAATAATATAGTGAGCACCAAATTCTGCCTGTCTTAATTGTTTTAGCACATCATTGCTATTACCGCTTATTGGATTTTCAAGCATATAGATAACTGAATGTTGTATGTAATCGAATTTTAATGTTATATGTTATTTTTAAAGATCAATATGAAGTAGGCTTCTTTCTTTTGCTTTAATTGATTATGTCGATATATGTTTTCGTATTATACTATTTAATTCTTTACCGGATACTGGCTTTTGAATAATGCCATTTACCTTAGTAGACATCAACCCTTCTGAGACAATATCTGTACTAATATCAAAGGCTGTCATTAATAATACCTTGACTTCTGGTTTGATTTCTCTACTCTTTTTTGCAAATTCCAGTCCATTCATACCTGGCATTCTTAGATCAGAAAGAATTATAGTGTAACCTTTAAAATTCATTTGAAAATGCTCTAATGCTAAAAATGGGTTAGTAAAGCCAAAGACATTAAAGCCATTCATTCTCAATGAAGCTATTATTACTGTAGTGATATCTGGTTCATCGTCTAACACTAGGATATTATTAATTTCACCATCAGTAGTAGCAATATTGTCTCTGCTAGTCATAGCAATTACACGTTCCTATCTTTATAACAATATACAATCTTGCCCTTCTCATTCTCATTTTTTTCTATCAGCTAATTAATAAAATAGATTTATCTCATACTTAAGGATGTATATCTTATTCTTTTTGTTAGCACTAGAAGATCATTTTCAATATAGATTAAACAATTATGCATGTTAATGGTTTATACTTCTGCACTACTTTGAAAGAGAAATTGGCAAACATCTGATATTATTCTATCATTCAGAAATATCGTCTTTGCTATATGATAAATTCCTGGCCCTTCTCTTCTATAGATATAACTTGATTGTATGTCTGTGGAATATGATGATGAATGCTATGATAATGTGAAATTGGACGCAAAATAGATAGTAGTAGTAGTTATAGAATTTAATTCATTGGACAGGTGGTTCTAATAACACTAGCATATTTTGATTGCTTTTAATAACAGTAATTTTGTTAGGCATGTTAAAAATACCATAATAATCCAATAATGAATTAGAAATGTGGAAGATATTTCTTGTTTTTCGTAAAAAAAAGAGTTAGGGTAAGATTTTAAAATATATCAAACAATTCGCCTTTGAGTGTGGCTTGACGATGATCGCAGCCAGATTATCATAGAATTTATAATAATATTATTTTTGTTCTTCTATGCGGTCATTTTTTTCAATCTATGACCGATACATTTACTAATTATACTTTGACAGAAGAAGAAGGAGGGGGAACCAACATCGATCCTAGAGAAGAGTAATCGTTTATTAGCCTATTATATTGTTATTATTAGTGGTAGCAACAGTAGTTCCGGCTTCGCAGTCATTTGATCTAATGTCACTTTGAGTAGCGTTGAAATCTAAAACTTTATCGTTTCCTTGTCCACAGATAAAATTATCCTGGCCTAGGCCGCCAGAAAGAGTATCAGCCCCTGGACCACCAATTAGAGTATCATTGCCAGCTGCGCCTTTAAGAGTATCCGCACCTTGGTCACCAATCAAGTAATCATTTCCTTCAGCGCCATCAATATTGTCATTTCCTGCATTACCTTCAATTACATCCATCCCAGCTCCACCAGAAAGAGTATCATTGCCTGGACCACCAATCAAGTAATCATTTCCTTCACCGCCATCAATATTGTCGTCTCCTGCTTGTCCTGTAATTGTGTCGTTTCCAGCAAGACCTACCAGGACATCATTTTCAGCTGAACCTCTTATATTATCATCAGTTGGAGTTCCAGTCTGTTTGGAACTAGCAGTTGTCGTAGGTGTATTTGAGGGTTTAACATCAGTTGTGGTTTGGGGCTTAGTATTATCTCCTCCAAACAACTTTTCATGGAAAAATGCTGATGCTTCTTGGTCATTGATGATGTTATTGGTACCAGTAGTGCTGGAAACTGAAAATAATAGAAATAAAAATAAAATTGTTACTAATCCAGATAAAAAAACAACTAATGTTGCTGTTGTTATTTTGTTCTCATACATTCTTAATTAATAATTCTACAAACTACTAGATATCTTTAGTGTTTTATCACTAATAAATTGGATAATAGATTTTTATTCCTTTTATTGGTATTAATATATTACCAGCAGTAGTAGAAGAAATAACAACGGAAGAAGAATAAGAAAAAGAAGGAACAGATTTACATATGACGACCTTCTTTATCTCAAAATCTCTTATTTCTTCTACCTGCATGTGCATATGATAGAGACGTCATGCCAGACACATACAAAAAGATTTGAGAAATAGAGGGACAAAATAGATCGCCTTATTATTATTACAGTAGAGTAGCAATAGCGAAAACGATAGAAGCAGAAACAGTCTCATAAACAAGGATAGATAGTAACTATCTCAGACGAAGGAATGAATATTCATTCCCTGATGCAATTTATACCTTGTTTAGATTAAGCCGAAAAGAAATATGTGTAATGAAAGTCATATACACATCTCCTATTCCATTTTATTCTTCAAGAAATAAGGTTCTGTAAACTTAAAGGGGCATTCTTAAGGTGTAAACAGTCGGGACAAGAAAAGGATTCTAGGCAGTATGAACTTGGACATCTCGTTTCTTCTTTTGAACTTCCTCCTTCTCTATTGCTGGCGGACGAGGTAGCTCAATACGACCAGTTCTGTTATAATCTTTTTTTTAGTAATCTGTAATATTTTACGTTATTTTTAACCCACGATCCCAATGAACTTCATCATTATGCTTCAAATTGAGATATTTTTTAACGAACTTTGGAATTCTTTGACTTAATGTTGAAAACTCAGACATTATTATTGGTACAAGTTCGATTAGAATGGTTTTTTAGATTTATTACCGAAATGAAGAGTGAGAAAAAAGACATCTTGGGTTAGTTCCTTTACTAGAAGTAAATTACTAAAAGGTATATGGCAGGTGATGAAATATATTCAGAGCATTATGTCGTTTGTGGAGTATGTGCAGAAAACCTAGGAGCCCATAAACCTTATTTTGCACAGGAACATCTGAGAAAATATCCAGATCATAAGCAGTACAGGGTATTGTCTTACGAAGAAAAAGAGGTTTCTACTGCCTAATATTCACAGGTCTACCCCAATAAAGTTTATTTTCTTTACTACAATTTTTACAATGATATGGAATCGCTATGCTATCTGTAATTTGATTGACGTCACATTCCGAATGAACATCATCTGGCGGATAGGCTTTGTATTCTGTACCACAGTGATGACATGAATAAAGCCGAGCGTTAGAAGTATTACTGGACATTTTCTATCTACACCTCATTTGATTCCAGCTAGGTTCTTAGCCATTACTTTTTTTGAATCCAATTTTCTTGGCACATCCCAGTATGCACTCTTACACTTTGGACATACTCTAGGTCTTTCTTCATCTCTTGGAACCCATTTATGACTACATCTTTCGCACCTGTATCCCTTAAGCGTGATTTCTGCCATGCTACTAGTGGTTACCTACTGGTATATAATCCCTACTTGCCACCTAAAGGTAATGTTAAATAATACCTTCTAGTTAACTACTACAAAGTAACTACTAATGATAACCCAGCGGCTTCTACGAGGACAAAATATCGCAAAGGCAAATCAAGTCAGAAGAATTGATTCACATAGCTATATAGTAAAGTTTCAAGCAAGCAATAATGAATATGATGTTCTTTCGACCGAACTAGGATGGATCTGTTCATGTCCTACCACATCTTTAGGGGCATCATATCAAAGTATTCTGGGATAAAGGTAAATTTCTCCTTACTGAATATGGTATAAATCAGTGTAGGTATTTAGACCCATCTATTACTACTGGGGATTAGAAATAGCAGTAATAAATATAGCACAACAAGGATCAGGTACGCATATGTGCTGTTCCTCTTTTTTTAATTTACCGTATATTGATGTGGATGTTTTTGTGAATAATATTATTATTAATAGCAAATTTTTACCAGAACATAAGAGTTATGAGAATATAACCCTACTATAATCTTACTAAGAATATTTCTTATTTTGGGTAATTTGAATATATAAAACCCCAAAATAAAAACTTATTTGAAATAACCATCCATTTAAGTTACAGATTGATAAGACGAATTTCCATAAATATTTCATTACCATTATTGCAATAGCAGCTATCTTATTAGCTGAATAAAATATAATTGAAGGAAGATAGTTAAAGTTAAACAAGTTATTAAAGCAACAAATTGGAAGGCATTCAACTTTAGGGAAGAAAGAACAACAATTACAGGAATTATTTTCTAAACAGGTAAACTATGATATATAAAATCAGAAAATAACATTTGAATTATTAAAAATTCATTTATGTAACACTGACGACATTCTTAGAGGCTCTTCTTAAATAGGCGTAATGATACGTTTGAGGAGAATGCAGGGCTTAACCAAGAGGGTTTGTATGGCCTAGCTAATTATGGAGATATTTATCAGATGTGATACAGGGATTGGTAGATTTGTACAAGAAAACTGCGGTGATACAATAAGTTATATATTCAAGTATTATTTAGTGTAGCCCAGTAATACAACGCTCTACACGATTTTAAAAAATTACACCAGATTTTACACCACTCTAATTTAATTCACAAAATTATTAATACACAATAAGCTATAATTCTAGTAGGATAGACGCAAACGTTACCAATGGAGAGAACTAATCCAAGCTAGAGAAAATTGTTGATTTCAAATTACACTTACACCATATGAACACAATATTTTACGACAATATGAAGAGATTTTCTATATCCAAGAAATAGAAGATTCTGAGACAAAGCAGCATCACTGTCTACTACGGAAGTCAGGTAATGGATTTGGTTCAACCAATATCAAGATCATATAAGATCCTCTTGTCGTAAAGAACATTTATGAAAATCGCTAGGTTATTGGTTGATTGTTCTTTGTTTTCTCCCATATATGGGACATTACTTCAAAGACTGTCTGCTCAGCAGAACCGTTGAATTTTTCCTGCCACAATTTAGCTACATATTCACCAGGGGTATTTTTGCTCTCTACCCTACTCTCTAATATCTTTATATACTCTGCCTTAATACCCAGATCAGACAGACCTTTTTGTGCAAAATCAAGTTGATTCTTAATAGTATCTACAATGTTAAAATGGGTTTTAGCATTGTAACCTGATCTTACTACAGCTATCCTTTCTTCTCTTAATGCGGGTAACGGTCGTAACTGTCTTTCTTCGTTAATAGCCCTATACAGGTAACCAATAAAGAATTCAATCATTGCTATTAGTGATTTGGGAGTTGGTTGGATTGACATTACCCTTGTTTCGAGACGGTAAAATTTAGAATTCATTCGAATACGTGCATCATCGTGTCTTTCCTTTTCAAGTCCAAAGTAATCTTTTGCAATAATCGTTTTTCGTGAAGTAAGATAGTTAATATAATCTTCAATACCGTCCAAATACTTTGGTATAGCTGGAAACCCAGAATTCTGCTGTTCTGATTGATCATATAAATAAATTCTTGGTTCATGAAGAGAATATATTTTGCCTGCAAAAAGTCTACTATTTGCTGCCAGGTACTATCGCAGATGGAATCAAATTCAACATATGATTGAACATCTGTGATGTATGACTTGGATTTTGACCTTGCAAATGAAGATGAAAGCCTTGTATTGCTGTAGCTACTTGTAAAGCTTTTAACTTTTGTCCATCTATTTCAACATCGGGAATTTCCCTCTGCCATTGTGCTAGTTTCTTATATCTAGGCTCATCTGTAATTAAATCTTCTTTCAAGATTTCTGAAGAAGGATTGGCCCCTAGAAATACAGGAAAAACCATTTCCTTACTCTTGTATACTTTCTGAACTGTCTTATCAATTTGTTCTATGAATTGCTCAAATAAAACGTTTAGATCAACAAGATTTTCCATTGGCATTGGTGGCGTCCTGTATTCAAATTGGCAAATGCCATACTCAGAAACTATTTCGTACTCTGTTCCTTTTAGTTCTTCAATTAGTGGTTGCGTATTAACAGGTTTTCCTCTATTATCAAGTAAACATACTTCGATCTCAATTCCTATACGAAATTTTTCATCGTATTTTTCTGAGTCTCGTTGGATCCTTTGCTTTAGATCTAGTGCTTGTTCGGTTATAGTATAGAAGTCATAGTTAGAGTCGTTATCCAATTATATGTATATATTAGAATAAATGACGTATATCAATTATAATAAAGTGGTTCAATTAAAATCTTGTTTTTTGTTTTTTGAATATAGTAAAATATGACTAAATGCAACGTATTTCTATAACACTTTTAAAGCAAAGCCTCGCTATACAATAAACCAATAACTGGTCATTTGAACGAGTGATTTATTCTTTACCTAAACACCGTATTATAAATGGAAAATGCAGTATTAGAAAGAGCACAACCAAGGATGCAAAAAAACAAGCTTATGATGCAAATAGCTAATTACGACACTATTTAGAAGAAACAAACTAACAAAAGATCGATTATGATTGATAATCACTGACCGTGGCTGGATATCAATAAAGGAAAATGATGTATTGATATATGATCTACTATGTAGAATATGTTTATCAATTGCTTTGAGAGTTTAGCAACTAAGAGAGAAGAGGGATATAAAGATGGTTAGTAGCAGCAGTGATAGCAATAATGGCATTATAACCAATAATATAGAAAACACTACTAAACAAATCACAACAGCAGCGGAATGTTTAGTGCATCAAGAGAAGGAGGAGCCAAGTATTTCTATTTGAAAATAGAAGATGGGATTGTGGTTAGCTATGAAATGGATTCTGCAAGAAGCAATAACAATAACACTCATAAATTTCAACAAATGACAATCAAAAAGGAAATTCCTTTCGTTCTACAGTTTGAACAAGACTTACTTATTGAAGATGGCTTGTATCCTTGGAATTCTAGAAGATCCTTACAACACAAGTAATGAATGTTATTTCTGATATAACTTCATTTGTTACGATATGTATTATTATTACTATTATTTATAATGTTATTTACTCCAATTAAATAATGGTATTGCTTTACTATTGTCAGCTATAAGCAGTCTGACAGTTGAGTGAATGTAAAACATATTGTTCATTTATTTATTTATTCATTCGTTGTCAGTAAGTGTCACTAACCGTCTGATACATACTCGTCACTAATATGTTGAACTAACTTGAGAACGTTATCTATTATCTTTCCATGATCAGCTTCTACTTCTGTTGTTATTAGAAGTAAGTGATAATTTTCTAATGGTATAGTTATACGTTTAACCTTTTCATATTCTGCCATAGCGTATCTCCCCTTACCAACCTTAGGAGCAAGCGCATTGCGTAAGCTCCACCTAGCTGATGCCTGTAAATTTGATCTTTTTGTTTCCTCAGATGAAAGTAGATTCTGAACACCTTGGCGTTGCCCACCATACTTAGTTTCACCAGTATCGTCACATATACCAGCATAACGAATCTTTGGATCAATGTTTAAGATATCTCTACATAACTTAGTATAATCCATTGCTATAAGTTAATAACAATAAGAATGAGTGTAATAAGGATTTTACTTGCAGTATTGTGAATATTGCAAGAATCATGAGAACCTTACGCTTGCAAATGAATCAAAAAATAGACAAGAATTTAGCTAAGAAGAACGCATTATTTATTATAGCCCTAAATGGCAACTGTAGAAACAAACAGTTTGCCATAGTGGCCTTCTTAAGACAATAGCCTATCGGATGGACGAGAATAGAAGGTTGCAAATATAAACGTAAAAGAAGTCAAAATAAGAAGAGAAGAAAGTATAAGAAGAACTAGTAATTGCTTCTATAGTACAAAGAATGATAACTAAATTGATAGTTTGGTAACATCAATAGCTTTTGTTGTGATAGCTTTGCGTTTGCAAATATTAACAGAGTATAATTATTACTACACATCTTAGTATTACCACTCATCATAAATTCTAAATCAAACGGTATACTTGTCAATACAGATGCATCTGATAATACATTTAGCTCTAATACAATAATTAATTCTGCTGAATTTGGAATAAATGTTGCTTCCGATTCAGATTCTGTTAATAACAGATTTGATAACAATAAGCTAATGAATTCTAAAGTTGCAGGAGAATAAGAATAATAAGACAAAGAATAAAAGAAGAAGCCAATTAATCACTATTATTATTTTCATTTACTGCTCCAAGTCAACCGTTGAAATAGTTATTATTCTAGCACTTGTTTTATCACTCTTTGCAGCTTCTCTCTTCTTATGGCAGCCAACCACTATAGATTCAACTCTATTTTCTTCTAATGCTTATCAGTTAGACATATAGGCGATCCAATTTCATTCTATTATACTACTAAATAATATCAATCAGTGTTTCCACACACTTTTTACCCACAATATTGCATACAATTAGAGAATTTTCCACACATTTTGACCCATATGAGTAGACCGTACAAAGCTGTATACCTAAATCTACCTGGTCTACCTAAGAGTTTATAGCTTTCAATATGTTATTTACTTACAGTAGGATATGGATGCTGTAAATCATCAGTATCAAAAGAACAACAAGAAACTATCAAAGGTACATCTCTACAAAACTATCAATAGAAGATTATAATGCATTTCAAATGCTAACCAAATTAGAATATAAATCTGGATTGATTAAAGAAGAAAGTACATCAGAATTACTTAGGTTTACAATACGTCATATACTAAAGCAAGTTCATAGTCAGCCTGAATATCTTGTACTCAAACAACAAGAGCAACAACAGATAGCTCAAAATAATCAGCAGCAACAACTACAACTTCATAGTCAAGTTATTCTACCATCTACTATTGCTACTGCTTCTACCCAACGTCAAGTTCCTAGTATATCTCGGAGAAACAATTTAGTCGCTCAGAAAATGACATTATGGAAATTATCATCATTACTGTCAACTAAATGAATCACCATAATGTGTAGTGGTAATGATGTGTATTATATAATCTCAAAAGTTTAAAGGTAGCACAAGATTTCTTTGGCAATCTGATTTAATAATTATGAAAATAACTGACAATTAAATGCCCTCTTCTGCCAATCGCCTTAGTCTTATAGGCAATGGAATAGCAGCCTTAGGTGTGGTAGGTTACTATACATACAACATATTAACTGAGGATTCTCCTTCAGGGCAGCTAGCTAGAATCAAGATTGGGATTAGATAACTATCCTGGTATAGATTTACTTAAGGATCGTAAAGTACACGACTATTACAGAATTCTGTCAATGTTGGAACAATTCTCCTAAGTATAGGCTTGCTAATAATTGGAACTGGTGGCATTTGGGTTATGGCCAGAAGAGGAAAAGGAAAAACAGAAGGAGCACCATCATCAGCAGCAGCAGGATTAAGCTCAGGGATGATGATAAATAATAGAAGAGAAGATGGAAAAGAAGACTACCGGTTCACTCCTAAGAAGGTATTACTCTATTGCATAATTGTAGGATTGATTAGTGCTCTGCTCTCTATTTTCATAGATGGATTAAGGTTGCTTTCTACGGCGGCCTTTGTATTTGCATCAATTACAGTATGGTATATGTTTGGAGAGAAATTTCATAAATGGCAAGAAAGAGAGAAGGAACAAAAGCAACTTTAATGGGTAATAGATTGTTTGTCTCGGCTTTATTCTAAGTGTGATGATGATTGTGAAGGCTGTGAAGGCTCTATAGAAGATAGGTACTTTCAAAACTATTTTCAATTGGGTTACTTGTATCAACCTTGTTAAATCCGGCCTGATGTATTATTATCATCATCACTTAGGAATCACACAGTCTCCATCTAAATCAGACCAATATCCTTCTACTATTACTCCGTTTACTGTATCAGAAATGTCTTCACAAGAATCAGCTATTTCTTCATCATCTGGGCCAATGAAAGCAGCCTTGGGTCCTGGATTAGTCCAGGCTTCAGCTATTTCATGTGCCAATGCTCTTGTGATTGGTTCTATATCTTTACCTTCATCATCTTCCCAAGAATATAATACAGCATAGACACCTTTGTCATTTCCTTTGTATTTGAAGTTAGCATGGAATGCATCATTGTCTCTATCTGTACTTTCATGACCAGGTGTAGGAATTACAATATATATAATCTCACCATTGCTAAAGGATCTGAAATCTGGAACTGATCCTTCTTTTATAGAATGACCTATTGCTTCTGTTATGTCACTATCTTCAAAAGTAGTAGGTAGAGGTGATATGTTATTAATAACAAATCCAAGGTATGTGGGTTTTTGTACACCACGATATTGTGATAGTTTTGAATAGTAGTTACTATTAATAATATTCTGCGTTGCAGCTACGATTTTATCCTTGGATGGATTTAGAGAAGAATTATTCCAGTCACCCCAGAAAATCAACTGTACTTGGGCATTTGTTAATACACGTCCGCCTTTATCTATTATTTTATGTGTACCAGTAGCAGTCTCATTCATATGCTTTGCTTCATTAAACTTGTTTAAATCGATTTCTTGTACATAGTTATAATATTAAAAATGCATTATATTTCATTATATTTCATACTATAGAACTTAATTTTGCCAGCAACAGAATAAAGGGCCTTATCACTTTCAAATTATGTTTTATCTGTGCATTAGGAACAAGGAGAACAGAGAAGTGATGATTATTATGATAATGGCCATGGTGTTAGGTACTATTGGTAGTAGTGTTGGTGATGGAGCAACACAAAAATGAAAAAGCGTGGTGATTGTAAAGCCTGTGATGGCTCCTGACAAGGTATAGTCTTTTCATCATCCATTGAGTGATGATATTGTTAGAATTTGTATATTATTATGTTATTTCTTATAGTTATCCTGTATATTATTATCACTTGTTACATTTGTATTTGTTTTGAGTACCTTCTGTCTTCTATAGAGCCTTCACAGCCTTCACTGCTGTCATTTTCTAAAAGTTTTGTTGGGTATTTCAATGGAAGGAGGACTTAGTCTTGATCTTCAGACATGGCTACAGTAATAATATTTTCAGTTATTATTACTCTTATTCAGTATCATTACAAAAATTCTTTATATCAAAATAATAATAATGATAATAAACAATAATATAACAAAGCATTGTATTATGATAAAGCCTAACCATTGTGATATTATGACAGTTGTGTCAACATATCAAAAGTGGGTTTTACCTAAGTAGATAACTTGGTTCAGATGTTATAATTATGATGATGAAATATCAAAGTTCAACATTAGAAATAACAATAGCTGCTGTGATTATAGCAAGTATGCTAGCATTGTAAGTTATTGTACTTGTTACACAAGAAGCAAATGCAGCAGCAGTCAGTACAAAAGTCAGTGTCAAACAAACTCAAGTGAATCAATGTAGTGGTAGTGCAAAATGCATTAAGACCAGTACAATTACATTTGGCTCGGGAGGAGTTCATGGCAGTCCAGGTCATCATTAGTCTAGGAGGAGAAGGTTGCGGTCATCCGGCACCGTAATACATTTCTCATAAGAGAACTGGATGATTGCTATAATTCCTTTTATTTCTCTGTGACAACAATTATGAATGATAATAATACCTTAGACAATCAATTTGTAGTGAGTTCTTCAATTGAAGAATGTCTTATGAAAATGAAAATTGTATATTACAAACTTGACATGTTATGTAATCCCTATTATATGAATAATAATTATCAATAATCTTATAAATTACTCCTTGAGTAACATATCGATGCATAATCATCAGCATAATCTTAAAACACATAATATGTCAAAATTATCAGTTATTGGATTATCTATTATATTAATAACCGGAATATCTCTTGTCCCCGCATTACAAATTCGAGTCCAAGGTCAAGTGCAACAGTCACCAGCACCGCCGTCACCAGGAGGTAGTCCATCATCAGGAACTCCACCACCACCATCAGCGGTGCCAAGACCGCCGTCACCAGGAGGTAGTCCATCATCAGGAACTCCACCACCACCATCAGCGGTGCCAAGACCGCCGTCACCAGGAGGTAGTCCATCATCAGGAACTCCACCACCACCAGCTTTGGATACAGCAGATGGCGGAGAAGCAGCTAATCAGACTGGTGGGGAAGGTGGTGGTGCAGTTAATCAAAGTGCTATGGTAATGATTCCTCAAAATTCAATGGAAATGATTATGAGCCATGTACAAGACGCCATGACCGCAATAGATGTTCACAATAAAGATAATGCTACAAAAGCATTGCAGAGTTTGATCAGGGAATTAAAAAGTGCAGCAAATGCAAGAGGTATATCTATAGAAACTACCACAACAGGTTGAGTAGGCAGAGAGGAGATTCAGCAGCAGAAGAATATCATTAATTTTATGGCCGCATAATTACAAAAGAGAACATATTATCAACAAATTACAATTGAAGTAAAGCAACAAATGTCTCCACCACAGTATTGGTAATAGTATAGGATTGGAACAAGGACTAGAATCAAATCAAATTATTATTTATAATATGAATCTGAATTTACATGTTGTTCTAAAGAAAGGAACTACCATAAATATGTGATGTACATTACATAAATTAACAATAATATATGGCACTTAAGGAAATGGTATTATATAATCAAAGGGTAATTCTAAAGGTACATCATCATCTTCAGATGAATTAATATCATCATCACCATTATCACCATCTATCATAATGTTATCTTGTGATTCTCTTTCTCTGGTATCACCATTGCTTTCTTGCTTCTCTGCGTCTTCTTCTTGTTTCCCTATAGTATCCTCATCATTGGGTTTTGTATCACTTGACTTTGATTTCTGTTTGATATCTTAGTTCTTTATATGTCTGGGATGATGATAATGATGCTAATGCTGTAAATACTTGACTGAAGAGTATTAAACTAACTAATAATGCTGGTAAGAGCGCATTTAATAATCTCTGTCTAAGAAGAGGAGGATGTGATAATATTAATTTGGTGACGATGCCGATGGTGATGGAAGAATAATATCTCGTCATATCAAGGGCACTAGAAGAGTAGCGACAGGGAAGGATAAAAGAGATTTTGATATTTCTTCTCCTTCTTCGTTCATACCAATTAATAATAAGACCATCACTGTACAAGAAAGGACTTGCAACGCTGGCATTGTTAGAAAGGAAGGAAGAAGAAGACAGAAGGAATAAAACAAGAAGATAATAATATAGGTTCAGACAAGAACCAAAACCAAGAACAAGAGGAGCAGCAACATCTATCTATATCAGCTCAAGCATACAAACTCTTTTCAGAAAGTAAGACTCCTTTAGAAGTAGCTATTACATTAAACCTAAGAGAGTCAGAAGCAACTAAATTCTGTAGAGTATTGGAAGCTAAAGCGGCTACATAGCCCGAATATGGTCTATGAAGAGATTAAAGATGATATTGCGTCATTTCTAAAGTTATACAAATTAGCCAAGGCGAAAGGTATGGGTGTCAAGCAAGTTGTTAATGTTCTTGAAATTGCTAGTAACGACTTACCAGCTATTGAAGAGCGATATAAAAGACTGAGAAATGATGTAAGTATACTGCAATTTCAAAAGCGTATAGATGAGAGAGATTTATACCAATTAAACAACCAAATAGCATCAACAACCAAACTCCTGAATTCTTTTCGTATATCTTGTGAAAGAGAAAGAAGAGAGATAGGAAATCTCTACAATGAAAGAGCAAGGGTCGAGGCTGTTATAACAGAATTTAAGGACAATAATGAAGAATATCTTGATAAAATAAAACAGGTAGCTTATGAAGAAGTGGGAAGTGTATTAAATGACAGTAAATTACTATTGAAAGTTGCTACTCTCTCAATAATTGAAGCATTAAGAAGAAACTCTGAATTATGTGAATTCGTAATAAATGATGATTCGAATAATACTACTATTATATATGGACGTAACTATCCTTCGTTAATGTTATCAGGACGACAGCAACAACAACCATCATTCAATGATAGCTATACTGCTTTGATATTAGAAGAAGCTGAAAAGCTTTACAATAAGTTAACAACAGAATTGACAAATTGGAGCATAGGACAGCCGCAACCATTAGGTAATCATCGTTATCGTTACCAACACATAATAACAACAGAAACTAATTCATGAGATTGATATACATATCAAAGAGTCCAGATATGATCAAACAGAAATTTATAGCAATGTCAAATGAATGATAATAAAAGGTCCTATCATCAAAACTATCAATAGAAGATTATAATGAGTCAAGACAGTTAACCCTATATTCGAGAAGAAATTAGTAAGTAATTGTAGAGGTAGTAGTAGTATGATGCTTAAAGATAAAGTAGCAGTCATTTATGGTGCAACAGGCGCAATAGGATCAACAGCCGCTCATGCGTTTGCACGAGAAGGCGCCAGAGTTTTTCTCACTGGCCGGTCAACATCAAAACTCAATAAAGTCGCACAGGAAATTTCTTCCGCTAGTTTGAGTGCTGAGGTAGCCGAAGTCGACGCACTAGATGAGCAGGGAGTTAATGACCACTTAGAGAAGACTTTTGAAAAGACAGGGCACATCGATATCTCATTTAACGCCTTTGGAATTCCCATCCAGGGAATCGAAGGAATTCCGCTTATAGAACTTCCCACTGAACGTTTTTTTCTTCCCGTATCAACCTACACCAAATCACATTTCATAACGGCCAAAGCTGCCGCGAGATTCATGATCCGAAGGAAATCTGGAGTTATCCTTTTCATTACGCCAAGCCCGGCCCGTCTCGCTACGCCTCTTGTGGGCGGAATGGCGCCAGCATGGGCCGCAATGGAAGCTTTGTCAAGAAATCTTTCAATGGAACTCGCGTCATCGGGTATACGCACAGTATGTGTTCGAACCACTGGTTTGCCTGAAACCGAGACCATCACTATCTCGTATGGGCTCCAGGGGCAGACTTCAGGTATGACTCGCGAGCAGCTTCAAGCGTCCATGGAGAGCATGACTCATACAAAGAGATTAACGACGCTCGCGGAGCTAGCCAATGCGCTCGTCTTTGCCTCCTCTGACCAATCGAGCGGGATGACAGGGGCGGTGCTCAATTTGAACGGAGGAATGATCTCAGATTGAGCCAAACTCCAATAAAAGCGAGGTCAGAATAGGCTTTTTCCTTGAAACCCTGAGGCAGGATTTTCGCTATGTCTAAAGCAGAGCTGCTGGAGTTAACAAGCTAAATGTTCGTTCTCGAATAAGTGAATATACAATACAATCGTTATTGGTCATTATTTGTCATCCAAGATGAACTTTCATAGCTTATGCAAAAAGAACAGTAAAGGGCCAATCGGAAGTTGTTTCTTAATAGAATAGATATGATATCATATGCATACTAGGATGAGGATTGGCATAATTCTACCTCACATAGGTCCCTAGGCAGGTATTCTATCGACTCTTTTTCTAATGATCTAGACATATAGAAGCCATTTTAGTACGTGTCTGCTATCCGGATCTGTTGACCCGAATGAAGTGATCGTCATCATTGAAGCCAGACTTAGTTTGCAGGAGGTTGGATTGTACGTAATTTTATAACTACAATTTGCCGACAGGCAATAATAAAGCCCAGAAAAATTGGGTTAATTGGATATTAATAAAAGAAAATATTTTACTAGATCTAGATGTATATCTTTATCTACCAAATGTCTATTGTGTGTAGCGTACCACCATATTATACATAATATAAGTCAGGCAGTTCATTACTACAAATGTCATACGTTTCTTGGGTATAACCAGCGGCGCAGCAATCTACTCAAGACAGGCATTGCTAAATAGGTAAGACCGACCACTAGTATTATATTTATAAGGATACCAGTAAGCAATGGCCATTGTCCTAAGTAAAGACTAAGGATATATTGAGCTAGCGAGCTAATAGAGTATGCCCCAATGAATGAGACTATAGCCATTTTCCATCTAGGAGGAGCAACTATAGTTTTCAAGTCTGGCAGGGTAAACCACGTCTCCAGACCAGTCGCTCTCTCGTAATATCGAGTAGAGCAATTGTTCACTTCTTCCATTAGCTTGAGGGCTTCTTCTGATTTTTCCCATGCATCCAGCGAGGCCTCATCGGAGAAGCGATTAATAATGTACCGCACAGATGAATTACTGCCTCCAGGCACGATTATTGTCGATCCAAGATAACCTGGAACCTTTCTCTCTAACATCATATAACGCCGACCCCAGTCGTCGTAATCCTTCTCGTACCCGGTCTTTATTTTCCTACTGACGACCGCAGTAACTTCCTTTGGAGGGCGTTCGTCATCTAGGCTTCTGTTATCCATTGTTAAAATAAAGAGATATGAGTTAATAACTTAAACTGAGGTCTCTGATGTAAACACGCTGAGGCGATAGAAGTGTATTTCTTAGCAACAATCAGGTTTCTGGTATTTTTTCTAATATTTGGATTAGTAGAAAAATCAGTGTTCTCGCAGTAGCGTCGGAATGGCTCATCTCTAATTATGCGAAATATGTTCTTTATTTCATCTTTTTTCTTTTCTTGATATTAAATTTACCATGTTGTAATAGTTTGATTAAAGTTTGCATAGTATTAAAACCACATACCTTTTCCGCCACTAATAGTTTATGATGGCCGCCTGATCAAATCTTGCACACAGATCTGCATCCGCTAGCGCAACCCACAAATCAACATTAACATCCAAACATGGATTAGACGCATCTAAGGCTGCATTATGAACTATACATTTCATTTAGTGTATCGAGCTCTCTCTGGTATGCATCCAATTCCTCTTTAATCTCAAACTCCATCCATTCACATTTCTATGGATGAACCATCAGTTCTAGTAGCTGATAGGTAAGCAAGATTATGGCTGCATAGGGGTCCTGGTGGAGTTAGTGATTATTCTACTTGGACTTTTACATATACTAATAAATATCATCTTATTACAAATTGAACAAACAATCTTACTTCTAAATTATCGTGTTTTACTAATAATGGTGCTGCTGCTAATATAACAAAAAGTTATAGTGTAAATGTGATTGGAGTAATGGAACCTTCCCAGAGGCAAGCTTCATTAGTAGCAGAACAACAGAGTAATGTTAGTGGTGGTATTAGTTCTTCTTCCTCTTCTTTACCTCCCATAAGGGAAGATAATAATACGAATGCAAAAACAACAACACCTACTAGTCCAGAATCAATTCCTTCTATTCCAATAACACCATCGCCATCTCCTGAATCTAGAGGCAATGAAGATACAACTATCTATTGGAATATACAATAGGATAATAAGTAGCTTCTTCTATTTTGAAGATAATAGATTTAAACGAGTCCTAACATGGGAATAATTATCATTAATTCCTATTGATAGATGAAAATTGTATGACAATCTTTAGGATACTGTACAATCTCGATTGGATCGATAATAATTATCAATAATATTATAAATTACTTCTTTAGTAAGGTATAGATGCATAATCATGAGTCTTAAACCAAACGTTATATCAAAATTAGGAGTTATCCTATTATCCGCTATATTACTAACCGGAATATCCTTTATCCCTGTATTCCAAGCCGGGGTCTATGCGCAGAAGTTACAATCACAACAACAAGCACCTCAGCAACGGAAGAATAATGTTGGGATTAGTCAACTAATAAAATAGATTGCACAACAAGTAGCAAACGGAACTGGTGCTCAACAAACTCAGATTCTACAAACACTTAAACAAATAGCTCTTCAAATTTCTAATACAGAAGGAGGAGAAAGGGATAAGGTTGTGCATACTGTAAAAGTTATTCATGATCATGTATCGAAGAATCACAAAGGTCGTGAATCAAAATCTATAGAAAGAATTACCATTTGCTACTTTAGCAATTGTCCTGGGGATACTTTTATTTACGCCCCTACATATAATTTTGATTCGCCTACATATAATTTCTATAATATTAGGACTTTAATAGCTCAAACTAGAGATCCAATAAATATACTAGGCGATGTAGCAATTCAAGCAGCAGTAGGCTCACCAGGGACAGTACAGCGGTTAAACGAAATTACAGAGCAGGTGTCTCTTGAAAGTGGCGGTGATCCAGATGAGGTCAAAGGTGTAGTCCAAAATCTACCTCTTGAAACCTCGAACCAAGGAGGAAATACTCAAAAAGTTATAGATAATATCGCGAATGAGGTCAAACTACCTAACAATCCAGTTTCTAAATCATTAAACTCTCTTGCTATGGAAGAGAAACAAGGTAACTTTGAGGCTGTCAACATTAGCTGTAGAGAAAGTAGCGGAAGGCGTAGCTGGCGGTAATGATGTAGCACAAGTAGTAAAAACTGCAGCAGCTGAAGGAACAACAGGGGCAGCAGCATTAGAAGGTGAAGGAACAACAGAGACAGACACAGATGAAGGCAATGCGAGCTTTAGACTCAGGTGGCGGTGGAGGAGATAGTTCAGGCTCGAGCGACAGCGATAGCGGAGATTCTAGCAATTCATCTGATTCATCGAATGGTGGTGGAGATGGAGGCGGCGGTGCAGAAGAACAATAGGTCTTAATGTCTAGCTCCATATCAGATAACAACTTCATCTATCTTTTGATTCGTATTCTTCCGGTTTAATCATTCAGCCTTTTAGAAATCCAATAGTAAATCCTGCTGACATACTACTGTCAATCGGATACCAAAGCTTGTCATTGCTAACGAGGCTGTTGCAGCAGCCGCATGGTCATCAATATTACTACCTCCACTAATACTTGGAATCTGCATAATTAGATTTGAAAGTGTTATTAGTCCTCCTTCTGATACTGTTTGAAGTTTATTCCAGTTTACATTTAATATCTGATAATATTGGAGATATGCTAATCCAGCTAGAAATAATCCAATTATTACAGCTATTAATTTAATTACTTTCTTTAAAGCATAACCGATGAGTATTCCAGCAAAGAATCCCCCACCGCCCATAGTAGCTGCAGTTGGTATGAAACTATCAATAATGCTCATAATTCTAGATACTGCTCCTTGGTTCAGTTGTCATTATGTAATGACTATTTTCATATCTTTAGTACTGCAGCATTCCTCTTTATAATAACAATGTCAAATATCAACATCCATACTATGGATTGAAAACTAGTACTAGCGTATTTCATGCATAATGGGTCTTCTATATTTATTTGCTTATCTAGGGCCTTGACAACAATTAGTCTTTGTAGTAGCATATTTAATCTATTTGTTTACTACAAGAGCTATAGCTTTTGTAGTAGACTTTTCTATCCAATATTATATAGTCAACACAACTTGCAGCAGCATCTTTGCTTTATCCGACGACTTTTACAGCTTCTCTATCTGACGAAGACTTGACAGCATAAACCGGATAAGGAGTGACGAAGCACACTTTCTTTTACGTAGGGTTTTTACGTCAAAAAAATAGAATTGACGGAAAGGTAAGTTATACCTTAATCCTCACCGCAGAGTTCTATTGCAAGCCGATATAATCTGATCCCCCGCACAAGGTATATTCTTCCATTAGGCCATCTTTACTTTCCTTTTGTTGCATTTAGGATTAATTCGGCGGTCTGATCTGGTTGTGATACAAGCGAGGCATGGCTAGAGTTAACTGAGACAGTGGTAGCATTCATTTGTTTTGCGAAGAGACGTTCGGTATCAGGAGGAATCATGTGATCGGCCTCAGAAATTTGATACCATGTTGGTAATTGCTTCCATGCTGGAGGGCCAGATTTCTCGCCAAAGATCGATTGATTAAAGGGCTTCTGCACAATAGCCATGATGTCAGCCTCAGTGGGATCAACATCTTGAGCAAAGGCTCCGGGGAACATGGCTGGGTTTAAGTAGATAAATCCTCCACTGTCGAGAATCAAGAGATCTTTCGGCAACTTTGTTGCGTCGACGAAATCCGAGAGTGATTGCCCCTCATCTGGAGCAAATGCGGCAATGTAAACAAGTCCTGTGACATTGGGATTATTATAAGCAGCATTTGTGATCACCAATCCACCATAAGAGTGTCCTACAAGAATCGTTGGTCCACCAAGTTGCTCAACTGCACGTTTTACTGTAGCGACATCATCTGCTAGAGAGTGGAGAGGAAGTTGAACAGCGATAACACGATGTCCTGCGTTCTTTAGAATAGGAATTTCTTTGCTCCATGTAGATCCATCAGCCCAAGCTCCATGGACTAGAACAATATTAGTAGCGTTTGTTGTTGTCATAGCCGGTATACCCTGAGGTTGCATTAATGTCTTATTCTCTGGAGTAGCCAGCCCAACATTTGTGGTTGATGCAAGACTAGTGATGATTGCAATACTTAGGCACAATAAAATTAAGACCTTTTGTTTTGATCTTATTCTATACATTTCATCGTTGCAATGCATTACCGCTTCAATTCACACACTTATTATTAAAGAGTTGTTGCTAAGTGGTAAGATAGTCTATGTAGTTATTAGTATTGAACATAAGAGTACAAGTTGACTAACGCGTTATCTTATCTTTATCTTTATTGCTCTTAAATAAGAGATAGAATCATTCTCAGCACCTATCATCAATGTATAATCTCCTGACTTTAACTCTGTTGAAGGTGTAAAGGTAAATGAAATCTCTTTTTCTTCTCCTGCATCCATCGAAATTGATTCCTTACTAAAATATCCTGTAGAATTTCCGAGATCTCCTGTAGAAGTAAATGTTCCTGATGAGATCATACGAATGTTATCTATATGTGAAGCAGAAGAAGATAATGATCGTGATTCTGCTATCGCTTTAACTCTGAATTTAATTTTTTCACTCTCATCTCTCTTCACTGTTAATTCTTTATCTGATTTGTAAATATCTACTGAAAATGGCAAGTTTTTGTCGTTATCTGATTCTAATCTGCCAATCTTATTTTCTGACCATTCTGTAAACCAAATCTCATCATCATCACGATCTTGTCCTATAGAGAACTGCAATACATTGGCAATTCCGCATGTCTGGTTGCTGCTACTATTATTATTGATACTATTACTATCAATGTTATTGCTGTTGTTGTCATAATTAGAACAGACACCCCATAACCTGTTCTGTGTTGGAACCCAATACTCAATTAGTTTCATATTTGAAGGATCAAATTTAGCTATCTTATTTCCTTGTTGTTCATTAAACCATATAGACCCTTCATTTGATTTCTTAATCCATGATGGTTGAGTATAACTGTTTTTGTAAATACTGCTAAGATTGCTATTGTTATTAATAGTATTTCTATGACCAAAAACCCTGGAAGAAGTTTTTGATGTTACAAACTTTAGTATATTATTAATATTATTATTATCATCATCATCCTTACCTTCTGGATCTAACTTGTAAAATATACTTGTACCTGGATTTGTAATCCATAAATCACCGTCATGATGATGGACATCATCTACAACTATTCCCCAAGGAGAGCTTATTCCCTGCTGCCTGGTGCTCTTCAGACAAATTATATACATTAAAAGATTCTGTGTCTAAATCATATTTGAAAATTTGACCTCTCTGTGCTGCATAAGATAGTACTGAAATCCATATTGCATTTCTTTTATTATCAAATGCAATTGATCCAGTAGTAATATAAACTGGGTCTATTCCTTTAAATCCTTCCTCAATAGGAATATGAATTTGAGAAATTCCTTCCGATGTTCCATTCTTCATTTCAGCTATATCTGCAATCCATAGTGAAGGAGAATATGTACCTACAAAATAAATAATATTCTCATTGTTCGGATCAAATTCAATTGATATTGGATAGGTCGTGCCAAATGACTCTGATTCACCTGGGATGTGGTATTTTTCAAATGTTTTTGAAGATTTAATATATCTCCATATTGCATTTTGCTGTTCATCTGTAAACCATACATCTCCTCCTCCTCCTTTTCTTCTGTTATCTATCTCTATATCCCATACCTGTGAGAACTCACTCTGACTCTCACGTACTTTCCATTCTGGGATGCGCTCTGCTTGATTAAATTTGTCTTTTTTTAAATCGTAGCTTCCTAAAAGACCTTTTTTTGTTGATATATACCAAACCTTGTTATCTACATCGTCAATTGCTATCCCTAATGGCATTTCACAAGTTTGTGGAAGGACATATTCAATTATGTATTGATTGGAATTGGATTCTGAATTAACACCACAAAATCCCCTCTGAAAAGTTTCAAGTTTGTTGGTTAGCTCCTCTGTTGCTTGTTTTCGCTTCCCTATATTATCCTCATTAAGATTTGTCTCATTTGTCCCTAATTTCTGCTTGATGGCTTTATCTTCGTGTTCTTTATCCATCAGCTCGGCAGATGCAGATGTAGCTGGCGCTGTGAGCACTTGAGTGAAGAGTATTAAACTAACTATCACCACTCCTATCGGATGACAAATAACAAACAGATTTAGCTGCATCTTGATTATACCCCTATACTGTTATCATAATATTTGGATTGAAGATAAAATGACCTATGAATAGGTTACTGTCTTTAACTACTAATTGGTATTATTTAGTGTACACACATAGAAATCTAATTAGTGAAATGCTTACTTCTTTTATCGTCATCCTTTGATAAATCCAATAGTAAATCCGGCTGATATACTACCTGTAAGAGGAATACCAAAGCTAGTCATTGCTAGTGAGGCTGTTGTTGCAGCAGCATGACTATCGGCAGTACCACTTATACCTGGAATCTGTGTACTTAAATTTGCTAGTGTTGTAATAGCACTTTCAGACATCTGCTGAAGTTTATTCCAGTTTATGTTAGCTATCTGATGATATTGTAAATAAGCTAATCCAGCCAAGAATAATCCGACTATTACAGCTACTAATTTAATTACTTTCTTCAACGCATAACCAATTAGAACACCTACAAAGAAGCCGCCTCCCATAGCAGCTGCTGTTGGTCCGAGGCTTTCAATGCTCATATTTTAAATGCTACTCCTTAGATTAGTTGTAATTATCATTATGCTATGACTGCTACTACTTAGATACCTCTGTAGTGATACAGTCCTGTATATAGTAACGTTAACAGCTATGATCATCCAGTCTATGGAATGAAAACTGGTAATAGCATCTTTTGCGTAAAACGTATCTTCAATATCTATTTGCCATTCTAAGGCTTTGACAATTTGACATTGTTGTAGCATGTAATCAATTTTGTCTATAAAAGCTATAGCTTTTGTAATAGACTTTTCTATTCAATATTAATAGAATTATAATCAACATAACTTTGCATCGGTGTCTTTGGTTTATCCTTCCTCTCACTCTCTCTTGGGTACATCAAATCTTATTTTGCGTGATAAATGACGATACATTATTGAAGTCGAACGAACCACAATCAGGATCACCCCTATTAAGAACACTCGAGGACATCCTCTATAACAGAATCAAGCAGAAGAAAGTGGAAATAAGCCCCTCAGATTAAACCTTTGACAGACAAGATATTGACAGAGATAGAGATATTGCAACGGGTATTGGGACAGAGTGTTTCTATCATAAGACGAGTCGGCAATGAGCGATATTACTACTAATAGGACCAGGGGAAATATGGAGTGAACAAATAGATATTGAGAAGAGGAACAGAGCTTGATAAGTAGGAGATTAACTGGCTTTGCTACTACTACTATATAATAGAAGTAATAATCATATCCCGTACTATATATTACTGATATATGATCTTCTCCTTAATCCCTACTAAATACTATGAATAATACAATTACTTTTGCCGCATATATGAGTTGAAAGAAGCATATATTGTTTCCAGACAGTAACTTTTTTTTATCTGTACGTGCTGGTATGGATTATGGAAACAAAAGGAGATGAGCATCTACACCACCCATTATGTGAGATTTGCCAAAAGGAATTTAAAAGTACCCATGAATTAAGTATACACATAGATCAAGTTCATAGGAGCAAAGATAGAACATCATAGCAATAAGATCATCCTTTTTATTCCCTGAAAAGCACAATTTACAATACACAGAGAAAGACAAAAAGACAGATTAAATATATGCAACTTGGCTTAATATGGTTAATTAAGTAAAACAAGAAAATAGGAGATCTTCGCGAGAATATCAAGCAACGAAGTATCAAAAAAGGGCATAGGAGATTAGTAAACCTCTAGTGAATTATATATTTAGTCAATGATCAAATATACGCTTTTGATCGGTAATCTACAACGAAGAGAATCCGATTTGGAGTCATGTCGTTCGAGATTCATCATTCCAGAATTAATTGGCTTCGCTTGTTCCGGCATAATGATATATTATGGACGGTCAAGAAAAAAGTAATGAAAACAGAATATTCCTTATACAAAATGATTTATTGTAATATGACTTTTTGTTTTAGGTTTGATATAGATATATGGTAAAAGAGAAAAAAGGAGAAGTCAACATCAAAGATAATGTTGACAAACCAGCAGCAGCAGCATCGCGATCGCTACCCATATCAAATAATACTTCAGCTAAGAAGAACACGATATCTACTTCCGCATGGTTGACTTTGGCTATTTTGGGTTCGTCTATCTTACTTACTATGTATGGCGAGACGATGTTATTACCTGCTGTTCCTGACATTATAACAGAATTTAACATTTCTTACAATACCTCCTCCTGGATACTTACTGCATATCTTATTGCTGGTGCTGTTATGACTCCGATTAGTGGAAAGCTTTCAGACATTTATGGAAGAAAGAAAATGGTATTGATTATAATGGTGATTTATATTATCGGTATTTTTCTTGGAGGATTATCTTCGAACATAACAATTCTTATTATTTCGAGAATAATTCAAGGCATTGGTATTTCTATGTTCCCTATAGCGTTTGGTATTGTAAGAGACCAATTTCCACCAGAAAAGCTTGCAATAGGTGTGGGAACATTTAGCGCTATGTTTGCTGCTGGCTCTGTAGTGGGCTTAGCAATAGGAGGAAGTATAATCCAGCACTTTGGATGGCGAATGACATTTCTCTCGATAATCCCTATTGCTATTCTATTATGGTTTATAATTAAAAGGTTCATCTATGACGCTAATACTAATCAAGAAGAAGTAATACAAAATTCTTCATTAGAAAAAAGTAAGTCTATTCCTTCCTCCACCATTGAACGAACATACAGGTACTAATGTTGATTGTAATAGATTAAACGATTTGAAAAGTGTTTCCAACACCAAATCGATCGACATAAAAGGTGCAATAACTTTAGCTGCTGCAATAACCTCATTTCTAATTGTTCTCTCTTATTTGGAAATGGGTATTAGCACTATTGGTGCAGGCCGAGATGGGGAAGATAGCAGTAGCACTCCAATTCATCTCATTGTAGGCTTCGTTATTATAGGAATTATTTCATTAATGTCATTTATAATTATAGAAAAGAAGACGAAATCACCATTGATTGATTTTAAGTTGTTAAATAATAAAATTATTCTTCTTGCCAACTTCTTATTGCTAATTAGCTTTCTTACAATGTTCACAGTATATCAAACTATACCTATTCTAGTAAGGAGTCCTTTTCCAGTAGGAGGATTCGAAGGAGATGCAATAACTACAGCAAATATCCAGCTTCCATTTATGATTGTATTTCTATTATTTGCTCCTTCTTCTGGCTTTGTAATTTCCAAATTAGGAAATATAAAACCCACGCTTATAGGAACTATAATTAGCACGATAGGATTCTTTTGTATATTTCTTTTACATTCTACAGAGACTATGTTAGCAGGAACGCTGGCTATAATAGCAACCGGATTATCATTGACACAGGTTGGAGGATTTAATATCGTCCTTGAATCTACACCAAGACAATTCAGTGGAATATCCCTTGGCATGACAGTTCTGTTAAACCTTATTGGAGGAGCAATAGGGCCTGCTATTGCAGGAATATATATGCAGACAAATCAAGTATTTGTCAATGGTTCTTTATTTCCATCTTCACAATCCTACAATCTGATATTTGTCACTGCTCCTCTGGTCTCATTGATATCCGTTATCCTTGCATTACTTATCAAGAAAGGAAGCATCTCAAATGCCAAAAGTACTCCAATGGAGGAGGTACATTAAGTGGATAGTAAATAGAAGTAAGGTATCTAATACTGTATATATAATATCTACATATATATCAAATATGCACAACACTAGTATTCATACATGATTTACACATTAGATTCAGATAGTGATATTTGTCAACACTGAGCATTCTAAATTATAGATAGTTAAATATAGATAGTATTGGATAAATCATGAAATCTGTTAAATAATGTGATATTTAATCATTGATTTTTATAGAGAGATACACGAATTATTTAAGAATTTTACATGACTCAATTCTGGGAGATATCAGCCCTTATATTGATTTAAAATAACCATGTTAAGCTTAGTTTAAGTACTCATATTGCATCTCAATATCTCGAAATACTACGATGGTGTTATTTTTTAAAAGAAATAAAAAGGAAAAGGACGATAATAGATCCGTCACATGCAAGCATTGTGATATGCGATTTGAAGATAAGGAGCGATTAAAGGTGCACTCCAGAAAAGCTCATACTGGAAGAGGTGAGAGAAAAAAGAAGGATCATGGATTTTAAAACGCCGATTCTACAAAACGTCCAATTATAATGGAATCACTAAATGATGAGATGAGATATTATTGTCTCTTATATTCTATATATCTTAACAAGTTACTTTATCGATAATAAATAGTTCTTATCAAGACATCTCCGTTTAAATTTTATTTTATGATTGTTATAAAGTTTAAGCTCTTGTGGAAATTTATACCCTATGATAGCGGCTATTTAGTATAGTTGCAGTCAGAGTTGTCATGGATGTGATATAGACTGAAATGCTGATATTCACATATTAGTGGACAGAGCAAAAAAATTATCTTATGCATAGGAACCTAGACCTTGAATAGAAAAAACAACATTTTATTTCAGAATACTCCAGTATATTTTTATTTTAATAATGTCGATTAACTATGTTAATCATTACCTAAATATCATGTGTTTTCTATGTGATGACAATGAGACATGGGCTTCGAAGATAATGATGTAAGATTCAAGGCATCACGCCGTGATATCCTTAGCCTAGTTGATGGCTTTATAGAGCGGGTGTTTCAGATAAGAAAAACATTTCTAAGAGTTTCTCTTTCGGCTGTAATATTAGCACCTCTGGCAATAGCACTTTCAACCTTCCTATTATTACATCCTTCATTCTTTGCTGTCCTGGAAATAGAAAATGAGTTTGGATTCGCTCTGTGTTTATTGTTAGGTGCAGTTATTATTATTTCGTCTATATGGCTGATAACAGGAATTAGACAATATCTTTTGATAAATTCTTGGAACAAAAGGTTCAATGAATATTTAAAAGAAAAGCAAGAAATAGATAGCAATATTGCATCACAATATGGTTCAGGTCAAAATGATTAAAAAACGCATTACAATCTTTTTGTCTTACTTTAATCTTCTTTAACATAAGTGGCATGTCTTCTTTTACGGAATATTTCTTTTATTATATGGCACTCTAAATTACTTCTACAACATTCCATTCCTGTCGTTCTAGATTTATAAATTGTAACTCTTCTCTTATCAAATTGTGTTTCATCTTTTCTTATCAATTAATATCACTCCAAGTCACCAAGAGTTGGGCTTGTTTTTTATTTAAGTCACCGATTCTTATTAATGCTGTCTGGTTTAGTTCACTATACTCTAGTAGTTTTAATATTACATCTTTAATGATATAGAACCTGTCTCTCTATCTGACTCTGGAGAAGCAGACAGAGTGGTGATTAAACTTATTTATAAGCTGGAAGTATAATAATTGAGTTAACTCAAGATGATATTTTATTAGGCCACATATAATCCTCTGACTTCATAATGGGTAGTAGGTTGGCAACTCCTGCCAACTGTTTATCAAAGAGAGTGTTTTAGGCAATTCCTTTACAATTGTACTCATGGTCTGGTGTGATTCCGTGCTATTACTATTTGTATAGATGTTATCGAGGTGATATTGGTTATGTTACTATTAGACGGAACTTTGCATTCTCTACAAAATCTCCATTAGTACCGCCGGAAACTGCATCTACACTTACAAGAACATCCACAGGTCCTACTTTATCGAATTTTACTATTTGAGTGCCATTTCCATTTAGAGCTTTTTGATCCTTAACATCTTTAAGAACAGTACCATTGGAGTCTGTGATCACAAAACTATAGCTAACATCTTTAATTAGAGATTGCGAGTTGTCCATGAAAAGTACGCCAAACTTTGTATCATTACCAGCTTCTATTAATTTTGGCTCCCAAAATAACTTTATGTAATATGTTCCACGGGCTGTTTGTAAGGTTAGGGGGGGTTTTGGAATCTCTATTTGAGTTTTAGGCGTCGTAGGCTGCCCTTGACCTATTGCTAAAAGGTCAAATGTATACTGAATAGGAGCAATCCCTGTCGTTACATCTGCAAAGGTTTGTGCTTTGACAGGATAAGGAAGATCCTTGTTTATCCAAATGTGATTGTCAACTCCCTTATGCCAAGTAATTACCTTGGTATCAAATGTGCCTGCCGGTAGCGTTACCTTTGCAGTTCCGCTTGGACCAATTGCTGAACCTCCTATGGCTGCAATTTTACCCCAATACGCAGCACTCAATGACTGACCAGGTTTTGGAACAAATGAAGCAAGCCATTGTAGCGAATTAGCATAAGCATTTCTATAAGGCGACATTTCTTTTGGGATAGATGATGTTCCTAAAGCAGTTAAATCCAGAGCACTTAACTTGAAGGTGCCAGATATAACCTTTCCCTGATCGACAACGAACACTGGAGCAATCCAATTTCCAGTTTTATCTAGTTGTTTAAACCAAATTGTCATTTCAAAAGGTTGGCCCTCATTAGTATCGTGTTCACTAATTTTGTATGTAAGATACATATTTGGTTTAGCACCTTGGCCGAGGAACCAGTTACTGTCATCTGCAGCATAAACATTTTTTATCCCAAGTGAACCAATTGTAATGTTTGTCATAATAGCAGAAATAATCAATGCAGCCACTAAAGCAAAAGAAAAGGAAGGTCTACTTTTCTTACCGACAATCTCAGTACGATCTGCTATCAATTTATTATGCATCGCCACAAATTGGAACTCTTTGATGGCTCTATGGTCCTATGGCTATTTGGCTCAACTTTACCTATAGATTCTCCAGGACTATTTTTACATGTGAAAAGGAAATGTAGTTCCCCTGAGAAATATTTCATAATGTATATTATACATTTGTATTTTTAAGTATCGCTTAACTTTGTTAACTTCCGAACTTTCTTTCTGTTGAGCCAGAGAGATACCTGATTAATATTAATCAGTCTTTTTGCATTGCTGAATGCTATTACTGCAAGATACTCTAGATCTGATGCTAGTATTTTATTGCAGCGGCGGTACTGCTGGAGGAGCTGCTGCTCGGTATGTGTGATGTTACTCTACTCCATAAACTCTTTTTAGTCCAATCGTAATTAGATACCTTCAGCGCTTCAGCAGAGCTATTATTAATTCCTTTTATATTTAACAATAAATGTTATTAACATAAATTTATATATTTATTAATTATTATGTTACGACATGAGTAAATTTACTAATATAGTAATTAGTGTTATTTTCTGCTTTACTTTAGCCTTTAATCCCTCCATAGTAACAGCTTCAAATAATAGTGCTAGTATGGAAACCAACAACAATACTAGTGCAATTGCAACATTAAAGGATCCCAACACAGCTAGTAAACTAAATGTTGTTGCTTCGTTTTATCCCATATTAGAATTTGTCAAAAAGGTTGGAGGTAATAGAGTTGAAGTCTCTAGCCTGATTCCACTGGGTGGGGAACCCCATGACTTTGAGCCTACAATACAACAGATACAGAATGCAGAAAAGGCAGATATGCTAGTATACAATGGCGCTGGTTTTGAGGGACCATGGATAAAGAGGATTAACGCCAAATTTGTAGTCGATAGCAGTAAGGGATTAAACTTAACTAAAAGTAGCGGTGAAGAGCCTGGTAGTAACAACGAACGTGCAGATGAGCGTGATGATAAGGCGAAGGGGACGTTTGATCCTCACATATGGTTGGATCCTGTACTAGCAAAACAACAGGTTAAAAATATTCTATATGGACTGATAACTATTGATCCAAATAATGCACAGTATTATTCTGAAAATGCCAGAACATTTATGTCAGAACTTGATTCTCTAGATGCAGCGATAAGATCAGAATTATCTGGTTGCGAAAAGAAGGAATTCATATCCTTTCATAACGCATTTAGTTACCTTGCACATAGATACAATCTAACTCAACTCAGTATACATGAAACAGTTTCTCCAGCAGGTGAAATTTTACCTCAACAGATACAAAAACTTATAGAGATATCCAGGAGTAAAGGAATAGATACAATCTATTCTGAAGACTTGCTTGATCCTCGTCTTGCTAATGTTATTGCGCAAGAAATTCCTAATGGCAAAGTCCTTATTCTGAGTCCCTTGGAAGGTTTAGACCAACAGGAACAAAAAGCAGGTATCGGATATGTTCAAAAGATGAATGAGAATATTCAAAATCTCAAAGTTGGTCTTAAATGTAAATAAAAAATAACAAATGTATCGATAAATCTTTTTTAATGGACATAGATATGAGAGACAAGTTATCAAATATTCGGAAGCAGGAAATGATATTCAACTTTACCATAATTTTATGATTCAGAAGACAACATAATTGATTACTGTGCAGCTGTTATAAACGAAGGATAGTAGGAAAAAGTCGCTTTCATTATTGTGGAAAATTTAAGGAATGATATCTTATCAGATGCTATATTATCTATTATTCAACTTACATTCGCATAAAAAACTTTTCAAAATTAGGTATGTGTCATAAAAGAACCAAAAATTTTCCTAACCACATAAGATCTTCCTCCTTGTCACACATAACTTCTTGTCATATAAAAAAATGTCCATATTTTTAGCATCTGTGTAGGAATACTTTTACTTCTTCTTAGTTATTCTTATACATTCTTCTAGGTCCTTTGCTTTAAATCCAGCACCAATGACGTTTTTATGAGATTTGTTAGTAAAAAATCGTTTGAGATACTACCGCTCCTATTGTTTCTAACAAGTCATGTTGAGATTTTAACTTCTAACTAGAAAGTGTCCGTATTATTATTATTAATATCTAAAATAGAAGATAATACTGCTCTTGTTCACATAATGCTGAATATAAGAGTATTTTATTCAGAATGTCAAGTAAGCTAATGAGGCTACACTGTGACTACTATTGAGACTTTATTCTAAAAGTACTATCAGTGAGAGAAGCAATGGAGAATGATCATTGAAATAACATATAAAATGGGGCAACTATCAGTTATTTCTTTCATTTAGGATTTTTGTATTTCTATAAAAAATCAAACGAAGTATGTCATACTTGACGCATTTAAATAATGAGTTTTTGTTATTCTATACATATGGCCGCTACTGGATTCTTAGTATTTTATCGATTTAAAGCAATGACTAGAGAAGAAACAGAAAGAGCTAAAAATCAATGGAATGGACTGAAGGATACCCTGCCTTCTGGTATAGAGCTTGTAGGAGAATATGTCCGTGCATGGGGTACTGAATATAATGGTTTTTTGCTACTTGAAGCTGAAACGGCAGACTCATTTTTGGATTGGTGGTCAAAGTTTAAGGATACTATTAGATGGTACGTAGAGGAAACACACACAATAGTAGCAAGAAGAACATGATGTAATTTTATAAAGATATGCTTTTAGTTACGGAAAATACATGTAAATAGAGTTAACTTTATCTTTATATCTAAAAAAATTTTTTAACGCAATAAGAATACAAATGAATTTATAATAATGAGATTTATTCATTAATTATTAATTATCTAAAGATACTGAAACTAATAATCAAATAACAAACAAAGGATAATTGAGGATTCAACAGACTCAGAGGAATGCAAATGAAATGAGTCATCATGTCCAGACAAGTATGGAATTCAAGTCGACCCTAATACCAGTTAGTTATTATATTTTACTCGTCTCTAATACTGCAGTGCTTTCTAAAACGGGTCTGTTCTTATTACAAAAATATCACTATATTCAAATGATATTATACCATTTAAGATAGAACTGAGGAAGACGCTTTACCAAAATAGAATAGAAAACCACAGGAAAGGATGCGACAATAATTGAGTATTTCAACCAAACACAACGATCTGAATACATAACAACAAAAATAAAAGTCCCGTCTATCAATCGTTAGGACACATTTAGACCTACTTTCACGTTCTGATGGTTAGAAGCTCACTATATCCCTGATTCGACGGCTGCAAAGACAAGATAACTTTGTTAAAGATTTCAAGATCCATAGCCTCGATTCCTGTTGGGCCGATGAAGAATAGCTGGAACAGGAACTTGAGCAGCGCCAAAATGACTATTATAGCCACAATGACAATGATTATGTATACTAATGTACCTAAGACCATTTACAAATCTCGTGTTAAAATAGGATATATCTATTTGAAGACAGTTTTAGGTAATATTATTCTAATACGTGACGTAACGGAGCCGTTTCAATATTGAATCGTTTGTTCGTTAATACTTAATACTGTGCAATGAATTATCATGTTAGTTTATCTAGTTCTTCTAAATGAATTACCTCATTTGCGGCAGTCCTCTAATTATATCAAATTCTCATTATCGCCATGAAAATAAAAACCCTAACCCTTATCAGAGCATTTTTCAGGTCCAACTAGGTCTAAGTAATCAAGTTAGTAATGCGGCATGCTTTAATTGCACATCTTAGGTTGCCTTGCAGCCATTAATTGTTGCTATGTCGCAAAGCTCCATTATTTTGATAGCCACACAATGACACAAGCCACAGTAAGGTAGGTAGACATGGTGGAAGGGGCAGCCAACGCAGTCTACATTAGACATGAACTTTCATCAGAGGTTATGCCAAAGCGTCAGAGTATCTTTTCCAGGAAAATAGAAAAAGCGACATTGGCATAGAGCAATCATGGATAGGTAGGCGGTGACAATCATACAAAAAAGGCGAGTTTAGAACATAACTAGAATCATGAACATTAAAAAATGTAATGATAAGAGCTCGAGTTGTCTATGGGAATTGCAGCCGGCTTTAGTAGGAATACAATTTCGTCAGACACCAACCGTCAATAGAGAGTCATCATTAGAATGTCGTTGAGTTCTAGTTCATATCTCCGAGCTTCGGGTTACTGCGAGCAGGACAGGCTGCGCGTCGATGCGAACGCGGAATAGCGTATAGGGTTTGCGGCGCAAGTCGTGTCCTCTGTGAAAGCGCGCCTGGCGGTGCAATTGGTTAGCCGTGACGTAGAGATACCCGTCCGCTGCCAGCGATAGTGTGTCCGGCCATAAGAGTCGCGGATCGTGGACTACTGTCTCCCAATTGCCCTCTGGTCGTCGCCGTAGGATAGCGTTGTGTTCGTAGTTAGTAGAGTAGATATATCCTGCCGCATCCGATTCAAGCCCGTCCGAGGCGCCGCCCCTGTCTCCCTCATATATCACGGCGGCAGCGACCTCTCTTTCGTCGCGCGACCTATCAACGAGTGCGTTCGTATCCACGCTGTACAGCTTACGGCTGCCAAGCGGGCAGTAATACAGACGCCTTCCGTCTGCGCTGATTGCGATGCCGTCCGAGCCCATGCTGGCGCCCTGCTTTACAGATCCGTTTGGCTCATGCTCTAGCAACGGTCGCCCTTCGACAATCGGGAGAAACGTTTGTAAATCCTCTGCCTTGGTCGATGGATGGTCGTGGAGTTGACGCCAGCTATCGCCGGACGCTAAATCCACGACGATGATTCCGTTCGGTCCCCTTTGAGCAGAGTCGGTGATGAATGCCATGCCTTCTCTGCCTCGCCGCAGATCAAAGCGCACGTCGTTGAGATAAGTAGTCGACAGAGCCACCTCCTGTGGAAAGAGAATCTTCTTAACGACCTGATCCGTTTTCAGATCGACGCCGATCAGCTTCGGCCCACCGAATTCGGTAGGCTGGAACAGTGGGCTGCCGGTATCGAGAATCCAAAGATGGTCTGCCGGATCTACAACAACTGATTGTACTGACACAAGCGCCGCCGCCAAATCGTCTGGGTTGGTTTGATTCATTGCCTCATCCGGGTAGGCGATCGACTCACCGTCCTGGATTTCGGCGACTGTGAATGCGACGTCGTCGCCCCATTTTGGAAAGTTGACGAAGATCCGTCCTTGCTGCGATACCGTTACGCCAGTAGGCATCGCACCATTAAAATAAGCTACTGGCTCCAACGCACCCACCGGCTCATCGGCTGGCAACTTTCGCGGCGAAATGTTCGTTGGCGACTTCTCTTTTCGACGACTGGTTGACATGGTTTTCTACTCCTTATCCTATGATTTAACCTTACCAACATTCAGCTTGAATGCTGCCGCATCTGCTTCTGAGATGTCTTGATTGTGCTGACTCGAATCGTTACTAAGCCGCTGGCGCAACTACCTCCCTGTTTCTTTAGCAGAATTCCTTTAACAAAGATCATGATTCGGCCACTATTTGATGAAGGGATTCCGAAAAAAGGCTCTGTTAACTTAAGAACATCATCATTATCTCATTTCGAATAAGGTTATTATGAATATCCGCAAACATACTCAACCAATTTATAACGTGATACAATTTGCATCTTTTCTTCTTCTTCTTAGTACAAGGAAAATAATAATCATCATTAAAACTTTCAGTCCTGTACTTAAAATATTGTACTGTTTCTTTCTTTCTATATATGAGATACTTTTTTCAAATGAAGAATATATGTAGATGATGATGATGTTTTAATTTCAGAAATTTGCAGGCTTGTGATGGTGGTAGATACCATGTACCACCACCATCTGAAGATACTTTACTTTATGTTTTCCATAATTTATTACTAAATGCTTTAGAAACTGTTCTGCTACTACTTACTACTACTACAATCATATTTCTTCTTCTTTCCAATGAAAGGTGAATTCCTAAAACTTACTTCCTTATTTATTGGATGGTTCTATAATAGCAACGAATCCATAACCAGAAATAGTCCTTGCCTATTTGAATGAATTAGGGTTTCATCAATGATAAATTCAGAAATCCTTTTTCTTTTACACAGTATATTTTTTGGGGATTATAATGATGCTGCTGTAACCACTTTTAAATTGAAACATGACTTCTTTTTTTAACAAATGGAGATAAAGCTTTTGTGGACGTATCTCTAAAAGATAATCCTAAAAAATAATATAAGTATAACCCATAACAAACGTACTTTGCAGACGTTCTGTTTCTTTTAAATAAATATGTGCATAAAAGAAGTAGGATTCATCCAGCTATAGATTTATCGCAAAGTTAACGGAGCCTTTCGTTTCATAATCAGTTATAGTAGATACACGCTACTATACATACGAACTTTTATTTTTTAGTACTGTCATAGCAATTACTTGTTCTCTTTGTAAAGCAATAATCCAAAAAAAAATTTTCACGTAAAGCTTAATAGATATTAGTCCTTCGCTCCTCTAAGATAATTGCCGCTGTTACTACCACCCCTCTTCAAATAACAAAAAATAGTTTGAAAGATATCCCTGATAATATTAGATTAAGTATTATAGAGTATACAAAACAATTTGAAAACAGAACAATATCACTTTTGATAAAATGTGAGGAAGATGTTAACTTTCAGAAGAAGTTGGATCAGGCAAATCGGGAGTTTTTCTATTATATTTTTCAGACAATATCAATAGTTTTAAAATACCCAAATGCAGTTAATATCCTAAAGAAAGTAGCTGAATCTTGTTATTCTAACTCTCTAGAATTAGAGAATAAAATTGTCTTCTCAAAGAAAACGAGATTAGCGAAAGATTCAAATGATCTACCGATCGCGAGAATATTGTTAAAGTCCGTAAGAGTATTACGAAACTATGTCATCTGTGTTAATAATAAAAAAATAGACTGTATTAAATCTGAATACTATGCGTCTATACTGGAATCGTATGGTAATATTTCAGTATGTATCGCTGCACTGCGTATGATTTTTGGCGGAAAAGTTAGAGCCTCCAATTCTAATACTCAAACTTATCAAGGCTTGTGGCATCCATGCAGAAAGGTCAAAAGATTATTTGGAGATCATAATAAAAGGGAACAAATCCGGACAAATTTATTCTACCAAAGTAGTTAATGATATGGATAGTAGAATCAACATAGCTAGAAGTAGTGGACTAAAATCTATTCCACAATTTGATCTAAATGCAATATTCAGGCTAGATGGAATTATTGGAAGACAGTTAATGTCAAATGGTAAATTAGATTCAGTTGAAATAATCAAATCAATAAGAGAGAGTGTTACCAGTGGATGGCGATGATGGTGATCATTATGAACCACAGGCAAAAGATTTAACATATATTGATACTACCGTCTTTTTAGCTTATTTACTTGGAAATGCTAATGACCCAAAACAATATCCTTTAGCCAAGGACTTTTTTATAGCATTAGCCAACAGTAAAGAAAATCAAGGTGCAAGAAAAAGACAAGGAATCCTATCAATTCTAGTTTTGATAGAAATTCTTGCTGCTCTTAGAGGACAGAAGACTAAAGAATTTGAACTTTTAAAATCTATCACTTCTGAGACCAAGCGCACAGAGTATGTAATAAGTGAGGCTAACAAATACCCCAAATTCAATATATGGGGCCTTTAAATATTGATGTTAACAATCTTCTATATTCAACTTTTATCACTTTATCTAATATTAGAGATTCAATCAAATTTCTCAATCGATGTCGGCACTGTGGAACGAAAAGAACCTACAAATTTCTTGCTGTTCATAAAATTGTGGGTAGCATTGATATTATTCACGTACTGCTAGCGAAAGAACTAAAATGCAATGAATTCGTGACACTTGATCATTCTTTTGAAGAAATTAAAATGTATATGCGGCCACTAAAAATAAAAATTCTCAGATCATAACATAAGAAGTCTTCATTAGGACTTAATTTGTGACGATATCTCATGGCTACCGATCTGCTTTTGTATAAGTATAGCCTATCCTATCTTGTAATAAATATCACCAATATATAGAGTTCAGTGTCAACCAAAGTAATAGATAAGAAATTTGTTAATTACCAATGATATAATCTGTATTATAATATTTTAGTCTTTTTTACATTTTCAATTTTAATATATCTCCTCAATATGATGAATTCCCTGATCTTCTTGTCTAACTTCTTTCATGTAATGCGAATGAATATCTCCATCATCATAAACCTGAGCTGCTTTCAAATAGTTGCGTTGTGAATCATCATCAGGTGATTGCGAGATGGTGGCCATTACGTCTAAATGAACAGGAGATTGAGAAGGCAACAACTCTCTAATAGACATGGGTATATCGTCACCCATTTCATCTGTGCTATAATAAATGTTCAAAGCAAAGAATCTCCCACCAATATTTCCCAATTCAATAATTGTTGGTTTAGCTTGTTCCTTAGCAGTTTCTTGTGCAGATATTACTGATCGGATTTTATCATAATTCAATTCAAGAGATCTAGCTAATTTCTCTTTGTCTTCTTCAGAGAAAGGCTTGCCTAATTTATTGGTTAATTGTACAAATGAATTTTCTATTCGTACAAGCATAAAGTATTATATCTACACGAATATAAAAAGAGAAAAGTCAAATTTACATGTCAGCCTTTCTTTGATTTTAAGTCTTTCATATTCTTTTTATGTAAAAGATGAAGCAGAAGAAGAAGAGCATGTTTTTGTCCAAGCAATAAAATAGTAGGACTATGTTCTTTGTAGTAATACAAATACTGCTCTGATGATATTATCCTTCCAAAGGTAATTGAGCTATTATTTCAGAAGTTCAAAGCAAGAAGAGAAGTTCATCCTCTAATGGTCTTTGATAACTTAAAGAAGGAATTTCAAGTAGAGCTAGAGGACTAGTAAACTTTGATGGCTGAGAGAATAATAATTATCTAGAAACGACCTCTGGAAGCGGCCTATTCAATTATTCGTCGAATCAATACATGCCCTTGGTTGTACTTAGAATGAACTACTTATCTATCACAACCCTCAATGAATACAATTTTTAGTCGTTATTACCATTTTATACCAGGGTTATAATCTAAAAGATATGAAGAGAACTACTGCTCTTGCTGCCAATTCAACAACAATAATAAAAAAAAATACTTGACGCTAAGAGAGATCACACCTCAATGGTTCGAACGGTTAAATAAGATATTTAATGAAAATGATGGGGATATTGTCAACGAACTATATTCTGAAATTAATGATTATGCAAGATGCATAGTAGGAGAAGCATATGGATACGACTCGTCATATGTTATACAAGGAACTAAGAAGTATTGTCAGGAATGTGTTGCAATGAGTGGTAGACTTTCTTACGCACTTAGACGATACAATAAACCCAAACTTGAAGAAATTATAGATATATTTACAAAGCATTGGAATGAAAAACATATTTTTCAAGAAGAATTAACGGGATAGAATCTATGCAATATGCGCTCATACATTGTTGAGAGTAGATATTCTTCAAAGGATCAAAGTTGTATAGATAGTACAAGATATAATTGCAATAAACTTTTCTCTGGAGAATGAGGAAGACTGCTCTTGCTGCTACTGAGAAATATGTAAAGGTTGCCAGAACAAATGAAATTGCCAATAAATAGAAGTAGGCATGTATAACTGGACATAAAAGAGATACTAAATAGCAATTTGACCCGAGCCGTCCTGCTGAGAACGTTGCCGATGATCATTTTGATACATAAGAGAAAAAAATATTCGTTAATAATTTATCTTGTCAGAAGATAACATAGTTGTTGGTCATAAACACAGTAGTACTGGAATCTCAAAAGATGAGGATGACGCTTGGCAACCTCCCTCCCATCCGGTAGGTAATTAAATCGTACTAAATTGAGATTCTGTTAACGAAATATACTCAGCATGTAATGAGATAAATAATTACGGAATATGTGTTATTGGAGAAGAACATGTATTTTGATAATCTTATGCCATCTAGAAAATAATAATAATAGTTGTCAAGATTGTAATGCATCTAGCAATAATTTTGCCTTATATCTAAGACAACCTTATCATCAAAAGGTTGCGTACATTTTAGGAAATTAAAAAATACAGGCGATATACTAAAATGCAGAGATTATAAGCATTATTATTGTTATTAGACCTTCATATTAACATGATGTAACGTTGTCCTTTGCTTTTCTATTAGGTCTCTACTGTCTAATATCATATTTAATTTAGAATTCCTAGTATCCTAATTTATTTTCATTTTTTTGAGAAGTGTCCTTTGTGAGTCGTAATGTATAGCTGCTTGGGTTCAACAAATTGCAAAAGGCCTTTATCTACCAGTTCTGCTAGAATTTTTCTTAATTGGGCATCCGAAATAGATAAACTATCCTTCATCTTAGCTTTTGTGCTTCCGTTTTTAGAGCACTTCAGTAATTTAACAATTGTATCTTCTCTACCTCCAAGAGCCATGATATTTTCTTTGTATTAATACTACCGCATTAATTTATTATCTTTAACAACTTGGAATTAGAATAAATTTTTGTGTAACTTGATAATTGCACTTTAATTGATAAATTTATTTTGAATATTTATCTTTATTACAGTCATGATAAATATTGTTGTTGATAATACTCTTAATAATCATCGTTTTTTCTTATCAATCTATACATATATTCTTAAATAGCTTTAGTAAATAATTGCTTATTAATCATTATTTACAATGCCAGATAAAAATAAGGAACAATTACCTTTTGACAAAAGTATTATAGTAACAAGTGCTTTGCCGTATGCTAACGGAGAAATCCATTTAGGCCATATTGCTTCAACTTATTTGCCGGCAGATATCTTTACCAGGTATTCTAGGCTTGCAGGTAGAGAAACTTATCATGTCTGCGCAACAGATGATTTTGGCACGCCTATCTTGATAAGAGCCGAAAAAGAAAACAAAAATCCCTTAGATTACGTTGAATTTTGGAATAGATCGGACTATGAGGATTTCAAGTCAATAGGAATTACTTTTGACTTTTTTTCCAAAACGAGCTCGGAAGAAAATATCAAATTTGTTCAATATGTTTTCAAAAAAATATACGAAAATGGATATATTTATGAGAAAGAGATAACACAGTTTTACTGCCCCTATGACAAAAAATTTTTGCCAGATAGATATGTATTAGGAATATGTTCCGTCTGTGGAGCAGAAAATCAATATTCCGATCTATGTGAGAATTGTGGAAGCATACCTGAGCAAATATTAGAGCCGAAATGTAGTATATGCGGCAAGAAACCTACTAAAAAAAATAGCAAACATTATTTTTTTAAATTATCCATTTTCTCAGAGAAATTAAAAATATGGCTAATAAACAACAAGAATCTGCAAGAAGATGTAAAGAAGTATGTCTTGAACTGGATCAAATCGGGCTTAGAGGATTGGGACATTACAAGGGATTTATCATGGGGAATACCAATTCCTCTGCAGGAAGCCAAGGGAAAGGTATTTTATGGATGGTTTGACAACCATCTGTGTTATATTTCAACATTTACAACATTTATACAAAAAAGTTATTCTCAGAGAAATGCTAAAGAAGTCTGGAACAACTCTGAAATCTATCATTTCATCGGTAAAGACATAGCCTATCATCATTATCTCTTTCTCCCTGCCATACGTATGGCAATAAATTATGAATACAAACTTCCAGATTTCATACCGACTAGAGGACATCTAACACTTTACGACAGAAAAATTTCGAAGAGTCGAAATTGGTATATCGGATTAAAAGAATTTCTTGCAAAATTCGATCCTGATTATTTAAGGTTTTATCTTGCATCAATTACACCTTATTCACAGACAGATATGAATTTTGATTGGAGTGCTTTTGCTCAAAGTATAAATGATGAGCTCATTTCCAATATTGGTAATTTTATTAATAGAGCTCTGTCTTTCACACAAAAAACATATAATGGAATAGTTCCTGAGGCTTCAAAGTATGATCCAATAGACAAAGACACTATTTCAGAGATTGAAAAAATAGCAGATGAAGTAGGACTACTTTTACATCGTAATGAGCAAGATAAGGGACTTAAAAGGATCCTAGGATTTTCGACATATTTTAACCGATACTTTCAGAAAAAGCAGCCCTGGAATAAAAAGAACAATAATTCTTGCTCAACGTTATTTATTGCTGTAAATGCTGTACATTCCTTAGCGATCTTATTAGAGCCATTTATCCCATACTCTTCAGAAAGGATTTGGCAGCAGTTAGGAATGTCCGATAATGTACATGAACAGCCATGGAATCACGCATCACAACTTAAAATCGCTCCGGGGCACTTATTAGGAAAGATAGATCCTCTCTTCCACAAAATTGAAGAAAAAGAAATTATAAAAAGACAAATACACAATTTCAATGAAAAGCAGACATTATAAGAATATGTGTCTGCATTATTGATTTTGCATTCATAAAGTTGGTATCAATTTTTGAATCCAGAAAAAAATTATTATCCACTACAGTTTAACATATTTATCTAATTGTACTCTATTATAATCTCAAGGGGTTCATTATTTAATTTCTTATCTATTGATTGGTTTTTAATTTTTATATTAAGATATTATTATATTTATTTTAAATAAATATTAGAATACACAGTGCGAGATATGTTTAGAATGATCTTATTTTTCATAACTGCATGACTTTCAGTTACTTCAGTCGCTTCTCTTACAATTCTTATCCGAAATCGAATATGCATAAATAAAATTCTATAAGGCGAGGCGATTATCTATGTAATATATTTCATCAACTGCTTGATATATCAAAAAGAAAGTAGCATAGTCCCTGCCATAATAAATTGACAACCTTAACCATATTGCTTGTTTACGTATATATTATGTAAAGAGTATAAATTTCACGAATACTACTAATCTCTGTATTTATTACATGAAAAGTGAGTATAGACCAGTTAATATAGACTTTGAACTATGGAAAAAAGCTGAGGTCCTTGCAATTAATAAGGGTATTACTATAACTGAATTTATTGAAGAGGCAATTAGGGAAAAGATAGAAAAGGAAAAAGCTCAAATTCAAACATAGTGCGTTCGAACATTTCTTTGCTTCCTCTCTTTGAACTTTTAGCCATTTATTCATGTATTATTAGAACAGGTTTTCTAATACTATTATCTATTACTCCTTTAGTTGTACTGCCAAGAAGTCTTATCGAAGAAGAAATTCTGCTGCTTGCCATAACTATTAGATCGTAACTATTTTCTTCTGCTATACTGACTATTTCATCAACGGGTTTACCTGCCTCTATCTTGTATGAAATTTGCTTTATTTTCGATTGTTCTTTACATATCTTTATTCTCTCTTCCAGTATTTTTCTTATCCCCGCTTCTACCATACTTTTCATCTCTTCCTTCGCTTTTTCCAATGGTCTTTCAGGTGCTATAAATGCAAGGAGCGTACTTGGAGGAATGTCTCTAGCAAATTCAATTGCATGGACCATCTTAATATGCGCTCCAGTTATTTTTGATATGTACACTGCATGTGCAAGAGCTTTATCTAACATCTGTGAGGTGTCGTGTGGAACAAGTACTTTCTGATATCGAAGTTTATCTGATGTTAACCTTAATAGTGAAGAAAAATCACCAGTGTTTATTGTTGTTGTCCCCGACATGATATTATATACTAATCACAACATTTTATTTAATACCACAAAATTAAAAGTTAGCAATTCTTACAATTTTGTATTAACTAGGCTAATTGTTTAGCTATATTTATCGTTGATATAACTCAAATAGGTTTTTTATTCTTGTTTTTGATAAGTCGGACCAAGGTTTCAAAATCCTCTATACTAATTGCTTCATTTTAATCTGTGTTATCTTTTTCAATTCCAATGTTTTGCATGTAGTAGTTACCTTCTATAATCTGATAACATTTCAAAATATCCATCGTCGTTCACGTTGACAATGATTGGCTATAGGAGTCACTATTCTTTTTAAATCAACGGGTTCTGTGATATATATGAATAAAGTTCAGTCTAAGTCGATTTCCCAAATTAGTATTGGCCGTATTGATTTTTTTGGTAATAGAAAAAAATGTGTATAGGAAGGAGACATCTTTGAGTCGCGTCATAAATGAAAATAAATTATTTATAAATGAGCACATAATGCAAGGATTTGTAACCAGAATGAAATGGTGCATAGGAAGAGTAGTAGAACAATAATCTTGGATAACTCAATTTAACGACTTATTTATGGAAACTTTAGTTAATTATCTTCGATATATTAAAAAAACCAAAGACATTCTTGGGACTATCACAAAGTGATTTCTTTCTGGAATTACAACGCAATCTGTGCAGATAGTACGTAATAGAAGATAGACATTAGCATTGGATCAAGAACTGTTTACCATCGAACATTTGGTATTTATATTATCAATTTAGATGGTTGTTCTATAGCCTTTATTCATGTATAACAAGCACAGGTTTCTTAACGGTGCGTATTACCTTTCTAGTGGTACTTCCAAGAACTCTTACTGAGGAAGTAATTTTGCTGCTTGCCATTACCACTAAATCAATATTCATCTCTTCTGACAGCTTAACTATTTCATCGAGTGGTTTGCCCGTTTGTATTTTATAAAATACTTGACTTTTCACTCCTGCTTCTTTGCAGAATTTCATCTTCTCTTCTATCATTCGTTTAACTCCCCCTTCCATAGTAATTTCTACGTCTGTGTTTGCTTTGTCAAGCTCGCCTCCCTCACCTCCTTTCATAGTGGCTAGGACCGCAGAGGAATCTGTACCTTCAATGCTATCAAGTACATTTAGAATAATAATGTCAGCATCTGATAGCTTTGATAAATAAATAGCATGACTCAAAGCTCTGTCAGATATCTCTGAGCCATCATGAGGTATCAATATCCTTTTGTATTTAGGAATAACATCATGACTTTGTCGTGATAGAAAAGCAGAAGTTGCGGAGGCTGGTTGTTGATGCTCTTTCATGGATTGTAATGGTTGAGATTGTTCTGTCTCTATCGACTTTAGTTCTAGATCTTTCTCCTGCTTTTTCTTCTCCTCAAATGACGAAGGTTGTTGCCGATGTCCTCCAATAGATCCTTCTTCCACATCTGATACTACCTCTTCTCCAGTGGCAGATTGGAATTCGGTACCTTCTGACATGTTATCATCTGACGTTTTTTTGCCCTCTTCTGATAACAATCCCTTAAAATTCTTCTTTTCGAAATCTCCTTTGGATGGTGAAGATGCGGTCATTTCATCTTTCTCTTCAGTTAATGGTTGCTTTATCTTCTTTTGAAACCAGTTTTTTAAACCCACAATTCTATATATAGCAGAGCCTACTATTAGAATTATGTTTATTCTGAAGCATCATTGTTAACAGAAAGTAAATTTTATGTGCATTTGCTCCTTATTTAAAGTCGATGTCTAGTTTAAATGATCTAGGCTTTTGAATATCATTATTTTATCTAAATGTTATAAGATATTTAAGAGAACATAGAAAATTCTCCTGGCTTGGTGGAATATAAAAGACAGATTTACCTCAATAATTCACCAAGTTCCAGTATGACCGATACTTGTACAGCAAGCAAGGGCACAGGATATGGACTTTAGTTACGAACAAGGGAAAGAGAATAGATGTAGTGGCGATGTTTTTTTTACTAACACAACAACAATAACATTTAGTCCATGATTAGAAGCCTAAAACATAAACAGTTCTTACTGCTGCAATCCATGTTTTTTCTTCATTAAACCAAAATAAGCATATTATATTAATATATATAGATAAATAAAATCACTCATAATCTAATGGTATTTCAATATTAGTTAACATATGATGTTTGTACATAATCTAGACGTGTTCGCCGATCCTATGATATTATATATATTATATGACAAGATCTGAATTAAATCATCTTAAAATCCATTAACAGTTTATCGTTACGCCATCTCATTTCTCAGACATGTACATATATATTTATCGCATTACAAAGAAAGGAAAGCTTGACTAAAAGGAAATATAATGTTTTAGATAAATGAAGCTAACTGCAATATCGAGTAATGCATATTGCATAAGAAACTATTACTAGTGCTATTGAATCAATTAGCAATATTGCCTTTACTATTATGAAAACTTACTTCTTTTTATTTCAATAAATCGATTCTTTTATTCTTCAGTTCTACTACTACCATTATAGATTGAGTTTTATGATAAAGTGAAATATCCATTTTTCTTTAAATATGATACAAATTATGTTTATCAAATAAATAGATATTAAAGATAGATTCGGATTCTAGGTTGCTTTGTATTGCTACCAATATAAAGGATAAATCACTCATTTTTTCTTTTCATCAATCCATTGATATATCCTGTCTCAAGCATTAAAAGTGAATATAAGATATTTGCTATATGTGTCTGTATTATTGATTGTACTGCCTGATTATCCTCTTGTGTATTTGTCTCAGTAGTATATTCGACTTCTGTAGTAATATTTCCAGATATTTTTAATCGGATTGTTTCGATAATTTCAATCTGGTTCCCTTGAATAATAGTTCTGAAGGTCAGCTTTCTGTTTGTCCTGTCGACTACCAGCGTTTTTGTAACTCCAATAAAGAATTCAGGAAAGAGCTTTTCTAAACGTGTATCTTTAAGAGCAAGGTAGATTGTGTTAGATGGAACACGTAAGGTTATAGTTTTTGAAATTACAGACATCGTAGCTGATAGTACAATTATTTTGCTTCTATATTTTTCGTAGAAGAAGGATTCACATATACACTTCTATCATACTTTAAATGAACGCTCTACTCATCAACTTCTATAATACAGATTTATACTATTGATTATTTTGCGACTAGTTTATATATTTTGGTCAGTGTTATTTGCATTTTCTCATCTATCTTGGTGTCTTTGTTTATGTCACATCAGACACTTTTTGTTCCTTTATCATGACTTTTGAAAATATTCTTGGTTTATCGCGGGTTAAACCTTTGGTTTGTCAAATATAATAAAAAATACTCATTGTGTTTATTAACATTATCAGCATCCACTAGTTTCCTTATATTTGTAATTGTCACAAGTCTTTTTCCTGCAGATAGAGGGGCTATTATCAGCCAGTTCCGTGTTTGGCCTTTCCCTTCTATCACAATAATAGCCTTCGGTGAACGGAACAGAAACCCGGGCCATCATTTTGCAGGTGTAAATATAATCTAGTCTTTTTATATAAACAATACCCAAGCCTGTACTTGACATATATTAATCATGACCAATAATAATCCTTACCAGCTATTCTAAGGGTTGTTTTTACTACAAATACTTCCCTAACCAACCGCCTATCCACTTTGATTCATCAGCATATCCTTAATATAACAGGTTAAATTTCCGTGCTAATCCTATTGTAGTAGTTGATTTTATTAGTTTTTTATCAGGTCCAGAGCGAAATTTCATCTCCTTGTAATAAATGATATAGGTATGAAACACAGTATTGGCATTTAGAAATCCGGTATAATATTATAACAAATAGATCTTCAAATCCTAGATGCTGCTTTTTGTGGTCAATATTCGAGTGTGACGGACCAGATGCATCAAATCTTGACAGGAATAACTGAAAAAAACATGTAATAATAAAAAATCAATCACTAATTATCACCAACAGGAGCAAGCAAAACCCTCTTCTTTCAAAATCATGCTTGTAGAAGAATAACAAGAGAGACTCAACTTAAAATTTTCTCCAAGCAATCAAATAATTAATATTGAAAGAGGAATAATAGGAGATATGAACCAAAGCAAAATACTGATTAGCAGCCCAGTTCTTACGGGTATATTAATAGCGATAATATCTGTGATACTTGCTGGCAGTATTTCTAAAAATATCGACAACGCTTTTATCAAAATTGCATCAGCTGAGATTCAAAGCGAAAAAGTTACTGCATCAATAAATGGCTATATCAAAGGAGCACATATCTACAGCGCTCAATTTAAAACTGATAAGGCTGAATTCAAAAGAGCTCCAGACTTTACAGAAATTACAGGATATATAAATACAGACCCAGTAAAACTTGGAGATTTAAATGGAAAAGTTGTACTTGTTCATTTTTGGACTTATACATGTGAAAATTGTATTCATATGATTCCATATCTGAATAAATGGCAACAAAACTATGCGGACAAAGGTTTAATCATTATAGGAATACATACTCCAGAGTTTGAATTTGAGAAAAATACAAATAATGTCAAACAAGCTGTAAAAGAATATCAGATAGAGTATCCAGTACTTCAGGATAACAACTATGCAACATGGAAAGCTTATCAAAATAGATACTGGCCAAGGGATTATCTTATTGATACTCAAGGTTTTATAAGATACGACCACATTGGTGAAGGAAATTATGATGAAACAGAAAAAGCAATCCAGTCACTGCTAGCGGAAGGAACTGCACAGGGAAGCAGTTAATGATTTTATAGTAAATCCAAAATGGGTATGAACCTTTTTTGATAGCAGTGTATTATGCTTTTAGAAATACTGCCTGCTACTAGCCCCTATTCAGTAGTACAAGTGAATGAAACGAAAGTTAGATGCTTTTAAAGTTAGAACAAAAGACTGAATTGATATTTTAACAGTTATGATAAAGAGAGTCTTCATAGCAAGTAACAAAAGCATTCCAAAATTCTATGTACCTATTCTAATATGAATTCGTTTGTCTAAACAGATATATTTTGTTTTGTAATAACTGTAGTTTTGTATTATTGTCTAAACTATGAATTAATAGTACGTGTTATCGATTAATATTTTGTTTAATAATTTACATGAGATAACTACATGATGTTATTTATTGAATTGATTTCTTTTATATTTTGAGTTATCTTAATATCGCCAATTACCATGATTAGATCCATTTGAAGTATGACAATAGTACGAAGCATAATATGATTGCTGTCACATGTTGAAATTGTTCTCACACACGTACTGATGAACAGCATTTTACCTATTACTGTAAATCATGTACAAGTCCTGTGTTTCAAAAATTATTTATCATGCTAACTGTTGTCAATAAATCATTTTCTTTTGTTATATTCATATTATCTTTCTCTCTAAAACCTATTTTCCTTCTATGCTATGCCTTATATCCTATCAACAAAGCCATCTCAAGCCATTTCCAATAGCAATCCACATCTACAAATCCTAGATCTCTAAGCCAACCTAGTTGTGTTTCCATAGGCAGTAGCCTATTAGCTTTATCCTCTTTCTGAGGCGTATAACCGATGGCATTTAGAAAGCTAACATGAAGTTCTACAGAAGGCGATGCTACATGTTCAAGATTACAAAAGACGCCTGTTGGATTAAGTATATCATAAATTTCCTCATAAAGCGAACGCTTACGCTCATGTTTTAAGTGGTGAATGGCAAAACTTGATACAATAGCATCAAAATAGTCTAGATCTGGTAATGGCAAGCTAAGATCGTGTTCTATAATCTTAACCTTTGAATCATTAGCAAAGTGATCTTTGGCAGCTTTTAGCATGGTTGGAGATACATCTAAGGCTACTGCTTCTATGTCTGGTCTATCTGTCTTTATCAATTTTATTAGTCGTCCATCTCCTGTACCAAGATCTAGTATTCGATTTGCATCTTTAGGAATATGATCAATTAAAACAGCTTCGCCTTCTGTACGATGTGGAAGATTATCGGCTACATTTAGATATGCCAAAGCATTTTGGGTATTAGACCATTCCTTTGCAGATCGGCTCATTGTGATTATGTACAAATAATAATAACTTATTTTGTTGTTCAAATACTTTTCTTACTTCTTAATATGGATTCCTTCTTTTCTGAGCAAAGATGGTCATAATGTGGATACTCCAACTCTTACTTGCCTAGGTGAAAGAAGTCATCTGGTATCCAGAAATATTGGATTGGATACTCATATCCTTGACATAACTCAAGTATTAGAATACGAAGATCTCAATGAAGTAATTTTAGTTGGCCATAGTTATGGGGATTAGTTATTGGAGGAGCAGCAGAGACAATTCCTGATAGAATTAGACCGCTTGTTTATCTTGATGCATACATACCACAAGACAACAAAAGTGCATTCGACTTAGTATCATGTTTAGAAACCATTTACAAGGAAAGAGCATTAAAAGAGCCGGGCAAGGAATGGCTGGTTGCGTCATACACACCAGAAGAATTTAGCGTGACTAATCGTGTTGATATTAACTGGATGAATACTAGATTATCTCCTGTGACATGGGATACTCATGACCAATCAATAAGAATAACTAATCCCAAAGCCAAAAGAATACCTAAAGGTTACATCTATAGCACCGAATCCGGAGATTCTCAATTTAAGGCTTAAAAGTCACCAACAGATTGAATTATCATGAATTAGCGAAAGGACATGATGCAATGGTTACATTTCCAAATGAATTGGCTCAATTAATGCTGACAATGATCAAATAATAATAGTAATAATAGTACTAGTTTTTTTATATGTGAGTGTCTCTGTGGTGGAATTTTTTTCAGCGTATGACATTGTCATATAGTTGGTCATATAGTTACATTGAAAAATTTGACCCCCTAGAGAGAGCAAAAATTATTTGTGCTCCTACAAATTCATAAAGAGGTCAGACATATATTAGATTTTAAGAAACAAGAGCAGCAGCTCCTATCTTATTCTTATTTCCACTCCCACGCTTTAGACGAGCAATTTCCCATCTCATCGACCTCATATTCAAAGACTCCAACAAGATTATTTAGAAAGGATAGTTTTCCATTTTTTGAGTTTGTACCTGAAGAACAGCAATCCACGAAAGCTTATTTTTCCTGGGCTACTAAACCTGCCTATTCCTTGACCAGTCCAAGTTGCCATCTCTTGACCATCTTTAGTAGTTACTACTCCTTGTCCTTTCCCATACATAACTCATCCTTCTTCTCATTGTCTTAGTAAAGACGAGTAAGTTCCAATATTAGTACCCTCTGTTCCTTTGTATTTTCCATCCGTTACAAAAGAACTTTCTATCTTAGGTCCCTCATCATCCAGAACTCTTTGGCCTGTTATCTTGCCTTTATCTTCTATAATTAATTCTCCTAATGCCATAATTATCTCAGTATGGTAGCGGAAGAACCTATACTTAAGGAAACACGGATCAGAAATTCATGTAGTTAGCCAACTAGTGTGAATCATCATTAAGAGATATATGCTTCTATCTTCTTGAATTTATAAATATTGTTTTTTTCATAGATAGATCCATAAAGAAGATTAGAAGATATGTGATCTCTGCTTACAACATAGACTTCGGATATAGAACTAGAAGCCATTTAGTGGTGGAGCATTTACTTCTAGAAAACAGTTTATAAGACATAGAACTGATATCTGAACTGTTTTCAACTGTATTCCTTCAGATACTCTAGGTGCCTCTGAAAAAGTAAGAAAGACAGAATCTTAGGAAATAACGAAATATTGATGTACATGAACAGAGTTCATACTCTTAAAAATTGTATATATATTATCCACGACTATTAGTCGTTTGTGTGGATATCTCTGACTAAAATTTTAAAGAATACGAAAAGATATAATCATGTATGACTCAAGATATTGTGAAAGTTTCGAGAGACTTTGTTGTTGTATAAGCGACTGATAGATTTGCTAACTATCTCTTGCATTATTAATATATATTATTGCATGTACGACTAAAAGAATGCAAGTAGAAGACAAGACAAACATAGTATTATCCAAACCAATATTGTATGTTCCTAAAATAATATTCTTAACAAAAGGCAAAGGCTTACATAAAGACTACCTTACAAGCTTCGAATTAGCCTTGCGGGATGCAGAAATAGCTGATCTAAATCTAGTCTCTGTATCTAGTATAAAACCACCACAATGCAAAATAGTTTCTAGACGAGAAGGCAGAAAATATTTAATACCTGGAGAAATTGTTTTTACTATTTTAGCTCGTTCCTCTACTAATGAACCAAACAGGCTGATCGCTGCTTCTATTGGTCTTGCTAGACCCGCTGATGATACACAACATGGTTATCTATCTGAACATCATTCAACAGGTGAAACAGCACAAAAGGCTGGAGATCATGCCGAAGATATGGCTATGGAAATGCTTGCTACAACGCTAGGTTTACCAAATGATCCTACTCTTACTTGGGATCAAAGGGAAGAACAATGGAAGCTTTCAGGTAAGATTTACAAGACTCAAAATATTACTCAATCTGCAGAAGGAAATAAAGATGGTCTATGGACGACTGTAATAAGCGCTGCTATCCTGATACTATAGAAGGTAGATACGACAATAAACAGTTAAAGGTGAACATACATATCAATTTTTTGTTCCATCGTAATTTAGATGTTAATGAAGTTATGGATAGTTCTATGCAAGACTTCTATTAATTCTTACAAAGATAACGGGTGTCAACGAGAATCATACAACGAATTCAACGAGTTGAGAATTAGTAAAGGTTTATCAGTAGACTCTGAAGAGTTTCAAAGCTGGATTGCTGGAGATCAGGAGTTCAAATATTGGAAGATAAAACCTGTCGTTGTTCCAAACGAGGATTATAATCATGAGAATCCGGAGGCCAATATGAAGACAGAAATAGTTAAAGATAAAAAGTCAAAGCAGCCCAAGTTAGATGAATCTGGCAAGGTTAAAACTATACAGGTTCAGGCAGTTACAGAGGAACGGGAGAAGGTATACACATGCTTGCATATTGGTAGTAAGATTAGAGGCTATGAAATAGATCAAGCAAAATATATAACAGAAATGGTTAGGGCATCGGCAGCCATGCTAAAGACTTTAGGCATTAATGTGGTAAATGACATTAAAGACGATTGATATAGGTGTAGAATAAAAAAGAAGAAAGACGGTAAAGAAATTATAGTAGATTTGATTGATTGATTAATTGATTAATTAATCAATATTTGATTGAATTGGAAACACTGAAAAATTGTAAAACGCAATACCTTTTGAATTAAATTAAGAAAATGGTAAAGTGCAAATACTGTAACGAAGAAGAATTATATTTTGACAAAAATGAAAATGGCAAATTTGTGCCAATGGATGTAAATACAAGGGAACCCCATAACTGTATTGAAAGACAACAACACTTACCGTCGTATTATGAGGATAAAGATGATAATAGTTTTTCTACTACTACAGGTGTTTCAAGCGGCAGAATGGTGGCAGTAGTCCCTTAAAGGAGTGTCTTGGCCAATATAGCAGCAACTCCCTAAAATGGCAATATCAGCAACTTCTTTTATTTACTTTGTTGATTTTCTATTAAAATTAAAATTTTGTCTATATGATGATCCTAGTTTCGCAGTAATGAATTCAAATGCTACTAATGATTTGTCTTATGCTATTCGAACTATGTATATATCTACTCCAGCCAGAGTCATATTATTACACTTCTTCCTCTGATAGTAGTTCGTCTTAGTTATTTATACCAGTAACTACTACAACTATCACAACCCAAGTGTAGGCATACTAGATTCATCTTGAAATGGAACAACTACCACTAATACAAAATAAGAGGAAGCAGATTCATGAATTATTCTATTTAGATCCTACGTTAGAGATACTACTTACTAGCCGTTGCATTAGGACTTCCTGTTGGACTCCCTGTTTGAAGCATCTCCTCTTGCTCTAACTGATCTTCTATCTCTGTCGCTAGTCTGTGAATAGTTTGGGCGTTGTATCCTTTTGCAAGTTCTTGGTTCACATGGAGTACACCACTATTTATCGTCTCATATGGACTTCCAACTCTAGCTGGTAACCCATCTGCTTGTGCTTGTGTGGTTATAATGCTTCCGGGCGGTACAAATTTGTTATCAGGAATTCTAACACCATCCGTTATTGTACTTGATACTCCTATTGCAACTCTATTACCAACTTTTGCATTAAAGATTAGACTCTTCATCCCCACAAACGTATCATTTCCAACATATGCAGGCCCATGAACCTGTACGTCATGTGCTAAACTGACCTTATCTCCAATATATATAGCAAAACCATTTTTGAAGGCCGTATCATTTGCCTTCAAAAGAGATCCTTGCGCTGAATATCTTCTATCATCAATATTCTTACCATGAGCTGTTGTTTCAAGTGCATGCAAACTTACGCCTTCCTGCAGATTAGAATAGTCTCCAATGTGAATAGGCGTGCCTTCGTCACCTCTGCAAACGGCAAATGATGCAACCAGTGCTAGCTTTCCTATCCTACAGTCGCCATTCACTACTGCAAAAGGATCAACATATGCAGTTTTGGATATTTTTGGAGATGTCACATTTGGATTAAAATCAGTCTGAATGCTAGGACGGATGTTTGTAGAGTTAGTTGCAGTAGTAGCGTTACTAGAATTATTTGTAATCTTCAATTGTTGTTGCTGCTGTAGACCAGCTGCTGATGTTTTCAGAAATATTTGGTTAGAAGCCGATGCCATTATAATGGTTATCAAAAGGGCCGTCAGTATCAAACTATTATAAATTTTCATATATGCCCATCCTTTGAATTATCATGTATATTAATATTATACTTCTCTACTAGCTTTACTCATCCTTTATGATACAATACATTTGCATATGTTATCAACGGTGAAGCTCTTGTGGGAACCGCGGAAAAGCAAAGGATTGCAAAGACTGGACAGATTGTCGTCTTTGATAACGTTGGAGAAGGAGTAGCAATCACTGCTTCCTCTACTACTACTCCTAATGAATCCCACCCTCGATGTGCTTCCTAGAGGAGGAATTCCATTGAACGAACCAGTAGCAAGATACGGTCCATTTATCATGAATACTAAAGAAGAGATTCTTCAAGCAATAGAAGATTATCGTAATGGCAAGATGGGGAAAATTAACTTCTAGAATGCGTTCAATTCTCAGATTTGAGCCAATTTTTGTATGTGAGTATTGATATATCTAATCCTTAATAGAGAATTAACGGTGAACCGGCTAAAGCGACAAGGTTGAATTAAGCCATTTCTTTTGTATAGTTAATAGTTAGGTTTACTCTACACTGGGCTTTGAAGAGCTAAATCTTTATTTTTAACTCACTTTTATTGATTCTTTATGAAAAGTGACAAGATCAATATAAGAGTTAGTAGACAAAATTCTCATAATCTTGATAATGTGATCTAAGTCCTCCCAAGATAGTAAATATTGATTGCTTGTTCTATTGTAGAAATAAAAATAATACCATCTCCAGGTTGACCAGTTCTAGCAGTTTCTATAATGGCGTGAATGATGTCATCTAATTGTGAATCTGGTGCAACAATTTCAAATTTTGCCCGTGGGATAAGATCATATGATACTGGCATACCTCTCCATTGCAAATGCAGTTCTCTTTGCTTACTCCAACCTGATACTGTAGTAATTGTCATACCACCAACTCCCATATTCCTAAGACGTTCTTTCAACTTGCTCATTACTTCTGCCCTGACGATTGCCTCTATCTTCTTCAATATACAGCATCAAAGATTATATTATATTTCTTAAAATAGTTTTAATTAATCTAGCGTGTATATGCCTTAAATATAACATGCTTTTACCTGTCTTGCTCTAAATTCTCTAATAGCTTAGTAGATCAATCGAGCCAAAATATTGTTGAAAATTAGTATATATATTCATCTCTACTCTTATAAGAAGACAACATTATTTCAAAGCTATGTGGTAATAGTAGTGTATAACACTATTTTTACTAAGTGGATATTATATTATATTCATTTATTAATCCATTTGAGAAATACAAGACAGAATCTTAAGATGACAATCGATGTTCATAATCTGTGCAAACAAATAATAGAGTTAGATACGACTATTAGATTTGTAGGTATTCCTAATAAATTTGGCAAACAAATTGTAGTTGAGTATAGAAAAGGTTTAGTTCCGCTGCTGACAGATAGTGAATCAGAACTATATGCAATAGAATCGGTTATGAGGATGAATATTAGAAAAGATTTTGAATCAAAACTTGGCAAACCAATATACTCCTTTACATTGTATGAGAAAATAAAACGAACAACAATATCATTAGATAATAAAGACTATCCTATTCTAATGATATCATTTGATACAGATGCAGAACATGAGTCCATAATTTTGAATAAAATAATACCTTTTATAAAAAAAGAATTAGCTCAATAATGAATATTGATTCCCTATTAAGGACATCAGCAACATAACCATCTGCTATGATACCCTTGAAGAATTCAGAACAGAATTGACACTTAAATTGCGCCTGGGAATGATGTGGATAGTAAAAACTTGGTTTTCTTCTATTGTACATCATATTATAATCGATATTATTTACTTCATATATTGGATAGAAAAGTCTATTACAAAAGCATAGCTTTTCTAGATAAATTAGATTATTACACGATACAAGGATAAATTCTCAAACCTACGTAAGCAGATAGATATAGACACATGTCCTCGATTTGCTATTACTATCGCTACTACATTTTATTTCAAAGACTGCTGACATGGAGCAAGCAAAGCCTATTAATAATAATAATAATTAATTGGCTTCTTTTATTCTTCGTCTTTTATTATTATTGTCCTGCAACTTTAGCATTAATTAGCTTGTTGTTTTCAAATGTATTATTATTATTATTTGAATCTGGAGCAACATTTATGCCAAATTTTGTAGCATTGATTATTGTATTAGAGCTAAATGTATTATCATGTGCACCTGTATTGATAAGTATGCCATTTGATTTAGCATTTGTGATGGTATTATCATGAATTTTATTATTATGAGCTAGTGCCTTTAGATAAATTCCTTCTTCACTGTCTGAAACTGTGTTATTATATACTTGATTGTTATTTGATGCTGATACAAATATGCCGTTGACTTCGTTATGTATATAGTTGTTTCTTGCTACTGAATTGTACATATTTCTACTAAACATTATACCTGATTTTGCGTTATTGTATGCTTCATTACCTTCAAATGTAATGTTATAACAATCTAGCGAACAGATTATTCCCTCCTCTCCATTGTTATGAACCACATTATTGCGAATTATCATATCATGTGTCCCAGTATGAGGATCTAGTCCATAAGCAGTATTGTCATGAATGAGATTACCTTCAATAATCATTCCACCTACTCCATCTGAATAGAAACCAGTATAAAGATTGTGTATATGATTACCTTTCACCAGACTTCCAGGACCTCCATTATATCTAAGACCAGTACCGCCTTGACTATCAAAATATCCAAGATATGCCAGTTCCGAATTGATGATATCTGTAGTGCCTGTTGCATCTTTTTCAACTAAAATATATGGTCTAGGTATCTTTCCCTTTGCATCAGTTTTGGCATAATCATTTGTTTGCATATTCCAGGAAGTTATCTTTACTGAATCAATCTTTAATCTACCATGGACATCTATTCCATTAGCAGTATCTCCATCGGCATTAATCTTAAGCCAGGTAGTATCTGTAGAATTGATATATAAAGTACCTGTATCCGTAACTACAATACCTGCATTTAATAACCATATTCCTCCATGATGATCACCACTACCAGTAGGATTAGTTTCTTCTTTATGGATTACATTTGCATCTTTGATCTGATTATCAATATCAGTCAGACTTGTAGAATCACAAGTTATAGTTATTATCTTAGCATCTGAGTCATAGATAATACAAGCAGCCGAGTTTGTAGCAGCATTTTGCGGCGGTTGCTGTTGAGCATAAGAGAATGGCAATATTAATGCTGATATTGACGGTACTATTACTATTATCGCTACAGCTATAATAACAAGCATAATAACAGATAATGATGACAATCCACCTGTCGATAATACTGTTAATAGTCTTTTCTTAGACTTTCTATCATTTATCAATTTTAATACAGCTGTATAAGACACATTTTAATTAATGTTATCAGCAGCAGAGCAATTTATTTGAAGTTATATCAGTGACTAAATGTATTTGATTTAAATAAAGGAATTTCGAATAAATATGGTGTAGATAATATAATTACATGCATTTCAAAAGTGCTACATTTAGATCACAACAAATTACTATATCCTCACACCAATACTTTATGAGTTATGTCCTAACACTAGCATCATTACATTGGAATCGCATTGTTAATTAACTTTTTCTAATTTGTTTTTTACTTACTGGAAGATTAAAACTAACAATAGCTCCTTTTCCATCTGAGTTATTTGTAGCCCATATCTTGCCACCATGCGCTTCAATTATGCTTTTAGATATATACAAACCTAAACCTGTTCCTCCTCTTTCCGAATTTGAAACAAACTTGCTAAATAGTCTAGGTAGCATTTTGACATCTATTCCTCTACCTGTATCTTTTACAGAGACAATGACAATCTTTTTGTCACGTTCTTCTTTTTCCTCAGCTGAAATAGTTATGCTACCTTCTTGGGTAAATTTTATCGCATTATTTAAAATGTTGAATATGACCTGTGCTAGTCTTTCTTTGTCGGCATCTACAAAGACATCCTGATTATTATTACCTTCATATTCATTTACTTCTTCTTTTTTGTTAAATGAGATTGTTTCTGTTGATAACACTGCTGATAATTTTATTTTAGCATTCTTATTTTGGTCCTTTCTGATCTGATCTTCAAATTCTGTCATAGCATTCAATATCATATGACTTAGATTGACTCTATTTTTCTTCAGAGTCAGAGTATGACTTTCGATTCTAGTTACATCCAATATATTTTCTACAAGGATCCGTAGTCTCTTTGCATTTCTATTGATAACATGCAGTTGCTCATCATATTGTTCTATATTTCCTTTCTGTGAGATAAGGACTTGAGATAAACTAAGTATTGGTTGTATTGGAGTTCTCAGTTCATGAGCCGCTATATTGATAAAGTCTTTCTGAGCAGTACTATAAGCTTGTAACTGTTCGTACAATTCCCCTTGCTTCCAAAGACTATCAAATATGGATGCATAAGATAGAGCGATAGGTTTGCTATTGGAATATGCCGCTAATCCTGCTGCTTCATAATAATTCTCTTTTGTATCATCCCTTAGTTCTATGATCAGAGAATCTTTTCTGTCAGTCACTATGATGCCTATATGGGTCTCTAAACTTTTATCTATACTTCTAATATCAATCTGTGGTAATGATAATTCTACTTCGCTTACTACCTGTATAATTTGTTGTCTGTCAGCGGGAATAAGTATCCTGACTTTTACGCCATTTTGAACTGCTTCTCTGAACAATTGCATAGCACCTATATGGACCTGGCGGCGAAATGCGTTAAGCGATGGGTATATTCTTAAAACTTCATATTTTGCTGCTTTTACTAAATTGTGTGCCAGTTCTACTGCTTTTCTTGGGCTTTCAATAATCTCTATTCTGGCAGGTTCGGTCCCTTGCTCAAGCTCACTTATTCTATCTGCAGCGTCAGTACCATTTCTCCATAATTCTTCAAAAATAGAAGAAAAATGCTTTAGGTATAGAGGCTCATTACTAATTAGAAGACTTTGGACTACTCTACCACCTTCCATCTTTTCTATTGTTACTGCAATTTCTTTATCTGAAACACCAAAACTCATTGGTGGTAGATTTTTGACATGTTTGACTTCAATGTCATAATCTAAGTATATCTTGACTATATCTATAACTTTCTCATTGTCTATATTAGTAACACATCTTAGACCCTTATGCCCTCCTTTCTTTTGTTTATCTAATAGTTTTTTCTTTATGTCAAAGAAATACTTATGACTATATTGCATTCCACCGGAAGTCAAGCAAGTAGCTAGTTCATTTGAGTTAGCAATAAGACGAGAAATTTCCTTTACAATTTCCTCTGAGTTATCCATTAGCCTAGTTTCATAATGTAATGTTGCTGCTGATGACGATGTTCCTTCTTCTATTTCTTTAATTCTTTGTTTTGCAGGTACTGCTCTATACCAGAAGCTATCAAATACATATCTTTGGTGTTCCACTATTTCTTTGACATTGCTATAGATAATCTGCGATGCTGGTTTACCTTTCTCATGAAAAGTAGCAGGAGCAAGATAGGCTGATTCGCTTATGTAGAAGTTTCCTTTCATTCCCTCCAGATGACGAAGCTCATATACCATTGTTGTTAGCAGCTGTTTGCAATAAGAAATGTTATCTTTTGTAATTTCAGTAACATACCTGAGCTTCACACCTCTTTTTTTTGCATCAAGAAAGGCATTCTTCAGAGCTAAATAATCAATAGCTAACGATGGTCTTGTATAGTCTACACAAGCATCAATTTTATTATTTGTCTGGGATAAAAATTGCAATACTATATTTATTACATTATCGATACCATAGACCACTACAGTTCTTTCCTTAGCGTTATTGATAGGAGAAAACGATGAGGGGGAGGAGGAAGTTACCAAGGGGCCTGTTCAACAATATTTATAATAGATTAGCTATATAAACAAAATAGTAAGTGATAGACAGCTTCTTTAGCTCTTTCCAATCAAATTTTTCAGAATACAAGTATGGATTTAATTGCCTGTTTTTGTCTTCCTATATCAATGAAAACTTGAAAAGAAATCTCTGCAATAATAGCAGAAACCACATTCTTGACATAAGGGTTTTAACAGCTAGGTAGAAATTCAGGATAGTATTTAAAACACCATATCCTCTTACATTTATTTTAAGAAATATTATAACTCCAATTTATTGTTAATCTAGTATAGAAAGCATAGGATAAGTCAATGTCAATGTAACATGATTTTTAGTTGACTGTTGCTCTTGCATTTCTTAGGACTAATCATGTTTTGGAGAAGCATATGTATTCATTGAACAAGCTAACTCTGACCTATAGGCACTATAATCAAATTAAAGTATAATTACATCATATAATACTCATTAACATAAGTTCGTTATGCTATCTATCTAAACAAATATTTGATTATATCTAAATTGAATCTTTAGTTCTGTAATAACTACAAATAGTATCTTTCAAATTAGCAAATATTGGATAATAATAATAATAACTAGAAAGTAAATGATACTTATTACCTTGTCTTGTCTCCAACATTCTTCTTATGCATTAAATTCTGGAGATCCAATAGGAAAATATTCTAGTCTAATAGTATCCTTATTTGCATCAAGATATGCTTTTGTAACTTTGGAACAATGTGGTGTTTGCCCTATCATCAACAAACATTACAAATTTACCTAATCTATTCTTTACATGTTTTAGATAATCCACAAATATGCTACTGTCAAACTTTTTGTACTGTCTAAATAGTTGTTTTTGCCTTCTATTGATAGACAACCAAAAAAAAGATAACTGTCTTGTTGCGTGAACCTGTAACTAACTACTGGTCTTTTGTCTTTAGAAATCCATTTCTTTCTTTTTCCTTATCAGATAATCATATATACGAATATGGATTCATTTTGTACAAGAACAGTACAATCATCATAATCCAGATTCTTTAGGATAGGTTTTACTCTTTTTTAAATTTCGTTTCGTTTTATCCTTTGTTGATGCTGTATTTACAAACCTTTTTTGTGGTACTTTTGGTTTGGTTTGGTTTGGTTTGAAACCCCACTTGTGTAATAAACGGTATATGTGTATTTATGATATCTTTCTTACTCTTGCTCCTCTTTTTTGTATATCAGATCCATTACCTGCCTGAAATCCCAACCAGTGTTACTATCTTCTAATTCTTTTCTTATTTTTTACCATTATTTCTTTTGATACTGATGGAGCTCTGGTGCTGCCACTTCTTTCCTTGTCTTTCAATCCTTCTTCTAGTCCATCTCTATCTATCAAATCTATGCAACCATTTGTAAGCCCATGTCCTAGTTTTATTTAGTTCAATTTCTGCTACACTTGATGCTTCCTTCTTATCATATCTAACATATTTTACAAGTAATATTCTTTCTTTTACAACAGCATCTGTTTCTTTTATGTAAGCAGAATTTAGTTGTTTACGTGAAATCAATTACTACTACTATACTAACTAACAAAAGTTCGTTTACAGATTTTTCTTAATATGTAAGATTTACTATGTTTAAAAAATCCTTTAACTTAGTTTTAAAAGATATACGAAATTATGTTAGGCAGTATACTAGTGTTCTGAATTCTAATACTTTGCAGTAGAACAGTTGGAAACAGAACACAACATAGGTAACAAGGTAATCAATGGCAACAGAATTGCTCAGAAGCGATAGTAGATTATTCTCCTGTAAATATATTGGGTAAAATAGTATAATAAGATATATCTAATTATCACCATCAAAAGAATAACAAGGAACAAGTCTATTTGTTACTTTATATAATCTAGAATGTCAACAAAGTGACTCATCATTAGTTATTAGCATTATTGATTATTGTATTTCTTTCTCTTACAAGCTCTTCATTTTCAATTGGCTTGGTTATAAACAAAGTTTATCAAATGGACAACATTCCTGTTTTCTAAAATTGTTATAATACATTTCGCTAGCAGTTATAAAAGAAAGCTTTTAGATATCTGTCTTTCTTTTTCAGGCTTTTGATATATTGCCACCTGATATATTTTATGATGAATGCAGATTTATAGATTTTTTCTATATATTTAGAGCCTATTCCAAAATTATCCTCCTATAGACAATAATACAGCAGGCTAAACAAACCAGTGCAAGATAGTTATCTCATTTCTTTTCGTATCTTACTAATAACTTTCTGAACCTGTTATTATGCCATGAATTGATTCTTTCTACAACCCACCTCCTTGTTGGATATCTATCTTTATCAATTCTTTTTCTTCACCTCTGTAAAGAATATGTGGGATGTATCTTCTTTTGCTAGATTCTCTTTCTATTTCTGGAAAGTCGCATCCTTTGTCACAACACAGATTCTGTTTCTTTAACGGTCTATCAACTATCACATTATCCAGCGTATCTGTTACAGCAGCCTTCATTTCATGTGTATTTGCAGCAGTGATAACAACAGAGATAATGGAATAATACCTTTCTTGTCTGTCAACACATGACGCTTTGTTCCTCTTTTTCCTCTATCTATCAGTTGGATTTGGACCAGTCATATCCCCCTAAAGGTGCCTTTATAGACACACTGTCAAGTGACTGCCAAATCCAGCTAATACCTCTAAGATCATCATATACTTCCAACAGCATAACCCACAATTTCTGAAATACTTTAGACACTCTCCATTCCTTAAGAAATCGTCTATGATGATACGTAGTAGAGCCAGAACCATACTCCTTCTTAGGAAGCATTTTCCACTGACATCCCGTTCTTAAAACTTAGAGAATATACCATCATCTAGTGACTTTTCTAAAAGAAAAGGAACAACTGGACGTCCTACAGTTTTATCTAGTTTTTCTGATGGAAGTATTATGTCTTGATCTCATCCCATAAATCATCTGGAATCTTTCTAATGGTGGGAAGATGTTTCTTTTTCCTATATGTCACATGTATAAGCAGATTATTATCTTCAAGCTATATCTCTATCTATTTTTGGGATAGGCTCTCAGTTAGCTTACATGAATTTAGACATTTGTGATTGTATTAACAGATGATATGTTGGGTATCTGAGGAACTTGGTTTATCAGTATATGACGAGTTGTTTGTAAATCAGTAAAAGATATTAAAAGTTTAAACTCAGATAAATTAGGTATAAGATAGGTAATACCAGACTTTCCATATCTCGCTATATGTGTGGAAAATTGCATGGAGAGTGGGGTCAAACTCTACCCCATGAAAGCATGGGTGAAACTCATACCCACATTGGGATTCAAACTTTTACCCCGAGCGGGGTAAAAGTGTTGAAATGACTAATTGTTATGATTTAATATGTTTTCATGGAATAAAGTTGGATATCTATGTCTTGATGCAATTTATCAGATTTATACGAGATATCTAAAAGTCCTCGACTGTATAACAGTATGGTTTACCTTGTTGCTATATAGTTTATATGTTTAATGCCTTCTTTATTGCTCTAATCAGCTTGACAATGGTAAGCAATATCAATATCTGTGTCCTCAGTATTCTAATTTTTGCATTGTGGTTCAGGCGTTAGCGATATCCTTTAATCAAAGCTAACTAAGAACCTATCTCAAAAATAAATGCACCAATAAAAGTAATTGCAGATAAGAATAAGCTTGATGCTTAGTACATGTGATTTGTGATTACTACAGGAAGAAAGAAAATCTTAGAACAATAAGACATATTTCAGATGAACTATGGAATGAGATAAAGAACATACATATACTCCCTTCTGAAAAACTACCTAAAACCAAAGGACGTCCAATTGTTCCTTTTCTTTTAGAAAAGTACTAGATGATGGTATATTCTCTAAGTTTTAAGAACGGGATGTCAGTGGAAAATGCTTCCTAAGAAGGAGTATGGTTCTGGCTCTACTACGTATCATCATAGACGATTTCTTAAGGAATGGAGAGTGTCTAAAGTATTTCAGAAATTGTGGGTTATGCTGTTGGAAGTATATGATGATCTTAGAGGTATTAGCTGGATTTGGCAGTCACTTGACAGTGTGTCTATAAAGGCACCTTTAGGGGGATATGACTGGTCCAAATCCAACTGATAGATAGAGGAAAAAGAGGAACAAAGCGTCATGTGTTGACAGACAAGAAAGGTATTATTCCATTATCTCTGTTGTTATCACTGCTGCAAATACACATGAAATGAAGGCTGCAATAAAGACAATAGATGGTATTTTGGCAAAAAGAAAAAGAAGGATTATCTTCTTCACAGAAACAGAATCTGTGCCTTGACAAAGGATATGATTTTCAGGGGGATAGAACATGAGTCTATCAAAAGATACTATATATCACACATACGTCAGAGAGGAGAAGATAATAGCTTGATTATGAATAATGATGGATTTCATGTGTGTAGAAGATGGGTTGTTGAAAGAACAAACTCATGGCATAACAGATTCAGGAAACTACTTGTAAGATATGAAAAGATAGCAGAGAATTACCTTGGATTGGTACAATTAGCTTGTTGCATTATAGTATCTAGGAAGATAATTTTGGGATAGGCTCTTAGTTTAATTTATTTGAATTCTAAGATGTTAGCTGTATTATTCTTCTATTGTTCTCCCTGTTCGCCTTAGTTCAGACTCATTTAGTAAAAATGCAAATATTTGGCCATTACATTCTGTAATGGACTTTAATGTATAGCCATTTGCTAAAAGTGCCTCAATTTCGTTTAGCATTTTCATAAGACTTGCTCCTTCATGTATAGTAGGGTCGGCACTCTTAACAATCATTAACGGGCTCTCATGCCAGTTTGTCATTTTTTATCTACTCCTTTCTCCTTTATGTGGAGTTGGATTCTAGATAATATATTTGTCATTTTTTTACAGAATCCATTGCAATTATAAATACTGATGACTATCCAGGTCCTGAATGTCAATGACAAATGAAATTAAAGAGGTTAGCTCGATCTTTTAATGTTATACAAAACTTTAAAATAATAACTTGCATACTAATACTTTATCAAATCCAAGAAAAAGAATAAGTTCACTAAAATAAAGAAACAAAAACCTTCCAATGAGATCACAGAAGACGATATAAATTTTTTCTTAACGACAATAAAGAAAGTACAAAGTGAATATCCAAGGGTTAAAGATCTGCAAAAATTGCTTCGTCCCTCTTTAGATCTTGTTAAGATAAATGCGATACTAAGGTATTTAGAAAGAACAAAAAGCCTAGAAGTAGATCTTGATGGGAATATCATATGGATTCGTGAAGAAAGCTCCAATCAATCTACTCTTGCCGATGTAGCCAATATTTCTAAAGACTTTCAAAAGTATTTTTCTACAAAAGCATAGGAAAATAAGTAGCTAGAATTTCAATGGTTAGATCCAATTAGAGTCAGACTACCGAGAAGCAATAGGTTTTGTTAATATACCAAAGTCTCGTATTGCCTTCTATAGAAGTAAGAGAAATAGGATAATTGTTGGTTATAGAGATGTGCTCACGAACAAATACGCTTCTACCTGAGTAGATAGATACGATAACAAAAAAAATCGGATTTTTGTTTGGCATGAATCTAATTCCTAAATCTCGGAAAGACTATTCTAATTCGACTCCCGTCCTATAAATTTGTGCTGAAAACCAACAATACGGTGATTCTTGGAACATTATGCAAACTCTTTTTGCATCAGAATAAAGTTTTGTTGTGGCCGAAATCTGAAATAGTATTATATTATTTCTATTTACTAGACAAATCTACCTGAACTCGTAATATCTGATATTTTTATGTTCTCTTTATTCGAGTTTTGTAATTTTGTCAATCTTTGTTCTTTATTGAACATTGGAATATTGCTTAATATGTTTCAATAATCTTGTTTTTATTGGGTGGAATTTCTCTATATCTTTAATACTTATCCAACATTGCAACCTCTGAATAACTTAACATTTACGCTTTTTCTTTGACCCTTGACTCCAGATAACTTCTCATAGTTTGGATGGCTTATTTATTTGGGCTAAATACTACTCGTCATATAACCTATACAAACGTGTTTAATAAGTAATCTTTTGTTATTTTTAAAATTTATATATTATAAACGTGATTTTATAGAACTACTTTTCAGCTGATTCCTTATTTTGCTTTATCCTGTCACGTCTAACCATTTCCTTGTCAATCTCTTCATGCTTTATTTTCTCCCCTCTGCGTCCCGGTGTTTTCATCGCCTGCTGATTTATGTTCCTTCTTTCATCAGCTAACTCATCATACCCACGATAGCTATTAGTGTTCTGTTGCTTTTTCTTTTCCAACTCTTGTGCGTACCTTTTCCTAAAGTCGCGCTCTTCCTCGGTGTCCTCAGACATAGTGTTCACTTGATGTGATAGTATTAGAGTTAAAAAATTTCATATTAACCTTTGTTTTTTTCTATCCTTCACCAGACTATTTTCTAACAACAATAAAATAGGAGCGAGATACTTGTGCCTGAATTGGATATTAACTCAAATTATGTTCTTTACTGACTAACAAAAGTTAGTTATATTGTTTATCTTTTTATGTACTAAATATTTAGATTGGTAATATTTATTATTTTTATACTGCCTAACATAATTTCGTATATCTTTTAAAACTAAGTTAAAGGATTTTTTAAACATAGTAAATCTTACATATTAAGAAAAATCTGTAAACGAACTTTTGTTAGTTAGTATAGTAATTGTGTGATTGATGTACTATATGTCTACTTAATTTCTTTTAAATTAGCCCATGATTTAATTCCTAATTTCCTTTCTTCTCATTCTCAGACATTGTTTTATACTACAAGTTGCATTACCAAATATGGCGCATCTTAATATCTTGATAGATGATAGATAATCTATTGACTTGTTTGTATGAATAAAGTCAATACTATTTTCTATTGTGTTCCAATTGATATTCTACTCCGCATTGCTCTGAACAAAACTCATTGGAATTGCTTTCATCCTTAATATCATCACCACAGTTTTTACAGATCCCTTTTTTATTCATAATAGTTAAGACAGTAGATTTTATTATTACATCTTTCTATCATAAGCCTTATTCTACTACAATATAACATATAGGCAGGGAAAAAATAAGAAGGGGGAAATACTAACAAAGTATCAGTAGGAAAAAATGGAGTCAACACTATCAGAAGCAATGTGACACTTTACAAAAGTGATGTTTGATTCTCTGACCAAAAAAGAGATGTGTTATACCAATATTGTACAAGCTACAAAGGAGTATGTGATGAATCCTCAATCTTATTTATCGATCCTAAATCTCTATTATAGGGGATATTACGTTCAATATGTCCGATCCTCCAGAACTTACCATCCACCTTCTTCTTTATAGTAACGCTTTTAAAAGCACTGAAGTACCTTAGATCCTGTAATTGTGCATTCGAACGGTGTAGAATGAGAGCAAATAAAAGTGACAGAAGTACAAAAATACAAAAATTATATCTCCAAAGGAAATGAAAGATCATCTGAAGTGATAGAAAGAGTACACCCAATAGCGTCTGAAAAGTCTTGATTGCAATTTTTTGAAGAATAAATTCCCCCGGAAGAACTCTTGTGTTATATGTGTCTTTTGACTCATGCTGAAAGATGCATATGTGCATCATTTGATTAAGATATAGCAATATTATAAAATGATAATATTAGATAATGTAACAAATGAAGTTATATCGGAAATTAACATTAATTACTGCAATTCTCGGTCTTGTCATTCCATTATTAGGGGTTTTTGCTTATGTTTTTATAAATAGTCTGACTGGTATTCCAGTTTTAGCTCTTTTCTTAGGTACCGCAGTCCTTATTGCGATTGTGATAATTGCAATTAACGTAGCAGCTATTGTCGTTGTATTTTATATAGCGAATACAAGACTAGTAGGAATTATACTTATTTCTTGTGGAATTCTTCTGTTTCTAACAGTACAAATATGGGGTATTCCAGGACTAGCATTGTATGTAGTATCAGGTATAATAGCATTAAGAGAAAAGCCAACTCCTCATTCTAGAAAGTATATAATCAAATGTCTTACATGTGATAAAGAACTAAAAGGTACTAACAATGCTGACTTTGCCAAAGATCATTTAATTGATAATCCTACTCATTTAGAATATAGAGTATTTGTAGAAATCCTTTTTACCCCAGATACAACTAGGAAATTTTCTTAAATTATACCATTAGGGAAAGTAAAACACTATCTTTTCCTTTCCTATATATCTACTGCGTTCATCTCTCATGTTATTCACAAAATAGAAAGCATGTAAATCTTAATAAATGAAATTGATGGTTTTGATATATAAAACCGACCACTTATTTTTGCATGATAATCTTTCAGTAATTTACCTCATATAGACAGAAGCTAAAATCAGCGTTGCTGGGATTCGACATAGTTGTAATATCATAATTTTGTGGATAAATCATTGCCAGATCTTAATTATTCACTCCTTTCAAAGGTATACTAGCATTAATTGTGCTGGCCACGTGTTCCACAACGTTTTACAGATTTTGAAACTTTTTTCAAAATATCATTACCATCTGCTCACAAGTATATCTAATCGATTTTGTAATACTTGTGCTCATAAAGTCCATACCAGTAAAATGAATTGGATCTTGTAGGTTGCCAGTCCATCCAATATAACGATTCATTAAGTCAAAGATCATTGTATACCTAAACATCTTTTGGTATTCGATCTGGATATCAAATCTACCTGACGGTGGTAGTAATAATCGTCATAGTTGTGCCTACTGTATCTAATGAAAGCAAATGTTATCATTGCTAAAGTTATCTTTGACAAAAATTGAATCTGTAAAACCATAAACAGCTTCTAAACCAAATTTTTCAAGTGCAGTCTTTTTCATGAATCTATGGAACTTTCTGGCTATGAATGTTATGAGTTCTGCGACACGATGATCACTAAACGCAATATATGAATTTTCAAATACTCCTTAAAATGAATTCGCAAAAACTTTGGCAGATACCTGCAAACTGTCTTATTTTGAGAGAAGTTGCTTATCCTCCTCTTCAAATCGTTGAATGTCATTATTATTGTGTTGCCTATCTACAGTAACAACATCATCAACTTTGTGTTTTTCTAATTCGGATTTGATAGATGATGATTTGTCCGTTACAAACATTATGGCATCATCAAAACAGGTACATTTGTAAATAAAAATAACTTCATCAGGCCAAGGAGATTGCGGCAGGAATCATTTTTCTTGAGTCCGGATGCATCCTTCATCACAGGCACGGTGATAGACGTAGATGGTAACCAGAACGCCTCATCGCGTTAGCCGGAGTGTAATCGACGTCTAATGCCGTCATAACATCATCATCATCTTTATTATCACTATATTTACTGCCTGTCAGGAAGTCTTGTTTCCCATCATCATCATCATATCCATGGTGCTTTGGGAAATCATTACTACTATAGCACTTTAATCAACTGCTTTTTCTCCGCATGTTTGATTAGCAGCTTTTGCTGCTGCTGCATCTAAACCTGGTATAGTAGTAGTTGGTGGTGGTAGTAGTAGGGGTTATGATACTGTAGAAACCACAGAGACTGTGTTTGAACCAGCATTGGCCACATATACCAAGCCATTAGTTGGGTTAATAGCAACTCCGGATGGACCTTCACCAACAGGTATAGTAGCAATTACTGTGTTAGTTGCAGGATCTATTACAGAGACAGTGATGTAATTAGCATTGGCCACATATACCAAGCCACTAGTTGGGTTAATAGCAACTCCAAATGGACTATTACCAACAGGTATAGTAGCAACTACTGTGTTAGTTTTAGGATCTATTACAGAGACAGTGTTTGAATCAGAATCAGAATTGGCCACATATACCAAGCCACTAGTTGGGTTAATAGCAACTCCAAATGGACTTTTACCAACAGGTATAGTAGCAATTACAGAATATCCCTGTGCATTAGCTGTACCTATTTCTAAAGGAAATACTATAGTAGATATCAGCAATGTCATAGTTAAAAGTGAAAACAATATAAGAGAAATGGTCGTTTTCATTGGGGTTTCATTACTCATTATAAATCATCTTGTTATAGGCAGCAACAACTGCTAAATTCTAGCATTTATGACAAGGAAATGATATATATATTATTTATAGTTTTATAATGTATTTTCTGCTGTTTGTTCAATTGCTCTGCGATGTTTTTTTGTACTTGTAAATATAATAGAATAATCGCACAGGGTGGCGTATATACATATACAGTATATGGATACCATTTCTTTGTCTTTACTAGATACTCCAATTTCTGACGTTTACCACCACCACCATCAGCATAGTACCAGTCCCAAACAATCGAATAATTCTACTTCTTAGCCGTTTCATTACATTACATAAAGAATCAGCCTTTGTGAGTTTTCTTTTTCTAAAATCAAAGCTTAAGGCATATCTGAATATCGAAATAGATCAAGTAGATGATCCTTTAAAGAAATCAAGAGATGTTAAGGATATAGGTCATTATTCAAGTGGTAAAACAGAAGTAATTATTAAAGGAAAAAGTGAAATCCCATATGCATTATCTCTTATAAAACAAGCATATGAAAGAAGTTAAAACTCCTATTATTAGATGTTCACAAAACGTCATAGAATGGTTTTCCATAAGTTGATAGTTTTATTCTATTTAGCCAAGTTTTGAACCTTGGCCATTGTTAAAATATACGTTGACACGTCAACAAACTTTGGATAAATAGTTTCGAGACATAATTATTCTGTTGTATTCTGGGTGGTAAAATAGAGTCGAATTTGTCCCGCATTCCACCGAACCCGCTACGATATCAGTTCTTTTTGTTGCATTTTTCAGAAAATTCCTTGACAGGAAGGAGTAGTGATATAACAGTGGAGTAAAGAGATAAAAGAGATACAGCGCCGCAGTATCGCTGTCATCTGTGATTTACACGATTATAATATAGGTTCATGTATTAGCCTTACCGCTACACCCGTCCCACCTTTGATATATCTACAATAGTCGCCAAGAGAGTTACCCAAAATTGCGACTATGTGTGGTCCCGACTAGATCTGTCCTGCAATCCCTTTTCCGTTACATTCCATAATCTATATTCTGCATGGCTTGGTCTGGGGAATGCTTCTTTAACTAAATTCAGCCATTCTAATTCATCTAGGTGATTCCTTACCTCTACATCTGGAAGTCCGCTATGTGAAATTATCTCAGTCTCAAGAACATCCTTCTTAACGTCATTCTGCGATAAGTCTGCAACGATATCGAGAATTCTCCTTAGTTCAGACTTAATCATTGTTATCACCTCATGGGGTTATTAAGAATTTAAAGGTATGATCTTTATTGTTGAATTTCTCGTCTTACACTTCTCTGGTAGGAAGTATTATCACTTAACTCGACACGCATCACCTGATTTACGTCCTTTACGCCCAGATGAGAGAAACAGCACTGCTATGCGACATATTAAAGTTTTTAAACAAGGCTCTAAGTTGCAGAAAACTTTTTACCTAGCTTGACTCCTGCTAATTCTGAAACTTTTTCAAAGAACCAATATCGGTATGCACTCCCTTGGGCCCAAATCAATCTTGTCGCTTTATTTAGGCCCACTCTGTAATACTATATGATAAAATAAGTTGTCTGTAATCGAAGAAGAACAACAAGATCCTATGACTGTATTTCTGTACGCTCTAAAAGCTCCTGAAACAAAAAGACAGTGGCCACGGAGATTAAAGGTGTTCCTTGATTTCTTAAAACTTGACGGCATCACGATAAAAGAAAAGGCTAAACAATTTATGATAAAAGCACAGCTGAATCCACGATGGGCTCAGGACAACTTGATGAAGTTCATAGCTTTTCAAATAGAAAGGGCAAGACGAAATGAAATATCAGAAACTACTATTTCAAATTATTATAAAGCGGCTAAGTTATTTTGTGAAATGAATGATCTATCACTAGGTTGGAAGAGAATAAGACGTGGCATAACACGAGGAAGAAGAGCAGCTAATGATAGAGCTCCAACAATGGAAGAAATACAGAAGCTAGTGGAATATCCAGACAGGCGGATTAAAGCAATTATCTACACTATGGCTTCATCAGGAATTAGAATTCGTGTTTGGGATTACCTACAGTGGAAACATGTAACTCCTATTACCAATAGTGTTGGAGAAGAAATCATTGCTGCTAAATTATTGATTTATCCAGGAGATCACGAAGAATATTATACTTTTATCACTCCAGAGGCTTACATCAAAAGGCAATCCAACCTATAATATTGAAGATCGATGTGGTGATTTTATTAATAAATATTATTAGATCCAAAACCTGTGAAGATATGTATAATATCGCCGGTATCCCCGAATCCCCGGAATACTATAAATTGAGTTCATTTTAGGTTCAATTCTACCGGTGATATCACCGGGGATATTATATTCCAATAAGTCATATATCACCGGCTAAGAATGGATAAATTCACGCCCAAATTTATCAATCCGGTGATACCGGTTATACCGGAGATATTATCCATACTTCTTTTACTTCTACATCTGTTATCTCATTATACAAGCGACAACAATAAAAGGAAATTTCCAGAGGCGTTTACCATTAAGGACATTCAGTATCTGCAACTGCAAAATGTCCTCTGAAGAGAGACAATGGTTCATGCTTCAATCCTCATGTAGAACTTATCTTTTATTAAAATACAATAATATGGAAAAGACCTCATAAGATTACATCATCGGTGGTAATTCAATTTGTACGTAAAAACCAGGAAGATAAAAAGGATATTATATATTATATCGAGATATAATTTAAAAGAAATTCATTGCAATATTTAGTATACCTATAACAGCATTATAACAAATACTTTGAATTCAAATACCGTGCAGTAGTAACAGTTGAAAACAGATGATAACAGAGGTAACAAAGTGATATCAATGATAACAAAATTGGTATCAAATGATAACAATAACAATAGCTTTAAGCTTCCATCATATTATATTCCTTGAAAAGAAAAGATATGACGATATTAACAAGACAGGAAAAAGAAAGACTTGTACTAGATCTTTACAACCAAGATAAGACTTATCGTGAAATATCTAAGGAGGCAAGACTATCTCCACGTGATATAGGAGTTATTTTGAATAGGGTAATTGAAGAGAAGACAGAAGGATTAAAAGAAGAACGACAACAACAAGATAATAACGATGCTGAGAATAACTAAGAAGATTAACAACACCTATCACTTTCCACTCAAGCATACAAACTCTTTTCTGAAGGTAAGACCCCATTAGAAGTAGCTATTGCATTAAACCTAAGTGAGTCAGAAGCAACTAAATTCTGTAGAGAGTATTGGAAGCTAACCAGCTACACAGTCTGAATATAGTTTATGAAGAGACTAAAGGTGATATCGACCCATTTCTAATGTTATACAAATTAGCTAAGAGAAAAGGTATGGGTATCCAGCAAGTTGTTAATGTTCTTGCAATTGCTAACAATGATTTACCAGCAATTGAAGAGCAACTTAAAAGGCTAAGAAATGATATAAGCGCACTGGAATTTCAAAAAGGTATAGATGAGAGAAATTTACACCACTTGAATAATCAAATAGCATCAACAACTAAGCTCTTGAATTCTTTTCGTATGTCTTGTAAAAGAGAAATAAGAGAAATGGAACATCTACAGAATGAAAAGGCAAGACTCGAGGCTACTGTAACTCAATTTAAGAATAATAATGAAGAATACCTTGATAAAATAAAACTGGCAGCTTATGAAGAAGTGGGAAGTGTATTAAATGACAGTAAATTACTATTGAAAGTTGCTACTCTCTCAATAATTGAATCATTAAGAAGGAACTCTGAATTATATAATTTTGTGTTGTATGATACTTCAGTTCAAACTGCTTCTGCTGCTTATGGATCTAACTATCTTTCATTAATGTCAGGACGAGAGCAGTATCAACAAGCATTTAATGATACCTATACTGCTTTGATATTAGAAGAGGCTGAAAAGCTTTACAATGACTTGACAACAAAATTGACAAATGACGTTATGGCAGCAGCTGCAGCGATGAGGGCATCATCGTTACGATCACTACCAGCTAATAACACAACCGGAAACTACCTATAAGATTGATAAGAATGATGAAATAGAAGAACCGAGATATAATAATAATTGATCAAAAATTTATAACGATGACCAGCAACTACCAAATGAATAATGATAAATAGATATTATCAACAATGCTATCAATAGAAGATTATAATTCATTTCTTATACTAACCAAATAGAATATTAAGCTGGTTTAATTAAAGAAGAGAGTACATCAGAATTAAGATATTGGGTGGGAATTGTTCCGTATTCTTACCATAATATTCAGAACACGATTTCTGTTCCCATTACCCAAAGGTCTTTTGAGGTACTTCTAGACATAGTAATTATATTATATAATAATTTCCTTTAACAATATACTATATGTTAGGAATATATCGATTTATCACCTTAGAAGGCAACACGCCGCATATAATTAGAACGTGGGAGAAATAATGAGAAATTGTGCCAATGAAGATAATAATAACAATAATGAGATGTGATGTCCTTAATCATAGATCATAATGATGATGGAAATGAGTTAAAAGAACACTTAACGTCAAATATAATATTGTAAATAAGAAAGTTTAATGGTGTAAAAGCAAAGTATTAGAATAATTAGTTTCTACCCTAGAGAAGTGTGATATAGTATTACTTAAACTAGTCAAGTGACAGCTAGGCTCTGTTCACTTAACGATAAATCTATAGCGTGAAGATGTCCTATCTCTTCTTTTTATGAATACAAGAAACAGAACATCTTCAGAATATATTGGCTATGGTCTATATTTTTATTTTTCAGGTCTTTCATTAAGAAAGACATCTGAAAGATTATCGTCTTGTTTTATAAAGAGAGAAATTATGTATCTGTTTGGAATTGGATTCAAAAGTACAAGCCAAAGAAGAAGATATTGCCAAAACGAAATAAAATACAGGAATTCACAATAGTAGATGAAACACTGATTTAAGTCAGTCAGCCAGTAATGTTACGTATGGGTTTGGTTAAATCCATGACGTTATAGCAAGAACAATATTTTTATTATTACAAAATTATCCCTAGTAACATATCGGACATTGTACTCTACACAAGATCTTAAACACAACCATATACTGTGAGAAGGCTAAAGAATATAATTGAAAGATGCTCCGATAAGCTATATGCGGACGAGCATCTTCTCTGAGAATTGTCTTAGAATGACTAAAACACCATAAAAGTTAGGGAAATTTGGAGGTACCATATTTTGCTATTCGTCTCGTTGAATAATAATAAACTAGAATTCTATAAGATTTATTTTCTTCCACAGGCTTCTTTTACAGTCAAACCGGTCTCGCATTCACCGGTAGTAGCACATGGCATAGTGTTGCATTTGAAAATGGATTACATACACTAGTGTATTGCATCCCACCGAACCTGGGAATTAAATTCTATAACTACTATCTATTTTTTCGAAGTCGAAATATTTTTGTTAATTCCTCTTAGAATTAAAAAAGTAATATGAAATACAATGAAATGATCTTACGAAAAACATTAAATACTTGCAATCGTCGTTGGTAATAATTGTGAATACAAAGATAAATTATCCACCAGAAATTCCATTTAAAATTAATAATATGCAATTAGATATTATTAATATTGATTTTAATGATAAACAAATTTTCGGTAAAGAATTGATTTCCTTAACAGCACTAGAAGAATTTGATCATTTTGAATTAGATGTTGGAAAAGATATTAAAATTCAATCAATTGTTATTTCTACGGCAGCAAGCGAAAATGCATTTGAAATAAAGGAGTTTGATTCAGAAATTAAAAATGAAAAGTTGGAAATTTCTTTAAAAAATAAAGTTATTGAAAATGAAAATTTTAGTTTATTGATAAAATATTCAGCAAAAGGTTCAGAACCTGGAAAAGGATTTTATTTTGTAGAACATCCAGAATATCAGCAATATGCGTGGACGCAAGGAGAGTCTATATTTTCAAAGAATTGGTTTCCATGTATTGATCATCCTAAACTTAAGTATCCTAGGACAGTATCCGTAATAATACCTGAAAATCTGACTGTCATATCCAACGGTATATTAAGTATAATGGAAGAAAACAGGATTTCTGATGGTAAGAAAAAAATCACATGGGAAGAAATACATCCTAATCCTGCTTATTTGACATTATTAGCAATCGGTAAATATCAAGAAATTAGCAATAATCAAAAATATAAACACATCCCATTGAGATATTATGTTCCACCAGGACGAAAAAAAGATGGTGAAAGGACGTGCAGAAGAACTATCGATATGATGCAAATATATGAAGACTATTTTGGTGTAAAATATCCATATAATAAATATAGTCAGGTTTTTGCGAAAGACCTTGATGAATATCAGATAGACGGGATGGAACATTCAACATGTACAACACTAGATATCGATGATGTTTTAGCAAAGGAAGATACACCTGAATACAGAATCAGAGAAGATGTTATTGCACATGAATTATCACATCAGTGGTTTGGTGATTTGGTCACATGTTATGATTGGCAAGATATATGGTTGAACGAAGGATTTGCGGCTTTTAGTGAAGTATTATTTTATGAGAAAGTTGAAAAAAACCCACTCAAATCGTTGCTTCAATATCAAACTTATGTTTTAGATTTAATGGATCGTTATATAGAAAGAACTAAAACTTCCAAATCAAGAAATAAGTTCCGTCCTATTGTGACTAGAGAATATGATGATCCAGAACAGCTATTTGATTATATTCCATATAAAAAAGGTGGATTTATTATTCATATGTTCAGGATGTTATTAGGCGAAGAGGATTTTAGGGAGGGTCTAAAACTTTATCTAAGTAGGTTCAAAAATAGTACTGCAGAAACTGATGATCTGAGACAAATCTTTGAAGAAGTATCGAAAAAAGATCTTCAACAATTTTTTCAACAATGGATTTTTACAGGGGGTCATCCTGTATTAGATTTAATTATATCAGGTAATAACAATAAAATCTTTTTATATTTAAATCAAAAACAAGAAGGTGAAATTTTTTCCTTTCCACTAGAAATAAAATGTGTGTTTACTGATGATACTTATGATGAAAAAAAGGTATATGTTAATCATAGATCTCTAAACTCTGAATTTACCTTTACGAAAAAGATATCATGGATATCAGTTGATCCATATAATAAAATATTAAAGGAATATGACGTATATAGAGTTGATCTTCCCCTTATTATTAATCAGCTTATAAATGGTAATACTCTTTTTGAAAAAGTTGAGGCAGCTAGAATAATCAGAATAAATTATCTGAATAACAAATTAGTTGAATATCCTGAAGAAATAATTCAAGCATTACAAACCAGCATTCAATCTAATACTCATTGGAAGGTGTCAGTTGAGAGTGTAAGAACCTTAGGATCAATCAGATTTATTGATGAAAAAATGAATATTCAAGTTTTTAATGTCATAAAGAATTCACTAAATCAAATATCTGATTCAAGAGTTAGAAATGAAATAAATGAACAACTAATACATTTTGAGAATATCGATCAATTTGAATTTGCAAAATCAATTATCGAAGACAAAATCACAACAATTGATGAAAAAAGAATTAATGCAATTAACATAGGTACAAAAACTCATGAAAAAAATATTAAAGAATCTATTAGTATTTTAAAGAAGCTATTACTAACAAAGTCATACAAAAATTTATTGGCAAGAGGTGCAATTGAAGGATTAAAGAGGATGGCTATAGATTCCAAAGATGAGAATATAATAAAAGAAATTGAAAAAATTATAGTAGATAGTACCAAATCAAATGATTCAAGATTAAGAAGAGAAGCAACTTCTGCAATGGGTTATTTGGCTTCAAGTCATGAAGAATCTAAAAATTCAATAATGGAAAATTTAAAACTTCTTTTACATGATAAATCCATATTTGTCCGAAGTACAGCTTGTGCTGCAATATGTAATATTTTTCACAGTACAAATGATAAAGAGATTATAAGTCTATTTAATAATATTATTCAATCTGATTCAAATGACGAAGTAAAAATTACTGCTAACGAATGTATTAACTTTGTTAAAACCCATGAACATATTAGAGAAAAACCACCAGAGATAGACCCAAAATACCTATCAAAAGAAATTGAGGAATTAGAGAACATTGAAACCTATAATTAGTTGAGTATTATAGTTATAGGATAATAAAAATGCAAATATTTTGATAACGTTTTCTTATCTATTTTAGTTCTAATAAAAATTATCTAATCTCATGATTCTCATACTATCATTCAAATATTATAAAATAAACTTTAGAAAACCTTTAAAGCTTAGACTGCGTCTATGTTATTAGGAACCTACTTTTAGCACCGATATCGGCATGGATTCCACCGAACCCGTAAATTGTACACATTCCCAGTTAAATGATATAATGTAGTATTGTTTAAAGTTCATTGTAGATAGAAAATAGAGGGTTCCTTTACCATATAGGATATAATCCCATGCAGTCCGTTCATTGAATATAGGAGGAATACCTTAACATTTTCGAATGCAATTTTTAGTTATTTATAAGAAAAAAATAATGAACTAATGATCCAATGTTCCTGATTAAGATTTATATAAATCTGGGAGTTTTCGATACTTCATTATTATGCACAAAAATAATAAGATTCAACTATTAATTGTAGTATCTGATTGGACTAATAACTATAATAATAATAAAAAACATGGTAATAAAGCAATCAGGGATATTTTACACAAAGAAATCATTACTATGTTTACATAACTGTTAACAGATATCAGATAGTATAAGGAGTTATGTTTCTGATGATAAGCCTCTTTAATTCCACGTTCTCTGGACTGCTGCCGTTGGTTCTAACCCAGACATAGCTCTTATCACCACTACCAAGATATCTCGAAGGATCTATCATGTAGGATAAAGGTGATGGGTCTGATGTTGATCCGATGAATGTGAAGTCATTATCACCATCAAACTTTATCCAGCATTCATACTTTGGTTGTGGCGGTGATCCTACATCGGATATTCTGAACCTTACCGTGTATATTTTGCCGTTTTGCATTGACTTGCCAGACGGAAAACTATATGAGGCGTTAGGCGGATCAGTATGGACATTATGGTAGTCTTCTCTGGCATATTCTATATTATTATCGTTAGGATGTATTGTGCATCCATATCCTCCGAAGCGGTTTGACGTTGGGTCTGGCTCATTATGTCTTGATCGCAACCTGAGCGACAGGTTATCCAAAGAAGAATTGGGAATATAGGTTATCTCCATCTCAGCGTTGTAATTGTTTACATGAGTGTATATTCTAGCTCTAGCGCCTGATAGTAAAGCTGTTCCATCTCCTTTAACTTCAAACCTTCTATCTGAAGCTGAGCCTGCAGCCACTTCGGTTGTGGGATCGTCTGGGTCGAATTGGTGAGCTGATGTTATTACTCTGCTGTTGCCGTTATTCCAGTGGCCGTTTGTATTAGAGTCCCAGAGAACATCACCACTTGGCGGTACTACTCCATCAGGAACGCATTTCTGCTGAGCCTCATCCCAATGGAATCCTGGATCACAAGGTGGTAGACTTACTCCTTCCACATATTCATTAATAACATATTATAATATTAACATAATCATGTGGCATTTGCATGCGGCATGTAGTTATTATCATCTGTTCCAGTTATGACCAAAGTAGGTTTAGCCAATTTCGCAAGCTCTACACAAGCACCACTCCAGTTTGGATTGTCCTCCCAATGCTTTCCTACGTTATTCTGATTATTCGCTATTTCAGAGGACAAGCCAGGCTTCAATTGTTGGAATGTTGTAATGTTTTCTGGAATGTTCTCAACAGATTCAGGATGCAGTCTAATCCATCCCGATCCTAATGAACCAGATACAAGTCATTTCATTTCAATGCAAATCTAGATGTGATCAAATGAGAGTGTTTTACGAAGGTTTCTGTTTTGAAGGTATCAAATGAAAATCAGACGACAATAGATGGTATCAATAAAATGTAAGTCTTATAAAGGTGAATTATTTATAGTTTAGGGAAAAAATTAGAGTGACAGTCAGTGAAGAAAGAAAGAAGCGGGTTATCGACCTTTACTATAATCAAGGAAAGACCACACGTGAAATAGCAAAGATAGAAAGGATGTCGATTCGTGATATATCTCCAATCTTAAGAGAGGAGGAATCAAAACGACAGAGGCATAAAGATCAACAGCAGCAAAGAGAGATATCTTCCAATGCCTACGACTTATTTTCTAATGGTAAGCGCCCTGTAGAAGTAGCAATCGCACTAAACCTGAGAGAACAGGAGGTAACCAAATTGTTCATGGAATATTGCAAGCTGAAGCGACTGCATATACTCATTTCCATATACAAGCAGACAAACGGTCAACTAGGGCCGATTTTGAAATATTCAATGAACTAATGACGAAAAGAGATATGAGTATAGAAAAAGTGGTGAATGCTGTAGACATTGCTGGCGATAAACTTCCTTATGTGGAAAATCTCTATAAACAAATAAAAGATGAGGTAGAAAAGCTACAACACATAAGACAAGGCTTGCTAAACGATATTGATGCTTTAAAATATAAATTATCAGTATTAGATAAAACAGCATTCTCTTGTGAACAAGATTGCAAGAGAAAAGAACAACAAGTAGAGGAACTTACTGCTCAAAAGGATAGATTAGAAAAATGGATTGCAAACATTTCAAACAGTGATGATGAGCTAAAGCGCTTAGTGAAAGAAAATGTTAAAGCTGCCTTATCAGAAAATAAATAAGTAATATCAGTAGCTTTCACAGCACTACTCCAGACTTTGAAAAACGATCCAGAAATGGTTAATTTAGTTTACAGCAAATCCAGTTCAAGGATGACGAACTACGAAAAGATAATAGCAATAACGTTACGAAGTACCTTGAATCCAATAAGAATAGCCTATCAGATTTGGCCGAAAAGTATTATGAAAACCTGGTAGAAGCATTGACAAATAATGATATAAACACTGGCCCCGCTTCGTCTAATCTTACATTGTCATTGCCACAATCATTATCGCCCACATTCCCAACTCTGTCTGATCAAAATGATACCTACAGAATAGAAGAGCCAGAAACTTTTCATAATAGTGAAGGCGATATTGCTGAGTGATTTATGAGAGCAGGAGTTTCTTCTGCCATATCAGTTGTACAATATCTTATAGTTGTGTTAAATTAAAATAGTTACATTTTCTTTATCCAATCTATCTTTTCATGCAAGTACGTATATTTTTGAACCAGTTGCCAATTATGATACTATTACTTGATTTTCAAATTATATATCACGTGCAATATCATACAATCTGCAATATCCTTAGGGGTCTTTAAAAGCTTCACTTTAAGATTAAGATGAACTGCACTTTTCTTCGTTTAATGATACTGCCCCATCATTTTTTTGTTTCTTTATCTGATAAATTCGATTAAGATATTCTGGCTGTAGTATCGTTATAGAAGATGATATTATCGGAGTTATAATGAATACAAAAATGCTTGTTACTGCAATAGCATTAACAGCAATACTGAGAGTTGATAGCAGTATACTCATTCTTACATAGAAGATAATTGTCCACGGATCTCTCCATTAGGATTTGCTTCTGTATGGACGTTAACATACGCCTCTCCATTATTTATCAGCAAGTAGCCTTGAGTTTCGCCTTTTTCAAATTGCCATGCAAATAACGAAGAATAAAAATTCAAGTTTTCTACATTGTCTGCTGGAATTTCAAAGAATTCTACTTTATGATTTGCGGTAGATGACATTTGCTTTTTTCACATCTCCTTATATGCTTCTAATTTTTTCTCTCTCATCCTATTAATTAGACGCTACCTGATTCTAGTTTTTGCTTCACTGTTTGAGCAGCCTGCTCTAATCCTTTTCTTATTTTATTGTCTGCTTGACTACCAGAAAGCATATTTGCAACTTTTCCAGTTGTCGGTAATTCATAGTCAATTGAATGCCTAATATGTGTACTATTTCCATTTCCTTGGAATTCCTGAATACTTTCCCATTTCTTAAATGGCCCCTCTGTTTGTCTGGTAACCACTGTTCTATTCTGTTCTTTAGATTTTACTTCTAATATCATTTCTTCTTCTTTACCCATGTATTGACCTTTTACTTTCATTTCAGAGCCTTCTTCACTTTTTGATCCTGACAGTGATTCTGATTCTTTGACTATATCACGTGGCCATGCTTCTTTGATATTATCTGGATTAGTATAATATTCAAATACTTTTTCAACTGGTGCATTTATTTCTGTTTCATATTTAACGTTTGCCATAAACACTCAGTAGATTACATCAGTATTAAATGACTGTAGACTATACTTTATAAATTATATAAGAATTACACATTATGACAGAGTTACCGCCTGGATGTAATTTATCTATATATACGTAGTTCAATCTATTTTTCTCTCTATATAGAGTACATTTTCTGGGTGGCATTTCTGAGTCAAATCTGTCCCACATTCCACCGAACCCGCTAATCACACAGGTTCGTATATTGTGTATGGAAACTATATAGCAATTATTGTTGTTAACACCATTAATAAGAAATGATGTGACAAATACAAATTAAATTAATAACCACAATATTGGATAGATTCCTTATCACAAGCCAAATTTTTCAATAGTATAAAAATCTTTTAATTTGTGTATATTAAAATCATGTGTCATTATTTTGTGTCCTATTACGCTGTATTATTATGTATTTTGAAAACTTTATAGATAAAGCAGATTAATATTTATCCAATGTTTCTTGATTACTTTTTCCTTTACGTTTTTTATTCATTCTATCAAATACTAATGCAGAAAAGCCAGCAGCAAAAGCTCCACCAATGAGACTTATTGGATCTCCAAATACGTCCCAGAAATTTTTAAATTGTTCTAGAATACTTAATGGTTCTAATACTTTAACCGTAAGATTTGCAGATGCTATCTTATATCCAAGAGTAGGTAATAACACATCTGTATAATTAAGCTTCAAAAACCTAGAAGGTTGAACAAACTTCTCCGATATGTTTGCTATAATGGGTATCGTGTATTCTCCTATCAGTGCTTTATCAGAAACTTTAATATCGAAAGGTGCCAAATTCTCACTTCCATAATAAGATATATTCCGATTCTCAGGATTAAATGTTATAACAACATTAGGATTTTGGGAAGGAGAGAATTCAGTGACATTAGCTATTAATCCAGAAGTTGTACGTAGCTGTAAACCAATCATCGTTTCAGTGCCTTTCCTGAGGGAAAGAGGATTTGGAGAAGTGGAGATATAATAGGAGGAGGTTGATTGTATACCAGTCCAGCCGGTAAGATCTATAGTCATATGTGAATATGGTTTACCGTAAATTACTTCTGCATAGGATAAAACTTCATACTTATCTTCTAAAGTAATGGTGTCTAAATCTAATGATAACAAAGCATATTGGTCGTTCGAAGACATGGGATCAAACAAATTCTCTTCTTTAAAGTTTTCATCTATTTCCAAAACCTTTTGATGACCTTCTGAAGAATATTCCGTAAGGAATTTAGTCCAGGTTTCAGTATCATTATTCCACTGTATTTCTAATTGATAATCAATGCCATCAACACCCGTTTTCTCATTTGCATCAGCATTAATTAAAATTCCATAAAGCAGTATTGAAGCGTCAGAATTAAGCCAAGGTGTAGAAGGTACCTCTGTACCTAACCATAATGTAGCTGATAAAACTTTACGATCAGTTAAATACCTTACACTTTCTATATCTACGGATTTATCAAGCGGAAATTCCGTACCTTGTTTTATGTTTGAATAGTTTCTTAAATTTATTTGAATTCCGTCTTGATTGGGATCTTCGATCTCCTGACTACTAGAAGTGGACGTAAGTGGAGTGCCCTGATCTAATTCCCTCGATAAGGATTTAACGTGAACAGGCCCAACTGTATCGGTATAACTTATCTGTCTTCCTTGGTTATCGATAAAGATATCTGTTACAAAGAACTCCAGTCCATATACAGTTGGATAATTCAACATACTAAGATCCAAAGATAATGGAATAGAATTTCCAAAAGACTCAAGGGGATCTTTAGGATAATTTTCATAAACTAAATTTCTAATTCTTCCAGCAGTTGTAAATTCATCAACCTCTTTACTCCAATTACCATTGTTCAAGTTTAATTGTACTACATACTCAAATCCTCTATTTGGCAAATAATTAAATCCTGTACTTCTATTATTGTCTACATCAATAAGAATTCCGAAAAGTATAGTATGATCTGAAGAGTGATTTTGAATCCATCTTTTAGTTAGCCAAAGTGTTGAATTTAGTGTATTTCCGTCACTAAAATAAGTCGCTGAATGAAGATCGACTAATTCTTTTGTATGGTTAAGGCTTAAACTATGCCTAGGATAGCTTTCATCATTGTTAACAAGAATGGTGTCATGGTATTGACTATCCATTATTTCCTGCCGAACAAATCAAGGTGAGTTAGCAATTACTTCTGATACACTAAAGTCATTGGATAATATTATTATGGAAAATATCAGAATGGAAGAAAGTAAAACAAATGATGATGTTATGATATTACCTTTAGTTTAAGAGAGATACATAATCTTTCCTATATTTCTATAACATAAAATTCGGGCTAACTATTTGATATAATTATGGATTCTTTATTTGAGTTAAATTCTGTCATTTTACATTCTATCGCATATAGATCAGTCCTGTCTTGCATCCAATGGGATTATATTAAATTTATCACACTTGCTCAAGACGAAGGTTGTGCCTTAATTGCTGAAGAATTGGAAGATGAAAGATATAGATGATTTTTTACTACTACTTGGAATCTTGCAAATAGATGCATGGGAGTTCTAAAGAGTTTGCTACCTATTCAGGAAGTGGATATTTGATATATTATGCTCTCCGTAGAAGGAAAAGATCAAATCTGCTCTTGATGATGACATGACAACAAACCAGTTAATCAATTCCAACAACATGCTTTTAACTAGCCCAGAAAATATTTATTGTATAAGTAGATTACGTAGAGATAAAATGTTGCTGTTATGGTCTCTGAAGATATGATAATGGAATGCTTAACAAATAGCAAAATACCTATACGGTTAGCTTGTATGTCTATCTCGGATTGGCCTATAGTTGTTTCATTATGGTTTGCATATCTGAATGACAAGGTTTATTGTGCCACACAAAATACAGCTAAGGTAGTCAAATATTTGAGGAAAAATCCAAAATGTGGCTTCGAAATTGCAGGAGATTCTTTTCCCTATCGAGGCGTCAGAGGTTATGGTAAAGCATCAATAGTAGAAAATAAAGGTGAAGAAATTCTACGTATGCTGATACAAAAATACTTGACGGGAAAAGAGACAACAATATCATCATTAAAATTATATAAACTACTACTATCTAAAGAGCATCTGCAAAATGAGGTTGCAATAGAAATTATACCAGCCGCTATTTTTAAGTGGGATTATAAGAAGCGCATGATAAATATCTAGTATCATCATTATGACGGGTTCAAATCATTCCCATATACACCAAAGCAAGATGCATAATTTGCGCGCTACATATAATTTCAATTTTGAATAATATGAAATATCATAAAATAAGGTAGAGTTAGTTATCTAATTTTAATCAATGTCATAAAAATATTCAATCCCCTTATTATCACATGGTAACTAAATCAAAGAAGAGGATGACAATTGATATTAAATTTTGTTCTGCTGTTTAATTAAATGTTAGAATCCAATCTAAGAACCGATATCTTGACTGAGAGAGCCGTGGATCATCCTAATCTTGACTTTTTATTTTAACCTACACTATAATATTATAGTAGGAAAGAACATTTGTCTACTATAACTAAAGAACAACAACAATTACAAGAGCATGAGCCGATGCAATGACTGTCTTCATGTACGCTCTAAAGACTCGAAACAAGAAGACAATGCCGTAAAGGATGGCCTGCTGTAATGGAGGATATTAATATTAATAGCCTTCTCACAGAAGTAATTATTCTCTAATAGAAGGACAAAAGATGAGCTCATATAATAAAAGAATAGTTATACTTGGAGCAGGCTATGCTGGAATATTTTTAGCCACTAACATTGCTCGATATCTCAAGGGGAAAGCAGGAGAGGTAATACTTATTGATAGAAATCCATATCATCAATTGCTTCAAGAGATTCATTTAGTAGCTACAGGTTTTAGAACAGCAAATGAAGTAAAAATACCAATTTTAAGATTAATAGATGGAATGGATATAAAATTCATTCAATCTACTACAAAACAAATAAGACCAGATAAAAATTTAGTTGTTTTAGAATCAACTGAAATTAAATATGATATTCTTATAATATGTCTGGGTGCTTCTACAAAGTATTTTAAAATTAGAGGAGCTGAAGAAAATAGTTTACCATTACGATCTATTTCCGATGCATCGATGATCTATGATAGGATAAGCACACTTATCAAATTAAATAAAAAACAAAATATCGTAATAGTGGGAGGAGGAGCCACAGGTGTGAGCCTTGCAGGAGCACTATCGGATTTTATAAAGGATAGTAAAAAAACAGATAGCCTTTCTATAACAATTATAGAAGCACTACCAAATATTCTTTCAGGATGGGATGAACGCTTGGTTAAGAAAGTAAATGAAGTATTACATAAAAAAGGAATAAGAATAATGACTAGATCTCCAGTTACTAAAGTTGAAAATAGTGGCAGTAGTGTTTATCTTAGTGATGATGATGATGCAACAAAGATTCAATCATCTCTTACTATTTGGACTGCAGGAGTTAAAGGGTATGATATACCAATAGATCCCGAAGTTGAAAAAACTAAAGATGGCAAAATAATTGTAAATGAATTCTGTCAGATTGATAGATATCCAAATATTTTTTCGATAGGGGATATAGCTGCAGTTAAAGATGAGAATGGAAAATTATATCCACCTTTAGCTCAGATTGCAATTAGAGAAGCAAAATATCTTTCAAAACTTATCCCAAAACACTTCATTGATGGTAGTGACGTAAAGTCTTTGCCAGATGAAAAATTTGAATATATTATCAATGTACAATTAATCTCTTTAGGAAATGATGATTATATTGGATTGTTTAACCATTATGTCATAAGCGGCAACCTTGCAAAGTTGGTAGAAGAATTTGCAAGGAGTACATATATAAAATCACTCAAGAGTGGTGGAAGAGATATGGATGCAAGTTTATATGAAGACAATATATTTTCACAGCTAGTATCTGGAATAACTTTTGCACGTTTTACTTTTATGAAATGGATAGAAAAAAAGACACAATAGGTTAAGAGGAGGGAGAAATGCATAGAACTTATAGCAGGGCCTACGCAGACAGTCTATGGACAGATAGAAACAATCCAAAGGGTATTGGCGCAGATACTAACTCTTAGAAGAAGAATATAATACCAACAACAACATTTGGTTCACATAACGGTATGTAGAGAGAAAATTAAAGATCTGCAAAGAAACCTCCAGCTATTTAGCCGCTAGTTTACATTGCACAAATGGATTACATACACTAGTGTATTGCATCCACCGAACCCGACCATTAGTTATCTAATGTTAAATTAAGAACTAGAAGTTGAGCCTTAAAATCATGTCAAATTTGATTCATACACCCTTGGGCCCAAATCAACCTTGTGGCCTTATTTAGACCCATGTTATGATATAATTTGAAAACAGTTGTCCGTTATCCAATCAATGGGTTTTCCACGGAGTAATGCTATTCAATAACACTCAGGGCGAATCATTATCTTTTCTGAATAATAGGATCGGTCTATACAACAGTACATCTGATGTAAATGATTCAGAGTACATCTGACTATTGGAATAGTCTCTCCATTCTAGCATTTCTACAGTTATCTTATTTATCGTCTCGCATTTCCCACAGTTGGAAACAAAGTCAGATATATTCCAAGTGAATTATCATACTACTACTTCCTACTACTTTCTACTGCTACTTCCAATGCCATTCTCTAAGTACAAAATTTCCACTCTTTTCTGTCTCACCCTTATATATACCCAGCATATTATTCAAAAAAGATAGTTTCCCAGTAGAATTTGTGCTATATGCTGATGCCCCTTGATAATCTGTACTATTTCCTACATCTATCCCAGTATAATTTGCCGTTTCACTACCATCCTTGGTCGTTATTACTCCATCCTTGGTCGTTATTAGTCCTGGCGCTGGTTCACCTTTAGAAATACTTTCAAACTCTCCTGTGTCTGTTACCTCTATGTTACCATTCATCGTTCCATTGGCAGCAAAAGTGAATTGTGTTCTGTTAGGGCCAATTTCTTTCTGACTTGTAATCATTCCTTTTTCTACAAAATATGGCTCTCCTAATGTTGCCGTCTGAGCATGTGCAGTATTAAGAAGAATAGTAGTCGCTTCTGTTCCTCCAATAAGTAATAATATGACTGCAATTCCTGCTGTAATACTGATAGTGAATCTCTTTTTATCCATCTTTGATATTGATTTCGTGAACCGTAGGAATATAAGGATTTCATCTCAAGGACAAAAAGAAAACCTTTACAGCTCAGACGTTCTATACAATATTTAGGAACCTACTTTTAGCACCGATATCGTCACTAATTCCTCCGGAGTAACAAATATCCGTTATTGGTAGGAATTAAGCATATTATACAAATAGATGCTTTCTGTATTTAACTTCTCCAAATTTATGGATAGGCAACCATTTCTCTTTATAGAATTAATATTGCATATGATCCCATGATTGGGGTTAAACTCTAATCACCGAAGAATGGCGTCTCTCAAGCCATTTCCTCATAATGTTGGACGCCTCATCAGCAGAATATTTTGTAACATTAATAAGATATGTAGTCTGGGTGTTTGACCTATAGTCTAGCTTATATTCTGTATCCATTACCACGTGAAGCAAAATATATAGATAATCAAAAAACCTTGATTACTCATGCGAATTTCAACGCAAATGGCAAAAGCAATTAATGATCAAATTTCCTATGAGGCATCATCTGCAAATGCATACATTGCAATCGGATCGTGGTGTGAGAGAATCGGATATGATGGAAGTGCCGCCTTCTTCTTTGAACAAGCTGCAGAAGAAAATGGACATATGCTAAAGCTTATCCATTATCTTAATGGTGTTGGAGCAGAGGCGATAATTCCAGCAATTGAAAAACCGCCAAGTAGTTTCGAATCTCTGGAATCTACTTTCCAATTTGGCCTAAAGAGCGAGCAAACTGTAACCAAGGCTATTTATGATCTAGTTGATATGGCTGAAAAAGAAAAAGATCGCTCTACATACTCATTCTTGCAGTGGTTTGTAAGTGAACAAATAGAAGAGGAAACATTATTTCACACAATTCTCCAAAAGTTTGATTTACTTGGAAAAGACAAGCTGGCAGTATATCAAATTGACCAATCTCTGGCCTCAGTGAGATCTCAAGTTATGAACAAGCAGACAAGTCTAAAACAACCTTCTACTAAACAGTAAGAATTCTTATCCTTCATATTTTTGCAGACGCCAGAGAAATTTGATAAACACATTACCGCATTGAGAACTGCTGTAGATAATGATGGTATATTAGATAAGGAAGAGACATCATATAATGACATATTTGATGCATTTAGATTGGCTTTGAAGTTTTACCACTTCGAGGAACGTAGCAGTGAATGACGAGGATCCTTGTCCTATTTCCTCCTCCTGATAAGCAATATTAGAAATTTGTTTGGTTAATGGAAATGTCCGTTTCCGTGCAGTCATTACGGAGCAGCTAGCGACCAACTTGCTAATGTATGGATAAATGCTTTGTCCAAGATTAACCAAATCGGAGAGTCTGAAAAGATTAAACAGGTTTTCGAGTCATTGACAGGTGTCAGGCTTCTTTGATTAGAATGGCTTTATATCATACCGCACTGAGACTGTCATGTCATCAACGACACAATTTAGCTCTGAATCACGTGGTCAGTATAAAGCGAAGGCTTACGCTGCTGCGAGTGCGAAATCGCCGCTTGCCTCCACCACAATCCCGCGGCGCGATCCGGGCGAACACGACGTTCAGATCGAAATCCTTTTCTGCGGTATCTGCCACTCTGACCTCCACCAAGTCCGTAACGAGTGGAGCGCGATGCCCACTGTCTATCCATGCGTTCCAGGACATGAGATCATCGGCCGTGTCACCAAGGTCGGCTCCGCGGTCACCAAGTTCAAGACCGGCGACCTTGCTGCAGTCGGCTGCTTGGTTGACTCAGACAGTAACTGTCGCGAGTGCCAGGCCGGTCTCGAACAGTTCTGCCCGCACATGACCCTCACCTATAACTCTCCTGACGTGCACCTTGGAGGCGTCACCTATGGCGGCTATTCCGACAGTATTGTAGTCAAAGAGCACTTTGTTCTACGCGTTCCTTCCAACCTGAATCTCGCCGGAGCCGCGCCTCTCTTATGCGCCGGAATCACAACATACTCGCCCATGCGACATTGGGGTATCATCAAAGGCAAGAAGGTCGGTGTGGTAGGTCTCGGCGGGCTGGGTCATATGGCGGTAAAGTTTGCTCATGCGCTTGGAGCCCATGTCGTAGTTTTTACCACTTCGCCTAACAAAAAAGAAGACGCGCTTCGCCTCGGCGCGGACGACGTGGTTATTTCGCGAAATACCGATCAGATGAGCAAGCACGAAGGCAGCTTCGACTTCATCCTCGACGCGGTCTCCGCCGAGCACGACATTAACGCATACATACAATTACTCCGCCGCGACGGCAACATCACCCTTGTCGGAGCACCGGACAAACCTCATGCCGTCTCGGCCTTAAGCCTTCTGTTCAAGCGTCGCAGCCTCTCTGGCTCGCTCATTGGGGGTATTGCCGAAACGCAGGAGATGCTCGACTTTTGCGGCAAACATAACATCACTGCCGACGTAGAAGTCATCCCAATCCAGAAGGTGAACGAGGCTTATGAGAGACTGTCCAGTGCGGATGTAAAGTATCGCTTTTCCATTGATATGGCTTCTCTCAAATCATAGTAACACGACATGGTGGTTCGCTTCTAGCCTTTTTGTTATATTCAAGATTAGGCCACTTTAAGAAAACCTTAAAAACAATCAGATGCCAGATATGGAATAAATTTTCTAATGAAAGGGATAAAAGTAGACTACGTGCTTATTGCTAGTATTATTCTCTCATTTATCATCATTACTGCATCGTTCGTCAACTTTGCATACAGTCAACCAAGTCAAATGAGCTCAAACAGCAGTAAGGAGGGTAATACAAATGCAAATACACCAAACATACAAGATATTCCAACTAAAAAAGTTCATGTGGGTGACATAGATATTGCATACAAGACCTTTGGTAAGGGCGATCCTATTTTACTGATAAATGGTTACTCCTTCACCATGGACAGTTGGGACTCAACTTTATTAGGAACTCTTGCTTCCAATCATACCCTAATCGTTTTTGATAACCGAGGAATAGGAAATACAACCGCTGGTAGTGAACAAAAAGTCTCGATAGGACTATTTGCAAATGATACCGCTGGTTTATTAGAAGCATTAAACATCAAGAAAGCAGATGTGCTGGCATGGTCATTGGGCGGAAGAATTGCTCAGGAATTGACACTTAATTACCCTGATAAAGTTGGAAAACTTATTCTCTATGCAATAGGTTGCGGTGGTAAGGGATCTGTACCACAAAGTCAGGAAGTTCGTAACGAGTTTGTTAATGGAACGGGAACTGCAGAAGACAGAATAGCAAGACTTGTACCATTATTCTTCCCCCAAGAATGGCGCAATGAAAATCCGAATTATCTTGAAAATATTCCAAAAACTACAGAGACAATTCTTAATCAAACACTTAACAAGCAGATAGAAGCGGCAGCCAATGCTCCAGGTACTTGCGATAGACTAAAAAACATAACTCAACCTACACTAGTCATAGTAGGAACTGACGATGCGGCTACTCCGGCAACAAATTCCCTAAGAATGGCAGAACTTATTCCTGGATCTTGGTTTGTTCAGATTAAAGGAGGAGGACATGGATTGATGTATCAATATCCAGAACAATTCAGCAATATAGTAAAAACCTTCCTAGAAAATACCAATACGCAATAATTGTGGTTAACATTTCCTGGAGATTCTTTTGTTCTTGCGTCTCTACTGCATAGCTTTGCTCAGGTATATCATATGCGCCAAAGAAAAGTAGTGAGTGACAACGAATGGACTAGATGGCTTCGTATGATGAGGAACTGTTTTGAGCAGGGTAAGATAAGGGTATCCTTTCACATATGTTTCTGCAAACCAATGGAGAATTATCATGTGATAATGAAGATGTCATTAAAAGTAATGAATCTACAAAAGGAGTGGGAGTGTAATTTATACAATGAATATAGCTGATTGATTAGTCGCATACATGACAGAATCCGCAGCCATGGCTTCAGTGTTCAAATCCCACTCTCCGCGCTTTATGATACCTACCATAGCCGATGTTCAGCTTGGGATGACTTAATTTCTGATAATTAGGAGATGTCCTCGACTTGCTACCGTGGATTCAAACCCCATTGCTTGTATTCTATATAATAGTAGAACGTCATATAGGCTACGATCAAGCTTGGCTCTCAAAATGAAGTCAAAATTGTTTCACATACTACTGGCCCGAACCTAACTATCTATGTACCTTTTTAGAAGCTTTGATAACCTTCACTTCTAGCCTTTCACCAATTGTATGCATTAATTTTTCCATCTGTCATTTTTTCTTTCATTGCTTGAATTTCTTGATCTTTCTCAGATAACTTGGCCTCAATGCTCTTACCAACTGAATCAAGAGTAGCATAATCTAAGAATGTTAAATACTTCATACATTTGGTAGCATAGATTTCTCTTCTTTCGGATTTCCTTATCGTATAGTATGGAGCGGATAATAAGTATTTCCATTTGCAGATAGGCTCTGTTCATTTAACAATGTAGATTAATTATTTTATTATGTATGTCAATAAACATATTAAACCAATTCAGGATGTGCTCTAGTTTACAATTAGTTTTCTTTCTACAGGGAAAATAATCATCAAAGCTTTCAGTTCTATCTTTAACGAACTGTATGGTTCATTCAATGATACTTTTCCTATATGGCGTATGAAAATGTTGATCTAATTTTAAGAAGTTGCAGGCTTGTGGATAGATACTATGCACCTTGTAACCTTGTTTGGGAACAAGGAGCTCAATATCTTAATAATGTTGAGGTACGAAACATGTCTGCAGATAAATCGCCCTCGGGGTTCTGAGCTAAAATATACAACATATTATAACACGACGTTTGAATATTTAATGAATTCTTTTCTCCAAAAAATAATACAAAACTTATATCTTTCATGATAGTGACTATGGATATACATAGATATGTCAGATTCATTAAATCCGCGTGATCTGGGAGTTATTGTTAGAAACACACAGCCAGAGGACATTTCTAAAATAGTCAATTTGCAGATCGAATCATATCCGTATCTTTCTCCTTATGGAAATATATGGCGTTCAGAAGAGCTTGAAAGTCATCTTCGCATTTTTCCGCAAGGACAATTTGTTGCTGTTGAACCAGATGATACTATAGTCGGTTCTGCCAGTACTCTTATGGTGTCACTTAATCCTGAATATGCAGAACATACGTGGAAAGACATTACTGCAGACGGTTTATTTATAACTCATATTCCAAGCGGAGACAGTCTGTATTTAGCAGATATATCTACCCATCCAAAACACAGACATGAAGGTATCGGAGGCATGATTATTCACAGATGGAAGGAATTAGTTACGAAGTTAAATCTAAGGAGGATGATAGGAGGAGGAAGGTTATTTAACTACTGTGATCATGCAGTCAAGATGTCTCCATATGAATACGTTGGGAAAGTGATGAAAGGGGAATTAAAAGATCCTGTTCTCACATTCGAATTGAATATTGGGTTTAGATTTGTCAAAATACTCACAAATTACCTGGATGATGTCCGTTCTCTTAATTACGCTGGTTTTATAGAATGGTTAAATCCAAATGCGCTCAAAGTCTCTAGCTAGCGGTTTATGGATTAAAATTGACGATATTTTAGGTCCCATACTCAATCGTTTTATGAAGAATACAAATCAGGTAGTCGTTGGTCTGGGTTCGGTGGATTCGCTATCCTAGCACTCCTAATTTAGAACTCTTATTTCCTAGCTATAGTCAGGCCATAAAGCATATTTCTGCATCAGCCAATTGCATAGAATATTCGCCAAATTATAAACCCTGTTACTACTATCAATACAATACCAATAATCAGTTTCAAACTTCCTTCACTGAATCTATTGGTATATTTCGCTCCCATGTATCCTCCAAGCATTGCAGCAGGACCCATTGTGATCATCATCAGAAAGTCAACATTTCCGTTAATTAGATGTCCAACCAAACTAGATGCACCAGTTAAAGATGATACTGCTAAATTTGTTCCAATTGCTACTTTGGTTTCCATTTTTAAGACAGAAATCATTGCAGGCAAACGTATACTTCCAATGATTAAGCCTACAAGTCCTCCAACGAATCCTATTCCAAATCCTATGAACGATTCAGTAAAAATAAATTGCTTGTTATAGACTCCTGAAATATTTGAAGAATTAGAAGGACTAGAACGAAGAGCACTACTAGGATCATGAATCAGATCCAAATTGTTGTTATCTTCTTTGTTGTTATTGCTTCTTCTCATCTCTTCGTCCTTTTTCTTTCTTGAACTCTTAATTAATACAAATGCTTCATACAAGACTATTATTGCTATAATACCAAGTAATAGAGTAACAGGAATGTATTTTGTGAAGACGGAACCAAAGAAACCGCCAGTAGAACCTGTGGCAGCCATAATTAAAAACGTTTGAAGAGAGATGTTTTTTTGTCGAAAATGTCTAATAGCAAGCAGCAGCCGCTCCAAAAGTGCTTACTCCAATATTAGTCCCGGCAGCAACACTTACTGAAGAAGAAGAAGGAGAGGAAGGAGAGAATGAAGATTCAACTCCTAAAATGATAAATGCAAGTCGCAATACTCCAAGGACAAGTCCAACCATTCCGCCTACAAATCCAACTACAAAACCCAATAAAACAAGAATGATAGCAATAACTAAATCAATATTAATGGTCTGGAGAAGCTTATTCCCTAATAAAAGTTGCACGTTTACTTATACTATGATTTTGGAACATGTAAATTCAAACGCGTTACCATATCTTATAATCGAAAGTGTGATGAAAATGAGATTATTCTGACTGTTGCTGTGAATCTATTTCTTAGTTGATTTGTTGTATATTCTCTTCAATAATTTATTACTAGGGTCTAATTCAAAAGCACTGTCAAAATAATATTTTGCTCCCGTATGGTTCCCAAGACCGTATAATGATTGTCCTTTGAAGATTAATGCGTCAATATGTTTCGAATCCATCTCAAGTACTTTGTTCAAATAAAAAATGGCTTGTGTATCTTTTACGACAAATATTATCTTCTTCAGGATAAGACCAATAATGAGGAACATAAAAGGAACGTATTGGACAGATTAAAGTATAAAGTAAACTAGGCTTGTTCTTCTTTATGAGCAGCTCTTTCCACCACTTCTTCTCTTTTGTCTTTTGGAGAGTAGATGGCTTATTCCCTTCTCCTCTGGTTGACTATAAACATCTGGATGTAGATAATAGCCTAGTTCCTTTTCAGGCTTATCTTCCTCCACCTGAATCCGGTTAGCATTAGCCCAAGGATCTCTACGTATACCTGTTACCTGCCATGAGACTTTCATAGCTGATGCGCCTCCTGCAATCTTGAAGCGACTGTTGTTTTTGTTTTTGTTGCTGCTGCTTCTTTTACTACTACTGTACTTTGTATTAGTATTAGTAGTCATATCAGATATTTCCTCTGCAATATAGAGATTCGGACCAGGAGCTCCTATAGCAGTAAGCTGATAGCGAAAATTCTTATTGAGTATACCAAACCAGTCTGGAAGCTCTATCTCTGCTTTACCCTTGCGGTCTAAAACTACTACACCATCATAGACGTTCTTCATATCTGGTGATTCTACAAAGGAGTGGCAGAGGTATTTGTTAGCTGGATCAAGTGGGTGGTCTATTTTAAATGAGCCTCCAGCTTTTTCAAGATTACCGGTTATTTTCACTTTCCCGTTTAGGACGGCAGCATAGTCATTAGTGCTCTCACCATACAGACCAGCGCTGTTGGAGCTGCCGCCAACGACACCATAGTGGTCGTTGCTGACGCCAACTACAGCAGTCCCGGTCTGGCTCTCGCCATACACACCATTGCCGCTGCTGCTCTCGCCATGCACACCATTGCCGCTGCTGCTCTTGCCATACACACCATTGGCGAAATCGCCCTCACCGTACACACCAATGCCGTTGCTCTTGCCATACACACCATAGCCGACGCTGCTCTTGTTCTCGCCAATCACACCATAGCCATCGTTGCTCTGGCTGAGGCCATACACACCATAACCTACGCCATCATCTGAACCATCTATGTGTGACATATCAGTAGTCATCCTCTTCCAATAACAAACAGGATTTTATGAGCTGCGCGTCTGACTTATGTATAAGATCTTTTGTATTTTCCATAAGGTTGAGTTATGAAAATAGACTTATTTAACAAGTCTGCTTCATATACTATCATAGCTTAACTGAATATAGCTACTTGCTCAGCAATAGGTTTAACACCTACGTAGACTCTGCAAATCCCAAATTTTCGTTTCACTCAAAAGAGAATTTGGAGAAAGTGTGACGAGCAATACCTTAAAGATACTATGGCACGTTGCAAGAAACATGCTCCTTTATGCAAGGAGATAGAATCATGTTAGAGACAAAGATGGCAAATATATGCCTGCAAAGCACGTTGACTATGAATCTACATAATAATAATAATATTGGATGGAAAAGTCTACTACAAAAGCTATAACTTATGTAGAGAAAATAGATTACATGTAGAGCATTGAGAGTTTTGGACCAACTGTTGCTACTCTAGGCGGTGGCTTCTTTGTAGGTATTCTCATTGGATATGCCTTGAAGAGAGTAATTAAATTAGTAGCAGTAATAGTTGGATTATTTCTAGCTGGATTATCATATCTTCAATATCATCAGATATTAAATGTAAACTAGAATAAACTTCAGCAGATATCAGAAGGAGCACTAACAACATTTGCTAATCTAACTATGCAGATTCCGGGTATTACTAGTAGTGGTAGCACTGTCGATGGCCATGCTGCTGCAATGGCTTCCTCTCTATCAATGACTAGCTTTGGTTTCCCATTAACTGGCAGCATGTCAGCTGGATTTAGTCTTGGATTTATTAAAGGACATAGGGAGTAAGGATAGAAGAAAGATAATAATGCATTTCTTTATGAATAAACTAAAAGAGAAATATTTTATGAATGCAATATAATAAAACACAGAGGCAGTAATTTATCCATCTGAGCGTTCAACGATATATAGTAACTGGTAAAGACATAAGAAGATACTTAGCATGTCTTTAACTATCTGATAACCTAAATACATTCTTCTTCGATAGGAAAAATTCAATGCTATCAAGTGTATTAATAATTATAGGAAGAGTGATTTAATTATCTTAGTTAAAAAGCATAGCCAAACGGTTGAGTAACAGAATTGCAAGTTTCTGCAAGCAATTCAGTGTATTTTCTCACATCATAGGAGGCGGTCACAGTAGTAGTTTTTTCATTGATTAATTCTACAGGTATTGTTCTCCTTCTTTTATTTTTTGAGTATTTCTTCCTTCTATTATAATAATCAGTTATGACATACTTTAAAATCTGTCCAGCTTTGAGACTTTTACCTTCGATATCAAGTTGCTGTATAGAATCATTCTCTATAGTATTTCTGTTTAATTGATATTCATTTGAATTCTTTGAAGTTTGTTTTGTAAAGACCAACTCTTCAAGAGGAACTTTATTTTCTTTTAAAAGCTGAGAATATTTTCTAAAAGCGTCTGATACTACTGGCATTAATGCTTTAACTTCATTAATACTATTTCCCCTAGCCATTATTTCTAGAACCTCTTGCTGACATTTAGAGAAGAATGGCGGTGTATCATGTCGTCTTGATTCCAATCCTCTTACCTTCAAACTATTACCTTCTTCAAATACTCCAAAATAGCGATTTGGTACTGGTAGCTGATTGTTTATTTTAGAAGGTACAAATGCAATCCATTTGTATATGCCTTCAAATGATATTGCAAAACCTGTTTGTTCTTTTATTGATTCTTTTAATTCTAAATAGTCTTGTTTTGTTACTGCTGTATTCTTCATCTTCTTTTTTTGTTGTATCCATACTGAATCAACGATACCATGCAAAATTCTAAATCCATCTTTTTCTGCTATCTTTGCTGTTTGTAGAAGAATTTGTCGGTCAAAAGCACATACCGCAATATGAGCGTCAATTCTACCAAACTTTGCGTTATTAAATCCCAAATATCCAAACGAAGTTACCAATATCCATTTTAATGAGTTCTGTCTAGCATCATAAATTGATTTTAACTCTGAAGATATAGTAGGAGATTTTAATAGCTGTTTGTACCGACTGCGTTTATCTATTATAATCTTCAAAGATAATGGTATTATTCCTGTTCTTTTCTCACATATGTTGTAATCTAATTCAGGAACCCTTACCTTTGAATCTGGACAGCAACTACATTGTATAGTTTCTGCAGAAACATTCTTTTTTAGCATAATACTAGGATACAGAGAAACAAAGTCAAATTCAGCAACTTGTTCATGTACCCCTATTTCAGGTTCAAAGATAAATCCACCTCTATCTGCAACAAAGAATTCCTTAAACGTTTTGAAGTGTTCAGCTAATGTTGGCTTCCAGGGTATAAGAATATCTTTTTGTGTAGTAGCATAATAAAACTGTAAGCTGCTCAAGCACTTTCCTATCGAAGCTCTAGATGCAGTGTGTAAAGGCATCCTGCAAATTCTAGCTATTTCATATAGACCATGTAATCCTGTTGATTCATTCCACAGAAAGGAATTAGATTTATCTAGATGTATTCTACCAAGTATCTTTTGGGTAGCTGGTTTGAAATATATTCTTCCATATGAAAAATAAGATGTACCATTATTAGCAGGTTTCTTTACTGGTACTGATCCTTCTCTTCCTAGAATTAGCTCTATATTGTTAATTTCAGCTCTGTGAATTAAATAGGGAAAAGTGAATGAATCACCATCCTCAGTAAATATAAAATCTGGATCAATCTTTGCTACTTTAGCTGTAAGTTCGTCAATTGTATCTTGCTCTGATTCATTTCTGATTTCAATATCTTCATCATCATTTTGTTTAATTGAGATCGAGTCTATTCTATCAGTATATTTTGGTATTTTTCCATCTTTCTTTAGTTCTATATTTAGATGAATAATTTTAAAATGAGGTATCTGATAGTTTGTTGACCAAACATCATCTTCTTCTTTAATGTTCCAACTTAATTTTGAACAAGTAGTATTATCATGCCTCGTATTATTATTATAAACCTCACAAAAAGCAAGTGGAAAAATATCATGATCATAAAAGTAGGATTGTGCTGGCAATAAATCAACATTATATATCCTTAACTTTCCAAACTTATCAAACCTCTTAATCCTTCGTGCTAATGTAAGTGCTTTTGTCGGGTCCGATAAAGTTAATTTTAAAACATAAGACCTTGTGATGTCTGTAATCCTTTCATACTTTGATACAAATTCATAGTCCTTTATTAGTTCAGAATTATTGAGTTCTTGCTGCTGTTTTAGTATCAATTTTCCAAGCTCCGACTTATTGTTGATGTAATTTGATGCAACGTAAATTGAATGACTCCAGCAATTGTCTTCTAACCTAATAGTATTGCCATTCTCTTGCTTTATCCAAAAAACCATTCTGTTGTCAAGTGGATAAGCATCAAATAACCAACCTTTTATTACCATAATTAGTCATCGCACTTCCATTCATTATCTTCTTCCATAATAGATACACGAAATGATGGAATTATTCTACCCATGCAGAATAGAATCGCCTTGGAGAAGAAATTATCAGCAGAAGGTCACTTTCTTCAAGTAGTAAAATCTATTGCGATCTTTGCCATAATTGTTGCCGTATTCCTTTATATCTAATAGTAAGTCGATCTTGCTACTATTGTTGTTTGTTCTTGTAATTTCAATGTGTTTGTCAAATCTTGGAAGAAGAATTTTCTCATATACATATGATTTATGAAGATGTCTTTTTCTATTTTCAATACCAGCATAAGCTATTTTGAACTTTGATAGAGGTGATGATAATAAGTATTTTGACGACGAAGATGATAATAAATACTGTTGATTATGTTGTTGATGACTGCTACTATTATTCCTACTACCACCATCATTATCAAGCCTCATTTGGGAAACTAACTATATTCTACGGTATAGTACCTAATAAAAATTGTATTATACTATATTAAGTAGTTGGTTAAGATTGCCAATTGACTTATCTATTAATCGTAAGGAACACATTTTATTTCACGTTATATTACTTCGATCATCGTATAATCATTATATTTTCTTAGATTTACTCCTCCACCATCACTCCCCTGCTCACACAGAAATGAATACGGTAATAATTGTGGATATACCAGTGCTAATGCGCCACCTGCAAAACATATTAATACATACATCCCTTTACTAGTTAGTGCATACCCATCTCGTGTAACTAGCATCCCACATGGCTCAATAATCAAGCAGTCGTAATCATTACATATATTCCTCCAGTTATGGCCAACATGTAGAAAGCCATCTAGTTGTGATGGTGGTTTTATCTTTAATGTTTCCACAAACAAATAATGTTATCACTGTAAAGTGCTCCTCAATTCTTTTAGATAATGTTATTTATTGTTATCTTACATACATACATACATACATACATGAATTGAATATTTTCTCTATCGTATAACTTTCTCTAAATCAAACGACAGAGCCAAGAGGTATAGATCTATTTAAAATAAGTTTGTGACGGATTTGCTAATGGAATAGTAATTATTTTTAGATTTGTTGTTGAGATATTGCAATAAGATAGAAATTCATTCAAAAAATGGGCCCAGAGGGATGCAAATGAAAATTCATTTGAATCCTTTTTCCAAGGTTTCTCTGAAAAATAGAAAATATTATAGTTATGTTGGCTCAGCAGGTTTTGAGTCTTGCTGATAGGGGTTTATTTCTGCATATATCATCAGAGAGACTTTTAAGATTCCTCAAAAGAGCAAAAGCAATGTCAATCAAGCATCATGTTATGGCTATAAATTATAAGGTTAGATATTTTTTATGATTCATTAACTGAACTTTCTATTCTTAAATCATGTTCCTTCTCCCATTCATAAGTTTGGGTATCCTTAGCTTTAGCATCAATCCAAAAATCATAATTTCCACCAATTCTGTTTCCTGCTTTATTAAGTTTTATTTTCCCTGATATTCCCTCAAATGTGGTTTTTTTGTATCACTAATAAAACATTCACTATATCTAAGATGCCAATTTGTTTTAAATTTACCTAATTTATATAGTCCTTTAATATCCTTCTAGAATTCATATGACATGGTTTTATAGTTTGGATACAATTCTTAATGTTTTATATTCTCTATAATATCTATATGCTTATATAATAACTTAAGTTGTGATATTTTAATGAATTATTTTTCATCCCTGTATGTAATTAGGACAAATTTTTTGTTAGTCATTTTGTTATCAATTATTTTAGTAATTTTTAATACATATACTCATTCTTTATTTGCAGAGGAACAAAATTTAAAAAATAGTAGTAATTATCAATTGCCTTCTTTAAATTTCTCTTCGCAACAAGAAAAAGAATTATTTTTACAAAAATATTTAAATTTTAGTATTCCCAAGGAAATCAAAGAAGTTCCAAAAGATGTTCCAAAAACAAATTTGGCAATTTCCACATTAAATGATTTAGTAAATGAATTAGTTACTGGTGTTAAACTTGAAAATATAATTACTGTTCCAAATCAAGTTCAAGTAGGCGATATATTTGAGGTAAATGCTACTGTGAAAAATACATTACCATTTAATGTAACAATTATTGCAGGAAATTGTAATTCTGACTTTTCTACAAACTTTTATACTAACGTAGAAGAAATAACGGTTCCACAGTGTATGAATAGAGTTTTACCAACAGTACTCGAACCAGGAGATAAAGTCACAGTTCAAGAAAGTAGTGGAACAGGTAAACAATATAAAGCCATAGCAGAAGGTGAAGCAAATGGAACTGCCATTTTATCATATAGTATAGAAGTCAAATCAGAAGGCTTTTTGCAGACAACATCATTGGATAGTCAAGTAGTTAAACCATTTAGTATTAATATACTTTCATAAATTTTTCAAATAAATGTATGAATTACTCTATGTACCATTAAATAAATTAATTCTCAGATTGGGACTCGAACCCTTATCCATCAAATGTGGGTTCTAGTATCAACTATTAAAATTTAATGATTATTGTAGGTTTATATCATATAGTGCTAATCGAAAAGATTAAAAGAATACTTAAATAAAATGTTATTATTATAAATAAAATAATTTCTAATCGTGATAAACCTTTATCCATTTATCAATTATTACAATACACTTCATCTTGAGTTTCTAGATAATGGATATCCTGATTCTCAAGATGTTATTAAAAAAATACTGAATTAATTCAAGAATTAAGTAAAATACAAAATGATATGTTAAATAATTTTCAGCATACAACAAAATGGAAAGAACTTCTTAAGTATCCATTAACTAACGATCATTTTTCATGGTTTATCCGAGATGAAACTCTATTAAGGTCTCAGACAGAATGGATCAATTATTGGATATCTAAATTAAGATTGTGTATTAGGTCAATTGAATTGTTATCTAAATATTTAGAAAGATATTGTAAAAATTTAAAAGACTTACAATTATGAATATCATTGATACCCTTTTTTGCTGTCTGATTTCGTCTGATACCTTCTAAACAAGGAACCTTCGTAAAACACTTACATTTGATCACGTTAAGATTTGCATTGAAAAGAATGAAATGAATACTTTTAGTATGATAATTATAAATATTTAATAGCATCTTATCTTGAAAATGATTTAATATTAACAGAAAATAACCATTATTATAGCGTTCCTCTCAGCAGTATCAGCAACAGCATTGTCATCAATAGAGTAGTACATTGTCCGCATCATTTGATGATAGAGATAACACTAAAAGGTTTTTCTATTGTAGTAGTCGTCTTCTTCTTGTAACTCATACAAAAAATAACAATAACCCCAGCACTTCAAATAAGATTTAATTCCATGTAATGGTGAACTGGAACTGATACTTCAAGTTTTAATCAGATCTATTAGCATCACAATTTGGACACCACTCATGCATACACAGGTTCTTGGTATTTTGAAGGTCAGGCAGGCCAACTGGTGATATTCGGCATCTACCTAGCCGGGTTTAAACCCAGCCCTAAAATCCCGATCAAAAACATCTACCCCATCGATGTTCACCGTTACATTTAAAGCATTTGAGATTCTCCAGTTAATGACTTCTGAATGATACTGCTTACCAGACCAATAATTGGTAGCCTAGAAAGACATTGCAAAATTCGTTGACTCAGTCAAATTCTAATGATCGAAGATACTAAAACTTACTACTAAAAAGCCTTTTCTATGGAACATACGTCAATCAAATAATTAATTTTTTGAACATGTTTAAAGAAATATATTGGATGAATTTGTAAGCGCTATTGGAGATATTTGATTTAATTAAAAACAAAAGATCTCATCATTCTTAATAATCAGTTTAGAAAACCGGACTTCGTTATTAGATATTGTAATTCATTCGTTAGAATTTTGTAGACCTACAAAATCAAGTGCTTGAGCCGGATTGTACTCCTGTGGTTAGTAGGCGAAGTTATGAAGCTAGTCAACATAGCTCAATGAATAGACAAGGCCCAATTACCTTTACTGTTAAAGGTGATTTATACCAAGGAGAACTAACTCTACTCATTACACCTACTTCGGATATTAATGTTAAATACATCGATATCTATGTGAATTAATCTCTGGAGCCCATCCCAGACTTTATAACCGTGCTTATCGTGCTCCTCCTTCTTTTGCATAGTTCTTTAATCCTGTAAAATCAATTGCAACTACTGGTTCATCTCCAACAACCCATGCATTATGGCCAGATGCAATTACAGCAGTATCACCTGGACCAAATTGTTCTTCAGAGCCATCATCCATTACAACTTTAATATGTCCAGATATCATATACTGTGTATGCGGTGCTTCGCAGCTATTGATTTTAACAATCGGTTTGACACATTTTTCCCAACTCCTAGTGAACCTATGACCAAAAGGTTCACCTTAGGATTACTTCATGCATTAGATGGATCTCCGATCTAAAACTGGCATCATGCTTAATCGCAGGGTCATTGACCCTTATATCCTGGGCAACAGACTCTTCTTCCATTTCTATAATCGCCAAGCCATATAGACCGTGGGATCAGCAACAGGACCAAAGATTACAGCAATTCTTTTGTCAACCCATGTTTTCCAATAATTAATGTGTTCTTGCATTAGTTCTCCTTCCGCTTCTGTCATGTCCTGAGGAAATGATGGTCGTGGAGAAAGAGGTTTATAAAGAAAGTACTTCATGCATCTTACTACATACTAACTTGAAGTTATCCTTTTTTATAGTATCTTCCAAATTTTTTTATATATTATTGCGACCATTATCGAATATTACGACCGTGGAAGAAAATCTCCATTTGATGGAGACTCTAGATGACGCATGGAACAGCAGTTTTAGTTGGATACGTGGTAGATGATACTATTTCAAAAGCCAGATATAATTTGGCTCATTGCCAACAGTATCCTTGGATAAACCGATACTATTATTTAGTAAAGACAATGATTCGCTTTGCGTATTATTGAATAATATTATTCCATGGAAAACCCAACGACCATCAACCGGTCTTCCTATAGCAGAAGATATCCAAGCAATACTTTGTCCATCTGGAGTCTCAAATGTCCCATTACCTCTACTCTGGATTAATTCATCCGATAAGTGAGTGCTTATGAAAGTCTGATTGTTAGTAATATTTCCTACGCCCTTTAGGAATCCTTGGTCAGAGGAATGTTCCTCTGTCATTCGATAAGGAGTTAATGATATATTTTTTGAACCTAAGAACTTGGTTTTATTAGCACTATAAATCGAATTGGCTCCGTCCAAAGGCAGGGTAACCTGTTCGTTAACACTTGGCTGAGGGGTCTGTGCTAATAAATCTGTGCCGAAATGAGGTAAAACTGCCACACTGGAGATAATCAACAAGAACAGAGGTAATGACAACTTTATTATCCTATTCAAACGGGTTCTATGAAATATGGTGATTTAAATAGATTTGGATTACAAAGTGGTAGCTTTTCTAATATTTATTGAATAATCTGCATAACGTGATGTTACTCAAATGTCATCTTGCTCCTGAATATTTTAAAAATTGTAAATATAGCGATTATCTTACCTTATTAACTTTTTTGATTTATATTATCTTATAAAGCAATTTGAAAGTTTTCTATATTTTCATATCTATAATCTATCTATAACTAAATTCAGAAGTAATTTTTTGAAAATAAATATACCATTAGTAATAACATTCTCATAAGAAGTTATATGAAGAAGAACACAACTTTACTAATGATTGGAATCTTAGGGGCAGTAGCAATACTGTCAGCAGGATTAAGTATAATATCTATACAACAAGCTAGTGCAAACTTGATTGGAGAAGATGGAGACGGAGGCAATACAAACTTCAGTTTTGAACAAGAACAAAAGAATAGATGTAGTGGTTCTGCTGAATGTAGTAACTACGGCGAAATAAATTTCGGCGTGGAATAAAAACATCGGCAGGTCTTACTGCCACAATCCGTATTTTTTTGTTTCATAAAACTACGATATTCATTCAAATTTCCATTCAGATTGGATAATTCTGTATTCAGTTAAGAACTCTGTGTTGTACGATTATACTGCTTGCAATCCAAAGGCTCTTTCTTTTGCTGCATTTTAATCTCTGATTATGGTTGTTCTTAACTGAAGGACTGCTTTATCATATTATAAAATTAGTCATCAGACATATTTCTTTTAGCTTCTATCCATGTTTCTACATCCTTTCCTGCTAAATATCTAAGATTAGGATTTTCACTTGTAACAGCTTGAAGTACTACTTTTGCTACTAGGTCTGGAGAAGAAGAAGCATTCTCCAACATCTGCTCAAAGCTAGTAGACATTTTTTGCATTATTTGAGAATATGGTGAATTTGAGTTTTGTGACTTCTTTGCAATAACCATGCCATTTGCAATATTTGTTTTAATAACTCCTGGTTCTACCAAGATAACTTTTATTCCAAATGGCTCTAATTCATATGCTATGGATTCACTTAATCCTTCAACTGCAAATTTAGTACTAACATAAGCAGAACCTCCAGGATAACCAAATCTTCCGGCTGCTGAACTAATATTTACTATCGTACCAGATTTCTGTTTTCTCATAATTGGTAGAACTGCTTGAGTTGTTCTTATCAAACCAAAAAAATTGGTTTCAAACTGTTTGTTTATTTCATCCATTGAAGTTTCTTCAAATGCACCAGCAAGCCAATAACCTGCGTTGT
>CAWIMJ010000009.1:0-129967 GCA_963837175.1 uncultured Nitrososphaeraceae archaeon
CGCTGGCCCGCTCGCTGGCGAATGAGCCGGGCCCGATCGGCAGCTCAACCGTGGCGTGATACAAACGGCTGACGGTATGCGTCGGCTCTTGCTGCTTGTCGTGCTGACCTGGCCGGTGCCGGCCGCCGCGTGGAACTTCCGCGAACACACCAGATGGGTGAGGAGTCCTACGCGGCCGCGTGCGCGCAGGTCGCGCAGGAACAGAAGTTCGACGGGTCGAAAGAGGTGTGCGAGGCGGCGACCGATCCCGTGCGCGTGCGCTGGTGCCTGGCGTGCCGGGTCTACAGCCCGGCGCTGTACGGGCAATCGGTCGCGATCGCGGGCGACAAGGTCGGAACACCCGAGGCGCTGATGTCGATCGCCGGGCAGCGCTCGGCGACCAGCCTCGCGGACTATGCGTTCCTGGCGCTGGTCAACACGGCGCACTTCCACCCCAACTCCCCGCGCAACTGGCGCACCTACCACAATCGCGCGCTGGTCGCGGCGGCATCGAAACACGACGGCGGAATGATGGCGGAGAACTTCGAGAAGGCGTTCTACACGTCCGCGTTCGCCGATCATTTCCTGCAGGACGCGTTCGCCGCCGGGCACGCCGGGTTCAGCCGCGCGTCGTCCAGCGCGGGAGCGTCCAAGGCGTTCCACGACATCTGGAACAACGCCGGCCGGCTGGTGAAGGCGCCGACCGGCAGCTGCTGGCTGCAGTTCGGCGACAACAAGTGGGCGCAAACGGCGGCGGTCGGCCGCGCGCACCTGCAGACCGCCGCGCAATCATCGGTCTACGACGTGCTGACGACGTTCGTGACCGAGCGGCGGGACGGCACGCGCGAGGTGAAGCCCACCTACTTCATGCCCATCGCCACCACGACGGACACGCTGCCGCGGGGGATGCTGGCGACCGAGGGCGCCGGCGACGTCGAAGACACGTCGAAGCCGACCGAGCAGATCACCCAGCTGTCCGTCGTCCAGCAGGCGAAGCAGCAGGCCTGTGAACGGGAGACGGTGCCGATTGCCGGCATGAGCAACGCCGCCGAGCTGTCCGCCGGCTTCAACTACTGGGGCCGGTTCACGATCGACAGCACCACCCAGTATCTGGCGGCCGACGTGACGTTCAACCACCTGCTGAAGGTCCCGCTGGCGTTCGACCTCGGCGTCAGCCCGCTGGGCGCGGTCCAGCGAGATGACAACGTGCGCTTCGCCGCGGGCGGGTTCGTCGGCCTGCTGACGCCGCCGCTGTATCTGATCCACGGCCTGTGGCGCAACGAGCTCGGCGCGCAGGCGATGGCGTACGTCATCGCGCAGGATCCGGTGACCTACGGCGTCTACGCGAGCGCCTTCCTGCGCACCAGCCTGGAGGTGTCGGACACCATCGTCCGGCTGCAGGCGGGACCGACGTACGACCCGCGCAACCAGGTGTGGGGCGCGACGGTCGCCGCCGGCTTCGAGCTGCCCGGCCTGCGCTGGGTGCGCGGCGGCGGCTCGATCGGCACGCGCTAGCCGCACTTCCGCGCGAAGCGCGGAGGGCGGCTATCCGAAACAACAATCGTCGTAAGGCGCTGCCGCAATCGGCGGCCCGGGGCGCCACATCCGCCCACGCGGCACAACTCTTGAGAGCTGTGTCGGCGCTGCGCATCGGGCCATGCGTCGTCGCTGCCGTGGCGATGCTGATGCCGGCGACAGCGGCGGGCTGGGGGACGCTGGAGCACCAGCAGATCGGAAGCGTGGCGTACACGCAGGCGTGCGCGGAGCTCACGGCGGCGGCGGCGGCGATGAAGTCACCCGCGCCGGGGATCGCTACGCGCCTGGAGATCGCGTGTGGCCGCAACGGCGCGACGACGGCCGACATCTACGGCGACGCGACGGCGATCGCGGGCGACTTCCTCGGCGATCCGTCCGAGTTCATGTCGCAGGCGGGCGCATGGCGGTTCAAGAGCAAGCGGAGCTATTACCTGCTGGCGCTGGAGAACAGCGCCCACTTCAACCCGATGTCGACGCAGTCGTGGGCCGAGTACCACAGCAAGGCGATCGACGAGGCGCTGGCCGGCGCGCGCGCGACCGGCGGGCTGGAGATGGTTCGTCAGTTTCAGCTCGCGCTTCAGGAGAGCGCGTTTGCCGATCACTTCCTGCAGGACTCGTTCGCCGCCGGGCACATGGGATTCAACCGGACCGCGTCCAGCGCCGCCGCGTCCAAATCGTTTCACGACGCGTGGAACGACCGCGGGCGGGTGGTTAGCGACCGCAACGGCGACCGCTGGGTGACGTTCGGCGACGGATGGCTCAAGCGCCCCGAAAACGAAGGTGGGCACCGCCACGTACAGAACGCCGCGACCATGTCGGTGCGCAACGTGCTGCGCGCGTTCGTGTTCGGCGAGCGCGCCCCCGAGGAGGAGCTGGCGTTGTGGCGCGCCCTGCCGTTCACCATCCAGGCGCCGGAGATGCACGTCGGCGTCGTCGAGCTGTTCCAGCGCAAGGACGAGCTCGATGAACGCCAGCTGGTCCCGCTGCTCAAGACGATCCGGCCGGTGCGCAAGGACACCGTGTTCACCGCGCGCGTCTGGTCGGCGGCGCCGTTTTCGGAGACCGACGACGACCTGACCGCGGTGGTCGGCGGCTTCGAGCTCGCGGTGCCGCGCATGCCGGCGCAGACCTACCTGGGCGCGGGGGGGACGGTGCGCGAGCCGGGGGGCTCGCACTCGCTGGTGGTGGATACGGGATTGCTGTTCCCGCTCGGCCTCAGCTTCAGCGGCCTCATCAGCCACCAGCTCAACACGACGGTCTCCTGGTTGTTCCTGAACGGCGTGGCGACGGTGATTCACGCCGAGTACCAGATGAACATCGAGCTCGGTGACGTGCTCATCAGCCTTCACGGCGGCCTGGCCGAGTTCGTGCCCGACCCGCGCACCGGTTGGTACACCGCGTTCGGCATCGGCTACACGTTCAGCGCCGCCGGCGGCGGAACGCTGTAAGGACATCAGCAGCTGTCTCCCCGCCTTCGCCGGGAGAGGTGCAGATTCACCAGCGCAGCGTTCAATTTTGCGGGCCCGAGATCCGTCAGAGACGGTAGGCGGCTGCTCGACGCGATTTAGCTCAAGCACGTCGGGGGGCCGCCGATGACCGGACACCTAGGAGGAACGCATGCGTACGCGCGACGGGTTTGTGACGCTGGCTGCGATCGTGGGCACGCTGGCCGTCGCGCCCGACGCGGGCGCCCAGGACAGCGCGCGTGGCGGCTGGCGCGGGCGCACCGCCGTGGGCGCGCCGGTTCCGCCGCCGCCGCTCCCGACGGGGACGGGGCGCCTGCGCAACGCCGCGCGCAACATGTGCCTGGACGTCGCCGGCTGGGCGGCGCAGGGGAACCGCGACGTGCTGCTGTGGGACTGCAACGACGACCCCGACCAGGTCTGGTCGTTCGCGCCCGGCGGCGAGCTGCGCGACGCGCTGACCGGCGAGTGCCTGGACGTCGCCGGCTACGACGGCGGCAAGGGCGCGGACGTCGGCACCTACCGCTGCGAGGCGATGGACGACCAGCGCTGGTTCCTGGCGAACCGCCCCAACGGCCGGTTCGAGCTTCGCAGCGTCAAGCGCGGGCTGTGCCTGGATGTCAGCGGCCGCGCCGGCAAGCGCGGCGACAACGTCCTGTTGTGGGCGTGCGACGGCGGCGCGGATCAGGCCTGGACGTGGGAGCCCTATGCGACGCCCCAGCAGCGCCAGCGCCCGGTGCGCCACATGCGCGAGCCGCAGCCCAGCCCCGAGCTCACCATGCCCCCGCCGCCGCCCCCGCTGCCCGGCCCGCCACCGCGCGATAACGCGCGCCGGCAGGCCCGCGCGATGGACGACGACGACTTCCGCCGGCTGGTCGTCGCGGTCAGGAACGAAGGCTTCGCTGACAACAAGCTCGCGGTCATCGAGTCCGCTTCGGCCCGCAACTACTTCCGCGTCGGCCAGCTCAAAACGCTGCTCGGCGAGCTCACGTACTCGGCGACGAAGCTCCACGCCGTGTATCTGATCGGGCCGCGCCTGGTCGATCTCGAAAATACGTTCGCGGTCTACGACTCGTTCAGCCACACCGCGGACAAGGAACAGGCCGAGCTGATCCTGCGCCGCAGCACCTACTAGCCGGGCGGGTTCTCGCCCGGGCGGGCGTTCGTCGGCGAGCTGGCCCAGCGTCGGGCCGCCGCCGTTGAGCGCGGCGCCGCCGCGCGCGGACAGCGCGGCGCGCGCCCCCGGCGGGAAGCCGTCGGCGGCCTCGCGGCGCACGTCCTCCAGCGCGGGATCGCGCTCGACGGCGTCGATGACCGCCGCGAACGCCGTCTGGTCGGGATCGGGCCGCAGCGAAAAGCCGCCGCCGCCCCGCTGCTCCACCAGCAGGCCGCGATCCACCAGCCGCACGCAGAGATCGCGCACCAGCTGCGGCGGCAGGCGCAGCTCGCGCGCCAGATCGTCGTCGGACAGCGGCGCGTGCGCGCCATCGCCTGACCGCGCCACCCGCGCCGCGCGCAGCACGATCGCCGCGCTCGCCTGGCGCTCGCCGTCGAGGTCGAGATGAAACGCGCGCGCGCCGTGCACCAGCACCACGTCGATGTGGTGGGCCACCGCGATCTCGGCGCAGATCAGCAGCGTGTACCAGGACGAGAACACCCACAGCAGGAAGACGGGGAAGGCGGCGAACCCGCCCCCGACCACGCCCGCCTTCGACACGCCGATCTGAAGGTTGGCGTACGCCCAGAACACGACGGGCAACGCCAGCGCCGCCAGCGCGCCCCCGACGGCGGCCGACCCGAACGGGATGCGGGCGCGCACGGCCGACCAGTAGAAGATGGTGACCGCCAGCCAGAGCAGGCCCAGCACCATGACCACGCCCAGCGCGATCTCGAACCCCGGGATCGCGCCCAGCGTCTGGTAGATGCGGTTGCCGATCGGCTGCCGTACGGCCGTGACCAGCACGCCCGACACCGCGAGCGCCGCCGGCGCCATCAGCAGCAGCGCGACGTAGCCGATCGCGCGCGAGAAGCGCGGCGTCTGCTGCCCCGATCCCGCGATGGTGTGCAGCGCCCGCTCCGTGAAGCTGAACATCTTGGTCGCGACGTAGAGCAAGGTGACCAGGCCGACGATGCCCGTGGCCTGGCTCGCGTGCTGCACGGCACCGAGCATCTCGCGCAGCGCCGCGTGCAGCACCTGGTTGCCGGTGATGATCTGCGGGTTGTCCGGCAGCTCGGCGTTGATCACGGGCAGGTGGTCGAGCAGCTTGAGCGCCCACAACACCACCACCAGCATCGGGATGATGGAGAACACGGTGAAGAACGTCAGCGCCGCCGCCAGCAGCGCCAGCCGGTGCATGACGATGCCGCGGACAACCAGGATCGCGATGCGGAACACGCGTACCGCCAGCGCCCGCGGGCCGCGCAGGGCGGCGCGATCGCGCGCCCACACCGAACGCGCGGCCGCCGACACCGCGCGATGCACCGGCGCGACGCCCGGGATCCGCTTCAACCAGGACATGTCACGGACCGCGTCGAAGCTGCGGCCTGACTTTGAGCCGTAACCGCCCCGTAGCCCGAATCAGACAATTCCTTGCTGGTCCGGGTGCGGGTACGACCCCATGGTGTCGCGACCATGTACGATCAAATGTTCGACGCGTATCGCAAGGCATCGGAGTCCTGGCTGCAGGCACAACAGGACATGTTCAAACAGGGAGGGCAGTCGTGGATGTCGTCGCCGTCAAACGCGGCCGGCGGCGGCCCGGACTGGAATCGAGCCCTCCAGAAGCGCTATCTCGAGCTGGCAGTCGAGATCCTGAACCGCCAGCGCGAATCGCTCGACACGATCTACCGGTCGGCGATCCATTTGATGGAGCAGACCTCCAAGATCTCCGAAGCGAAGTCGCCGGAGGAATTTCGCGGCCTGGTCGAAAACGCGTGGCGCGAGTGGTTCGAGAGCATCAAGAGCCAGTCCGAGAGCCAGTTCCGCGACGCGCAGACCTGGGCGGGGAAGTCGCTGGAGCTGGTCAAGGGCGCGCAGGCCTAGGGGCGGACCATGAGCAACGGCGAACGGAGCCGGGTCGCGATCGCGTGCCAGGGCGGCGGCAGCCACACGGCGTTCACGGCCGGCGTCCTCCAGGGGCTGATGGCGAGCCTGCCGGACGACGTCGACATCATCGCGCTGACGGGAACATCGGGGGGCGCGATCTGCGCGTCGCTCGCCTGGGAAGGGTTCGTCCGCAACGACGCGACGCTGGCGATCAAGAAGCTCGGGAAGTTCTGGGAGTCGATGTCGGCGCGCGAGCCGCTGGATCAGATCGTCAATCAGGCGATGCTGAGCTCCCTCAGCTTGCGCGACCTCATGATCATGCCGAGGTGAGCCCCTACAACCTCCCGACCTGGGGCGAGGACCACTTCCGCAGCATGCTGAACGCGTTCTTCGACTTCGAAGAGCTGAGGCAGCTCGCGCGCAAACCGGGCGCGCCGCTGCTGCACATCGGCGCGGTCGAGGTCCTGAGCGGACACTTCGAGCTGTTCACGGGAGAAGAGCTGTGCGCCGAATGCCTGCTCGCCTCGGCGGCGATCCCGGAGATGTTTCGGGCGGTCACCGTGCCCGGGCGTGGCGTGTACTGGGACGGGCTGTTCTCGCAGAACCCCCCAATTCACGACCTTTACGATCTCCGCATCGACGAGCTGTGGCTGATCCAGATCAACTCGAGCACCTGCGCGCGCGTGCCGACCGAGACGCACGAGATCCTCGACCGGCGCAACGCGCTGTCCGGCAACCTGTCGATGGAGCAGGAGCTCGCGTTCATCGACACCCTCAACCGGGCCATCAACAATGGCCGGCTCAAGGACCCGAACTTCCGCCCCATCCAGGTCTCGCGCATCTCGCTGGATCGCGAGCTCGACAGCCGGTCGAAGATGGATCGTCGGCCCGCGTTCATCGAGGAGCTACGCGAGTACGGCAAGACCAAGTGCCGCTGGTTCCTCAAGGAGCGCGGGGCGAAGCCCCCCTTCGTGGCGCAGTCACAACAACAGCCAACAACCGCCGTTTGAGTGAGGGGGGGATCCGTCATGGGGATTCGAATCACTGGCATCGGTGCGTACGTTCCCAGTAAAACGCTGACCAACCTGGAGTTATCCCGCCAGGTCGACACCTCCGACTACTGGATAACCAGCAAGACCGGCATCCTTATCTAAAACATAATCTTAAGTACGTTCTCTTACTTCTCCCAGTTTTCATCATTAATCCCTCTTGTTTTTTTCTTTAGAACTTCATTCCAATCAATACGACTGTTATAAGAACTTCTTCAAACATTCAATAATGTAATATGTGATATTAAATTTAATAGTTGGTGGCCTTTTTATCTTTGACCGTGGTATTTGTGTCGGATTGTCTTAGAGGATTGTGTATTATATATAATATTAATAATAATGATGTTTCCCTGAAATATATATAAGCTAGTGCTAATATCATATCGAGCAATATATGGAAATACCTCTTGGGCAACCATGTCTTTATCATCATCTTTGGAATACTCCTTCTATCATAGTCTCCATTAGTGGGTTTCTACAATCAGAATTTTTGTCCGACTTTCTAAAGTTTGAATTGTACTTTGTTAATACAATAGACGGTGTGTTTTCAGATTCTAATAACTCTGGTCTTCTCACCTGACTAAGTCAGTATTCATAACCTTGCCAAATGACGTGCAAATTACTTGATATAGTCAGAAGACTTGAAGTTAAATACTGGTTGCTTCTATCATTCTCTATGCTCCCAACTACAAGAAGCAAGATTGTCACCAAAAGCACTATAAAAGACAGCGATGTTTATAAACTGCTGATAAAGATACCTGCAGGAAAGATTTCCACTTATGGAGATCTTGCTAAAGCACTTGGAAAACCTTCAGCCTCAAGGGCAATAGGAAGAATACTTGGTAAGAATCCAAACCCAATTGTTGTGCCATGTCACAGAGTAGTGATGTCGGATGGCAAACTGGGTGGGTACGCCTATGGCAGTGCCAGAAAGAGAGAGTTACTTGAAAAAGAAGGAATATCCTTTACTGATGAAATTATTAGCGATTTTAAACAAGTCAGAGTTTATCCTCAAATCAGTAAGACTGTGGTTAGGAAATCTTGAGTATTAATCGAGTTTATGATACTCAATTATCCATTTTTTGATTCGTGCTTTGATAAATTCAATGTATAACAAGCTTCGGTAAAAGAAAGAAAGGCAAGTATTATCGAGCGTTCAGTGTGTGATTTTAGTAATTGACTGTCACTAAACCCCATGTTTGTTATTCATTATGCTATCTATGCGGCGAATTGCATCGTAAATCCTACTTCCATCTGTCCTGACATTGATCAGACCACGTAATCTGTACTTAAAAATACCCACATTTCTCAAGTATGAATTTGTTATGTGCTTCCACTCCCTTCTTCTTTAGGAGAAATCAACTGTTCAATATTCTTAATTTTTCTCTCTTCTGTAGCATAGTTGACATTAAACTAAATACTACAAACTTTGCAAACTCAATTTTTAAATAAGCTTGGGCAGAAAAGCTTCAAACACAAATAAGTATTATAGCTATGATGCTACTACCATTCATGATGTATGCGTTTAGCAATCAATGAAGATAACAATTTATCAGGAATGAAAGGTTTTAATTTAACTGCTATTTTTTCTTTGGTAGACCCGATGATATACTTTTGTTTTGGATTTGGAGATGATATAGAATGACAGATAACATCTGCAACTACATTTGATTTTAAGCCAGCGTAATTCCTTTTAGTAGAAAAATATTTATTGTAAGCTGCAATAAACCTGGAATATTCATTGTTGTTGTTAATAAGATAATCTATCCTTTTTCTCAGAACATCGTAAATACCTGTTTCAATCACTCCTGGATTTATGGTTATGATTTTGATGTTTTTATTCCAAAGCTCTATTCTAAGAGCATCAGATACCGCTTCCAATGCATACTTTGTTGCAGAGTAGGTTCCGATCAATGGAAGTGATATTAATCCAGCAAGCGAGCTTACATTTACAATTCTTCCTCCTAGTCCTTCATTCCGTCGTATCATTATTAATGGTAATACTTTTTTTGTAAATCCTACAAGACCAAAGAAATTTGTTTCAAACTGGTCTCGTAGTTTATTCATACTTATATCTTCTATAGCACCTGGTTCCACGTAGCCGGCATTATTTACAAGACCATAGATTATATTTTCATCATCTGTTGATGAGATTATGATGTCTAGGACATCATTAAATGTTTCAGGTTTAGTAATATCAAATTCTATTGGAATATAAAGATCTTTTTTAATCTCTTTAGATATTGATTCAGAGGAAAAAAGAGTAACAAGCTTGTCATATCTTCGCGCTAATCCAAAGACCTGATAGCCTGACTCTATTAATTTTATAACAGTAGCTTTACCAATACCACTTGAAGCTCCAGTTACAATAATTGATTTTCTCAACAATTTATTTATTTTCAAGACTACTCAGAGATTATTATATCTCCCTCTGTGCTATTATTTCTTGATTATATCGATATCAAAATAAGATATTTAGCTCTAATAAATATGTCAGCAATACAAATAGCAATAAGCTAAGGAAGATCTATTGAACAGAATTGAGACCTAATTAGGATATTATTAACAAGATGGATAGCAAGAATTAGGAAAACATTGTGGAAGCATTGATAGATAATGCTATAGAGGCTGCTGCCGCCGGTGCTTCCAATGCGACATTGTCATTGCCATCATCGGTATTCTTAGGTCAATATAATCAAATAGATATCTACAGAATAGAAGATTCATGTTTCATGTGTTATCATAATAAAAGGGGATATTGCTGATTGATTTATAACACAACGAAGGTATTTTTTTTCTACAATATCCATCACTTGGTATTGCGGTAGCCATATTGATGCAAAATTGTTCCATTTACTTTTAATCAATTAAGCTTTCATTGGTAATTATGCATATATGTCTGCTACGAACCAGATGTCATAAAAGATGATGTAAATGTTCATTGATTTTTAGATGATCTAGTTGATATATTGTCATATAATTTATAATTTGTAACATCACAGGAGCAGTGGACAAATTAGATTACGTGTAAACTGTATATGTTGACAAATATTGAATACTGTGTGAGAATGTAAAAGAAACTATTATTTTATATCTTCTATGTAAAATTTCTTTTTCTTTAGTTATATGAAAAAAAATATTGGTTATGACAGCAACAAGTGCCGATATTTATGTAACTCCAAATTCTACTGTGGCTTCATTAGTACAGGTAGCATCGCCACTACATCTGTTCTTTTGCTCTTGTTTGAAACTGAAGTCTGTATTGTCCCCGTCTCCATCTTCATCTAAGGTTGCACTAGCTTGTTTGTACTGATATTATACTTAATCCTGCTGACAGTATTGCCACTGCTCCTATGATTCCAATCATTAGTAAAGTTGTGTTCTTCATTTAACTTCTTATGTGAGTGTTATTACTAATGGTATATTTATTTTCAAAAAATTAATTCTGAAATTATTTAATAGATATATCATAGATATGAAAGTATAGAAAATTTTCAAACTACTTTATGACATAATATAAATCAAAAAAGTTAATAAGATATATTAATCGCGATATTTACAATTTTTAAAATATTCCAGCAATAATGAAATTGAGCACTACTCCCGTTATGCGGATTATTTCAGTGAATATTAGAAAAACTATTAGATAGTAAAAAAAATTCTAAATGTGTATCACATCTATACTAAAATATGGTGGTCAATAACACTTGACGCCAATTTAAAAAAAGGGAAATTAGGATATGAGACACTGCACGCAGATAATTAGCAGCTGATCAAACAAAATAACATCTACAAAATTCGATATTAGTTTATCGAATAGTAATGAAATTCTGGGTATAACAATTGAGGCAAATCTATGTCTTATATTCCACCTAACCCGTGAATTAATTTTTTACAACTACTACTGTGAACTATTCTTCTTGATATAATCATACATTATCATTATCAATCATCATCTACATTTCAAAATCTATCTACTCAAAATTTACCTACAGAATAAAAAAGCGAGATGATGATGATCAAAATAAACATAAAGAACAAGAACAATAAAAAAAATCTGGAGAAATAATTTGACAAGATTATAACATACCTTAATATTTTTCTTTCATCATTAACTAGAATCTTTTGTTATTTGGCCCAAGTAAGAAACATAATAATAACTGACACACCCATTATCAAAATAGTAATCCAGCCAATTACATTTGATATTCTTCCATTGGCTTTACTTTGCATTATTTTTTTATCATTAGCAATCTTCATGATTGAAACAAGAATAGGTACAGCTACAACTGCATTAATAACGGCTGCATACACTAGAGCCTTTATTGGATCTATATTTATGAAATTTATACATAATCCTATTAGGGTTGCTGCAGATACTGTCACGTAAAATGCTTTGGCATTTTTGAATTTCTTATAAAGACCTTGTTTCCATCCAAATCCGTCTGCTAATGCATAGCCAGCGGATCCAGCCAAAACCGGTACTGCCAACAGTCCGGTACCTATTATACCTAATGCAAAAACTACTTCTGATATCTGTCCTGCATTTGGAAAAGACTTTACAAGCGGTTCTAGTGCATTTGCTGCCTGTTCTGCTGTCTGTATATCCGTTATACCATTAGCATAAAGGCTTCCTGCCGCGGTTAATATTATGGTCCACATAATAAAATGAGAAAATGCTATACCAATTGCAATATCTGATCTCATTACCTTGACTTCCTTTTGGCTAACGTGTGGTATGTTGGCTTTATCTCTATCACCACTACTAATTTCTTTTATCTTATGTTTGTCAACATCTTCTTCAGCTTCCTCTGAAGCCTGCCAGAAGAACAAATACGGAGAGATTGAAGTTCCAAATATAGCTACAAACATCATTGCAAATTCAGGTGTAAATTCTATGTGAGGCACTATGGTTGCAACTATAATTTCGTTCAAGTTACCACCGACAATTATTGCAGTTATGAAATATGCAAAAAGAGAGAGCGTTAGATACTTCAGTATCTTTACATAGTTTTTATAAGGAACTCGAATTTCTGCCGCAAGAATAAATGCTGCAAAAGAAATAGTAGCAACAATAAATGGTATTTGAGGAAATATGAGTCTGACTGATGCTGACATAGCGCCAATATCAGCACCAATATTTATTGTGTTTGCAATAAAAAGAAGGCTTACAATTGGAAAAACAATTTTTTTAGAGTATTTTTTCTTTATGACTGCTGCTAATCCTCCACCAGTTACAAGTCCTATGCGTGCACACATTTCTTGAATAACTGTCATAATAGGATACTGGAATAGAACTAGCCATAACATTCCAAAGCCAAACCTTGCACCAGCTTGTGAAAATGTTGCTATTCCTGATGGATCGTCATCTGATGCTCCAGTTATTATTCCAGGTCCTAAAGATTTTAAGATTTGTTTTAGCTTTGGTGACAGTAAATGTGGTTTTATTGAGAATAGGTGTCTAAGGTTGACCTTTTTTTTATTATTTTTACTTAATTCATGTTCCCTTCTAATATCTTCAACCAATATTTTTCACCATGTTTGAACTATGTTTTCCCATTATTGCAAATATTCTAAAGTTATTATAATCTATATAACATCTTTTTTAAATACCACTTAACTATGTTATTACAGATTCTTTCTATACTTGCTGTCGTTATAATGACAATTTAGATGCTGAAACACCACCTAATGTTGTCTAATAATGAAACTGAAAAACACCTTGTTTCGCATTGAGGATAGCGCCTAGTCTCTTCATGGAATTAGATTATCAGAATTATTACTATAACTAGGAATATTTAATCATATACTGATACCTGTGTACATAAATGGAAACTAGGTGAAGATAACCTATGAAGATAAGACCAATTTTGGATGATGGTTGTTATATCTTATAGAGGTTATTCTTGCAAAATTGACATAATGTGACCATTAACAAATTCTGTCTCTATTAAATCGTTCTTGTGAATTCATTATTGTATCCTACTTTCTCCTCCAATAGCTTAATTATATAATTATAATTTTCAAGCGAATGGTACTCGATTACCACATTTTTTATCTTCTGTTGGGTTAATGTGTTGATTGCACCTTTTAGAGCTAAAACTTCTGCACCTTCTACACATCTATTTTAAGTAATGAGATTTCATTTATGCCAGATCATTTATTTAGATAATATTATCGATTTCATTATTCTGTGAATGTGCCCGCGTTATTATATCTAATATTATTATTATCATTTTAAATTTGACCTAAAATAAATCCAAGTAATAATTATAGAAGTTTGCCTCTTTTGTGGCTGGCTAAAGAAAAAGAAGAGATAAACATGAAAAATCCAATTCTTTGGATTTAGCAATGGCATAGATTATCATATATAGTCAAACACATTTCACAATAATATTTCTCCCTTGAGGTACGGATAATTTTTATATTCTTGCTTTTGTTTGTTCTCCAACAGCTGTTACATCTCAGTACAAAATTACTAATGGCTGGATCCCATTCCTCCATAGATGCATTATATTGTGTCATCTGAGATATTTAAATGATAAATGCAATGTTCGATCAATTACGTCCTACAATAATATGTATTGCAAATATGAATAAAATCTGTCTTATATTCAACCTATTGCTAATTATAGAATTGGTATTATATATTATACATATTATATTTTAACAAACTGTCATTGAATTACATGCTGTCAACTATTATTTCTGATTAGATCTTGTTAGTCCGTTTAACCTTCTTCTTATAGCTAATTCCCATTAGTGATATTTGTATCCTCTAAATATTATTTTGTGTACCTTTTACTATGGTAGGAAAATCAAAAGGTAACAAACGAGTAAACAAGAATGCAACCAAAGAAAAGAGCAAAGACTCTAATAAAAACAAGAGAATGGCAAAGATCAAAAATGATTTAGGAGGAGGCCAGTCAAGAGGTAAAAATAAAAAAAAGTTATTGCATAGTGGTATTGGCTCATCAAGTTAGGCTACGACTGCAGAGGGAAAGATACTAAGTCATCCATAACCGGCTCACCGAATGTTATTGTGCCATCGTTAGTACATTCAGCATTACCCCTACATTTGTTCTTTTGCTCTTGTTCGAAACTAAAATCCGAATCCTGTGCACTTGCTTGTTGTTGCATTGCAATAGGTACCACAGCTAGTCCTGCTGACAGAATTGCCACCGCTCCTACGATTCCAATCATTAGTAAAGTTGAGTTGTTCATTTTATTTTCTTATGAAGATGGATGTACCAATAGTTTATTTATTTTTAAAAAATTAATACTTAGTTTATTTAATAGATACATAGTAGATATAAAATTATAGAAAAATATATAATTTTTAATATCCATCACATAATTCAAAAATGTTTTTAAGTCACATTAATCTCATTCAAAAGGCAAGAAATTTATTATACAAGGACTTTTTGAGCACTACTCTCGTTGTGCGGATTATTCAATGAATATTAGAAAAACTATTAGATAGTAAAAAAATTCTAAGTGTATCTCATATACTAAAATATGGTGGTCAATAACACTTGACGCCAATTCAAAAAGATAGACCGGGATATGAGACACAGCACACAGATAATTAGCAGCTGATCAAACAAAATAACATCTACAAAATTCGATATTAGTTTATCCAATATGTAATGAAATTCTGGGTATAACAATTGAGGCAAATCTATCTTACATATCATCGGATCCCTTAATGACATTACTTCTTACAGGTCTCAGTATTTTTTGGACGGATAATAATTAATTATTCTACAATATTTCTCTAAATGTAAGGATATGAGCATATTGAACTTGAGAGAAAATCCGCAGAGGTAATACTATATGCATTATACTCATATTTTCTCGGTTAAGTTTGAGGAAAAAGAAAGGAAAGAAACCATGTTGCTATACTGAAGTGGGTTCAAAGATTTAATCCAAAACATCTTTACTTTTGGAAAAGAGTATCAACTTTCAATCTGATTTCCAATAGTATTGTCCGCTACGTCTTCAAAAGAGACTCTTCGATGAATTTTTGATATTTTTCCTTTGGAGCAGCTCCTATAGTTCTTGCAACTTCTTTTCCTGCTTTAAAGAGAATAAGCGAAGGAATCGATTGAACGCCATATCTCATTGCTATTTCTTGATTTTCATCAACGTTGAGTTTTGCTACTTTTATTCTATCTCCCATTGTCTGCGACAACTGTTCTATAGCCGGCCCAACCATTCTGCAAGGACCACACCATTCAGCCCAAAAATCAACGAAAACAGGTAGCTCTGATTTCAATACATCATTGTCCCATGAATTTGTTGTTGTGTGCACTACATTGTACTGTGAATTTTGCATATGTATTACTTAACAAAACATCTATTTTAATTCCTAAGTGATGAACTGGTTATCTGATAAAGTAGTGGTAAGTCAGCAAAATTATATAATTTTGCATTTTTATAGGATTCATATCTGCTTGAACCCTATAGTTGAGTGGATTCAGCTAACAATTCAAAAAATTAGTCAAATACGAAATTCATTAGTAGAAATAAAGGTATTTTTGATACTAATACTTAGTAAACACACCTTGTGGTGCCAGTGGGATTTGAATCTTTGCTGGTAGAGGGGTTCAGTATATTTTAACGACCCCAACTAAAAGAAGGTAATATTCATCAAATATATAAATCAATTCAAATTCAAAACGGCTGTGTTTACTTAAGCCATCATCTCCGTATTATGATAATCAACGAAAAAATTGAACCAATTTCTGATATGTTGTAGTTTACATTTTTCTTTTCTACTACAAGGAAAGTAGTCATGATCAAAGCTTTCGGTTCTATCCTTTTGATGTACTCTGTATGGTTCTTTCAATCATGCTTTTCTCATAGGAGGAATGCAGATGATGATTATTCATATTCAGGAATTTACAAGCCTGTGGATAGAATACCATGTACCACTACCATCAGTAGAGACTGGATGTTTTCCATATTTCCTAACCAATTCTTGTTGTAGAAATCGTTCAGCAACAAGCATTGTTCTTTTAAAGGAAATACGAATACCAAGAATTATTTTATCTATTGATTCAATTGCAATCCACAGCCATACAAATTCATTACGAACTTTAAGCAATGTTTCATCTATAATAAATTCTGATAATACCTTCTTTCTCTTTTGAGATATCTTACTTGGCTTATTATATCGTTGAATCCAGTTCCAAATAGAAACATGGTTTCTTTTGATAAATGCAGACAAATGTTCTGATGTTTTCCTAAGAGAAAGACCTGAAAAATATAACTTTAATGCATAATAATAGATATACTTTGAAGATGTTCTATTTCTTTTGAACATAAAGGCAATTAGTATATTGAAAGCTATAGGTTTAACCTTAAGTGAACAGAGCCCAGAAAACACATCATAAAACTATAAATAATATATATCATATCCTTGTCTTAAATGCTAGAATTTAGCAGTTGTTGCTGCTATAACAAGATGATTTATAATGAGTTATGAAACCCCCATGAAAACGACCATTTCTCTTATATTATTTTCACTTTTGACTATGACGTTCCTGATATCTACTATAGTATTTTCTTCAGAAATAGGTACAGCTAATGCACAGAAATATTCTGTAATTGCTACTATACCTGTTGGTCAAGATCCATCTGGAGTTGCTATTAATCCCGCTAATGGCTTGGTATATGTAGCTGATTCAAACACAGTCTCTGTAATAAGTCCTGCAACTAACACAATAGTTGCTTATCAATATATTGTTTTAGGTAGTGATCCAGTTGGAGTTGCTGTTAATCCAACTAATGGCTTTGTATATGTGAGCATGGCTGTTCCTGGTACTGTCTATGTAGTAGATCCTGCAACTAACACAGTAGTTGCTAATGTACTTGTTGGTAGTGTTAGTCCTGGTTCATCTGGAGTTGCAATTAACCCAACTAATGGCTTGGCATATGTGGCCACTCAAAGTTTACACATAGTCTATGTAGTAGATCCTGCAACTAACACAGTAGTTGCTACTATACCTGTTGGTGATGGTCGTACTCCATTTGGAGGTTCATATGGAGTTGCTATTAGCCCAACTAATGGCTTGGTATATGTGACCAATGTTCATTCAAACACAGTCTCTGTAATAAATCCTGCAACTAACACAGTAGTTGCTACTATACCTGTTGGTGGTAATCCATCTGGAGTTGCAATTAACCCAACTAATGGCTTGGTATATGTGACCAATGCTAATTCAAACACAGTCTCTGTAATAAATCCTAGAACTAACACAGTAATTGCTACTATACCTGTTGGTGATGGTCCATCTGGAGTTGCAATTAACCCAACTAATGGCTTGGTATATGTGACCAATGTTCGTTCAAACACAGTCTCTGTAATAAATCCTGCAACTAACACAGTAGTTGCTACTATACCTGTTGGTGATGGTCCATTTGGAGTTGCTTTTAACCCAACTAATGGCTTGGTATATGTGACCAATGTTCGTTCAAACACAGTCTCTGTAGTTTCTACAGTATCATAAACCCTGCTACTACTACCACCACCAACTACTACTATACCAGGTTTAGATGCAGCAGCAGCAAAAGCAGCTAATCAAACATGCAGAGAAAAAGCAGTTGATTAAAGTGCTATAGTAGTAATGATTCCTCAAAGCACCATGGAAATGATGATGATGGGTAACAAGACTTCCTGACCGGCAGTAGATATAGTGATAATAAAGATGATGATGATGTTATGACCGCATTAGAAAGTTTTGATGAGGAATTAAAAAGTGCAGCAAATGCATCAGGTATGTCTATACAACTTTATAGATAGAACAGAATGTTTTGATGATTATTATTTTCCATGTAGAAAAAGAGATAACTGTAAACTAGAACATCATGTTAGCAATTGGATGATGAGTCAGTTTGTTTATATGCATAATAGAATGCTTATTAAAGGAAAAATTAAGTGAACAGAGCCTTCAAAACAATAAAAATAAAATAAATTGAAGAATGAATGAACTATTAGAACGGTGTTCTCTCTTGAGGTACAACAGACACATCGAACAGTCAACTGTAGATCTGAAACTGAAGGTGAATGGACGCAAACACAGGATCCGAGCTGACCCATGTACTTTTTCTCCTTAGTAAAGTGAATAAACCGATGTGTAAATTTCAAAATAGAAAATAAAACTCAAGGAGAGTTAGCAAGATGATGACTATAATCAGAGGGATCTAGTTCATCTATATCCTAGAGGGGAGTCATCTTATCTATTAAGCGGGCATTTGTAATCTGTCCATTCTTCTCCATTACAAGGAGATCGACAGTATATTGAATTCCATCAATTAGAAATGTAACTTGAACATCCCAAGAATCTCGTCTGTCTTCTGTTGGAAGTCCTCCACCTGCAACCAATTGGTCGGAAATATATGGAAGCATTTCTCTAATTTGCAAGTTCTGAAAATCCTGGCCATACAGGCTTTCTATAGCTTTTCTTGCAGCTGCCTCGACATCGCTTCTTGTTTTGACCGGTTTCATGTTGTTGAATTTAAGCCGCCCTTATCTATAAGAGTGTCGATATATTTTAAGACACTAAAATAAGTGGTATAAGCAGGATAGCGGCAAAATCCTAAAAGGCTTGGTCTCAGCTTTTTTGTATTTATCGTTATAACAAGTGATTCAGGGTCTACTTTTATTTTGGTAAAAGTATCGTTAACTACCATCTCATCAAGTGTATTGCAGTAAATGCCTTATGAGGTTCACAGAAGAAGGATCATATTTTTCAGCTGACTCGATTCAAATATTAACCCGTAATATGCTGCATCATGATGGAGTTCTTGAAACAAATGAGGCTTTTTGGAGATGATGTTCGACGGAGTCGTGGTAATCAAGCACGTAGATATAATCTCCTTGCCGCCATGCTAATAGCAGAAGTTGTAAAAAGCTTCCTAGGCCCTCGAGGAATGGAGAAAATTTTCATTGATATCTTGGGCGAAATTACGATAACGAAGGACGGGGCAACCTTCTTGCGTAAGATAGATGTGGAGCATCCTGCTGCAAAGGTTCTGATTGAGGCATCTAACGCTGTTGACAATGAGGTAGGCGATGGTACGACCTCGGTTATAGTTCTTGCAGGCGCATTAGTGAAGAGAGCTGATGAACTGTTGGACCTCGGATTCGCACCTACTGTTATCGCAGACGGCTATTCTGACGCCCTAGTGTTATCTCTGGATCTTTTGAGTAATCTATCCCAGCGAAGTTCTAATTCCGATCGCCAAATTATGCTATATTTAGCTCAGACTTGTTTGAACTCAAAGATGGTTTCTTGGCTTGGAATATCAGACATCGTGGCCAATATAGTAGTAGATGCTATTGTTATGTTATCAGATTTTCCGAATAATAGTGTGGAGACTGACGATATAAAAATAGAAGAGAAAATTGGAGACCCTTTTGAAACCAAGCTAATTCACGGTATGGTAATTGATAAGACTATCGACAGTTCAGCAATGCCAAGAACTATTAGCGATGCAAAAATACTCCTAATTGATCTGGAACTAGAAGACAAGGGCACAAGAATTGATGCTGAAATTCGAGTCAATTCCCCCAGCGAGATCCAAGCTTTTTCCCAAGGTATGTCAGATAAGCTCAGAAATAAGATTCAAAAGATAATTAGATCGGGAGCAAACGTTGTTATTTCTAGAAAGGGGATCAGTTTGCTTGCACAAAATCTTTTAGCTGAGTCAAAAATCATTTCTCTAAAAAGAGTAAAAGAAAATGATATGCATTGGATAGAAAGAGCTACTGGTGCAAAAATCACAAATGACTTGAGTATTGATTCTCTGAGCTCATATTTAGGATATGCAGGATATGTACACGAGTCACCTGTAGGACAGGATAAGATGGTATTCATTGAGGAATGTACCAATCCGAAATCTGTCACAATTTTGCTACGATCAAGATCTAAATCGACTTTGGACGAATATCATCGTTCAGTGTTAGATGCCATCTTCGTGCTACGAAACTTTGTAGTAAGACCTTTTACTGTGTATGGTGGTGGATCATTTGAATCCATTATCGCAAACAGAATAAGGAAATTAGCAAATGCAACTAGCGGAAGAAAACAAATTGTTTTAGAGAAGTTTGCAGGAGCACTCGAAGAAATACCATTGACTATTGCCAGGAATGCCGGCATGGACGAGATGGAAACAACTGCTGAATTGCGAACAAGAATATCCAAACAAGTTGACGGCAAGATAGGATGGTATGGAATAAACGCCATAGAAAGAAGGGTAGACGATATGCGTTTGAAGAGAGTATTAGAGTCTGTAGTTGTAAAAGAGCAAATTTTGAAAACAGCTGTGGAAGTTACCTCTCTTCTAATTAGAGTTGACGATGTCTTGATGATGAAGCCTGTAATGAACACTCACACTCACACTGATGGAACTAAACATTCTCATTCTGGAGGGGATAAGAAACATGACCATTACTTTGACAAATTGGGAAAGCAACAGCGTCCCACGCATCACTATTATTAGTCAAGTTTTCTAGAAGCAACTGTCACAGTTTAGGATCCAAAAACCTCAGACAATTGTATCTAAGCATGAATTAATTTTTCTGGGAATGGAATTCGTGCTGAAAGGTTTAAGTAGGTGACTTCGTCGGATACTACCTTAGGAAAATTTTTTGTTAGTTTAGTGCTTCGCATCGTTAGCTAACAAATATTCATCTCGTCATTATGGCTTTAGTACATTTATTCCATGTCCTCGTTCGGCAGAAGCGCTCAGCTGTTTAGCTTAAGACATAGCGCGGGATTTTAATGGGCTCCTGAAGAGTTATGACGTATTGCTGTACTTTATCTAGTTCTACGTGAAAAACAATTTTTCTGATAGTTTCAGGGACTCCTATCATTACGCTATAAGGTGACAAAAGTGCTTTTGCCCCTCCTTCAATATGTTCGATAAGATTTTGTGCACGCAACTGTGAGACTACGTAATTGCAATATAATGCCAAGCATTCGTTAATATTGATTCTTAGGCCCATTACAAGCTTCTCTTTTATTTTATTCACCGAAGGAAGAAATATGGTATCGTAAGATTCATCTGAATATTCAAAGACCCTGAAAAAGGGTGGGGTGTCTTTTTCCCCAGTCACTGTTGCTTTGACACGGATCAACGTTTTCGTTTTGGAGATTTAGCTTTTGGGGCCTTTCCGAAGTCATACGTGTGTCCGGTGCCTCTATAGAACTTGGGTCTAACAGGGTTCCCTTCTACTTCACCTTTCTTTGTCAGAGAAAGACCCGCTAACAGTTCGACAATTAATCTATTAGCAAGACCAGAAGTAATACCTCCGTTGTACGAATTTTGATCGCTTACATCATAGTTAGGAGCAACTTCCACCAGATCGAAAGCGAACTTGTCTGGATCAAACGAAGTGGAAAGTAATCGCATTAGCCTCATTCCTTCACGAGAAGTAAGACCGTTAGGTTCTGGTTCTCCTGTCCCAGGTGCAAAAGCTGGATCAAAAGTGTCTATGTCCCAGCTAATGTATACAGCATCAACATTATCGTTAGCCCTGTCTGCAGCCTCTTTTGCTATCTGATCAATTCCTAGCTCCTCTACATCTAGCATGGTAAACCACTGAAAGTCCTGATCAGCCATCCATTTGTAGAGATCTGGACCAGGCCAATAGCCTCTAGGACCTATCAAAGTATAGTTCTTTCCTTTAAGGCAACCCAGTTCCATTATTCGTCGGATATGTGCTCCATGGTCGTATTTAAAACCGCAGAGGCCTTGTGGAGCGCAGTCTGCGTGTGTATCAATATGAATCATTCCAATATTTTTGTACTTCTTGGCGAATGCTCTGACATTAGCAAACGTAATTGAATGATCGCCTCCCAGCATGACAGGGATGCCGTCTACATCTAGGACTTCTTTTACCTTGTTAGTCATTCTAGTATGAGATTCAATGACATCTCCAGGTGAGACAACTACATCACCATAGTCGACTGTTCGAAATACTCCGAAAGGATCGACTCCAGTTTCTATGTTAAAATGCTCATAGGGAGGTGATGGTACTGTTGAAGCCGCTCTAATGGCCCGGGGTCCATATCTGGCGCCAGGTCTAATTGTGGTTCCAAAGTCAAACGGCTCGCCAATGATTGCAACATCTGGTTTTACCTTCTTTAACTCTTGCAAAGTTCTGATCCAAGGTAGTTTCAAAAAAGTAGGAATACCTACAAAAATCGGTTCATCGTTTCCCTTGTAAGAGTCCCCGTAAAATTCCATTCCCATTGATAAATCAGATTTAGATAAACATACCGATTTCTTAAACATTACTAAGTATATTACATCTCGAAGCTAACAAATTATCATGTGTATCAATTGCTTCTATCTTCATCATCTACTCGCAACGTAGTAGCTTTGTCCTCACTATAGATCACTTCAACATCGGTGTGTTTGCCGAGGTTTAGTTTTGATTCTTATTTTTGGTTTTTCATTCTTACATCAATTGGATTAATCCACTTCGAAACATCCGTCCCTGCTACTACGTCTTCTTCCGATGGAATTAGGTAAATTACTTCATGCCTTGGTGGACTCTTCTTGTATGTAGCTAGACTTACTATTACAAATAGTATAAACGATACGAGTGGTGGAATCATTGTATCTAGACCAAGGTAAGGAAAAAGCGGGCTGTCAGGAGGGGCTGTTGACCACACAAAGTACAATATCAATCGTAGCAAAGATCCAACAATGATTGACACAACAGCGGCTTGATTAGTCGATTTCTTCCAAAATGTACCCATAACCAAAGGCACAAAACAACCTGCGAAGGCAATATCAAACGCCAATATCAGATAAGCGCCGGGCCTAGGAATAATAGCACCCAGTGCGAAAGCAGCAAAGAACATTGGAATGATCAAAAGTCTTGTCGCGGTTAGTAACTGTCTGTCGTTTAGAGTAAAGCCTTTTCCCTTTAGTTTCCCAATGAGATTTCGCTGCAGTATGTTCCTTGACATTACACTTGCTATAGCGAGTGTTCCCCCATTTGCAGTGGACATTCCGCAACTCACAGTGCTAACTAGCATTAGTATTCCTATAAATTCAGGTACATGTTTTATCGCCACTACAGGATACAAGGTAAATGGATCCTTAATATTCGGTTCAAGTGTATGTCCAACAATGCCAATCATTGTTGTAGGGACTAGAATTAGCAATGTAATACCAGCAGCAAGGTAGCAGCTCTTTGCTGCCGTTCGGCCACTATTGGCTGAAAACACCCGTTCCATAAAATCCAAGGCTACCAAATCACCTAGACCTAGCGACAAGATTCCAGCCCAATTGATTAAAGCACCGTTTTTAATATCAAACAAACCTGACATATCCATGAAATTTGGAGGGACATTTGCAATTATTGTTTCTAGTCCACCTGGAATGGGTGACCACGGACCAATGAAGTATATAAACCCTAACCAAAATCCTGCTACTGCTAAATAAATGTGGAAAATATCTGTATATGCACAGGAAAAGAGTCCACCAAAGTAAGTATATAACAATATTATTGCAGTCGATATGAGCATAGCCCAGACCAAAGGTATGCTCAGTACCACGGATAAAATGTAACCACTTGCACCAAGGTTACCAGCTACCAGAACAATAAAGCTTACCGACATTATCACGCCAGACAGGACTTCCGCGGTATTTCCATATCGCCGAAAGTAAAAATCTGCAAGCGTAATCATATTCATTCTATTGTATATTCTGCCAAATAACGCACCTGTAAGAACTAAGCAAATCGCCAAACCTAAAGGAATAACAGCACCACCCCAAAAGCCAAAGTCATAGGTCAATGATACATTGCCAAGTGAAGCGTTACCATCAACCGCTTCAGAAACTAGCATGGTGCCGACAAAGAACAAAGGTAAACTCTTACCTGCAACAATAAAGCGCTTGCTGCTTTTCTTAACGAATTTGCCTGATAATATTCCAATGACAGCAGTTGCAATAACAAATGCCATTACCACAACGGGGTAACTAATCGGAACGTCGATGGCGGCCATCCTAATACCGAGTGTCATTACTTGGTCATATATTTAAGCCTGTTTAAGTAACCTGCATATTTTTCATACAAAAGATAATTTACTTGTTTATGTACTTTTTAATACATTACTAGCATAGTTCTTGTCGCGATCAATAGTATTAAGCGACAAGAATTTCCAAAGTACAATGAGAGGAGTGAAACTATTTCTAAAAAGCTACCTGACAGCCAACACAGGACAGTGAGCATGACTAATGACTTTGCTAGCGACACTTCCCATTAGGAATTTTTCTATTCCGGTCATACCTTTTGTCCCAATTATGATAAGATCCGCATCTGCTTGCTTAGCATAGTTTAGTATACCTTCGGCGGCAGACGAAGCGTTGGTAATTAGATCAGTCTTCATTTCAACTCCTTTTCCCTGTGCAAGATCCTTTGCTTCATTTAATAACTTCGCATACTCTTTTTGCATCGCCCTTTCATACATTTCAGCTCTGGTTCCTGGATAATAGCTTAATAGATCCCAGACAATTCCTAGAGAGGCCCTATCGATAACGTGAATTGACGTAAGACTTGATCCAAATGCCTTTGCCAACATAGTTCCGGTTTCTATGACCTTTTGTCGATATCCGGACTTATCAATAGCAGTCAAGATCTTCTTGAAAGTGTCTTTGCTCTCGGTCACTCCAGTAAATTCACTAGTCATTATCTCAAATAACTTCTTGTCCCTATACATCATAAATATTACTGGGTCAACTGCTATCGGATTCAGTATAACAAATTTACACCCGTATTACCGACACAAATTATCACAATTTTCTTAATTTTGTGTAAAGAGTGGGGTCCAATTTGCGAGCCTTATCAAAACAATCTTGAGCCAATTTGATTTTACCTATTATCGCAAGGGCTCTTCCCTTGTTATACCAAGCCTTAGCATAGCTATTCTTGATCTTTATGGCTTTATCAAAACTTTCGATGGCTTCTTCGAACCTCTTAATTTTCATTTGTGTTAATCCTTGATTGTGCCATGTGATTTCACTGTTTGGGTTTATAGCGATTGCTTTTGAAAAAGATTTCAAAGCCTCTTCAAGTTTACCTTGCTTAGTGAGAATCAAACCTTTATCTCCCCATGCGCAATCATTTTGGGGATTTATCTCCAAAGCTTTATCAAAATAATTTATGGCACCGACAAGATTGTTTGCGTTAGCCATATCTTCACCGCGAATAATGTATTCGTTTGAAAGCTCTTTTTTTGAATGAAAAACAATAGGGGTATTTTTTTTATCCTTCTTTATCCATGACAGTATCCCCATAGCTAACAAGACTTAAACTTATGTATAAATATGAACTTAACGTAGGTAATTTCGTTTTAAGTACGTGTTAATATGGAATCTATTGATATATTTTCAGCTAGATTCAGCATCTATTTCTTTCTCATCGCCTCTCGTCCCTATGGTTCCAAGATAAAGAAAATAGCCGCTAGCAGCCAGGATTGCCGCAAACATAGCTATCTGATAAGATATATCCACGATTACATATTTCTATTGTTAATATTTAAGGTTAGCTTCGGATCCCAATACGACAGAGAAGGTCTACGCTACTCCCAACTTACTCTAGTAATTTAAGGATATTTGCCGAACATCTACTTGTCAATCGTTGGAAACTTAATAAGAATTACATTTAAATCTAAAGCTAGATCTTTCATACTGAATTGTTCGACAAGAGATATGGATGCGGAGCGTGTGGTAAAACGTTTAAAGATAGATTCCAACTTTTGGAACATGCGGAAGACGCTCACAATAAAAATACTACTTATTCTTGCATAACATGTGACGAATCTTTTAGTTCTGAATCGTCTTTTAAGTTGCATATGGTAAGGGATCATAAGTTATTCTGATGATCTCACTATCCAGAGTCGATACTATCGGGAAGAAGATTCATTTATCAACCCTAAATAGCAGATCATATGAACCTAAGAAAGATCAATATGGAAATAGGTCCAGAAATATTCTCTATATACAAGATAGCTTCGATATGAATAGACATTTGGTTATCTTCTGCATGCGCTCATATTTTTGAAAAAATGCTGTAACTTAAGCGAGGAGGTTGCGCTAACAAATAGTAAATCAACGAATCATTATATTAACCAAATCGAACTGAGTCTACTATGTCATTCCAAAGTAATTATATTGAAACTTATGGTAAGAACCATCTCTAGAAAAATCCCTTTTTACCTATTGCTCAAATATGAATGGAAAATATTAATAATGTGCAATTAGCGTAATTTCATCTATACTCATCACCACAATCTCCAATTATTTCAAACAAGTTATTTGACTTTGTACATACGGCATCTATTTCATCACAATCTATTTTATCCAAACTAAATTTGAATACCTGCATGTTATCGTTTCTGTGATCAACTATTCCAAGTCGGACGCCGATAATAACGCCTGCTACTGCAGACTTGGCAAGAATATAGCGGGTTGCCACATTTGCAATGCTTACATTGTGCTTTTGGGCTATTCTCTTCAAAGTCGATAAAAGCTCTTGGAACAAATTCCATCCGCCCCATGCATCTATCATCTGCTTGTATTTTCGTAAGCTCAACGTATCTAACTCAGCAGCAGATGGTTGTATTCTTCCTAGATAGCGCTCTGACATCAGCCCTCCACAGATACTTCCATAAGTAAGCAGACTGATATTGTGCTTCAGGCAAAATGGTACCATCTTTACTTCTGGCCTACGATCTATAATCGAATATTGAATCTGGTTCGATACAATTTGTAGATCTGAATCTATCATGATCTGCATACGTTCAGTATCGAAATTTGTAAGACCTACATGCTTGATTAATCCTTCATCTCGAAGATCGAATAGGTATTTGAGAGCATCCATGTAATACGGATTGTTATAATCCCACCAGTGGAATTGAAGTAAATCAAGTGAGCTAGCACTCATTCTGCGAAGAGATCTTTCTATATTTTCCTTAACAATAGAGCGTGTAATTCTTCCTGGCTGTGGAACCCATTTTGTTAATGCCTGAATTCTGTCGAGTTCTCCTTTTCCTTTTAGTCTCAATAATCTACGCCTGAACTCCCCAATAAAATCCTCTGCTGGGCCATAAATATCTGCTAGGTCCCAAGTTGTAAAGCCCGCATCATGATATCCAATCATGTCTGCCATTGCCAATTCATGATCGATATATCCATGCCCCCCTGCAACCTGCCACATGCCGTTGAGTATTCTGCATATTGTCAAATCAGGTGCCAGATGGTGGCATTTCTTATTCATTTCATTCATTCTAGCTTTTCTCGATATTTTTATATCACGAATACCAAGCACAAAAATCTAACGCTTATAGAAAGTACAAGTATTCAATAAGAATAAACTTATCTATATCTAATACAATTTCAAATATAAAATCTAATACTTGCCACACATAAGCAGGACGAACTATAGCCCAAAGGATATTGATGTTAAAATTGCAGAGATAAATGATGGAATATACAGAATTTCTGGATATAATAGCACATTTGGAATTACATTCAATCAGTTCTTAATTGACGATGAACAACCAATGCTTATTCATACTGGTCCTATTGGAATGTACAAGAAAATAGAAGAAAAAGTTAAAGAAGTAATTTCATTACAAAAACTAACTTATGTAGCATTTCTACATTTTTTTGAAAGTGACGAATGGGGAGGAATGGCATTTCTTGAATCTGCTGATGCTAAGTTAGTATGTAGTGATTTAAGTTCCTTTGCACTTGAGTGAGTTCGCAATATCTATAACAAACCTATATCGAACGTCGCTTTTCACAACTCTCTCAAAAGCCTCATTCACTTGCTGTATCGGGATAAGTTCTATATCGCAAGCAATGTTATTCTTGCTGCAGAAATCAAGCATCTCCTGGGTTTCTCGAATCCCACCGATCGCCGATCCTGCAAGACTGCGACGAGTACTAACTAATGAGAAGGGACCAATCGACATTTGCTTCTCAGGAAGCCCAACCACTACCATTGTCCCATCCAGAGCAAGCATCTTCAAGTACTTGTTGGAATCGAGCTCAACTGAAACCGTGTTGATTATGAGGTCAAAATAGCCTTTGAGCTTTTTGAAAGTATTCGGATCTGATGAGGTATAGAAGTTATCGGCTCCCATTTTCTTGCTTTCTTCTTGTTTTTTAAGCGAGTGGCTGAGCACGGTGACTTCAGCCCCGAGTGCGTCTGCGATTTTTACTCCTATATGGCCCAGGCCACCAAGACCGATAATGGCAACTTTCTTTCCTGGACCGGCTTTCCAATGCATTAAAGGAGAGTATAGTGTGATACCCGCGCAGAGAAGGGGTGCTGCGCGATCCAGAGGAAGGTTGTCGGGGATCCGAAGAACATAGTTCTCATCGACTACGATTTTGTTAGAATAACCTCCTTGGGTTTGAGTTTTTCCATCCCTCTCGACTGCATTATAAGTCCATGTCGCACCCTCTACGCAATACTGTTCAAGGCCTTTATGACAAGGGTCACACTTCCTGCAAGAATCAACGAAGTTGCCTACAGCCGCCCTGTCACCTACTTTGAAGCTAGTCACTTTTGTCCCAACTTGTGAGACAATGCCTGCGATCTCGTGTCCTGGAACCATAGGGAAGATTGATCCACCCCACCCATTACTCACTTGGTGGATGTCCGAATGGCAAATACCACTGTATTGAATGTCGATTACGACATCATAATCTCGAGGTTCCCGTCTTTCAAAAGAGTACGGAGTAAGTGCTTCTTTGGCATGCTGCGCCGCATATCCACAAACTTGGATTGTCATTTCTTTTTCTGTTGCTCCTTTGTCCAAAAATGCTTTCCCCAGTTAAGAACGTAAGCAGGTTTACCTTGGATTTTTTGTACAGGTTTACTATGGCTATATGAATTAGATAAAAAAATTTATTTCTATGCAATTTCCAACTACATGCTATTGCAAATGCTCAAATATGACATAACGGGGGTAAAACGGCTGGCTTCATGTACTTTCAAGAGATGAAACTGCAAAAAATAATGACATAGAGGCAGGAACCGCAAGTGCAATGATCAAAGAAGCATACAAAACGACCGTGAATTTGATTTACAAAGACAAGTAGCAGTTATTCTGAAAAGAGAAAATAATCTAGACGTAAAATCATTTACATAACTCTACAATCTAAAGTTTACCATATTTAACGACATAAACTTTACCGTATACTATAACGTAAACTATGCATATAACGTAAACTATGCATATAACGTAAACTATGCATATAACGTAAACTATGCATTATGATGTATTACAAAGTAACTACATGCCAGATAAGCCCATCAAGTTTATAGAATAGATCCGCATACACAAGGGAGCTAGTAGAAATGGCTAAATATAGAGATTCTATGTCATATGTAGTCCAGAGATTAGTAGATTTGTACAAGAAAACTGCGGTGATACAATAAGCTATATATTCAAGTATTATTTAGTGTAGCCCCAGTAATACAACTCTTTACACGAATTTAAAATTATTACACGGATTTTTACACGCGCTTTATTTTAGCGAAGCTATTAATATAGAGTAAGCTTTACACTTCTCCGATGGACGCAAACGTTACCAATGAGAAGAACTGAAAAGCAAAGAAAATTGTTGATTTCAAAGTACACCATTTGGACACAATATTTTACGACAATGTGAAGACATTTTCTATAGCCAAGAAATAAAAGATTCTGAGACAAAACATGTAGGCAATTAGTTGAAGCTCGCGGTCTCGGGATTCTGATTCGAAAATGCTAAGTAAACGCATATCTCCTTTGAGGATCCCTATTAGATGTCCGCTTTAAGCATTATTATTACATTATACTATTATTATTTTTATTTTTTATTATTTTATAATGATATTGATAACAGTGGTAATATATATAGAAACGAACTATATTTTTTACTGTAATCTTTTTTATTAGATATATCTTTAATTTAAGGAGACATCACATCTCAAAAATCTTCGACTATCTTCAATACTAGATATGGAAATAGCAAATTGCTGAAGAAATTACAAAAAAGAAGCAAAGAAATTACATGAACTGATAGTACATTAAGAAAGAATTGCTGGGTGGATGATGTTCCAATAAGTAATAGAGATATATCCTTTTTGGCCAAAATGTCCATAAAGGATATATAATATTAAAAAGGTATAAAGATATTCTAACTTCAATTGAAACTTTAGTAGAAGAAGGATCTACCAAATTGTGATGCCAAAATAATATTTGGTTTGCCAACAAGATTTAGAAATATGGCTCTGCTGCACAGATGAAGGCATTATGGTATAGAACAAGCAGCCTCTATGTATGGTTAAATGATTCTCTTATAGGAAAGGTTGGTGCAGTTTTTACAAGTGAAGCAGCTTCTTCTGTTCATGGAGGAGGAGTAGTATAAGAGGAGACTACAGAAGTATCTCTATGCTGTTTTCAGTGTTTTATCCCAATTCCATAGTAGTAAGGTGTCATATTTACATTATGAATAACTGATTATAATATTCATATCCACTATAAATGACATTAAATGAAAATCTGTAATAACTTAACAATATATCTGTTTTTTCTATATGTAACTAAGAGGCATGAACCACAGACTAGATGCATAATTATATCGACATCATTGCGTATATATTATCTCAATAGCCGGTATAGGAAGCAAATAATATGTATTATACATAGATGATGGAGTATTAAGAAATAAAATAAAGAAATAATGAATTTTTTATCTCTGGTTATTTCACGATATCGACCAAATTATAGAAATTAGACTGCTAAAAAGTTACTATTGTGTCTTTTCATTATTTGCAGCGCTAGTTTTATCTTTCCTCCAATTTCTCCTAGTGGATTATCCGTAGTCCGTATGTTAAGATATAAGTTTCCATCAAGAAGCATTTTTAGAAAATCAGACATCTGTTTACCTTGAAGCGGGCCAGTGAAGTCTGCGGATGTAAAGTTACCTGTTGCAGATCCGTTACCCTTTGCGATCAAACCTTGTGTTGGGGCGTAGTGTATCAAGACCAAATCAGTAAAACGACCACCAGTAGAAGATCCTAGAACTACTTCGGAAATGTTCTCTAGATTAGTTCCGTTGATAGTATAAGACATAGTTTTTCCATCACCTACAAGATTAAAAGTAGCTCTTCCTGATGCATCTGTATTTACCTTCAATAAAGGCAAACCATCTCCTGTCAGATCCGCGTAAAGACGTTTTTGTTGCTGTTGTTGTTGAGGTTCAGTCTGATTTTGGGATTGTGCTATCGCGTATTTGCCTAAATAACTAGTTCCAATTGCTGATACAGATATTGCACTAAGAAGAATAACTAACAAAAGTGTTCTCTTGTTATCCATTCAAATAAACATCATAGCCTAATATATAAAATATTCTATATTATGTACATTGTAGCATTATTATCTAGAGGATGTGACATTTAGGTCATACCACTAATCTATCTATCTATGCATATTGTATCCTATGCGGTAGAGGAGGTGCTAAGGCATTCAGGCGTCAATTAAGAAAAGACAAGAGTAGTTATGTGTTCACATGGCTTTAGAAAGTTTTTCATTAATCAATGTGGTAGGGGCTAACATTAACTATAATATGCAGGAGTTTTGGTAGGACATCAACTACCAAACCAAGATCCAAGTTAAGTTAGAACTTCAGAAGAGAATCCATATTTGAGTTGATAAAATATGCCCATTCTTAGCAATTCTAAATTAACCATTTTTCTGATGATGAAATGCTTGGCCTAGCAATGTCATAGTGGGAACCATGATTACTGGGAATATGATTGCCACCTGAATGTTAATAAAGGCTATTCCTATTGAGATGGCATAAAGCGCTGGAATCACCGAAAGGATACTGTACATATATCTATTATCATTTTTTTTTAATTCTGTAGTCAGCATATTTCTATGTCTTAATAGGTACATCCATAACAATACTAATAATATACCATTCACGATCTGCAGAGAAGCTAGAGATGTTATTGAGGGCTGGACTTTGTACCTGAAATAGAGCAACACTAAAGACTGGTGTAAGTAATACAAGTATAAAGAACGTCAGTGAAACCCAGACTACTATTTCATTAGATTCTTTTAAATAATCAAGAATTTTCGTATAAATTACCCAAAAAACGATGATTACGAAGAAGCTGCTTATGAGTCCGTAAAGATTATCTAAAAAGTTTTTTGCTTCATCAGAGTTCAGCTGACCGTTTACGACTGATGGAGGAACAAGATTGTAAGCTAGTAAGGTTAGAGAAACCAGGAGTATGGAGTCGGCCAAAGTTTTGAGTCGTTCCGTAGTCATGAAACTTGTCAATATAAGGCTACACATAATCATCGAGATACTGATAATAACCTTACTGGTTCAGCAAAATCAATATTAAATGAAAACATCTATGACAGGGCTAACGGTAAATTTGTCCGGTTTAATGTAAGCTAAATGCTCCACTACTAATATGTTCCTTTAAAAAGAACTATCATAGATGTATTAATATCACTTTCCGAAATCTAATGGAGAAGTTAGCTGTTTTTATATGCATATCATTCTCGATAGGAGCTCTAATATCTTGGCTGTCTATGAAATCGATAATTTCATCAAAAACACTTCTTACTTTTTGATATAATAATAGATCAAATATAAATAACTTATAATATTCCCTTATATTGCTATATTGTACTCTGTATTTTCAAAATGTTGAGATCTATCTCTTATCTACTAATGTCATATGATTTAGTTTCTAATTTTATATGGGTTACTCATTTCTTGGCAAGATAGAAAAAAGCAACAACGTTCTTTACTATAGTTTTCTTCATCTGCATCATTTTTGTTGCATAACAATTCATAAGAGTGTTCTAATGCTCTTGGTAATTTTAAAACACAATGTAAAGATTAACTAGCTGAACTTAAACCTGAATTAGAAATGAAAAACCTCATCTAGGTAATGTTATGGAGGGTTTCTGATCTTAAGCCGTAGTAGTTAATGAGAATACTTTGTACAAATTGATGATGTTTTTTCATACAACATCATCAAATACCTGTGGAAACTTAGGCTTAATTCTAATAAGAACGCCAGCAATAGCTTCTCTTACTGTTGCTATTCCAGTTCTGAATGGAAATGCGCCATGTCACTCGGTGGTAATAGGATTTAACCATTCATAGAAACTGTATATGTGTGGCTTGCCTTCTGATGCAAGTTTGGAAAGGACTATTTCTAACCTATCATCACAATCATATAACTTAGACTAAAAATTTGACTTTCATATACAACTCATTTGGATTAAAAGTCTGTAACTGTTTGAACGCAATAGAACTAAACCTTATGTCATTAGATATATATGCATTTAGCTGCAGCTGCTCTATTCTTCATATTGCTTTATAGAAAAAGAAATAGAGAAAATATATGTAAAGGACATAGGCTATAGTTTATACTTACTTATACTTTTTAGGTTTATAATGTATGTAGAAATACTACTGCAAAAGCACTATTAAAGAGATTCATAAAAATAAGAAGCCATGTTTCCATATGGAAGTGGGTTCGGCATTACAGGTCAGAAAGGATATTATTCTACAATAGGAGGAGGAGGAAAATGTCTGAATTTATAGCTGATAAAACACATAAATTAAAATAGGTAAAGACTACTGCTATTTCTGGATTTGGGCTGCACTAGAATCTGACAATAAGACATTGTAGTAGGAATATGCATCTTTCTCTAGAACGAAATATGTTAGTTAGTAGCAGAGTAGCAGTTTCTGCTGCAAAATATAATAAAAATAAAAAATATGGAAAACATCCAGTTTCATAAGATGAAGGTGTACATTGTACCAGCACCAGCATGTAAATCTCTGAAATTAAAGCACACCATATCAATTCATCATATGAAACAAAAGCATCATAGAAAGGACTATCCAATATATTATCAAAGATAGAACAAAGAATTTTGATAACTATTTTCCATGTAATAAGAAGAACAAATGTAAACTAGAGCATGTTGTAAACTGGTTCCACCTATTTGTTGATTATTATAATAAGAGGATGTGATTTGCTTATGTTAACAGAGCCTTATTCTTGATATATGGTATACTGATGAATCTTCCATATTCTGTTTTTCTAGTGCCATCTTCTTTTGCATAAGCTATCAAATGTTATAGGTAGACCATCAGCTACATCAACTGAGACCAGTATCAGTCTTGGTTGATTTTCTTCATAACTTATTGCTATAGGAAACTTTACAAATTTTTCTAAACTTCGCTTCAATGGTTTATTACTAAAGCGATACCAGGTATTGTAATAAAGATCAAAAAACTTGTTATAAGGCATAGGTGTGAGAGGAGAAAATACGTTTGGTACTCCGGATATGGCAAATTCCTTAGCTGAATAATATCTTCTGGCTCCTTCTCCTGTTGCAACTGACTCGCAGATACTATGTAAATAATCCCGCCATGACTTGAACCAAGGATTAGCATCTATTATTGATTCTTTTGACAAATAATTCCAAAAATCTATGAGCCTCTCTGCTGAACCTTCATAAGTACCATTTTCGATAACGTAACTTGTGAGAACTGCCGCATTCATAGGACCTATCGATGTACCCACAATTATGTCAAAGGTTGGACTTTTCTTTCTCCCTTCTTTTTTTATCTTTCTCTGAAAGCCATTCGTATAGTACCTTGTATGCTCCTGCTTTGTACGCGCCTAGGGATCCCCCTCCTTGTAATACCAAAACGTATAGGGGCATTCAATCCAGGTGAGGCATAATAAAAAAGAGCAGTCTTATATTATATTATATGACAACAACTTTAATAGGCAATTATTTATCTGATAAAAAAGAAGATTGACTTTAAAGAAAAAGAAGAAATAGAGAATTATCAATAAAGAAGATTTTATGAATTTCGTTTAACGTATTTTGTTTTATGTCTAACTTTAGGCTAATAGTAATAATAGTAAAATATTTTCTCATTAATCTTTGGCAATTGACTGTGCTCGCTTTCATTATTGTTACTGGCTCTCTAATTCTTTTGAAAGCGACCAGTTAAGCAAAATTCTTATAATTACAACAACTGCAAGTGTGGCAAGCTCAAAGAATGATGGAACCAGGATAGTCTTAAGAATGTCAGCGGCTACTAAGAAATCTAACGATATTAACAAACCTCTTAACATTCGTGATACCATCTCGCGGATACGTTTAGGTCGTTGTTGTTGTTCTTCTTTTTTCTTTAAACTTAAAAGCGATATTCTAAAAACCTCTATTAACGTAACTGCTACTATTGCTATAATAATGAAAATTATTATAGCTTCTAAACCAAATACTACATAGCTAGTCATTTGCTCAAGATAAATGTGAGCAAGATCTTGATTGGATTCTACCATATGAATATGTCTTAAATTAAATGTTGATCCTCCGATGTCTTATAAGTTATACTATAGTCTTTTTGATGTATGTGTAATCAATTTGCATCCTAAAAAACAGGCAGAAATTCCCACTAACAGAGACAGTATTATCAACAGAACACTGACATAACTTTTTCCGATAGGACTGATCGAGAGGAAGTTATGCTCTTGCTAATATCTGATTATGTGATTAGGTAAGGGCGCTAATAAAGATGGCAGATGAGCACGGCGTGGAAAATGATCTGATCAATAATTTCTTGAATCAGAAGACAAAATTCCATGGCGAGTTCTTAAGGTCGGGACGATTCCAAGACATAGTTGAAGGGCGATTTTAAATAGATGAAATAATACGTGTAAACCCGAAGAATGATGAGCATACTATTTCTAACAAAACGTTTGATTTCTCTTCCGGGACGATAAAGCTGTTGCTTGAGCAAGGATATAATGATGCTTATGACGAATTGAATATATATGAAACCCATCTTAGGTAGATGGTCGGATATTATTGATTGATCGAGTGTTCTGCTGCAATAATCCATATGAATCAAATTGTGTCATACGAGTAGTTATGAGGTGTATTAATTAACATCGCAACATGTGAGATAACACCAGAAGCTTATTCTTACTTACAAAGTTGATATCTAAATAAAAAACTAACATACGAGGAAGAGATAATGGCTTAAGAATGCCGCATAATGTCATGCCTGCTTTTAGCTACCATCAGGATATATGAGGCCGTGACAGGAATGAGAAGTAGAAGTGCAACCAAAAGGAGTGGATCGTCTAACATATCAGACAACATAGTGCTAGCTATGTATCGCACGAGTATAACCATGATAAGAACAATAAGTGCAAAGTAAGCGATTAGATAGAGTCTCTTTGTAAAGACAGAAAGTTTTTGCTCCTGACCAATGTACAGTCAGAAGATTACAAATGCCAGTCCCATCATGAAAACAATTATGCTGAGGTATAGTTGGATAATACTTCCATATCCTACCTGTTCCAAATTCTCAATTATCGTGTTAAGGCGATTTGCTATCTGGGTACTACTGTTCTCTAATGAATCTTGGCTAGGCAATTCTTACTGGGACCAAACGCTGTTGTCCGAATTTAATGGAACTACTACAAGTAGCAATAAAGAAGTCGTCCAATAGATGCATAACAATCAAGGACTTGTTGAGCAAGTAACTATTAAAACTATTTCAGTGTCTCTCTTTCGCTTCGTCATAAACTATTGCCTAAAACACTGTCTGAAGCGTTTAGGCTAGCATACAAAATAAAACTGATTAACTAATAATGCATAAGATATGCAAAGCCTCCTTGGAAACTATGCCATTGTTATTGGCGGCGTAGAATGATTAGATTAATCGCAGTCTGATAATCTTAGAAGTGGTACGAATCTTATCGAGATGTACGTCGCAAAAAATGTTAGTCTTAGTTTTCCCGTCTTTATAGAATGAGAACAGTTTCAACTAGGTTTGCCTATATTCATCGCTGGCTGCGAGCTCAATACTGCGAAGCGTTGGTTGCTTTGAATCATGACGAATCTATGCCAATGAATAGACGGTGTATGCTCAATGATAATATGAAAGAAGGAATAACGTTCCCTAGTATAATATTGCTTATTCTGACAGAAAATTTTTGAAGAGTAGTACATTGTGGAATATGTGATAATTTAAGAAATGTTCTAAAGTAACAGCATGTTTTAGAGCGCGGAACTTAATATCTACAAGTTTAACATACCTTGATTCTTTCAATATATAATTGCTAATTATACCCTTACAAAGCATTGACTATGAAACAATAATTTCTACCTAGCCAATTATAACATTCTTCCTATTCTATACTATCGATTTTCGATACCATATTATAGCTTTTTATATTATACTTTTACTTTTAAGGTTCTGTTCAATCTTGAGGACATTTGACTAGTCTGTTAAATTAGGGGCATCTTCAATTGTTAAGTCGGGACATAAACTACAAATGAGTGCACCCATACCTCCCAAAAATATCTCGGACTATTCAATCTTTGGACATTAGAATTATGGAAATGCTTGTGTTCATCTCTACAGTAAAATAATCATCATCATAAGTAGTTATCATCTACTCATATGGTTTAATTAGAACTTGTTTTGTTCCTGATCCCTTTGCATATATGATTAGCTATTCTATTGCCACTCCAATTCTTAGTATATTCCTTGCTTATTTATCAAAATAAATTTTTGCAGAGGAAAATAAATACTAATATACTCTTTTGTCTTGACTCAATTGTTTTCGTGAGGACAAAGTAGTAGACAAGAAGTAGTACTGAACTCTTTTGTAAGAGATCAAAGTCAATAGAGATCTCATTTTAATGAATTCAACTAGCAATGCATCGGAGAAGTTACTTCTTCTGTATCAAATCTCATTGTTTCTACTAATGCTTGCTGCATGCATTCTGAAAGAGATTTGATATGTATCGTAGATAATTTTCAAAACTTGGTGTTGATGTTTTGTTAAGTTTACTTTTTCATTATTTGTAATGACATCATCAACGGTATCTTTATCTTTATTTTTATTATTGATATGGGTCAACTTTGATGACGGTGATGTTGCTGCAGAAGAAAACGTTACCGATGAAGAATCATTCATTTTTACTATAACTATTTATTTCATTCATTGGCTATATCGTTTTCGTTTTATCTGTTATTATGAGTTTCCAAGTTATTACTCGTACATCGCTGAAGGATCAACTCCATGTACTTTGAATTTATCTACTATATCATATCCAGGCTAATGCCAATAACATGAAAAACAGGTTCAGGATAATGATTACACAAGGTTTCACATTATTTGTAATTCTGTATTCCCAACAAGCAAATGCAGATCATATCAGTAGATGTAGAGACAAGATACTCAATAATTTGTACGCAAGAATACAGAAGTATCCAAACTAAAATCAGAACTAATTGGAGTAATGAACAGTAGAAGAAATATAGCAAAGGATAAAAGTAGAGAAATGGCTTGATCCCCGGATTTCAAGAATTTATAATTTTATAATGAGTTACTGAGAAATTATCTCTCACGGATAATTATCGGTTCCCCTTTAACCTTTACACATGGCTAGCACCAACTAGGCGATCCAGATTTAGAACTCTGCATAATTTGTTGTTTACTGGTTGATTGTGTAAAAGCAACTATTCTTAGCTTTTGTTTGCTTAATTTTATCCTAGTGTATGCGTGACCAACATTCTTCTATACAAAGATAGCTGTGACATCCTATAATTTCGCAATTAATGCCGCTTTCAGTTTCTGAAATTCCTCATCCGTTAATAGGCCTTTTTGATGAAGATCAGCATATTTTTGGAGCTTTTCAGTTAGATCTTCCTGATTAGATGACTGTGGTCGTTGTGTTTCTTGTGTCTGTTGAGCTTGAGCTGCTTTCAATTGTTCGATTTCTCGTTGTTGTTGTTGTGCTTGTTGTTGTGCTTGTTGTTGCATCTGGGCTTTTTCTTCCATAGCCGATGCAGTACGACGTTTGGCTACAGCTGCACCTACAGCGAATGAAGCGATTCTTCCTCTCATATATCTATAAATCAATGTGTAAGAAATTAATTAACCTTTCTGAATATTCTTTGACTTTATCCTTCTCATATGAGTGAGCTGTTAATTGAGTCCAGCCTTGTACTGCTAGTTCAATATCGATTGATTCTAACGATTCTATTACCAATGGCCCTTTTCTAGATATGTAAATTCATACAAGAGAGATTTTGATTACAAGAAGTTGTTATCCGAGATCGGTTCTTTTATAGTGTACATTTAGTGTCCTTTGTGACTACAAGCATACTATGCATTTAGTAAATCCTTGCAATAATGATGACAATATATCTCTATTTGTTTATCATCATATTATTGGGATTTGCCGAGAACGTTTCTCTTAACGTATTGGCATAATGATCAGACAGAGATTTTAAGAAGGCAAAGTTGTCAGGAATACAAATGTTGCTAATTGATTCCTGGTACTCGTTTAGTAATCTAATAATGGATGCCCTTGATGAGTGTGATCTGTCTAGTACCATGTTCCTGATACTCTCATAACTAGAATTTTTTATTCTTTTGTAAGGAGTATCTTTAACAGCGGCCATAACAAATACATTTGGCATATCTTCTTGAACATCATCTACTATATCTTCCCAGTCATCTTGCAAATCAAGGAAAGCCTGATTGTAATGAAGAATTAATGAAACATTTTCATTAAAGCTTGGGAGCTTCGCATCCAGAACACTCGCATAGATTGTTGATGCATCAGATGACTTGAATAGGTTAAAATGTCTTATTTCATTATATGAAAAGGTGAAACCTCCTAAAATACGACGCTTAATAATTTGCTCAAATTTCCAAAATGTGCAAAACTGCTTCAATGAGTACTCTATAGAATAGTTAAGATGATGGTTCTCATTTCCAGTTAAGAGGAATTTATTTATTGATGTACGTACCCTTTTTGCCATCCAGGTATATCTATCATCTCCTATCTCAAAAAATCTGTCTAACAGAAGAACATATCTAGCTAAAAGCCGTACCATTCTATATACCCATAACGCTTGGTAGACATCTTTTGTATCAAAGTAGGTAGCAATAAAGTACCAAGGATCTTGTGCTTTCTCATCTATAGTTCGATATGTAGTTGATAAAGGAGGGTCAAAGTTGCTTAATAAGATACTTAGAGAAATTATCTGCTCAATAAAACCCATTATATCGTTAGTAAAATCCAGCTCTTTTGCCGCTTTAGAAATCTTATCAACAATGCCCTCCTTGTCAAAATTTCTGAAATTTGACATGTTGGTTCCTATAATATGGGAGATCATTTAACTTTCCATGCCAAAATATTAATATTGTCATACAATGAATCTTTTACCAACCAGATTCATTATGAGCCATCAAGTCCATTTATACTAAGTTTATTAATTTAATGATGTGAAAGGAACTAAATTAACATGGCCTATCTACCTGTGTAACTTTGTGAAACAGCATATATTATTGCAGTGTGGGAATATTACTATTTATCTGGTGGCTGTTGTGCTGGCTCGACAACACCAGTTTTTAATGCTGGCATAAGCGCATCAAAGATAGTCCATGCTTCTTTGATTTTGCCATCTTTGAAGTGAAAGATTTCCACACCACTACTTTCAAACGGCTCATTGCTAGCCGGAAGGACATTCCATCCTTTCTGCATAGTAGCTTTCATGCTCCACCTAACTGCAACTTTATCTTGTTCTCCAAACTCGTCCAATATCGTGACTTTCATATCAGGGAATGTTTTGCGATCCTCTGCTAGCCACTCTTTAAAGTTATCTAAACCTTTAACCTCTTCTGCTATCCCATGATAAATTATGTCAGGAGTAACAAACACGTTTGCCTCTGCTAGTTTTCCTTCATTAATTAGTTCTTGGATACATCTGCTAGCAATTATTTTATTTTCCGTAATTGTCATGAGATTATATATTTCCGAGATACTTTAAAGCCTTTCTTATATCTACCAACAGTTGCCTAGAATAAGTGTTTACGCAATTGGTTCAAACAACTAAATCATTTTTACACAACTTGTACTATCATCTATCACAAGACTTGACCTAACTCCTTCTATAGGACATTGAGCTCACCATTAGAGGTGGCCACAAATCAAGCTATTATCTTATGTGGTACAGCACCCTTAAATGCCACAACCAGTTGTGCAAAAAAAACATCTATTTGAATTGAGCCTTCTTTTACTTTCGGAATCAATTAATTGAATTACCGACCAGTGTATGTCAATGTTGAGTGCAGGAGTTGTGTTTGGAGCCTCAAAAACTTGATGATCACAGAAATCAGAAAGTAGTCTGATATAATTTATCTCCGGAATAGAACACAGATAGGAAGCTTGCTGCTGTCAATAGAAACAGTATGATAGTAGTAACATGGCGGCAGATGAAATACCTCATATCTGCTTGTCTGGCAAATGGATTTTTTACATTACACCAAAAAATTGAGTTCAAGGCAGGCTATAGTCTGATCGCAACACTACCAACAGATAATGCCAATGTACTTTATCATCATCATCTGACCAGTCAGAATTATGTGCTTTATGAACGTAACCTGGTCAGCTTTCTTCCCGTTATTCCTACGAACGTTATCTGTACACCATTAATCAAAAGGACTAAGGAAACAATTAACAACAATAAAACGAAACCAAACTCAGGACGCGAGAATACAATTAGCGCCACTGCGATACATATGACACCTGTACCTACGGTAAAGATCTTCGAAGCTCTCTTGTAAGTATTGTTTTTTATGCCATCAATGATTCTTATCGCTCCGTTAGCCAAAAGACCAAAGGCAAGAATGAGTACATATAACTTACTAACGTATTCTGGCGCAAAGTAGGCTGAACCGAAGAACACGACTAAACCCACTCCTATTGCTATGCTAATGAGCCTAGAAGATCTTTTTAAAGAAGTAGATCTTATTCCAACGATTATTCGTTCTATTCCAATTATAATAAATGCTGTAGAAGCTAAGAAAATAAGTGAGTAAGCTCCGAGTTTAGCTGAGCCGAGCATGATAGATATAGATAATCCTATACATATTAGCCCTACAACAACTTGGAAAACTCTCAGCCATTGTGGATCAATGATATCTCCAGATGTCCTCATTGTTACTTCAGATATCTCACTTGTGAAGCGTATCTATTATATATATTGAATTGTAAATCGGCGCTCTTAAGTAAGAGCATTGTTACAATTATTGCTAATGGTACACGTTAAAAGGATAAGGATTAATTTGGTATCTACGAGTCCTTCATGATATTCATTGTCTTGATTTGCGATTGTTAAAAACGCAAACGTACTTCGAAGATATTCTAGTTCTCCTCCTGGACACTCATATGTCAAATTGATGACACATATGCTAAAGAGATACTAGTAAATAAAAAAGGCTGTTTTGATTGTAGCCTATATGCCTTGACAATGATCAAGTTTTGTTTTTGCCTGGCAATTTTATTGAAAATCATGACCGTGTGCTCTAATCTCTCTTAGGACTAGCTTATTGTACGCTTGCATTGGTTCTAAAATATTTCTACTGCTCCATACTTGAAACTTTTTGATGTTGTCGAAATATGATTTATTTACGCTTAACTGGTTCAATTCCTAGTAAACATAAATATTTTTTAATTTCGGACCTTTATTTTGGAGTGTTGTTAACTTTTTTGATCAATCAATTCCATCATCTAGTTTTTCTTTTCGTGAAGACAGATTTTGCTGATTTCTCTTGGATCACGTTGTCTTGAGAGAAGAGAAACCTAAGACCTCATTAGTTTATTAACTTTGCCATGAAACATATCTTATATTTTACATCATTTCTATTGAGAGTTCTTAAATTTCAGACAAGATATCTATTCTCCCAACTTAAGCAGGTAAATAGATTTAAGAAGTATAATCAGTCATCAATATTGAAAATAACTTGGCTAACATGGTCACAGATATCGCTAGGGATGCGCGCGGCATATCTAAAGACGGCATATGGTTCCATGATACGGAAGGCCGATATCTCATTTTTCGTGGTGTAAACCTTGCATCGCGTAGCAAATTGCCGCCTTATCTACCCATTGCTCCTCTCCATATGAAACGGATCGATGAATCCACTCTAAAACAAGAAATTGAACTGGTTAAATCAGAGTTAGATCTTCTAAAGAAACTTGGTTTTAATATTATCCGATTGTTAATATCATGGAAAGGCATCGAACCTACGCCTAATCCAAACTTAAATGAGATTTTGAGTGAAGGACAAAAGTACCTCTACCTAGTAAATCAAATAATAGATGCGTTATATAGTCGAGACTTATACATTATTTTGGATTTTCATCAAGACATAGCACATGAAGTCTACGGTGGGGATGGGTTTCCAGATTGGGCATTAGCAATAGATGAGGAGCATAAGAGGCCAAAGGCGTCTAACCTCAAAGATAGGAAATGGCAGACGGCTTACATGATAAACAAACTAGTAAAGCACACTCTGACTTCATTCTGGAAGAATGATCTTAGTAACACAGAACTTGGCCTGCAAAATTTTCCGGTGAGAACTCACCTAGAGAAGACTATAGGTCAGACCGTTAACTTCTTTAAATCATTAAGCGACGGGGGACATCCTGCCATTCTAGGTATTGAGCCTTTCAATGAACCTCATCCTGCTGGGATCCCAGCTGATCAATTCGAGTCTACATTTCTATACCAGTATTACCAGAATGTTGAATCCGAAATAAGGAAATTTGATGACAAGATATTTTTATTCTTAGAACCACGTGTCGACTGGACGATGTCTTTTCAGGGATCCGGTAAAAAATCTAAGATAGGTCCTTCTCCTTTTAACATACGTCGTACTCTTCATCTCAATTTTTTACGTAACGTTATGATCGAAGGAAATATAGATCCGCAAGCAGAACAACAAATAGTTAGTCATCTTCCTTCTAATCGGGCATCATTGGATAAGATAGGAGAGCGTAGTGTATTGTCATTTCATTATTATGATCCAAAAGCTATCGCTCAATCATTTTTGAAGATCCCCGATAATATGTATAGATATGCGTATCAATGGCCTAATATTTTTGCTCAATTATTCAAAGCTGCAGAGAAGCGTGGACTTGTACCATTTCTGACTGAATTTGGCGGAGTTCAAGATGCAGAACTAATTCGTGATTACATCGACCTGCATTATAGGCAAATTGAAACTTTTCTTCTAAACTCTACGTATTGGAACTATGACCTTTATAACACTAAGGATGGGAAGGATAATTGGAACCTTGAAAACTTCTCCTTGCTTGGACCAGACAGAAGGCCGAGAAATATAGACACAATTGCTCGTCCTTATCCCCTACGCAGTTCGGCTAAACCTATTTTACTATTTTTCGACTTAGAATCCTCATATGCTACGCTAATTCTTGAAGGAAGTGTAGTAGATGCGCCTACAGTTATATACATTCCATATGACCTCCATTATTCACCAGAATTTAGAGTATGGGCAACAAGTAAAGAGATAGAATGGGATAGACAAAATCAGCTGCTATATTGGTATCCTGCAAAGGCTCAAACACTAAATCAAATAATTATAGCCAAAGAACGTGGTGAAAATGTAGATACTGAAAGATTGCCTAAAGCAGCTAGAGATGTGGTAGAAAAGACATCCTTTGTGAGTGTGTTATCATAAATCGCTTTGTCAAAAAGTCAACTTCACGCGCGCTTCCACTTCTTTTGAAAAATTCACCCTTTTTCAATCTGTACATATATTCTCGTCGAGGTCTCTATAAATTTGCCTGTAGATCACATGGAAAAGCTGGCTCTGTCTATTACTATTTTCTTTTTTTTGCTGTCAATTTGTGTTTACTATCATTATTCCTTCTATTATCTCTACATAGTTGCAAGGTTTTATGATATTTATTATTGTATCAATCCAGTTGGTCTAATGTAGATATTTGGGATAAACGTGGAATTGTAAAACTCATATCATAAATGCCTCTGTACCAGGCAATCTGATGCACAAACAAACAAGCTTCATAGTAACTGCAGAAATATTATTGACTGCAGCTATTGCAGTAGCATTCTCTACAGTTAATACAGCAAATGCTCAAAGCAATATGACTAACGCCAGCGCCGCTAAGACAAAGGAGATAACTACAACTAATTCATCCACCGGCGTTACTATCGGTAGTCAAAAAAACCTTACTAGCACTATTAGTGGCGGTAATATGGCAAATACGACTGGCTAAGTATAGCTCAAAACCCCTGATCGTCGTCCTGACTTTACGAACCAAATAGAGAACCATCTTTCATTTTTTCAATGGGTTAGCTTTTAGTATATGGTTCTGCTTTGTAGCCCCAGTTTTCAATTTTTAGAACATAATGACAAATTAGAGCAAGGATAATTATGCATACTCATAGAATTAACATTTTTAGGTACCGAAAAATTAGGTGATTTAGCTAACAAAGACACATAGTCAAGAGACAATATTTGTGTGACATATCTAGTAGACAAAGATAATAATATCTGTCGGTTTGCTTAGATCATATATTATGGAAGACAGAGCAGCTTTCCAAAGAGTATTAGTCCTACAAGGCGGCGGTTCGCTTGGTGCATATGAAGCAGGAGCATACCAGGCGTTATCTGAAATGGTCACCAAAAAAGACAAGGAAAGAGGATTTAAAGATAAACCATTGTTAGATATCGTTGCTGGAACGTCTATTGGTGCAATAAATGCTCGCAGTACTTGTAAGCTATGTTATGGAAAATAATACATGGGAAGGCTCTGCGGAAAGACTCAATAAATTCTGGGAATATTTATCAAAAGAATCATCATTGGATCATTTTTTCGGTTTTACATACTGGTGGGATTTCTTTCATAATAACGTTAATGAAGATATTGCCACGGGGGAGGCTGCAAGACGATATTATACGGCAAAGGAGTTTTCGGTTGTAGGAGTACCTACGGTTTTTTCTCCGTTAACCCCACAACTAGATACTAAATTTTTTGATCCTCAAAATATATGGTATCGCTTTGACAGTGGTCCATTAAAGAGAAGTTTGGAAAGGTTCGCAAAATTTCCAATAGCAACAACTTTCGACGAGAATCCATCATTGACTCAACCAAGACTCATTCTCGTTAGTGTTGATGTAGCAGAAGGTGCTCCCGTAGCATTTGACAGTTATGAAAACGAAGATGGTTCCAGAAAATCAGAGTACGGAAAATATATTGTTAAGGATGGAAGAGAAGTAGGATTCACACACATTATAAGGTACAATGAAGGAATTACAGCTGATCAAGTTATTGCAAGTGCATCAGTACCACTTAATTATGCTTATACTACTTTAGAAGTAGAAAGTTATAATAATGCAACATCTAAACATGAGAAGAATATAAGATACTTTTGGGATGGCGGAATAATGAGCAATACTCCGCTCATGCAAGTTGTTCTGCTACATCGGCGTTATTGGCTCAAGAGAAGAGGCTTTGAACACACTGTTCCAAGATTAAACATAGGAATATTCAATGTTCATCCAACTAAGCAAGATACAATTCCGTGGGACCGTGATGGTGTTGTAAATAGAAGGGAAGACATAACCTATTCAGATAGAACTTATAGTGATCAACAAGCTCTATTATTGGTATCAGACTATGTGGACCTAGCTAGAGAGTTAATCAAGATTGCAAAAGATCATGGTGTAAAAGATGACGTCATAAATAGCCTATTGGACAGAAGGACTATGAATCATGGTATGGCAATCAAACCTAGGAAATATTCAGACATACTTGTAGGACAATATGAAATAGGTAAAATAATACGGGTAAATCGCAAAAATGATCAATACACCATATCAAATAAAATATTTGATTTTTCCTCTAAGACAATTAACCAACTGAGAGAAAGTGGGTATAACAATACTCTAGATCTTAGTGATTTGGAGTATAAGGGTGAACTGTTCTAATTAATATTCAGGTTTGCAAATGTCAAATATGAAAGGTTTTGAGTGAGTCTATAAGAAGTTAAAGAGATGAATTTCAATGTCAAAGTATTTTTGACTATTTGTTTTGAATTCAATGATAAGCTGTGGCACACATAACTATAGATATACCTAGATTGGAGGAAGAAACTGCTACTTATCTATTCAGCTGCAGATCTTCCATTAAGCGACTGTATCATACCAATTAATCTCTCCAGGTCTTCTTAATTTAACTTCTCAATATCATCGATTCTGTCCTTTATTAGCTGTTTTGTATCCTCAAGCAGATCTGACTTCTTAGTTTGCTTTAATTTTGCAGCTGTGAATTTAGAGCTCAGGATAGGAATAACTGCCCATAACATTCCAATACCTACAAATGCAACCAAGGTTGCTACTATCTTTCGGCCAAATTTAACCGGATAATATTCGCCATATGCTACAGTAGTTATTGTTTCGACAGCCCACCAGAGCGCCTGGCCCGGAGTAGTTACACTTGCATTTGAATTATTAGCCTCAGCTAAATATTCAGCGAATGTCCCAACAATTATAATGACGGCAGCAAATAATCCTAACAGAACGATTTCGCTATTCCCGAGCCGTGATACCAGATTATAGAGCCTAGCAGTCTGAAAAATGCAATCCATTGAATGTTATAAGGAAAAGCAGATAGCAAAAACAATGATATCGTTGCAGGAAATTCATACCAATGAATTAAAATATATCTTAACTTCTGGTCGGATTCTCATCCTAAAGTAGAAGTCTCTAGCCAACAATATCACCACAACAAACAAATCGAAAAAATATATTAATCGTTTCTCAGTCCCATTTAATGGAAATAAATAGTCGAAAAAGAACGAGTAATAAAGCAAGAGTTGGTATCGTTGTTATTGCATTCCAAGGTTTACTCATACCTATTTATGTAAGTAAAATAAGGTCGTATAAAGAAGGATACTGAGCTGATAATTGATATATACACTAATAGAAGACCACGCCGATCTACTTGCAAATATTCCTTCTAATTTTGCGATATATCTTTATAATTAAAGATACTGTCAAAATCATTTTCATCTAAAACAATAGGTAAGATCATTATTGCATAATGGTAGTCTTAATTTTTCCTATACCCTTTCAAATCTCTTCCTGTAACCTACTAGTTGCAATGAAAATTTTCCGTTCTTATATTGTTCTTAGGTAACTATCCTGCAAAGTTTCTCATTTCATCTGAGGCCAAAGGATTGCACCAGTTTTTACTTTCAATAAAGAATGTATATATCGCTTTTCATGAAATGAAACTCTTCAAACCATCGGATAAGCCCCTTTCTCTTATAACAATAGTATCTTTCTTGAAGAATATCAATACATATGATCTCAATCCGTATGCTTTTCATTTTGCTATTGTTCCCATGGTTTTGAAAAGTGGTCGAGCCATTTCTGGTTCGTTCTTTGCATATTCTGAAATTGTTGTTCGTATAATGAGTCCACCCAATTTCTCGTAGCTAGCTATGAACTATTATAAAGCTCATTTACTCTCTCAATATTCTTAATAAACTCATTATACAAGTGGCTTATCTGTTCTAGATTTCTAATATACTCTTGCTGTAATTGGTTTATGTTCTTAAGGTTTTTGATATATTCGTCATATGTATAAACCATGTCATCATTGGAGCATAATATGGCTGGTTATACTTATCAATTGAGTCATGAAGAATTGGCAGACTCCAATAGATATTTGGAAAACATCGCCCTAAGCTTCGAAACCTTATTCACAAGGATATGAGAATCTGCCCATCATCATAAATTCACACGTAATTTGTTTTTTTTGGCACTTTTTAGTGTGTATTGCACGTGATTTTCTGTAGCATTGCTGTGTATCTAAATCCAACGGTAATATTACAATAACTTTACACAACACCTATTACATTTATATTATTTGGTAGAATTAGAAACCTGTAGTATGGATGATAACAAATTTGATAAGAGATCTTGATTTTGATAAAGACCATCCTAATGAAAGTATAAAAAATACTAAGCAGAAGCTTCTGAAAAAAATAATTATTCTAGGAATAATACTTACAATTTCCCTAGTTATCAGCACATTGCTACTGAAACCTCTAATCCCTACTGAATATTTAGTGTATTTTCAGGTTATACAGGTAGCTATAGTAGGTTATTTTATTATGGACGTAATAAGTGACACAGCTTATAATATAGTTACAGCTGCAAAACAATCCAACCAATCAGCCAAATCAATAAGAAGCATTATTAGGATCCTATCTGCTATTGTAATTGTTGCTATTTTAGTATCTTACGTTAGCCAGAATCCTGCCATAGCGGCATCAATTGGTGCCGTAACTGGAATAGTGATTGGCTTTGCTGCCCAAAACCTGATCGGAAATATGATAGCAGGAATGTCAATAGCAATAACTAGACCATTCAAAATAGGAGATAAGATTACCATCTTTGGGAATACTGGTACAGTGACGGATATAGGATTGTTATATTGTGTACTTCTGATGAAAGATGGCGATATTGTACGTGCCCCAAGTTCATTATTGCTAACAACGTCGATAATATTGCGGGAAGAAAAAAAGCCTACTAATATATATGCTGATTGGTATATATGTTGAATTATCAATTATGCATTGAGCTTCGTAACATACTACCAATATCAGTTTCCATGCGAGAGGACATATGTCACTTGGATTTTACATTATAAAAAAGAACTTCACATTTATGTAGTCTGCTGAACTCGGAATTGTAGGAGATGGAAGAGCTTTGGCTATTGCTATTTTGATACGCATTTTTAAGAAGTAGATGTTACAGGAGTAAAAAAGATGATCTCTAGACTTATTAACATCGCTTACAAATTAAAAATATAATACTTTGCAAACACTAGAGTGTCCGCCTTGGCTTAGAATGCTTCAAATAGTTTTGGGAGCAATATGTATAACACTATCTCTGATTATTTTGGCTTACATTGGACCTGCAATATTGACAATTATTTTAATACTTTCGTTGATTTTGCTAGTTGTTGGAATTGAGAGAATATGTGCCGGGATAGCGATCCGGTATCTTAGATCCAGTTTAGCTAATATTGTACTTGGTGTGGCAATAATAGCTTTTTCTATCGTACTTATGGAGTTCCCAATATTTACATCCGCGGTTCTGGTTGTTTTGGGTGCAGTGGCCCTACTTTTGAATGGTATAACAAGAATAATTCATGGTATATTTAGCAAAGGTTCAGGTTCGTCCCGTGCTTTTCTTATAGGTGTGGGAGTTCTAAGTATTGCAGTATCAACTTTAGTAATAGCACATCCTATTAATTTGGGTTTGGTCTTTTTCGCAATCATGATTTCGATTGCGTTTCTAATAAACGGAATAGAGATGATGGCCTCGGGAATATCTGGTCGTAAACAATACATAACGAGGAATAATGTTATGTAGTAATAGTAGTAATAGTAGTAATAGCATCGTACGGGTAACAAGTATAACTAAAAATACGTCTATGAAGGCGCTTTAATATGACTATCGTATAATTGAAAAATAGAATGGAATGGTCGGATGCTCGCTATAAATAAAAATGATGAATCAGCATAGTTAACAGCATCACCTTCATTAATCCTATCCGTCAATGCTTACAACAATTTTGTCAATACGATAAAAAGTGAATATATGCTAGAGCATTACTTTAGAGCTATAAAATATTGTGGATAGTATGATGAAATCCTGAGATAATATGATTCTACCAACCATTCTATAAACATACGGTAACTCTTACCCTTGTACTATCTGATAGTAAGCAGGACAAAATGCTGCCAGACTGGAAATGTGATTGCTCTTCTTATAAAGGAACAGTGGCATGCTCGCATTTCTTCATAGCAGATACCAGTCTGAGATACTTTGATTCTTCGCTACATGTACAATATGGCCATACTATTACATAGCTTTTGTCTTATTTAGAATAGATGGTTTCGACAAGTCTTATGTTTAATCACAATAAATTTAAATTATGACATACTGTGCGGATAATATATAATAAATAGAGTTAAGCCATCTATTGTTATGTGACTACATTTGGATATGGCAGATTTCTGATTTGTGCAATGCTTGTCATTTTTGCTACAGTTATTTTAAGTTGCATGATAAACTTTGACAGGTCAATGGATTTCATGGCAGCAGCTACAAAAAATAGTCAGGTTAATACCTTCGCGACTCTTATAGACCAAGTGGCATTACAGGATAGAAACATCTCTTCAAACCAATCAGGCGACATCACAGTTATAAAAAATTCAATGTCTGAACAAATTCAAGTATTAAGAAACATGATGCAGGTTTTTGCAAGGTCATCTACTCAAGCTTCGTTTGCAGCTTTATGCGTGTTTCTTTTGGGTTCAACATTGCTCTTGTATGGGTTGAAGCTTACTATGAAAGCAACATCAAAGATAACAAGCATGTACTTTAAGGCTATGATGTTGGCACTACTTACTCCTGTTATTATAATTATCGCTATCTATCAATTTGGAATTGTAACAGGAATTACCTTTGAATTTACTAAAGCAGCTGAACCCTTCTTCTTTATATCACTCATTCTCTGGATTCCTACCGGTATAGTCATATTTTTGTTGGTAGTCGAAAAAAGACTATTATCTGATACCCAAAAAATAACCATAGTTATAGTATCCCGGGTTAGGAGTTCAGTAAAGCAAAAATATGGTCTACCGTAAACAAACGATAAGAGCATATCTATAGTCAGATTGATTGACTGACATCAAATGCAACTGATGTAGATTAGTGAAGTGGTACTGCTAGTGGGATAGTCAACGGAATAATGCCATTCAATCTATAAAGGTAGATTGCTGTGACAAGCTACCGTAACTAGCAGTCACTTTCGGTACCGAAAAATTGCGGTGACTATGGAAAATCCAGCTATCAGAACAACGATGAATGCGATCAATGCCATACATAAGTTTATTTCAGATAAAAAACTTCTACAATTAGGCATTGTTCATCCGTGAATTATCTAAAGGTTAGGTAAAAAAAACTTTGATATCATAGGAAATATCTTATCTGGTTCTAGAATCTAACTTATTTTAATTTATTGACATTCGATAATAGCATTTTTTCTATCCGGTTTTCAATGACGAATTTTATTGTCGATCCCAATAAAGCTGACTGGAAGTTAATTTGTGTAGATAAGGAGAGATCATACGGAAAATTACAGTTATTTTCATGTTATGTCGCTGGCTGTTACTGGCTTCGTCTTAGTAGCAAGCTGTTTCATTCTGAGAGCTAGGAGTACACATGAAATTGTCATTGCAAGCCCAACTCCGAAAAGAATGTTAAATGTGACTGGACTTGGGTAGTTTTTCTCAACATCATTAACGGTAATAGAGATCGTAGCAGATGCTAGAATTACAGTTGTGATCACAGGACCTATTGCACCTCCTATAATTCTCATCATATTTGTAACAGCTGAGGATATTCCTGTATATTCGTTAGGCGTAAATCGAATGACCGTGTTAGTTAATGTCATTGGTAATAGAGCTCCAGCCATACCAAAAATAAAGAGACTACCATTAATACCAGCTGATGTAGCGTGGAATAACAAAAGCAACAAAAATGAAATAGTAGTAATTCCTATACCTGGTACTAACAGCTTCAAATTAAGTTTCTTTCTTCTTGCTACTATCAATCCGAAGACTGGACCAAAGATCATCATTGATAGACCAAAAGCCAACTGTAAAAGTCCAACATGAATCGGGTCTAGTCCTAACCCAGATGGGCTAGGCGCAGATCCCAACTGTGGTATGCCTGTAATTACAATATACTGCAGAATACCAAACATCAACATTATAATGTTTCCAACTAAAATCACTGGCTGAAAAACTAACTTCAAGTTAACTAATGGAGACTTCACTTGCTTTTCTACGATTAAGAAAAGTACAAGAAAAATAACTCCAATGATTAGAGGAATTAGAAAGCCCATTAAATTAGTGGCAATCGATCCGCTGAACGTTATTGCGATAAGAAAGCTAACGATTGTCACACTCATCGTTACAATACCTATAACGTCTAAATGTGGTCTTTTAGTCTTACTGGGAATATCCATTGGATCTTTGGCAATATCAAGTATCTTCTGACTTTCATCTACATGAACGTATCTCCAGCTTACAAATGTCAAGATTGCTGCAATAGGAGCACAGAAATAGAAATTAGCCTGCCATCCTGCCCCTGCGGCTACTACTGGTCCTAACACCGCCCCAAGTGCCATGCCGCCAGAATAGGCAGAAAGATAAACACTCAAGCCAATAGTGAATTTAGCTCTTGGGAACTGATCTCTTATTATTTTAGTTGAAATAGGGGTACTAGCCACAGCTATACCTTGAATTACTCTAATGATAATTAGAGTGGATATGTCATGAGCAAAAGGAGCCAAGATGGTTCCAACGGTAAAACATGTCATCATTAACATTAGCATTTTCTTGGCTCCTACAAGGTCAGATAACCTTCCCATTATGACTGTCATGACAGCTCCTGAAACCATATACGCCGTCATTACCCAAGAGGCAATGGACAGGGAGGTCCCAAAGTCTTGTGCAATGCTAGGAAGAGATGGTGACATCGCAGTATTAAGATATAGAAATATCAATATGCTACAGGTTAATACTAAAAGAGATTTCCAGGCATTAAACGATATTTGTTCTGGAGGCACTGTAGTAGACAATTTACACTAACTCCTTGATGCATGTATTTATTATTGCCCCTAATGATTAATGGACACCACCAACCTCACACAGAACAATTTTCTACTGCACTAGCAAGTACAGTACCACCTATACATAACCACTCAAAAGTACTACTGCCTTAACCTACAATATTATTTATAATACCTAAGCTAGGTCTATTAAGAGAATAAGTGCATATCAAGAAAAATTATTGAAGAATTTTACTTCTTTATGTTCGAGAAAGGATTTAAAGATATATTACAACAGTCATAACAAGTGTCTACTTCTTCTTTAGAACCCAAATCCCCAGGATGGATGCGCGCTGTACAAATCGGCCTAGGTATAATAGCTGTGATAATATCAATAGCTGTCCTTGTTTCTCCAGCATTGACTGTCGTTTTATTAGTCAGAATAGTTGCAATAATTTTGTTAATAGTCGGAATTGAAAAAGTCTTAAGTGGTATATTTATACCAAGCAAGTCACGTTGGGGTACCATAGGTCTTGGTATTATAGTTATTATATTATCTATTATAGTTCTGTCATTCCCAGTAGGAACAACTGCATTTTTGATAATCTTGCTTGCAATTGCTTTACTAATTGATGGTATTGCAAGAGTAATTCATGGTATTACGGACAAGACAGGCCGTAGTTGGTCAAGGATGTTCAGAATTGCCGCAGGTGTAATAGCTATTGCATTGGCTCTAGTGATAATCGCATCTCCTGCTATAGGAGCAGCGCTTGTAGGCATATTACTAGGAATAGCTCTGTTAATAATAGGCATCGAAATCATAGCAAGAGGTATAGCTGGGAGAAAAATATCATTAACACAATCTTAGGGTGGATAAAGAGAAGAGACAGATATCCTATTTCCTAAAATTTAAGATTATATTATTGCCTTTCAAATCTTGATTATGTCATGGTCTTTTTAGCCTATATATTCATTCACATAATTCTATTAAGCCTAGATATATTATATCATAACTTTAGACTAAATCATTTTTACATTGCGCAAATGGATTACATACGCTAGTGTATTGCATCCCACCGAACCCGCTAACTATGCGGGTTCTTATACTGCTGAGTATAGAGTAACCATTGTTGTATACTGAAAAGTGCTTGGACATATTTAGATAAAGCATAAACACATATCTTGGAAAGTGTTGAGATACTGTGAGCCTAAGAGACATTCTTATTCTATAGAGAAATGTAAAAGGTTTCTTTTAGTTTAAAAAGAAAAATATTGACTGCAGCAGTAAGGCTGTCAGTTATTATTACCTGTCTAGGTTACCGGTGTCACGTACTCCTGGTCCGCTAACATAATTTCAATTGATGCTATACCAGTTAACATAATTACTCTGACACACCTCCAACCAGATAATTTCGCATATTCAGATTAAAATGCATGGTTCTGAAGTATTGATCTATTTTCATTTTAAAATCTGTAAATGATGGATGGATGGTACATCATCAGTACCAGCAGGTCTTTCTTATAGATATGTTCCAGCATTCTTCCACCACTATCATGAACTCTGGTGACGCTGTTGGCAGCCAGATTGGTATCAGATCTTGCTTGTTTATGCTTTTGGAGGTACTGTTTTATCTTTTGTGATTTGTAATGCCGTGTGGCCTTGTCCAAAAACAAATAACATTTTGGAAATTTAATTTATAGTGGATTAGTTTTAGGAATTCATAGAATGTGTGTACTCATTAAATCAATCTGTCATACTGCTTGAATAACTGTTTACCTTCCTTCCAAACTAACTAATCGCACCAAACATACAGAAATGTCTGTGTGAGCTTTGTTGTTGTAACTACTGGTCTTGCATTCTCTTGGATCCACCCACATCTTTCTTACAAAAGAATCAAGAAGAAAAATGATTCATCTAGCAATACTGTTGTAAATCCTTTAGGTAAATTGTTTAGTATTTTCTGTGTTCTTTTTTGAAAGCATCTTTTTCCAACTAGCAGAAAAGTCCCTGATGATTATATGGGATGGAGATCGGATTGATAATTCCATTAGAAAAACAAATAAGACTATAGGGCGTCCACTAGTTAACTAGTGTGCTTTGCTAGAACAACATTACTATAATTTTAGTTACTGAATAATAGTAAAAAGAAGATAACTTGTCCGACTAACATTCGAAGACATGTGGCTTCCCCTGCAAGACTACTTTGATAGGCTAAGAGATAGCCCCGTGGTTTGCCCATATCATCCTACGCTCATACTCCCCACTTTTGGAGTGGTTAACCTACTGCTTAGAATGACATACATCATTTCTGAAGCGAATGCAAGCCTTTACTTGCAAACGTGGACCAAAATGATGTATGATCTACTCTTTCGGTCAGTCGAACATTATGCATTTGAATAAACCTATATTTAACTATCCTTGTTAAAATTAATTTATCTAGTAATTTGAGTCTATTCACTTTACAATAAATTTATAGCTAAAGACACTCACTTCTTTTTCTTTCTATGTTAGATTCAAAAAAGAAGCAGAGTATCTTCATCGATATACTCTCTTAATGAAAGAGTATATATGATTACCTTCCATCATTGAGCATTAGAAACAAAAGAATGACTGCTACTGCTCTGGCTAATAATACTACTACAACATTATTAATATTCCACAATCATATAGTGTTAAGACATTGTGCATCCTTTTTTACTGTCTCACTATCCCTCGCTCCCTTCCTTCTTCATACTTCAATTCTTATCTTACACATGAATTTATAGATTTTATATATATAATGAATCCCGAATCAGCAGAATCAAAAGGGAAAGAAGAAAAACAAGAAAAAAAGCAAAAGAAATTAGGCTATGGTTGTGTCAGAACAGTTTCACAATTCTTTGAAATTTGTGGGTCTGCACCACTGGCTAACACAACTGTATCCTGTCCACCACCGCAATTAACCTTACTACCCTCAGATGTAGGGCCTATAGTATTCGTATCATCTCCTCCACCACTATGTATTGTAGTCTGTCCTTGAGTAAAGGCTGCAATATTATTATCACTTCCTCCACCACTATTTTGTTTAACATCTCCTTGAGTAATGCCTGCACCATTCGCATCACTTCCTCCACCACTATTTTGTTTAACATCTCCTTGAGTAAAGCCTGCAAGATTACCATCACTTCCTCCACCACTATTTTGTTTAACATCTCCTTGAGTAAAGCCTGCACTATTCAAATCAATTCCTCCACCACTATTTTGTTTAACATCTCCTTGAGTAAAGCCTGCACTATTCAAATCAATTCCTCCACCACTATTTTGTTTAACATGTCCTTGAGTAGAAGATGCAACATTAGTATCATCTCTACTTTTACCTTGAGCCCATGCATCTATTATCGTTGTAGTCACTGTGGTTGTAGTAGTAGATGTCAATATTGCATTAGATGTTAAAAGTCCTATTAGTGTAGCTGTTAGTAGTAATAATGTCCTTATTCTGGTAGTTTTTTCCATCTAATTTGTCTTATCTTCTGTAATAAATAATAAACTTTTACCTAAGCGAGACAAAATAACCTATAATATACTTACAGAGTAACCTATCTCATTATTTCTGAGCGAAGTTGAGATGCTAAATGAAACACTACATAATAGATTTGCAGAAACAACAACAAAAGAACATGCACAAATTCCATGTAGAGTTTATGCGGATATCTATGGACATGGATTAAAATATTGCAATGAGTATTAGCAGAGTCTTTCTATCAGAAGATGACAGGAATATGATAAACGATACTACTACTAGAAAGATGAAAAGACATAGATAGATAAAATCCACTTAGATATTTAATAATGATAATCTAATAATGCAAGTATATACTTGCCATCGAGTACTATCTTCAGAGTAAATATGTCTATTAATAGTTCGCATGCTTGAAGATAGTGCAATAACTGATGATGAAGAGAGACAAAGACTACCAGAATTAAGATATTGGGTGGGAATTATTCCGTATTCTTACCATAATATTCAGAATACGGTTTCTGTTCCCATTACCCAAAGGTCTATTGAGGGTACTTCTATACATAGTAATTATGTTATATAATAATTTCTCCTAACAATATACTATATATTAGGAAATTATCAATTTATCACCTTAGAAGGCAACACGCCGCATATAATTAGAACATGAGAAATTGTGCCAATGAAGATAACAATAACAATAATGAGATGTGCTGTACTCAATCATAGTGATGGCGGAAATGACTTAAGAGAACACTTAACATCATTGTAAATAAGGAAGTTTAATGGTGTAAAAGCAAATTTTAGAATAATCAGTAACTACTCTAGAGAAGTATGATATAGTATTACTTAAACCAGTCAAGTGGCAGATATTATCTACACAAAGATAAACGTGCAAGATATTAAAGGAAAACAGGCTGAGAAGATAATCAGGCAAGCGCTTGCTTGTCTAATACAAATGACGATGACCAAATTGATATCTTGGTAACATCGATAACTTTGGTCATGATAGCTTTCCATTTGCAAATATCAACAGAGTACAATTGTTACATCTTAACATTAACTTATTTGTTTCAATTGGCTAAGTGATTCTTATATTCCACTTAATTTGATAATCAAATTATGAAGACATTATCCTGTCGTGAAGCTGGATGTGAATGCGACTATATTGCTAAAGGAGAAACAGAAGAAGAGGTTATTAGAGATGCCATAGATCATTACATTGCAGAACATGGTATATGCGGCATAGTCAATGCTGTTATGTTACTTAGTGCTTCCTTTTGTTGCATTTAGGATTAATCCAGCAATCTCCTCTGGGTGTGATACAAGTCACGCATGGCTAGAGTTGACTGATATAGTGATAGGTTGGATTTGTTTTGCTAAGAGACGCTGTGCATCAGGAGGAATGATGTCGTTGCTCCCAGACACCTGAAACCATGTCAAAAATTGATTCCAAGCTGGAAGGCGAGATTTTTCAGCAAGAATTGAATGATTAGTTGGCTTCTGCACAATTGCTTATAAGATCAGCATTCCAATTCTAATTGATAGGATTTGAATCGGCCTATCATTGAAGTCTTATTGCTAAAATTGGCTTTTCAAAATCTAATATAGCAAAACAAATTGATGAAATCAACAATAACTTACCAGTCACCTTTTCTGATCCTCAACAGTCGGAAAGATAGGATAAAAACTGTGAATATGACTCCGGCACTAATTAGAAAAGTAGTTTTCCCAAACAAATTATACAAAAGACCTCCTGCTGTTAATCCAATAATACTTGCGAGGCTTGCAAAACTACTTGCAATACCTTGTACTGCACCTTGATGAATAGTTCCTGCACGCTTTGAAAGTATTGACACTACGGATGGCCACATTAGACCATTACCAACTGCAAATAATATCGCTGCCCCATAAATTAAGGCAATATAATTTGATACAAACAAAACGAAATTTGTACCTAAAATAAGACTACCAATTACTACTAATTTTTCCTCAGAGAATTTTTTTAATGCCTTACGTAGAATAGGGCCTTGAACTAAAACCATGATACCGCTTAGTATTGCAAAAAATATTCCCATTTCTGTTACTGTCCACCCCAAGCCAGATACAGCATGAATAGGAAAGGAAGTGTAAAAGATGTTAAACCCAAGAAAAATAAAAAAATACAATAAGAGCAAAAACGAAATATGCTTTAAATGGAAAACATCTAGGAATTTAAGTCTCTGGGGGTTTGAAGTCTTGTAGCACTCCTTGCATTCAAATGCAAAGACTTTTCCAACATTTTGTATTTCTTTTTCTGGATTTACTATTACTGATGAAGACTTGGATTCCTTTAGAGTGAAGTTTATCACAACTAAGATAGCTAAAGAGAGAAACAGGGCTGCCAGTACGGGTAATTTTTCTCCATAAATTGTTGCACCTAAAATCCCTGCTATGGCAGGTCCAACAATAAAACCTATATTAGACGATATTGCCATTTTCCCAAAATTTTTGCTCCTATTTTCTTCTGATGAAACATCGGAAACGTATGCATCTGCGACAGAAACATTGCCACCGGTAAGACCATCTATAGCTCTGGCAAAGAATAGTACAACTATTGGAAGAGTTATAGTAATCATTCCAATTATTGTAGAATTAATACTAAAGAGATTTTGAATAGGTAAAATTAATGCAATAAGGAAAATAACCCATCCAGCTAGCGTTCCTCCATGACTTAAGAGAAGAATCTTTTTCCTTCCATAAATATCAGACCATCGTCCTAAAATAGGAGCCCCAATAAGTTGTAAAGCAGGATACGTTGCAGCAAGTATCCCATAGACTATAGCATTTCCACCAAAATCTGTAACTAAAAAAACCAGAAAAGGGAGAACAATACTAAAACCCAGAGTGCCTATAAAATTAATCAATAATATAGGAAAAAGTGAAATCTGTTCCTTGTGTACGCTTGCCAATATTCAGCTATTATCCTGGATCTTTAACCATTGTCTGTGTATTAGTCATAAGACTAGAAAATTTGATAGTAGTGATATTTTGATTACCTGTAAATAAAGGTAATGTTTTGGAGCCTAGTCCACCAAGGCTTCCAATTCCGCCAGGTCCTCCTATGATGACCTATTGTTTAGTAGCGTGGATCCCATGGGCTACATCCCAAGGCCGCCAAGGCCACCAATTCCGCCAAGGCCACCTAATCCGCCAGGTCCACCAAGTCCGCCAATTCCGCCTAATTCCACCAAGGCCACCTAATCCGCCAATTCCGCCAGGTCCGCCTAATCCGCCAATACCGCCAAGGCTACCAATTCCACCAAGGCCACCGAATCCGCCTAATCCGCCAGGTCCACCGAATCCGCCTAATCCGCCAATTCCTCCGGGTCCGCCTAATCCGCCAATACCGCCAAGGCTACCAATTCCACCAAGGCCACCGAATCCGCCTAATCCGCCAGGTCCACCGAATCCACCTAATCCGCCAATTCCTCCGGGTCCGCCTAATCCGCCAATACCGCCAAGGCTACCAATTCCACCAAGGCCACCGAATCCGCCTAATCCGCCAGGTCCACCGAATCCACCTAATCCGCCAATTCCGCCAGGTCCACCGAATCCACCTAATCCGCCAATTCCTCCGAGGTCCACCTAATCCCCGGTCCACCGAATCCGCCAATACCGCCAAGGCTACCAATTCCACCAAGGCCACCGAATCCGCCTAATCCGCCAGGTCCACCGAATCCACCTAATCCGCCAATTCCTCCGGGTCCACCTAATCCGCCAATACCGCCAAGGCTACCAATTCCACCAAGGCCACCTGAATCCGCCTAATCCGCCAATTCCTCCGGGTCCGCCGAATCCGCCAATTCCGCCAGGGTCTACCAATTCCGCCAAGGCTACCTAATCCGCCAATTCCCCGAGTCCACCTAATCCGCCTAATTCGCCAATTCCTCCGGGTCCGCCTAATCCGCCAGGTCCACCGAATCCGCCTAATTCCGCCAGGTCCGCCTAATCCGCCAGGTCCGCCTAATCCGCCAGGTCCGCCTAATCCGCCAGGTCCACCAAGGCCACCTAATCCACCAAGGCCACCTAATCCTCCAATTCCGCCAATTCCACCTAATCCGCCAGGTCCGCCTAATCCGCCAGGTCCGCCTAATCCGCCAGGTCCACCGAATCCGCCAGGTCCGCCTAATCCGCCAATTCCTCCGGGTCCGCCTAATCCGCCAGGTCCACCTAATCCGCCAGGTCCACCTAATCCGCCAGGTCCACCAAGGCTACCAATTCCGCGAGGTCCTAGGTTCGCATTGGCTACTTGTAAAGTAGCAGTTGCACTTAACAGTCCAATTACTGATGCCAATAAGACACTAAAAACACCGATTTTTTTTGTATTCATTAGCAGTATCATTACGTCTTATTATATAAGAATTGTTTAACTATATTCCACATAGTATTCACATTGAATATTATTCAATAAAAAATTCCTGTTGTGCCTTTTTCACATCCTAGTCATTGAAGGAATCATCCTTTCAATAACATCCTTTTCAAATGATGAGTGCAATCTATCTACTAGTCCCAAAGAATTACATACTTCAAGACGCCATGTCTCTCCATATCAAAATAAATAATATGTTTACCATAGAATTTAATCAAAGCCGCATAAATGTCTCTCAACGAGTAGTTAATACAGCCCTATTCAGCAGACTATAAAATCTGAAACACTTTATAGAATAAATAGGATGGTTTTCTGGAGCTACATTCCCCAATGAAGCAGATTTTACTAGAGCTATGTTCTCTAGTAATGAGCCTAGAACATTTTTCAATTTCAATTATATAATATTTGAGCAGCCAAATAAGATCTCATTCGATGAAAATAACTTATCAAAAGTCTCATTTGCTGGCAGCGATATCACCAAATCTTATTTTGGTTATTTATATAATTAATTATAAGATAGGTATCTATCTATCATCATTAGTAGTAATAATCATAATGCCTGATAATTAATGCTTGAGTATATACTCATACTAGGGATTAATATATCCTCATGTATTGTATCATGAAGGATGGTTTGATATTTCAAAAAAGAGAGAATGACAAAAATAATAATTATTGAATATTAAAGCCACTCTGATTATATCAAGGTGTCATCGAGACGTTTTTAGTTTATTTCAAGGAGCGTTTCTAACGGTCTTGAAATTTCTGAATCAGCTTTGTTAAGTTAGCTCCTACCTCTTCTTTGATCTGAGCAAGCTCTGATGCGTTTATTCCAAGCGCCTGAGATGCTTGTGTAAACTTTTCAGATAATGACTTAAATGGACCTGACTCAACCAGACTAGTCAAATTGCTTGTAAGGTTTCCACCCTGTGGTAACGTCATATTCACACCTGATTCATTAACCGCTCCACGAAATTTTTCAACAAATCGTGGAAGTTTTTCCTGTGCCTGCGATAATGCTGAAGTTCTATTCTCGGATTGAGCATAAGTAATGATATTTGTAGCAGAAAATACGAACAAAGCTAAAGCTGAAATCAAACCTACTCCTATCAATATGAGCTTCCTTTCATTATTCATATATAATTTCATTTCATATAGACTTGAACAACTATAAATGTGTTATTAGATTGGCTCCCAGAGCCAAAGTTATACAAATAACTAGTATTTGCCTGGCTGTGGGGTTAGTTAGTGGGATACATATAGAAAATCAAAAGAACAGATTTGTTGTAACTCATAATAATCACTTCGCATTATGTGGATCTACATGGATGTTTTTGTCTATACTAAATGCTTCGCTATTTAAGAGAAAAAATAATTCTACAAATGAATCAGGCTATCCAATTTAGCTTTAAGCACACATTTTATCAATCAATTTTGATATGGATATATTTGCAACTAGATAGATAGAAGCTATAGTCAGAGTGTAGGCCTAGTATATCATAGCTCTGATAGAGATGTTATTGAATCTATTGACATGCTTCTGGGAATGGATAATATCGTTATATTCATGTGTAATTTTTTAATAGACTTTATATATCACAAGGATGAGTATTCAAAACATGAAAATTGGCATTATTGCTGTCTTGATAACATCAGTTATGGGTTTGAGTCTAATTTCGCTCCCTTTTGAAAATGCACAAGCTGCTAACACAAAAGAACAAACACAAACACAAACCGGTGTGTTGGTCGGATATGGAGGACGACTTTTTGGGCTTGTTGATATTTCATCAAATGGACACACGACAGAAGTTAATATTGCAACAAATTTTCAACCTCCTAATGGCAAGATTTTTGAGGCTTGGCTTGTAGATGGAGGAGGAGGTGCTTCTGGCTATCCTCTTAGCTTAGGACAGATCTTTAAATCCGGTACACTAAAATTCAATCAACACATGGTCAACGCATACACGTATACTGATTTAATTATAACCCTTGAACCAGTGAACGATTTGGATCCTGGTGGTGCTTGGTCTCAAACAGTAGCAGCCTATCTTTTGGCTCCACCATTTGGAAAGTAACTAGATGTATATGAGCTACTTCATAGATAAAAGAAGCAATACTTTCAATTTTTTGCTATGTATTTTTTAGATATAAAAATCTAAATTTGTTTGTGAATCTCATGCCTCTATTATATTCGTTATATTTGAATGCTTTTATCATATCATTTACTAACGGTAGGATATGGATGCTATAAATTATCAGTATCAAAAGAGTAATAATAATAACAAGAAACTATCAAAGGTACTCTCTACAAAACTATCAATAGATGATTATAATGCATTTGTTATGCTAACCAAGATTGAATATGAAGCCGGATTAATAAAAGAAGCAAGTACATCAGAACTGACGATTTACAATAAAACATATACTAAATCAAGTTCATAATCAGCCTGTATATCTTAAATAAGAGCAACAACAAGAAAAGCAAAAACAGTCAGCAGCAACTAATTGAAGAAGACCATGATAATAATATCCAGACAAGAGATAAATCTACTATTGGGACTACTATTAATCAAATTTTTTGAAAAGTATTTAAAAAGGTAGAATTAAGAAGTGAAGTAATTCCTACTTTGTTAGTTGATCTATTAACAGCAAAGGAAGAAGAATAATCAGATATTGGAGAGCACAGGTAGCTGAGCTATAAAATTCCTAGACTTGTTCTAAATAAATTCAATATCTATCAAATTACTCGTCATAGGCAATATGAATGAGAATCTACTATCAATTCTCGGTAATATGGTTTTATGCACTCTGATAATCTTTTACCTATCTGTTACTAAATAGGATTATGGAAGATCCTTGATAATCTTTATTCCTTCCTCAGCGGTAAATGCTTTCAAGGTTTTGGTTCTCGCATTTCCAGCTGGCCCAACTTCGAGCAACAGAGCCATTACTATTTCATCATTTGGAGCTTCTATAATTATTACCATGTCATATTCTCCAAAAGTATAGTAACCCCCAATCAATTTTCCACCTGCTTTTTCGACCGATGCTTTAAAGGAACTGAAACGGTCTGCTGAAGATTCTTTAATTTTGCTAATGCCTTGCTCTGTCCAATTTATGAGTAAGATATAGTGAGACAAATGTAACAGATCGACAGATTTGCTGCTATTTATGTGTGTCATGCAACAATTAGTTCAGGTATATTATTATTATATGCAACAACAATACTGATTAGTATTAGAGACAAAGCAACAAGATAAGAAGGAGATCCTTCTGGAATTTAAAGAATGCGAGCAGGTTAATGACAGATACAAAATCGCTTATTAATCCAAACAATATATCTTGCATTGTCTTTCTTTGAGCATACATACTAATTTCTCCAGAAGATTAAAGACATAAAACAACCTTATAGCGCTAGTATCTGCAGCCATAAGGTTAAGCAATTCAATTTCTTCATTGGGGATTTGGGAACAGTATTAGATGGATGGGATGGATGAGTAAAATATTTCTTATTGTTATTAGTAGGAATCTAATCTATGGTTGAGAAAGAATTCAAATGTTTCATCTGCGGAAGAACATTCTTCTCATTGCATGGTGATTATTATAATCTTATTAGAAGTGATCACGGATTTAGACCGACCTATGCCTGGAGGAGGGTGAAATGTGAGAAATTTCCCGATTAATAACTTTTAGAGAACCATTTTCTATTCTGGTTTGAATAGAGAGAATCTATTTATTTCTAATATAATTTTCATTGTTGCGTGCTTATACTGTCTCAGCCGATTTTGGATGTTATTATTGTAAAATCACAAGAACGCTCAATCTTTAGTACTTTACGAAGCATTACTATAAAGAAGAAAGTAGATGATAATAAAGGAATATAGATGAAAGCAAATGGTATCAGAATCGTTCCCTTTTTAAGTATCGGTTATGTATATTATAAGATATTATACTAACTAACAAAAGTTCGTTTACAGATTTTTCTTAATATGTAAGGTTTACTATGCTTAAAAAATCCTTTTACTTGGTTTTAAAAGATATACGAAATTATGTTAGGCAGTATATATACACATATAATTCACATATAATCCGAAGAATAGACTATCTATATCGTGTAAAAACAGAAATTGACTGTTATCACAGCGCCGTTGCATAGAAATCCTTAGCTTGAAATGGATTTACCATCGATGGTAACATTTTTGGATACTGCAGCAATTAAGAATTCAATTGACAGGAAATTCTTTAAATATGGTGTAAAGATGAGACAAATAGCAAAGACATTCGAGCAGTTTGAGTTGAAGAGAATGGCGACAAAGAAAGGAAAATAATAATAATAATAATAATAATAATAATAATAATAATAATAATTATGATAAGAGAATATGTAATTATTGTGGATGGAATATGGACGAATCAGATATAGAAATCCTGATTTTCTTTCATTCTGATTGCTGGAAAGAATATAGAAAAGACGGTTTAGTATATCCTATGCCAGAAAATGTTTAATTCATGTAAGTAATTTGAGAATGGTAGTGTTTTTAGTTTTTCCTTCTGTTCTTGGATTACAATGGAAATTGTGCTGTCTTAGAAGATGACGATATTGATAGTTATCTCAATAAAGGATGGTGTATGTATTCTCTAAAAAACAAAATTATTATTAAATTTTTTGCACATGACTTTATCTGTGTTATCATAATATTATAAATTCAAATAAGCAACCATTTTTTTTCTATGTAGTTAGTAACCTGATTGATTTCCTTTTTGAATATACTCTTCTTCTTCCTCTCTTATGTCCACACTACAACATGCGGTATAATGTACTTTGATAAAATTATATATACTGTAAATATTTCTGTTAAACTATGGTGCTAGAGATTATAAGAAATTTTAGAGTTGGGTTTGCTATCATATTGATAACTTTTCTAATAGGTGCTACTGCTGCTATTGCAATAGTACCAACTGTAGCCTATAGCCAATCTATTCCTTCTGTTCCAAACAATGCTAGTATTAACACTGTCAATAATAATAAAAAAGTAGTAATCTTAAATTTTGACGACGCATTTGAGAGTCAATACGCTAATGCCAAGCCAATTCTAGACAAGTATGGATATAAGGCTACTTACTATGTGGTCTGTAACTATATAGGAAATAGTGGACGACTAACATGGGAAGATATAACGGCATTATCTAACGAAGGACATGATATAGGATCTCATACAATGAATCATGCAGATCTTTCTAAAACATCAAAAAAGGAGACTGAATTTGAAATAGGTGACTCAAAACAATGCCTTCTTGACCATGGCATTAATACCACAAGCTTTGCGTATCCTTTTAATGCAGGATCTGATGAGGCATCAGTAATCGATGTAGTTGCTAAATATTATGATATAGCTAGAACTGCTAGAAGTGCTCCTGAGCCAATAATGTATTTACATTGTGATGGGTTTAAAGATCAATCAAGTCAGACTGATTGTAGAACATATTCTGGTGATGGTAAACTTACTTTTGCAAACAGGTACTCTATTATAGGTTGGAGTCATGATGCTGATAGGTACAAGTATTCATATGATGATTCTGGAATGTTCGATAGATTCGTTGAAGTTGTCAATAGCCCGTCTAGATATAACACAGATGGTACAATACATGCAATTCCTATAGTTATATGGCATAGGATAGATAATAGCGGAGAAGGAGATCCAAAGGTTTATGCTACTACTCCAGATCTATTTCAAAAAGAAATTAATTATTTACACGATAATGGCTTTAAGGTATTGACAATGGCAGACCTTGGATACGATGAAAATAGCAATTATTTATACCTAAAAAGATAGATAGATAAATAGAAAATAAGGAAAATAGATATGAGTAGAGATACGAAGATACTCTGAAGACTAACAAAGAAAACAAGAAGAAGAAGAGATAGATAGAGGATAAAATAGAATTTGAAACATCAACAACGATAATAACAACAATAAAAAAGCATATTATTATTGTCATCCTTATCAATATAAAAATAAATATAACAAGAAAACAAAATAAAATACAAAAATGGGAGATTTTAAATATAATTTCCATTTCTTATATTTATAATATTTTAAATTACAGTAATGTATATAGTGGATGAAGAAAGAGTATAATAGATGGATGGAGATGAATATTGAGTAATAATAAACAATTCCTTATGCAACAGTTATTATGGATTGGTATTTCGCTAGGGATTAGCATTGCAATTTCATTATTTGTACCTTTTCCTTTTTCTTTACCTCTCATAATAGGTCTTTTCATTTTGCTGAGTTTCTATATGAGAAAAAGAGCAATGAGAAAAATGGGTATGGGCGGTGCTACGATGTTCGGTAGCAATAATTCAATAAATTATTATTGTATGGGTTGTGGAACAAAGCATAACGATGCAGCTTGCCCTAGATGTGGTTCAAAAATGAAAAGAGTTGGTTAATTGTGAGTAAAATAAGAATAATGATGTAACTTTTTCTACGGATCTATTTCGTAGAGTTGTTCTTTTTTTAGTATATAATATACTACTATCCCCAGCCGCATATATTATCTTGAAGAAGGTAATCTTTATAGAGATGATATCGCTGTTAAAACTGATATTACTATATAAACTCGTTTTGTAGAGCCATTACCTAAGGTCTCGCTTCCTATGGTATACTAGTCAAAAGGCATCTAGATTTCTTGCTACGAGTTTATTGATATTGTCCTTTACTAGTAGAAAAGAGTGTATTTTTAGTTCCTTTTTATTATCCTCAGAAATTTGTCAGTTTGGTTGCCTTGCTCAATTGCATGTTAGTATCGAATATTAGATAAAATCAACCACAGGATGAAATTCCATATGATTCGTGAATTAGCAATTCAAATATCTATAAATTATTAATAGGCTATAATATTATTCAATCATCAAATTTTTAACTATGGTTACTGTCAGTCTTGTTGAGGTCAATTATAATAAAAGAACAATAACCATTCCTAATTCAAATTTGATACACTCCGAGTTTGATGATATTAGCAAGATATCTGTACTTTGACTGTCCTAAAAAAATCGACATGGATAAAAATATTACATCGCCTATCATAAGAAATAGAATACTTACATGAATACCTAATACAGAGAAGGGAGAAGGGGATAGTAACAATAAAAATAATAATAATAATAATGATAAACAAATTTTTGTATGTATAATTATTAAAAGAATAACCTTTTTAATAATCTATGTATAACCTTTTTTGGGTTATCTACTTATGGCAAAGATAGTTGTAGGAAAGACTGATGAAATCAAAGAGGGAAAACTAACCCATATACAAGCTGGTGGAAAGGAAGTTCTAGTTGCTAATGTCAACGGAAATTACTATGCAATGGGTAATATATGCACTCATGCTGGAGCTGAACTTCATGAAGGTGAACTCGAAGGCAAGGAATTGACATGTCCGTGGCATGGTGCAAAATGGGATGTCACTACAGGCAATCAGATCTGGTTTCCTCAGAAATTAAAACCAGAAGAATCTTTCAAAGTTAGTGTCGAAAATGATACTGTTTATGTAGAGGTATAAATTCAATAGTATAATGTGTATATATGATATACATATAGATATATACATATATCTATATTTTTATTTTGATGTTGATAATTATGAAATAATAATACAATACTCTAATGCTACAAGTAAAATATCTGAATTGCCTGTTTGTGGAGTCATCTATTATCGCAGATCACGCCATTTAGATTTAGTATTATAAAGATGACTCCAATCCTCTAGTGAATAGTTTGATAAAAGAATCCTGTTATCAGTACAGGACTATGTCAACTACATAAATAAAAAACAGGTTAGATGATATATTAAATTATAAATAATATAGATTTAAAGAAATTGATTGTTTGTGATAATAGAAATCTTCAACCAAACGTCTTTGATGCTATTATTAATAAAATAAATATATATGAAAATAATGAATTTGTCAAAAGATTTTAGATCTTTATGGATCAGTATTATTATTATATATTATCATTATCATCAACCTGCTAACTGCTGCTCAGTTTTTTCGTGCTTATACTGATCCTGCTGAGAACCTTCATTTTCAATTGCCTTTTTTTATTTTAGAATTATCGTTGCTGAATTGTACAGCTAACATTTCATTCATTAAATATATAATTTAAAAATTTATTAGGTTAGATTGCTTTTCTTTTCTTCTTCAATCATGCTCTCATAAATACGGTATGCACCTCCAGTATTGCTACTGACATAACTCCAAACCTCAGATCTAATGGGCAATGCTTCGAAAGCAGATTTTTGCTTATCGTCAAGTATGTCATACGCCGATTGACCAATTACAATTCTATTGGGTCTTGCAAGGTCTTTCATTTTAGCGGCAATACTAATAGTATAACCCAAAATGTCAAGATGCTGCTTTTTTACTATCTGCTTGTTATCTAACTCATAAACATCCCATCCATACTGTACTACTGCATTCTCGCCAACATCTATTCCAACCCTTACTCTTATTTCAGGATAATCATATTGATTTAGAATAGGATTGATACCTTCCTGTGTTATCCTAATCATAGCATATGCACAATTTACCGCATTGATACAAGATATATGTAAATTGTCAGAATTATTATCAGGAAAAAAAGAGAGTATTGCATTTCCTACATATTTTAGTGTATATCCGCCATATGCTGTTACCATCAGAGATATCTCTTGAGTAAATGCCTGAATTATCGATGCAAACCTCTCCACGGGAAGAGTCATTGACAGTCTGGTTGAGTCTACAAGAGCAATGTCTAATATAACAAGAGTAACTTTAGATTTGGCAAATTTTTCCAAAACTTTCTGTGTTTCTTCTGTTGACACATCGAAATCAGATCCTACTTTCAAAGCCTTCCAGACCCTTGATTGTGCCATCTTAATTGCAGCGTCCAGATCAACTACTGCATCAAGATAAAAAGAACCTAACGACGGAGTATCTGACGCCTGTTTGACAGATATCTTTTTTCTCTCCTCTTCTTTATTTACACTTTCGATAATCTTTTCAACTTCCTCTTCACTAATATCCATCTGCAATGCGATTATATCAGATGGAATTCCGGAATTATACAAGTTCAATACAGTCTGACTCTGAGGATATCTGCTATCGCTGCTACTTATGTCTTCGGCCATATTATCTATTTGATACATAAATATTCGTAGTATTAATCTTAATGTGTCATACCCATTCTTTACAAATCATAGTTTTCTAAAAACTTACTACTTTGCATTATCTGTACTTTATGCTAGAATTTCAAAAATTATGCAGTGCCCATATGGAATTATGCAATATTCTAGAAAATTTGCTGTATGAATATATCTGAATCTTACAGAAGTATTTTCTGAGGATAATACGAACAATAACATATGCAATATTATTCTTTTAAAAATCTTATTAAGTCTTATAGTAAAGAATATGATTCATCTTTTTATTCAAAAATAATAAGAGCTAAATGTATTGTTATTTTTGAGTATTGCACATATATTCTATAAGATTAGTTTTATATTGATTAATTAAAATGGGTGGAGGAGGTTTAAGAAGTATCTGGAAAGGGAGCATATCTTTTGGACTTGTCAATATTCCAGTAAAACTTTATACGGCCACTTATGATAAAGAGTTTTCCTTCAATCAATTGGATAATAAAGGTCATAAAATCCAATATAAAAAGTGGTGTCCTACAGAAGATAAAGAGATACCATATTCTGAAATCAAGAAAGGATATGAAATTTCAAAAGATAACTATGTGATAATAGAAAAAGAAGATCTAGATAAAATTAAACTTAAAACAACAAAAACAATAGATATCAAAGAATTTATTAATTATAATGATTTTGATCCTATACTTGTAGAAAAGAGCTACTATATTGCTCCTGATAGTAAGGCTTCTGCTGATAAAGCTTATTCCTTATTTATAAAAGCAATAAAAGAGACTGACAAAATAGCAATAGGAAAGGTAGTATTAAGAGATAAAGAAAATCTTGTTGCTTTACGTGCATATCAAAGAGGAATGATAATGCATCAGCTACGTTACATTGATGAAATAAAACCAGTAAACGAAATAGAAGAAATGCCAGACGCCTCACAACCTAAAATCGACGATAAGGAATTGTCACTTGGCAAGATATTGGTTGAAAATCTTTCAAATGAAGAATTTGATCCAAGCCAGTATTCTGATGCTTATTCTAAGCAATTGGAGCAATTAATAAATTCAAAAGCACAAGGCAAAACTTTTAATTCTAAACCATATGAAAAGGATGAGGATACAAGCAGCAATTTGCTTGAAGCACTTAAAGCTAGTGTTCAGAAGAGTCGATCAAAAAACAAGTAGAGAAAATTAGTTCTTTTTCTCCTTTCTCATCCTCACGGTGTTGCCCTTATTTTCTTTACGATTTCAGAGACATTTGGTGTTGTACAATCTATAGGAAGCATTTATATATACACATATATACATATATATATTAAACAATTATTCATTATTTGTAGACATAGATACAATAGCAGAAAAATTTTGACCTAAATGAGAAAATTGAGTATATTGCTTCTTCTTTATTATTTTGATTATATCAAAAAGACTCTATTGTGTTTCTTTTACTAGTTTTCATAGTCTATTCTGGTGATTTTTTTGTGTGGATATCTTTTTCTCACAACCCTCAGCTGTTACTTCAGCAAATGATCTTTTTGCATGCTTTACTAGAATTTTGAAACTCATAGGATATGTCTCTTATGAAAAACTACAATACTATCCTTTTATACGATTTGGAATTAAAAAAGTCTTTATTATAGTTTTATAGTGATATATTGCTCTTTTCACCATTAGTATAATCCAAACAGTATCAGGAGCCCTCTTGTAATGTATAAAGAGGAATAACAATCTAGTCACTAACTTGGCAATCTTTTTCTATAATCCGGATATTTTTCTCTTAGTTAAATAATCAGATAGGATAAATTACAATATTATTATATTCTATAAATTTTGAATTAGGATAGATATGGGTAGTTTAATGATTTCTTAACAGGCATTCCATCATCTATAATTTAAAATTTTGTCAGAGATGCATGTAAGCAAGGTTATTAATCTCATTATTTTTAATTATAAAGCAGCATTTTCTAGAATTTGTCTATCTAATTCTGCAAATGTTTCTCAATTATATTTATCAATTGTTTTGTAGATACGGGCTTTTGGATATAGCCGTCTATCTTTATAGAGTTGAGAACCTTGGATAAGTCACGGTCATTAAACTCAAAGGCTGACATTAACAAAAGCTTGATTGTAGGATGCATTGATTTGATCTTCTTTACAAGCTCAAATCCATTCATTGCTGGCATTCTGACGTCTGCAAGAACTAATCCATAACTTTCAGAATTTGTCTTTAGATGCTCTAAAGCTAATAATGGATCTGTAAAGGCATATGTAGTGAAACCTTGCTTTTGAAGAGCCTGTTTAATGAGATTAACTATATCAAATTCATCATCAACTACCAATATTGACTTATTAGCCGGCATTTGATTTAAATACCATTTTCTATAAGTTAGTTACTATTAAAGTCATTGTTATATACTCTTATGCAAGTCGGGTATCTGCTAAATACAAAGCAATGCTCTTTGGATATTAAGTTCCAGTTATTAAGGATAGGATAACATAATCAAGTATGTTGTTGAGTTAATTTCATTTCTGAATAATTGTTAATAAATAATGCTAATGATGATATTCTTTATCGTATAAAATATAATATTACCCTTTAATTTTGACTAGTGCTGTATTATAGAACTAATTACCAATCTAACTAGGTTAAATTTAGTTTGCATCTCTATTCAACGCTTACTATTTCTTTATTCTTTTCCTGTTCATCTAATTTATTTAGTTCTGTCATCAAGAATTGTTTATACTTGTTTCGTTCTTGTTCTGTCATTCTATCAAGATTAGAGCTCAAAGTTGACCCTATAGTAGATATCCTATCAATAAGATCCTTTGCCATAAATCTTCCAATGTTACCGACTCTCAGCATTACATCTAGTTGTTTCTGTAAAATGTTATGAACTGAATCTATATCAGCAGCAATCTCAAGTCCTTTTCCTGTTATTTTGTATTTGCCGTTTTGAATTTCATCTATTAAACCTTCTTCAAGCAATCTGCCAAGTAATGGATATATAAGTCCAGGTGATGGTCTCCATTTACCATCACTTTGAAGTATGGCCTTATCAATGATTTCTTTTCCTGTCATAGACTGCTCCTTTAATAGCCCTAAAATGTAATGTCTAGAAAATCCTCTTGGAATTACACTTCCTACCCTTGAAAACCAATCCGATAACATATCACTAGTAATATCGCTAGTGATTTATTAAGTTTTCGACATGATTCAAGATATTCATGTCAGAAATAACGATCACTACGATAATAATGTAATCAGCCCGATCCATTATTTAGAAGGGCAATTATTAGATATATCATCATAAGGAAATCTAAAATCCTGTGCCTAGTTCAAGTTTTAGAGAATATTGCACTTTTTAGCGTTATTATTCTTCTTCTACTGTTTAACACTTATAGAAACGTCATCATGAGACAAATCCAACTTTAATAACATTCATTCACATAAGAAAAACAGAATAGCTCTTTAAATTATTATCAAATACTGGCTTAACAGCCTAAACAACATATTGAAAAACTGAGTCTAATTCTTAGAGTTTCTCGAGTAACGAACGATCAAAGAGGTATTGCATATTTATACTACTTTGAATTAATATACTAGCATTTGTCTTTCGTGGATTCCTATTATATGCAGCGAATAAATAACCTTATTAATAGTATGGCTCTATTAGAAGAGGAAATTAGTAATACAGCAGAAATAATAAAAGAAGAGTATAATAAGGCCAGTTCGGCTATGATGGAAACACATAATTACTTTTTAAATGGCATCCAAACTGGCCAGCCATCTAAGTCATATTTACTTACTCGTAAAGGAATAGAGGTATTGGGTGAGGAAGTTATCTCAATTGATATATTTATAGATAATGTTCTTAATTTCTCGAATTACCCAAACAAAAAAATTGAAGTTCTTAAGGATTTAGCCATGCATTTACAAAAGATAAATCAAATGATTATTGAGTCTACGACTACTACTTAAAAATTTCCCAAAGGGTTTTTGGAATATTCTGGCAAATATTCTGTCGAGGGAGAATATATAGAAGAGACAATAGTTACGTAAACTGTATTATTTCACGTATAACAAGCAGATTAGAAAATATTAAAATCAACCTTATACAATAAAATAGAACAATGTCAACTGAGCAAAAAATAATCAAATTTCATGGTGCTGAAGTAAATAACGTGATCATTCTTTATTCAATAAGACCATACTCCAAGCCTGTCACAGTAGTAATCGAAGAATTTGATGCATTAAAAGATCCGGAACGTTGTGAAACAATAAACATTCAAGTAGTAGCTGATTTTGTTACAATTACATTTTATAAACAAGAAAGTTCTAATTCGATTATACGCCGAGAGTTAATTCCTACACAGGCGGTGGAACATATTTGGGTTAATGATTTAATAAAGTAATTCATTTGAGTTAATGGTTTTGTAGAGTGAACGTAAAAAGTCGATAAACAATTGTGGTAGTTTAATTATAAGTTTAGAGTATGTTTTGAAACCAGACTTTCATATTGAATATAATAAAGCGTTAATTTATTGTATATTGTCTAAGTCCACAATTATATAAGAAACGTTACACATCGCTTAGAGTGCTTAATAACTTTGACTCTATTTTCATAACTGCTGGTTGACTGTTATAATTTTTTTGATACTGTGATATATAATAATATTGAATTATATAATTGCATCATTATTTCTTTATAAATGGTAATAATAATTATTAATTGAATTTGTTATCGGTTATCTGTTATCTGATTTGAGACAATAACTAAGTTTGAAAATGTAAAGACATTAGTGTCTCTTAGAATCCCATCTATTTAAATCTCAGATTCTGATATTACCTGAATTCATATGTTTTATTAAATGTTAAAGAAGCAAATACATTTTTTTGCAGCTCAAGGCAAGTCGGCAAATTAACATATATGTTCGTTCTTAATAATTGATGTATTTCTTTTTATACGATGATTTTATATAGAAATTCCTAGAATGAACGTATTCTTATTGTAAATAATACAAATATTAATTCTAACAATTTATAATGCAGTACTAAAATAGTATTTAATATGAAAATAGAACCAAAAGATGGAGACATTACTAAGAAAACAGGAGTAAGCAATAAATGTGAAGTGGCCAATATATGGGAAGTCCTTGGTAAAAGATGGTCCTTAATAATTTTAAAGAATTTGAGCACGAAAGAAGTAATACGTTTCAATGAACTGAAGAAAGTATTGTCAGGAATAAGCAGCACTGTATTATCAGAAAGACTATTAGAACTAGAACGTGAAGGTCTTGTTTCTAAAAAAATATATCCAGAAATTCCTCCTAAAGTTGAATATAGTCTAACCCGGCGAGCAAAAGAGCTCGAAGTTATCCTAAAAGAGTTAGGCAGATGGGTAAGTCGATGGAAGGCTTCTGAGGAAGCAAAGGCAATAACAACTACGGCTTCAATGAAAGGTAAAAGCATAGTCTAAAATTAAGAAGCATAAAAAGTTGAAACGACATTCCCTTATTAGTTATTGATAACAATTCAGCGGCACGATGTATAATTGCTTTTTCTTCTAACTCGCTAAAATGGTTCACCATCATCTTCATCTTGTCACAGGATATAGTTGCCTAAATTCTGAATTTAGGCAATCAATAGCACTATGACGCTACTACTAACTTACTATCATCCATAAGCAAGCTGTTAATAAATATATGATTAAGTATATTTTATCTGAAAACTATATTGGAGACAATATTAGAATAAGAAGAGGAGGCTGAGGACTGAAATGGCAATAACTATACGAAAAAATCCAACGTTCACAGATTTACTTCAGAAAAATCTACAATCTAGATATGAAGATAAAAGGAGAGTCGATAACATTGTACATGTTTCCGATATTATACCTACTACCTGTATAAGGAAGCAATATTATTCCAGAAAGTTCCCTGAATTAGATCCTCTATCAAACGAATCAGTACATCATTTTGTAAGAGGTGAATCTAGCGAATTTGTGATTACAGAGCTTGCAAGTTTAGGTGTGGCACAAGCCACTATAGAAATGGATGGAATAGTTGCTCATCCAGATATTATGAATGAAGTTGAAAGTGTTATAGTAGAGCTAAAAGATACAGTTAATGGCAAACGGCTTGATATAACTGATAGTACATTCCGAGCATACCTTAGGCAGTTATTATATTACTTGGTTATGACCGGTATAGAAAAAGGAATTATTTCTATAAGGTATAACATTAGAGAGTTAAGATGGATAAAAAGTGATTCAGAAGGTAATGATTATTTCTTCAGGCCATTTAATGCTAAAGACGTTGGCATAGAAAGCTGGGAAATACATTTGCCAGCAACAGATGTTGTCAGGGAAATATTAAAAAATGAAATGGTTCGAAGGAAGAATTTATTCTTAAAAGCATTGGAAGAAAATGACGTGTCTATATTGCCTCGATTACCAGAGTTTGCAAGAAATAAGAAATGTAGTTGGTGTCCATTTTATGATAAATGTATGAATAAAGATAATGAAACAGATAAAGCTAAAGAAATGTCAAATGAGATTGATATCTTAGATATAAATGGTGTAGTTGACTTTAAGCCTGTTGTAGACAATAGTAATAGATAGTCTCATAATCATGCATGAATGGATAATATCTTTTTCTTATCAATGCAAAGACTGTGATAGGATCAACAACATATGTTACTCTTCTGCTTCTCTTGCTATGGCCGCATGTTTTTGCCATAATGGACAAAAGCGTTTCTGTATCTGTGATAGTCATTAACTATATTACACCACCAATTCTGAGAATTCAAATATAATACCAAGTCTTTGATCATAATCAAATTTTTATATTTTTTTAGTTCTAAATGGATATTGATTCTACATTGATATTATTGCAGACAGGACATATTCTATTTATGCTACTGTCTATATAGATAGAGGAAGCACACCAAAAACATGATTCGCATAGTAAGAAATATTTTTTTTTAATAATTCTTTTCTTTTCATAGTTCACTCGAGCCGTGTTAGAATCATATGATGATGCAGTGTTAGCAGTACCATAAATGTGATTATCAATAGCTTTTCTATAATCAAGATGTATTTGCTGAAACAACATTATCATTGACTAATTGCTATTTTGATTAATAAAGATGGATTAACTATGTTAAGGATTGAATTAACTATAATACAAGATATCAATTGATAGAATCTTCTAGAGTTGTCAGAACTAGATCTCTGATAGGGCAACAGGGATTACATACAAGTCCATTAATCTCTATTTGTAACCTTCTAAATTTTTGCTATACTACTATACTGCCTAACATAATTTCGTATATCTTTTAAAACCAAGTAAAAGGATTTTTTAAGCATAGTAAACCTTACATATTAAGAAAAATCTGTAAACGAACTTTGTTAGTTAGTATACTATTACTTCTCTGTTTGCGTGTGGTGGTATTCATAGTAGTATTAAGCGTATTTGTTTAATTTATTATATGTATATATATGCGCATGCGTACTATTTTCACTACGACGAAAACAGCAAAGCAGAAAAATAAGAATTTTAAGAGTAATAAGAAAAATATATTTTCTAAAGGAGTTATCATTGGAATTGTCATTGCAGCAGTAGTTATTTCAATAGTAGTTTATTTTGGAATAAATTCACTTATTCCAGTAAATGGTAAGTCACCGATTTTCTCTCCGCCTCGAAATAACTTTATCAAGGCAGCATATTCGCCTCAGACAGGTTATACTTTTATAAGTCAATCTAGTGGTGCTGTAAAAGGTCTTCGCGGAAGTGGAGGAGGTGGCTCTGCTACTGACCCAACTTATACATTAAAGAAAGGTAGTGTAGAATCTATCCACATGATAAATGAAGACTATCAGACTCATTCAAAGCATAACTTTAACATAGATGAATTCAATGTACATACAAAAGATTTGGGTTATTTTCAATCTCAAACAGTTACATTTATTGCAGATAAGGAAGGGACATTCAAATATTATTGTACGATACACCCTGAGATGAAAGGTACCATAGAAGTACAAGCAGATTAGATCTCTATGTGTGTATGTATATGTATATGTAGTAGATATATATGACATATAATCATCAAAACAAAGAAAGGAAATATTTCTTCAAATATAATGATGACGATGATAATAATAATAACAACTATTACTGCTGTTGTTATTGTAGTGGTAGTAGTAGTACTAGTAATAATATAAAAGAAGAATGTATAATATATTTTGTGTTAATATTATTATTATCTTATGGACTATGATGATAATGATAATAACAACAAAGAGAAATTGAATATGTCACGCAGTGATATCCTGAGTTTACTAGATGACTTCATAGAACAAATGAATCAAATCAGAAGAACTCTTTTTGGTGTTTCTATCTCTGCTCTGCTTCTTTCACCTCTTGCAATAGTACTTTCGATATATCTTATAGTACATCCATCATTCTTTGCTATCCTTGAAATAGAAAATGAGTTTGGACTTGTACTTAGTGTGTTGTTAAGCGCAGTTATTCTGATCTCTTCAATATGGCTTATAATAGGAATAAGACAATATCTTTCTCTAAGTTCTTGGAACAGTAGATATAAGGAGTATAATGAGCAAAAACAGAAAATAGATAAAATGATTGAAGCAAAATATGGTTTAGATAATAATTATAATAATGATAGTAATTAAATAATAATAATAATAATAATAATCTGCAGCAGAAAGATTTTAAGAATGACTCTGTTAGTTAGTTAGTTCATTAATAATTATTATATTATTATTATTATTATATTAAATGTTATTATTACTATTAGATTAGCATTATTATTATTATTATTATGTTCTTCTTGTTATTAAGGTCGTCATCCTCATCCTCATCCTCAAATGTCCTCAATCATTATCCTCATCAATTCTAACTACCATCAATCATCATCTTCCTCCTAATCCTCATCCTCAGTAGTCTTTCTTCTAGGGAACATTTTCTCATATGGCTCTAAAATACTTCTACAAAATTCTACTCCTGTCTCTGTAGGCTTATAGATTGTAACTATTCTCTTTCCAAATTGCGTTTCATCTTTACATATTAGCTTATTTGACTCCAAGTCATCAAGAATTGGTTTGTGTTTTTTTAGATTCAAGCCACAAAAGCTTACTAATGCTGTCTGATTTAATTCACCATATTCTAAAAGTTTTAGAATTATATCTTTAACAATATATATTCTATCTCTATATGAACTATTGGAGCCAGATATTCGGTGTGACTTGTAGACTTTTACTTATATATGGTACAATATAATCTCTAATTACAAGTGATTTAATCATGTTATGCAATATTGTATTCCCGAGCAGATACCAAAGTTACCCATTCCTTATTTAGTTGAATTAATAGTGTTTAGTACCTGATACTGATCTTGCTTAACATAGTTAAGATACCTATTAATTAACCCCAATTTCTATCAAAGGCGGTGTTCAGGTAAAATAACAATTTTTGATTCGTTAATAATGCAGATAGCAGGCTTAACTCCACATTATACCACTCATTCCATTTTTCCAAATCTCTTTATAGCTATGATTGTGGCTTCATTGATCGCAATAGGATTAAACTTTGTCTTTACCTTGTTAAGAAAAAAGACTACTGACATTGAAAAGATGAATAAGGTCATGAAAGAGACCAATGAATGGCGAAAGCAATACACCGATGCAATAAAAAAACGTGATAAAGCACGCATTGAAGAACTAAAAAAGAAACAAGCTTATGTGAACAAAATGAGCATGGAAATGCAGCAGCAGCAAATGCGTCCAATGTTAATCTATATGGCACCCTCCTTCATGTTATGGATTTTTGTCTTTCCAGCAATCTTTGGTCAAATAGTTGCTCTTTCACCTATAGAAATTCCATGGATAATGTGTACGGGCGAAAGTGTCCACAAAGATAATCAAATTGACAATAATGGCAATCATAAAGGACCGTGTACAGTTCCTGGGCAAGTCTATCTATGGGGATGGTTCCTTATTACTAATTTTGCATTTAGCGGAATAGTATCTAAAATCACAAAAACTTCTATGCCAAGCATAACCTAAAATATGGTATTAGATCTGATAAAACTAGATAGAGATAGCTACAAATAAAGAAAATGTAGTTTAATAATAAGAATTAGAATTTTAAAGCTACGTATCTTAAATTTTTATAGGTATTCTAGTAATATAAAAAATTGTGCTGGTATAGAAAAGATGTATTATACTATAATCTAACCAGTATTTGGATGTTGGCTTGAAATATCTCCCCTATTTATGTTCTAAAATCTGAAAAACTATATATAAATATTAATTATATAATATTAGATTATTTAATTTGATATTTAGATTATTTAATATTCAGAGAAAATTATTGCAGATCTCGAATGTCTTCGTAAATATTGGAGTGAGTCCTCAAAAAGACTCGAAAAAAATAAAATCTTCCAACATCAAATTAAGATAATGGGATTAGATCTAAAACCAGTTGTTACTTCCTCTGATATTACTATATCGGAATTATCCAATAAAGTTGTGGCAGTTGATGCATATAATGCAATATATCAATTTCTTGCAACTATTCGTGGACCAACAGGTGATTTACTTACAAATAATAAAGGTGACATAACAAGCCACTTAAGTGGTTTGTTTTATCGCAATATCAATTTACTGGCAGAAAATATTAAGCTCATTTATATTTTTGATGGCAAGCCTCATCCCCTCAAGTCAAAGGAGATTGAACGAAGGCATCAAATAAAACAAGAGGCATCTAAAAGATATGAAGAAGCAATAGCGGAAGGAAGACTTGAAGATGCCCGAAAATACAGCCAAGCCACTTCTGTTTTGACATCCCAGATGGTAGAAGAATCAAAAAAGATCATGACTCTGCTTGGAATTCCTTATATTCAGGCTCCATCTGAAGGAGAGGCGGCGGCTGCCTATCTCACAAAAATCGGAATAGCTTTTACCTCTGCAAGCCAAGACTATGATTCAATATTATTTGGTGCCAAAAAACTGACACGTAATCTTACAGTCAGCGGGAGGAGAAAAATTCCTAACAGGAACCTATACGTTGATATTGAGCCAGAGATTTTTGATCATGAACAGATTCTTAATGAAACTCAGCTGACACATGAGCAATTGGTAGATGTTGGAATTTTGATAGGTACCGATTTTAATCCGGCAGGCTTCACAGGCATTGGACCCAAAACTGCTTTAAAACTAATTAGAGAGTTTGGAAAATTAGAAAATATTGAAAAAATTAAAAATTCTTTATCGTCTATTCCGTATCAAGAAATTCGAGATATTTTTTTAAAACCAGAAGTATTGGATGTTGACAATATTCAGTTTAATGTGGTAAATTACAAGGATATAGTAGATTTCCTGTGCATAGAAAAAAGCTTTTCTACAGATCGTGTAAACACAGCTTTAGAAAAACTAAAAAAATCAATTACAAATCGTAGCCAGTCTCTAGAAAAGTGGTTTGGTAGTTAGTTAACTAATTGGAGAGATAATATAATCTTAACTTCATATTTAGATTATTTAATAATAAAATTATGTCCAAAAAACGGGGATCAGTCATCATCCTCATTGAAGGCGAGCCAATATTTCTATGATTGGAACTCATTATATGCTAGAGAAATCCCAGCATTATAAACAGGTGTATCCAGTTCGCTTGAGATATATATAGATATTCGTGTCGTTTTATCTATTAATAAGTAAATTTGAGAGAAACTAATCATCTGGTAATATCTACATGAAAAATGCATAGAAAATTCAGCACTAAATCAGATAAATTACAAGAAAATAGAGCAATATCGCATTGGAATCATCAGAGACTACCTCCGTGACTGGTGTCTGTCTGTTTCTCTTACGCTACTCCTTTAATTACTCTGATAATCTTCAACAAGAAAATAAAAAGGAATATTTATCATAGCAAAGAATGTTGTAATGCTATTTTCCGCCTAAAAGACCTCCTATTATAGGAACCTTGCTTAATGGATTTCCTGTATTATTTCCACCTGTTGCATTACTACCACCAGTAGTTGTGTTATCATTAGATGATTTTCCGCCTAAAAGGCCTCCTATTATAGGAACCTTGCTTAATGGATTTCCTGTATTATTTCCACCTGTTGCATTACTACCACCAGTAGTTGTGTTATCATTAGAAGATTTTCCGCCTAAAAGGCCTCCTATTATAGGAACCTTGCTTAATGGATTTCCTGTATTATTTCCACCTGTTGCATTACTACCACCAGTAGTTGTGTTATCATTAGTTGAATTTGTATCTGAAGTTGTTTGCGCAACTGCTGGAACTAAAATACCACTGGATCCTAGAATAAGCCCTGAAGCCAAGACTAATATTGCTGTTATATGTATTAGTTTTTTCATCGCAAATAAAATGCCATATTAAACTATAACACTTTCATATTTATAATATAAATTTAGAATATAGATTATTGATATATAAGAATATTATGATACATAAGAGTTTTAATCAATACTATTATTTTACTACTATACTTCTTATCATTAACTTGACAATCCCTTTCCTCAAAATCTCCCCTCCCTGAGTCATTACCGCTTCATTTAGACATCAAAATAACTGACTATATTAATAACAATATATATAATAAAATATCTTATAATTGGGAATTTTTGTATATATGAATACTGATATATGAACACTGATTAATGCTCATTTTTTGAGATGAGCGAATATTATTATCCTTACAAATACAGCTGTCTTCTGATATTTTATTCATTATCTGGAAGTTTATGATTTATGACTATCCTGAAATTCACGCATAATTATTGCATCCATCTTTGTTATCGTCTGTGTTATATTCTTCATCGAAATTGTTGTGTTGTTGAGTCGTTGCTCTATGTTGTCTGCCTATCTCTTTGCGTATGGGCTTCTTATGAGCTATGAATCGTTATAGTGAATCATAGTATCAAGGTATCTATAGTCCTTCTATAGTCCTTCTGCATTTTCTGATCCTTTTTTTAATAATTGTTATTTCCATTATAAAGTGTACAAGAGTATGGATGATCTAAAAGTCAAATTATTGCAACATCATTAAGGCTTATACAAATCATCAAATTTACTACTTCTTTTCTTCATTGGTCTAATATAAACAAAATATCTCAATATGAATGCAAATGCTATCGCTGCTATTCCACCAATTATGAACCTCCATCCTATTATGGCAAATCCTTCACCTTCTTCTTTAAGCTGAATAATTTGCGAAATCCAAAGACATACCCCGCCAAATACTAGGACTATTATCCCAGCAGATAATATTGGCTTAAAAACTGTATTTCTTTCTCTCATTGGCATTGTAATGCATCTATTTGTCTACTAGTTAATAGAAATAAAACCTTTCATTTAATCAAATAGTGTGAAGGTATAATTTTATTATAATTATTCGTTGGTGTCGTATGGGTTGCTCTTTGTATCTTAGATTCTGCTCTATTTGCGTCTTTTCATTGTAGCAACCATCTCTTTATTCTTCTCTATCTACCTTTTCTATAGCCGTAATCAAAATACATATATGATAATTCTTAAAAATTTTAATAGCTCAAATGTATTTAATTTATAATATTATCTTCATAAAATAATATAACTATACGTATGTATGTAGTATTAAAAATTAAAGTTATACTAAAATCGCTTATTTGAAAATAGATTTATGTCATATCTGATTCACAATCTCTGCCAAATTTTCTTTCCTTCCATATTTAAAAATAAATACTAATAAATTTTAATAACATTAGCAAGTTAAAACTATCTTATGACTATGTTATTAGAAAAGACTATTAAAAAGATAGTGTATATTCAGGAATTTGATAAATACGACAACAACGGTAAATTATTATGCAGAAACATCAGTTGTAATAAATATCCACAACCACCATATAAAAAATATTGTTCTAGAAAATGCAATAAAGAGTTTAGACATTGGTATTATCACAATTTCTTTTGGGAGCGTATTAGATCTGACATATTCAAACGTGATAACTATACATGTCAGATTTGCGAAAGAAAGTTTGCTTATTTTTATAGAAGGAAATTTGCCAGGTCTAAAAATTTAGAATGCGACCATATTATACCTAGGTCACTATATGAACAATTAGGATATAAATACGATACACTTGAAAACAAAATTAAAACTACATTAGAATTCTTTCACAATCATAATAATCTCAGAACGTTATGCCAAGATTGTCATAAAGAAGTAACTTCAAAATATCTTCGTAATAAATGCCAAGTAAAAAAGAAGCAGATCTTAAAAAAGAACGAAAAGGAGAAGATGATAATATAGTCAATAAATTAGAATTGTCTGATATAATATTTCCAGAATAAGCAATACTATCAATATTTGAAAATATCTTATCATAAACTAAAAAGTCTCCATAATAAGTGTCATTCCTACACAGCTAACAGCTAGTAAATGTATTAATACTTATAATATAGTGATAATCTTCATAGGACAGATATAGTGATAATAATAAATCTAAGGTAATGAACTATGCAACATTAAAAATATTTGTAGTCTTTGCCGCAGGTGCGTTGTCTGTGGAGCAGCCACTTTGGAACATACACAGCAAGCAATAGCCACAAGCAAATCACAGAGTTCTTCCATAACATGCATAAACGATGAATGTCATGTAGAGTGCCTAAATGGTGAATGTCATGTCTACTCCTCATCAGATTCGCAGTCTACTCGTGATAATATGAGAGTGGATACAGGAGATATGATGGAAATAATTAAGGAAAAACTCGCAGATAACGATGAATTACATCATTAGATAAGTCTATTCAACTAACTATAAAATTGAATCGACGATAGCTTAGCAATTTGTTTTTTTCTTTCTAAATTCTGTATTATGAAAAGCAAATTGATTACTAATTAATCTGTATCTATTAGTAAATAAAAATATATGGGTCAAACAGAGTCATTGCCACCTCCATAAATGACAGTTAAATACAATTCGAAACATTCAAAACCAAAATTAATTCCAAAAAATAAGAACACGTCTTAAGATTAACTTATATTTTGACAGGTAGGTAGTAAAATAGTATAGTGAGTGTATGTATACTATGTATACTATTAATTGAGTTAGCTTTGTAAATAATGACTAATAATTTTTTATATTTAACAATTCGTGAGTGTTAATCTAACGTATTTTACCTAATAATACGCCATATAATAACTATGATATAGATCAATAATCTTGTGTCATATTGATAAAGAAAAAAGACATTTGATTCTACATTGCATTAATCTTTTTAACTAATATTTTTCAATTGAATTTATTTAAAAATGCATCGATTCATGGTTGTTGAATAAAACCTTCATTAATATCAAAAATGTAACTTTACCATTATATATTCGATAAAATAAAAAGCTGACTCCACTAGAATTAAAAATCTAGGTGGCAGTCAAATTCTAATATATTCTTACTTAATCAGATTCTCTTGTGTAGCTTGTCCATCTTTAAAATGGCAATTTAAAGGGATCATTGAGAGGCGGTATTATGCAGGTTTCAGCTTGACAATATATATTTATGCAAGTAGCATCACCACTACACCTGTTTATCTGCTCTATGCCTTTATCGTTTTTTGTATGTCCTCCTCCATCTCCTTCTGCTCTTGACTCCTGCAACGGTATTGCTAAAGATGCCATCGACAGCACTAGAGCTCGCTAACACAGTGAGTGTCTTTAAGTTTGTATGCTTTATAGCTTTCATTTAATATTGGTTATTGTTATAAATATATTTGGATTGAGGAAATTATTGCTATATCTAAAAGATTAACTTATTTTAGTGTCATATAATAGTAATAAAATGATTACTAATAATTAGTAACGTAATAATGAAGTAGATTTAATGAGAATTATTAAAACTAATAATTGACTATGTTATTACAGTAATGTTACCATATATATTGTAGAAAGCGAATCATAGAAGAAAGACATCAGAGAATTCAGAGTATTGGAAAAAATTATCCAATAAATAAAGTAATTGTTAAAAATTATATACTTTAATAAATTACCATAAGACATACATAACAAGAAATAAAAATAGCTAACTGAAAATCAAAATATTTTTTAATAAAATCCCAAAAGGAGAGATCTATTAAAGAGTAGACAAAAAATCATCAATTTGTCATATTTAATCTTCACCTACTAATTTAGAAAGCATTTGATATTTAGTTTATTAACTGAATAATTTATTATATATACTAGAGCAGGTACAAATTATAAGAATGTAAAAATACTAAAATATATATAATGACTATGTTATCAATTTATAAGTCATATCCACATGGAAATATGACAGAATAAGCCATTTATGAGTATAAAATATCAAGAAAGCAAAATAACATTGATTGTAACTGCAGTTTCGACCATACTTGTGGTGTCGTTATTTAGCGTTGGCAGCCAATTAACAAACAATGCATTAGCGCAATCTAACACAAATCAAAGTGATGTTGCAGTGATTGAAAATCAGCAGCATGATACTGATATGTTTAATCATACAGAGAAAGAGAATAAAACAAAAACTCCAATAACAGAAATTAATAACACTGAAATTGGAATAGCAACTCCAACTGCAGACTCACTAAAATAAAATAAGATGGGACTAATGTCATTGTTGGCTTTGATTATTTATGAAAAGTAGCACCAAGCACTAACAGCGAAAACCCAACCACACCAATAATAATAAACACCATTTCAGCATATAACGGAGATATTACCCCAAAAATATTGTTTGGGCGTTGAGTTGTCGGATTTAGCTGTTGTTGAGCTGCCTCGTTTATTACAATAGAACCGAAAGAGATAGCACCAATAAATCCAATTGCTAACATAATGGCACCGCTGATTATCAAGAGTCTCTTTTTCATAGTAAATGCAGCCAATCCAGCACCAACTGTGGCCTCTTTTTTCATAATGTAGTATACAAACAGGCTGTTATACTACATAATAAGTGATAATATTTATATCTTAATTACTACTTCAGTAAAATGTTATGAATACGACATCTAGAACTCTTTGCTATTAATATTAACAGTATGAATAAAAGGGGCTGTGCATAAATGTATAAGATAATGTATTTATATATATGTATATAAGTATCCCATGATTGTTCCATATTATTTTGTATACATAATGATCAGGTATGTTAAACTCTTAATATGATGTCCAAATATTAGTTAACAATAACATTCTGATAATAATAATTATTATAATAATTATACCATTTCTGTAGTAGCAAAGGGGTGCCAAATAACAATTTTATGCCTGACGAATTAGAACCAAACAATTTCTATGGCTCATTATGGCAGGTTATTCTTTATCCATAACATTCAAAAATCAAGTCCTTTGTCATTTGTAATATATAATCGTTGATTAGTTGTCCAAAAAATACAAAGATGAAAGTTACAATCGTCGTTATTTTTTGTGATTAAAAACACTATCTCTCAGACTAAGCTTATTCATCCCACAACACTAATACAAGTGGTTCATGCAATTAAATTGTTAAAATATATGCTGAGTGAAGGAAATGATTTACGTGAAAAGAAATTGCGAGGTTCTGGTGGATATGTTTTTGCTAATGTAACAGATGAGGAACAGAAAAAAGGAAACCTCGGAGGCCCTGAATTATTTCTCGCTGGAGTAGGTAGGTTAAATGAGGACAGGTTTTCAAAATACTACTGTAACAAATGTGAGAAGGAATATGAAGGATCTCCTGCAATACATTATGAAAATCCAAATGAAGATCTTGGAGAGGATGTTACTCTTGTAGAAAAAGGTGAATACAAATGCAGTACTTGCAACAATATTATCGCACAATATCGTAAATTCGATGCTCCTGCTGTTCAGACTACCGTAAATACTCCAAATACATCCAAGCAAACACAGTACTCTGAAGATAATAAATATAAATTGCCTTCTTCCTCTATAACTTCACAACAACAAGAAAGATCTACTTCTCCTAGCACTGTAGATATGAGTAATATTACACAGGCTCACGCAGTCGATGATAAAGGAACAGGATTTATTTCTATTCAATCCCTTGTTGGTATGCCTGCATATAATAGCGAAGCAATGCTAATGGGAAGAGTTGCGGAAATTGGATTACGCAGATTGCAAGGAAGAAACATGCAAATTACTCTCAAAATTGCAAATGAGGATAATGAGGCTAATAATAGTAGTAGTAGTAGCAGCCATAATCAATCAACTGAGGTTTCATGGGAAAATATTTCAAAAATTGGAGATATAATCCTTGTAGTTGGAAAGAGAGAAGTAATCCCGACTCCTGATTCTGGTACTGACGCTACTGTAACTAACAGGTCAGGTAATAAGAAGTGTTCATCATGTGGTTATCAAAATCAAGAAGATGCTGTTTTTTGTGAAGAATGTGGAAATAAGTTGGTTAAATGACAGTTAAATGACAACACAAAATTATTTATCCCTTCCTCAATCCGATTCGTACGTCCACTGCTCGGGCTCCTTTTCCTTCTTCTAATACCAATAATGGATTCATATCAAATTCTTCAATTTCAGGAAAGTCAGTAACTAACTGTGAGAGTCTTTGAAGACTGTCTACTATTGCTTTCAAATCTGATGGTTTCTCCCCCCTAACTCCTTTCAATATCTTTATCGTTTTTATCGATTGAATCATTCTTATTGCTTCCTGCTCATCAATCGGTGCAATCCTAAACACAACATCTTTAAGAAGTTCAACATAAATACCTCCAAGACCAAACATTATAACCGGCCCAAATAATGGGTCTTGTTTTGATCCAAGAATTGTTTCCTTCCCGGATTTTACCATTTCCTGCACAAGGACTCCTTTGATTGTTGCGTTGGCATTGTATTTCTTTGCATTAGCCATTACTGTATTAAATCCCGCTTTCACCTCATCATCGTTTTTAACTCCGACTCTGACCCCACCAGCGTCTGATTTGTGGATTATATCTTGTGATGATATCTTCATTACAACGGGATAACCGATCTCCTGAGCAGCTTTGACACATTCATTTTCGCTAGTTCCAAGAATACTTTTTGGAGTAGGAAAGCCATATGAAGTAAGAACTTCATAACCCTCTTCCTCTAATAGATTTGTTCTGCCTTGATTTAGAACATTAGCAAAAACTGTCTTTACTCTTTCTACGTCTGCCTTAAATCGTTTTGATTCACCTTTAGGACTTGTTAACCAATTTCTGAAGCGATACATTGCTTCAAGGCTTCTTATTGCCTGTTCAGCATACATGAAATGTGGTATTCCTCCATCGGATAGAATCTGTTTGTTTTCAGTACCCTCTGCAAGACCCATCAATGCGGCTAACATTGTTTTGTCAGAACCTTTTGACTTATTAACAATAGTCCTTGCTAGCTCATTGTAATCCAAAGTAGCTGATGGAGTACACATTGTTACTACTGAGTCTACATTGTTATTTGATAATATTTCATCTAATACCTTTTCAAAGCGCTTAAAATCTGCATCACCTACTATATCTATAGGGTTTCTTGCAGATCCGTGGGCTGGAATTACTTTAGTAATAGCCTCGCTCGATGCAGATATATCAGCCATCTTAAGGCCATACTTTGAACAGGCATCAGTAGAAATAATAGCAGGTCCGCCAGCATTTGATACTATAACAACTCCTCCTCCTTTCTGTGAAGGTATCGGCTGTTTGGAAAAGGCTGTGGACAGTTCAAATAACTCTTGCATAGTATCTACTCTAATTACTCCAGACTGAGTAAATAGAGAATCATAAATTTCGTCAGATCCCATTAACGCTCCTGTATGCGACATAGCAGCTTTGGCACCTTCTGGTGTTCTGCCAGCTTTTAATACCATAATTGGTTTTCCATCCTTGGTAATTCTTTTAGCAATTTCCATAAATCTTCGACCATTATGTATATCTTCGAGATACATCACAATAACCCTAGTATCTATATCTTCAGACAATAATTCCAGAACATCATTTTCATTCATGTCTACTTTGTTACCCATACTGATTACTTTTGAAAAGCCAATGCCTTGAGCCATAGCGTCTTCTACTGTGGCTGCGCAGATCGCACCACTCTGAGAGACCAGAGCAATTCCACCATGTTTTGGTGTAATTTTTAAAAAAGTCGCATTCATCATATTTTTTTCAGATAAGCTCATAATTCCAAGACAATTTGGACCTATGATCCTTGTGCCGTACTTTCTTCCAATTGTTCCAACCTCTTCTTCGAGCCTTCTACCTTGCTCATCAACTTCTTTGAATCCTGCAGAAACTATAATTGCACCTTTAATTTTTTTCTTGCCAATCTCTTCCATGACGGAAGCTACTATTCTATTTGGAGTTGCAACTACTGCAAGATCAATATCTTCAGGAACATCAAGAACACTTTTGTAAGCTTGCAGTCCAAAGATTGTAGGATTAGAAGGAGTAATTGGATATATTTTGCCATTGTATCCATTTTTGATGTTAGAAAAGATCGCTTTGCCAATTCCTTGTTTTTCTGAAGCTCCAATAACAGCGATAGATCTAGGAGAAAGAAAGATGTTCTTTGAGTCGTTAGACGACGACATATAAAAATAAAATTAAGGTATGATAGTTATAAATGCATCCTATACAAGAAAACACTATGACATAGTTTACATATTATCTATCTAAAACCTACATTCCCAAATTTATGTCATCATTTTTTGTAATAGAAGATATTGAATTAATTGAAGAGGGAACTAGTATAGGGTTGCGTATACTATCTCTTCTGCTTATCTAATATTCAATCAATAAACAGTAACCTTTAATTTCTATTGCTAAAGAGAAAATTTATTGAGTAATATAATTAGCACAACAGTTGATTCCGAGACTAGAGGTCTTATTTCTGACCTACAGGCCTTGATCAGGCAGCCAAGTGTTTCTGCAAGACGAGTAGGCCTTTTGGAATGTGCCAACCTTGTGGCACATATTATGCTTAAATCAGGAATTAACTCTGAAGTATTATACCTTGATAACGATGATTTGAAGAATGCTAAAAAAGATGTTCCGCCTATAGTTTATGGAGAAGTTAAATCAAAAGCAAATCCTAATGGAAGAACAATTTTATTTTACAATCATTATGATGTTCAACCTGAAGAACCTTTGGAGTTATGGAAAGCAGATCCATTTAGTGGTAAAGTTGAAGGTAACTATATCTTTGGGCGTGGATCTTCAGACGATAAGGGTGAACTAATTACTCGCATTAAGGCAGTAGAGTATTTTCTAAAGAAGACTGGCGACGTACCATGTAATGTGAAATTTATTGTTGAAGGCGAGGAAGAAATTGGAAGCTTGCATATTGAAAAGTACCTTACCAAGTATCGACATAAACTTGCATGTGATGGAGTAATCTGGGAATTTGGTTATATTGATGAAAGAGATCGGCCCATCATTAGTTTAGGAATGAAGGGATTGCTTTACATTGAACTAATAGCTAAAGGACCGTCTAGAGATGCTCATTCAAGTCTAGCAGTATTAATTGAAAACCCCGCGTGGCAACTTGTAAGAGCACTAAACACAATGAGAGACCACAATGGAAAAATATTGATCAAAGATTGGTATAAAGATGTAAGAGAATTCACTCCTAAAGAACTTGCATTAATAGCTAATGAGCCATTTGATGAGGAGAAATTTAAAAAAGAGTATGGAATAGATAAGTTTGTTAATAATGTAACAGGAATGGGATCTAACATGGCATTTGTTGGAATGGCCACATGCAATATCGCTGGTCTTTTATCAGGCTATACAGGCGAGGGTGCCAAAACTGTTCTTCCTTCAGACGCCAAAGCTAAAATTGATTTTAGACTTGTTCCTGATATGATTCCTGAAAAACAGTTTGAGCTCATCAAAAATCATCTAAAGGATAATGGATTCGAAGATGATATCGATATAAAGTTAATCCATGGTGAGGCAGCCATAAGAATACCTCTTAATCATTCTTTTGTAAAGCAGGTCGAAGAATCAGCGAAGGAGACTTTTGGTTCGGCGATTATTAGTATATCCTCCGCTGGAACCGGACCGATGCATACCTTTGCCAAAATACTTTGCGCACCTTGTGTTTCTGTTGGTAGTACATATATGTATGCGAAAATTCATTCGCCAAATGAATTTGCAAGAATTGATCTGCTAAATAAGACAACAAAATGTATTGGCGCTATTTTAGACAAGTTTGCTAGCTAATATTGAAGTTAAAACCGCATAGAATATCTCGAGTCACCCCATTTGCCAATAAGAAGTAAAGATAATAATGCGCTCTAATGTAATAAAAGCAAATTACACACCACGTAATATGCAGAAGATAATTATTATTGTGGTGAACTAGTTTTAGTTGTTTTTAGTTGTAGAGTTAATAGTATTTATAAAATTACAATAATATTGAGCTTGTCAGAGAATATTTCCAACTAGCGCTTTAATCGCTATATTCTATTGTTGAATCAAAACTTGACTCCAAGCTTTTGAAAAATAATTTTTTCTGAAGGTCGTGTAGGGTGAGATATTATCTCTAAAGAAAGGTCATCTTCATTCATCATTTCTACATTTAGCTTCACAATGCTTTTTTTGTGTAAAAGTCGTTTGCTAGTTGGAGATTGAATCCATTCTGTGTATTTTTTATAACGGATCATACTCGTTGCGAGAATTGGAACATTCAGATGTGTGCCATGTTTTAACAATAACATGAGAAAAATTGAAAGTAGATGATTTATATTACTAAATCCTCTTCCTGACTCGATATCAATTTTCTTGTAATACATATTATAAAAGTTATTGATAGAATCAAAAATAACAATTGATGAATCATACATATCTTCAATGACATCTTTTAAAATTGACTCGAATCTATCTTCTGTTGGAAGATAAATATTAATTGTTTTACTAATATATTTTTTATTTTTTAATAACAATATTAAGTCTGCCTTCGCATATGCCGCAAACATGGTATCAAGATCAATATATATTACTTTTTTTTGACACCATGATGATATCATAGAAGTAAAACAAAGCTTTGCATAGGGATCATTATATGTTAGGCTATTCAATCCCTTTGTACTAAAGATATCATTATAGGCAGTATCCACTTCTATATTGGTTATATGGATGATGCAGGATATAATGGATTTTATGGTGATAATGGCATTGAATTTGATCTGATTCAAAAGGACTTTCCAGTTACAAGAAAGAAAGTTTACATGAATAATGGAGCCATTGCTCCAACTCCAATCTCTACAATCAAATCAATTACTGACTTTCTTTTAAAATGTTCTGAAGATGGACCTGATTCTAAAATAACATACGACTATATCGTTTCATTAATGAAAGAACTACGTACTCGAATTACTCATATAATAAATTGTGATCCTAATGAAATTGTATTCACTCAGAGCACTACAGAAGGCCTCAATTATGTCTGCAATGGTATAGACTGGAAAAAAAATGATTCTGTTATTATTAGAGGTGGACCTCAAGAACATTATGCTAATTACCTGCCATGGCTGCAATTATCAAAAAGAAAAGTTGTAAAACTAAACGAATTAGAGATTGATGAAAATGGATATTTTGATCTTACAAATTTAGAGAAATTGGCAAAAAAGAAAAATACAAAACTAATCACATTGAGTCATGCACTTTATAATTCTGGTGCAATAATGCCGGTTGAGGAGACTGGTAAAATTGCACGTGAAAATAATGTCTTATATTGTATCGATGCTGCCCAGACAGTGGGCTCAATTAAAGTGGATGTAAAGAAAATAGGTTGTGATTTTATGGCATTTCCTGGATTTAAATGGCTGTGTGGACCTGTTGGTATTGGAATATTTTATTGTAGTAAAAATGCTGGTGATCTTCTAAGGCCACAATCTATCGGAGGAGAATCGGCAATACTGTCAGATCAGAAAGTTATTGCCTATATTGAATCTCCTCAAAAATTTCAGACCGGATTTCGGAATTATCCTGGTGTTGCAGGATTGGAATCCTCATTACGGTATATTTTACGTTTAGGTATCGCAAATATTCATAAGAATAATATAAAAATCGGAAATATATTACGAAGTGAACTTTTGAAGATCCCTGGCATTAAAATTCATGGACCAGAAGATGAAAAAACAAGAACATCCATAATTCCATTTTCCTCTTCTAATTCAGAGGCTAAAACTCTCGTAGATAAACTGGAACAAAATGAAATTATATTTGCTGAAAGGGATATTGGTGGTGGAAAAAAGATAGTTAGAGCGTCACCACACTTTTTTAATAGGGAGGAAGATGCTTTAAAGGCAGTGAATTGTATTAAAAGTATTTTGAGATGATTATTATTATTACTATTGCTTCCCTTTATTCTCTTGACCTTCGATCACAATCATAGTAAGAGTTGATCTTACTTTATCAATTCTTCTTACATGCCAAGTGATAGTTTCCCTCAGTTTATCCATTGTATCTGATCTAATCTTAAGAATTATGTCATAAACACCGTAGACTCCGCTAACTTCAATGACTTCAGGTAATTTTTTCAGTTCTTTTAAAATCTCTTCCTCAGAGCCAAGGTCGCAGTTTATTAGAACATATGCCGTCGGCATGGTCAATAATTATATTCTGCGAGTATTAAACTGTTTTTAGTTTATAGAGGGGTTGAACAAAAAAACACAAAGAAATAATTGAAAATAATTAATTCTCCTATGAAAATATGCAAATAAAGAGTTAGAAAGACGAAACAATTCAATTCATCATATCAGCCGAGTCTTATATAAGACTTGTTCAGAGATTAATAAAAGAGAGAGTGCTGTTTTAGAATATATTGGGAATATAAACAATCAATATGTTTTCTTTTGTCTATTTTTTATTCTCTTCTTCATAATAGTTTTTGTTATTCAGAAGCAATAGCAATATGCTTGGCAAATCGAGTGCACATTAGCAGATGTTTTTTCTCTTCTTGTAAAATTGATTTTACCTTAGTTGCAAATTGTCTGTTTTTAACACTTTTTGCCATTGCATTTAAGACCTCATAATGTGTTACCTCACCACCTTCTGCTAGACACAGAAATTCTATTGCTTCTGAAGAGTCAGGTTCTTCACCAAGATATATTTTCATCATCTCTGAAGCTTTTTGTTTAGTTTCTTCTGCCACTTCTTGAATATTTTTAGAGTCCAATTCCTCTGACCCGGATAACTTTTCAACCAATTCTTCAATCTGTATCTGATGATTGTTAGCTTCTTTTTTCATTCCCTCTAACTTGCTCTTAAGTCCAGCTTGATCCAATAATCCTTTTAAAGACAATTCCTCCACTGCTTTTTGAGCAGCTATTTCTAAACCAAGAGCCTCACCTATCTTTTGTTCAAGTTTTTGCTTTTCGGTCATCTTCTTCGCTTATAAGCTGGAGATAATAGGCTAATAATGGTAGCAGTTCAAGTTGAATGTATGCTAGCCTAAATATAATTCACATCTTTTAAGAAATGTATGAATGATTAAGTTCTACACGGTAGTGGCAATTATTTTGGGTTAATAATGTCAGAACTCACACCAAATGAGAGTCGTATGGGCAATTTGGGGAGGTGATCCATCCAAATTTCGGACTCTTGCCGCATTTGTCATAAATCAATGAAACGACGATGCTTTTTATAAATACAACATTCGAGTAAGAGCGAGCTATGTGAAATCCAACTACGGGATCTAGCGTTTTATAACAGATAGTCTTTTCATATTTGTTGTTAACAGTGTTTTACATCGGTTAACCTGCTTTTTTGATATCTATTAATAAGTGTTCACCAACATGCGGAGTTCCTAAATTTTCATAACGCCTCTTCGGCATTGTAATTTGAATAACCGTTTGTGGATATGATTTGATAACTGTCTGAGGTTGAGCTCTGAGAATAGCTTCTAAAATTGGTTTAATCTGCTGTTTGACTTCTTTATCGGTAACCGTAGAATCAATAGCATCTAACATTAATTGCTGTTGTGAAACAGTTTCTAACTCAACGTCTTCAACTAGAGCAAGACTAACATTCAGACCAGTATCTGTTATTTGGTTAATCTTATAACGAATTAATGAATCTTCCAAATCGATAATATTTATGATCTATAAATATATATTATATATTATGTTCGCTTAGCCCTTACTAATTGAAAACGTCATTAGTTTCTATTACTTGTGAGTACATAATGTTATAAATGTCATTATACGATAAAATATTTTATCCTTTTTCTACGTCTGATGACAATTCGTTCGTATTGATAATTTGTTACTGAACTGTTAGTATATAGGAGCCACTAAACTTTTAAAATAGTCTCATGTTTTTATATAAATTCGATCTACTTTAGAAATACTTTTAAATTTAACTGAATTTTTAGCAAATTTAGTATATTCTTACCTATAATGTCTAGAAATATGTTAATTTCAATTATTTGTAGAAATACCAAACTAAAAGTTTACAAAATGTATGATGAGAAAAATATCACGAAATCCAGATATTAGTGCGCGTAATAATAAATTTGAGTAGAGATAATGGCAGAAGATACATCTTCAACATCTTCCAATACTATTCCTTTTCCAACGCTCACTATTTTATATTTACCAGCAGAAGCGGAAAGTATAATTTCAGAAGTAAGTCAAAAATATTGTAATATCACAGTAGAGGACTGTAAAGGATATTTTCATGGTGGGGTTCAAAAAGACTATAAAAAGATAACTATCTGGAGTCAGGGAATCGATAGCCTATGGTTTAATGCGATTATTGCCAGAATTAAGGAACTTAGCAATGTAGAATTTGTGCCAATAGTGTCTGGAGGAATTATGTATTCTATCTAAGACTACAATCTTTTAATGAGGAGAATAAGCAGATACTTATATATGGATCCAAGATATACGAAGCGCGCTCATGGATATATGAAATATATACCTCGTAAAATATAGAACGTCACGGACTGAGACAACGATACTACTTTTATGATATCTCATCGATCAGTGGAAATATAATGTTCGGTCAATTTTTCGATCAGTGGAAATATAATGTTCGGTCAATTTTTTTCCATAGCATTCACCACATAGATCACCAGAAATATTCCATTGAGACATTGCTTTATATCTAAAATTAATATTATTTCCACAAAGAGCACATTTTAAATTAGTGACCTTGTTCATTCCTTATTCATGCAGAATATAACTAAATAAAAAAGTTGTGATAATCATAAGCTAACCTAATCTTCTATTCTATTTTCGGAGCCCTTATAAACAACCATTTTTTGTACCATGATGCAATATGATATAATTGACCTGTGTTGTAATTTCTGGATGATATTATTATTATTATTACAATGCATATTGTCAAGGAATTAATAGGGGTAGTTAATAAAGCATCATAGAATTTCATTATGGGTTCAGTGGGAAAAACTGCGTTTGTATCCATTATCGTATTAGGTGCAATCACTGGTATCGTAATGTATTACTTGTTTGACTTATATACTATTCCAAAACCAGGAACAATAAATTCAGTAGATAGAACGAACCTTACAGCAACACCAAGTAAGGAAGCCGGTAGTACGCTAGAAGGAGGTACAACAGAAAAAACAACTACTACTGAAGGTGGCGGCAGCGCAAATGCAACAGTAGTTGGTGTAACAATTACTATACAAAAGGGAGCCTCTATTCAAGGATCTCCGGATTATAATCCAGATACTGCAAAAGTACCTGTGAGTGATAATATAGTCTGGGTTAATGAAGATACTGCTGCACATACAGCTACATCAGGCACTGGAGCGACAAATCCAGATTCTGGCAAAGTATTTGATACTAGTATTATAAATCCAGGAGAAAAGTCAGCACCACAGGCGCTAAAAGGTGTAAAGGAAGGTGATGAAGTACCATACTATTGTGCTGTTCATCCATATATGTCGTCTAAGCTTACTGTTACAGCTGCAAGTGCTGGAAGTTCAGCTAATGCTACTACTACCGAAGAAAATGCAAGCAGGTACTAGCACTAGTCCAGCTAATGCTACTACCAACGCTAGCACAACAGGTACAGGTAATGCTAGCAGTAGTACTTCTGCTCCAGCAGCAGCTGCTACTCTAACTATTCCTGTAGGTGCATCTACTGCTGGCAATCCTTCTTATGATCCCGTTTCTCTGACAGTCAAGAAGGGTGATGAAATTGATGTAGTAAACAAAGATTCATCGCCACATACAGTTACAAGTGGTAAAGCACCAGACGCACCTGATGCAGGTAAGCAGTTTGATACAAGTATTATAAATGCTGCAGCATCTGCTAGATTAATGACTGCAAATCTACAAGCAGGAGAATATGACTTTCATTGTTCTGTTCATCCATTTATGATGGGCAAAATAATAGTACAATAATAATAATATAACTAGATGAAAAATAATAATATTCTCATATTCAAACTATTCCTATTGTCAAAGGTGCAGCAATTAAAGATATCCAGTATGATCTGCTCCATAAATAACTGTTATTTATGCTTTATATTGAAGTAATAGTTTGTTAACTCATACGGCTACAAGTGATACCAATCTAGAATACTTAGCATAACAAACTATTCCTAAATGCTGCTAATGCATCATCAGGCATACAGAATATCTGCGAGCAAGACTGTATGAAGAGAACGTACATATTATTGGTATGTTCATCTAAATCTGTTAAAGCCATATTGGAATAATTTATTTTTTAAGTTTATTTATTTGCATTTTTTAGTTTCTTTTGAAATTTTATAGTTGATAGCAGAAGCTCTTATAATATCAAAATAATAATAAATATATATTATAATTATTATAAATAAGATGTACTTTAATAGAAATATTTATATTATTGTTTTGAGCAATGAGGCGGCAGATGGTATTTTTAGAGATTAAGGATTTACATGCTAATATAGAAGGAAAAGAGATTCTGACAGGTCTTAGTTTGAATATTGATAAAGGCGAAGTCCATGCGATCATGGGGCCAAATGGGTCAGGAAAGAGTACATTGGCAAATGTACTTTTGGGTCATCCAAAATATAACGTTATGTCTGGGGAAGTTCTAGTTCAAGGACAAGGTATTCTAAATTTATCAACAGATGAAAGAGCAAAAAAAGGGTTGTTCCTTGGATTTCAGTATCCGACCGAGATATCCGGTGTAGGCTACAGCCATTTTTTAAGAAATGCATACAACACTTTAAGTAAATCACTAGGTGAAGAGCAAAAGAACAGAGAAGTCTTCTTGACTGTAAAAGAGTTTCATGAATATGTAAAGAAGAATTTAGACTCTGTTGGACTTGATCGATCTTTTCTTAGTAGGTATCTTAACGAAGGATTTTCTGGTGGAGAGAAAAAGAGATCAGAAGTAATGCAGATGCTTGTTCTAAAACCGAATATTGCCATACTCGATGAACCTGATTCCGGTTTAGATATTGATGCGGTAAAGTCTGTTGCAGAAGCAATTAACAAATTAATTGAAACAGGCGCAGGTGTTATTGTAATTACTCACTATGCAAGAATTCTAAGATATCTTACAAAGCTTGATGAGGTTCATGTCATGGCAAAGGGAAAGATCATCAAATCAGGTAGCAGAGATTTATCCGAACAATTAGAAACGAAAGGTTATGGTTGGCTCGGCTTGGAAGATAAATAGAGACGACTGCTAAGGTACCCATTATATGATGTATTTTCGATTAAGTCAATTTTCATTTGTTAATTTAACTGAATCTCTACCACCGTTTAGTATGAAATTTGTCAATTATACTAATAACAATAACAATGAATAGATCAAAAGATGTTAAAAATTCAAATACGTTGTGTGTAGTTGTTTACGAAATAATTCAGCTGCTTCGATGTCAAATTTTACACTATTGAAGTAGAACTAAAAATCAGTCATTTGTATAAATGTTATTGGTAAGATCTATTAATTTATTAATTCTTTTCAGTTTTTGATAAAAATTTTATTAATGTATAATACAATCTTAGTTAATGTGTGCCATATATGACAAGATTCTTTTTTTAAATTGCCTGTATCTATGCTTTCAATTTGCAACATTGTTTAACAGTTATTCTAATTCTGTCATGTTATAATGTCTTAATTTATTAAGAAAAATATAAATACGTACATTTATTTAATGGTCATCTTTTCAGAGTCAATAATTTAAGGCCCACGCTAGCAGTAGTTATTGATGAGGCTGTCGTTTTTCTCTGGCTATATTTTAGATAAAAGGAAGATATTTCATCTAATATAGAGGTAAATAAAAATATAGTTTTTATTCATAATTTATTCATTATGGCATCCAATGCAGGAACACCTGATGCAGAAAAAAATAGCAGTGATACAGCAGAAAAAGCAGGGCAAATGACTGTAACCTCTACATATTTTTTGAATTTTTCATTCTTCAAAGTTGATTCTAAATGGCGATGGTTAAATGAAATTGGCAAAGATGAGGCTGCAAAAGAATTTGCAAATTTGATAGAAGTTGCAAATACAAAGATGAAAGTTCGAACTTATACTACTTTGGGAATTCGTGCAGATGCTGAATTTATGCTATGGATGATTTCTGATTCAATTGAAAAGATGCAAATACTGACATCAAAAATTTATTCTACTATTTTTGGAAAATATGTTGAACCTTCCCAGATATATCTTTCTGCTTCTCGCCCGTCTGTGTATGTAAATAAAGTCACTCCAGGATTTGCGACTACCGAACAACCTCTAAAGTATGTCATCGTGTACCCTTTTGTAAAATCACGGGAGTGGTATTTACTTCCATTTGAACAACGAATGAAAATGATGGAAGAACACATAATTGTTGGAAGGAAATTTCCAGGGATAAGGCTTAACACATCATATTCCTTTGGAATTCATGATCAAGATTTTATGCTTGCATTTGAGACCAATAATTTGATCGATTTCCAAGACTTGATACTTCAGTTACGTGAAACTCAAGTTAGCAGATATATAATTAGAGATACACCTATGATAGTTTGCATTTATAAGGACATCATAGATATTATAAAGAGTCTTGGAGAATAATTATAATTATGATGGCCGCACTCAAAGAATGGGCAATAGTTTGTAAAGCTCTGGAAGAAGGCAGACAGGTGTTGCTTTTACGAAAAGGCGGTATTCTGGAATATAGGCAAGGTTTTGAAATAAAACACAACAAGTTCTTACTATTTCCTACCTTTGAACATCAGTCAAAGGAATACATTCAACCAGATTATGTTGATAATATAGATATCATTTTGCAATATCAACTAACTAATCATTATCATCCTACTGTAAATAGTGGTAGAAATAAATTAACTTTGTATGCAAAAGTCATAGATGTTAAAGAAGTTAATGATAAGTCCATTATACGAAAATTAGAAAAATACCACATATGGAACGATCGTTATGTAAATTTAAGAATGGATTATAACCCTAAAAAACCTATAAGTGTACTACTGTTGCGAGTTTATAAAATGAATAATCCTTTAGAAGTTGATATTAGACCTGAATGGGCTGGATGCAGATCATGGCTTTCGGTTGAATTTGAATTTCCACATATGACTGTGAATAGTACTACTAGTAGAGACAATAATGGGCAGCTACATCTACAACAAGAACAACCAGTTATAGAAAATTCGAAATTCAATCAGATCATAGCGGAGATCAAAGAGGTTTTAAACTAAAGATATGAAATACAGAAAATTAGGAAGAAGTGGGATTAAGGTAAGTGAAATAGGATTTGGAGCTTGGACTATTGGTCTGGATTGGTGGGGTAAGAAAATAGATGACGACGAAGCCATCAGGATGTTAAGACGTGCTTATGATCTAGGAATTAATTTTTACGAAATTGCAGATATGTATGGAAATGGCAAAAGCGAAAAAATGGTCTCACAGGCATTCAAAGATATGCGTGATGAAATAATCTATTCTACAAAATGGGGTTATGATATGTACAATTCCATACAAATTGGACATAATGAATTACCACAAAAACACAATCCTGAATTTTTAAAGTATGCATTACAACAGAGTCTCAACCGCTTGCAAACTGATTATATTGATGTTTATAGCCTTCATAATCCAAAAATGGCTGCTATCGAAAATGATAGTTTATTTAACTCTCTCGATAGTTTAGTACAAAGTACAAAGATTAAAAGTCACGGACTAGCATTGGGCCCTGCTATTGGTTGGAAGGATGAAGGACTTTTAGCCATAGAAAAACGAAACATCACGTGTCTTCAAACAGTTTACAATCTTTTGGAACAGGATCCCGGCAGGGCATTTTTAAATGCAGTAAGAATGAATAATAATGATGTGGGAATTATAGTAAGAGTTCCTGATGCTTCGGGAGTATTAACTGGCAAGGTTAATGAAAAAACTGCATTTAATAAGAATGACCATAGAAGTAGCAGAAAAAGAGAATGGATTCTAGAAGCTATGCGAAAAGTAGACAAGTTGAAACCAATTGCAAATGCAAGAGGATGGAGTATATCTCAGCTGGCAGTCAAATTCATACTATCCCAAAAAGAAATATCAGTAGTTTTACCGACCGTTATTGATATTGAGGAGATTGAAAGGTTTGCAGAAATGGCTGATGGTAATTATCTAAATGAAAACGAAATGGCAGAGATAACGCATCTCTATAATAACAACTTTTATATTCGCCAGCAATCTTCTTATTCCTCTGTTGCTACTTCAGCGTCGCCTTCCAAACCATGAAGGAATAGAAGATTACCATATTTTTGTCTGCATTACTAAAAATAATCTTGTAGTCTGAAATTTTATGGCAAACAGCCAAATAAGAAATTCAACACCTCGAATTATGGTTGTTGATGATGAGGATGATATCATCTTAGAATTGAGAGTAGTTTTAGAAGATAATGGATTCAAAGTCGATTCATTTTCTGATCCTCTTGTGGCTTTAGGAAATTTTAAAGCTGATTTGTATGATCTATTAATTCTTGATATCAAAATGCCAAAAATGAATGGATTTGAATTATATAAACAAATAAAAAAAGTAGATAATAAAGTCAAGACAATGTTTTTGACAGCATTAACTGAATTGCAGGAATATGAAGAATTTAGAAAAGAAGTATCTCCTAAATTAGGTGAACGATATTTCGTTCCAAAACCAATTGAGAATGAAGAGTTAATAACACGAGTAAGTAAAATATTGAGTCAAATTAAAAATAATCAGCATACCCCAGAAGAGTGAAATAGTAATTTTTACTTGCATTATTTATAATAAGACTCTTAGAAGTATATTATCTTGACAGCATTTTAACTATAGTTATAGATTATTTTAACTGTTAGAGATAGAATTTAGATGAATAATTGTAATAATAATAAAAGAATTTCATATTACAGCAAATATTTTAATAAAATAAAATAACCATTCTATTTATAATATTGATGCGCGCTTGACCCTAATTTAAGCATGAATGTACTTTGTAATAGATGGTTAGGCTAAATACCTAGCGTGACAAATGTGGGGACCCACGAAAATGTTAACTATAGGAAGAATTTTTATCATAAGTAACAAATATGATATTTGATTAATGATAGGGTAGAGGATAATAGATTTGAAATACACTATAATAACTCAATCGAGGCCGTCAATTAATCTCATTTGTTAACATATGCAATTTAACTGAATAAATAGAAAAAGAGAAAGTTTTCGATTTTAAGAGAGTAAATCATATGAAAAGAATGAAAAATCAGTTTTATATTTTAAAATCTACTGATATTGAGGATTGAAAGAGCAAGTTGAGGAAATTATAAGATTATGAATATTTACAAAAGAAAGCAAATGAAAATGAAATCGTAATTATCAATAAGGCTGAAATAGAATGAAGAAATATATTCTTGTATCTACTAGTTTCTTTCTTCGAAGTACTTTACTCGCTCTTTCTTGAATTCCCTAGAACTAAATAGAATTCTGTAATCTTTAACTCCAACCGTTTCTGACATTTCAACTACAATTTTTTCTGCAGCTTCCAATGTGCGAGCATGAATCATACTAAATAAATTGAATTGCCAGTCAGCATATACTGGTCTACGATAGCAGTGACTTACTTGTGGAAAAGCTGCAAGTTTATATCCAATTTCATCAATCTTATCTTCATTCACCTGCCATACTACCATCCCATTCGCAGAAAAACCTGCGTCACGATGACGTAATATTGCTGCAAATCGTCGCATTACGCCATTTTTTTCATATTCCTTAGCTTTTGTAAAGAGTTCTATTGTTGTAATACCAAGGTTTTCTGCCACCTCATTAAATGGTTCTGGGATAACCTTCAGATCTTTTTGTAGTTCACGGATAAAATGTTTGTCGCCTTCGGTGAGCTCAAATTTCTTTGGATTCAATTGTTTAACTTCGTCAGTTGGCTTTGCCATTTCTGTATCATCATTAACCATGTCCAGTCTAACTCCAATCTTATAAAGTTTCAGTGTGGGTAACAAACGATATTTTATGACTCCATCAAGTGAAGCAAGCCTATCCAAATCTGTTTTCATTTCACCATAAGGAGGAACAGCGAGAGTAAACCACATATTGAAATCATGGTTTCTTTCATAATTATGACTTACTCCAGGGTGTTTATTTACTTCATTTGCAATATAGTCAAGCTTGTTCGGCTTTACAGCAAATGCAACGAGAGCACTTTTGTAACCCAATCGCCTAGTATCAAAAATGGCATTAATCTGTCTGATCAAACCCATACCTTTCATGGATGCAATTCTCTTCATAACTTCGTCTTCAGTTATATTGTACCGTTTAGAAATCTCAAGATAAGGTCTATCTTCAAGTGGAAAACTCCACTGGATGTCGTTCAAGAGTTGCTTATCAATTAAATCAATCTGCTGCTGTTTTATTTGCATTGCAGTCAGAATAACACTATTACTATTAATCTATTAAATATTTATCCACACAATATTTATTATAAGTTAAGGTTTGTTAACCGAATTATCTGTCTTCACAAAATTTTTTATGACTTGTTACCTATTTATTAAAGTCTGTAGGAAACGTATAATGTAATTGACAACACATTGAATATAAATATTTGGTAGAATTAAAGTTTTGAATGAATGCTAACGATCATGTCCCCTGGAAGTTGGTAATAGCCCGTTTTATGAGTAAACTGTCGGTATAGATCAAAACTTAAATCTTACAAAAGATGATAGTTAAATGATCTTTCCATAGAAACATCTATCTAATAAGTCTAGTTGTTAGGGTAATTATAACAAAATGCAATTTAGAATTAGATATTCTAAATGTATAAATATTCTTAAAGCTATTTACAATTGAAATGGATACAATTACACCCAGCGTATTAAACATTAATCAAAAACAATATCAATTTATGTCGCTTAACCGAGTACTTGTAATTGGACTTGGTCAACTTGGACTACCTGTGGCCAAATTTATAAAGGAACAAGAAGAATTTGATGTCTATGGATATGACATTAGTTCTAAGGCAATGGACCGTGCACAAACAACGGCAGGAATAAAAAAAGCTACTAGCTTTAGTGATTTTGATGTTTATATTTTGTGTATATCAACCCATAAACCTGATGATATGTTTTCTCCTCAAATTGAGGGTTTATTATCAATAGTAGATAAAATATCAAAGGAAGCAAAGAATGGTGCTCTTGTTTCTATAGAGAGTACTATTCCAAAAGGAACTTCAAAGAAAGTATTTGAAATGCTTAACCATAGATTGCATGTAGCTCATGCACCACACCGATGGTATGCTTTAGAAGAGCAAGAACATGGTGTAAATCAGGTGCGTGTAATAGGTGGAGTATGTGATTGTTGTCTCAAAGTAGCCATGTATTTCTATGATGGAAAGTCTGAGAATATGAACAGTTCTTCTTCTTCTACTACTCTACTACTTCTACTACATCTATTACTAATGAAAAAAGTAAAGGTAAAGGTAAAAGTCTGGGTATTCCTATGCATCCAGTTTCAGACATAGAAATTGCAGAATTAAGTAAGATTGCTGAAAATGCACACAGATATTTACAAATTGCATTTGCTGAAGATCTCTATCTTTACTGTCAGGCTAATAACATAAATTTCTCAGAACTAAGAGATGCTATAAATACCAAATGGAATGTACATATTCTTGAGCCAAGAGAAGGAATTGGAGGACATTGTCTACCAAAGGATACTAAAATGTTTTTGCACTCATCAAAGTCTATTAAAAGTAAGATACTACAGGCAGCAATTGAAGTAGATCAAGATTATAGACGATATAGAGAAGCTAGGGGTGGCGGTTCATCATTGATAGACCAGTCGACAACGCCAGCAGAGAATTCAGCAATATACTAGATCATATAATGATAATAGCCATAGATTTAAAATTTAATATATGACAGAAGTGTACCTTTAATGACTATTGTTGGAATATGCACATCCGGAAGTATTAGTCGATACACAATGGGTAGAGGATCATCTTAAGGATCCAAAAGTTCGAGTTGCGGAAGTTGATTATGATCCTACAGCAAATTATAAATTGGGACACATACCAGGGTCGGTACTATTTGATTGGAAGGAAGACATAAACGATCCACTAAGCAGGAATATTATTAATAAACAATCTTACGAAGATTTGATGCAAAAAGGTGGGATTAATAATGACACAACGCTGATCCTATATGGCGATTTTAACAATTGGTTTGCAGCGTTTGCATTCTGGGTGTTTAAGTATTATGGTTATAAGGATGTTAGAATAATGAATGGAGGTAGAAAAAAATGGTTGGAGGAAGATAGGCCAGTAGAAAAGGATGTTCAAAAGTATCCGAAAGGTAACTTTAAAGCTGCAGAGCCGGACAAGAGTATAAGAGTATTCTTAAACTACGTCAGAGAGTCGATAGGGTCTGGACAAAAAGTATTGATTGATGTTAGAAGTCCAAAAGAATTTACTGGCGAAATATTGGCTCCTCCAGAATATCCAACAGAGCACGCTCAAAGAGGAGGCCATATTCCTGGTGCACTTAACGTACCTTGGGGTCAAGCAGTCAATGAAGATGGTACATTCAAGTCTACAGAAGAGCTAAAAAAACTATATGAATCGAAGGGAATAACATCAAACAAGGAGGTCATTACATACTGTAGAATAGGTGAGAGGTCATCACACACATGGTTTGTCTTGAAATATTTGCTCGGTTATCCTAATGTGAAAAATTATGATGGATCATGGACAGAGTGGGGAAACATGATCGATAATCTAATAGAAAAATAATACATCAAATAACACATAATACAATCACTTGTTCATTTTATTTTCTTTACTATAAAATGGAAAAGATTGCCCTCTCTTCTTGTCTCTAAGAGTGATTGTCCGTTCTCATATGACCATCGATCGATTTCCAGATCCGCTGTCTGATCATCAGATACTAAATGTATTACTTCTCCAATTGACATTTTTGTCATTAATTCACCGAGCTTTGTAAGTGTAGCAGCACATTCTACTCCTATCTCAAACATTTCGTGATCAGGAAATTCTGCAAAGCATCTTATGTGGAGTTCCTCAATACTGTAACTTATCTTACTATGACAATTCTCAATAGTATCGAGAGCGATTAAATCCTTATCAAGATGTGAAGCATTTATCTTCATTATCCATCCTTCTGTATAGGGAAAATCATTTACCAATTTGGGTCGTTTGATTATATCTTTATTAATTTCTGCAATCCTTCCTCTGACAGGGGTACGCACCACACCAAAATACTTTATACTTTCTATCGTCCCTATGCTTTTTCCCTTTTCCAATTCTGTGCCAACTTTTTTTAATTTTATGCTTGATAATTTTCCAGCAATCGAAGCCAAAATAGCCGTGATTCCAATAGTTATTGTTTTGTCATTGTTAATCTTTATCCAGACAAAATTCTCGATATCATAAAAAATGCCTTCAGGAAATATACAATTATTTACTTTCACAAGTTTGCTGTATACTAATACCAAGTTTATTCTTTTACATTTTATAATCATTTTAGTTGGATCGCCCAATACAAAGCGATAGTATCTCCTATCACTAAAAGCAGACAAAGCACTATATGAAAACTGATAATAATGGGAGTTATATCTAATGCACCAACTAAAGCTGGAGCATGAATAGGGGGGGCTTTCTATTTTTTCCTCTTACCACTGTTCTTAACAGTCGGTGCTGGGGTAATCTTTCAAGTAGTATATTCAATTGCTTCTTGAATATCTCATACTAGCCAAAATAGAAAGGCTTTAAATGCGTCTACAATAGCCGGCTTCGCTATAGGAATGCTAATAATGTATACAACATGTTTACTAATATCATAATATAAGGAAGATAGTGGATAAGGAGTGAGCAATTTGATTGGTAACTTGAAACACGAATCAGCATTAAAAAGTACTACTAGACTGGAATCGATTCGTGATGCTAATGGTGTAAAAAGGGAAGACCGCACAACTAGAATGGAGGACTATCTTGAAGTAATTTATGAGTTAATTGAACAGAAAGGCTACGCTACAACTGTAGATATTTCCAAATATTTGAATGTTAGTTCTCCAAGTGTCACCAAAATGGTACAGAGGTTAGATGAAAGCGGTCATCTTAATTATGAGAAGTACAGAGGAATTCGTCTCACACATGAGGGGATTATTGTTGCTAAAAGTATTCGTGAAAGACATGGCTTATTGGCGGATTTCTTTAAAATGATCGGAGTAGATGAAGACTCTGCAAATAAGGATGCAGAGGGCATTGAACATCACTTGCATCCCGAGACTTTAAAAAAATTAGAAGAATTTGTAAGAATTGTAAAAAAGAATGCCAAACTTATCGCATCAGAATAATTGAAGAGAAAAACCTTCATTGATTATATTCTTTGATGAAGTTGGTGATGTGATGATCAAACTTCCAGCCCATTAGTCTGTGCTTATATTTACCCTTAATAATCCCACACTTCTCAAATATTGATAAAATATTTTTTAATTTTTTAGGCACGGTAATATTTAATGATTTTATTTAAATTGTGAAGAATGAGGATTGTATTCCAAATAATCATTTTTATTGTAATTTAAATATTATATTTTTTTTATAATGTGGAGTATAAAGAAAATCAACTTCTTTTCTAATGTAAGGATAATAAGTAATGTATGCAATATATATAATAAGACATGACAGATATTGCGAAAAAGATAAAAAATATAGGTCAAGATTCCGAAGCAAAAGCTCAGACCTCAGAAGACCATGCAGAAGGTAAGCCTAGTTCCGAAACACTTAACAAGGCTAAGGTAAAAGTAAAAGACGCTCTATCTTAACACCTGGAAACTAGCCTTTCTTTCTTTTTATTGTCAGCGAAAACGCATAACAAGCCGTAAATATCTCAATAATGGAACGTTATATTTCCTAGTAAGGAATTATCTTGTGGATCTTTTATAATAGATGAAGATAAAAAAGAAAAATAGCGGTATTTTACAACTAATTCTGAGATATTGTAACCTTAACAAGGATAGAATCATTTTTGGAACTATTCATTTTATTGGAACTTTTTTTACTCACGCTATGCCCAACATGAAAGCAATAATTACCTTCAGAGAATTGTTATGTGGGCAAAATATTAGATTTGATTCAATATAAATATAAAGGCTCTCGATTATAAAAATGAGTAACCATCTTGTTCAATTCTACTATTACCATTTTATTTAGATTTTTGCGATTTTTGAGTCTGGTGAATTATTATCTGATCTTGGGAATGGGTCTTCTGCCTTATCGGTTAGTGCTTTTTCAGAGCCAACTAGTTTAGCTATATCTAGTTTATTTGATGGATCTATAATATAATTCTCAGATCCCTTCTATCTTAATTCACTAGTATTATAGCTGGAGTTATATTTTCTTGAGATAATTCTTTCTTTTCTTATCCTCTTTCTTGAGATCTTTTTATTATGTCTGCAGCATTACCCTTAATTTGAGTTCCTTTGTTCCAAGTAGCCATATCACAGGGCTCAATTATATCAAGAATATCTCGATATATTACCAATCTTTGTTATACCTATAGTAGTAGTTTTTACTGATTCTTGTTGTTGTTCTTTTTCTTTCGAATCTTAGCACTTATTATTATCAACTGAGGAATACTTGTCTCTATTCTTGTTTGTTGATTGATTATATTATTATTGCTGCTCACTATTTTCATCCTATGATTATCCATGGCCTACTTTATATTTAGAGAAGATAATAGGCACTTTAAGATATGATATATGCCTGTTGGCACAAATAACATAATTTACCAAGACAAGAATAGATTGTACTAAAAGTAATGCAATGTTAAGATTAACATCAAATTATGGATTTATCTACTGCTCTTCTGATTTTTTCTTATCTCTTATCTGCTCAATTAATCGTATATATGAATCTAAAAAACTCTGTGCATACATATTAGCATGTTTCTCTGATCCTCTGTGAACACCAGCTCTTGTTCTTATGTGATGATAAAACTCGTGTAATACAATGAAAGGATTGAAAAACATATCTGAATTTATTACATAAATTCTACTTTCTTTTTGAACGTAAACAGCATAAACTGTCCTTCGCTTTCCCTTTACAGTTCCAACAACAATTTTGGGTGGAGTAACATTATAAAATCTGCTTAGATTTTGTAATGCTTCTTCGGTGTTTCTGTTAAGAATCAGGTGTACTATCTTAGCCTTGGTTATGTCATCTGGTTGAATACTGAAAGAAGAAAAAGAAGAAGAGGACATGATTGACTATACAAGTAGATATTACATTATCCAAATATGTTCTTGTCTTTAAGATAATGAGATGCCCAGAATAAGAAACAAATTAAGTTATTGCACTCTTAAATTTAAATTTTGATGAGTGTTTTTGATATATACCTATAATGACAGCCAAAAGCAAGATGATGACAACATGATTTTAGTAATATTACTAAGCTTTAGTTTTTTCTTGTTGCTTCTCATTCTCCTTCTAATGCTGCAGTCCCATTGCTACTAACTAAACACTAAAGTCTGGTTATAAAATGCTAACCTGCAACACTTAAAATGTAATCTTTAACCATTCAACACTCAACTAATTTATAAAATAAACCTCTTCTTCTATTACTGACCACTGCTCCTTACAATAACGTAATGCCAGACTTGTCGCGTACTGCAGATGTTTACTTTAGTGAATATTTAGCATAGAAACAAAGACAAAGCTTATTTCGCTAATGGTTCTAACTTTGAAAGTAATTCGTTGTATCTATTTACTAGTTCGAGACTTTTACTTTGTTCATATCGATTTCTACATTCGATGATAGCATTGATTATATCTCTTAGTTCTTGGTCATTCAAAGTGCTTTGTTGAGTTCCACTTGTAATAATTATTTTAGAAACCAACTAATCATAACCTCCATGACTGTTCATAGATTTGTTTGTTGAGTCAGAGAGAACGATGATAATTATAATAGTAACAATGGATGAGTCTACCTGTCTTTTTAGTTCTAAGACGTCTGCTAATTCCTCTTGAACACATCTTGATGATGGCATGGTTAATACCTCCATTATACTACTTGCTCCTCTTTTATATATAAAGTGACTCATAATATATTGGGCTCTAGTCATTCATTGTTCTATTCATGACTGTTTTCAGTATGAAAAGTAATACGTTAAGGATAACGTTTCTAATACCGTTTAGGATGAATTCAGTGATAGAACAAAAGATGTTCTGGTCAATAGTAATGCTGTTTTCCCCATCTATACATGCTCAAGGGCGATTTGATTGCAATGGCGAAGAGCCCTTACCTTCAGGTTTCTGTATTTGTAAAAGTAACCAAGAAAACATAAAACAAAGTATGTGTATATACCTTATAACGTTGGCGTATGTCAACCAATATATTAGTAAGCGTACAGTTAAAGCTAGTGGCAATAACATTTGCTGTTGCTACAATGCTCATCTTATTTGAAATAGTTCCAATGAGTAATTGGGAATTTACTAAGATCCCTTTACGAACTATAATAAGGATAAAAGGACATGAACAAGAACACTTCTATTATGATAATTCCCTTTCTTATTATTCAAAGCAGGAAGACAATAAAGAAAACATTATAGCTGCTGCTTATTATGTTCTTGCTATTGGTAGCGGCTCTCACCATTATGGTAATAAGATAAATACTAAAGAAGCATGGACGTCTTCTTCGCCTTTCCCCTACTCATCTCCCTCCTCCTCCCCTTCTAGAAGCAAGAAACATGTTCACTCAAGTATTAGAATAGAAAGATATCTTCAGGTCATTACAAAGAGAAGCAGATAGACAAGGAATAGCAGTTAATAGTATTATCAATAAAATACTGAAGAATTATGTTATATCTTATATTATTTTAGCAATTAGGTTTTCTACTTGTGAGTAAAGACTTTCTTAGAAAGACATTTGCTGAATTGCGAGATGAAAAGCTCATATTTCAATTTGGAAAAGAACTTGGATTAACAGTAGCCAAAGAGTATGTATCATTACTTCAATCCCCAATAAAATAGCAATACTTTAACTCAGTTCCTAGATATATGGTTTAGAAGATTTCAATCATGTAAGCATAGAGTTGAGAATATAAATAGATACAATGATGATGATGACATTAAGAATAATAAGGACAGAAAACAAGAAGAAGAACAAGAACGAAATAATCAAAGTCACAGTTTTAAAGAAAATCACGATATTAACATGAATTTCTCAATTGCATTAAAATCAATATTAGAAGGATTAATTGAACCAATAACTAAATCTCCAGTAAAGTTTAGAGATATAACATCAAACTCAATCTCATTTTCATTTGAAATAAAGAGTAGTGATAGTAGTAGCATTAGTTAGCTTTCTTAGAATTGCTGATGTTGTAGAGAGTTATATAGAGGATATTACATTATTATTATTTTACGTATACGTGAGTCTAGTCATGTTCTTCTTTTGTAATCACAATCACTTTGTTATCAGAATCTAAGTATATCTATATATCTTTATATATATTCATATAGGATCGTGAAATTTTCATCAATATGTGCCATAATGTAGTACATTGTGCGCCATTGTGCTCATGTGCCATAATTCTTATATAATTTAATTTGTTCCCTTGTTATGGAATGCCTATTATGATGAATAAGACTAATCAAGAAACAAAACTATTGGCTATTGCTGTAACGATAGCAGCAATAGGCAGCAGGACTAGCAGCAAGTTTAACAACAACACAAATAGCTGACGCCTACGTGGGTGGTTTTGGTGGTGGATGTTCAGAAAGACCTGATGGGACTTTATATTGTGCTGGAGGCAGTGGTATTAACGACAACCCAGGGTTTGTTGAAGAGGGAGGAGATGGCCCAGGCGGTAGCGGAGGATATAATACAGTTGATCCAGAAACAGGAGAAGGGACTGGGTCTGGAGGTGGTAGGTAAGTACGTGGGACAACCCTCTCAGGATGATCACAAAGAAGGCTATGGGGGTCATTGTGTAACAGCCACTGGATGTGTAGGTAACGAACGGTAAAGTACCTCTATGTGTAAAATAATTTCTTCGTCGGCTAAAGATTGACACAAACAATTCTCTAATTCTCCTCTTTTCTTTTCTTTTAAATAATTAATTAATCAAGCATAATATTCAGGTTATCATACTATACTCTGCGCTTATATGCCGTTATATTCTCCAGAGGATTTTCTATTTCCTGAGCTGATTGAATATCATTATCCAGATCTCTTTCTGTAGATTATAACTTTGACCTCTGTAGATGGTGAAGGCTGTGAAGGCTCTATATAAGATAAGAATTGTTTATTACTATATTCATTTAAAATATCTTCGATATTTGAGGTAGAAGCAGATTTTTTCCTTCTTGCAATTAGAAAATTATTTTCATTTTATATATGATAGTCTTATTGAGAAATAGAAGCGTTCTTTTCAATGCCTTCACCACTTTCACTCCCTTCACTTTCTGTTAGTTTTGTTTGGATGCAAACTCACAATCACTTTACATAATGTTTGCAATGATAAACGGCCACATTCTTCACTCTATAACTATATAGTTAAGGATAATTAAAGAGAAAGACCTTAAATCTGTGTACAATAATAGAAGATAGAGTTTAATAGGCTCCTTCCCTGAATTAGAATATATTTCTTTTAGTTTATTTATAAAGAAACACATTACTTCTTCTTGCCATCTTCTTTCATCCTTTCATAAATCCAATAGTAAATCCAGCTGACATACTACTAGTGAAAGGAATACCAAAGTTTGTCATTACTAATGAAGACGCTGTTGCAGCAGCGTGACCGTCAGCATTGCTGCTAATAGCTGGAATCTGTGTTATTGCGTTTGAAAGAGTTGTAATAGTACCTTCAGACACTAGTTTGAAGTTTATTCCAGTTTATGTTGGCTATCTGTTGACTCTGAAGATATGCTAATCCAGCTAGAAATAATCCAGCTATAACAGCTGCTAATTTAATTAATTTCTTCAAAGCATATCCAATTAGAATACCTACAAAGAAGCCACCTCCTAGAGTAGCCGCAGCTGGTCCAAAACTTTCGATGCTCATAATTGTAGGTGCTCCTGCTCCTTAGGAGTTTAGTTGTCAGCATTATGAAATGACCGGTATCTTGATACCTTTGTATTAGTACAGTAATGTATATGGTAACAATAACAGATATGATCATCCAGTCTAAGTGATCAAAACTAATGAAAGTATACTTGACACATTTTGGATCTTCCATACCTATTTGATTATCTGAGTCTTTGACAATTTGCCTTAGTTGTATCATGTAACCTATTTTATTATCTACAAGAGATATAGCTTTTGTAGTAGACTTTTCTATCGAATATCAAGTAAATTTGGAATGAAAATTAACTTTGCAGTATCTTCATTTTATACCCCTCTCCCTCGCTATCTCTGTGATGCCTTAAACCTTATTTACATACTTATTAAAAGTACATTGTCGAATTCTATGAATGAATCTGTACCATTATCATCATCACCATCATCAAAACTACCATTAAACTCACTACAAGAAATAAATACATAATAGAATAATGCAGAAGAAAAGGGAGATGCATCCGTCTCATAATAAAGTATATCTAGAAAGTTTGTCTACTGAGATACAAACATTGCAATGGGTATCAGCACAAATACTTATGCTACTGCGACAATAATCAGCTACTACCAAGAGTTAACAGCACATTTTGGGCCTAGTTATTATGTCAAAATTGTTTCACGTCCCATAGAATGTAATAACGGTTGCGGATATAAGTTAACATTGTTAAGTAATATTCTTTAGAGCGAAATGAAAATAATATTACCCATAATATGTTCGACGCCTTAATTCAACAGGTATTCAAATTGCAAGGAGCTGCAGTCTTTATACCGCTAGCATTTGGATTGGCTGTAGGTCTAGGATATGTTATTATTTCGGCGGCGCGCCATAAAAAAGGCACATAGATACAAAAGAAATAATTGTTAAAACCAAGTCATTATTGATATTAGTTATCATCGTTTTGACTATTATTATATAGCCTCTGCCTAAAAAGATAAAGAAGTATCGCAGTTACTCCCGTTGATAATATTATCACAGATACAAACCATGTAATATCACTTATGATCAAAGATTATTTGAGATAATATTATACTTTTATAAATATAAGACATTCGTTTAAAATGAATGTCTTTTTCATAGCCCCTATAACGGTATTGCAATCAATGCCTAGCCCTTTCTTAATTATCTTACAAAAATGTGGTCGCTGAACCCAGACTACCAACAAGACTCAAACCCCTCAAACCTTTCTGGAAACTTTAGAAAACCTTTATAGCTTAAGATATCTATACCATATTTAGGAATCTACTTTTAGCACCGATATCGGCATGGATTCCACCGAACCCGGACCAATACTCATCTAACTTTGCGTTTATTAAGAACGGAATATAGTAAATGGGTCCATATATCAAATCAGATTTGATTCATAACCCTTGGGCCGCAAATTTGTGTCGATAACTATTCACAAACGACCAGGCCTATTTCACACATTTTTGTTTTTGTTTTCTTTTGTTTCCTAAGTCGGATACCTTGATTTTTAACGATATTAGCATATCTGCAGAGGTATCCAAATACCAAGCCTAATTCGCCATAAAATGTGGCTGGGATAATCGTGAATAGTAGCAACACTATGATTATCGTCAGCTTTATGCTTTATTATTAGCAGCAATGACGTTACGACATAATCATTCTATTACCTTTGTTTGCTTCAGTCCATTTCGCATTAGAATAGGAACCTCTTGGCTGTCCAGGCGTTTCTTTCCATTTGGTTTATATTCATAGCAGAATACCAATCGCTCCAGCTTTATCAACAGACATTAATATAAGACCTATGTTTTGTTTAAGGTATCTCTAAAAATTGATTTATCTCCGACGGCTTTATGTATTAGGTCGATTCATAAACAATAAAATAAGTTTATTAAATATATAAAATATAATTTCGGTTTACTGATGACAAAATTATATTTATAATAATATACAAATTTGCAGAAAGAGTTATTATTTCAAACTATTCTTTTTGTATGCCAAATGAAATGAGATAAAGCACAAAAAAATTAGCCATTGCAAATCAAAGGACTATATTTACACTATTGAAATTTTTTTATGATATTCTCAGCTGCTCCTATAAGGTATTGATCTTCATTGGTATTTACAGCTTTGATGTCTTCAATAAGTTTTTGTAGTTCATTGCAGGCATCATCTACACTATTATTATGTTTCTCCTTTTCGGCCTCAAAAACCTTATCTAGTGCGTCATCAATTCCTTTTTTAATTAATTTGTCTATGGTATCGTAAGAAAAATCAAATATTTTATCTGAAATTATGTCTTCATCATCTTCACGTTGTATCTTTATTTTTTCGTCTAGATCAAATCTATGTTTTAAGAGGTGCCAGTAATATCTGTTTCCTCCTTTACGCTTAGTACTTTTTGATGTTTGCTCTAGAATTCTATTAAAATCTCTAATTTTATTATTATAGTATTCTTTTAAATCATCTTTGTACTTTTTATCATTAATCTTGCCTACTGATTCGTTAATTTTATCAATCGATTCTATTGCCACGTCTGTCATTTGCTCAACAAAATCTTTGTAATCAGCGATAACTTTAGCCATTTTCAGATCGTATTCGGTCTTATCATGGAATCTTATGTCATTTTCTCTGTCTTTTGTTGTATCATAATCAAATAGTGACGGTATATGAGCTCCAGCTTCTTTGGATGGATGTAAGTTTATTATACAAACTTCAACTTTTGGAATCTTTTGTTCACTTTCTTCCCAATCCTTCCATGTAGTGTATGTGAGTTTCTCCTTCTCTGACTCTAATCCTAATTTTTCTTTCCAAAAGTCAGTATGTTCACTTATAAGTTCTCTTAGAGGTGTGTTACTTACTATTCCTCCATCCCAATACTTGCGTCCGTTTATCTCCTCATAAGCAAAGTTCTTCGGCACTGCAGCACTTGCAATAACATGCTTTAGAGAAATGCCTCCTTCTTTATCTTCATCTTTTTTCTTATAACTATCAAATGTTGTTGTTTCTGCGTTTTCTATATCAACACTAACTAAAAGTAGTCTAGGTTCATTATTTTTTTCAATACTTGTTTTTATTTTTTGTCCGTTTCTTAATTTCTTTGCAAACTTTTCTATGCTGCTTCTCAAAGGATCGTTACTATATTGATGCCACAATGCTAATGGTGTATAATCAAAGAATTTGTTAAACATTGGTGTTGCAAAGGGAAAGAAAAACAAAGGGCTAAAGACATGTTGCTCTCCAAATGTCAAAGACCTTCTAGTTGATAAATATCTTCTAAAAGCCTCACCAGATGGCAAGTTAAGATAAGGAAAAAAACTTCGCCAATTATCCCAAGAAGACTTTAAAAATGGCGTCCAAAATCTAAAATAGTCAAATGTTGAAGAAACATATCTCCAAAAATCAACAAGTTTTTCTGGTGAACCCTCCCAATATTTCATATTACTGGATTTCCCATTATTATCATTTCCTTTGCCTTTGAATTCTTCTTCTTTCCTTTCCAAAATATGGCTTAAAATTATTGAAGCATTTATTGCACCTATTGAAGTCCCAGCTATAATATCAAAAATGTTCTCCTCATCATTGTTTACGTCTTTTTTAATCCAATGATAAAGGACATGAAATACGCCAGCCTCATAAGCGCCAAGTGAGCCTCCACCTTGAAAAACTAGAGCTCTTTGTAATTTAGGTACAGTGACGTTAGACATTGTGCTATGTTTTAACTGTCTTATTATTTAACTTTGGTAATAGAGGAACATTATTACAAGTATAAGCTATTAATAGACAAAGAAAGCTATTGACAATATTTTGGGCTAGGTTATGCTATCTATACAATTACTGCCTAACGTTAAGTCTACATCAACTACTATAGGGTTGATAATAGCAACTTTATATTTGAAAGTATATGATGATAATCAAATGGTTTCTTCGACTTTTGATCCTAATCAGTTTAAAATGGCTCAACGTGAAGGCTGGGATAGCGTTGCTGAAGGATGGAAAGAGTGGTGGAAGCCTATTGAGAAAGGAGCTCAAAAGATAAGTCAGCGATTAATCGAACTTGCTAGAATTAAACCCGGACAAAGAGTATTAGATATAGCAACAGGCATTGGAGAACCATCAATTACAGCAGCAAAAGTTGTCGGAACCGGCGGTGGTCATGTTTTGGCTACAGACATTTCAAGACAAATGTTAGCCATCGCAAAAGAAAGAGCTACGCTCCTGAGATTGCATGACATAATTGAGTTTAAAGAAAGTGATGCGGAAAACTTAGACCTAGCAAACTCATCGTTTGATGCAACGCTATGTAGATGGGGACTAATGCTATTACCAAATCTAGATGCTGCGATAGGAAAAATATATAGTTCGTTAGTGTCAGGTGGGCGATTTGCAGCTGCAGTTTGGGCTGATGCGACTAAAGTCCCAATTATTAGCTTGGTTACCAGAGTAATAGCCAATCAAGTACAAATGTCAGCGCCTCCACCAGGAGTTCCAAACCCGTTTAGCCTAGCTGATACAAATAAGCTTGAAAATTCTCTAGCCAGAGCAGGATTCAGAGACATTCATATTGACACAGTAATTGTAACATTTGAATTTGAATCAGGGGAAGAGTATTATCGTTACTGTCAAGCAGTTAGTAATTCTGCCCGTATTGCGTTGTCTAAAGAGACTGAAGAAAGAAAGGAAGATGTCTGGAGAAAAGTAGCAGAAGAAGCAGCGCGAAATTATGGAACTGCTAACGGACTGATAAAAATGGATAATGAATCAATATGTATAGTCGGAACACGGCTATGATATCAATGCTACCTCTAATATCATTACAAGAAATACTACGTAATAGAATCACCCAAAAGAAAGGAGAAATACACAAGTCTCATAATATAGCTTATGCGAATATTTTGTAGACAGAAATAGAAACATTGCATTGGGTCTTGGCTCAAATACTAACTCTTAAGAAGAAGAATGAATTAATTCCAAACTTATATTTCTTCTTCAATTTCAGAAAGCTCACATCTGGATTCTCCAAATAATTTATCTTTTCAAAGCTATCCCGATATCGAACGAGATAAATACAGTAAAAATCTGTTGTAATGAGATTATGTAATAATAAGACTTGTTAGAGAAAAAGTAAATATACTATTTCATATAAGATTATAATAGGATGATTTAAATGCTGGATCAAGAGACGTCTACAAAAACAACTAGTAGTTATACTAGGAATAAACGAATTCAATACTCTTGTGGATGCAAGTATTTATTTAACCATCAAATTTTATTAGAACAGATTTGTTCAGAACATGAAAGAGAACTAATCACTCAAAATGGCTGATTGCATTATAAAATGATGAATTTTTTATGCTTTACTATCCTATTACTTTTTTGGATCTAATTTATCCTTTTTTTATCGGTCTTGTTATTCTTGTTCTTCTCTCGCCGACGAACGATTCCAAAAGAGATTTCAGTTTTAATTTGGGGTAGGTGTATTGCCCGCTACTCTTTCTTTTTCAGTCAAATTATGTGTGTATATGAGTGATATAATATGAGTTTAGTCGGAGTATAGTCATAGGTTAAACAATGGCGGCATAGAAGAGAGTTTAATCCAAAGTTAGGGATTACTTGAACATATTACTTGATCTTTTTTGCTCATTATTAATCAAATCGATTTCTGCTTCTACTTTTTCGAGACTTTGTCCATCAATACTAAAGATTAGCTTTTAGGTCGTAGAGTCTTTTGAAAAAGTTAGATATTAACATACTATAGTAGAATATATTATTACTTCTTCCAAATAAAATTGCTAAAGACAGAACGTGATATAAAATACCTCCACCAGATCATGTTAAGTGCTGAAAATTTGAAGAAAATCGATGGAGGTATTCTTAGACGCTCTATGTAATATATCTACGCCTTGTCTTTCTATTTCTTCTCTTCATTCACTATTTAATTAGTTAAAGTATGTTCGTCTAAAAGTTCTCTATTATTACTTTTCTTGCTTATTGGATTTTTGTCATTATTATCTTCTTTTCTTCTTCTTCCAGTATACCATGAAAATCCAAGTACCCCCAATATTCCTCCAAGAACACCAAGGCTAATCCCAAGACATTCTGCTGGCATGATACTCTAACTAGATATATAGAAACACTATTTCTTTAATTTTACGGTAAAATGATAATTAGGAGCTATCTTAAATATAACAACGATACCTTAATTGAAATAAGTATTATGATATGAGCAACATTTGAGCTACTAATGAAACTTGCAGCTAATATGCTATTACTGATGGAATAGAGTAGCTGGTGAAGGTTAAAAGAGGAAGTAGAACAAAACAAGATAAGAAAAATTAATTAACATCATTATTGTCTTAAGACATTAGGGATTTTGTAAAAGATAGTTATCAACTATCTGGATCTGTTGTGAAAAGACGTTTCGCATATATATCTCCTCTTATTTTGCCGACTTTGAAAATGCCTTTAAAATTAAAATACTAAGTACTATTATGATTATTCGATAAAGTAACAAAGCTAATTATTAATTATCATCAAATTCTTTTATCTAAATGATCTACTGTATATCGAACATTTTATCATCCTATATCGCACATATATATCATACAGGAAATTTAAGTGTAGATTCTTCAAGTTCCAGAATAGGTACGTATAATGATTGTGTATCAGTACCAGTGCTATCTACAAAAATGAATTGACCTGTCAATCTTTTTAATTCAATGAATTTCTTGGTTGGCTTTTCATTCAGTACAATTAATGGATGACAATACTGGTAATAGCTCCAGTCTATTTTGTATCATGAATATACCCTTTAGTTATTCCAAAAGAAACTACTTTCTTTGAATTTTTAATCAACAGCAATATGCACTTTAATGAAATCCTTTTTCTCGCGTATCCATTTCTCCTCTATGTAATCACCTTCTTTGATACTGTTAGTAGTCCTCATGTATCAACTATCAGTGTTATTGGCTCCTCATTTTCGAAATGCATCTCTTCAATAGAGGGTTTTTTAATTTTTGTTAACTAGATAAAGAAGAATAAAAAGATGACTTTAATGATATCTTGGATTCAACCACTCTATAAAACTAGCATAGTTCAAAGAACGGATATCATTCAAATAATTAGGAAGTATCTTAATAAATTTAAATCCATTATCTAATTCAAATGAGAGAACAGGATCTCTTAACTCACCTTTGATTACTCGTTGTGCATATTCTAATGCAGACATCCTGTCTGCGTATTCACAGTAATTAAATAACCTTCCTCCTCCTATCATTCTCGGTAAATTCAGCCTCATCGTCAATTCCTTTCTTGCGTCATACAACATCTTGCCTATTCCTTCATGTCTGAATTTTGGATGTGTTGAGATATCAGCTCCATAAAGGCTGTCTCCATTAGGGTTATGATTTGTAAACGTACCGTTTGCAGTAATCTCTATCCATGTATGTTCAGCATATTTAGGATTAGGAGTAACTACGAGACTACTTGCAGAACCAACCACTGTACCATCTGGCTCAACGGCGACGAATTGTCCTTGAGGAAAGATCCTTATATGGCTTTCAAGCTCTTCAGGACGCCATATATTGCCATAACGAGCAAGATATGGAAATGATTCTTTTTGTAAATCTACTATTTTTGAGATATCTTCTGAAACAGTATTTCTGACTATTGCTTCTCCACCTCCTCTAATATTCTGTATTGATTTTGTCATTGTAATTTATGATACTTACTTTAATCGAAAGCTCCTACATATAAGGTTAGAGATATTATAACTTAAGTTAATTAATTTAGTATACGCAACCAATATTGGCTGTGGGCTAGATGACATAGTGCTCATAGTCAGAAATTCTGTTTTTTTGAAATAGATTTAGATTCCCTTATATTCACACAACACAAGTCTGGCTTTGCTCTCGCATAAATTGTGCCAGATAATATGGTCCTCCAGCCCCTTTGCCTGTTGTACCTGAATGTTTCCAGCCACCAAATGGCTGACACCCCACCATAGCTCCTGTGGTAGCACTGATATCTCTGTTTACATATACTACGCCAGCTTCAATATTGTCAAGGAACCTTTTAACTTCTTGTTTTTTATTACTGTAAATTCCTGCTGTCAGCCCATAGTCTGATTGATTACAAAGTCCTAGGACTTCGTCAAACTCATCATATTCTGCTATACACAAAATTGGCATAAACAATTCTTCTCTGATCAATCTGTGATTTTTAGGCAGGTTGTCTATGATGGTTGGTTCCACATAGTATCCATACTTGAAATCACCATCCTTTTTAGTAGATCCGCCTATCACTACATTGCCATCTCTAAACGCAAGTTCAGTATATTTTTGATAATTTTTGTAGGCATTTGAATTAATCAGAGGACCTATAAAAGTATTAGAATCAAGTGGATTTCCAATAGATAAATTTTTGGTCCTCTCTACAAGCCTTTCAACAAATTTATCCTTTACACTTTTTTGTACATAGACACGTGAGCAGGCACTACATTTTTGTCCTGAATAACCAAATGCTCGCTTTAAGAATTCCCTCAATTGCTTTGTCAAGATCCGCACTTTCTGTAACTATTACAGGATTTTTACCACCAAGCTCTGCAATTACTAGACGTGGTTTCACTTTACTAAATTCTTTTGTTATTCTATATCCTATTTCTCTTGAGCCAGTAAATACAATTCCTGCAACATCTTCACTATCAACTATTGCCTTACCGATTTTACTTCCAGAACCTGTTATAAAGTTCAAAACTCCAGCAGGCAAACCTGCCTCTTTCATAATTTCGGCAAATTTATAGCCTATTATAGGAGCATCACTCGAAGGCTTTAAGATTATCGTATTTCCAGTAATTAAAGCTCCAATACTCATTCCAACTAAAATTGCAATAGGAAAATTAAACGGAGAGATTACTCCCCAAACTCCATATGGTTTCATTACACTTTTGCTTTTTTCATTTGGATATGCACTTTTAGTTTGAACTCTAAATCCATTATTCTTTTCCATCACTTCAGAATAGTATCGAATAAAATCGATGGCCTCATCAACATCTCCTATTGCTTCATATCTATTTTTGCCATTTTCATAAGAAATCCATGCCGCCAGCTCAAACTTACGTCTAATCATAATATCAACAGCGTTTCTGCAGAGTTCTATGCGTTTGTTATAATCAGTTTTACCCCAACTTTCAAATGCCTTTTTAGCAGCCTTAATTGCGTCCTCCGTATGTTTAGCTGTGCTACTTGGAAAATATCCAAGTACTATTCTTGTATCTATAGGTGAAGTCTGAACAAAAGTTTCTGATGATTCAACATTTTCATCATCAATAATCATTGTGTATCTTCTACCAAATTCGGATTTGATGTTTTCAATTGCTTCTTCATATCTGTTATGAAATGCTTCCTCTCCTTTTGATACCACAAATTTACGCAGAGTATTCTCATTCTCATACGTCATAAAATAATGTTACCTGAAGAGCCATAAAAGCTATCAGCACCCCTAGAAAATTTCTTGGAGTCAGAGAGAGCGGGAGAAACTGTAGATTGCAGGTAACACGAAAGTGTTGATTAAATGGTGAATTAATAAAAAGCGAAGGTTAAGTTTTAAAAGCTTTCCTGAAAGCATCTATTTATTCTAGTGTCCAAGAGCTGCGGGTATCTGACTATAAGACCTTTTTTTAGAAGCGTTAATAGATAACTTTCTGCAATATATATGTTAATTGTGACCAAAAACTGGTATGAAGAAATATCACATTCGCATAACTATGCTCTATTAGAAAGACTGTTATTTAGAGTAGCCAAAAAGTGGATATCTGGATATACCTATAAAGATGCAATGTCAGCAGCCAAAGAAACCAACAATAAACAAATGTTTGCTATTTTGAATTACCTTGGCGAAGAAAGTATTGATGTCAAGCAGATTGAGCAGACAGTAAATGAATATTGTTCATTGCTGGATCTTTTAAAAAGTAACGAAATAGAAGGTTGCATATCAGTAAAACCAACACAAATCGGGCTAAGAATTAGTTATGAAACATGTTTGCATAATTTCAAACAGATCGCTAATAAAGCAAAAAGTTTGGGCAAATTTATGTGGATAGATATTGAATCTTTTCAATTCGTTGAAAATACAATAGCAATTTACCTTGAACTTTTTAAAGACTATAAACAGACAGGGGTGGCAATACAATCCTACCTTAAAAGAAGCTCTAGTGACTTAATGCATTTATTGGAAGAAGGAGCAAATGTTAGAGTAGTCAAAGGAGCATATAGGGGAAGTGAGAATAATGCATTTCAATCTTCCGATAAAATCAATTCAAATTTCTCTAAATTGATGCATATGTTATTTGAAAATAGCGATAACAATGCCATCTTTGCAATTGCAACTCATGATTCCAAACTTATCGAGGAAGCAATCGAACTATCAGAAAAATTCGAAAATATTAAGAAGCGTTTCGAATTTCAATTATTAATGGGTATTTGCGATCAGATAAAGATAAATCTTGTAGAAAGAAAATTTAAAGTATCTGAATATATCCCTTATGGAAGTCATTGGCTTCCATATTCTATCCGTAGGATCAGAGAAAGAAAGAGAAACATATTGCTATTAGCAAGATCTCTAGTTCAGTCTTAAGAAGAAAAGCGAAGTGCCATTATAGAAATTACTATCTTTTTTGATTAAATGCTAAATTGAGTTTTAAAATTTTTGCTCACCAATTTTTGTATGTTGCTAACTAGAGATTGCTTAAAATAAAATTTATCTAAAGTCAGTTAGTCTTAAAATTTTTGTGCCCTTCATCTAATCTTAGATTTGTATTGAAATGACTATGGGTTTAGTCTTCCTAATCTTGTTTACAATTCTAATAATCTTTCCTTGCAAGCCATACTTCTGTCTAAGAAGTTGATTCGCCCGTTCTGATTCTGCCGTATTCGCGATTCTCATCTCCCCATCAATCCATTCACCCTTCGGCTGTCCACGAGCATTAGATGGAGTTATCCGTACATGGGGATTATTTCTTGCACGTTTTATCTTGCCGGAATTGTTATCAGTTCTGACATATATCATGTTATCTTCTATGGCAAACCACACTGGTGTTTGCACGGCTTGGTTATTTTTTCTATATGTCTCAAGATTAATGTACTTTTGATTTAAAAATTGCGCTATCTTATTTCCACTCATTTTTATAACCTAACTGACTGACGTAAAGACAATATTACCAATATTCTAAAAGGACATCGTGTTTCATATGCTTTTCCTTTATTATATTGCCTACACGTGTATTTAGTAAGCATAATGATGAGATAATTATTTAGTTTCAAGCTATAAATTCATAGTATGTTTCCCTATCATAAGACTTAAATTACATGGATAACAAAAAACTTTCAAGCTTATACCTATAATAAGAAAAGATATTATTATTATTTTTTTTGTAAAGTGATAGTTTTCGAGAACTAAAAAGTTTTACCTAGTTTTAGTTATCACTTCTTTTATTTTCCAGAGTTATCCGTGTTCGATTGAGGATCTCAATAAGTCTAACATCTGAATCAGGATGGCTGCCGTCGTTGTTGTTCTTCTTCTTCTTGTTGTCGATGTTATGATTGAGATTATCTATTAGAATATCAATAGCTTTTATTACTGAGGTCTTTAATTCGTCAATAGGTACGAGCTCACCATTTCCGTCGCTTTCGAATTTAGCTGCCCTGATCAAGGGTATCAATTTAGACAAACTTTCACGACCCGCTTCGCTTCTACTATTAACAATAGTACGACTCATTTTAATTTCTTCAGCTTGTAGATTTAAAATCCAATTAATATATCCCAAAAGTACAAGCTGCATTAGAATTTCATTTCTTAACGAAAAAACTGCTACTCTAAAAAAGCCTAAAACTTCTTTACAATATAACATGGTATCTAGAATTTGTTGATTCTGATGGCTTAACTCCTTTCTTTGTGATTCTAGCGATGCTATTTCATTCTTTGATTCTTTAATTTTCTGATTTAATTGCTCTATAGCTGACTTTATGCTGCCATATTTCTCTAATTCAGAGATTAGTGATTGTTTATCTATATTACCCTCACTGCGACGATATCTTTCAAATAATTTAGAAAGGTCAATAATATCCTGTTCGCTTACTCCATTGTAAAAAAGTCTTTGTATTACTGGTCCTACTAGAGGTTGTGCTAGCAATGCTGTCCGTGACGAATTTAGTCCTTTATTAAGAGCAGAAAACTCTGATCGTAGTGTATCTAATTTTGGTTCAAAGCCTAACTTGTCATCATATTGCTCTTCTACATCTTTAAAGAATTTCTGAACAGCTTGATCAGATGATATATTATTTGCCTCTGCTATTTCATTAATAGTATGCCATATTAGTTTTAGCTCTTTTAGACCAAAGCCCATTTGCTCAAGCTCATCAGATTGAGAAAGTTTTTGACGATTAAAGTTTAACATCTGTCCAAGAGAAGTGCAGAGTCCGTTAAGTGTTACACACTTATTTTCTAATACTGGAATAGTATGTCTATAGAATTCAAGCTGCCTTCTTAAAAATTCTTGTTCTGAAAATTCTGCTATTATTTTATTAACATCGTAACCATATTGTCCTATTCCATGAACAGCCTTGGCAAATAACGAAAGATCTTCTATAGGTATTCTGTATTTGTTTAACTCTGTCTTAAGATTTGAATACCATTGAAGATTAGCTGTAGTCATCTTTTCATGTTTCACAGCATTGTCCCTAAGTTCCTCACTATATGATTTTTCTTGCTCTAGAGTTTGTATCTGTGTTCGCATATTTTCAATGTCTTTTTCTAATCTTCTTTTCTCACTTGCTTTTTGTTCTATATACTCACTTATTTGAGAAAGCGACATACTTTCTGAAAAATAGAGCAAGTCTTTTAAATGGGATATAATCTTTTCAGGCGAAAGATCCAATTTTTTGCAGCCATCATATATTTGTGACACAAAGGATAGAAATTCATTTTCGCCTACTCCACATTTTATTAGGATCATAGCAATTCTAAATCCTGCTGCACATTGATTAGCAGTTATTCCAATCTTCTTCAATGTTACTGCAAGTTCTCTAAGATCGTTTGCAATAGGAATACCCAAATTTTGACGCCATTCATCAATTATGTTCGTCACTGCTCCACTGCTTGATCCAGTATCATCTGCAATTAAGTCTCTGGGCTTCCCTTCTAACCATTGCTGTATTGCCGCTGATTTAATACTATCTGGATGTCTTGTAGGCAATCCTAGCCATATTTAACATGTCGATAATATAAATATTCCGTCAAATGAGTCATATTTATCGTCAAACGCGTCATTATGTGATTTAGCGTATTCAAACATGAAACATCTTATCACTCAACTCAACGAACAATAAAGAATCTAACTTATTAGGTCTTGTAAATTGTCACGGTTGGAGCAATGATATTATATTGTCTGCAAAAGTTTTAACTCCTTATAATCACAATTGGCAAATGAAGGGTCAGAGTTGAATTTTTTCTTTTGTAATAATATTTTTTTGGAAATAGACTCAAAGCCACTTACAGACTCTTTGCTCTATTACTTTTAAGAATTGAACACCAATTAGACAGAAAGAGTGATAATACTTCTATTCTCTATCATTTTTTTGCTAGATTACATACTCTAAAGAGATCACACTTAAATTGATTGTAAAGTAATGCAAAACATGCTCATAAAGTCAGTGCTGACTACATTTGTGCTACTATTAACAATAATAACTAGTAGCAGTATGATACTATCGGCACCATTTAAAATTGCACACATTGAAGCCCAAGATCAAAACACTACTCTTGTCGCTTCAACCCCTTCCATAATTGAGGTAACAATAGGAGACTTGATAGCTGAAGGCCCAGCCGTCTCCACAGGCATAAGGGTTTTAGATGTAGGAACAGGAGATAAAGGTCCTAAACTTGAAGTTTCCTACATAGGAAATGCAACAATAAGAGGGGGTATAAATGCCACAGATATGGGAACTTCATGGAGTATAACCAATCCTGATGGAACGCGCTATAGTGAGGGACAAGGTATATTGACTTCGACATCTACTGGTGAAATGGCAACCTATACTTTCCAAGCAATAGGACAATATGGCTCTGATGGTAAGTTAAGAAACCATGGTTCCGTATTCTTTAATAGTAATACATCTTCAAGCGGACAATTATCTTTTCTAAATAACATGGTAGGAGTGTTTGCTGATGAGATAGATGCTGCCTGGAAATTCTATGACACGAATATGGGAGTTAAAATGATTGATTGATTGATGGGAGTTAAATGAGGTGACACCATAAATGGCTCCCATTTCAGATTCGAGAAGAGTGTTGTTGTATTGACTCTTGAGGACTGGAGAAATAAGTCGATAAAAGGAGATGTCTATGCAATACCCAGATTTCAATTCACTCCTAATTCAAGTGAATGTCCAATATTTCTTGTTCATTATTGCTATGAACATCTTAAAAGTCATCTTCATTCTGTAACTGCTAAGTACGGTTCTCTAAGCTCACACACAGAGACAGCAGTCACGAAAGAAGCAAATGAATAAGAGAAAATCTACGAAATAATAGT
>CAWIMJ010000010.1:0-92452 GCA_963837175.1 uncultured Nitrososphaeraceae archaeon
GAATGTGGAAAGTCTTACACTCCAATTTAATAATAGAGAAGTTTATCTCAAGAATGCACCTGACAATACTTAACACATCAGCCTGTCACATAAGTTTGATACATACTCTAGGAAAAAAATCTCATTCTTGTCATTGGTCTAATATTGCGTTATTTGTCATATCATTATTGGATATATTGCATACGATAGGATATACCAAAGTGATACGAGACGATAGATATGATAGTATTATTACAATCTTTTCTGTAATTTCATTTGTTACAACATTATATAGGTACTTGTATATTTATGTCGTAATCATTTAGTCTTCATTTCAACGGGCATTAAAATAGCTAAAAATATGAAAAGAAAAGTTAGATTTCTTAGACTGATACAACTTGAAAATTCTATTAATAATACTCCTTCAATATAATCATCTTTAGAATAGCCCTTTACTAACTTAAAAATTTGTACCAAAAACAATTTATGTTTAATAATAGATATACAAATAAAAGCTATGCTACTGCGTTCTAGACTTAAAGAGAGATGGAAACTACTTCTTCTACTTGGAACAATCTGGATTCTAATCGTGTTTCCTATTCCGTTCTTGCCCGCTTGGGGATATCCTATCGATGAAACTTCATTAAGAACACTATTGATTATAACTACTATTATATCTATACCATTTACCCTTCTAGCTATATTTATGAATGATGGAAGTAAAGAACGTTCAACATATTATAATGAATGATGTTGTGGGAAAAGTCGATACTGGATAATGGAATTTATGTGTATATATGAAGAGGTAGCATATTAGCATTACCATGAAGATACTTTATCCCTTTAGATATGATTTTGTTAGCAAATAGAATGAAATAATTTTCCACATTCCGATTATGATTGGTATAATCAATCAAACTAGTTTAAGTTTAAATTAATAGTTATAAATTGTTTTAATGCTAAGTGATAGGACTTCTACTTCTGTTGTTCCCTTTCTTAAAAAAGTCTACGTATATGACAATTCCAGCTATAGCAGCTACAATTGGTGTAAGAGAGATTATCCATACATTAAAGGGAATCTCACCAGGTTTTACTACTGAAATATCAAAGTTAGCTATTAATGGATCGACTTCGTGTTTTGGGTCTTCATTTATTCTAATTTGTACTGTTACTACATAATCACCAACTTTTTGAAATGTGTATGGAAAGGTAATGTCTCCGAATTCATAGAATTTGTATGGAACTCGTTCAACTACATTTCCCGAGCTTCTCTCCTTTATAATGAAGGATACAAATACATTATAAACATCTGTCTTATTCTCTGTAAGACTGAAATTTAGTCTCGTGGAATTATCATTGACTAATGGGATATTAGGATAAGGCAGATAAACTAACTGATAATTATCAATTTTTTTTGTAATAATATTCGGCGTAGCTGAAAATATGTGAGCATAGGCAAGAAGATTGTTTTCTTCTTGATGGATAATAAAATTGATTGCAATATCAGAAAATAAAATTGCAGCTGCAAGAAACATAATAAAAGAGAAATAATGACCTGTACATATAAACCAAACCATATAGTCAGCTTTGATTTCTTACTATATTTATTGATATATCTTCCTTTATTTCCTTATCAAATAATCATAGATAGTTAATCCTCTATGATAGTCTTTAAGTGTTTTAATAACTAAGCTGAAACGGGATTGGTCAATATCTAACTTCTCCTGTGATATTTCATCTTCTTCATAGATGTACTAGTAAAGATGCCACTTTCTTCATTCATCAATTTTGAAATTGCGCAATATCAATGTCGTCATTTTATGCAATAATTTATTTGCTTAAATTAACTTTATGCTTTTCACTTGAAAATAACTAATGATAATCACAATAGCGTCTCAACCAAAGAATCAAACAATACAAACAAACGAACAATATAACTAAAAAGATTATTTGCTTGTGTCAACTTTAATACAATTAATAATATACCAAATGACTGCTAATAATGAAAAAAAGAAGTATGGCTCTGTGGAAGACATATTCATTCTTTGTGAAACATGTCATTGGTGTGTTACATATTTTGATAAATCTAGATTACCTACTGAGAAATGTCCTATGTGTTTGAACAGAGAAATGTCTAGTTTTCCTATTTTACCCAATGAAGCATTTACCTTTAATTATAACAATATACATGGAGTAGAATTAGAATTTAAACTTAGAAAGGTAAAGAAGGAGTAGGAGAAATAGCCAACATAATAATATAGTTTTGACAATCAAAGGAAAGATATAAAATTTATTATCCTAGTACTTTTATTTTTTCCTTTGCATGAACGTCTAAATGGAAAGCGATAGAAACAATCTAATGGATTTTAGTCAGATAATTAGGCTGCTACCACTCACCCACCAACTAATTGCCAAACAAAATAATAATATCAATAATACACTATCTTGAACCAGCAATCATCACTAGTAATATTATATGGATAGTCACCTAATCCAAGTACTAATTCAGCATTTTTGTCTAATATGTTATTTACAGTCATGTTTGTATTAGAAGTACATCTCCAATCTCCAACTACAGCAAAATTAAAATCAGCACGTAAAGATGTCGTATTATTTGTACTATTATTATTGTTAATAATATTAGATGAATCAATCTAGCTACTAATATTACCCCTATGCAGATTATTTTTCATTTATAATTTCGAAAATAAGATGCTAACAACTTAAGGATGCTAACAACTATTAGTAGGAAATTGGCGGCACCTGCAGAAGCAAAGGTGTAAAAATACTAATATCTTTGTGTATTCTTTTTTAGTAATCACCATCAACTAATCTTACAATATCTGCATTCTACCTTTGCATTTTTTATTTCACCATGGAAATTAACATGATATCCAAAGTTGTCCCTTCATATGAAAAGTAATACCACTTAAATTGTATATTTACCTTTTATAATCTATTGTGGTACAATTATCTATATTACTCACTGACCTAAAAGGTTTCTAATCACAAAACCCACAAGTGAATATCAAGAGGTTACAGTTTTGATCTTGTAGGATACTTACGTCAAAAATTTAAGTGTCTGAATGAATGCCACTTATTATTGATAATATATTCTCGTTTGCGATTTAATTTTATTGTTTTGATGAAAATATATCCTCCTAACTATTGGTAATGATTTTGCAAGAATTTATTAGGAGATTGTAAAATTATCTAATCGTTGCCTAATACACGAATGATAAGTGCTAGGTCATTCCTTTCCAGGATGAATCAAGATAGGAATGAAAAGTGGTTGACGGATGCACAATTGTTAAAAGGAAGTGAGGAATTCTTCAGGCAAAACAAGTATTCTAATATTGAATATAATAGAGTTCTAGATCAAGGAAGACAGACTTTTTCATCACCAATAGTTGCATCCAAAATTAAAAGTAAAGGAGAAGAAGAGATGGAAACAATTGTAGCTGCTTTCAGATCTGAAGATTAACCATTATGATCTTAGTTTTTTTGGTTTTCTAGAATCATTATTATTTGATATAATAGACAATTATGAAAATACAAACTTGATGGTTGTTACAGATTCACTATCGTACACACCAATTATCCAGACCGAAGAATTAAGCGTCACAATTGAAAAGATGATGAAAGATGGTCTATATGTTTTATTTCTTAATCATCGATTTGCTTATGCGTTGTTTGACCAATTTGAAAATTTGACTCAACCCATTCCAGTTCAAGATTAGACAATGCATGATGAGAAATCTAGATTAGAGTGAAGCATACTACAGAATAATGATAATCCATTATCATCAGTTCAAGATGAGAGGGTGCGGTCTTTGTGAATATCCTTGCCTAACGTTATGATTTATAGTATTAGTTATAATATAGAGACGAAAAAATTGAACGAATAAAGCAGATATACGTTCATCCTTTATAGACATTTTTGCTTTGTTTATAAAGTCTTAGTATCATGCTCCCTATTTGTAGGACCTTCTTAACTAAATTGATATCCTAATTATATAATATATTATACATTAGAATCTAAATCTAGAAACTACATTTTGATTAGAATTAAAATGCCATCGCTTTGCCAACTAAAATAACATGCAATGGTTTGAAATTTTTGTTCTTCTTTTATATCTGATTGCATATAAGAATGCATATGGTAGTCAGCATGTTCTCTGATGAATAATTCTTACCAATGAAATGTAATGGAAGGGATTAGAAGGTGATTTTCTTTACTTACTATAACGATATATTTCTAGATCTCACAATAGAGAAAAACTTCAATTCAAACCAAATGTTTAACTAAGAAGTTTTGGAAAATCTTCAAATTTACTAGAATAATGGTAAGTTAATAAACAAATATCTATTTCGATGATATCTAATAATATCAATTGTTTGGAATAGAAAATAAGAAGAAGTGGAAAGTAGAATATGAAAATACACTATACAAAGTTTATGACTGGGACAAAAATTTAGCAGGATACTTTTTTCCAAAATATGATCTGATACAACCACCTACAGATAGCTACGAGGAAATTATAGAAAAATTGAACAAGTCACATGGAAAAGTTATAGGCGGAAATCTTATGATCCCTATGATTAAACTGAATCTCTTGGATGAAGAAGAACCAATGGATTTGGATTATACCATTGGAGCACTGGAAGAAAATCTCCAACGAACACGAGTATGGAAGCAATGGTTGCAGCAAAATCATAAAGAATTTGAGATAATTGGTGACGCGGTATATACTGCAAGAGAGGATAGGAACATGCTTTCCATTGTTCTTAGGATTGAGTCAGCTATTATATTGGGAGAAAAAGAAGTATCTATGGTATTACATCCATTACTAGATAAACTACATGAAGATGGTCTTTTATAGGATGATAATGTAAATACACATCTTTGCACATCTACAATTTGGGTTTTAGGTCTAAACTCTAATGAGCTATTTTCAATCCTTATAGAGATAGAGAGTAAAAATTACCAAAATGGCGGTCGAATATAGCAAAAGCCATTCTGGATAATGTCATAATAGGTATTCTTCAGAAAAGACTTTTTCCATTTAAAAAACTATATCAATAATGTATTGAAAATTTCTCACATCACTTAATTTGTTTCAATGCAGATCATATGCTTATCCTTATACTTCTTTTCCTCTTCTTGTCTATTTCCATTTTTGAAATTTAGCGGCATACATATTAAAAAACACAAACTATAATTAGGAAAATGTAAAGGCTGCTACATAAAGAAGCTTATTAATTGGATATTTATGAGTGCTCTTAATATCTTAGGCTGAATCTTAATTCGTACTTATGTGCTGTCTTGAGAAATTGGATGTTTACTATCTAATATAGATGACTCGTCTTTAATACATGCATGCTTATTAAAAATGGATTAACAACTACAATTAATTATTAACAATTATACCGTATTCCAGTATGACAATTGCCTGGCTGTACTGTATAGCAAATACACTCATCATTAATTCTGATATTCTGAAATGAAATAGGATATTTAGTACCAGATCCATCATTATTGGGTATCAAAGCATTATGTGGAAGATAAGTTATCGACTCAGAATCTATATGATCAGCTAAACCGAACAGTAATTGTGAGATTTCAACTATATATCGCAGAGGATAGGGAAAGTTACCAATCTTATTCCACCATTCCACTCCGGTAAAGTGATTAGTAGCTATACAGTCAAAGTTCATATTTGTTAATGGTAAATTGAATGTTTCTGATTTTTTTGTCTGTTGATCAATTAGAATATATTTGATAGATCTAATCTGAGCATCCATAACAATTTGACGTAAATATGAATGCCCTACCATTGGCAAGATATCTTTAAACCGGTATTGGTTAACCCCATTAAATATAGCCTCAAAATAATCTTGGTTATCGAACTGACATATAAGATTCAATTCAACTGCTATGTTCTGAGCATTAAAAACTTCAAGTAGATAGAGCATCCAACCTTTATCCGGTATTTGGTTTCCATTATCTGCAAGCAATGTTATAATATCAGATACAGCTATAACTTTTCTAGGAAATAGAGGTTTATACTTATTAAGAACCTGACAAAATGAGCCTACCCAATAATGCACTAAATAAGATCAAATAATTTGAATTGTATATATATTAATACGTATCTATATCAAATTTTTTATTGATAATATTTATTTGTTAACTATAATATCAATAACGTTTAGTTATTCTCTAATGTGCTAGTAAAACTGCGACAGAATTTACAACATGGGGACCAGATTTCATCAGTCAAGTAGCTTTCCGAACTACTGGAACATTTCACATAAGAGGCCCAGTATTAGTAGAGAATAACCCACAACATAACTGTATCACTAGTCTCAAAGGACAATCAAATATTTCCAAACGCAATTTCAGATACTTTCACATTACCAGTAAAACATACAATCACCACTACTACCGCCACCAAAATAAAGTAAAGGTATAGAAGTAACAACATGTTTCTATTTTTTTCTATTGGATTGTTGTTATTTATATAGCTAAAAAGGTATAATTTGATGATTAACTAGAATACTAGTGTGATTGAAATTCTAATTAATAAATGAAATTAATTCTTACCTTATTTACGATTCCATAGAAAAGTTATGGTAGAACGAGTAGAGAAGACTAAAGCTATTGAAATATGTTCCTAATTATATAATACTACATCTCCACTATGTCTACATTTTTGCTTAATAATAACCCATTAGTTATAACTTAGAGGATAATTTTTTAAACTTTATATGCATACTGATAAGAAGCCCAGTAATAAACGGTTTAGGTTTGCTTTAGAATCAAGTATAACGTGGTTACTAGTATCTGGCATGATCCTAACCATTAAAATTTGAGTTGCATCTACCTTCTCTTGATTTGAATCGATGTCTTCTGATGTTCGTTGCCAAATTCTACGTACTTTTCTTCAACGCTATTGCAGCTATTATGTTCTGTAACTGTGTAGGATATCTCTGACTCTTTCTTTCTTTGAAATCTGCTTCTGTCTGTCTGTTCTACCTTGTTAGGATTGAATTGCAGAACTGTAGAAAGTTACACCTCCTCTAGATGTTTTCATTTTCTTTTCCATTCTTTTCTTCTTCTACAACAATAATATCTCCAATCTGATTTAACAAGATCTTAATCTTATCTTTGGATTCTGGACTAAGCGAAGACGAGTTTATTTCAGCTAACTCTTGTTCAATCTCCCACAACCAGTCCCTGATTAGCTGCTTGCGATCATCGTCAGTCATAGTGTTATCGCTCAAGAATATCCTATGATGGTTTAAGATCTAGTAGAATAAATCTTTCTAATAACCAATTAATCATTTTTATCTTGAAAAAATAATAATAAGGATATAACTAGCGGGTTCTGCATATCGCATGCAAATATAGGACATGCCTAGCTTTACATTATTAATAACCCAACCTAATAATATTAAAAAATCCAAGTTAATGGAGTCCTTCCATGCAGTTGAGAACCTAACATTATATGCATTTACTCATCCAAATAATATGATCATGGAACTTTGGAAAGATTGAGCCAAAAGAGGAAAAGAAGTAATGTAGAATGTTTATATGTCAAAATAAGCCTACAGATCAGGTTCAAAATGTCTGCTTCATTATTGTTATGAAGGTATCAGAACTCATTTTGATCCTGTGAATGGTGTTACTATAGCAGCTGATTCATTTGCCTTATTGTATCTTTATTAAAGAATTCATCGGAATTAATTGATCCGTGAATTTATCGGGATGGATTATTTTTGCTAAGATTTCAAGCCCCGTTACTGTTCTTGGTGAAGGTTTACTAAAATATTTTCCTGAATCGACAGCAAAGATTTCATTATTCTGAATAGCTAAAAGGGATTTCCATTCATCACTAGTTTTTCCTTGTTCGAATTCAATTAATGTCCTATCAATATCAAAACCGCAAGGCATTAAAATGATTTTATCAGGATCAAATTTAATAATTTCATTGACATCTATACGATGCGATGGCTTTCCAGATGAACTAAGTGCATTAATTCCTCCAGCAATTTCTACCATTTGAGGTATCCAATGACCTGCAATGAAGAATGGAGCTATCCATTCAAGGCAAATGACCTTTGGTTTATTTCCTTTGGGTCTCATTCTTATTCTATCGATGCGATTTTGCAAGGAAGCTACTAATTTTCTACCCACTTTTATCCTGCCAACTCTTTCTGCCACTTTCATTATGCTTATTAAAATATCATCTAAATCATGTGGATCTAGAATCAGAACGTCTGGCTCATATTTTAGTATGGAAATAGCCCTCTTAATCTCTTTAGTAAATGGAGAGCAAACTTCACAAACACCTTGGGCAACAATGAGATCAGGTTTCGCTTCTTTTAAGATCTTATCATCTATTACATAAATGTCTCTGCCATAGTGCATCAGTTCGATGATTTTATTATCTATTTCTTTACTGTTCATTTTAGCTGGATTGAAAGAAGAATTGATTACCCTGGGTTTTCTTTCAGCCGCTTCAGGAAACTTGCATTCATGAGTTACACCGACTATTTGATCTCCAGCACCGATTTGATATAGCACCTCAGTAGCACTGGGAAGAAACGACACGATTCTTTCTGAAGACATCAGTTTATTAAAATATTAAAACACAATTTTAAAGTTCCCTCTACTAAAGTAGAATATTATATTGAGAATTGATATTAGGATAATTTAAAGAGCGTATAATTATATTCTATAAAATTAATACTATTATAAAATATGATATTATCATACGATAGGTAACGATTATTGTACCTATTTAAGTAAAATTTAATCTTGTTTATCGTAAATTAGCCCCGGTTATAGCCATCAAGAGTACTATAGATATCAAAAATATTGCATCGAAGATTAAATACCCTTTTGAAGACTGGGAAGAGTGGTATAATAAATGAGGAGGGAAATATTGTGATTAAATATAGATTAATATCTTTTCCAATAGTGTTTCATCTCCTACTCCTTGTGTTAGACAAGGCATGACAAGTATTCAAATCTTAATGTTACTTGCTTTGCCGTTCATGAAAGTGTAATGCTCTATATAATGCAATAATGGATGCTGCATTTAATACCTTTCCTTCAAAAAGTAGATGTTTGATTTCTTTTATGGTAATTATTTGAATATCTATTTTTTCCATTATACCTAAGGATTGAATCCCTTCTTTAACCATACCATATGCAACAAAGAGATTTCCCTTCTGCTCAAACATCGAATAATCAAGTGTATAATGACCTATCGATATCACATCTTTTGCAACATAACCTGTTTCTTCTCTAAGCTCACGTATTGCTGCTTCTTTAGGAGTTTCTCCTTCATCTATATAACCGGATGGTACCTCAATTTGAATAGAGTCTACTAGGTGTCTGTAACTTTTAATCATAAGTATTTCATCATTTGAAATGAAAGGTACAATGGTTGAATAGTCTTTTCTAATTCCCCTGATGTATATTTTCTCCTGTCCTTCTAGGTCAAGCGTATCTTCATATAGTTCGATTAACTCGTTAGAATACACTCTTTTCGCTGTATCTACCTTCCATCCTGTTGGAGCATTCTTGAGCACTTTATATATTTATTAATGATTATATATCTGAGATCCTTTTCAAGTATAGTTAACAAACTTCTATTTATTTAACCGATTATGTAACTATGAAATACCTTGAATGAGCTTGTATATACTATGTTGTCAACAAAACATTATGGTTATTATCTGATTATAAATTCAGGAAATAGTTCATAATATTGTTACCTTTCCTTTCATCTATGTCAATATTTAACAAAAACTATAGATATATGCTGATTAATATGGCTGTATAGACAAAAATAAATTGTCAGAAATATGTAATAGATGTCTGCTAGAGGCTAACAAAATATATTCGTGTGAGCATACAAATAATAAGAAAATGTGTACTGAATGCTATCAGGAAATACATTGGCTTATTAATATGCACAATGAGATCAGTGAATAAATAAAATAAAAAAACTTCAGAGACTCTTAAAGACAGTACCCTTATTTCATAGTAATAAGTAAAGCTTATTGATCATTATGTTAGTAAGTTAAGAGACTAAAAAAGATAACCATTGTTCAGAGAAATATGAATGATGACATATCAAATGACTATTCAATTTTATTATAACGACAGAATTCAGATCTCAAGGAACACTAATGATAATTTTTCCTTCTGCAGTTTCTTTGGTGTCATAGGTTTTTCCATCCACCTTTGATATGAGTATATTTGAGCTTGTTGCTGTACTGCTATAACTACCGCCATTTTTAAAATCAATAGGCGATTTGAACTTTAATGTAGCATTAACAGTACCAGATGTTATTGGATCATCTAACTGAGTCGTAATCGTTATCTTTTTAGAAAGTTGTGTTACTGCAACACTGATGGGCGCTAGATCGAACTCATCTATCTTTTTGTTTGTTGTAGAATTAATAATGGCAAGGGTTCCTTCTAATTTATTAGGATCTATTTTCGGTCCGCCGGTACTGGAAGACACACTGCTCTGTTCATAGACACCTGATATGTTTAGTATTATAGTATTGGGTGAGGAGGAAGGCTTATTCTCAGTAGAGTTAACATCATATCCATTAATAGCTATTTCTGTTATGGCTGCCCAGTTTTTTTCATCATTATCGACATCTGTATTTCCATTAATTGTGATTTTTAGATACCTTATTGCTGAAATCTTAGAAAAGCTATATCTCTCGGATGAAGTGGTTTTTCCGTTGCTAGTTCCTTCGTACATATTTGAAAAAGTCGTTCCATCGCTAGATACAGATATTACAAAACTATATTGCCGCTCATCACCTCTATACCAAGCGATATCTACATTACAAACGCTCTTTTGTGCTCCTAAATCAATCTGAATCCAGGAGCCAACACCTAAATTTGACCATCTGGTGTCAAGATCATTATCTACAACGTTTGAAGGGGGATTTTCAATTTCACTACTGCTCGCTCCTATGGCATTATTAGAAATTATTAGCTTTTTGTTACATGTTTTGACATCGGTGGCAGCAACTATTGGAACATCACCACCAGCTTCATTATAAGTACCAGTTTCGGTGATTGTAAATGTTGTTGTAGTTGCAGTAGGCTTATGTACTATTACATTAAATGATGCTGCTGCAGAATTACCATCATTATCTATTGCTGTACATTTAACTGTAGTATTGCCTAATGAAAAAATGGAACCCGAAGGTGGATCGCAAATTGGTGCTACAAACATATCCGTATTATCAGTTGCAGATACATTATAGTTAACAAGAGATCCTGATTGACTCGTGGCTTCAACTATTATCGGTTGTGATGGTACTTTCACTATTAGAGGAATAGTATAATTTGCATTTACATTAATTCTATTGTCCTCGAAACTCACGCCGATTACATCTAAGCTATAATATTTTGTTAAATTAGCAGTACCACCACTATCATTATTAAAACAAGATAACTTAGAAGTTAGATTGTTTGTTCCGTTTATAATAAGATGGTATTTATCAGTATACGTAAAATTCCACGTTGAATAATCGTTTGCTCCACCAGGACCTGTTGCAACAGCTTTTTGAAATGGTTTTGTATTATTCCAATCAGTATATACTGTACAATCAGTAGTTGCATTATCTGTTGATGTTCCTGATATTGTAAGCTCGCCAACTGGCACTTGATTGGCAATAGGTGATGTAATCTTTACACCTATTATTGACTGTGGCTGCTGTTGTTGTTGTATTTGTGGTTGCGCTTGTAAATGTAAAAGACCATAATAATCTAGAAGAGAAGAATAAAGAAGGCTCGTTACTCCAACAGTAAACAATAGTTTAAGTCCTTTTGTTAACTTGAAGTGGCTAAGCCTTTTCATACCTTCTATCTTTATCTACGACAATATTATTGCTATGATAGTAGAGTAAGAATAAGAATCGTTGATTATACAAAAGATGATACAATTCCTGGTATTGGTTGTAAGGCTTTAGAACTTGAATATGTATTTCAAATAAACAGATCTTTCTGCAGAGGGAAACAGTGAGCATGCAAGCTCTTTATTATATTCAAATAAATATATTAGTTGTTATAATTGTTAAATCATTGCTCCTTCAACGATTTATCTAGGAGATCCAAAAATTGCTAGATTGTTTGTGCATGCTGGCAATATAGATGAATGCATAATAGGGCTAGGAGGAATCTCAATATCAGACCCTATTAGATTCAGACAAGTAGCGTATGTTAGATATGAAGATTAAGATAAAACAGAATTGAGTATGGCCTGGAAAGCATCATAAGGCCAGATTATCATATTATAATTTAGAACTTACCTAAAGAGTTGTTGTCCCATGCTTCTCTCTATTATGCTTATCTAATTCTTCTCTAGAGTTAAAAATCAAATTACCACACACATTGCACTTGTAAGGTTCATCATTTGACATATATGATATTTTCTCAACATATAATTTATGGCTTATATTCAAATTATTATGAAAACAATTCTCCTTTACAGGACAGAAATCAGAACGTTGTTTTGGCATATTTTGGATTTAGATTTGTAATTGTTTTTTCTTGCTAAATCTAAATGCTTTATGAATACTAAAAAATATTCCTGTATCATTGCACATTTACTATACCAATTTTTGCCAATTCAGATCCTATACCATAACCCACAAGCGCTATTCCAGTTCCTAACCCAGCCATTTCAATACCACCCTTTATAAAATTTTTCTGTGCTAGACGTGCTTTTATTGCACCTACTATAAACGAAGATGAAACACTTATTCCAATGGCTACTGCAATGGCTATATCAGAAGATATGAATCCACCCTTAACTATAAAATAGGGAAGAATTGGAAGAATGCCTCCAAGTAAAAATGAACCAAACATTACAAGTGCGCCTTTCAATGGATTTCCTAGAATTTCCAAGTTAAGGCCTAGCTCTTCGGTTAGCATAGTTTTAAGCCATACTTCTTTGTCTGAAGTTATTTTATCAACTATTTTTTTTAGTTCTACCCCTTGAAATCCTTTGGACTTGTATATCTCCTCAACTTCTTGCCTTTCCTTGTCTGGGAGATTCTCTATTTCGAATTCTTCTCGTTTAATTTCTGATTCTAGTATCTCTCTTTGGGATTTGACAGCAAGATAGTTCTGTACTGCCATTGCCTTTGCACCGGTAAACATTCCTACAAGCGCAGCAAGAATAACAATATCAGCTGCGATTACAGCACCACTAACACCAGCTACAATCCCTAATGATGTGTTAACTCCATCACCAAATCCAAATACTAAATCACGTATGTAGTTACTTTCTTTGATATGAGGTTCAACATGCATCGTCCGCTCAGAAAATGTCATATAGTGATTCATATAGCAATAGATGATTTGTATCTTTAGCTTCTTTGATTGTTATAAAACTTAATAGCATGATTTATTACTGTTGCTTTTGTCGATGACTCTGGCTTTATTGAAATAACATTCTTTGGCTAAAGCTAAAGCCCTTGTCTCTTTTCTCATTTTCCATTTGACTGTTGTGAATTATTCGACGCTTCTTTTAGAGTTGCAGTTAATCCAACTAGGCGCTTCTCATATTATTTAAGTAGTCTTTGGTCAATATATGCGTTAAAATTAGCCCGTCTGTTCGAAGATAATATATATCCCTGCTAACTGGCCTCTCTTTAGCCTTCTTACTATAACTGCATTTCTCTTATCAAATGCTCCTTCCTTTCTGTTCTTCAATTTTAAAAATGTATATGCCCCGTATCAAATGATGTAATACCTTTTTACGGGATGTTAACTTTACACGTTTTCAAATATAACACACGAATATGCATTTTCACGTTTGGAAAGTATTACAAATTTGTTCCTTTTGGCTGCGAATTGGCGTTTCAAGATAAATATTCGTATTTGCGAGGGGCAACTTTAGAATTAAATCGTATAATATACTTTTATCATTCGTGAATATCAATAATAGATTAATTTGTCCTGCAAAACAAACTATAATTTAATTAAGACCCTAAGCGTATATCTTTGTTTATGTCTAGCATTAGCGATGAACCTTCCTCATCAGTGGAATGTCCATATTGTCAATCTAAGTTTAAAGATAAGGCTGATCTATCAAAGCATATAGATAGAATCCATACTGAATCAGGTCTATTAGAGGGAGATAGCAGAAGGTGGTAGTTACATTATAAAGATGCTGTATTCGGGATATCCTCCGTTAAATCACTTGCTAGTCTTGAACTCATTTTCAAATGAACACTTAATTTTGAAAGATCTGGAAACCCTATTTCACCCAATGACTCGGGATTTCTTGAAGTTCATTGTAGTCCATTTGTAACAAAGATAAATAAGAAGATACTCATATTATTTTGCATTTGTATTTCATTATTATTATTATTATATATTTTAATTGCGACTACAAGCTATTTTAATCTCTATAGTAAAAGAATTATAATTTTCATATCATATTTATTATAAAAATACTTGCACTTACTAAAGATAAATAATCATGATAATCGTTTCCCATTGTCAAATTACTACCGTTACTATTATAATATAAGACTATTAGCACCTACCAAGGGATATTTTATATTATTACCAATTAATATCACACCATGTTGGACATTCGTTCTTTGTATATACAATAGTATTTGTCAAATTTCAGTTAAATAGAGCCATAAAAAGGAGATATTATGTTTTAGAATTTCTCTAAGATCAGTGTGATGCTGCTTCATCTGTTGTCATATGCTCTTGTTGTACTGCACCTGTCTGAATCGCCGCTACGTGTATAACAACTGAAGTCATAGGAGGAAGTGTAATATATTCTTCTGTTGGATTTTGCAATCCAATGTCAGTTATCTTTGAATCATTTTGTTGCATTATATCAAGATGATACATACATACGCTTCCTAGAGTAGACATATGAAGATCAAGTGTCATATTAAGTGGCGGTATGTTTGGCATGATACCTCCTAGAATTTTGAGTTTTGTAACTCCATTGTCATCGCAAGGAAGCTGAGCTCCTAGATGAGCTGAGGCTATCTTAGACGGAGCCGAAGTATATAATGCAACAAAGTTCTTTGGAGGAATAGATTTCCCATCCAGTAAAACAGTTACTGAGTCAAATACTTCAGAAGTTTGGGCTTCATGCATTTCATGCATTTCATGTTGGCTGAAAGCAATATTGTTATTGTTAGCAGTAGATAATATTATCGCAGAAATAATAAAACTAAACCCAAAAATCGATATAATATTTTTTTTGTTCATTTAGTTTAGTACAATTGAGGGGTTATTTATAATTATGAAAAATGTATATAGAAAGCCTTTAAAACTCAATGCTAATATAAAAAATAAAAAAATAATAATACACGTATAGGTAGCAGACTGTCTTTATTTGATTATATACCACATGAGACTAATCACGGAACATCAACGACTACTTTTTGGTGATGGTTACTTGTATACTTATAAAAAAATATCATAAAGAAAAGGGTAGTATTAAAATTTGATTCTTTTATTTGTTTGTTCCTGCGGCATCTTGCTCTTATTCGCTAACGGTCTCATCCGCACCTGCAGTACCTTTAGTCATGCCGCTTTTTCTTGCTTTTTCTCTTGCTTCATCAGAATTTGTACCTCCGTGTTGTCCTGGTTCAACTATTTTTTGATCACTTGGATCTCTTTTGACCGCGGTAGGCTCATGTTCCTTTATCTTAGCAGGTGTCATTGGTTCTTTTTCTCTATACTCTGTAAGGGGATCTTCATTTCGACCGCCTTCTCTTGCAGCTCCACCTTCTTCAAGTCGTCTTTCCTGTTCGTTAGTGGTATCCGAAGAAACACGATCTTTGGCACCCATTACTTTATCTTTGGCACCCATTACTTTATCTTTGACCTTATCTTTAATTTCACTCATTGATATTATTATTGTACTTTCAAGGTTATTAAATATACTACAATAATCGAATATAACTATTGTGAAATGTTATAGATAATTAATATATATGTCCTAAATAACTTAGGGCTTTATTGTTAATTGCAATCTAGGCTGATAATAGCGTAGTAATGATTGGTAACAGTGGCATCTAAAGTACAACTAACAATAATTCATAGGATTTAAGGACAATTTTGTGGAACTTAACCTGGTTAAGTTACTGCGTTCTCATTATTTTTGGATTTAGATTTTCCATCAATTTAATATTTTTAATAAGGTGGTTCAGATGAAGTTATTATTATTATAACTATTAAATGCCTTTAAATTACTAAGGGTTGCAAAATAAATATCCAATGAAAATACTGTAAAAAAACTCTGGCGCCATATAACAAAATTTCCCCCTTTAATGGATTTATTTCATCAAATGTTTGATAGCATCCATAGGGAGCAGAAGTTAAAATCCTTATAGTCTTAGTTGCAGTATGTTCTCACTAGTAGCTGAATAAATTACATATGGAATACGCTTACTTCTTTTTTTGTCAAAAATTAGATTATAAAATTCTTTTTATTCTATCGCATATAAAATCCATTTCTTCTGGATTAGGAACGGGCCTTGTCTTAAACAGTGAATGAATTGGTCCTGCTCCATCGTCAGTATTTCTTGGAATTATATGAACATGGACATGGGGTACTTCCTGTCCTGCTTCTCTTCCATTATGAATTGCTATGGTTGAAGCATTGACTCCTGTTGCCTTCTCTACTGCTGAAGACACTTGCCAAAGCAGGCCAAAAACAGCAGATGAGTATTCGCTATTCATTTCCTGAATTTTTTCATAGTGTGACTTTGGGATAACAAGAGTATGACCTATGGATAATGGATTAGCATCTAGAAAGGCTACGGCCTTATCATTTTGACCGATAATTCTTGCATTAATTTTGCCGTTAGCAATTTTGCAGAAAATACAGTTTGGATCAGACATATGAATAAGACTAAAGACTCACTCTAATAAATAGGCACAAAATGATTAGAAGAAAACAAGGAAGAAGAAGTTTAAAAATAAACGATGTCTTAAGATATGATCTTTGCTGGTATGCTAACCCACCTACATTTAGAGTATTTACTAAAGTTGTTTAGAAGCAGGAATCTCGCTTTGTTCTAATATCAAAGAATTATTATTTAATTCAGCTGACTTATCGCGTTGTTTTCGGGTCTTATCTATGTCTATATTTATCCTGGCAAGTACATATTGGCTTAGTAATTCAGATAATTCTGATTTTGAATTTATAATATACATTCTAGTATTACCTATTTTACCTGTTTCCTTAACTAATTCCTTCTGAACTAAATGAGGCAGAACTCGCTGTACAGTTCTAAGAGGAATTCCTGTTATCCTACTTATTTCAGCTGCAGAATAATCAAAATTCTGATTAAGAATCAGAAAATCTAAAACTCTAGCTGGACCGTTCTGGAATATACTTTCTAATGGTCTATTCCTATTATAGACTACTTCTTGCCTAGGTAATGATGATATTTCAGACATGGAACTTTATGGTTTTGGTGGTATATAAGTCTACGCCAAAATTGGCGTGGTCAATTTATAGCATAATATGACACCTGTGGCGTAAACTTAAATAGTTTTAATCTACTTCTATATATACATAAAATTGGCTTCCGTTTCAGAATGGCGCAAATGGATATTACAACAACTTATCGGCGAAGGTGTCCATAATGCGTTGTTAGAAGAAAGTATAAGCAAGGAAGCAGGAAGGCATTATGATGCAAATCTAGACATTGCTTTGAGGCTTCTTATGGATGATGGCATAATTATGTCCCTAGAATCAAATCGTGAAAAAAAATATGTTGTTAATTATGATAAGTTAGATGACGCTCAAGAAATAATAAATTCAAGATTAAGACAAGATATTGATAATGAAAATGTCCTAATCCAAGACTATATGCCAGAACCGGAGGGATATATGTATTGGTTTAACAATACTGGTAATAGACAATTTAGAAAGCAAAATATCTATAATATCTACTTGAAAAAGACCGACAATATGGATTTTGCAGCGCAATTAATAACCAAATCTATGCGCCAACATAAAACAATCTATATGGGCTCATTAAATGAATCTGGTTCTTATATTTCTAAACTTTGGTATGCGGCCACGATAATAGCAAAGGAAAATAGGGACAACACTTTCATATTACAAAACCTTCAAGATAAAGAAAGAATGGCATGTGGAAATAATAGGCAGCGTGGGAAAATAGCTTTAGCGATATTTCGTAAGTTAGGTTATATTAAACCTGTGGGGACTAAAGGAAATTCAACAAGATTCAAACTAACTGGCAAAAAACCTATTGCTATAACATTAGACGAAATTCTTAGAGATAATAATAAGCCTCAAAATAAGGCTACTATTAAAATGTATTATGGTTAAATTCGTACTTGTGTCTGCACAGAGCAAATATCGGATTTTGCTTAACTGATAATAACAATGGATTTTAATTTTGCATATAAAAAATGCAAGAGCGTTTTAAAATTCAGAACAAAAATTATCATCACACGTGTGTATATTCTAACTAACAATTATGAACCTTTGTATTCTGATAACGTCTACTATATGCCAGGTAAAATAGAAAATTAATCAGCCAGATAGTCCAATAATCCTCTAATATTATGTTACGTATTTAATAATAATGTATAACAAATTGTATTTAGAAAATATAAGACCGTTAACCCTACATGATATCTCACCTAAGTGGGCTGATCGTCTACTACTACACCGACTACCATTTCCGTTGTCAATTCAATGGTTAAGGTGGTACTTTGAGATAAAATGTGCTTCAAAATGTGTGGTTGGAGAAGCATATGGCTTTTCATCATCATATATATATAATTGCAAAGAATGTGATAAATTCGGGTGGAAATTTATGTTATCCTTTATTACAAATTCCTATCCAAAACTAGAAGAAAATAAACAGCTGTTTGTTAAGCACTGGGAAGAAAAACATACACATACGAAAATTAATCATACTGATCTAGACCTCTCGCAAGTGTTGATCTAATCCTCATTATTATATGAGGAGCATATCTAAACTGTATTTTTACTCACAGTACAGAACAGTCAATGGACTAACTCATATATCGTGACAGTCAACTCAACTCCTGCAGTGTAAGTTGAAAAACACTATATCCATCTTTTGAATACCTAACTAGTCAAGAACTACTGTAAGTTATAATGTATTCTTTCTACGCGGTAGAAGAGGCAACCAGCAGCTGTTTATATGCAGACGGATATTATAATGCTAGTAACATTAACATTTAGAAGTTGATCCAATAATCTTCATAAAATGCGAGTTTTATCTTTAAAGATTCAAGTCCCAGGTGATTTAGTGAGTATAAGATCCCATACTTTGTGATCTATTCATTTTTTAGAGAAGCATATTGTTTTTGAAAAGCCTATGAATTGGAATTTAGTCTTGACATTTTAACTATAAATATTTATCAAACGCGGTGTTTAAATGTGTCTCTTTATAAGCAGTACAGAAGGATTTCCATAACGAGAGAAAATGACAACAGCAGTAATAGAAGATGCGAAGAAAGAGAAGACAGCCAGAAGAAAAGGAAAGCACGCATATTCAACTGAAAATCGTAGAATGGTGTGGGAAAATGTTGTTTGGCCTTTAATAGTGAAAGTTAACAGATCATATTTTACGTTGAAAGAATACCACACTAAAAGAGATGAATTTTGTAGACTTAACAATATGAGACCTTCAAAGGTTGCAGGTGGTTTTGTATCTTTATTGGTTAAAGGGATCCTTACTAAAGAAAAGAACATCTATTCAATTAATTATAGGCTTATTCCATATATGAGAAAGAAAGCAAATTTGGAATATGGTCTTGTAATTAGAGAAATTAATACAAAACGATAAAGCTAAATAATATAATAATTATAAGACTATTATTAATAATATTATATTAAATATTAAATATATTAGTCGTTATAGAGACTGCTGATAAGTAAGTATGCCTATGTAGTCATATTATGATATCATATACATATGCTTATAATTATTTTAAGGCGATGACTTTTTTTGTGGGAATTAGTATTTTATCTTTGATGTGTTATGTTAATATGCAATTTCATAATATTTAAATTAATTTTTTGGAGAATGTGACAAGAATATAGTGATATTAATGCTATTTAGCTAACGATAAAATAAAATATCGGTCTAGCAATGGATGATTTTGTAGCCCGTGTATATGAATGAAGCCCGGTCGAACCTGGATTATTTAATTTAAGCAGGTGCCGAATCTAGTGGCCAATCTATCTCTCCAAGGTAGGGCTATGGATTTCAGGCTCTGGATCTGTCATGAGAAAAGAAACCTGGAGACAGCAGTTCGAATCTGCTCCGGGCTACCATTTTTATTGTAATATTTAACTGCTCTCTAATATCATTATTTTGGACCTGCGTTTCGTATTTCCTCAGATACTTCTCCAAACTTTTGAAAGTTCTTGACAAATAATGCTGCAAGTCTATTGGCAGATAAATCATATTTGTTCTTATCAGACCACGTATTGCGTGGGTCTAGAATTTCAGACGGAACTCCGGGGCATGAAGTAGGAATATCGAGGTTAAAAATATCATTGTGTATAAAGAGTGCTTTCTCCAATTCTCCATTCAACGCGGCTGTTACCATTGATCTGGTATATCCGAGATCCATTCTCTTTCCCACTCCATAAGGTCCTCCAGACCAGCCTGTATTGATCAAATATACTTTAGTATTATGTTTGGAGATCTTTTGTCCAAGCATAACTGCATATTCTCTAGCATGCAATGGCATAAATGGAGCACCGAAACATTGCGAGAATGTTTCTTTTGGTTCCGTGATCCCTCTTTCTGTTCCTGCCAATTTGCTAGTATATCCTGACATAAAATGATACATAGCACCTTCTTTTGTCAATTTGGCAATTGGTGGCATTACCCCAAAGGCATCTGCAGTTAGAAAAATGATAACATTTGGGTGCCCAGCTATGCTTGGAATTATTGCACCAGGTATAAAGTTGAGAGGATAGACTACTCGAGTATTTTCTGTAAGGCTGCCATCAGTAAAATCCGGCTCTCTTGTATCGCTCTTAAGAACAACATTTTCCATTACTGAACCAAACCTTATGGCATCCCAAATTTGTTGTTCATTTTCCTTTTTCAGATTTATGCATTTTGCATAACAACCACCTTCAAAATTGAAGATTCCCTTATCAGACCAGCCGTGTTCATCATCACCAACAAGATGCCTATAACGATCAGCGGAGAGTGTTGTCTTTCCTGTACCAGATAATCCAAAGAACAACGCAGTATCGCCGCTGTTGCCTACATTAGCTGAGCAGTGCATAGGAAAAATGCCCTTACTAGGTAAAATGTAGTTCATTACAGAAAACATAGCTTTCTTGATTTCACCAGCATAAGAGGTTGACCCTATTAGAACAATCCTTTTCTTAAAGTTTATAATAATGAATGTCTCAGTTCTTGTTCCTTCTAGTTTAGGTATTGCTCTAAAGTCGTTCACCGATAATAAAGTAAATTCGGGCTCATGACTTTCGAGTTCTTTTAATGTAGGACGAATAAAGATTTGAGTTGCAAAAAGGGTATGCCATGCTTTATCTGTAATTACTCTTATTGGTAGGCGTATATTATTATCTGCTCCAACAAAACCATCAAAAACAAAGAACTCTTTTCCTTCTATAATTTTTTTCATTCTGAGAAAAATCTTTTCAAAATTTTCTTCCGAGATTGAATGGTTTATCTTCCCCCAGTCTACAGAATTATGGGAATATTCATCATCAACAATATATTTATCATCTGGGGATCTGCCTGTAAATTTGCCGGTTTTTACAGAAAAAGCTCCAGTAGAAGAAAGATTTCCCTCTTTTCTACAAATAGCGATCTCTATTAATGAAGGAACTGAGAGATTTCGATGTAGTTTACCGAGTCTAATATCCATTTTTTCAAGTTGCATAAGACATCTTGCGCGTGGATTGTAGCTCATTAGCATGATTTAACCATATACTTGTATATTTAATTCATATCCCATAGAATGTATAAACAATTGATTTTCTATTGACATATTTAATAAATTCATTACAATACAATGGTCATTCGATTATAGCATCACCCACTATGAAGCCGTAACTATCCGATCTATAGAGTATTTAATATAATTTGATAGTTTTCTATTACTGTATCAACAGACCACACTGATCCACTCCTGTTGTATATTTTTCTTCTCATTTAGGGTAACTATTTCTACCAGATGATATTTGCCCACGGATTTCTTCACTTGGGAATTCCTTGAATGAAGGTTGCCATAGGTTTCTCCATGCTTCTATATAATAGTGACCAAATCCGAGATCTGTTTGCCGGCCTGTGATCCTTCAGGATATGCAACCTGATTATACCCTTTAAGACTCCATTCATTTCTCCCGGGAAAGTTTCATTTTTGCAGAATTTGACTACTACAACTAAAATATATGGACATTTATTGAAGGTATTAATATTCTATCTGTTTTAGACTTAAAACCGATCATTATAAAAAACAGAATGTTAGTTTTTCGACTGTAGATAGAAGTTTTTACGCATATTATTAAACCCAATAAATACATCTATTGTATATGTCATCATCGACCGATGCTACTGGATCGCCATCCTATCCCACTCAGGAAGACGAACTTAGAACTCAAGAAGCTGAAGCAGAAGATTTTAATAAATCACAGGAATCCGCGTTCCTAGAGATTTTTCAAACAATTCCTAAGAAAAATAGTCAAAAATTACTCCAACAGGCAAAAGCGATCATAAATACTTTCAGTAACTTGATGTCCGAATCTAGAATTCAGCCATATGAAAAGCAAGAGGAACTTATGTCAGGAATAAAAAAAATGCTGATAGAACAAATAAATGTAATAGATGCCCGCCGTATGTATGCGCTAAAGCTTAACCCCAAGACTGCAGATCGCGAAGGGAATAAAAAATCGACCGAAAATTCGAAATAAATTAATGTTCTATTTAGTTATTAAGGTGCATAATAATTTAAAATTAAATAAATATCAATTTATAAGCTTAAAATTGTACTCGAACTCCTAGATCAATATTAGCAAATATACGACGTGGTTAATCATAAACTCAAATATTAACATGCAATGGTAACAGTCAGAAGCATAAGGTAGCAGGGCAATCAAATTGGTAGCACGTAGTAAGAACTCGAGGAGTAGACCAAATCAATTTATAATATAATATAATGTAATAAAATCTTCTGTATATACGTTCATCTAATTTAATATTACTATAATAAAATTGCCTCTGTGATTCCACAAAATTTTTAATTGTTTGTTGATATTATCTGGTATTATATATGAATTATGCTAAAGCAGGCTTTCATGTTTCTATTGTTGGAGGAATTTCAAATTCTGTAGACAACGCTTTAAAAATTGGTTGTAATGCATTTCAAATATTCAGCAGAAACCCAAGAGGTTGGGCTGTAAAGCCGCTTGAAGAAGCCGAGGCAAAAAAATTTCAAACAAAATTGGCCAATAGCAAAATTCAAAGAAGTTCAGTGTGTGTTCATATGCCCTACCTTCCTAATCTTTCTTCTCCTGATTCTGAATTATATAACAAATCAATTGATTCTCTTGCAGAGGAGGTAAAGAGATGTGGCATGTTAAGTATTCCTTACCTGGTAATACACCTTGGCAGTCATCTAGGAAAAGGATCCAATAGTGGAATCAGTCAGGTAGTGAAAGCATGTAGACTGGCATTTGACCACTACAAATCATCGTCAACTCAAGATGGTAATTCAGTTACTATGTTATTTGAAAATAGTGCAGGTCAGAAAAATAACATAGGAAGTAAATTTGAAGAAATTCGAGCAATACTGGACAAATTAAACTCCGCTGGAGAATTTGGTGTTTGCCTTGACACATGTCACACATTTGCCGCTGGCTACGACTTGCGGACAGAAGATAATGTAAATGCAACTATTGATCAATTCGATAACACAATAGGGTTAAAAGAATTAAAAATGGTGCATTTAAATGATTCTAAAGATAAAATAAACTCCAATCGTGATCGACATGAGCATATTGGATTTGGCAATATTGGAAAAGAAGGCTTCAGAGCACTATTTAATCACAAGAGGATAATGAGGTTACCGTTGATAATGGAAACTCCTAAAGACAATAAATGTGACGACTTGAAAGTTATCCTCGATCTCATTGGGCAGGAATAAGATTGAGGAAAAGACCTGAATGATAATGAAATTTTTTAGATTTAGTTATTAATATCCATTTTACAACTAACTTATTTTATAAAATGTAGAAAATATAGAATAATATATACTGTAGAGCTTCAATCCATATGAGACAAGTAAACTTTCCAATCTGAGGAAGCCAAAAACTCAATTGTTTTCTAATATTGATATTATGTAGCTGGAGATTTGGCTGTACATAGATATGTGTTGTCGAGTCTGATTCTAATTCTGATGATTGTTTTCGCACATTAATTTTCTTCTTTGTTCTCATTGAACTTACAAAAAAGCAGTAACATCAGAAACGAGCCCGAAGGGCTTCGATCCCTTGATCTGCGGTTCCGAAGACCGCTGCGATGTCCTAACTACGCTACGGGCCCATCTAATGTTTATTCTTCAAGGGCTCGTCCTATATCAACGGAACTAATATGTACATTTCGGTCAACTGATCTCTATGGTTGTTGAGAACTTGAGATAACATACTATGTTTATTTTGTTCTATTGGAAAACCTTATTTTTTATTCATTATAATTTTTGACTAGGTTGATAGCAATAATAAATATGATATTTTGTATTATCTGTTTTTATCTATAACAATACCTCCATTATGATATTGGAATAATACTAACTAGTAACCTTTTCTCCAATTTTTATTCTAATTCCACACTTTCATAAACAATAAATATGGTTGATAAAGCATAAATGGGTCGAGAAGATTTATAATTACCGTTATTCAATATACATAATTTGACATTGAAAAACTAATAATAATTCAACCACTGGCTAATACATATATCCAAATTTTTATTAACTATCCATTCTTTGAACATTCAACAATATTTAGACTCAACTTAACATCACAATCAATTTAACTAGCCAGTTTTCATTATTCAAATTATATTCTTATTAGAAAAGTTGAAAGAACATTGAATGATTGGAGTCTCATTCCGATCGAACTGTATCATCAAAGCAAAATCAAAAGCCATTTCAGATAAGTAAATTTCTTAAAGGATATAAGAAGTGTAGATAGTATTTCTATGAAAAAAATACTAGTGAAAAATATGTATCTTATAGTCATAAAAAATAATTATTTAAAGATCGGCTTACTACTATTAGTTGCAAGTGGAATTATTGCAATATATCTAAATAATGAAGGCTTTAATTGCCTATCAAAATTAAATAGAAGAGAAGTAGATTCTTTTCATACAGCAGGTGAAACATCAGAAGGACTAGCAGGTTATTGTTTCTTTGTAACAAATTCTTACGTATATTCATTATTTGGGATTATAATTGGAGCCTCAATAATTGCTTTCTGGTACTGTAAATATAGAAATATATGGCATACCAAATATAAAAAATAGATTCTATTAGTTCTTTTTCTTTATATCTTTGTTTGTTTTATTATTGGTTGTATTTTATAGGGAAAGCTCTATCGGCTATATATCATCATAGATCGGGATTCTATGAAATGGAAGTCGAAATAATGAAAACTAGACACATTTGATCCTGCGATACTCTATTTAATCACATTGTAAAATATAATATTATGTCTGGCGCTGTTAACTTAAGGAAAAGTCTATAGCTAAATACATTGCATTCTTTCTTTCTCTTGATATCTAAAACAAGAAATAGGACATCATTTGAAGATATCGCTTATGGATCGTGCTTGTGCTTGTACCTTCTAGGTCTTCTTTCATTCATTTCGAAATTCATCAAGCATTATCTTCAAGAATTATAAAAAGGAGTCATGTTGCAATATGGAACTAGGTCCAAAGGAACAGACTGATCCAAAAGAATTAGCTATAAAAGAAGAAAAGTTTCTGAATTTACAATTTAGATGAAACACAAAAATAAGAGTTGGAAATAAGAAGTATTTTTGGATTTGGATATATGTTATTGAACCAACAGCAGAAAGAAAGATAGATTGATTCTTGATGTTTATCTTTCAGCAGCAGAAAGAAACATGTTTGTTGTTGTAATAGAGAAATTTCTAAACTCATTGATAAAAGATAAGATTATGGAAAAACAAACATACACTTTCAACAGATATGGTGGTAGTGGTACCTGGTATCTATTATACATGCATATATGTAGACTACTACTACTTCTCAAAGTAAATCACCACAACCACCACCACCACCACTACTACTACTACCTCCTTCACTCTACTACTACTATACTACTACTCTAACTATAAGAGAAAAGCATTATCTAAAGAAGAACAATCCATAGATTAAAAGGGATAGAACTGAATATTATGATGATTATTTTCCATGTAGAACTGAGAAGTGTAGACTAATCCATTTGAGAAATTGATTCAACCTTTTTGTAGAACTATCATAACAGAGAGGTGATTATTGCTTAAGTTAACATGTCCTTGTGTCTAAATACGTGATTATAAAAAATAGTAAACTTTCAATCATTCACGTATTTTGAGCGACGTAACAGTACTACCTCTACAAAATGCTAATGGAAGCCACAGTTTATGATTAGGAGTATGATTCAATCAGATATTGAGAGGCTTTTTATACCGTGGATACAATATTCATTGAGTGGATTGACTCTTCCATGAGTATTAAATATGAACAGGAGATGCATGATAAGAACTATACCTACAAAATGCATTTATGCCAGACATGTAAAAATTTGGGATTTATATTGGGAACTGATGAAATAAATAATACAGAAAAGATGTTTATTGAGGAATGTCCTGAATGCAATTCTTGAGGTGTCCAATATGTTCAATAGCCTAAGAAATATTATTACCATTTTGTATTCATGGATTGGTCATTAAATAGCTTCCAAATATGCCTGCTTAAGTTGTAATTTTCCCTTTGAAATGGTGTTATGTGGCTTTGTTCTTAGAACGCGGCCACAACAAGGACATTTAAGTCCATCCCATTGCAAAAATGTCTCACATTCTATACATCTTTTATGACCTTTCATATAATAACTTAGTTCGTTAGACGATTTATGAGCTTTATATTTATGACAGATATCTTTACAATACAATCTCAACTTACTGTTTTCCAAATTATATCAGCGACTAGTTCAAACAATTCTTTTGACTCTGATCTTTTGAAAGTTGAGCATCCTCTTTCAAACTGGACATTTGGATTCGGTTCACAGTAGTCTAACATCATATAATTCCATCTAATATTAAATTCAATACAGGTTAAAAAACTTTTAACTTAGTATCAACAATTTGCAAAACCAATTCTAGCTAAATATTCCCTGACAGACAAGATATTTTCATTGCGTTACTAACTATAGTAACTATCTCAATCCAACTTTTCTCGTAATAAATGATGTTTAAATTTATAAATATATTATGGCTATTTTATATTAGATTTAATAATAACAACAGTGAATTTTATTTTGAGAGCATTTTGATTGTTACTTCTACAAATCTTTTTTCCCCACACAATCAGGTTTTTCTTGAACTAATTGTGTCATCATTATGTTATTGAAACTTATTTAAGTCATAAAAGCAATTAATAATGTTATCATGTGCTTTGACTATGAAATTCCGCAAAAGGGGAAATTAAAGAATAGAGAATTAGAGGAGAGTGTCGAAGTCGAACCAGAACGTGAAGAGGAGCAATCTATAGTGACTTCAGCAAATTAACGGTAATAAAATAAATGCTGTGAAATCCGATTTCATCAGGTAAACGAAAGATGTGAAAAAGCACGAAATACAAATGCAATCATTGTTTGGAATACTAACTTTTTACTGCAAGTATCGCGATCGAGACTATAAGTGACAAAATACATGATTTCACATCTATATCAATGTGAAAGTTTAAAAATTCATAATTTTCAAGAATAAATTTTTCTCAATGGATTGATCTTTCCGTGATATGGTTAAACCTTATGCATCGAATATCCTATGTTATTATCTTATTATTATTATCATCATCATTATGTTCTGCTCCAAAACCTAGTGTTCTACAGATGACTTTAGATTTTGTATTCTTCTCCTAATATGTGTAAAATGCATTTATTAAATCTGATATAATCAGACAGTCCATTTACAATACCTTAGACATTTATATAAGTAATCTCAAATATAATGATAATAAAATGGTAGAAAATGGATATAACTATAAGAGTACTCAAATGGAGCTCATACCTTTCAGTTAATCAACTTGAGAATCTAATTATTAGATAATATAAGAAATCCAACATCCATGAGTACATGTCAATGTTCAATACAATGATTCATTCTAATCTTGCCAGGATTATATCCAGCGGCAAGAATATGAATCCAGATATAGTTTCAGCTCAAAAGCAATTGCAAGCGAGCTTTATTATCCCAGTCTCAACACCATACTCAGAGCAATTTAAAAGACAATCAAATGAAATTACTAATACGCACTAAAAGTAGTTGGTATTAACAATCAATTAACAATCAATGCATTAGACCTTACAAGAGAGAACTTGAATTCTATAGTCGAACAGATGATGCAGTAATAGAATTGCAATAATATATTAGAGGCTGAACAGGCTTTTCTGCTGCAGCTTAACAAGAACAAAGTCCTACAAACAGTTAAAACCATCTTCTTTTTCTTCTTTTCTTTCATTAAAGATATTTTCAGAAATTATTTGCCCATTATAGAAAAACTTGTAGTGAATTCTTCTATTAGGCTGTTCATTTAGTCAGATTCTTAAATTTAAATATAGCTGTAACTAAATTCGTGTTGCACAATGCTGTGGACATTATTTTATGACTTTCAAGGCATATTCTACATTAATACATTTACCTTTTCCAATTCGTTTAATTAGTGATTTACATTTGTTAAATAATGTCTCTTGAATAATCTTATATGAGAAATCCAAATGCTAAACTGCTATTTCAACAGTTTTATATTGAATTAGAGGCTATGCTATAATTTATTGTTTTCTAAATACTCGTATACACGATATATGCTTCCAGGATTAAAGAGAGAAGGATAATTCCACTTTATTGGATCCAGATTTACCTCTATAAACTTGCTATCATTTAAAAAATCTTTATGACTTGATGATGATAGAAGAATATTGTAAATAAATTCGCCAACCAACACTTGATTAGGCTTTGCAAGAGACACAATCTTTAAGGCCATACTTATACTGGAACCAATTATATCTATGTGGGCTTTTTCTAAACTCTTTCCATAAAGCACTACTAAAGCATTGCCATAAGCCAATCCTATTCTTACTTTAATTTCAGGTAAATCATTTGTCTTAAACGCAGGATTAATAACTTCTTTTATGATTTCTAATATTGCTCTTGAACATTTTAATGCATTTTTGCAGGCTTTTGCCTTATCATATCCTGCAGGAAATAATAGAATAACCGCGTCACCTTCATATTTGAAGACATACCCACCATAACCTAATGCGGCAATGCTTATTTCTTGAGCAAAGGTTTGTATCATTAACGCAAATTTATTCTCTGGTAATGAGAGACTCATTTCTGTTGAGTTATTAATATCTATAAATACGATCACTAGGTTTGTTTTGCTGTTTACATGTCTTCTAAGCAATTTTTTGGATTCTTCGGTTGACATGTTTAGTTGGATACCATTGCTCAAGGTTTTATTTACTCTTGCATGAATCTGATCCATTGAGGGCAGGTTGGTAAAACTCGTAGGTATCTCCTCTCTATATCATTACTTAAGCAACTTTTACTTGCGAAACTAGTAACTTTAACTTGGCATAGGCTTTCAATTTTGCTGATATCATAAGAAGTATGCCCAACTTTCTAATTAATAGGTGTTACTTTGTGAATTATCTTCCGTATCATCACCAAATAGACAAACATCCTACAATTAATATATATGATATGCATCAGAAATCTGTATAGACAGGTTGATATTGTCAATGCATTTCATTAATTAAAATGTTAGCTGGAGAGAAAATTAGGCAAATCCTATACTCGGAAATAAAAGACATAGGTAAGGAAAAAATTCAAGCAAAGATCACTTCAAACATTGAATCATCCCAACATTATATTCATAAAATAATGAATGAATGTATTACAAAGCTGACTTATGAATCAAGTGATGATGATATAACAATTGCAACTTTATGCGAGATCCTTCTTCATTTTATGCTTACAATTTGTACTTTACCATCAGAAAGAAAAATCCGGGTTAAAAACGATCTTACAATTGATGTAATTATACCAAATTTACAAAGTTTAAAGACAAAACCAGATAGATCAATTATTATTCAGATTATCAAGGATAAGATAGATTTGAATAGAATATTACAATTGGAGTTCTTTCAGCCAAACCATGAAAATATTTGGTTGATATCTGCCAAACCACTTCTAACAACAAAATACACGACATACAGTGTATTCCCGGATGCCGGATTACATAATTATTCAAATATTATAATAGACATAGAGAACTTTCTAAAAGAAACAGGGGATAAAAGCTTTAGATTCATTCATTAACATAACAAGCTGATTAATACAATGCAGAAGTCTTTCATATTCATACCATATTGATTATTATGATTAAATTCAGTTATCGGCTTAATAGAAGGTATATTCAATATATTTGCTGACCATTACTAGTATAGAAATATGCAGTAAAGATATTGGTCTTGTCATACTGGTAGCCTCTATTATATGGAAATCCAGTCAAAATTAACGCTTGTAGAGTTTCATATAGCCGATCTGTAACTTAAATCTTTTAAGCCTTTTCTTAAAAAATAACTAAATCCTGCAGTAATGGCTATGATTATATAAGTTCTATTTTTCTTTTTCCTGTACGCATAAACGTTCATTAAATAACTTTATTTTATAATGCTTTAGTTGCAATCACTCCACTTAAAACATCTTTCGGACTGAGATTTTGTAGCAATAAAATTGAAGTATTTTGCTTACTTATATGAGTTAATATATCTGAAGAAATTGATATCAGAACTTATTCATAACCATAAATTACATTACATTCTTTATTATTTCGCCTTCTGGTTAGCAATCATCAATATAAACCCATGTGATCTTCTATACTGTCTATTCATTTGAGATTCTGCAACCTCAGCAATTTGTTACCGATTGTGAACAATGAAGAATAATAATCAACCGAGCAAAGTTGTATTCATCTTAAGTTTTATGGTGATAACAGATAACTATATTAAATATATAATCGAATTGGATGCTTATTTCAAATGTCTATTGCAAATGTGAAAGGAGTTAAAATAAAATACGACGAATTTGGAAAGGAAAGAAATAAGCATATCTTGTTTATACACGGCCTCGGCTCTTCCTCTATTGCTTGGCGGGATATTCCAGAAGCTCTATCAGAACATTTTCATACAATAACTGTTGATTTAATAGGCTTTGGTCTAAGTGATAAACCAGAGATAGAGGACTATTATAAAATAAAAGGATTTAGCAAATTTATTATCGATTTCAAAGAAGCAATTGGGATTGGAAGAAATGAAAAGATAACTATAGTGGGTCACTCATTGGGTGGCTATATAGCTGGCAGAAGTTGCCATAGAAAATAAAGATCTAATAGAAAAACTTGTATTGATAGATTCCTCCGGTGTTCTTATGCAACCAACTCCAATGCTATTACTATATCTTGATGCTGCAATGGAAATAGATCCTATACTAAGATATAAAAAAGTAAAAAGGATATTTGAGGATTTGCTTGCAGAGCGTTCAAGGCTGCTTCCTATAGCAGTTGATCTATTTATTGGAACAATTGGAAAACCAGGAGCAAAACAAGCATTCAAAACAGCATTCTATGATAGTACTACAAAACGGATTGAACTAGATAGACTAAATCAAATTAAAGATATTCCTTGTTTAATCATTTGGGGAAGACAAGATAAACTGATACCTTTAGAGTATGCTAACGAGTTTAAAGCAGTCTTTAAAAAAAATCTTGATTCGTTTGAGATAATAGAAGATGCAGGGCATGGACCATTTGTTGAGAAGACAGCTATAGTATACGATAAATTACGTACATTCTTAACACATTAGGATACAAAATACTGATATACGTTGTTTTTAATATGAGAGCAACAAAAGTATAGTAGAATTTTAAAAATTAAATAGACGTAGTTTAAATATATATTGCTGTAAAGTATGGTGCAATATTATAGTACATTTATTCTTGATTTCATGACTATTGATTTTGAGCTTGATTCTAATATTCTCTTAGAAATGTTATCATACTATAAGGAAATATGTGGATTCAATAAAGAAGATGACATCTTTGATTTAGCTCAACCTGTATCAAATGCAGGATGGTCATTTTCAAAATTATTTCTTGCTGGAGGATTTGTTGAAAGACTTTACCGGGCCAATACCGATGATATTAATGATTCTAGAGGCAAAAAATTTGAAGAAAAGTTTGTGTCATGGTTAAGTACAAAATTGAATGATAGTAAATGCAAAGCACAAATAAAGATCTCAATAGAGATGAGATAAAAATAAATGGAATTCTTTAGATTAGATCCTAATTTATCTTTTTACTTTGAACATTGTTCTCATTCTGACTAGCGTCTGTCTTATCTCGATCTGTCAACAGAAAAAATCTCAATTTATACTTACAGCCTTACTCCACGATATCCATATGCACACATGATTTGACGCCACATGGCGCAATATTATACCAGCAAGTATTGTGGTTAAATGTGATAATCTTTCCTTCTGTGGAGTCGCTTCATTGGTAGTATCGATGTATGTTAGTAGATAATAATTTTATTGTATATTAACTTGAACTTAAGTATTCGTATAAGTTATGTATTAGTTAACGACTTTACCTTTAATCTAGATTCTTTTATCTCCTAATATCAATTATGCGTTAAAGTGACTTCAACTGTTTTTACTTAATGCTGAGAAGATCTATTGTTTAGAATAAATGCTTACTCGTCACTTACCGACGGTATAAAAGTATCAATGATCCTAATGCCTTAGTTATTATAATAACTTTAACTGAGTAGCCATCATTATTTTTCCATACTGTGACATCTTTTCTGCTAATTATCATAACTTCACCTTCTTTGTATGAATTTTTTACATCAATAACAAAGGATAATCTATAGTCACCATCAATATCGGTTTACATCAAAATAGATTATCTCATTACCATCGAGGTCGCCGTAGGATATGTTAAACTCATTGATATTCTCATAACTTGTGTTAGTTTCATTTTTATTGTGCTGAGTAGTTAAAAGATCCAAAGGATTCTTTGGATCTTTGTTGTAGAGCTGAGGCGATTTGACTCAAATTCTTAGCTCGATTTTATGAAGAGAGGTAATTAAAAGATGTGTAAGTGCTATAAACAATTTCCTCGTTGCAAATTTCAATTAGTATATAGAAGAGAAAATAAGAAAAAGTAAAAATAGTTCATACTGGGTTTACAGACAAGTAAAAGGAGAAATGTCGTTCACTAATATAACTGCTAGATTTGCATTAAGTTTTCTCTTTTTGATTCTTTCTTCAATACTAGTGTTGTCCACTTTTGTGGTTTTAAATTCATATGAAGAATCTGCTGATAAAAAGAATGAGAATACATCGTCATTATTATCCTTACCCTCATCGCCCATATCCGATGTAAAAGAAGATAAAAAATCTAAGGCTCTAATCGATTCAAATACATCCTCATTCTCATCCTCTGCGTTAAAGTTAGATTCCTCAAACAAAACTTCCGATAATAAACCAGTTAATGGAACATTAGCAGTTACGAAAAAAATTATTAACGAAGGAGGTGGCAATAAGAATCCATCGGACTTTACTATAACAGTTAATGGTAACAACCCATCGCCATCATCATTTAGAGGCAGCTCGTCCGGTACTACTGTTCAACTGTCTAAAGGTAAGTACGAGGTTACTGAATCCGGGCCTACTACTAATTATAATTCCACGTTATCTAATGAGTGCTCAGGTACTATAAACGATGGCGAAACTAAAAAATGTACTATTACCAACACTTATTCTGCATTACCTCCTCCTACCACAACTGGCAAGATAATTGTAACTAAGAAAGTTATTAACGAAGGAGGTGGCAATAAGAATCCATCTGACTTTACTATAACAGTTAATGGTAAGAACCCATCGCCATCATCCTTTGCTGGAAGTGCTTCAGGAACCACCATCACCATAAATGAAGGTAGCTATAACGTGACAGAAAAAGAAGGCCCAGAGATATCTTATGATTACGTTCCTGGTCTCTATACTCCTAATTACTCAAGTGGTTGTGATGGTACTATACAAGGAGGCGACACTGTAAGCTGTATAATAACTAATAAGTACAATCCATTTATTCCAGGGATATTATCTAAACTGATAGTTACGAAACAAGTTATTAACGAAGGAGGTGGCAATAAGAATCCATCTGACTTTACTATAACAGTTAATGGTAACAACCCATCGCCATCATCCTTTGCTGGAAGTTCTTCAGGAACAACTATTAATCTGAAAGCTGGCAGCTATTCAGTTATTGAAACAGGTCCACCAGGATATACCGCTGATTATTCTGACGGTTGTATTGGCAGCATGAAAGCTGGTGCTATGAATAAATGCACTATTACTAATATGTTTCAACCTCCAGATGAATCAGCACAACTGATAGTTATTAAGAATATTATTGATAACAATGATAAAAGTTACAGACCTGCTGTAAAATCATCTGCATTTACTATCACAGTACATGGCAACAATCCATTACCAAGATCCTTTCCAGGAAAATCAGGAGACGGTGTAACTGTTAATTTAGATCCAGGAAGATATCGTATTACTGAAGATGAAGGACCATCTGGATATACAACAGATTATTCAAACAGCTGCCAAGGAACAATAAGTTCTGGAGAGGCGAAGGCATGTATAATAACAAATGAAGCAATTACACCTCCACAACCGAAACCTCCATTACCTGTTCCTAATCAACCACTGTCAGTTTCAGAAACAATCAAAGGCTTTTCAGCTCCATATGGAATTGCCTTAAACCCAAATAATGACTTGATATATGTCTCTAACTATGGCCAATTCAATACAACAGGAACAGTTTCTGTAATAAATGGTACAACTAACACCATAGTAGCAACCATTCCTGTGGGCAAAAATCCTCAGGCTATCGCTTATAATCCTGCTAATGGACTGTTTTATGTAGCCAATACGCTGTCAGGTACTTTATCGATAATAAATGGAACAAGCAATTCCTTAATAGGCTCTATAGTTGTAGGAGATTTTCCAGGAAAAAGTCCTACAGGGATTGCAGTTAATTCAATCAACAACACAATTTACGTGACAAACATGGGTTCGAATACAGTTTCTGTAATAAATGGTACATCTAATGTTGTTGTTGATAATATAACTTCAGGTGCAGGAGGTAATTTATTTAGCCCAACAGGAATTGCTTATGATTCAGATAATGATAATATTTATGTGCTAAACAGAGGATCAGATACAGTCTCTGTAATAAATGGTACAACTAACACATTAATTGACGAGATATCTTTAAATGCGATCGCTCCTTCAGCCATTGTTTACAATACACTAAACAATTACATTTACGTGACAAACATGGGTTCGAATACAGTTTCTGTAATAAATGGTACATCTAATGCGTTGGTCGAAACTATTCAAATAGGTTTAGGACCCAACGGTATTGCATTTAATCAAAATAATGGAAATGCATATGTCGCAAATTCTATCAATGGAACCATATCAGTTATAAGCGGTTTAACAAATACAATCAGTACCACTATCCTAATAGGAATTAATAATACTCCAAGTGGTGTATCATATAATCTTAATGATGATAGCATATACACTACAAACGCTAATTCAAATACTGTTTCTGTAATCAAGAATCAATAGCAACTAAAGTCACTGCCCCTCGTATTGCGTCTAGATGGTGTTATAATGAGCGTAATACAAAAGGAATTTTGTTTTTCATAACTTAAATATTTAAAAGAAATTGGTTCGTATACACAAGTTGATATTTAAATAAAGTGCTAAACTAACTTTTTAGATGTCAACAATGAAATACATAGTAATTGAATTACAGACCAACGATATTGCTATTATAAAAATTAATAGGCCTGATGTATTGAATGCTCTTAACAAAGAGGTTATTGCAGAATTATATAGAGCAATAGATATTGTTGCTCTAGATGATTCCATAAAGGTTGTGATTATTACCGGTACAGGTGTAAGGTCCTTTTGTGCAGGTGCAGATATTAGATATGTAGTAAATATTAATCCTATTGAAGCAGAAAGATATGCAAATTTAATTCATACTTTACTTAATAAAATAGAGAATTTAGAAAAGCCAATTATTGCTGCAATTAATGGTTACGCTTTGGGAGGAGGTTGTGAACTTGCATTGGCATGTGATATTAGAATAGCATCAAGTAATGCTAAGATAGGCCAAACAGAAGTTACAATTGGTATTCCTCCAGGCTGGGGAGGAACTCAGAGATTATTAAGAATCGTTGGTCCAGCTAAAGCGAAGGAATTAATCTTTACAGGCAAGATGATAACAGCAAAGGAAGCAGAAGGAATTGGGCTTGTTAATAAAGTAGTAAGTCTAGGATCTGAGGATAATTTACCTCCAGAAGTATCGAAAGATGACGCAGTTAAAGAAAAGGAAAGATCTGCAGAAGTAGCAAAGATTCTCAACAAAAAGTTTATGGAACAATGTCTCTCATTTGCAAAAGAGATTACAAAGAATAGTGTTAGTGCCATCAAAACCAGCAAAATGTTAATCAATAAAGGAATGGATATAGATATTGATACAGGCTTACGTTTGGAAATATATGGGTGGGCATTATGCTTCTCACATGAAGATAGAAAGAAAATGATGTCTGCATTTTTGAATAAGAAAAAGAAATAGAAAAAGAAAATGTGATTAATTTCTATCAGCAAAAATTATAATTTACCCTTTTTTAATTATCAGAATCAGTTTTATTATAGTTAACTTCTTAGACTCCTTTCTCCTCTAATGATGCTATTATCACAAATGTTCCTTGTCATATGACGTTTTCCAGCTGTGTAAGCTCTTGCAATCAAAGATGGCAAGACCTCTTTAAACCGTATGGAGTAGACCTTGTATTGCAAGGACATAATCACAGCTATCAGAGGACATATCCTATCAAATTCAATAGCACTAGTCCATCAAATCCAATAGAAACCAGTACAAATACAACCAGCCATACAGATCCTGATTGGCAGATATTTGTTATAGTAGGAACTGGAGCTAAGAATCTTGTTCCTTTTATAGGTAAAGAAGATTATTTTATTAAGCAGTATCTAAGATTTGGTATAGTTAATGTGGACGTATCACATAATGGAAGAACACTAACAGGCAAGTTTTATGCTAATAATAATCGGACGACAATAAATGAATTTACCATAATGCCATCTCGTACTGCTTAATATTACTCTTAATATTACTAATGCGTTAATAATAATTATATTAATTCATACACTCATAATCAATCATATTTTGACAATGTTTAAGAGAATAAGTTAACTATACTGTTTTCCTTTTCTTAACTATTATTTTTATTATTATACGTTGTTTGATGAAGGCATGCACATTTATCTAGATCCACTATAGGAAATCACCGATCAATCAATTCGTTGTCTAAGTAATGTGCATCAATTGCTGCACTTCTTTTTCTTAATTAAATCATGAATATTCTCTACAAACAGGAACATTGGTTGTTTACTGCAAAAGGATTGATAGAGTCTTCGCCAGTTTATGTGCATAGCTTGTTTCTTCTTTGCTATTGTTGGTGACTTCGGTTGTTGCTGTGTATATTTTTAATATAGTTGCTACGAGGAACAGGAATTTTTTGCATTGGCATTCTATTCTCTGTATTTCATAAAATAAAGACAAAAGAAATTATATCTTGCTATGATATGATTATCCTGGTTTTATTGGATTTGCATTCTCTGATACTGAAGTGTCATTTGCAGCTTGTATAGACGTTCCCTGTGGTTTTATTGGAGTTGTTATATTACCAGCAGTTGAAGGAGTTGCATTCTCTGATACTGAAGTGTCATTTGCAGCTTGTATAGACGTTCCCTGTGGTTTTATTGGAGTTGTTATATTACTAGCAGTTGATCCAGGTCTATTTTCTTGGGGATCACTCCTTTGATTAGTTTGTGCAAATACAGGCATAGTTATTGCTATTGAAACAATAACAACAATTGTTAAAGCCACTGTTGTTTCTTTCATATACTACTAAATATAAATAATACATATAATATATTAATAGCGACTGAAAGAGGCAATAGAATTAAATAAAAGCTCTGCATCGACGTTGATGCTATGGTCTAAAGTTATAAAGAAGCGTGTCCCCAATACTATAATAATTGTGGCGTTTTAAGAAATAATAATATTCAACATTTTCCAAGGCCCTTTACAATATTTTATCTTTTATTCAATTCTGATAGATATTTAGAACTTTAAGTTAAAGCAGTCAAGATATATATATTCATATAATCCTCATTCGCCCATATCATGTTTTAAATCTCATCATATTTCCTTTATTGAATTGTGGCCATAATCCAGAACACGAAAAATTGTCGTACATTTACTACAATGGTAATACAACTTTGTAATTGAAGAGATATAAAAACATCCCATGAACAATTTGAATGTCCAATATTAAATGCACGACTATCCATAGTATTAAGATATCATATAAAGTTAAAATCAAGGTCATTGGTTTTGATATATCATTTTATTACTAACTAACAAAGAGGAAATTAAATCAGTATAGTTAGTGAGGTCAGTAGGATTAGATTCGTTCTTGCAAAAGGTTCTATTGAACCCATATTCAGATTTTTAAGATTCTTCAGAATTTAGTGCAAAAATTTTACTCTTTTCTAATCTTGATATCTAAAATTGGTGGTTTACTTGACCATTCCTTTATCCATTCTCTCATAATACTAGCACATCTTTCAGCCTCTCTTCTTACAAATCCGTCCAAATCGTGTTCGGCAACGTATATCAATGCATCTATGGCTTCAAATATCTTAAAGTCAGGCATACTTGGTTTAACCTCGTTGTCTGCAAGTGCTTTACATGCATTGATTTTTACTTTCCGACGTTTATCCTTTAATAATCTCAAGAGCTGGTTCAATACTTTTCGATTCATTTCGTCTAGCTTTGCATTCTTTTCATCATTATCATCATTGTTCTTTGCTGTACGTAGAAATTTGGATAAAGCAGAAGTCGCAGATAGCCTTTTGAAGTATTCGTTATTAGAATCAGTATTTACAATAAGGAAATTTGCAATGTCTACTACAATATCTTTATCATTGTCTTTTGAGAATTCTTTTAATCCATCAATAGCACCGCTTGCAATAACATTTCGAAATGATTCAGATATTTTTACATTCTCTTTCAGTAGTGATATTATCTTTTCTTTTTTTATGTTATCAGGGGAAGATATCTCATTCTTGCTACTTTTTCCAATTGCTGTTGCGGCATTTGCTCGAAGAAAATAGCTCTCTTCTAGTTGATATAATAGTGACTCAAGCAAATTGGTTGATTCTTTTCTTTCAAATTGTCCTATATTTCGAACTATTGCTTGTTTAACTTCAGGATGCAATCTAGAAAATATTGCTTTGTTATTAAGACACGAGAAAAGTGCCTGATATGCTTTATTCGTCTTAGCATAATTATTTTTTTCATGATACGATCCGAGTGTATTTGCAGCTTCTATGGATACCCCATAAAAAGGGTCTGCTATAACTTCATTTTGTAGTTCATCTACTACATCATCTGAATATTGATTCTTGAGTATTCGTGCAGCTTCTATTCTTTCAATTATTGATCTTCCTTTACGTAATTGATTTTTGAGCATCTCTCCCAGTTGAAATTTATTCGTTTCATTTGTAATTTTTACAGATTTTATTTCTTTCAATATTTTAAATTGCGGATCTATAGATATCCATTCTATTCTGGCATCATTCGGAAGTTCGATTGAGTGCTCTGTTATTCTTTCGGATACATGAATTGATACTAGATCGCTTTTACTATTATTGTTTTCAATATTGGTAGTACCAGAAAAAACTATCCTTACATCAAGGGTGAACTCAAATAGATCCCAACAATCAGCGTTATCACGTTCAGTATTACTATTACTACAATTCCCTCCATTATCTTCTCTTTTTCTTTGCGTAATTTTGATTTTTATTATTGAGTCTTTTACCAAAGAAAATTCTATGTCAAGTTCAGGATGACCTGATCGATAAACCCACTGATCAAAGAATCGATGCATGCTCCTCCTTGAGACATCTTCAACAATTTTAAGTAGGTCGTCAGTTTCCGTAGTGTTATTTTTGTATGTAACGAGATAATTATTTATAGATTTTCTAAAGTTATTGTCACCAATATCGTTACGTAACATATGCAAAATGCAAGCCCCTTTTTCATAAGAATGAGTATCAAATAGATCATCAGGATGCTTGTATATTCTTGTTACAATTGGCCGCTTGTAAAGGTGTCTTGACTCTTCGAAGATAGTCGTCTGCTATTTTCATTACCTTGTAGCAGAACTCATCATGTCCTTTGATACTTTCCCAATACAATGTCTCACAATAGGTGGCAAAACCTTCGTTAAGCCATATGTTTGACCAATCTCTACACGTTACCAAGTCACCAAACCATTGATGAGCAAGCTCGTGTGAAACAACATCGATGTCCCTTGTGTAGTCAATTGCTGCTATTTCATCATGTAAGATATGTTTTGTTAAGATAGTACAATTTGTATTTTCCATACCTCCAAACTCAAATTCCTCTACTGCGACTTGCAAATACTTTTTGTATGGATATTTCATACCAAAATATCCTTCAAAAAATCTCATCATGATTGGAGTATTTACAAAAGTTAACATAGCATCTCTTTTTGATATATCTTTGGGCCAATAATATAATAACGAAATGCAATTCCTGCTGCTTCCATCATCATCATGATAACGATATTCTTGTTGTTCCTGAGCAAATTTACCTATAACAATGGATGTAAGATATGCAGGAGTCGGATTTAGCTCTATCCATGTCCACGTATTTCCTTCTCGACGTGCTAGTTCACCATTAGATATAACAATAAAATCATTTGTCGGAACAGTAACTTGAATTTCCCGTGGAAACTTGACTTGAGGATCATCAAGACATGGAAACCAATATTTTGATTCTAATGCTTGTCCTTGCGTCCACGCTTGTTTATCTGAGGAGCATTTGCTAGAAGATATAAAATGAAATCCGCTTCTCGGTGTGTAAATACCAAATACACCATCTTTGCGATAATAGCCAGCAGAATATCTAATAGTAAGATCTACCCTATTGCCTTTTTGTAATATTTGCCCAAGTTTGATAACCAGCTTATCGTCCTTTTTTAAAGTATCAAAAGATATTACATGAATATTATCAGAAGAAGATGTTACTTGGTATACATCTATTTCTGCAATGTCAAGCTTAATTTCGTTTATGTCTTCTAATGCAATAATTTTTAGTTTCTGTCTACAGTCTTTGAGAGAATCAGAATCAAAATCAGGTTTTATCTTAAGTATCATATACTCAATGGTAAAAGATAATAGTTGAGGATAGTGGGGTATACTTCCTGGAAATTCAAATTTTTTGATTTTAATGGAAGAAACACTGCCTTTTTGCATATTGATATAACCACTATCCTACTTACACAGTTCGTATTAAGGATTGAGATGGGATATATGATTTGTGTGTGCATGGATGTATGCATATACAGCCACTCTTCTTTGCTATCGGACAAACTTATAGAGTCATTACGAAGGTATAGAATTTTTTGATATATTTCAAAAATGGGTTAAAGCATGTGTATGATATTTCTATACTTCTATTCTTCAGTTATATTATTCTACCAAGCATGATATGGCTTAGCATTTTTACCGACTTCTCATATTCTACTCTCAATTGAATAAAACATATTTTCTATAGCATCAACTCCGGCGTCTACGTATAGGTCTACCAATTTCTTCTAATCTTTTCTTCTTTGCTTCAAAATCAGAATCATTATGATTTTCTATACAATAAGTAAGAATATCCTAAAGTTCTTCCTATAACTATGCATCCAATTTTCTTTATTCATTTCCTTATTATTTTGCCTTACCCTCTTAATATATTCTAACCAATTTTTATCTTGACGGACCCAGTTGTTATTTATCCTTTCTTCATCATAAATGGTACTTCCTGAAATGGTGTTTTTAATATCATGTCTTTTATACATTAACTTAAATCTCTACCACCATGTTTTGCACTTCCATTATAAAGCGACAGTTCTTTATCAAAATATGCTGAACTTTCACTTTTCTTTAACCTTTCTAATATTGCACCTAATTCACTTTGCTTTTTGACAGGCATATAGGAAGATTTGATTTCCTAATCCAATTCTATACCTCTTCTGAAATATTATCAATAGAAAGTTGATTTCTGCGTAGCATATCTATGGAGATCTGTTGTATCCATTATTATAGTCCAGGGATTAGGTTCCAATATATAGAAGGTTTGATATTCTGCCATTTAGATTTTGATTCATGTTAGTGAAATAGCCTTACATCCATTATCAAGAGCAACCGATCTTGAGTTTTATATAGTTATTTCAGTATCCTTAACATGTCTTTACTTTTTTCTCATTGCAATAGATTTCCAATCAGTTTTAACGATTGGTCTTTCTTTCCATTTTGAATGTAGCATATGCAGACAATAATGCTGCAATAGCTCCTTAACCACCAGAGACAATGTCGTGTTCTATGGAACTCTGAAAGTGATAGACAGACAGAGTTGACTTAACTTGACTACTCAAAAAAATGAGTAATATGCTAATATTATATTTGATTTTTTCATTTTAGTGCATAATGACTTTCAGCATGGGTTAACATGGACACTCACACTCTCACTGTTGATTAATATAAAGGTAAATGGCAACTCCAGGATAATGGTAAATAGAACTCACATAACGACCCAGTTTGGGGATATTGAACTAGAATTCTATTCTGATGTTGCACCAAAGACAGTTGAAAATTTTAAAAAATTGGCAGAGAATAGATTTTATGATGGATTAATATTTCATAGAATTGTACCAGGGTTTGTAATACAGGGAGGGGATCCTCATACAAGAGATACTAGCGACAGAGGAAGGTGGGGAACCGGTGGCCCCGGCTGGACTATAAAAGCAGAATTTAACAAAAATAAGCATTCTCGTGGTGCAATATCTATGGCAAGATCACAAGATCCGGATAGTGCCGGATCACAATTTTTTATAGTCTTACAGGATTCATACTTTTTGGATGGCCAATATACTGTCTTTGGAAGGGTGATATCTGGAATGGACATAGTAGACAAAATATCTTCGTTAAAAACAGATTCTAAAGATGCACCCATTGACCCAGATCAGGCAAGGATGATAACGGTTACTGTTAGAGATTAGACTTGTCTACGAATACTGATCGAATAATTGCTTATGTAAGTATCAAAATAGATGGCAGCTATTAACAAAAATTTAGAAAAAGCTTAAAGCAATAAGATAATACAAAATCTAATATAGTGTTTCTAATTTCAATATTCAAGATAACATAAGGAGTATGATACACAGATAACTCAATGATGTACTAATTATTACAGATATCATCAGAAACATTCGGAGGAATGTAATTTGATTCGACGGAACCTTGATGGTGTATTAGTAATCATCTATTATTATTGTTGGTGTTGTTGTTATCTTCGTTAATATTCTCACGTTTGAATATATTTGTAGCAATTACACCCATGCTGATATGGTTTTCATTGACAATAGTTTCAATGTTTTCTAAACAAACGACTATTGTTATATTTTCAAATATCTTTATCTTTGTATTTGTAATCATATACTTTATCATCTCAGTATTTTGAAATATTCTAATCCAACTATCTCGTATTGCAATCCAACCTGTATCCAAATCCCAACCAGGATGAAAACAGACTATGTTATCAGTAAGATCCCACACTTCTTCCATTTTTTGAAGGGACAAACTTTAAAATGCTTGGTAAAACCTTACGTTGCTGTTCTCTATTGCTTTTTCTTCTTCTTTGGTACATTTATTACGCATTTAATTAACTCATACAAGTTTTATTAGATAAATTAGTTTTTACATAATAATATAGTTAGTTAATAATCATCATATGTTAATGATTCAGGTTTTGTTGCAATGACTCTACTAAGGCAAATATGTAAAGTTTAGACATTAATTGAAAGTCTGCAAATATTTCAATTTGAGATTGTATGGAATTCAGCTATTCCAAGATGCGAAGTAAATTATCATCATAAGTTATATTAACAAAGTATAAACAATGAAAATGATATAAAGAAATGTATCTATATAACTGATAGATTAATTGATATGATTAATGATGGTTGAACACGAGCAAGTTAGTTATCATCATGATATTGTCAAGATAGCTGTTGATAATGATGATGAGCAGCAGAATATAATTGAAGGTAACTTAACTCTACCTAACACTACTATTGATACTAAAGGAACTGTTATATTTGCTCATGGAAGTGGCAACAGCAGACATAGTTCAAGAAATCAATATGTTGCTCAGGTGTTAAACAAAGCTGGTATTGCTACACTACTAATTGACCTTCTTACAAACGAAGAGGAAAATATAGATGATATGACCAAAGAGTATAGATTCAATATTAGATTGCTTGCCAGACGACTTTTGATTTCCACTGACTGGCTTTCACAATATCCTAAACTTCGAAATTTGAATATTGGATATTTTGGTGCTAGTACGGGTGCAGCAGGAGCATTAGTTGCAGCTTCAGAACGGACAAATGCTATCAGTGCAGTTGTATCACGTGGGGGCAGACCAAATCTGGCCGGTCAAGAAGTTCTAAATCACATTCAATCTCCAACACTTTTAATTGTAGGAGAAAATGACAAACAAGTAATTCAATTAAATGAACAGGCACTCAAACAACTCGGTAGGCTAGAAAAAAAGAAGAAGATGATAATAGTTCCAGGAGCCACACATCTTTTTGAAGAAGCAGGAGCACTCGAAGAGGTTGCAAGGCTGGCTAGTGGCTGGTTTGAGTGTTTCTTTATGGAAAAGAGGAAGGCATAGTCAGCCACCAATAATAGCAATATATGGAGAAAACTAGTAGTAATAGTTACATATTGCCTGCTAACAATTGGGTAAAAATTGACATATTGCCTGCTGATAAATATATGGAAACAGTTTGTAGGATTGTTTAGTAGGAGTTCCAAAATGAAAAAGCCGCTATCTACATAATTGATTTATATGCCTTACTTATATCCAATTTACTGTCTACATATTTTGTTAGACAGTCTAGAATTAACAGGTATTTAGTGATGTTTAGGACAAATTTGCAGAGATAATATGTTTCGACAAGCAGTAATTTCAAAACATGTCGAAGCTTTTAAAACCGCGATAGAAAATAAGATTGGTAAAGTAATTGACGCATATTATATACTTGGAAATTATGATGATATATATCCATAATGGAGGCGCCTGCTGATATTCTTTGTTATTTGTTCTTTTATTTCAATTTGATCACTATAGGCGTGAGATGTTATGGTCAGATTATTATTAATCATCTATTTAGCACCGCCCAGTATCTACCAACTAGGACTTGCACTTGAAATGTCTATTTGAATTTGAGATTGTCTGATATTTATGAAAGTTCAAAATATCAGTTAGATTGTATACTTCTTTTTAATACTTTGAAAAGACACTAATAATAAGAAATTAACTACTAATGACAGATTAAACAATAAAGAATGTCCTAAAACCTTATTTTGTGGTGAATATAACTGTATATAGAATACAAGAAATACATACCGGTCCGATCTGACCTTCTTTCACTGGTCTGTTCTGCTACCATGTATTCCACAAGTCAGATCGGAACGAGTATTTTATCTGTTGTTAAACATCTATTAGAACTAGAAGATAAAAATAATGCAAACATAATAGTAAGTTAGACTGACTTATTTAATTTCATAATAATGAATATCCTTCCATTTAATGGACTTTTTATAATTGCTCTGTTATTTATGATGAAAACATGAAAAGTCTCTGCAATAATAGCAAAAGCCACATTTTTTGCATACCGGGTCTAAAAGTGTTGGAATAAAGTCAGAATAGCAATTAAAGCATTTCATCTTATACTACTATGTACGATATAGTTCAAAGTAAGATAGCTCCAGAAAGAGATCTACTATATCATTATGCAACTTTAATACTTACTTCAATTGCATCTTTGACATTTGGAGTATATTCCAATGTAGTTTCAATAGTTCTGCTCTTATATATTCTATAATTTCTTACATAGTCTAAATAATCTAGCATTTCATCTTTCGATACTTCAACATTATCTGCAATAATAACAGATCCTCTATTTAGTTTCTCTTCGCTTAATTTTAGATACTTTAGGTATTCATCCTTGGAAGCATCTAGAAATAATAGATCAAATTTCCAATCAAGGTTAGGAATTATTTCTAAAGCATTAGCAACAATAACATCTATTTTTTTGTCCAAGAGTCCAGCATCGGCTATATTTTTTCTTGCAATATCTGCAATTAATTTATTGACTTCTATAGTTATTAATTTTCCATCTTCAGGCAGCATTTCAGCCATTAATATTGCAGAATAACCATACAAGGTTCCAATTTCAAGAATATTTGTCGGTTTGTATTTCTTGATAATTTTTGCTATAATTTCACCTTTGATAGGACCTATAGAAGGAATAAATTTATTTTTGGCCATTCTTTCTAGAGATTTTAGAACTCGGGACACTTCATTCAATTTACATCTATATATTTTATTGATTATTAAAAATATCATCATAAGATCCGAAAGTTAGCTAGGTCGGTGGCTTTTATAGTGCAAGTATTTCTAACAAAGAGGTTTCAGTAGTTGACAGGTTATGACTATTTTTTCCTAACGATTGCTAAAAAGAATAAGACTAGGATAGCAAGCGAGGAAGAAGGTATTATTATATCAGTATAGGGAGTATTAAATGATGCTTTAAAAGTTTGCTCAAGATATTCATAAAGTAAAAAGGCGACAAACAGACCAAATGCAACTATGGCGTATTTTATTTTTTTTATACCCGTATTTTTATAAGCAGAAATTGATAGTGCTACTAATATAACTGAAAATATCGCACCAATTACATAGATTATACCTTCTATAGTATCATAAATTCCAATGCTAACAAATGATGCAATAATAATATGCATTATATGCATTATTTTTTTTTATTATTATTATTATATTCTTGTCTTGATAAATGCAGAAACATTTCACCTAATCTATTGCTCCAATTATCCCATATGCGAGGATAATAATTCTTCAACAGGCCTATTATATATTTGGAATTATCGCTATTAACACCGGTTAATTGGTATCTCTTGTATCTTCCGTCTTTAATCTCACTTATTATTTTAAGAGTAATTAAGCGTCTAACATGCCAGTTTACAGACGCAGCTGATATTCCCATACTGTTGACAATGTCTGTTTGAGTAGGGTTTTTCTGTTCAATAACAAACAGAAGGATTTCTCTTGCAGTTTCCTGGTTTAAAACTTGTAGTATATCTTTTTCATTATCGTGAAAAAGTCCAGATAGAAAATAAAATTTATACAAACCGCGTCTAATGGAAGTTATCCTTCCTCTTTTTTCTAGTCTAAATAATTGATATTGAACTGAACCCATTGACATGCCAATCTCATTTTTGATCCGACGTAGATGACAACCAGGATTTTGTTGAATATACACCAGCACTTTACTATACATATCATCTCCTTCAAGTTCAGCCTTCATAATAGATCAACCTATCCCAAATCACATAGAAGAATCATAATATTATTATTGTTATCATCATTATTGTTATTACTATTAACCACGGCTAAAGGAAGTGTTATTCATTAATTGTGAGATGAGTAATGCATTTAATTTAAAGTATAAAGCATAGTAGTAGCGCTAGTACTACTGTCCAATGAACTTAAATTCTTTACTCAGCAAGTGCTAGTCATATTTAGACGATTGTATCACACTGTCTTATTTATAATAAGTAAAAGGTAGTAATAATGCAATCGAAGCTGCATTTGGAATTTCTAATAACAGTATATTTATATTGTTGGTGCCAACCCTTTAGCAACTGCTTTGAATGTTTGTGGAAAATCTGATGTAACTAGTGTGCATAATAATAAGAATAAATCTTTGAGACCTCGTCCAAATATACGGAATCTTGTTATACGGATTCCAAGTAAAGATGATCATAAGACCAATGAAGATGACTAGTCAAGGTTTGTTATCATACAAGGTATTTGTGAAGAATTAAGAGATATTGTTAGATAATCTCTATGTGCTAATAGTAGTGCAATTCAGTAAAGAAAATCAAAGGAAGTGACTGAATATCTCAAATAAAATAATATACTGTATGAACATGTTTAATTACTTATCAAAAGAGGTGTTATTGAATAATCTTGATCTATTACATTTTTAACAGCAGCAGTGTTTTGCTAATAACAATGATGATGTTAACAGCTACTCCAGTAACCTTTACTTTAAATGACATAGTAGATAGTATTACATCATGGATATCAAGTGCAGGACCGGCTGGTGTATTTGCAGCAACATTGCTTGAAACAATATTTCCACCAATTCCAAGTGAAGTTATATTTCCACTGATAGGTTTTACTGCACAAAGTAAAGGGCTTGGATTTGGAAACGCAATAGGAATGGCCACTATAGGAGCATTAGGTTCTACCATTGGAGCAATAATGATTTATTTTATTTCTTTAAAGATTGGAAGACCTGCAATCCTTCGAGTTGGAAAATATGTTTTAATTAACGAATCAAAATTACAAAGAGCTGAATTATGGTTTGAAAAACATGGAGCGGTAGCTGTATTTGCAGGAAGGCTAGCACCAGGCATTCGCGAAATAATCTCTATTCCGGCTGGCCTGGGTAAGATGAATATAATAAAGTTCATTTTGTTTACCTTCGTTGGTTCTCTAATTTGGAGTATCAGTCTAACAATTGTAGGATATTATTTTGGAGAAGCATGGAGTAAATTTGCTAAAGAATCATCAGAAATTTTTAACATAGCTGCTCTAATAATAATTGTAGGAGTTGCAGCAGTAATTGGATTTGGATATTATAAAGAACACAAATCGTCGTCTTCAAATAAACGACAACAATGAATAATAATATCTTGTTGGTGGCGACCAAATCCTATTAAGATAAGGCAGTGGATTCTAAAACAAGCTCAAAATTATTTATATGATATAGAATATATGATGGCAAGGCCAGTATACTCAGAATTACCCAAGATTGCGAAGTATTAGACGGTAAAGGTATAGTTGGAAATGAGGACCTCTAAACAAATATTATGACTGTGGAATAAAGAATAGCCTTGGAATGCACTTGATCTTGTAACTAAGAAACTATTGGATACAGAAAATGATCCAGTCTTTGTGACGAAATTAAAAAATTTTGAACCATAATTTAATAGCGGTTTGAAACAGGTGCAGGATGAAGAGAAAGTAGACGAAGTATGAGATAAAGAAGTATCTTCCACACTAAATGCTAATGTCGGTTTGGTAGACTTTGGTGGAAAAGGAAAGTACAGCTCTTCTGAATTTAGATGGTCTGGTACATTGGACCAACTGCACATAAGTTTCTTAAATCGGATAAATTAGATAAACAAATGAAAATGGTATATTTGTAGACAACATCAGCTGTGGTAACATTATCATTTTAAACTAAACCAAAAGAGAAGGTCGCCTCTCTCTTGCATTATCTTCTTCATATTCTCCCTTTTTTAAATCTCGAATGAATATATCCAGTGATAAATATGTGAGATGAGTAATGCATTTAATTTAAAGTATAAAGCATAGTAGTAGTAGCAGTAGTACTACTGTCCAATGAACTTAAATTCTTTACTCAGCAAGTGCTAGTCATATTTAGAGGATTGTATCACAGATCTTTTATAGGATGTTATTTACCTACTACTACAACAATGAATACAAAGAAATCAATGTCAATTGTCGCACTAGTTACAGCTGCCCATATTCGCATTATCAACTGTTGTTGTGATGCCTGTATTGGCCAGTACTAGTAGTAGTAGTGACGATAGCAGCAGCAGGCAGATGGCGATAGCAGCAGCAGCAGCGGCGATAGCGCAGCAGTAGTAGTAGTGCTAGCATGAAATTAGATGATTTTAAGACATGTGTTTCCGATATGTCAAGTGGTTCTGACCCACAACAGGGTATAAGAGACTGCTTCCAGCAAACCTTCAGCAGCAGCCTTGGCACCAGCGGCACCAGCAGCCCCAGCGGTAGCAGCAGCAGCGGTAGCAGCAGCAGGCAGCAGCAGCGGTAGCAGCAGCGGTAGCAGCAGCTCCAGTGAATCATAAAGATAATAAGCAAAAGTAAAAAATAACAAAAACAGCTGCACGTACGAGATATCCTTTTCTTTCTTTTTTTATAGTTTTTTTATGAACTTGGTTTTGCTATTATAAAATTAATATCTAAGCTTAAAATGATAGTAAAAGCAATCAATGCTAAGATTTTTATTTTTATAGTTTTCAGAGATTTCCATGTTCTCTCACATATTCATAAAAAATACTAATCAAAATAGAGTGAGAATCAGGTATAAAATCAATTTTATTTACTGTACTATTCAGTATAATAGCCAATATCTATTATTACCTGATTTCTTTCTGACATTTGGACGGGACAGTAATATTCTTCTTGTTTAGGAGAAGTTGTAACGGCTTACTATAGTGTAACTCAGATAAATACAAAGGTCTCATGAAAATTTGAGTAGCAATCTTTAGGAATACAGAGAGTATGTTGCTAATCAATTCTATAATTTGCAATGAATATTAAGTTCCCATAAAATAGCGATATAATTAACATATGGGTATAAGTATTGCATCAGCCATGAGCGGAGGACAGGAAAGAGAATTTGAAGAAGGTGCCGCAGGAACAAACAAACAAAAGAATCAAATTTTAATACTACTCTTTTCTTATGATATTTTTCTTTATAACTATACAAGTAAGCATCATCCTTCTGAAAGCTGTTGATATTCTGTGACCTCTAGTCATACCATGACAGCTAGGAAAATATAAAAAAATAAATTATTACGAACTAAAGTGGCTGCATTCTATATCAGTATGTTGTAGATAGGTCTTAATAGTCTCATTATAATCTATAAAAACAACTATGCAGTGTAATGCCTCTTCATTTACAAGACGTCTTTTGAACTACCAACATATTCTGTTCTTCTGAAAGTTTGTGTCTTGGTCTTTTTGCTTTGTTGTCATATTCTTAATTATTAATATTAATGCACTATCTGATAAGTCTCTGGATTATTTTGTGAGAGGATAAAATGCCATTGAGTTTGACTATTATCTTATTTAATAATATAGTTAAGAATAATGAATCTGCAATCAATATATAGTATACGTGCTGTTGATGACTAAATGGAGAAGATTCGTAGTAGAAAATCATATATAAAAGAAAAAGATAAATTTGTCGAACAGCGAAAAAAAGAAGAAAAATCATCAAATGAGATCTATTCGTTGGTAGATAAAGCGTATTATGTAGACGAACTCCTTTACAAAATAGGCAGATAGATCCACTCAACTAATATAACTCTCCTGTTGAGAGTAAGAATTGCCTCTTCATGGTATTCTGCTCTATAAATACTATATTTGAACAAAAAACAAGCAGCCAATTACCTTAAAAATCACCTTATGCAAACAAACAAAGAATAGATGCTTTGTATGTCGATGAAGTCTAAAAAGAATATTTATGAGCAATACAGAAGCATCAGAAGATAATACCGAATCTCCTTCGAGATATGGAAATGAAACTTATAAGGGATATAGAAAGGAGAAAAAGAAACCAGGAACAAAAGGATGAAAAGAATTAAGCGGTCTGAACATATTATATAGTATGTTCAGGTTGTCCACCCACATTATTTGCCTACTATTTTTTCCTCATATTTTCTAATAATTAAAACATGAAATAACAGGCTGTAAATCAGAAATATAACTATAATGATAATGTATTCACAAAATGATTACTTCTTAACGCTAAACAGCCTGGTGCGTTCAATTTTAGACCAACATCAAACAATACTACATGAAGCAGAAGATAAAATTTTATCCATAATTTATTAATCAGCATATGAAAATTATATTCGTCTATTTATTTCAGTCTTTGGCTACATATGACTCCAGTTTTACTTTAAAATCAGCAGTAGCAGGTTGTCTTCTTCTTGTTGTTATTGCATTACTTTAAACGATAATAGCATTTTTCAGCAAAAAAACGCAACTTTCAAGGTTCTCTTTTTTTCTTTAATTGAGGTAAAATAATACATTATAATTTCAACTCTGTGAGTATAGGAGAAGTAAGGGTAGATCTTATAACATTATTTGCCAGATCCGGAGCATTTTACAAAATAGAATTCTGAAGCAAGATTTGATTTTATTTTTATCTCACTTATTACCTATTCATCTGGTCAGTAAATCACAGGTACGGTAATAATTTTAGAAAATCCAGAAGGAAAAAGTTGAAGGGATTTGATATTGTATTAAGTGGCATAGAATTTGCTGTTGCTCAGTGATTAAAATGAGTAACCACAATTGAGAAGTATGGAACAAAATCATACTTCGAATCTCGGATCCTTTGTGCATTCACCACCATGATGTAATACTTTACAGGCAACATATGCTCTCTATTAGTTGTTAACGCTCCATCGTTGTGACTAAAATTAAAAACTCTCAAAAAGTTATAAAATGCCATGTGAACAAGTAGCAGTTTCTTTTGATAGTTCCCATCCTTTTGAAATGGCTGGAGTCCTGTATTGAATTCATGCGTATCTAATGTTCTTCTATAAAACATATCTTGATAGTAAGTCTTAAAGATGAGTGCAAAGTGATGGCAAAGAAGATAGAGATTCTATTTTTTGATCTAAAGGACGAATTTAAGATATTGAAATTAAAATAAGTTAAGAATAGTTCTTTGTAATTATCTTGTTTGATTTTGTTGCTGTTGCTGTTGTTGTGGATATGGTAATGGTAACTGGAAGAAAGGAACCCCTCCACTGTTACCAAGAGAATAAGGCAATTGTCCATTCCACTTGTTAATTGATTGCCATTGTAGATATTGGGGATTTTGACGTAGTTGTTCATTAATAATCTTGATAGCTTGTGATTCTCCGTTAGCTTTAGCAATATTTGCTCTGGCTTGTGCTTCTGCTTGTACAACTGTCTGATTTGCAATCACCTGTATCGATCTCAGATTGTTCTGCTCGGTCAGATATTTTTGGAATGCTACTACTTTTGCTTCAATTTGGGCAGCAAATGATTGTGAAAACTTGAAATCAGTTATAAATACTGTCTCAACAACTATGTTTCTATTGGAAAGTGTATTCCGTATAGCATTAGCTATTACACCCTTTGCAGTCTCTCTTTTAGTTATAAGCTCTTCAGCATTGAATTTTGCAACACTTGCTTTAACTGACTCCTGTATCGTAGGCGCAATTATTCTATCAGAATAATCAGCTCCAAGCTGCTGGTATATTAGATTTGCATCACTTGGGTCAATATGATAGTTCAACGCTATTACTGTCTGTACTTCTTGTAAATCATTGGACGCTGCCGATGCCTCGGCTTGATATTTTAGAGTGCGCACTTCTAATTGTATTACCTGCTCAGCAAATGGAATTACAAAATGTACTCCTTCTCCCAATACCCTGTTTTCTACGGCACCTAAGTAAAGTACGACTCCTCTATGTCCTGCTTGTACTATAACCACAGATTCAGCCATTACTATTATTATGACAATGAATGTCGCTATAGCAGCTATAATTTTTAATTTGTTTGGTGCTGTAGGCAAACCTGATATTATAGAAGACCTATCTGATCTACCACCGTCTCTTATTAGATTATTGTCTGCATCGTATGAATCTTGTCCTACTGGTCGAGTCATTTCTCGCCTTCGTCGTTGAAAGATAAGATTTACTACAAAAGCACCTACAATAAGTATTATTATAAGCGTAATTGCCATTGACAGGTCTATAATAGCCAATTGTTACTGGATAATATATCCACTTTTGACCATTTAAGTACATCTGATGATTTAGTTATTCTTACAACTATTGTAACGGATTAATCGAATGCCCTATAACATCATTACCTTTCCTCATAATACAGCATGCGCATTTTTGTTGCAAGCATACTTTAGCCTGTTCATGTTTGCAAATTAAACAAATACATGCTTGTTTAGTAATCGTGGTAAGCGTTCTCTGCTGTTTTGATTTCTCATCAGCATAAAGCCATAACAAAATTAGAGGTATACCTATTGCAAAAAATATGAGTATTGTTCGTATAGGTATCCGGAAAACAAATAATGATATTCCGAAACATAAGGTAACTATACCTAGAATTGAAATCCAACGTGTTGTTTTATCCATTATATATACACACACACCTGTCGAATGTACTGCATCTCTTCATCAGCAGCTTCTGTATCAGATGATGATTGTTTTATTATCATTTGTTTGTGTTTTTTATATTTCCTTCTAAGGTCTAAAATTTCTATTAAGTGCTCTAATGAAAGTTTTGATATTGTAGAGTCACACTGGATATCCTTCACATCAAGCCTTTCTTCAGTTAATCTAACTGTCTTGTCTTGCTGCTCCATTTCTTCTATTGTTAATATATTGTTTGCCAAAAATCCGTAATAAGTAAATTGATTCATAATTATACATAGTGTAATACTACCAGCCTACTAATTACTATATAGGTCGTAATTAATAACGGCACAGGTACATCAGCTGCCCTGATTACTTTATGGTTTACATGTTCTTTATATAATTCTATTATTGCATATTTGTCAATATAGATGACAGCTTGGTGTGTATACTTTGTATTTTTATTATTATTTCTCTAAACTATTCTTATTTCTTATTATTATTATTATCGAATAAAGAAAATTTTAGTGCAATGCCATATATATTTATGGTAGCATAAAGCCCTGAAACTAATTGCTTTTTGACTGACAGTCATCAAATTTAATTATAATATGTCACACAGGCTCTGTTAACTTAGCGATAAATCTATAGCTGGATGAATCCTACTTCTTTTATGCACATATTTATTTAAAAGAAACAGAACGTCTGCAAAGTACGTTTGTTATGGGTTATACTTTATATTATTTTTTAGGATTATCTTTTAGAGATACCTCAAAAGCTTTATCTCCATTTGTTAAAAAAAAGAAGTCATGTTTCAATTTGAAAGTGGTTACAGCAGCATCATTATAATCCCCAAAAAATATACTGTGTAAAAGAAAAAGGATTTCTGAATTTATCATTGATGAAACCCTAATTCATTCAAATAGGCAAGGACTATTTCTGGTTATGGATTGGTTGCTATTATAGAACCATCCAATAAATAAGGAAGTAAGTTTTAGGAATTCACCTTTCATTGGAAAGAAGAAATATGATTGTAGTAGTAGAGCAGAACAGTTTCTGAAGCATTTAGTAATAAAATAGGCAAAACTTAAAGTATCTTCAGATGGCGGTGGACATGGTAGCTACCACCACCACAAGCCTGCAAATTTCTGAAATTAAAACATCATCATCATCTACATATATTCTTAATTTGAAAAAAGTATCATCATATATAGAAATAAAGAACAGGTACAATATTTTAAGGACAGGACTGAAAGTTTTGATGATTATTATTATTTTCCTTGTACTAAGAAGAAGAAGAAGAAAAGATGCAAATTGTATCACGTTATAAATTGGTTGAGTATTTTTGCGGATATTCATAATAAACTTATTCAAAATGAGATGATGATGTTCTTAAGTTAACAGAACCGTCACACATTATAGTCAATTCATATACAGTAAATGTAAATGAAAAGTGTATGCCTATGATTATACTAGCAATCACAACGACTGGAAGCAAGAATCATAACTTTCAGTTAGATATTTAGTTGCTTGTACCACAATATATTATAAAGACGAAAAAAATTGTAATGAGTAGTTTTTACATGAAGTTACATTTTCTAGATATTCATCTTGTTAATTTCCATAGTAAAATTAAAAATCCGAATAAAGAATACACATATTCTCAAGATTGTTTGCTGATATACTAAAAAATGACTGTGCAAAAGAAATAATTTTCTTATACCTTTTGTGCTGCCATTTCCAATATTAACATTTGCTATCTATCCTCATTATCGAAATTACAGGTGAAAAATATCCGCATACGGTGGTGCTAGTAACAATAATAGTAGTAGCAGCAACTGGAATGGTTCTGCTAATACTAAAAATATGACATCTTTATCTGCTGATTTTAATTTTGCTGCCGTTGGAGATTGGGAATGTAAGGCCAAAACAAATAACACTGCAAATAACATAGTTGGTAAGAGCCCAGAATTAGTACTGGCGCTGGGCTACCTCTCATACAAACCTACTGCAGATGGCTGGTTTCAAATAATAGGTCCTATAGATGCTAAAATGAAAATTGTAACAGGAAATCATGACGTAGACCCTTTCTCTTTATTTAATTTCTAATTTTTTAGTTGATGAAAAGCCTCCTATTTCTGTTAGCTCTTTTATCCTATGCCAACCTCTTATTCTAGAAAATACTATGTTATAACATCGTGCTCAACGAGGTTGTGTACATAAAGCGATTTTAAAATATCTAATACGATACCTTTGATATTACTTGACACATAATTTGCGGGTGGAAATAGAATTGTTAGTATCAATATTGTAAGGTATACAATACCTATCATTATGGCAAATTTAGCTAATGTATTAATGATGTCAAGGTTGCCAAACTTATAATAATTCATTATATTGGCATTTAAAGGATCATAATATCTTGGTTCTTCATATATGTTAAGATATATGTTCATGAAATTAAAGTTAGAAAGCAGAGGTGTTGATCATCCCATTAATTTTCTCATCGCTTCAGTAAGTTTGAGATCAATTGCATTAATCTGGGAATCCAGTTGATCTTGACTAACCCCGCTTTTGATCATATCTCTTAACTCAACTCTCATCATCTGTTCAATTTGTTCCTTTAGATCTTTTGCACCATGCTTCTCAAGATCCTGTTCCACATACTCAAAGTTATCAAGATACGCACGTATTGCAAGTTCTCCTGCGGCCGTGAAATTACCCTTTTTATATTCTACTGAAACCTGATGGAGTAGCTGTCTTGTAATTCCAATATGCTTGTCTGAACTATTAGCTTCAGTAATATTACTTGTGGTTGTAAACAACGTAATATATCCATTTTTGATTGCTTGTTGTTGTTGTTCTTCTTCGAATGCCAAAGCATTGTATCTTAATAACAACATTTGTGGCAGTGAGACCAGAGAGGCTGCAAAAATAACCAATCCACACGACAAGATCAATTTATTTTGTTTTGAAGTTTCATTATGTTTAATATTATATTTCATATTAGGCTATCCTAATAATCTCAGGCCAGTGTTATTTAAACATCCTGTGAAGTTTTAAGTTCTGTTTCTTTTAGAGTACACGATAGAGATACATATCATCTCAAAAGTTATAGTGTTTTCGCGTTAAGTTAACAGAGCCAGTTTTAATTTAGAAGTCAGTGTGCAATATATAACTATGACAATATCTTAGCCCCTAATAAGAAATAACTATATAAAATACTATTGATGCTTTGAACGCAGCAAATTCAAAAGTAGCGGTTTATCCAATTATTCGAGATTATTCCAGCCACTAAACTAGCTGGCAAGATAAGTAAATGATGGGAATTGGAGTGATAGTATTTGTTTTAAGGTGTACATGGTGGCTAAGAATACTAGTAGTAGGGCAGCAGCGTCAGGGGAATAATAATAAAATGCCAATTTATATCCCCGTGGCTGCTCGCGGTAGTGTGTGGGTTTGCCTATGGATGTAGTTGTGGTTATCGTGTGGGATACTTGGTAATATTGAAAATTACTAGTAAATTCCAATTAAAGCTCAAAGATAGAGCAGTTGCAGGAGATATTCTAGGTAAGGTATTAAAGATGTAATAAAAAATGATGAAGAAAAGTAGCACAGTATTAGGAATCCCAAGAGGACGAGTGATAGTAGGAGATATTATAGCTAGAAAGTTATCCTGTAGATTTGATATTATCATACCAAGAAAACTACGTGCTCCACATAATGAAGAGCTTGCTATAGGCGCAGTAATGGAAGGCGGTAACAACAACTTATCTTATCTTAGCGATATCCTTGTGAGAGAATTAGAGGTATCTCAAGAATATATAGAAAAATAAAAGCATATCAAATACAAGAAATAAACGTAGGTATTAATTATATCTTCGTCATCATGATAATGAGTATATGGAAAAAGAAGAAGACTACAATACTATCAATGGTAACAGGATTATAATCTTAGCAGATGATGGAGCTGCTACAGAAGCTTCAATTATTACTGCAGCTAGATGGATAAAGAAGAATAATAAGTCAAGAAACCATTTGATAATTGCTATTCCTGTAGCTTCTAAACAAACCAAAAAATTGTTAAAGAGAGAAGCTGGCAATATTGAAGTAATTACAAGTCCTTCTACTTCTAATTATAAATCAGTAGGACAATATTTTCAAAGCTTTGAACCTCTGACAAATAAAAAGTTATTCAGATTATGATGAGAAAAAAAGAATATTCTTGATTAGTATAACACTATAAGCTGGCTTTGTTTGCTATGCTTTTTGTTTGGTAGTACGACAAAAATTTTTTAGCATTCTACTTACCGTCTTTTATATGTAGCATGAAGTTCTTGCTACTACATGGGCCTTCTAATAGCCTGTTAGAAATTGCAATAGTCAGTGCAGTCACTGCAAGTAGTACAAACTCTTGTTCGCACAAAACAACCACCGAACTATGTCATTCATTTCTTTATCTCTTTTATTTTTTATTGTCATCAATATTCTTTTGCTTTTTTATGTAATAAATAAGAATTACAGCGATAACTCCGATGATAACATAGTTGACAGGAGGAGCAATTACTCTTGTTATTAATCCCACTTTTGGAATAACATATACTACTTTACCGATATAATTTTCTTCTCTAATAGGATAATCAAGATATCGAATTGAATATGGATTAGCATCGCCTTTTGTTCTTATGATTCTCTCCCCGTCAGTCAAATCAGATTTTATAATCTGTGCAACTCTATGTACAATTACTTTATGTTCTCCCTCAGCTGATACACCGGGTGTTTTGAAAATTATAATATCACCAATTTTTAGTCTATTAAATGAAAAATTATCATCAATGCTATTACTATCACTATGTTTGATAATGACATAATCACCAACATTGAGGTTTGGTATCATACTTCCACTTGATACTACATAAAATGGGTTATCGACACCAAATAGATATCTAATAGTACCAAGCCAAATTGTAACTGCAGATGCAATAACAACAACAATTACAATAATATATTTAATTTGATGATTTGATAGCATTTTGAATTCTTTTTCTATTTACAACAATTTTTATTTTTGCCATTTCATTCACTATTTGCAAACTATTTTTGCATGTTATCAATTCTGTCTAGAACAATAATTACATATAATAATTTATTGCTATATAATACAATGCATTGTAAATAGTATAGCCATTTATAAAAAAACTCACAAATGGATAGCTTTTCTTATACAGTCTCCCATATGTAGATATTACATCTATGCCTATAGATTAAAGTCACAATACGAAAGATAATTCATGTACAATAATACAAATTCTATTTAGATGCTCATTGTACTGGACAACGAAAGAATTAAGAACTGGCTAGAATTAACAGATGGTTTATGGAATAACTTAGAGATAGAATGCCGTCATCATTTCCATTTTCCAGATAGTAGCAGTATTTATATGATTAACTACTCTAAATTAATTTCTTGCTTATAGGCAATTACGCAAAGAAAACAGATTAACCGATGCTATTCCAAAGATGATGCAAAATACGAGAATCCATATAGACGAAATGAGGGCTAACGAAAATATATTTTCAAATAATATGTTCTGTCGATTATGTTGTGATATTCACATAAATAGTGTATATTGTAAGCTATAAAGTGTGTTGATAGATGCTATGTTGCACGATTAGCTAAATCTTAAGATTAGGATCTGATAACTCAAATCGTTTTACTGAACATATTATATAATGACGCTTTTAGGAACATCTCTTTCACCATGTTAGGATATTTCTTAGCCATTATATGTTCTCCAAACATTCTTTTCATACAGGAAAAGACAGTTTCTGTCATCCATCTCTGTCCATAGCTTACGCTATGCTTCCATCTTTTGAGGTTTGCTTATTGTTTTACTACAGACATGTCCTAGCTTGATAGTTAGTTGTCTTGATCTTGGAATTACTTCTGGTCTTTATACCAGGTTTAATATGGTTATTTAATAGAGATCTAAAATTCTTATTGTTATCGTACATATACCATCAGCTAACACATGCTTCACGTTATTATTTTCAGAAGCATTATCTACCCGCCTTCTTTCTTTAGCATCTTGCCATCATGTACCTCTTCATTTGTGACCTCCAAAGATAGGATTCTTTTCTTCTTGATATCTACTGATACGTGTATTTTCAGATATCCTTTTCTAACGTGCCATTTATGCCGCATCCATTCTCCTCCTCTATTTGCTACTTTGATACCTGTACTGTCTAAAGCAATCACAATATATCATCTCCTATTTTCTCATTGATTTTGATCTCTAGTTTGTTTATACACGTCTACTAATGGTACTGTAATGAGGTATGTACAGGTACTTTTGTACTTGCATGAGCTATAACTATACCTTGTGTTTGTCTATATGGTAGATGAAAATATACTCCCATGTAACCTAGAAGCTGAATAAAGGAATTTGGATTATCGTAGGGTTCGCCAACCTTACCACGATTCATTTGAGATAATTCATGATCCCATCCATTAAGTACATCAAAATCTAAGAGAACTTGACCACGTCGAACTAGTGATCCATCATAGAGAGGCCAATCCATCATATATGTGTGTAGAATCAGTACTATTAGTAAACTAAATGCAGACCGGTCAAATGAACATCATTTAAAACATAATGAATCGTGCAACAAAGCATTGATAGAGTTAGATAATATGCCTATGTTTTTATTATTATTCTATATTCCAGTGTTGAAAGGTGTATGGAGTGTTGGGAAAACTGTTGGGAAACTGTGTAGAGTGTTGGGAAAACTGTTGGGAAACTGTGTAGAGTGTTGGGAAAACTGTTGGGAAACTGTGTAGAGTGTTGGGAAAACTGTTGGGAAACTGTGTAGAGTGTTGGGAAAACTGTTGGGAAACTGTGTAGAGTGTTGGGAAAACTGTTGGGAAACTGTGTAGAGTGTTGGGAAATTTCCTTAGTAATATAACTTATTGTATGGAAAAACGACGATACGACTCAACAATGTGATTTAGCAGATGTCATAGAATGATAAGTACATTTTTCCATATATTATTAATGAATACCTACTTGTTATTGGTAAGTATGTTATAAATTGAGAAATGATTAACTGCTAGTAGTAGTTGGTATGTGTTAGTTAACAAAATATGCCATATTTAGATTATTGAGATACTATTGAAATAGCAAATTCGTCTTCATTCTTCATGTACTATTACATTCTTATACCCATCGTTGTTGTATTTATTGGATAATAATAAACTGAACACAATAATTATCTGCACATTTTTATCTACTGCATGTCTCGTTTGCTATCTCACATATGGTACTTAATCCTGAGCCGGTGACTTTTTGGCTTGGCTGCACTATTAGAGTATTGTTGTTATCTCATCCTCCTTTCTCTATTTTCTCAGCTCACTTTGCTGAAGTTGGGTGCCACTTACACCATAAAGAACAACCGATATTGTTTTGTCTTCATTTAGGAAGTTATTGTGCAGCTTGACAATAAACGTTACTTCTCCTGATCCTGTATATGCTTGGTAGTTGCAATTATAGAAAACAGCAGAAAGAAGAACGATGGCAGTAATGGAATTAACAAACTTATGATTAATAATAATTCAATTTTTCATACTACTACCGCTACGGATGTATTTACTATTCCGTTTCTAATATTCAAATAAAATTGTTATCTATTTAATATTTATTATTTTTAGCATTAACGTATATTACATTACAGAATATATTCTATAAACTTTACAGTTCGGTCAGCGCTTTAGAAATAATTCTTTTCCAGGTCATGTTAAACGAACACATATAATCGGAGGAGAATAATGGATTATTAGAGAAATTTTTATCCAATTAGGGATGGGTTTAATATCTCTCCCTCCATCGCTCCCTCCTCACACTATCTTTTGGAGTTGCCATATTTTTCATAGTGAACTAGTTCACGAAGCGGCAAACGGTTCTTTCTTTTACCTATCAATTTCCTTGCAGGATATCCAAAACCTGCTATGACTGTAGGACTCAGCTCGTTTGGAATTGCAAAGTCACTTCTAAGTTTTTCCTCCCTTATTCCTGTAAACAGACCTGAACCTACGCCATCATTCCATGCGGTCAGCTGCATATTCTGTAGTACCCTTCCTGCATCAATCAAATGAAAATTGTAGTTTGGATTTGTCAGAACTATTACTGCAAAATTGGCACCTGCTACCCAGCTTCCGCTTGTACTATCCTCTGCCATCTTCTTGAGATTGTTTTTATCATCCACTAGAATAAATCGCCAGTGTTGAGTATTAAGACCAGTACCTGTTAGTCTAGCAGCTTCAAGGACCTTTAATTTTATTTCCGACGGAACATCCAGTGTACTGAATTCTCTTACTTCAAGCTTGGTTGTTATACATTCAAAGGTGTCCATATGTCCTCTTCTGTTAGTACACTTGTTACGTGCCACACATCTTAAAGATTTCCTATACATGATATCGCTCGTCCCCATTCTCCTGTTATGTCTTGACAAAATCTATGTTAATCTTCTTCGGTAGAGTGCCAAAGGATTTTCTATTGTTTGTATGATTGTCAACTGTTACTAGCATTTTTCTTCCTTGCTTCCTTCCTTCCCTCCAGCTAGACCACAGGTCAGGTTTCCTTTCGTTTTAGGCCAGGAAGAAGTAGGCATTATGCATTTTTACTGAAAAGTTTCTATTCTTTAACTGTTCGGTTCAAAAAATTACAGAACTTACGACCTTGTATGTCTGAGCCTCAGGAATCATTGTATTTTATTGAGATCACAACAGGAGATTAGGAAGTTCCGGAAATTAATTCAATACAACGATGCCAAAATGTCTTTTATTTACCACTAGCTACAGATTACCTAACTAGCATAAAATAATATTTTAATGGAAAATTAATATATATAGATATAGACTTAAATTAGTTTCAAAGCATATGTATGTTATTGGCTATTATGCCAAATCTAAGCTGTGTCTTTATCAGAGTCTAGTATGATGCATGTATATGTTAAATGCCATTGTGTGACCTTTAAGTGGCAGCCTAACACTGTTCCGTTGGCAATCTGATTCTATGCAGTTTGAGCAGCTATTAGAAATGGTATTTTTGTATTCATCACTGTCAGAACTATGAATGATTAATCAATAGAACATTAGACGTTGGTTGGACTTTGTTAGACTAACTTCTGGGCATACAATGAAAATTTATAATAGTTGAATACTAATTAATAGTATAAATGCCCTATGGCTTAATACTGGAAAGTTTGTTCTTCCTCTAACTCCCTACCCTCTACATTGTCAACATTGTTTTGAGATGAGGTATCGGCATCTTTCGATTTCTCTTTCTTTCTATACTCTTTATAACCTTCATTTCCATATGTTGAAGGTGATTCTACATTGTCTTCTGAAGCATTTGTATTACTCATATTGCAGCCTGTACCTTTACTGTTATAAAGATATATGTTACAAACAATATCTTAGCATACATTAAAGAACTAAGTGAGATTAGTTCCTTGCATGTAGAAAGGCTCGCTGTCATTTTTTCTTCTTATTTAGAATTTTTTCTTTCCATAAAACTAAGATTCAGGATTGCTCCAAACTTTTTGAAAAGAACTGCTTTCTTCTTATATTTCAAATAGGAATTAGGCCAGTCTTATCATCAAAAGCTGTTGATGGAAAAGTAAGTATTTCATCCTTGCTAAATGTATTTCTTAGCTTGCGTATGCAATCCACAGCCAATCTGTTAGAAAAATCTTCTGGCATAAAGTACATCCTTTTCAAAAGTCCGAGAATTTCAGATAAGGTTGGAATGCTCCTTTTTAGTGTATCATATGATTCTATTATTGGGTCTTGAGTAATATCATCGCTATAAGTAGCATCATTAGTATCATTTCTAATTTTAATAGGCACTTTATCATAATCAATAGAGATTTCTTTGATATATTGAAATCTAATAACATTCTCTCTTTCTCCTCCTCTCCCTTTTCTGTTTGTCTCTATAGTATAGGTAGCACGTATTCTTGTGCCATCAATAGAATCCTCAAATATGGGATTATCATCTAAAGTGATTTGTACCTCTTGTAAAAGCTTTAACAGCTGTTCTTGATTTGATTTATTGCTATTAATGTTAGAGATATGCCTTAGGCAGGCATCTATTTCTTCTTGTGTGATTAAATCCTTTTTCTTAGTCATTGACATCTCTATTATATTCTCATACACATACATTTGTTTTATATTGCTCTTATCTTTTATTGTAATATTTCATTTTATAAAATGTAATTATCACGAGGCATTTATGGCGAGTAGAGTCAAAATATCAATGCCATAGGTTCCTGATTACATAAGACTTTTTACTGGATAAAAATAACGTAAGTAATAAACTCCACTTAGCACAGCCTAAGAGCAGCGTTTCTTCAAGACATAAAAAGATTTGAGATCAAAAATAAATTGGAGTTAAATTTGCACTATTACTAAAAGGTATGAATCAGATAAGGATAACATTAATGGGCTCATCTCTATCAGTGAAGTCATGATATTTTGAAAATTGATATCCCATAAACTTATAGTTTTATAAAATATTTTTTTGTAGTGGTTTATGGTACTATAAATGGTCATCATCAACTACTACTATTACTAACTCAAGACCATTATGAATTTACTCATTCTTCTTATATCCTGTCAAAAAGCAAAGCCCGTGAATCCACTTCGTTTCATTTACTTATTTTTGGTGAACCAAAATCAAGATTTGTGCTTTCTAGCCGATACTAGAAAATATAGAGGAGTAGCTATAAACAGTACAAGACTTACCTGGGTACTTACAAACGATATAGAAACTGCGATCAAATAAATAGTAGGCCCTAAGAGAAATCTTCTTGACATTATTGTTATAAAGGTGGGATCAAGATCGCTATCTACTAAATGATGATCTTTTGTAGCATACCACCATCGTACATATTCCCAAAATCCAACTATGCTTATATTGATCCCATAGATAATTACCGAGATCTGCTGATCTCCATACTCTCCAATCAGAGATGTTGAAAATGGTACAAATGCTATAAACATTAGATAAAAGATAGTTATCCAAAGAAAGGTTCGATTTGCTCGTTTAACATAATGGAACTGATAATCGTGGGCAATCCAAAAAAAACCTAAAATTATAAAACTTGTTCCATAACTTAGAATCACAGGCCATAACTCGAGTAGTTGTTTTGGAAGCTCAATAGCCGCCTCTGAATGAGATAGCTGTGGTACAGCAATCTCAAGTACTAACAGAGTCATGACTATAGCAAAAACTCCATCAGTAAGTCTTTCAATGCCAGATTTGCTTATCTCATTTCCAACTTCTCCTGACAATCTTCTATATTCACCGGTAGACAGATTCTGGAGAATATAGCTGTAAAATGTTTTGTTTGATCAGCCTAAATGAATAGAAATAGCACCAGATATGCTTTTCAGTGTTGACGATCGTGAACCGTCGACTAAAATCAAATGAGATAAGGTCAAAGATGGGTGCTTATTCTCACCTAAGTTATGCTACATCATTTATGTACGACAATCAGGTGAGTAGTAGTAGTGCACACGCTAGCATGTGAGAAATCCGTCGTTAATGAAGATCGTCTGCACAGTTATCCAGCCTGCTTCTGGTGAGGTGAGAAACTTCGCTAAGGGCACAATGTCCTTAATCTCACCAAGCTGCCCGTTGATGCTCTGATGCTTAAAATATTCGGATGATTCTAGTGTTTCGGCTGGATAAAAGAACCAAGTATTGAGAGGGTCGGGTGCAATATTGTGTGGATGATGCTGCTCTTTGTTTTTAGCTTGCCGATTCATCATTTATTTTATTTACAGATAAAGGTCTACAAATTCATGGGTAAGACAGGAATTGAAGTACCTAGAAGGAAGGAAATGAGGAAGAGATGTTGTCATTATTGTCGGTGAAGATCCTTCTCCCCTGCTCCTATAAGACAAGCTGCCTATAGACTAGGTTTACATCCATCGTATCTTTCACTAGTTTTTGGATTTATTTTCCAGTCTGCTTGCTAATATTACTGCTGCCACATTGATCCTTTATCCAGATTGTGTCAGAGAATTCACTAACGTCGCAGAACCTTGTTACTGGTTCTGCATATTTATTTTGAAGAAGGGCTTGATTGAGGTTTATGAGTATGTTATTGCTATAGTTAGTATTACTGCCACTGCTACCGCTACTACTACCAACACAATATACTACACCTACGACTCTACCAAAGCTCAATTTTTGCCCATTGTCTGCGTCAAAGATCGCAATAGATCCAACAGGACATGTTGCTGCCTACAAAGTCCTTTGCTTCCTTGTATCCTGGTTCACCTAGTTCTGGGGTGTTTACAAGTGAAAATCTTATTCTTGTTATTGTACCATTATTGATGTCTAAATCTAGGGTATCACCATCTACTATATGAATTACAACACCTGTGATATTTCCTCTAATTGTGTTATAATCAGTAGAAGTAGAAGTAGTAGCTGCAGCTGCTGCATAATAAACGACAGAAGTAGGAATAGGAGTAAAGCCCTCTGCAGCTGTCATAGTGTTTATAGAGAATCCAAACAGAAGAACAACTGCAATGTATGCAGCTGTTGCTATAACTATCATTAAAAGACCGAATTTTACATAGTCTTTATTATTATGGCTATTGCTACTGCTGTTGGTTTTATTATTATTATTTAAAACTAATTTCAATTAATCTATTCTACCTCCTTCTTATTCTCTTGGCTTCTTTCCTTTTTTTACTCTTCTACCCTATTGGTGCTACTAATACCGCTCCCGCTCTCTTCCTCATCTTAACTATTAGAATATTATTATTTTGCTTTGGTAATGTTAGTAGTAGTCGTTGCGTTATCAGGGTAAGTGTCTGCATTAACACCTAATGTATGGTTTCTATCTCTCTTGATAGGCTCCTGGATACGCTTCACTATAAGATTCATGAATCATCCCTTTCTTTTGCATGATTCTATTATGCAGCATGTCTTCGAGTGTTTTTAATGATGGTGTGAGTGGTGCTGCTGCTTATGCATTGATATATCCTACTGAAAATATAATGTAATTTATAAGATTATTGATACGATATACACCAATAGATAGTAGAGTCTTCATTTCTCATCTGTTGATATTATATTCTAATTCTATCTTTCAACTAGACTAATGTAATATTACCTTTTTTATGATAATGACGAAGGCTGTATCTCTCTTACACTTAAATCTATAAAATCCCATATCATATTGTCTGATCTGAAAGTAACTATTGGACCAGAATTTGTTATTACATAATCTTTGGTTCTGCCACAATTAGCACTATAAAATACCTTATCTGAACTATCGGCATACCAACCACCGTTATCAATTAACTCTGTTACTTTTTTCCAATTATTATTATTTTTATCATCTAAATACGACTCCATCTTAACAGCTTTGTCATTGTTTATATTATATATCACCACTTTCCATCCTATCCACCTATCAAGAAGGGAATTATCAGTAGCAATAGCTCTGCCTTTTTCATCTGCATATCCACCAATATGCCATATCTCCTTTTCCCAAAAGACTTCACCATTTACACGTATATTTCCTTTCAGAGAAGTACCTTCGCACGGAACACTGCTGCCTATGTCTACTACCCCGTGCATACCAATCTAGACGATCCATTTGTGATTCTGTTGAAATTACTTTAGCATATCCTGTTATCTCTACATTTTTCCATTGTAGTGTACCTTTGGGAGTATTTACATTCATTCGTACCTGATCTTCATATTTTCCTGAACCATCTCTCCCTTTTATCTGCCAAGATCCATCAGGCTGTCGTGTTAGTTTGGATTGAGGATCAAATATTCCGTCTGCTGTAGGATCATCTAGATTGATAAACCATTCTCTTCCATTCTGTATTGTAGGATAGATCTCCTTTACTTTGAAGTTATGTATCGCAGTAGTAGTGATAGGAATAGGCGGTGGTGGCAGGAATAAAATTTGAGGATAATAAGAGTAAATGAGTATAATAATAACTGTAGCAATAAAGGCGAAAGTAATAATGATTGTAAGTAAGCGACTATGTTTTTTATTCAAAAATTTATTTCCTCGTTTGTTATAATTTTAATATAACATTTATGATAGGCTTTGCATTTTAACCTATCTAGTTGAAAAACTAATCTGGAAATGATTGACAGCACATTTGAAAGCGTTCTCATATATCTTCAATCAGTATCAATTTCTATTATAAGATACATAGATATCAATCTGAGGATAATATGAAATGGCTTATTTATAAAAATCGTTCCTAGTTAATGGAAGTGATGTCTTAAATCATATACCAGACGAGTTATCTGTAACAACTGCTACTGCTTTTTCTTGTAGACTATATATCTCGTGCAAGACAATAATTTAATTATATATCACATTGGTGAGTTAGTTTACAAATTTTACAAATATGTCTTTCGTATTCTCAGAACAAATTACGTTGATTATAAAATGTGGTTCATATCCTATTGTGTTCTTGCTACTAAATCTTTATTATTTTAATTATTATCTCCCTCTTCTATTAACAATACTGTTGTAGTAGTAGCTGTTTTCTTCTTTATTTGCTCTCTGTTTCCTCCATCTTCCTGTGTCCATTTTTACCGAGCATAAAAATAGGATGTGAGGGATATATTTATAGATGTGAGGGATATATTTATAGAAAACTACATTCCTATAGAAGATTTAAGTTAATAGCACCATGTGACTGTATGATAGCGTTATATGTTATAATTACTTCCCCCCAGAGAGGCAGAATAAAAACTCCATTCTAAACGTCTATAGACAGAGAGAATATATCTCATGAACATAAATGTGGTCTAACAGTAAAACATTTCCCAAATACCATTTGAAAGTAGGCAAGATAAAAGATCATCTTTTAGAATACATATTTCATGCAACGCGTCAACATCGATGTAACAAATTGGAATACATGATACAAGGTCATAGAGAAGCAGAGCAGAGCATATAATATTCATACATGGTAGTGTAATAGATGATTTTAATGTTCCATTAATTGAGTAGCCAGTCTTTATGAACCGTTATTATTTGATAATCTATTATCGGAGAGATTTGCAGAAGGAGCAAACAAACTTGTTGCAGAGAAGAACAAGATCACAAAACAAGTGAAATGACAGCTACAACTATAAAATCAACTGTTTTAATGAACGCTATTGATTGTTTATACTAAAAATCCTCTTCCATATATATATTATAATGACAATCTAATTGCATGTTGGGAAAAAGTATCTCTTATATATTTTGATGTGGATTGCAATAAAGATGAATAAAAATCTACTATCCGCTTTTATTGTAGGAATATCATCCATATTATTAGCTGCAGGAGTAGAGGTTATTACATTTCAAACTGTATTTGCACAAACAACTACTCCTACAATTCGGTCAGACATTAATGCTACTGCTGCATTGAGTACTATTCTAGGCGACCCATTTTTTGTAGATAGAGGTTCAAAAGACACTGGAACTAGAGTTTTAAGTATTACAGGTCCTATTCAGACAGAAGATTCCTATATTGCTAATGTAACAATTAAAGATGTAGGTAATGCAACAGATACTGGAACATTTATCACAACTTATGAGACTAATGGAATAACTACAAGTATAGGTCAAGGAATAATAACTTCTTTTGATGGTGAAATAGCAACTTATACAGCAAAGGATTTAGGAGTAACTAACGAAAAAGGAGAGATAATATATCATGGAATTCAGATTTTCAGTACCAATTCTACCGGTAAACTATCTTTTATGGATAATTTAGTCGGTCTCTATGTATATGAAGATAATCCAGATGGCAGTCGAAAGTCTGGAAAAATATGGGAGTGGAAATAGGATGGAGGAAGGAATTTAGTGGAAAATAATATACATGGATTACTACATTATGTTATTAATTTGATCTGATCACCTGAGTTACATTTAACATCAGTAGGATTATAGTGATTAAGAACACTATCCCAAGGTTTCAATCCTTTGTCCTAACAGTATGTTGTTTGACATCTACTACATCAATTGAATAGACGATAAATTTTTAACTTCACAGGCAAATTACTGATAACCTCAAAAAAGAGGGTAGCTTTGGTTTAGGAAGCAGGTATTACATGGTATCCTGTACCCTTGCTGTATTTGTCACCGTAAATTTAACCATTTAACAAAAGATAGGAAAAACATACAAAATGATGGATACTATAACAAAGCAATTGTGATAATACTATATTATTAATTTCCTTTTAATAAGGTATGAATTACGTTTTTAAACTCTTCATCATTCAATGGTGGAATATTTGCAAGCTTCAGGTTTTGTTCAATGTGTTGTGGCTTCTTGTAACCTATAAGCGACGCAATAACTGAAGGACTAGAGCGTATTACCTGAACCAGTTTCGTTACTTGATCAGTTAAGCCCATATAATCAGGAATCTGGGCTTTAAGCAATCTGCTCTGAAATAATGGGATACTAGTAAATACTTTTATATTCAATTTCTCAGCAGCTTCTAATATTGTCAAATTTTTTTCTGTACCTACATTTTGACCTTTGAGTAATAATGCTTCGCTATAAGCTAGATTATATGGTAGTTGAATAAACCTAAATCCATGTTGCTTGCCTCCTACTTTTTCAGCTAGACTAACTACTTCTTCTAAAGATAAATATTCTTTATTATCAAAAGGTACTCTAAAACAGGTCCATGTAGCCATTCCATAATAGCGGATCTTGTTAATTGATCTGTATCTTTCATATACTTCAAATACTCTGCTAAGCATTTGCATAAATTCCTCTCTCTTAATGTCCTCATGCCAGCTTTCAAATGCATTGTGAATGTATACTAAGTCAATAGCACTCAGATGCATATTAGTTAATGATTTCTCGATACATCTTTCAATATAGTTAGGATTGAGAACATTATAGCCAGAGCTTATTTCATCAGGCTTTATTATCCCAGTGGAGATGAACATTCTTTGCATGTATTCCATTACATCTATGCTTGGATAGTCGCCATCGTTTGTAATGTATCCATTCTTAGTACAAATAAAAACTTGATCTCTTGATATAACGCCTTCTTTTCTCAAACGTAACAATGCTCTACCTATGCATCTCTCGGACTTCATAGCACGATAATTAATAGCTGTATCTATAACATTTATAGCACCAGATTTTATTGACTCATAGACTGCATTTTCCATAGCATTATCATCTACTGTGCTGAGGTCACCCAGATATGTGCCCATGCCAATACTTGATAAATATAACCCATCAAAAAGACGAAAGTGATTAGAAGGCTTTCCTCTTTGAATTGCATATTCCATATATCTTTTCGTTCCACTATCAGTTGCATATCCGTTTAGTACTTCATATGTGCCAGACAATTATTCCAAGTCACTTTATAGAATCTCTGAAATTAATAGTTTAATGTTCAGTTCAAAACTAGTTTACTTCTAGTAAATGCCCTAGCCAGAATTTATGATAGCTTTATCGTCTCACTTTCATCTTTTAAAACTGAATTCGTGTATTTGTTAGGCTCTTCTATTAAGTCTTGTACGATATATGAAATAATAAATCATACTCTTCTACAGTTATTGTCACGAGCGTTCATGAACAATTAAATTTAAATGACAGATACAAAGATGATCTATATCTTTAACCAATTGAAAAGTTATGTTTGTAGTTAAATATAGTATGTGAAGATGATCTATATCGAAAAATGAACAGTAAATACTTGATACCTTGCCAATTTTTATCCTTGTTTTACCTGCTCATCTTCCGCTGCTGCTGATGGAAAGTCTGTATCTTTATGAAGTGCTTTATACACTCCAGCTGCTATTATTCCTCCGATAATGGGTGCTATCCAGTAAAGCCAATTATATTCAAAGTTTCCAGTAATCAATGCAGGGCCAAAAGAACGAGCTGGATTTAATGACCCTCCACTAATAGAACCACCAAAAATAACATTAAATCCAAGTGTAAATCCTACTGCTACTCCTGCTAATGGTGCTATTTTTATATTTTTAGATGTAGTTGCTGCTAATACTACATATACAAGAGTAAATGTCATAACAGTCTCTAATACAAATGCTCTAGTAACGTTTCCATCTGCAGGAAGTGTTACACTTGCTGCCATAGAAGAACCAAAAATAGCATAGACAACAGCTGCACCAATAACAGCACCTATTATTTGACATATAATATATAATATCGCTTCTCTTACTCCTAATTTTCTTGCTACTAGCAATCCTATTGTAACAGCTGGGTTAACCTGAGCTCCAGAGCGATACCCAATAGCATAAACTATTGCAGTTAGTGCTAGCGCATGAACTAAACCTATTCCAATTACTCCTACCTGGCCACTATCAGAATATACAGTAGCTGCTGAGGCAATTGCATAAACAAGTATAAAAGTACCAACAATTTCAACTAGATAGTTATATTTTGAACTTGCCACTAACATAACTATTTTTTGGCAATATATTGACATTTATGAAGAAGATGCTGAAACTAATAACTATAACTCTTCTTCAGTATAAAAGCGACGATTATTATTTTATGTTCTTATGTTTATGTTATTTTGAATTAGAAGAGAAATATAGCAATTTATCCTATTTCTTCTATAACAACAAGATACTACTAGATTCTCCGATATTAACCACAGATAGTATTATTGCTTCTACTACCAATGAGACGCATAGACTCTAGGGTTCTTACCATATTTCTCTTTTTGTCCAAAGTTGAAATTCGTGTTCTGCACCTTTGCTACCCATGGCTGATTTAATAACTACTATATCGTTAGTGATTTTGAGCACGAAAATAAAAGCAGAAATAAGACGTTAACCTATCCATGTCACATGCCTTAAATGACAAATTTAATTTCAAGAGATTCAGAAGTTCTACTGCTCTATCTATTTACATCGTTCTGTCTTTCTTTCTTCTCCATAAGGGGTTTGAACCTATAAATATTATTTTATTCACATTATAGAAATTTATGAATAAAAAATGAACAGAAGAAAGGTACTGATTCAAAAAACGAAAAATCACTGGAAATAAAAGAAAATTGTGAAGCATCAATCAAAATATGTCTATATGAGCATAATGGAATAGATACAGAATCCTTAAGTTGAAGGTAGAAATATATTCTAAAACTGCTAAATAATATTTTTCATAAATCAATATATGAGTCTAGACAATCTGGCGGGTATGTTTTCGCAGAGAAGCGGAGTTCAGCAATCTATGGGCAACTCTATAATGAGTGCGATAATTGGATTTATGGCACAAAAGATGATGGGACAAGGCATAGGTAGTATGCTATCTGGTAGTGGCGGTGGTAGTAGTTCAGATGGTATACAGTCATTGTTGTCAGGTCTAGCAGGAGGAGGAGGACTCAACCGTGATCATGAACTAGTAAGACATGTACAACAAACTGCTGGGATACAAGATCCAGAGGCAGCTCAACAATACACCAAACAAGGAGTGGATATACTAAACGAACAATCTAGAAGTAATCCACAAGGATTGCAATCCTTATTTGGCAGTTTTCTAGGAGGAGGAGGGCAGGAAAAGAAGGGTGGTGGTCTCGGTGGAATGTTAGGCGATGTTCTAGGTGGCTAAAAGATAGATATAGGCACGAGTTATTTTTTATCTATTTCTAATTTTAATAATAAGTGCAACGCTTGGATGCATTGACTATGTTATATATCCAACTGATCGATTTGGGGCATTTGAGTAAGGAAATGAATGAATGTAGCAGTACAGTAAGTTATAGCTAATAAAAGAAAAAAAATAAAATAAATCAAAATAAAACAATGGCAATTTCTAATACAGTGTATGATTTAACGTGTTCGACTTACAGCTATATGCTCAACCTGTCGAATTTGACATCATTGAAGTCATATTTCCGCCAGTCATATTTGCACCATTAGTCATATTGCCTCCTGTCATGCCGCCAGAAGTCATATTCTCCTGAGCTAGTACTGGAGTAGTAACAACAGCAAAGCTTCCAAAGGCTGTTATTGCCACTAATGTGACAATTGCAATTACACTCAGTATTTTTTGTGTATTCATATCATGATCCTCTGGACAAGAAAATATATAAAGATTCATAGGATGAGTTCAATTATCTGACAAATTAAGCCGAGATCAATGAACTCATTTTTCTATTGAATCGTGCTGACAGCTGCTGCATCTGTACGTTATTTAATTAGGATATAGCATATCTAACATATTGATGAATAAAAATTGATATTGTTGTTATCTAAATCCAAGCGATTATTTTTGTATGATAATCTTTTCAGTATTTCTACTTCCTATCAATAAAAGCTAAAATCAGAAATGCTAGAATTAGGTACAGTTGAGATATGACTTAATGTCGTGGATAGTTTCAGTGCCATCTTTTAATTACTCACTCCTTTCTTCAGTATACTAGCAATAATTACTCTATACTCAGCACTATAAGAACCCGTGTAGTTAGCGGGTTCGGTGGGAATAGTGCCGATATCGTTACTAAAAGTAGGTTCCTAGAATAGTTGAGAACAATCCGAGCTTTAAAAGTTTTATTATGCCCTAGGTCAGTAACCAGCCCTTGTTTTTAGCTAACAGATAGACCATTGAAGAAGCAACAAGGTGTTATACTTTGATATGTTTCAACAACTATACTTTTGATCATTTCACTTATAAATATATTTTATATACCCTAATCCATATGAACAAAATTATCCCATGTTTGTGGTTCGATGATAAAGCTGAGGAGGCGAGCAACGTTTTATGCCTCAATTTTTAAAAACTCAAAGGTTGGCGATGTTACCCGCTATGGAAAAGAGGGGTATGAGATTCACGGAAGGGAGGCGGGAACAGTAATGACTGTGGAATTTGAAATTGAAGGGCAAAAATTTGTAGCCCTTAATGGTGGTCCGATTTTTAAATTTAATGAAGCCATTTCATTCCAAGTGCATTGTGAGACACAAAAAGAGGTAGACTATTATTGGGAAAAGCTTTCCCAGGGCGGAGATGAACAGGTGCAGCAATGCGGTTGGCTCAAGGACAAATATGGAGTCTCATGGCAAATTGTTCCCATTGTTTTGGCAAAAATGCTACAAGACAAGGATACTAAGAAATCGGATAGAGTCATGAAGGCAATGCTTCAAATGCGTAGGCTTGACATAATGACTTTGAGGCAGGCCTATGAGGACAAATAACTATGAGAATATCAACTGTGAGGTTATGGTAGATAACCTGTTAAATGCAAGTATGCATGATAGATGGATAATTTCAAAAAACAATTGTCTCAATATACACCTATATCAGCACCCTTATAATATGTCTCTCCTATTGCTCTAAGTAATTGTAAAGAGAAAGTTGGATCGTGAAAAACTATCTTCATTTTAAAGGTACTTCAATTCTGGTATGTATTTGAGTTGAATTTAACACCTGATAAAATCTAAAGCTAGGATATAATACTAAGAAAATTAACTTGTATTTGACCTGGTAAATATTGAATAATGTTTTGTGAAAATAAAAATCGTATAAATAAAAGCGCTGAGATGCTATGTAATCTCTATTACATGAATAATAATTATCAATAATCTTATAAATTACTCCGTCGATACGATATCGATGTATAATAGGCAGCATCTTAAATCATACAATATATCAAAATTAGGAGTTATTGTATTATCCATTGTATTATTAACTGGAATATCTATTATTCCAACATTACAAATTGAAGTCCAAGGTCGAGGGCAACCGCTCCGATTAACAACACCTGGTACATCACCAACACCTGGTACATCACCAACACATGGTAGATCTCCACCACCAGCAACACCAGGAACTACTGCAGCACCATCACCTACTCCGGCACCACCCACACCAGGAATGACTCCTCCTCTATCATCAGCAACTATCCGTCCTCCATCAGATTTTGGGGCAATAGGCGGAGCAGTTAATCAAAGTGCTACGGTAATGATTCCTCAAAGCTCTGTGATGACAATGTTGGACAACTTACAAACAGCTATGAATGCAGTAGCAGATGATGAAGTTGCTATGATGGCATTAGAAAATGTGGATCAGGAATTAAAAAGTGCAGCAAATGCAGCAGGTATGCCTGTAGAAAACATGGCAGGTTGAGTAGGTAGACAAGGTGCAGCAGCAGAATATCATAATTTTATGGCCGCATAATTACAAAAGAGAGCACATTATCAACAAGTGACAATGAAGTTAAGTAATAAATGAAGAATCTAAGCAAGGTTTCTATACACAAGAAAGTATTGTTCATAGATAGACTAATCAAAAAAAGGGTGAAAACGAACTAGACTATACCCTCTTTTTTGCTCATCCCATAAACTAGCTAGTTAATAACCTCTTTGCTTCTTCAGCTTGACTGATTGAACCATTAGAGTCACCATCTTTTAGTATCCAAGGTGAAACACAAGAAAAACAAGTTGAAATGACTCTTTTTATAGGTGCTGGAATTGTATATCTTGGATTATTTGTTTGGATCCTTAAGACAAAGATTAGAAGTAAGATTCCATACATTGTTGTAGCAGCAGTATCTGTTATATTAATTGCAACGTATGCAGCATCTAGAACAATTGGTGTTCCAATAGTGGGAGTAGAGTATTACATAGGCAAGCTAGACATGGTTAGTAAAGCACTTCAAGTAATAATGATTGGCATGTCAGTATATTTGATATCTACAGCACGTAAAACTTTGATAAAAGAAGAAACGATAAGATAAGACAGAGGTATTATTATTTATCTAAATAATTATTTCTCCTACCTCTTCCTACAATCTCTTAATTTTATTTAAAGCTGTAGGAATGTTGTTAGATCACTACCAACATATGCATGATATAATCTACTCTTTTCGCGTTGCAAATGGTCAAATTTGTCATGCATTCCACCGAACCTGCTAACTATATGGGTTCTTATACCGCTGAGCATAGAGTATTTATTGCTAGTATACTAAAAGGAGTGAGTACATAAAATATGACGATGAAACTGTCCACGATTTTAATCTCATCAATTCCTAAGTTAATTATATAAAATATAATTCTGGTTTACTGACTACAAAATATTTTTTATAGGAAGGACGCAATTGTACTGATATTGTCATACTCTACTTCTCCAAATATTGAAATTCGAACAATAAAAGAGGTTAACCTTAAAGGAGGGACTGTCATTGATGGCTTTCCTAGCGTAGGGCTAATCAATGCGATTGCCTCTGGATGCTTTATTCATTCACTAAAAAATGAACTTGTCGCTGTATTAGATTCATTGGGATTTCCAGCATTGTCGGTAATTTATAATGGTACTCCAAATTTTCCGGCAAGAATTTATGCAAATGAGAATCTCAAGCTTGCCTTTCTTATATCAGAATTAAACCTTGACCAATCAATGTATTATTGTGTATCAAAAACAATTTTACAATGGGCAAAAAAGAATGAGTGTGGACTTGTCATTAGCGCTGCCGGCATGCCAACCGAAATATCCAATTCATCTGCCGGGAAATCTAAAATACAAGAAATATATGCTGTAGCAAGTACAAAAAAGGCTCAAGAAAGACTCGAAAAAGTTGAAATTGTTCAGCTTTCCAGTGGCTCGATAACAGGAATTCCTGCCTTATTATTAAATGAAGGATCATGGATGAATTTTGACGTTATTGTTTTGCTAACAAAAGTGATAAAAGACGTATCAGATTTTCGAGCTGCAGCAGCAATTTCAGAAGCAGTGATGAAACTACTTCCAGATGCGTCCTGTGATATCAATTCTTTGATCAAAGAAGCAGAAATAATAGAAAAAAATCTGAGAGAAGCTAGATTAGAACAGGCAAATTCTGGTTCAAATGTCTATAGATAAAAAGTACGTTTCTTTATATAGAGTAAGTAGTAATACCTATAGATTTTAAATTACCAGCAGTTCTGGAATCCTCTAATCTATGACTATCATTGTTCCATAACCAGAACAACTTACCTCTTAAATCCAAACCAGTTTGATGTGTTTAGAATGTTATTGTTATTGAATATTGAACATGCCTTTGTAAATCCTTGAATGTCACTAATTATCGAAGAATAGTAAAAGTTGCATCAGCTGCATAAAGTATGAACAAGAAGTATAACACCTATGACGAGTGTATAACTATGCAGAAAATTGTAGAGATATAATATTCATCTTTTTATTATTATTCATTTTCGCTTTCTAAAAGACCATAAAAACAGACATAGCATTTCAATGTTAGCGGTTTTCTTTTAATCATTTTGATGTGGGTGTTGATGTTCTTGTACATGAATATGAGGATGCGCATGCTTCTGATCTCCATGCGAGTGTGTATGATATATTCTTCTCAGAAATGCATAAAGTGATGATATCCCAAATGCTGCTGCTCCAAATAATACTATCGTAGCACCAGACGCAGAATCAAAATAGAAACTAGCATACATTCCTAAGAAGGAAGTAGCAATACCTATTATTGTAGAAATTGTAACCATTTTTAGGAAGTTGTTTGTAAGCATCCTAGCTGATATTGCAGGCGCTACTATAGCAGCCGCAAGTAGAGTAACTCCAATAGCATTCATAGAAGCAATCACTACTGCTGCAAGAACTAATGAAAAGATCAATTCGATAAGATCACCTTTCACTCCATAAACTTTGGATGTTTCCTTGTCAAATAATATGAAAATGAGTTTCTTGTGACAGAAGAAAACAAAGAGAATTGTTAGAATAGATACCAGAGAAATCACGAGCAGATCTTGATCCGTTATTCCAAGTATATTACCAAAAAGAAGAGATTCAAAATCCCTAGTAAAACTTCGTGTCGTGCTAATTAACAAAACACCAATTGCAAAACCTGCAGTAGTGACAACTCCTATAGCGGCATCTGCTTTAATTTTGTTTCTTCTATTTATCTCATTGATAATAATAGCAGAGATAAATCCCCAAAGCGTTGCACCAATATACACATTAAAACTAAGAATGTAGCTTGCTACTGCTCCTCCAAAAACAGCATGCGACATTCCGTGTCCGATATAACTCATTCCACGTAATACTATATATACGCCAACAAGTCCACATACACCTCCTACCATTATTGCTACTATTATTCCTCGTGTGAAAAATTCGTATTGAAATGGTTGTATGATATATTCTAACAAATTTTTGTTTTATCACCCTTCTTCAGTTGGCTTTGTAGATGTTACCGAGGTATTGTCGATTAATCCATATGTTTTTAAGAGATTAGTTTCCGTAAGTGTATCTGCTGGGGAACCTTGAGATATTATGTTTTTATTTAAACATACAACCCATGGAAGTCGTCTTGCTAGGCCAGTAATGTCGTGAGTTGCTATTATAATTGTGATTCCCTTAGTATTTAGTTCTGTCAATATTCCTAGAATTCTTTCTCGTGTATTATAGTCTACTCCAGATGTGGGCTCATCTAATAAAAGAATACTTGGATTGCGAATCAATGCTCTGGCTAGAAATACTCGTTGTTGCTCTCCTCCCGATAGTTCCCTTATTTGTCTTTTCATGTATAAACTACCATCCAGCCCAAGACTATCAAGTATATACTCTATCTCATCAGTTGAATTTTTTGCAAGCCAGGGTGTTGCTCCTGATTAATCCCAAATCCCCATAGCAACTACTTCTTTGACTGTTACGGGAAAAGTCCAGTCAACACTCTCTACTTGAGGCACATATCCAATGGAAGGTATGTCTTTATGCACTCTGAAAGTTGACCGAAACCAAGAATTCTGTTGTTGTCCTTTTGATGAAGCAGGGCACATAATATTATTATTATTAAACTCAATAGAACCATGCCATGGCTTGTATAAACCTACAATTATTTTAAGAAGCGTGGATTTACCCAATCCACTGGGTCCGAGCAATCCAAGCATTATGCCTTTTGGAACTGTCAGGTTTACTCCATCAAGAACAGGTAAATGATAAGAGTATCCATATGTTATATTTTGCAAGTTTAAGCAAATATTAGTATTTGTGTTCATTTATGCTCACCTTGATAAGTGTATGTATGTATCCATAGGATCGATATGATTCAAAGCAGTTACATTGCCACCAAGCGGCACAAGCATATTGCGCATATTTTCTAACATCATTCCAACATATGTATGTGCAGGATCACCACTTTCCCCAGGAAGATCATCGTCACTTAACGTTTCAACAATCTTTACATTTGCTTCTCTCGCTATTTGATCAACTACTTTACTTTGAAAAACTTCAGATGCAAATATGGCTGGTACTCTCTCAGCACGTATTTGCTCTATTAGCCTACCGACTTCCCTTGGTGTAGGTTCTCCAAAATCAGAAGGTTGAACTGCACCGATTACAGTCATGCCGTAACGTGGTGCAAAATACGCCCATGAATCGTGGTACGTAAGCAATTTTCTATTTTGGGGAGGAACAGTATGTACTGACTGTATTATTGCTTTGTCTAATTTCTTCAAAATTAGGAGATATCTTTCTGTATTAGAAGAATAATAGTCGACGTTCTGAGGATCCATCTCTATAAATTTATCCCTTGTAAGGTTTGCAAATTTCATAGCATATGCTATGTTCAACCATAGGTGTGGATTAGGATCGCCCCTTTCTTTTGGAAAACTAAGATCAAAAATCCATTGATTCTTTGTTATAGTAGTATCTCCAAGTTTTAGCAATTGTAACTGATGATTTTTGATCTGTGCTTGGTTTACGGCTCTTTCGATATTTCCTTCAAGGTTAAGTCCATCGATAATTACAAGATTTGCATTTTCTATTTTGATTCTATCTGAAGGGACTAATTCATAAGTATGTGAATTAATACCTTCTGGAATAAGTCCTGTTAGTTCTATTCTTTCACCACCTATATTTTTGACTATATTTGTGATAGGTGAAACAGATGTTACGACATTAAGTTGTGTCCTTGTAGTATTATCAATACCACTACCAACAGAAGAGAAAGAAGAATTAGTAGTCGTATTAATTGATATTGAAACAGGAGTAGTAGAACCTGCAGCTGTATAGACTTCTAGATTCAAACTTACACCAATAACTGAAGCAATTGCAGCAGCCAAACTGGTAATTTGTATAATAATTAAGTTTTTCGTCAATGAGACAAAATATGAAATCCAGTATTAATAGTTTTATAATTAGTATTACTCTTGATAGCTTAAATATATTCAAAATACCAGACTAATCATACCGCTTAATATTACGAAATTCATATTCTAATTGACAACGACTAATTTGATTAAAAAAGGATTTTATAACTTTGATTTTTTAAAAATGTATCCTGAACAAGAAGCAGTGCAATAGATTTTTAAATACTATATGTAATGAACCTAATTAAATTAATATTATTAATCAAGAGATACGAAATGAACCTTTAGACTCTTGATTCCTCGATTTTCTGATAGATATTTTGCAAGTTCTTTGATTTTTTTAATTTGTCCTTTTACCATAATAGTTTCCAGGCAATTATCACCTTCCAAATGCAAATGTGTGGAAGCACTAATTACATATTTGTATTTATGCTGAATTTGAGTTGATTTTGTGTCTTGGTTATAAATATGGTTGTCGTATAGCATTATTATTGCGCCAGCCCCATCCTCATTTTCACCCACTTTCCAATCATAATTATCTATAAAAGAATGAATTGCTGTTTGAATCGCTTTGGATCTGTCTGAATATCCTGCTTTAATCATACTCTTATCAAATTTAGATAATAATTCAGGTGATAATGACATACTTATTCGCTTTACAGGAGCATGCCTTTTATGATAGTGATTCGAGTTGCTCACAGCTATCCTCACTATCAAAATTGGCTTGGGGGTTTTTATCTTTTAGTATAAATAACATTGTATAGAAGTTGCTAAAACTTATGAAGGTAGGTTGGAATCAATATAATTATGTGAGCACAAGTTAGTATAGAGAAATGGTGTAGTTTGGCTGTCATTTTTTTGCGATATTGAAAAAGAAAGGAGATTAAGAACCTTTGTATAACTACTGATAAGGAGAGACAGTAAATCATATGAGCAATAATAATCGAAAGAAAAAAAATAGACGACATCCTAACTTAGGAGCAGTATTTGACAAGCATGTAAAGTGCGAATTCCAAGATCATGATGTAGACACAACGATGAAGATAATGGTTAAAGAGCCATATGTACACCATGTACCAACATTAACTGGAGGAATAGGCTATGATGGAGTCTACAATTTCTATAAGAATGATTTTGTCGGTAAAAATACCTGCTGATACAAAGATTGTACATGTCTCTGGTACTGTTGGAAAGGATCAGGTTGTTGATGAGCTCATTCTTAGTTTTACACATGATAGAGAAATTAAAATTATGCTTCCTGGGATACCACCAACAGGTAAGTATGTAGAGCTAGCGCATGTTGTGGTCATGAAGTTTGATGGTGATAAGATAGCACATGAACACATTTATTGGGATCAAACATCTCTCTTGGTTCAGATAGGCCTCCTTGATTCAAAGATCCTACTTGCATATGGTATAGAACAAACAAGGAAGCTATTAGAGATATCATCACAGAAAAAAAGAAGAAACAAGAACAACTACCGTTGATCATCTATACAATAGATACAAAGGGAAAAGCAGCAAAAATGACTACAACAGCAACTGATTGTAATTCTTTTCTAATTCTCCTATGACTATTGAATTTGGTGAGAATCATTCTCATTTCACCTTACTGGCATTATCTGATCGATAAGCCCTTGTTCAGTTCTTGTACCTGATATGTATTTACCAATACGCTTCCAAGTAAAAGTATCATGATTACTCCCACTATTACTCACAGCCCAAAAATCATAATCTCCATACTTTCTATCACCATTTTGATTTAGGCTTGTATTGTCTGTGATTCCATTATATGAATCGGTTATTTTCACAAGTTTAGTTTTTAAGTAATTGGTATCATGTGTAGCTTTGGTATTATTCTCAGCTAGAGCTGCTATCCATAGTATATCATAAGCAACACTTGCATAAGATCTACGAGTTCTCTCGATTTGCTCATGAATCTGAGCTTCGACATCTTTAAACCTTTTATCATTATGATTTTCGACTCCATATAATGGAGTCGAGAAACTTGTGTTTAGTGCGAAGGTTGCGGCTTCAGCATTTCTTACAATCTTGTTATTTAGCGCAGAACCATCACTTCCATACCATTTTACTTTGGAAAGAAGATCGTGGTTTTGTGCTTGAATAAAAATGGGCACGACTTCATCAAAGGCTACAAGGTATACTCCAACCTTGTCAAAGATATGTCTATTCTCAAATATATAATAACAGCTCGCTTGTACAGCTCTTTTTATGTTCTAAGCTGCACGATGTTTCTTATTGTTGTAAACTTCTAGAAATACTTAATAGATATAATATAACAAAGGCTAGTAACTCTACTTTGATAAAAATACCGGTAAAGATACGTACTGATCAGAATCTGCTATCAAAGAGTAACTTTTTATCTTGTATGTTTGTAATTTCTCTGTTACCACGAGTCCAAATGCAGCATGACTATCTGAAGTAATATTTACTGGCTCAGCCAATGCTCTTCCAATTGCAATTATATTATCATCTCTATCATAAAATGTAGCTATTGCAGTAGAGTCTGTAGCTGTCAATGGGCCTCCATTTACAATTCTGCCGTTGATATAATAAAAACCTAAAAGATCAAGTCTAGAATTATCAGAATGAATTTTTAGTGCTGTTGGCTTACTCTTCTCAATAGGAGTGCCTATCACAGATAATTTAAAGTCCTTTACATTTTTAACAGTTTTTGTATTGATGTTTAGTATTTCAAATGGAGATATGCCCCCAGGATTAATTGTGCGTAATTCAGAAGACCTTTGAAATTCATTAAGTAACTTTCCATTAGCATCATAAAATAAGGCCTTTGCTACTACATTTGTCATGGCTTTATTTGATATATTTTTTACTTCACCATAGACATGCATAATTTTATTTTCATCTACAAATGATGATGTTTTTTGAATTAAGAAGTCACTTGCTGCAAAAGCAATTCTCCATTCTGTATTGATAATAATCACCATAATATTTGTGCCAAATAAGAATAAGACCATAATTATGATAATACTAATTCCCGACAACATATATATATACAAAAGATGTATGTAAATAAACTTATTAACTTACTTTATCCAGGTATGTGCTTCCTTATTCTTTCATAATTTATGGTTATAAACTATCTTAAATATTTGATTCGTCAGAGATAGTTATTCCTACTAGTAATCTATTTCTTATCTGATCTAATTCATTGCTCTTTATTTTAGTAATAGGATGCCGTTATTGGTTCTCTTTTTCTTTTTTGAATGCCATAGAAAGTGATTTCGCACCTAGAAACCTTGTAACTATATTACTAATGTAATCTATTATCACTATAGATATATAAAAAATAATAAAACCTTTCAGTGACAAGTTACTTCGTTACGGTGAATAGCACTCTCAGCAATAGAAGTATTAACTAGTCCTTCTGGTGGAATATCCTAGAGCATAAATAAATATATCTGGCATTCAGCTATTGAAGAGTTAGAGTTCGTTTCACCTTTTGTTTCCGTGCATCTTGTTCTGTAATAATAGTAGATTATTGTACTAATATTGCTGCAGTTTGTCTCCTTCAATTTCTCAAGCTTCTTCAATGCTTTGTCTTATTCTTCTTCCTCTTCCTCTTCCTCTAGATCATCCAACTCTTCTTGTTGTTCATCTTGTACTTGATGGGTTTCATCTTTAATTTCTTCTCTGTCAATTTCTTCACTCATAGTTATCAGTTAATATACTCATATTAAGAATATGTATATTACTACAACTTAATATCTAAAGTCTATTAATGAGTGGTAGGAAAAAGAATAATTTAACGGCATCATCATCACCATCAGCAGCATCTCACAGCAAACACAATTACTAAAAATACTCGAGGACATGCTGCATAACAGAATAGCCAAGAAGAAGGTAGACATGCATAATTCCACTGAAATAGCAGAGACAGAAAAGATACAGACAGAGTGAAACATTGCTATTTATCAGATACACTAGGAAGATGTGCGTTAGTTGGCCAGTCAAATCAAATAGATAATTTTTTATTAGTACAAGAGCAATTATAATTATTATTAATAATAACTAGAAAGAAAGAAGAATAATAGGAGTTAACAAACACAACAATAGTTAAAGTATAATTGATATCCACTATTCATTGGGTAAATGATGGTGAGAGAGATTATGTAGATGACGAGGAAAGTAACTTCTCAGCTTGATCTAAATTGCTATTTATTTTATCGATATGTTGTTGCAGCTCTTCTGATGATACTTTATTTTGTATCATCTGTCTAAGCTGTTCCCTTAACATTACTTCAATATTTTGCATTAAGGATTTATCTTTTTCTGCTAGAAGATTCTCTATATATTCAAAGTTATCAAGATATGCACTTATTGCTAGAGTCTTAGCTTCATTGTAGTTCTGTTGTCTATATTCTTGAATTGTTTGATTAAGTATATTTCTTATCTCCGCGATTACTTTTATCTGTTCTACACCAGCTTGGCTGCCAGCGCCAAGAACTTCTTTACTTATTCCTATTATTCCTGATATTTCATCTATTATTGCTCTAATTGACGTATTGACAACTTCTGGATTTGATTTATTCTGTATAGCATTGTTTAGATCATAGAAGGATTCCTTTATCTTTTGAATCTTGTCTGATAATTCTTGAGGTTTCAATGATGATGATAATAATGATGAGCTTTGTTCAAATACAGATCGTGCTCTTGAAACAAATCCTTGAGCATCTTGATACTCAACTATTTCTTTTATTGTCCCATTATCTACAGCCTCTTTATATTCACTTCCAGCTATTGATAATAAATCTGCTATAACCATTAGATTAAATGCAGTATTATTATTATTTCTGGTCTCAGTTGGAATAACTTTTTCACTTGTTTGGTTTAACAAGCCATTTACTATCTGGGCTTGTGTATTAAATCGACCCACTGTAGAATTGCTGGCCATTTGTGAAAGTTGATTCAAATTTGATGAAAGAGTTTGGTTTAAAGTGCTATTTGCATTAGATAGTTGACCTTCTATACTAGAATATATTTCTTCTATTGGATGTAGTGTGTGTGCTAGAACTAATATATTATTTCCAGCTTGTTTATTGGATATTGCTTGCTCGAGATGACCTCTAATCTGTTCTATATTGGATACAAAATCTACCAATGTAGTGTTAGAACTTGTTAGGTTAGACGGATTAGTGGTATTAGAATCAATAATATCGGCAACAGTTTCATTATTCTCTTCCTGCGCAAATGCCTTATAATCAAACGATGGCAATGTAATATACAATACAAGTAATACAGTTGCCACTGTAAAAGCAACAACAACTCCAACTATCGTATAGAATGCATCTAGCTTTATGATATTATTTCTTATTCCTTTAGTTGCTTTTGTCATCATATTAGGCACTGACTGGTGTCGAAGTATTTATTACAATAGAAGATTCTCTATTATGAGAATCAGATAAACACACTACGACAAAATATGTTTTTAAATTAATGAATATATGTACATACACAATGTATTTTTCAATAAAATACTGCTAGAGATTTGAAAATCTGCAAACATTTTGATATTATTTACATTTTGCAACCTTATGAATTAGTCCTAGCGATTATTATCAATTTTTGTGAAACTGCAACAATATACTATCTTTTTTCAAATTAAACTCTAGAGATTTTATCTTACTCTTATAGAAAATCACCTTTTTACCCCTATTGTCAATTTCAATTTTTTCTATGGATATTAGGCCAGCGTACTGTAGTCTTCTAATCTTCTTATAAGTAGAGCTTATGGGTATTTTATTCTCGTCACATATTTGAAATACTGTTTTTGCTATGTCAATAGTAGATAAAATTATTTTAAAGGTGGTTTCATCCACAATATCTTGCAGTAATGGAATTGCCACATGACTCTCATTGAAGACAATAATATTATCTCTTGTCATCATATAGATTAGGTCTGCCTAATTAGGATGGCCTAATATTTAAACAATTTTCTAGAGTTGTAATAATTGTCTGTACGTAAATCAATAGTTTAATAAAGGCAGAACTGACATGAAAACTAGCTTATAAAGAGGGTTGAATATAAGGCAATTTTTGCTGTGACACTCTTGATTTTAATAAATTGTTCCGTAGCGCTATATCGCAATTTATTACAAGCCGTGACATCTTTTCAATTCTATGATAGTAGTCTCATCCACTTCAGAACATGAACCCATATTTAGAAATACGTATTATTCATAAGATAGGAAACAGAATAGTCTATGATTATATAGTGTTAATATATCAATAGTGACATGATTACATTGTTGTAAACACCCATCATCTGTTACTTGTTTCTGATGTGTTGATGATACTTATAACTCATAAACATTTTCCTACTAAATCAATATTAAAAAGTAGTTTTTCTATCATAATGATCAAAAATACCTATCAAAGGAGATTCAGTTACTTTGCCTTATATACATGCAATAATATTTGTCAAACTATTTAGTTAATATTCTATACTGCCTAACATAATTTCGTATATCTTTTAAAACCAATTAAAATCAAAGCAAGAATAGATGCCATGGTGTAGTGACATTTATGGTAGACTATCTTACTGACACTTTTAGTAATGACACAGACCCTACTCCCATCATTTTGGATTATGCTTTTACAGTCCTAGGAATAGATATATGCAACAAGGATATTGCATAGTTTTTATTACCTCTCTCTAAATTAAGAAGGATAAAGAAAAAAGTTGTTAATGTTTAGAGGGTCATTAGTTATCTTGAGTTTGTTAACAATGTTTATTATTCTTTCGTTAGATACTACCAGCACTATAAACCTACAGGATAAGTTTTTCGAACCTGTTAGTGCTCAGGGTTTCCGTGATGCAAAAAGTGGAATCCAGAATGAAACAGCAGAATCTACTACATCAACAGATAGAAGTTTAATTGTAAAACTTTTAGCAGATAATTTAGAAAATAAAATCAATAAATCAGCTGCAATTCTTGAGATAACAGGCGAATTGCCACAAGTAAAAAATGTATCTTATGCTAATTCAATTAGTTCTGAATTACATGGAATACCAAAAGATCTTGATATAGCAAAAAGAAAAGTAGCACAAGACATTTTGGCCTCTGATACAGACCTTCAGATAATATTTTTCCTCATGCCAAATGGTGATATGTATATGGAAGAACCATATTCCCGTCAACAGAACTTAACAGGAAACAATTTTGCTTTCAGAGATTACTATAAAGGGGCTGTTAGTACAGGTGACACCTATCTTGGTAATATAGTTATATCTGCCTCTTCAGGTCTTCCCCAATCTAATATTGCAGTTCCAGTATACTATTCTGACAGCAATAATACTAATAATAATAATGATAATAGAAGCAATAGTAATATGACTTTGTTGGGTGTATGGTCTGGGGGATTAAATCTGACAGTTTTTAGTGAAGTATTACAATCATTAAATCTAACAAATGGAGAACGAATTGTATATGTAGATCAAAATGGCCAAAAAGCCGCTGATTCAAATAAACAATCATTTAAAACAAATCAAAATGAATCATTTGCCAATCTGCAAGCCTTCAACAATGTACTACAAGAACAAAAACCAGGCTCAGCTATAGAGATGATAAATGGCATTAGAATGCTTGTCTTTTATGAACCTGTACAGTTTCATTCTACTACTTGGGCTGTTTTGTTATTTAAGCCCTCATAATTTTGTTAATGACAATATTATGATTAATCCCACTGCAATACAAGAACAACAATAGTAGCAAAATATTAATTGCAGAGATTGTTAGAAAACTTGGTTTGTTGTAAGTAGCATTAAGACTAGAGGATGAGGATTTGAAAAAATATACCCTTCTATCTTTCTTTCTCTAATCCATGGTGGTTATGTCTTAGCCGTCAATACAACAGTAACCACAACCGCAGGTTTGGTTACCAAATGCCTCACAACTACTCACATGATATTTTTGATTCATATTCATAAATCTACAAAATAGATACTAAATACTTGCAAAACAATATCTATGATGAAACAAGACAAAAAATTAGAGAAATGAGTATTTTTATTATGTTGTTGTCGTTGGTGATTTTGCTTCCGCAACAACTGTATATGTTACTACAAATGGTTCTCCGTTAGTTGTATGAAATGCTAACGCTGTACCTGCAAATGGCAATGAACCTGAGAATATTGGCCTATCTGTTTGTTTAGTCATAAGAGTAATAGCAATATTCTGTCCAGGTGCAAATGGATTTGGAGCACTCAATGGTTCTCCCTGTCGTCTGATTTGCTGTTTGTGGTTTGTTATATGGATGCAATACTACTACATCAACGGGTTTGCTTGCGGTAAATGTAACAACTCCAGCCCAAACCTTACCATCCTGTCTTGGCGGAGCTACTAAGACAAGCTGATGGGCTGCATGTCCAGGCACTGGGTCTTGTTTAGAGGCACTAGTATTCTGTACTACTAATGAATCTCCTGCTGTTGTCTGTTGCTGAGCAAATACTTGGTTTTGTGACAATGTCATAGTAGGAGGAGAAGACATAGTCATAGCATCAATTAATAAAATGGTTCCATTTCTTTGTCTTTACAAGGTACCTCAGTTTGTCTTTCTCTTCCTTATCTGCAATAATAGGATGACTATCATCGTCACAATTGAGTAAACGGTTATCCTTTTCCTTAAGCCCTAGTAGCAATACTCATTGTAATTATAATTATAATTCCTTTATTCAACCTTGAGATTATACAGGCTCTAAACAGCAACATAATTAGACAAGCAGTGGCCTAAGAAAACTTTTCTACATCACTATCGCCGGCTACAATAAGCAACAGTCAAAACAAAAATAGCGTTGGTACTGGTCAGCTTATGTCTTCACTTGCTAGCAACGATACTACTAATACTAACCAAACATCAACACAACTGACAAACCAACAACTATACTGAATAACATTAATTCGTAGACCTCATCAGATACTTTACAATATCAAGTTGAATCTTGTAGTTCTATAGTAACATGAAATTGTATTTTTCAGAACATCAAACAATGGATAATAAATAGAAAGAATATGATACTTACCTTGTCTCCAGCATTCTTCTACTGCATTAAACTCTGGAGATCCAACAGGAAAATATTCCAATCTGACAGTATCTTTATTTGCAGCAAGAAACTTTCTGGTAGTTTTGGAACAATTAGGAGTTGCTCTATCTACAAAAATTATAAATTTACCAAATCTTTTCTGTATGTATTTTAGATAATCTACAAATGTATTGCTGTTGAATTTATCGTATTGTTTGAATAACTGTTTATCTTCAAGAGATAGACAACCAAATACAATTGTTCTTCTTGTGTGAACCAGTAACTGTTACTATCAGGTCTTTTACCTGCAGAAATCCATTTCTTTCTTCTTATTACATAATCATATACAAATATTGATTCATCCTGTACAAGTAAAGTCCAATCCTAATTTAATTATCAAGAATCTGTTTTACTCTTTTTTGAATTTCTTTTTGTCCTTCATTGAAGCAGTATTTACAAATCTTTTTTGTGGTACTTTAGATTTGAATCCCCATTTGTGTAATAATACGATAGATATGTACTTCATGATATCTTACTCCAGTTTTCTTGTAAATAAGATCCATTACCTGTCTGAAATCCCATCCTGTGTTACTGTCTGCTAATTCCTGTTTTATTTTTACCATTATCTCTTTTGGTACATCTGGAGGTCTACCACTTCTTTCCTTATCTTTCAATCCATCCAATCCATCTTCATTATATCTCTTGTACCACTTGTAAGCCCATGCTCTGCATTTATGCAATTCTTTTGCTACATCTTCTATGTGCTTTTTGTCTTCTACTATACGTCTAACAAGCAAGTATTCTTTCTTTTACATCTGCATCTTTTTCTCTATTGTATGCTACATCTAGTTTAGATGTTCTCAAATTATTGAATGTCTATATAGATAACAGTGAGCTAAAAATGTATCTACGAATTTTAGTTAGTCAGTATAGATGTTGTATTTGATTTTATAGGAAATATTACTTTATTCATTGTGTTTGTTATTTCTAGAAGAAAAATTATTGATGATTGCAGAATATGAGATTTTATCTTATTATTAATTCCTGTAAGCTCGACAAATTCATCTCTACCTTTTCTAAATCACCTGCTTGCAATGATCAAGTGTGAAGATAAAACTAAAAGATTCACAAATCCAATAGGTTTAGCAGAATGATTTCCTTCTGGTGTAATTGGAATTAAAAGAAAGCAATAGTTCGAAATGTAGACTTTTCTCCAAAATTATTATTCAGATTTATAGTCAACATAACTTTGCAGTAGCATCCTTTCTGCTGCTTCATTTGCTTCAATGACTCGCTCTAAAAGATCCTCAAGGCTGCTAAATTCGTTGATAGCAAAAACGTTTTGAATCTCTTGTACATTAGATGGAGGTTCCCAACCATGTGCTTTTAAGAGTTCGGTAAGCTTTGCACCTCTCCCAAGCTTTTTTGAGTGGCTTCAAAAGGAAGCTCATCTGTTCTACTAGCCATGAAGAAAAACCTTGAGTACCCTGATAGAGATCCACTCACATGAATTTCGATA
>CAWIMJ010000011.1:0-15411 GCA_963837175.1 uncultured Nitrososphaeraceae archaeon
CAGACAATTATTACAACTCTAGAAAATTGTTTAAATATTAGGCCATCCTAATTAGGCAGACCTAATCTATATGATGACAAGAGATGATATTATTGTCTTCAATGAGAGTCATGTGGCAATTCCATTACTGCAAGATATTGTGGATGAAACCACCTTTAAAATAATTTTATCTACTATTGACATAGCAAAAACAGTATTTCAGATATGTGACGAGAATAAAATACCCATAAGCTCTACTTATAAGAAGATTAGAAGACTACAGTATGCTGGCCTAATATCCATAGAAAAAATTGAAATTGACAATAGGGGCAAAAAGGTGATTTTCTATAAGAGTAAGATAAAATCTCTAGAGTTTAATTTGAAAAAAGATAGTATATTGTTGCAGTTTCACAAAAATTGATAATAATCGCTAGGACTAATTCATAAGGTTGCAAAATGTAAATAATATCAAAATGTTTGCAGATTTTCAAATCTCTAGCAGTATTTTATTGAAAAATACATTGTGTATGTACATATATTCATTAATTTAAAAACATATTTTGTCGTAGTGTGTTTATCTGATTCTCATAATAGAGAATCTTCTATTGTAATAAATACTTCGACACCAGTCAGTGCCTAATATGATGACAAAAGTAACTAAAGGAATAAGGAATAAGATCATAAAGCTAGATGCATTCTATACGATAGTTGGAGTTGTTGTTGCTTTTACAGTGGCAACTGTATTACTTATATTGTATATTACATTGCCATCGTTTGATTATAAGGCATTTGCGCAGGAAGAGAATAATGAAACTGTTGCCGATATTATTGATTCTAATACCACTAATCCGTCTAACCTAACAAGTTCTAACACTACATTGGTAGATTTTGTATCCAATATAGAACAGATTAGAGGTCATCTCGAGCAAGCAATATCCAATAAACAAGCTGGAAATAATATATTAGTTCTAGCACACACACTACATCCAATAGAAGAAATATATTCTAGTATAGAAGGTCAACTATCTAATGCAAATAGCACTTTAAACCAAACTCTTTCATCAAATTTGAATCAACTTTCACAAATGGCCAGCAATTCTACAGTGGGTCGATTTAATACACAAGCCCAGATAGTAAATGGCTTGTTAAACCAAACAAGTGAAAAAGTTATTCCAACTGAGACCAGAAATAATAATAATACTGCATTTAATCTAATGGTTATAGCAGATTTATTATCAATAGCTGGAAGTGAATATAAAGAGGCTGTAGATAATGGGACAATAAAAGAAATAGTTGAGTATCAAGATGCTCAAGGATTTGTTTCAAGAGCACGATCTGTATTTGAACAAAGCTCATCATTATTATCATCATCATTGAAACCTCAAGAATTATCAGACAAGATTCAAAAGATAAAGGAATCCTTCTATGATTTAAACAATGCTATACAGAATAAATCAAATCCAGAAGTTGTCAATACGTCAATTAGAGCAATAATAGATGAAATATCAGGAATAATAGGAATAAGTAAAGAAGTTCTTGGCGCTGGCAGCCAAGCTGGTGTAGAACAGATAAAAGTAATCGCGGAGATAAGAAATATACTTAATCAAACAATTCAAGAATATAGACAACAGAACTACAATGAAGCTAAGACTCTAGCAATAAGTGCATATCTTGATAACTTTGAATATATAGAGAATCTTCTAGCAGAAAAAGATAAATCCTTAATGCAAAATATTGAAGTAATGTTAAGGGAACAGCTTAGACAGATGATACAAAATAAAGTATCATCAGAAGAGCTGCAACAACATATCGATAAAATAAATAGCAATTTAGATCAAGCTGAGAAGTTACTTTCCTCGTCATCTACATAATCTCTCTCACCATCATTTACCCAATGAATAGTGGATATCAATTATACTTTAACTATTGTTGTGTTTGTTAACTCCTATTATTCTTCTTTCTTTCTAGTTATTATTAATAATAATTATAATTGCTCTTGTACTAATAAAAAATTATCTATTTGATTTGACTGGCCAACTAACGCACATCTTCCTAGTGTATCTGATAAATAGCAATGTTTCACTCTGTCTGTATCTTTTCTGTCTCTGCTATTTCAGTGGAATTATGCATGTCTACCTTCTTCTTGGCTATTCTGTTATGCAGCATGTCCTCGAGTATTTTTAGTAATTGTGTTTGCTGTGAGATGCTGCTGATGGTGATGATGATGCCGTTAAATTATTCTTTTTCCTACCACTCATTAATAGACTTTAGATATTAAGTTGTAGTAATATACATATTCTTAATATGAGTATATTAACTGATAACTATGAGTGAAGAAATTGACAGAGAAGAAATTAAAGATGAAACCCATCAAGTACAAGATGAACAACAAGAAGAGTTGGATGATCTAAGAGGAAGAGGAAGAGGAAGAAGAATAAGACAAAGCATTGAAGAAGCTTGAGAAATTGAAGGAGACAAACTGCAGCAATATTAGTACAATAATCTACTATTATTACAGAACAAGATGCACGGAAACAAAAGGTGAAACGAACTCTAACTCTTCAATAGCTGAATGCCAGATATATTTATTTATGCTCTAGGATATTCCACCAGAAGGACTAGTTAATACTTCTATTGCTGAGAGTGCTATTCACCGTAACGAAGTAACTTGTCACTGAAAGGTTTTATTATTTTTTATATATCTATAGTGATAATAGATTACATTAGTAATATAGTTACAAGGTTTCTAGGTGCGAAATCACTTTCTATGGCATTCAAAAAAGAAAAAGAGAACCAATAACGGCATCCTATTACTAAAATAGAGCAATGAATTAGATCAGATAAGAAATAGATTACTAGTAGGAATAACTATCTCTGACGAATCAAATATTTAAGATAGTTTATAACCATAAATTATGAAAGAATAAGGAAGCACATACCTGGATAAAGTAAGTTAATAAGTTTATTTACATACATCTTTTGTATATATATATGTTGTCGGGAATTAGTATTATCATAATTATGGTCTTATTCTTATTTGGCACAAATATTATGGTGATTATTATCAATACAGAATGGAGAATTGCTTTTGCAGCAAGTGACTTCTTAATTCAAAAAACATCATCATTTGTAGATGAAAATAAAATTATGCATGTCTATGGTGAAGTAAAAAATATATCAAATAAAGCCATGACAAATGTAGTAGCAAAGGCCTTATTTTATGATGCTAATGGAAAGTTACTTAATGAATTTCAAAGGTCTTCTGAATTACGCACAATTAATCCTGGGGGCATATCTCCATTTGAAATACTAAACATCAATACAAAAACTGTTAAAAATGTAAAGGACTTTAAATTATCTGTGATAGGCACTCCTATTGAGAAGAGTAAGCCAACAGCACTAAAAATTCATTCTGATAATTCTAGACTTAATCTTTTAGGTTTTTATTATATCAACGGCAGAATTGTAAATGGAGGCCCATTGACAGCTACAGACTCTACTGCAATAGCTACATTTTATGATAGAGATGATAATATAATTGCAATTGGAAGAGCATTGGCTGAGCCAGTAAATATTACTTCAGATAGTCATGCTGCATTTGGACTCGTGGTAACAGAGAAATTACAAACATACAAGATAAAAAGTTACTCTTTGATAGCAGATTCTGATCAGTACGTATCTTTACCGGTATTTTTATCAAAGTAGAGTTACTAGCCTTTGTTATATTATATCTATTAAGTATTTCTAGAAGTTTACAACAATAAGAAACATCGTGCAGCTTAGAACATAAAAAGAGCTGTACAAGCGAGCTGTTATTATATATTTGAGAATAGGCATATCTTTGACAAGGTTGGAGTATACCTTGTAGCCTTTGATGAAGTCGTGCCCATTTTTATTCAAGCACAAAACCACGATCTTCTTTCCAAAGTAAAATGGTATGGAAGTGATGGTTCTGCGCTAAATAACAAGATTGTAAGAAATGCTGAAGCCGCAACCTTCGCACTAAACACAAGTTTCTCGACTCCAATATATGGAGTCGAAAATCATAATGTAAAAGGTTTAAAGATGTCGAAGCTCAGATTCATGAGCAAATCGAGAGAACTCGTAGATCTTATGCAAGTGTTGCTTATGATATACTATGGATAGCAGCTCTAGCTGAGAATAATACCAAAGCTACACATGATACCAATTACTTAAAAACTAAACTTGTGAAAATAACCGATTCATATAATGGAATCACAGACAATACAAGCCTAAATCAAAATGGTGATAGAAAGTATGGAGATTATGATTTTTGGGCTGTGAGTAATAGTGAGAGTAATCATGATACTTTTACTTGGAAGCGTATTGGTAAATACATATCAGGTACAAGAACTGAACAAGGGCTTATCGATCAGATAATGCCAGTAAGGTGAAATGAGAATGATTCTCACCAAATTCAATAGTCATAGGAGAATTAGAAAAGAATTACAATCAGTTGCTGTTGTAGTCATTTTTGCTGCTTTTCCCTTTGTATCTATTGTATAGATGATCAACGGTAGTTGTTCTTGTTTCTTCTTTTTTTCTGTGATGATATCTCTAATAGCTTCCTTGTTTGTTCTATACCATATGCAGGTAGGATCTTTGAATCAAGAAGGCCTATCTGAACCAAGAGAGATGCTTGATCCCAATAAATGTGTTCATGTGCTATCTTATCACCATCAAACTTCATGACCACAACATGCGCTAGCTCTACATACTTACCTGTTGGTGGTATCCCAGGAAGCATAATTTTAATTTCTCTATCATGTGTAAAACTTAGAATGAGCTCATCAACAACCTGATCCTTTCCAACAGTACCAGAGACATGTACAATCTTTGTATCAGCAGGCATTTTTACCGACAAAATCATTCTTATAGAAATTGTAGACTCCATCATAGCCTATTCCTCCAGTTAATGTTGGTACATGGTGTACATATGGCTCTTTAACCATTGTCTTCATCGTTGTGTCTACATCATGATCTTGGAATTCGCACTTTACATGTTTGTCAAATACTGCTCCTAAGTTAGGATGTCGTCTATTTTTTTTCTTTCGATTATTATTGCTCATATGATTTACTGTCTCTCCCTATCAGTAGTTATACAAAGGTTCTTAATCTCCTTTCTTTTTCAATATCGCAGAAAAATGACAGCCAAACTACACCATTTCTTTATACCAACTTGTGCTCACATAATTATATTGATTCCAACCTACCTTCATAAGTTTTAGCAACTTCTATACAATGTTATTTATACTAAAAGATAAAAACCCCCTAAGCCAATTTTGATAGTGAGAATAGCTGTGAGCAACTCGAATCACTATCATAAAAGGCATGCTCCTGTAAAGCGAATAAGTATGTCATTATCACCTGAATTATTATCTAAATTTGATAAGAGTATGATTAAAGCAGGATATTCAGACAGATCCAAAGCGATTCAAACAGCAATTCATTCTTTTATAGATAATTATGATTGGAAAGTGGGTGAAAATGAGGATGGTGCTGGCGCAATAATAATGCTATACGACAACCATATTTATAACCAAGACACAAAATCAACTCAAATTCAGCATAAATACAAATATGTAATTAGTGCTTCCACACATTTGCATTTGGAAGGTGATAATTGCCTGGAAACTATTATGGTAAAAGGACAAATTAAAAAAATCAAAGAACTTGCAAAATATCTATCAGAAAATCGAGGAATCAAGAGTCTAAAGGTTCATTTCGTATCTCTTGATTAATAATATTAATTTAATTAGGTTCATTACATATAGTATTTAAAAATCTATTGCACTGCTTCTTGTTCAGGATACATTTTTAAAAAATCAAAGTTATAAAATCCTTTTTTAATCAAATTAGTCGTTGTCAATTAGAATATGAATTCCGTAATATTAAGCGGTATGATTAGTCTGGTATTTTGAATATATTTAAGCTATCAAGAGTAATACTAATTATAAAACTATTAATACTGGATTTCATATTTTGTCTCATTGACGAAAAACTTAATTATTATACAAATTACCAGTTTGGCTGCTGCAATTGCTTCAGTTATTGGTGTAAGTTTGAATCTAGAAGTCTATACAGCTGCAGGTTCTACTACTCCTGTTTCAATATCAATTAATACGACTACTAATTCTTCTTTCTCTTCTGTTGGTAGTGGTATTGATAATACTACAAGGACACAACTTAATGTCGTAACATCTGTTTCACCTATCACAAATATAGTCAAAAATATAGGTGGTGAAAGAATAGAACTAACAGGACTTATTCCAGAAGGTATTAATTCACATACTTATGAATTAGTCCCTTCAGATAGAATCAAAATAGAAAATGCAAATCTTGTAATTATCGATGGACTTAACCTTGAAGGAAATATCGAAAGAGCCGTAAACCAAGCACAGATCAAAAATCATCAGTTACAATTGCTAAAACTTGGAGATACTACTATAACAAAGAATCAATGGATTTTTGATCTTAGTTTTCCAAAAGAAAGGGGCGATCCTAATCCACACCTATGGTTGAACATAGCATATGCTATGAAATTTGCAAACCTTACAAGGGATAAATTAATAGAGATGGATCCTCAGAACGTCGACTATTATTCTTCTAATACAGAAAGATATCTCCTAATTTTGAAGAAATTAGACAAAGCAATAATACAGTCAGTACATACTGTTCCTCCCCAAAATAGAAAATTGCTTACGTACCACGATTCATGGGCGTATTTTGCACCACGTTACGGCATGACTGTAATCGGTGCAGTTCAACCTTCTGATTTTGGAGAACCTACACCAAGGGAAGTCGGTAGGCTAATAGAGCAAATACGTGCTGAGAGAGTACCAGCCATATTTGCATCTGAAGTTTTTCAAAGTAAAGTAGTTGATCAAATAGCGAGAGAAGCAAATGTAAAGATTGTTGAAACGTTAAGTGACGATGATCTTCCTGGGGAAAGTGGTGATCCTGCACATACATATGTTGGAATGATGTTAGAAAATATGCGCAATATGCTTGTGCCGCTTGGTGGCAATGTAACTGCTTTGAATCATATCGATCCTATGGATACATACATACACTTATCAAGGTGAGCATAAATGAACACAAATACTAATATTTGCTTAAACTTGCAAAATATAACATATGGATACTCTTATCATTTACCTGTTCTTGATGGAGTAAACCTGACAGTTCCAAAAGGCATAATGCTTGGATTGCTCGGACCCAGTGGATCGGGTAAATCCACGCTTCTTAAAATAATTGTAGGTTTATACAAGCCATGGCATGGTTCTATTGAGTTTAATAATAATAATATTATGTGCCCTGCTTCATCAAAAGGACAACAACAGAATTCTTGGTTTCGGTCAACTTTCAGAGTGCATAAAGACATACCTTCCATTGGATATGTGCCTCAAGTAGAGAGTGTTGACTGGACTTTTCCCGTAACAGTCAAAGAAGTAGTTGCTATGGGGATTTGGGATCAATCAGGAGCAACACCTTGGCTTGCAAAAAATTCAACTGATGAGATAGAGTATATACTTGATAGTCTTGGGCTGGATGGTAGTTTATACATGAAAAGACAAATAAGGGAACTATCGGGAGGAGAGCAACAACGAGTATTTCTAGCCAGAGCATTGATTCGCAATCCAAGTATTCTTTTATTAGATGAGCCCACATCTGGAGTAGACTATAATACACGAGAAAGAATTCTAGGAATATTGACAGAACTAAATACTAAGGGAATCACAATTATAATAGCAACTCACGACATTACTGGCCTAGCAAGACGACTTCCATGGGTTGTATGTTTAAATAAAAACATAATATCTCAAGGTTCCCCAGCAGATACACTTACGGAAACTAATCTCTTGAAAACATATGGATTAATCGACAATACCTCGGTAACATCTACAAAGCCAACTGAAGAAGGGTGATAAAACAAAAATTTGTTAGAATATATCATACAACCATTTCAATACGAATTTTTCACACGAGGAATAATAGTAGCAATAATGGTAGGAGGTGTATGTGGACTTGTTGGCGTATATATAGTATTACGTGGAATGAGTTATATCGGACACGGAATGTCGCATGCTGTTTTTGGAGGAGCAGTAGCAAGCTACATTCTTAGTTTTAATGTGTATATTGGTGCAACGCTTTGGGGATTTATCTCTGCTATTATTATCAATGAGATAAATAGAAGAAACAAAATTAAAGCAGATGCCGCTATAGGAGTTGTCACTACTGCAGGTTTTGCAATTGGTGTTTTGTTAATTAGCACGACACGAAGTTTTACTAGGGATTTTGAATCTCTTCTTTTTGGTAATATACTTGGAATAACGGATCAAGATCTGCTCGTGATTTCTCTGGTATCTATTCTAACAATTCTCTTTGTTTTCTTCTGTCACAAGAAACTCATTTTCATACTATTTGACAAGGAAACATCCAAAGTTTATGGAGTGAAAGGTGATCTTATCGAATTGATCTTTTCATTAGTTCTTGCAGCAGTAGTGATTGCTTCTATGAATGCTATTGGAGTTACTCTACTTGCGGCTGCTATAGTAGCGCCTGCAATATCAGCTAGGATGCTTACAAACAACTTCCTAAAAATGGTTACAATTTCTACAATAATAGGTATTGCTACTTCCTTCTTAGGAATGTATGCTAGTTTCTATTTTGATTCTGCGTCTGGTGCTACGATAGTATTATTTGGAGCAGCAGCATTTGGGATATCATCACTTTATGCATTTCTGAGAAGAATATATCATACACACTCGCATGGAGATCAGAAGCATGCGCATCCTCATATTCATGTACAAGAACATCAACACCCACATCAAAATGATTAAAAGAAAACCGCTAACATTGAAATGCTATGTCTGTTTTTATGGTCTTTTAGAAAGCGAAAATGAATAATAATAAAAAGATGAATATTATATCTCTACAATTTTCTGCATAGTTATACACTCGTCATAGGTGTTATACTTCTTGTTCATACTTTATGCACTGATGCAACTTTTACTATTCTTCGATAATTAGTGACATTCAAGGATTTACAAAGGCATGTTCAATATTCAATAACAATAACATTCTAAACACATCAAACTGGTTTGGATTTAAGAGGTAAGTTGTTCTGGTTATGGAACAATGATAGTCATAGATTAGAGGATTCCAGAACTGCTGGTAATTTAAAATCTATAGGTATTACTACTTACTCTATATAAAGAAACGTACTTTTTATCTATAGACATTTGAACCAGAATTTGCCTGTTCTAATCTAGCTTCTCTCAGATTTTTTTCTATTATTTCTGCTTCTTTGATCAAAGAATTGATATCACAGGACGCATCTGGAAGTAGTTTCATCACTGCTTCTGAAATTGCTGCTGCAGCTCGAAAATCTGATACGTCTTTTATCACTTTTGTTAGCAAAACAATAACGTCAAAATTCATCCATGATCCTTCATTTAATAATAAGGCAGGAATTCCTGTTATCGAGCCACTGGAAAGCTGAACAATTTCAACTTTTTCGAGTCTTTCTTGAGCCTTTTTTGTACTTGCTACAGCATATATTTCTTGTATTTTAGATTTCCCGGCAGATGAATTGGATATTTCGGTTGGCATGCCGGCAGCGCTAATGACAAGTCCACACTCATTCTTTTTTGCCCATTGTAAAATTGTTTTTGATACACAATAATACATTGATTGGTCAAGGTTTAATTCTGATATAAGAAAGGCAAGCTTGAGATTCTCATTTGCATAAATTCTTGCCGGAAAATTTGGAGTACCATTATAAATTACCGACAATGCTGGAAATCCCAATGAATCTAATACAGCGACAAGTTCATTTTTTAGTGAATGAATAAAGCATCCAGAGGCAATCGCATTGATTAGCCCTACGCTAGGAAAGCCATCAATGACAGTCCCTCCTTTAAGGTTAACCTCTTTTATTGTTCGAATTTCAATATTTGGAGAAGTAGAGTATGACAATATCAGTACAATTGCGTCCTTCCTATAAAAAATATTTTGTAGTCAGTAAACCAGAATTATATTTTATATAATTAACTTAGGAATTGATGAGATTAAAATCGTGGACAGTTTCATCGTCATATTTTATGTACTCACTCCTTTTAGTATACTAGCAATAATTACTCTATACTCAGCGGTATAAGAACCCATATAGTTAGCATGTTCGGTGGAATGCATGACAAATTTGACCATTTGCAACGCGAAAAGAGTAGATTATATCATGCATATGTTGGTAGTGATCTAACAACATTCCTACAGCCTTAAATAAAATTAAGAGATTGTAGGAAGAGGTAAGAGGAATAATTATTTAGATAAATAATAATACCTCTGTCTTATCTTATCGTTTCTTCTTTTATCAAAGTTTTACGTGCTGTAGATATCAAATATACTGACATGCCAATCATTATTACTTGAAGTGCTTTACTAACCATGTCTAGCTTGCCTATGTAATACTCTACTCCCACTATTGGAACACCAATAGTTCTAGATGCTCATACGTTGCAATTAATATAACAGATACTGCTGCTACAACAATGTATGGAATCTTACTTCTAATCTTTGTCTTAAGGATCCAAACAAATAATCCAAGATATACAATTCCAGCACCTATAAAAAGAGTCATTTCAACTTGTTTTTCTTGTGTTTCTGCAGGACAGAATTGACTCTATTTTTCCACCCACCTTAATAGACATCTTTTTTCAATAAAATATAATATATTACTTTGAACAAGGAGCGAATAGTAACTATATTAATACTAATGGGGCTATTTGGTGGACTTGTTGGTGGGCCTATTGCTAGCTTGCTAGATTATCATGCTCTTCCAGTAAAACGCTTCTGGTTATTCATCATCATTCCAGAATTTATTGGATTTATATGCGCCAGTATAATGATATATTATGGAAGATCAAGGAGGAAAAGCAATGATGATAGAAAATTGTGCTGACATCCTCAGAGGCTCCTTAATCCTGTCGATTATCAACAGCCTGTTATGACTCTATTATTCTTAGAGATTAAATGATATTCATTTCTCTTAATATTTGCATATTCATTCATGACATGTCTTCTTTTATCTTATCTGATTCATTAGTATAAGTAGGGAGAAGAATTATTGGAATAACTGTACAATAATGCAACAAGCTATTTTTTTGTTTTCTTCTGTAAGACTCTTACTTTCACATTCTTAGAAAAACCTAAAGGAAATACATTGCATATGAACTCATTTAAATAATAAGAGTTCTTTTTAGTAATACAAACATATGGTTGCTACTGCATTATTAGTATTTTATCGATTTAAAGCCATGACTAAAGAAGAAACACAAAAAGCTAACGATGAATGGAATGAATTGAAGAACAGCTTACCTTCTGGCATTGAGCTTATAGGAGAATATGTCCATGCATGGGGTACTGAATATAATGGTTTTTTGTTATTTGAAGCTGATAGCGCCGATTCATTTTTGGACTGGTGGTCAAAGTTTAAGGATACTATTAGATGGTATGTAGAGCAAACACATACAATAGTAGCAAGGAGAAGGTAGCTAAATTTTTATCTAATGCATATTAAATTATTTTCTTCTACTTCTTTATCTCTTAAATCTCTGCATTCTAGTTTTATTTTTTTCAAATAACGACCTAGTTCATGTGTTCGGTGGGATTAGGTCCCTGCATGTAGAGGAGGGGTTCAATTATTTTGCTTATTTATTTTGCTTTTTCTCATACTGTGGCTTGCTATAGACTCAGGTGGAGGGTGGGGACAGATTTTAACTTGGTTTTATGTCTTGGCCATTCTTAATCATCTTAACATGTGCAAGATGTAATTAAGAATTAATCTACCTAAACATGGCACGCAAAATACTTCAAATAGAAGATGGCTTTCTGCTTCAAGAATAAATAGATATATTGCATGGTGATAACCCATATAGAGGACATGGCTCAAACCCTTTGTATCAAATGTGGTTCAGAGCTCAAAGTATCTTCCTATTGTCACCTTTGCCAAGAGCCTTTAATTTTTGCATGTACTTCATGTGAGTATATTACTGAAGAAAAAGTTCATACCGATTGTAGAAATGCGGAAGTATTAGCAAAAACAGCAACAGCAGCACAAGAAGATGCGGCGGCTGCTGCTACTACAACAACCACACCTACAACTGGGAATCAAGAAAAGAGTATTGTTGATAAACCAAAAGAAGAAGAAACGGTTAAAGCAGAGCCACGTTCTGCACCATCTTATATGACAAGGGAGCAAGATAATAAAAATTCCAACAATGTTAATCCGTTTGTTGCAGGCACAGCAGTTTGGCAAAGCTTGATGACCTATTGGTTTAATGCTTATGGAGAATTTCTTAAAAATGCACCAAAAATGACTGAAGATTGGTATAATACATATTGGAAGCCTTGGTTAAATTGGTCACGCAGCAGCAGACAAGGACAAGACAAAGTGAAATAAGCTCTGATTAACTAAGTAGCGGATTTGAGAGAAAAAATATAAAAATCCCAAAAGTCATAACTTCATAATATAGGAGCAAGAAATCTATGAAATTAATTGAAGGAGATAGCATAAAGATAAAAATTTAGTTATTGTTTTTTAGCTTAGTAAATATTATTATTATATTAAATATATATCCATAAGTCATTCGACTAGGTTTTCTTAGTGAGCTAAGGAATATTAGGATATGATAAATACTATAATATTATAATACAAAAGATGTAAATTCTACGGGTTCAGTGAGAGGCAATATACTATAGTTCACCAATTAATTTGCTATATACTCTTTCTCTGACAGTCCTTGAGATGACTCAATAGTCGGATGTCGTTGGAAAAACCAAAATAACTAACTGCCATAGGTGATTGCAAGATGAAAAACAGCAATCATATACTAAAATAAATTATGTTATCCATTATCTATTATTGTCTACTAGCCAATGATGATGCAAATAAAGCGTTTTCCAGTAGCCACAACATCCATAATCACATTAAATGCTGTAATTTTTGTCATAGGAATACTATCAGGTTCCCAAATACAAATTATTCAAAATTATGGTTTTATTCCTAATGATCTTTTTTATGTAGGAAGTAATGCAAATGATAACGGGAATAATAATAATAATCCTGCTGAAAGTGCTCACCAAAATCCATTGTCTTCTTCACTACCGCTGCAATCATCAGAGCCATCACGATCATCATCATCATCACTACCTGAATCCTTGATAAGATTATTCACATCTATGTTTATACATGCTAACATTGCACATATTGCGTTCAATTTATTTGCATTGGCTTATCTTGGTGGATATGCAGAAAGAGCAATTGGAGTCCCCCGATATGTATTAGTATATCTTATATCAGGAATTGTAGGCAGCTTTATTTCATGGGATTATAGCATCTTACATCTTACACAATGGAGATGTAGTATTGATAGGTGCTTCAGGAGCTATCTCTGGTGTATTAGGCATAGGCAGTTCAACTGGCAATTACAAGGGCCTATTATTGGCTCATGATACAAATTGTATTTGCGGTGATTGGCTCTGTAAGTGCACTTCCAATAGCATTTTCTGCTCATGTTGGTGGATTTATTGCAGGTGTATTAATGACCAAGGTATTAGTTAAGTTAGAGCAGACAAAAAGAAGAAAATCAAGATATTTTCTGAGCCGTGAAAGAAAAGAGAATTGCTTACCAGTAATTATCAGGCGTAGAAATCAAAGAAAGAAAAATTCCCTTCACATTTTTTGAATCAACATTATGAAATAATATTCACTTTATTTTAATAGTGGGAGTGTGGTTGACTCCATCAATATAGATTGGTTCCTTTTCTAAGGAAAATTCTCACTATCTTTAAGAATTAGAAGTAATCTAAATCCTTTTAGTTCATTCCAAAGGCTGTGTTAATATAATGTAGTATAATTTTAGTATAAGTTTATCTAATATATTTTCTAAGATAAAAATACACATATGTTGGAATCTCAGGCAATTGTAAGAATAAATGGAGTACTGCCAGATATTTCGATATTAGGTGATGCAGAAAAGTCGGAAAGAGCAGCTGAGGTAAAAAGAACAGGCATGACTGCAAATACCTCTTGTTCAATATTCGTTAAGGATAAGACGACAACTTCATCATCATCGACAACAATAAATAACAATACAATTTTCCATTTGCTAGTAGATATCGGTGAAGGAGTAGTCAAAAGCCTTGAAAAAATAGATCTAGCTCCTTATCGTGATTTTAATGATTTTACTACCGAATCTGCTGCAATTCACGTACCAGATGCTATATTTATAACTCATTCACATGATGACCATATTAAGGAATTACCTCTACTCATCAGTAAGGCTAACCAACAATCAAGAGCTTTGAAAATATTTTGTACTAAGGAGTGTCATGATCAAATTGTAAGTAAATTCCCTGAGATTTCTAAAATAAATGATAAAGTATCATTTAATGTAATTCAACCAAATCAACCTTTTGAAGTAGGCTCTATCTCAACAATACCTATTTTGGCATATCACGGTGATAATTCTCCACCAGGTTCTGTCATATACGTACTTAAGTTACCAGATAAAAGAAAAATAATAATTGGATGGGATTTTCTCTCATTGCCAGATGATGATGTAGACCAGAATTTATTCTGGAATCCTGACCTTATTATATTAGGTACTCAAAGTTATAATCCTCATCCTGAAACAGGATTAATATCTGTTAGTGATGCCTTTGAACTTGTAAGAAGATGGAATGCAAAGGAATGTTATATAGTACATTATAGAGGATTGATGGATTTTGAAGATGCAAAAAATCAATGGTTCAGAGGACCTACTAAGGCTATGAATAGTGAAGAGCTTCAGAAAACCATAGATGAAAATCTTAGAGTAACAGGAAGGGAAGGGAAATTCAAGATTACTGTAGCTAAGGAAGGAATGGTGTGGACTGCAAAAAGTCAAGAAGAACAAAAAGTAGAAGGACAGCAACAAGAACAACCAAGACAATTATCTTCTATTGGTAATGTTATTGAAATCGAATCTCTTCAAAACTATATTCTAAGATTTGAAAAGGAGGATAGAGATGATATGCTCAAACTTATGATAGAAGACAGAATTAACAGATTCGACCTCAAATTCATAAGTGCACATATAGACAGAAGTAACGACAATATTTTATATGCTCAAGGAGAAAAGGAAATGTTTTCAAAGGGTCCTGAATTGAAGATGGAAATAGTTCCATCATCATCAGAATCTCTAGACAAAGTAGAAGAAGCCTCTGTAGTAAGAATAAATGTGTTCAAGGGAAAGAAGAGCATCTTCAAAGATGACATACTGTTAAGCAGAAAAGACACTGAAGAACTCAGAAGGTATATTAGAGAAAACTTTGTTGCTGTTCAGACAACTACATAAAAACAATAAC
>CAWIMJ010000012.1:0-263723 GCA_963837175.1 uncultured Nitrososphaeraceae archaeon
AAAAGAAAAAGGATGTAACGAATCATATAATTATAAATGTTAAATATTACATCTTTAAATCTACTCTAGACATGTCAGAATTTCAATCATCAGACAGACCTTCACCGAATTTGGTTGAAGAAAATAAGTTCGAAGTTGACAAGATTACAGGAGAGCATGAGGCAGGCGAAACAGAGAAAAATACCGCTTCTTCTAGTGAATTATTAAACCAAATACAAAAACAGTCAACAAGGCAAGCAAAAATAGAGAAAACGCTTGCATCATTAGACAAATCTATGATCCAAATAAGAGATAATCTCGAGAAACCAGGCGATCAGATGGAACAACATCACCAACAACTGCAACAACATCAGGTATTAGAAGAGTCCATAAAACAGATTCAATCCCAACTTTCAGATCTACAGAAACAATTGACAATGATAGATAGCTCTATTAGTAATATTGTTACCAATCATACTACTACTAGTACTACGGGTCGAGATAAGAAAAAAGGTAAGAAAAATAAGCAGAATAAGAAGAGTAAAAAAGGTAAGAAGAAGAAGTAGTGTTACGCGAAATAAACGAGATATTCCCATCAAAACCAAAATAAAAAAGAAAAACTGCTAAGAAAATATTGCAAAAACATCTGTAAAGATTACAAAAGCACTAAAAAGTTGATATTCTGGCAGTTATTATGTCGATGGTCATAAAAGATGTGTAGAGTGTGAAGTGTTTTTGGAATGGACAGGCATGAGATGTCCTTGCTGTGATCATGTTCTTAGGATTAGGCCGCACAATATAATATCAAAAGGGAAATACTTGAACAACAAAATGTTATTCAGTATTATTATTATTAGTTGATGAACCGAGTATCTGGGTTTCTTTATCTTAGGGTTTAATCAATAGCTTATGGCCATTTGCTAAATCTATTTTGTCTGTCTGTTTGAGCTAACTTGACCAAAGATTTATTAATTGATTTTCTTACGTTCTCAAATAATTATTTTACAAGTTTATCACTCAGATCTTTAATACTGTCTTCTAATTCACTATTCTAATATTTCATCCAAAAATAGATAATCTCTGCTTCAGGTCGTTTTTAATAAATGACTCTGTCCTTCTTTAGTATTAAACCGTTTTTGTATTAAATAGTATTTTCATGTAGGACTATTGAAATAGAAAGAAATTCTTAGTTCAACAATATTAAAAATAGTGCTCTAAGATGATCATCAGCCCACACTTCTCTATTTGATACTTGGAATAATAAGACACTGCAAAAGCTTTTTTTATGATTTCCCTTCCTCTTGTATATGATGATAAATGACATTCGTCAACTCTATTAATTCTGGCAAGAATACTCCGGACATTATAAACGTGATAATAGAAATTCCAAAGGGAAACAATATCAAATATGAAATTGATGTTGAAAGTGGATTTCTTTTCGTGAATAGGAAGCTGCCTTCCTCTATGATTTATCCTTGTAATTATGGATTTATTCCAAAGACCAGAGAAAGTAATGGAGATCCTGTCGATGTCTTTATACTTGGTGATGATCCGCTACTGCCTATGTCTGTAATTGAAGCTAATCCTATAGGAATTTTATTAACAGAGGATCAAGATGGTAAGGATTCTAAAATCATAGCAAAGCCTGTTGAAAAAGTTGATGCTACTTATTCTATGTTAACTGATTTGACTGATATTCCCCCAACTATACTAAATACACTAGAACATTTTGTTCAGCATCATAAGGATTTAGAGAAGGACAAATATGTGAAGATACAGAGATGGGATAATAAAACCCTTGCAAAGAAAATCATCTCCGAAGCTATCAGCAGATATGATATATTTATGAAAACTCAATAAAATATAAAATCCTGCTACTTTACATTTTTTATTATTATTAGTTTTATTTCCTCAAGCCACTAATGCCTAGCTTGGAAATACGAGGAATACGTGCAACTAATACTGCAAAAGCTATTGCTACTATTGCCATAAACAAGAAACCAAATCCGATTGCCATACCTATAGAACATGAGAACCATACACTTGCTGCAGTTGTCAGATTTGTAACTCTTTGATTCGCCTCGCTTTTTAGAATTAATCCAGCTCCAAGAAATCCTATTCCTGTGAGAATTTGAGCAGCAATTCTTGATGTTGAGTTTGGATCTACATGAGCAGATAAATATGTAAAGATCATAGAGCCTCCTATTACAAAAGCATGAGTACTTATTCCAGCAGGTTTATCTTTAGATTCCCTTTCAAGACCTATTAAGAAGCCGGCAAGTAATGATAAACCTAAACCAACTAAGAAATCATAATTAAGGCCTTTAAAAAAATCTAAATTCTCATGCATATCTGCCCAATGATTAGTTAGTATAGTTGGCTTATATTAAAAATCATTCGAATCATCTTTCTTAAGAGTTACTCGCAAATAGATAAAGTGTGAATAATTATATAGATAATAGAAAGTTCTAATAATCTATACTAGATTGCAATGACTGACCTAATCTTAACCATGATCTTTCTATTGCACTAGTTCTGCTGCTATGACATCGAAACGTCGGCCACACTAAGACTTATTAATCCTGTAATTACAATCATAAATCTGTTAGAATCTATCTTATTTCTGCAAAAATTGAGATGTCTAATTATGCAGTAGATCTAATGAATAGATTACTTTTTCTCTATGCTCTACAAAATAGCACTTTATTTTCAATATTCTTAATTTTCTATTTTATAAAAATTTCCTACTGATATCAGTGAATAGTAATTTTGAAATTTTATAAAGTTATACATGACTCATATTATATTAGAATCAGTAGCTTTGCTGATTCTGTCTTGCAATTCTGAATTAATTTCGACTACTGTTCGATTGCCGTTTATAGGTACAATGCCATATGGTTTTTGCATTCTCTGAAATTCCTTTCCAATCAGTCTCTGATATTTTAAAAAGGATTCTAACATATCTTCTGAGAGCCTAAGATCTGCTCCTGATTCGTAATAGTCAAGTGATGAGTTCTTTTGAAAGACTCTATGCACAAGCTCATTTGGATCGACATCAAGATAATATACTAGATCAGGTTTGACAGCAAAACCAAATAGATTGTGTGACCATCTTCTACTTATTCCTCTGACTGCATCTCTTGCCATGAGGGTATAGATATATCTATCAGCAAGTACAATATAACCAGCACGCAAAGCTGGTACTATTTTATTTTCAAGCTGATCGGCAAAGTCAGCAGCATAAAACAGACTTAATGTTCTCTTTCCAAGCATTAAATTTCTTTTTGCCTCAAGTATACCTTCGCCTATCAATTCTGATCTTCTCAAACCAGTATTCACAACAGCATGACCATTTGCTTCAAGATGAGAAGTTATCATTGTAATTTGTGTACTTCTACCTGAAGCATCAGGACCTTCTATAACAATTAATCTACCTTTGATTTCAGTGTCCTCTAGATATGATATCCCGTTACCATAGTACCTAATTGATCTGGAACTAATTGGCTTTATCATATAGGGGTTTTTGCATTTGCATTTGTTGCACTCTTTATAATGTTGTGCTGTCTTATTGTCTTTGGCTGTGGTTGTAATATTTCGATAATTTTTTGTCTAACTAATTGTTGCTGTTCTTCAATATCTGATCTACCATCTATTACTGTAAATCCTTCAGACTCTATCATAGATTCATATTGATCTACGATCCTACTTTGAAAGATTCTATAGCTTTCATACGGATCATTGCTTAAATTCAAATCCATACCAGCTTCATAATACTTTAACTTAGGACGACCAGATAATATTCTTTCAATTGCAATATCAACGGGTATCCTGAAATAAAATACAATATCCGGCTTTACAGCAAAGTTGTAGATTTTACAAATCCATTTAGGGCTGCAGCCCCTAACCATATCTCTAGCATATGCAGTATATACATATCTATCAGCCAACACCATATAACCTGCACGGAGCAAAGGGAAAATATTTCTCTCATATCGATCAGCAAAATCTGTTGCATGGAGAAGAGAAAATGTAGTGGGCGTAAGCGTACCCTTTTTCTTACCTTTAGATGTTATCTCTTTAACTGTTTCAGACGAATTCCATTCAGTCAAGAAAACAGGTAACATCTTGAATTTTAACCACTTCTCAACAAGTCGAATTTGTGTTGATTTTCCAGATCCATCTATGCCCTCAACTACGATGAGTTTACCACTTACTTCAAATTTCTTTTCATTCATTCCAGTTTCCTGTCATAGATTTATGATAATACCTATCAAGTTCGAAATATGAATAATAGTTCTCTGAATCTGTATAGCAACTAGGTTTGCTCCAAGATGAATATATCTTTCTATTATATATTGACTACTACCGTTGTTTACTTCATCATAGTTGTTCTCAAAAATCAAATGTGCTTCCTATTCTCCTCTTCTTTTTATGGGCAATGATTTGGAATCTCTATATAACATATCCCAATTTTCATTATACATGAGTAAACTTTTTGACATCTATTTTCTTTAATTCACTATAATTGGAAGCTTAAAATGATTTACCGCAATAAAATATATAGTATTAGTTATCAATATAGAATTATATAGTAAATATAGTTCTTCTTTATATGAACACTATGCCAATCTAAAGAATAGCCGTTAAAAGTAGTTTGTTATTGAACACTATCGCTTAAGTATATTGTGTTCATTTCAATTACTGTGATAATACTACGATCATACTACTATCTTTGCTATCAGAAACTTGAGTTTGGGTTGATGGTGGGACTCCATAGAATTATTGGATCGGGAATAGAGTTATTAATTTCATGAAGTATTCCAATCAACCACAATTTGTAATATAGTTAGATTTACAAATAAAAACTTCTTCTACATAAAATAACGGTAATATATAGTCTTCAATATAGAACCATATAGTCTATAAGGTTACATGTGATAATGATGATAAGATAACCTACATAAAATAGCAAGCTAAATAATAATACTAGTCCTTTAATTCAAGGGAATATAGAGTTTCTAAACTATGGGCATTTGAGAATTGCATGACAGATCAATAGCAGTCTGCTAAAGTAACTATTCATTTTCCTTTTCATTAACTGCAGTTAATTTGACTTTGGCTTTAATTCTTTCTGGAATGGTAGAGAGGCCAATGCATGCGGCAATTTTCTTAATAGATTTTTTATCCTGTGATTTTAAGATCTGTCTATATCTTATAAATAACCGTTTTGCAGTGTTTGGCTTTCTTGTATAAATTATAGATAATGCCAAAAGCACCTGCTCTCTATGACTAAGATCTCTAATATCTTTGTCCATGATCGTATAGAACATATTTTCTAGATCGGCAGTCAGCGTTATTTCCGACATCTCTTTTATCGCATGAGCAAGGATCTTATATTCCTGTTTCTTAATTAATCCTGCGAAAGTCAAAGGCTTTACGGGAGAATAAATGCTTTCTGGAATTATTTCTGGCTTACAACTAACCCTTAAGAAATTTTGAATTTGATCTTTATTGATGTTTTCTGTGTAGAATGGCGTGGGAAATTCCAAAAATGATGAAAGGACTCCTTCTCTAAGTCCATGAGTACTTATAACGATCTTTCCAAAGGCAAGTTTCCGCATTAGCATATTAATTACACATGAACCTGCAGTAATTGTTTCTGCTCTATTGCTACCAATAGCATCAATTCTTGCTATCTGACATGGTGTCATTTTGAAAAGTCTTCTACTAATACATTCAATTGACTCATAGTCAATATTATAATTATGAATCTTATCAAGCGCATAGTTTTTGATCTCTTGATCATATCCTGCTATAGATCTTAATGTACCTCCAACACCAATAAGCGTAGCCTCGGTAATCTTGCCAAGTTCTTTACTGCTAGGGAGAGTTTTGAGTATGTGACTCTGCATTCTCAGATAATTCTTCTTAGAATATGGACCGTCTTCTCTACTGTAAATTTGCGACAGCCTTAGTGAACCTAAGGGTAATGACATAAATTGCTTAATCCTAAAATTTTCTGTATATACTATCTCCAGACTACCACCGCCAAGATCAAAAAAGACAGCAGTTGGAATACATGTAGATTTTATTGCTCCTAGGTAAGAAAAGAGTGCCTCTTCCTTCCCAGATAATACTCTAAATTGGAATCTTGTCTTTTCATAAACTTCTCTGAGAAAGTCATCTTTATTAGCTGCTTCTCTAACTGCACTTGTTGCCACAGCTACGACATAATTTATCGACTGAAAATTAATTTTATCGCGGAACAATTTTAAAGCATTGATTGTGCTATTTATCGATTCTCTACTTAGAAGGCCTGTTTCTCTTAGGTTTGCGCCTAGTCTGACTCTTATTCCTTGTTGTTCATATGCTTTGTAAGAGTTATCAGTATTTACATAATAATTAACTAATTTAAGTGAATTGAAACCAAGATTTATCACTGATATTTTCAAAGTTTTATGTATGACTCCGTCGATGGTTTTAATAGCCAGATATAAGATGTATTGACTACTTAACGTATTTTTACCTATTGTATATAGATAATATAGTTCATTTTGATAACATATCACTCAATAGTTTTGGTGTTAACAACCATCTCAATTCACCCTGAAACTTTGGTGTTGAAGATATTATTCTAATCCTTGCCAATCCTGATTTCTTTAGAGCTATTCTTCCACCATCATTTCCGTCAAATATGATTTCACTTACCATCTTGCTGAGATAGGGTTCGTGACCTACAACAAGTACTAATGACTGCTGTTTGAGGTGAGATAGTTTATTATAAAGATCTATCCGATTACCTTCAGGTGACAATTCATCCCAATCCTGCATTTTTTTTTCGATCTTTAATGTCTTGGCTACTATTGCTGCCTGTTTGATGAGCACGTTTCAAGGGACTAGTGATAACAACATCAAATTTAGTTCCTAATTCCTTCAGTGACTTTGCTATATCTGAAACCTCTTTTTGACCTGCAGTGGTAAGTGACCGTTGGAAGTCACCTCTTCCTGTGGAGACTCTTTGTCCGGCTTCACCATGCCGTAGAATGAATAGATCCAATTATTATCACTACTTGAAGTGGGTAATTATCATGTGATAAATATATACTTCTCTCTAAAGTCACTCCACTTGTAATGAGTTAATATTAGATGTAAATAGTAAGGAAAAATAAAAAATCTGAAGTAATTTTAAAAACAAAAATGTGATATAAAGAAGAACTATATTTAATATATAATTCTATATTGATAACTAACTATATATTTCATTGCGGGAAATCATTTCAGGCTTCCAGTTATAGTGAATTAAAGAATATAGATGTCATTATTGAACAATTATAAAAACGACGACGAAAACAAGCAGGTCACAACTTTTGAAATATTATCTGAACAACAAGAAAAAGTAAATGAAAAAGAATTCATTAAATTAAAAATCTATAAATCTGAGATAGATAAAGCAATTGGGAATTTAAAAGAACTTAAGAAAGTAAACCAATATATGAACTTGACTACAAGATTATAGGCTCTGTAAAGTTAAGATAACAGATTATTGTTATGATGACTAACAAATAGATTCAACCATTTCTGTACGTGTTTCAATTTACATTTACTTTTTCTACAAGGAAAATAATCATCGAAATGCTTCGTTCTACTATCTTTGATAAACTGTATCATTCTTTCTCTATGATACTTTTCTCATATCTGGAATGGATATGATGATGGTGCAGTCTCAAGAACCTGCAAGCCTGTGGATGGATACCATGTACCTCTCCATATCAGTTGAAACAGGATGTTCTCTCCATATCTTTTTACAAGGTTTAATATAAAACGCTCTGCAACAAACATGTTTCTCTCCTTTGATATGCTTATTTGAAGAATTTCTCGGTTATCATCTTCAATGGCTATCTATAACCAGATATATTCGGAACCAACTTTAATGATAGTTTCATCAATTATAAACTCGGTAATACGTATCTTTCTGGAACTTAACATCTCTGGTTTGTATTTTTGAATCCAATCTCTTATGGCAGTATGGCTCCTTTTAATAAATCTAGATACAGCTTTGGATGTATTTCTTAATGATAGACCAAGGAAATAAAGATACAGAAAGAGAATATGCTATATCCTCAGGTTCTGTTCTCTTCCTTATCTGACATATCATAAACTATATCGGAAACATAAAGCTATAGATTTTTCCTTAACTTTACAGAGCCAGATTATAGTAGATCGTTATACAGATACAATATTGGACGATTATGGCGGGTATGAAACTCTTAAGCAGACAAAACTATCTACCGATCAAAGTTTTGTGTTGGAAAGAGATGAAGTTATAAAAGATTCTGCATATAAAGGAAAGAGTTAAATTAACACAAAATTAAAACTCAGGGATATTGTCCAAATATAATACTACCAATCGTAATATTAGTCTACATGAATATTATAGAATTTTTTCATTAATAACAATAGTGTTTATTATTACTATATCTATAATGATCTCCTATTCTACAGTAAGTGCATTTGATCAAGCTAAAGAATATGTATTTGTTAAAAAATGGGGATCAGAAGGAACAGCTGATGGTCAATTTCAGCGGCCACATGACTTAGATTTTGATCCTGCAGAAAAGTATCTATACACCCTTGATAGAGATGGTGCTCGCGTACAGGTATTTGATAAAAATGGAACTTTCATAAATAAATGGGGATCTATGGGTATTGGAGATGGCCAATTTAATATACCTTATGGAGTAGATGTTGATTCTCAAGGTAATGTTTGGGTTGCTGATAGAGATAATCATCGTATTCAAAAATTCGATAGTGAGGGAAACTTCCTTTTAAAATTTGGTTCAGAAGGTAGTGGTGATGGCCAATTTAAGAGCCCTAGGCAAGTTGCGGTAGACAAAGATTTAAAGTTCGTTTATGTTGCAGATTCAAACAACGATCGTATTCAAAAATTTGACATTAATGGTAATTTTATAAAAAGTTGGGGATCTATGGGAACTGGAGACGGCCAATTTGATAAGCCTGTTTCTGTGATAATTGATTCAAAAGGAAATATAATAGTAAATGATAGAGGCAATCTTAGAGTTCAAAAATTCGATAGTGAGGGAAACTTCCTTTTAAAATTTGGTTCAGAAGGTAGTGGTGATGGCCAATTCTCCCATTTTGAGCATATGGCTGTCGACAAATACGATAACATATATGTTAACGATCCACAATCAGATAAAACTGGTAGTGGCATACCACGTGTCCAAAAATTTGACACTAACGGAAATTTCATTACAAAATGGGGATCATATGGGTACTGGAGACGGCCAATTTATAGACCCAGAACATCTTGCTATAGATTCAGAAGGATATGTTTATGTTTCTGATAAAGGAAATAATAATATTCAAGTATTCAAACCTATAGATAATGTGCCTCATAAATAAATAAAATAAACAAGTTGAATCAATGATCATACAATCATTCTATTGCAATATGGCAGCAGAACGTTTTATTTTTTCATATATATGGATTAATCTTTTTTAAAAGATAATTATCATCTTAGTATCTTGTTCCTTCTTAATAAAAAAGAGATATCTATCCAGCTTGTCAACCAGTAGGTATATTATTTCTATTATCTTTTTTCTCTTTTCTTTTCTTTCGCATCTTAACTGTTATCTATCTGTTTACTTTGTTATTCATTAGTTAATAGGGATCTTAAAGGGACATCCTTTTCTACATTCCATTTGCCAATAAAAGCCATATTTAAAGGAGATATCTATTTTCGTCGAAATGCAAAATTTGCTGGATCTTCAGGCTATCTATTGTCATCCTATTAATTCGATTATTTAGTTAGTGGAGCGGTATATGTGTAACTGCAATCTCATGGAGTTGATACTGGCAGTTGTTCCATGTGGTTATTGTGACAGATAGGACAACCTAATAATGGATAATTCACCGAAGTTAAGATATGAGGCACACCAAAAACATGAAGGACACAATAGGAAATCTACTCGTTTATCAGTGTTAGCAGGAAAAATGCGATTTGTTTTGCTTCCATCTTCAATGCTAGATAAAGTGGCTTTCCTCAGTACATCATACTCTTTATCTATTAGCATTTGATAGTTCATAAAGATTAAAAGATCATAATCGTTAGTATATTATTTAAAGTATGCAGTCATCAAAACTCAATGCCTTTGTCAAGATCTATATACGCCTAACCAAATTATGTATATTGTATCTTAGGTATCAGGGATCGTAGCCGTTATCCGAGTTTTATCGCACGAGCCTAGCCTAGTGCCTTTTTTTGCTTTTGCTAACTACCTGTATCTATTACTCAAATATTTATGTTGTCTACATAATGCAGTAATAGAAGATAAAGGTATGTGATAAGTCCTCTTCTAAAGAGAATTACAAAAGCATACCAAGGGCGTTATATCCCCTCTTATGATTTCTCTATTTCGGCTTGTATGTATGGTTTATGCAAATCTTTTGCAACATTATTTCTTATTCACTTGTCAGAGTTGCGCCTGTTTGTTGCAGCAAATTTAATTGATCTATTACGTCTCCAGTGTTTTGATTGCTTTAGGATTGAAGAGACAATAGTTTGAATGGTACTAGTTTGTTATTAACAAGTGCACATACTACGATCATCATCTGAATGTGTTTTAGAGAATACGATAGTAGAAGATTCTGAGATATTTTAATAAAGGTCTATATTTGTGTAATTAATCATATATCATATATATAATGAAGAAGGAGTTTATCGTCTCAAAAATTGAGGCTTCTCAAGATGGGAGTCCTTATTTTTACGTTATGTTGACTGATACCAGAGGTAATTTTACTTCCACTAGAAGACAGCAAGGATTCCCCGAAAATCCTTTTGGAGTAGCAGCCATACCTATTACTTCATTAGATGATTTGAAGAATTTACCAAAGAAAATATCTGATGCAATAGAAGGCGCATTTGGCGACGGTAGAAACAATATATCATCATCAGAATCTACCACCTTTAAAATGAATGCAAGAGAATATGAAGAACTTGGCATAAAAATAGGAGATAAAGTTACTCTAGAAATTAAGATATCTAATAATAATAATAATAATATCAAACCATGAGCTGAAGGTTTTAAGAGATAAAGATATCTTCACTGTTTTCAGATTGTAGATCAGTTTATCTTCTAATACATTTGAACTGCAAAAGATGTTAGGCTTCTTTTGGAATAAGAGAAATATATTATACTCTACTTTTTTTATTTTATAGGAATCACTAAAAAGGACTGATATCGTAACTGGTTCGATGAGATGCAATACAGTAGGTTATGTAATCCACTTGCGCTATGTAAAATGATTTAGTCTAAGATACTTATTCTAATTTGTTTTTAACTCACGATATAGTTTGTCTAAAATTCCAAGTAAGTTTATTTAAATAATATTTATGGAAATTATTCTATATTTACTTAATGGGATTTTCCCCTAACTTAGAACAATCATTTTATCTTTATCTTTAATCCCTATGTCATTATCATTTTGAACTATTTCCCACAATTTTCTCGTTACTTCATTTCATCCTGTAATACATCTTATACTCAAACAGGGTATCTTCATTCAGATACATTTCTACGTTCTTTTTTGCTTCTTGTTTGATAAATGTAAATCTCTGCTTACCGTTGATTGACAAACATTCAATTCTTATGCTATTTCTGACTGAGTTAAACCTTTGCTGTATAATGAGATTATCTTCGATAATCTATTTTCCTTTTCAAAGTCTAAGATAATAGATGTTGATTGTGCACAATTGTTATATCCTTACCGACTCGAGAAATGAATAAAATAATAATAATAATAGTAATTTCTGTCTCTCATCCAGGTATTCTTATTCAGTCTAAATATAATGAAATCCGATAATGATACAATGAACTGTGATTCGAATTCTATAGATTTAATTCTGAACCCCTCTCTCTTTTCCTTATCACATTCAATGAACTGGATTATTTTCAAAGAAGTCGAAACGATCTTTGAATGATATTATAGGATGACTTTCTATATAGCAACTATCAAGCAATCCTCTATTAAGTAGTTGTAACATTTCCTTTTCATTTTCTATTTCAATTAAAAAGAAGTGACCTCTGCTATCTGCAAATTGTCCTCCTTCTACTAATTTACCAGAATCCATTATTCTTTTTATTTGTTCATCTACAAGTTCGGCTTGTCTTTTTAGATCTGGAGCATTTTGGATAGTTTCAAATACTTTTGTAATAACTAAAAATCTCATTTTTTTTATCTTTCAGCTATATTAAATCAGGATTATTTATACTCTATAGAATCTATTATAGATATCAGTCATTATATTTCCAGATATGCCATAGAAAGAACAGACAATATCTCAAGCCAAAGGTTCTATAGTAAGAATCGATGAACACAACTATAGAGTCTAATCAGATTCATGTAACAGAGGCCTAAGTTATTGCTATCAAATTTGGGCTATGCTTCTCAAAGTTACAAAAGCTTGAGTATAAACCACTGAATATCTCCCCCTGGTTACATATCTTCAACGGTTAGTGAGCGTTTTTTAATATTAAGGAAAAAAACAATTCAGAAAGGATTAGTATTGCTGCTTGGTAAAGGATTAACTTGCTTCATAGATTTATGTATCATTATGACGAAAACTAATATGGCTAATACTATAATCCAACCAGATAAGCCGAAGGAATATTTCAATATCTGAAGTGAAGAGCTCCGAATATACTCCGAAGGAGAAGAAGACAACAGCTGTGCTAGAACAAAATCTCCAACTGCTCGGATACTTAAAGATAGGATGATCAAAAGCAAAGGTATTTTATTGAAATTAGTAAAATGAATTATTTTTCCAATTATTGGAGGAAGCATTAGCGGCAAATATAATGCCATAGTAAGTCCGATAAATCCTATAGCAATACTATGAATTACAAGGTCATAAAAAACAAAGTATTGACCAACTATACTAAATAAAATGGCTATAGCAATGCCTATAAAAAGAAACAAAAATGATACTTTAACATGAATAACGGTAAAGTTATAGCGAGCCTTCTTTTCTCCCTGAATAAGACGCAGAATCTCTCTGTTATCAAATCCTCCAAATGCATAAATTGCACTTGCAAAAGTCAATGCGGACACAAATAATGTAACATTAAAAATTATTGGAAGTAGTGGAATATTCATATCTATAACAGATACAAGGCCTATAATTATACAAATGGAAATGAAAACTAATGAAGCAATAGCTGAGGTTTTCCTCGGTCTTATGAATCCAAGAAAAGATGGTAGTGTCTTGTACTCAATTCCAAAAATCATGAGTACTGGAAAGAGTAACCATAACTGAATATTAGTTAGTGAATTAGCATATCCATATCCTGATAGTTCAATCATATTAACAGTTAGTAAAGTAACGAGAGAAAGAGTAATAAAATAATCTGATAATCCCAAGAGCTTTGGTCTAACTCTCAATGTCCAGAATACTATTATTAGAAAGATAATTACTCCAGAAAGTCTTGAAATCATGGTCCATATTAACAAATTTTTATCATCGTCTACTGTCTGTATGAATCGGAAAATCAAAGAAGCAAGTATTAGAAGGAAAGAAACATATGCAAGCTTTACAGAAGCAAGCTGTATATTTCTGAACCTTGGGACTATCATATAGCCTATGCCCATTATAAACAATGTAAGAAAGCCATCCATTTGTAGCATTTTATGAAGTTGAAATGTGCCATGGAACCATGGAGGCAGACCTATGCCGAATATCGACATCATCCATATTGAACCAATGGATGATCCTAGAAATAGAATGATTACAGCTGTAATTATGAATGGTTTACTTGCAGAGGCATAATTGATAGGATTGGCCAAATACTGATTCTGTTGAGAGTTTTTATTTGGGCTCTATTTTATCGTTACAAAAATCAAAAATATTTGTGTAAGTCAGATTTGATCAAGATTTATATTTTTTGAACTGAAGATACTTGCTTGTGTATGAATCAACAGAAAATTGACCAACTTACGGAAAGGATTCTTAATGAGACACTCTCTGCAATGAGTTGTCTTAACTTGTATTTGGGACATAGGCTAAATCTATTTCAATCTATAGTTGAGTCTGGTCCCATAAGTTCAGTAGAATTATCTAATAAAACCAAATATTCTGAACGTTATCTACGTGAATGGTTGGAATGTATGACGGTTCTTGGTTACATAGAACATGATCCTGCAACAAATAGGTTTAGCATCCCCCAAGAACACGCAGCAGTATTATGTGAACGTGATAATAGTGCATATACAGTTCCTTTTGTTTATTGCATTCCAAGTTTTGCGTCAGTTATGAATAAATTGCTTGAAGCATTTAGAACTGGCAAAGGTGTTCCATATTCTGCCTATGGACAAGACTTGATATTCGCACAAGGAGAAGGAAATAGGCCAATGTTTCTCAATGATATGGGTAGGTGGATTTCCTCTATGCCAGATGTTGAGAGCAAACTAAAATCACAAGGAGGACGTGTTCTTGAAGTGGGATGTGGTGATGGCTGGGCAAGTATTGCATTAGCTCAATTATTTCCCATGGTTAAAATAGACTGTATTGATGCAGATTCTTCTTCTATAGAAAATGCTTCAAGAAATGTACAAGAAGCAGGCTTGTCTGATAGAATTTCATTACATTTAACCACTATAGAGAAAGCATCCCTTAAAGAAAAATATGATTTGGTGATGACCTTTGAATCAGTACATGATATAGCCTATCCAATTAGAGCTTTACAAAAAATGAGAGAAACACTGGCTCCAAGAGGTACACTTCTTGTTGGTGATGTCAAGATGAAAGAAGTACTTGGAGAGAAAAATGATTTTGCAGGCAGGTTTTATTATAATTTTAGTGTGTTGCTCTGTCTTCCACAATCTATGGCTTATCCTGACTCTGAAGCGACAGGAGCAGCTATGACTCCTTCAACTTTCAAAAAGTATGCAAAAGAAGCAGGATTCTCAAAAATTGATGTTTTACCAGTAAAGCATTTCATATGGGAATTTTATCGTTTGGCACAATAAAAAAAAGTAAAAATAATCTCAAGAGATCACGTTATAATAATAATAATAAGCAAACAGTTAAGCAGATATATAATATGGTTAGTCTAAACTTTTTTTGCACAAGGAAAATAATAAAAGCACCTGCATTTCCTTACTCGCTTACTCATTTCAGTATACCAGCAATATTTATTCTATACTCAGCAGTATAAGAACCCGTATAGTTAGCAGGTTCACTGGGATTCAAGATAGAATTGACTCATATTTACCACCCAGATTATATTTCATAAACGTAGTTTAATTAGTAAAGATAGAAAATTAATGCACCTCAAGGAATTCAATAGTATATTTTATAACATTTTAATTATTTATTCCAAAGCAATAGATAAAGTTTCAAACTATCTATATTCAGAGGATTTATGTCCCGCCTATGAAATAGTTCTGATAATTCATATTTAGATCTTCTATTTCAACTTCAAAATTGAAATGGATTTGTCATAAGGAAATAACGATAGATAACCTGATTAAAAGTCAATGAATGGTATTGTATACCTTTACTAGGATACATTACCATATGATGGTAAAATAAGTAATATAGTTTTTTTATCTAGCACTAATTTGAGAATTATCTATTAACAGAAAAGAGTTATGGGAATCCATATATTAAGAACTATATTCAAATTTCTATTTTAATTAAAAATAATTAGTTTAATTTCTAATCACCTTTTTATAATTGTTTTCAAATAGAATGTCAACATTACAAAAACTACATTGGCAATAATTGCCATCGTTGCAGTATTAGCAGCAGTAGCGCCATCATTTCTGAATAGTGCATCTGCAAAAATATCTCCTCCATCATGTACAACCTCAAGTGGTCAAACACCGCCAGGACAACAACCAGTATGTAATGGTGGAGGACTAGAACAAAAGCCAGCAAAGAATCCAGCAGGCCATGAGCCGCCAGGACAACAACCTTAAATGATGCGCTGTCCCCTTTTTTTAATACATTTTCAAGTGATTAATTCCTCTTCCATTTACATAGTATATTTTGTCTCTCTTATTCTGTAAATAAAAATATCTGGTTTGTAATTATTATCTCTCTATTGATCAAAATAATATAATTAAAATCCCTTAATATGCGATCTTATTTTTTTCTCTTAAGTCGAGTCATTAAATCTTCTGTTTTATATCCATGATCTTTCAATGTATGTTAGTCAGCATTTTTCATAATTTCCTCTTCTGTTTTTCCCTTGTAAATGTAGTCACAGTCCATACCTACTTCTCTACATGAGACAATTAACATTGTTTCTTTATTAAAGAACGCAATAATAAATTTGAAATAATATATTTGTATAAATAAATCTAGCACAAAAATACTTCTTAGCTGTATGTAAACTCTACGGGTTCGGTGGGAAGCAAGACAGATTTGACTCAATAATTCCACCTACCAACATCGCAAATAATGCATTATATACATTAATTGTATAAAGTTCAAATAGCGTATGGATTGTGAAATAATATAACAATATTGAAAATCAAAAATCAAACGGTCTTGGCTGCAATAATATTATCTGGTATTATATTAGTTAACAGTAATAATTTTAGTTCCCTTGTAGCTGCATATAGCCAAGGACAGAATATCAATAGCACTTCATTCTCATCTTCCTCTTTCCAGTCCAAAGCCGCTATGATAGACAATATGCCATCTCAAAAAGTTACAGTAGGTGATATAAATATGGCATATAAACAATTGAACAAAGGTGGTGCTAAGCCAATGATTCTAATCACTGGACTTGGTGCTACCATGGATATGTGGAATCCCCTTCTATTAGAGCAACTATCATCGTCAAATCATACAGTAATTATTTTTGATAATCGAGGAGCAGGAGAATCGACTGCAGGAACAAAAGAATTTTCAATCAGTCAGTTTACAAACGATACAGCGGGTTTGCTTGAAGCTTTAAAAATAGACAAAGCTGACGTTCTAGGTTGGTCTATGGGTTCATTTATCGCTCAGGAATTGGCGTTAACAAACCCAGACAAAATTAATAGCCTTATTCTCTATGCCTCAGGCTGTGGTGGCCAGGATGCTGAGCCTCCAAGTCCTGAAGTAATACAGACCTTTACCAATATTTCATCGATTACTCCGCAAGAACTAGGACAGAAACTTATATCTTTATTATTTCCAACTGACTGGTTCAAAGCAAATCCAAATTATCTAAACTACTTTCCAATTCCTAAAGAATCAGTGTCTCCTGAAATAATGGGAAAACAATCAGAAGCAATAGCAAACTGGACTGGTACATGCAATGCTATTACTAAGATTACTCAACCTACTTTGATTATAGTTGGAACAGATGATGCATTTACTCCGGCGCTAAATTCATTAATGCTAGTAGAAAGAATTCCTTCGCCATGGCTTGTTCAGATAAAAAATGCTGGACACGGGCTGATGTATCAGTTTCCTGATGAGTTTAACAGAATACTAATGACATTCCTAGAATATAATAGTTAAATGCGTGAAGAATAGTTAACATAGATTTAGCATCATCATAGACACTACAACTTTTCACTTTATGAGTGTTGATATGGTGCTAAAAGTAGGCTCTAATATGCTTAAGAATAGTGAGTTTTCAGTTTTATGTCGTTTCATGATAAATGTTTAACTAGTTATACTATATACTCCAAGTTCACGCACATCAGTAATCAGACACTAGTCTTTTTATTTTTCCTTCATCGGAAGGCCTATAATGTGATTGAAGGCAGCAATCTCCTTTCCTATAGATACTACTCTTTTGTTCAGTTACAATGGCTGAAGGCTCTGAAGGCTTTGTAGGAATGCTAGGATCTTTATTATACTCTGGTTTGGAATATCTTTAAAAAACTCCTTATATCTGGTGTTTTCTGATGGAAGAGTGTCCATTATTTTCAATTACATTATTATTATTCTCTTGTGAAGAACCTGTCAGTTCCATAGCAGTAAACTCTAAAGACAACTCTTACTCTAGGTAATCATTTTATGACTTTGATATTTCGGAAGCAGAGGCTGATAAGCCAAAAATCCTCTACCTTAACTTCTATCCCATCTTCATGTGGAGGCATTCTCTCTTCTCTTAACCTATTGTGTCTTTTTTTCTATCCATTTCATAAAGGTAAAACGTGCAAAAGTTATTCCAGCTACTAGCTGTGAAAATATATTGTCTTCATATAAACTTGCATCTATATCTCTCCCACCACTTTTGAGTGATTTTATATATGTACTCCTTGCAAATTCTTCTACCAACTTTGCAAGGTTGCCGCTTATGACATAATGGTTAAACAATCCAACATAATCATCATTTCCTAAAGAGATTAATTGTACCTTGATAATATATTCAAATTTTTCATCTGGCAAAGACCTTACGTCACTACCATCAATGAAGTGTTTTGGGATAAGTTTTGAAAGATATTTTGCTTCTCTAATTGCAATCTGAGCTAAAGGTGGATATAATTTTCCATTCTCATCTTTAACTGCAGCTATATCCCCTATCGAAAAAATATTTGGATATCTATCAATCTGACAAAATTCATTTACAATTATTTTACCATCTTTAGTTTTTTCAACTTCCGGATCTATTGGTATATCATACCCTTTAACTCCTGCAGTCCAAATAGTAAGAGATGATTGAATCTGTGATGCAGCACCATTGCTAAGATAAATTCTACTGCCACAATTTTCGACTTTAGTAACTGGAGAGCTAGTCATTATTCTTATTCCTTTCTTATGTAATACTTCGTTTACTTTCTTAACCAAACGTTCATTCCATCCTGAAAGAATAGTTGGGAGTGCTTCTATAATTGTTATAGAAAGACTGTCTGTTTTTTTACTGTCCCTTATAAAATCAGATAGTGCTCCTGCAAGGCTCACACCTGTGGCTCCTCCTCCCACTATTACGATATTTTGCTTTTTATTTAATTTGATAGGTGTGCTTATCCTATCATAGATCATCGATGCATCGGAAATAGATCGTAATGGTAAACTATTTTCTTCAGCTCCTCTAATTTTAAAATACTTTGTAGAAGCACCCAGACATATTATAAGAATATCATATTTAATTTCAGTTGATTCTAAAACAACTAAATTTTTATCTGGTCTTATTTGTTTTGTAGTAGATTGAATGAATTTTATATCCATTCCATCTATTAATCTTAAAATTGGTATTTTTACTTCATTTGCTGTTCTAAAGCCTGTAGCTACTAAATGAATCTCTTGAAGCAATTGATGATATGGATTTCTATCAATAAGTATTACCTCTCCTGCTTTCCCCTTGAGATATCGAGCAATGTTAGTGGCTAAAAATATTCCAGCATAGCCTGCTCCAAGTATAACTATTCTTTTATCATATGAGCTCATCTTTTGTCCTTCTATTAGAGAATAATTACTTCTGTGAGAAGGCTATTAATATTAATATCCTCCATTACAGCAGGCCATCCTTTACGGCATTGTCTTCTTGTTTCGAGTCTTTAGAGCGTACATGAAGACAGTCATTGCATCGGCTCATGCTCTTGTAATTGTTGTTGTTCTTTAGTTATAGTAGACAAATGTTCTTTCCTACTATAATATTACAGTGTAGGTTAAAATAAAAAGTCAAGATTAGGATGATCTGCTCTCTTAGTGAGGATATCGGTTCTTATTGGATTCTAACATTTAATTAAACAGCAGAACAAATTTTAATATCAATTGTCATCCTCTTCTTTGATTTAGTTACCATGTCATAATAAGTGGATTGAATATTTTTATGACATTTATTAAAATTAGATAACTAACTCCTAACTCTATCTTATTTTATGATATTCATATTATTTAAAACTGAAATTATATGTTGCGCGCAAATTATGCATCTTGCTTTGGTATATATGGGAATGATTTGAACCTGTCATAATGATACTAGATATCTATCATGCGCTTTTTATAATCCCACTTAAATATAGCGGCTGGTACAATTTCTATTGCAACCTCATTTTGCAGATGCTCTTTAGATAGTAGTAGTTTATATAATTTTAATGATGATATTGTTGTCTCTTTTCCCGTCAAGTATTTTTGTATCAGCATACGTAGAATTTCTTCACCTTTATTTTCTACTATTGATGCTTTACCATAACCTCTGACGCCTCGATAGGGAAAAGAATCTCCTGCAATTTCGAAGCCACATTTTGGATTTTTCCTCAAATATTTGACTACCTTAGCTGTATTTTGTGTGGCACAATAAACCTTCTCATTCAGATACGTATACCATAATGAAACAACTATAGGCCAATCCGAGATAGACATACAAGCTAACCGTATAGGTATTTTGCTATTTGTTAAGCATTCCATTATTATATCCTCAGAGACCATAACAGTAAGATTTTATCTCTGCATAATCTACTTATACAATAAATATTTTCTGGGCTAGCTAAAAACATGTTGTTGAGATTGATTTACTCGGTTTGTCTTCATATCATCATCAAGAGTAGATTTGATCTTTTCCTTCTACGGAGCGCATAATATATCAAATACCTACTTCTTGAATAGGTAGCAAACTCTTTAGAACTCCCATGCATCTATTGGCGAGATTCTGATTAGTAGTAAAAAATCCTCTATATCTTCCAGCTTCAAATTCTTCAGCAATTAAGGCGCAACCTTCGTCTTGAGCAAGTGCGATAATGACCCAGTTCTTTTCCAAGCCTGAACGATTGCTGTCAATGATCTCTGTATTGGGTAGCCTGATTCCAGCAGCGAGTCCTTTGCCCCCTATCAAATACAACTTCTTTGTAAGTGATGCCATCTCAGTATATTGTTCTTTTACACTATTGAAATTGCTAACTCTTTGAAACAACGATAACAATACAAATTTGTTAAATGGTGGTTTTATTCTAACAATATTCTCGATTCCTCTGCTAAGCAAAAGCATGTTCTTTCTAGATGTAGTATAGAAACATTCGTGCCAGCTTTCCGGCGCCACAAAATAGTTGTTTGGATAATTCAGAGTATTATTGTAATCGGCTTCAATCTGATCAGATGGAAGATTCTTTCCCCTAAAGTCAGATATTAACTGTGAGAATGGATTGAGTGTATTTGGTGGAGAGCTGGAAAGATCAATGTTTGACATGAGACATTACAATACTAGTCATGTTCCGGTATAAGAGATTTTCTTATTATCTCTTATCTCTTATCTCGATGATCATGGATCACAAAACTGAAGTAGTTTCAAGTCTTTAATGCTTAAAGTTATCTCATGATTTTAAAATCTAGTATTGTTTTTTTGACAAAACTAAAACTAAGCAGGCTAGGTGGAATGTAAAAGACAGATTTGACTCCATTTTGCCATCCAATTTCTTTCACATTATTTCTTTTGAAGTGATCTACTTGACCTTAGTTTTTATTATCTAACGCAGCTTTAATAGTTCTTTAAAAGTCACTAGCATTATAAGAACATTATTAGCTTTGCCTTTTGGTGTCATTTGTTTGCTATTAATCGTTAATATAATACTGTCAAGAGTACAATACTGACAGGCCACGAACTAGTAAAACCGTAGTTCTATTACATATTTCAAAAACCTTTACAAAAAGATTTTAATTATAAGCAAATAAAATAATATTTTGATTGCTCAAAAATAGAAGTCATAAATTTAAAAGCATATTCTATGGAAGAGCTAAAGCAATTGCCATTATTAGTATTGTATTGATCATATCAATTTCTTACGGTTTATTTTTTTACTTTCAAGGTATTACAGAAAGTAATATCAAAAATAATTTATTTGTACAAGATAGAGATCGTCAGATTGAGGCAACAAGAAGTCTTTCCCAGCATATTGGCTCAGACCTAGCTCTAGTAGAAGCCAGGCTTGAGAGTTTATCAAATTCAATATATTTGCAGCAAGGAGATTTAACTAGCAATAAAACAAAAACATTAATGCAAACCAACTTTTTAAAAATTGATAATATAGTAGATCATCTTTTTGTTGTAAATAATAACAACATAATAACAATAGACATAACTCCTAAAGGTGCAAAAACTTTTGTAGGTAGCAATGTCTCACAAAGAGAATATGTAATTCAAGCAAAAAAAACCTTGGGGCCAGTATTTTCCACTATATTTATGGGATTGGATGGTAATTATAGAATTGGTATAAGCTATCCTATAATAAGTGTAGAGACAGGACAGTATATGGGAGTAGTAGGATCAGTAATACCTACTGAGGGATTCTTTGCACATTATGGAAATATTTATGATATTAATTCTCGATTTCTGGTAGTATTTGATAGAAATGGAATAATGTTAGCCAATGGTGCAAGTAAAACATTAGTTGGAAAGAACTTTTTTGGAGATTATACTCAAAAATTTATTAATCATAATCCTAGATTGAACAATCTTACACGTAATCTATTAGCTGGAAATTCTGGTTATGGTGTTTATGATTACGGAAAAGGAGAAAGAATAACTACACAATATCCAATTCTCGTAAATGGTGAGCCTATTTATTATATACAGATTGTTCAACCAACTACACAAATATATTCAAAGCTAAATGATATCCTTTTTTCACAAAGAATAGAGACTTTTTCATTGCTTGCAGGTACTACTGTTGCAATTGTACTTTTAATTGTATTTCTAAGTAGATGGAGTAGTCTTTTAGGGAGAGAAGTTCAAAGAAGAACAAAGGCCCTAGAACTCTCTAATGAAGAAATTAGACTCCATCTAAATTTTGTACTAAAAGAAGTGGAGCTTTTTAAAAAGAGAGAATCAAAGTAAATAAGACAATGTTATGATAACTCTTAAAAACTTTCACGTACTATATGTTCTAAAAAATTTAGTACAAAACAGACAACAATTTGTAATTTTGAAAAGCTCTATTTGTTATTCTTTCAATACTTCACGATAATAACGAATAACTACTACTATCATGAACTTTTGAATGTCTTCATTATCTCAGCATATGGTGTTAGATTTATCTGATACAAACCGTATAGTATCATCTCTATTACAGTAGCATTAATTAGCAAATACAGTTTGTTTATGACGCACTCTTTTGCCAATGACAATGTGTGAACTTTTGTCCTTTCATCTGTTTGATTCTTCCTAATTTGAATTGTGATTGAACCAGTCTTTGTATACCATTGAATGTCACTTCTTTGATATTATTATAACAGTATTAGTTTTAGCTATTTACTTGATACCAACTATTAATAATCTGGTATTTTTATCTAATGACAAAGAGAGAGCATCTACATATGAGTAGTAATACTTCGTCACCGTTGCCATATGCCGCCGCTGTTACTGCTACTACTACAGATAATATATCATCACTAGAAGGTAAACCTTACCTTAACTATATTAATTCAATCAAAAGTCCCGCAACACAGAAGACGTATATCTTTTCTCTAAAAAAATACATGCGATTTCACAACTATAAAACCATAGATGAGCTTTTGGCAGATAAAAACACTCCTACAATAATAGAAGAGAAAATCATAAATTTTATTATTGCATTAAGAACAGGCTCAGATTTTGTAGTCTCATTTAGAACACGGGCTACATATCTTACAGCCATCCTAACCTTCTACGATATAAATGACGTCATCCTGAGGAAGAAGAAGATTGCAAGATTTCTAGGTGAAGAAGCCACAAGAAAGTACAAAGACCGAGCTTACACAACAGAAGAGATAAAGAAGCTCTTAGACTATGCAGACATTAGATCCAAGGCTATTGTATTGTTGTTGGCATCAACTGGCATGAGGATAGGCGTATTATCCGAGCTTAAGATGAGCACCTTACGAAAATACCTGAATATAATAGATCTCTTGCGTAATTAGCTAAAATCATCTCTTTGATCCCGATCTTTTGACTACATTATTATAGCGACATTCTATTAAATTTCATGATTCTGAAGTTGAGTAAACCTGATACAATATCTAATGCATGATTGTACTTTGTTACCCTGTTTCTGAACCTAGTACCCATTATCCCAAACTTCTTTAGTCTGCATATGATATGTTCTATTATAATCCTCAATTGAGAATGCTTTTTGTTGTAAGTTGTTTTCTCATATGAAAGCATGTTATTCCTCCTCTTTTTAATGGGCAGTACAGACTTTACAGTAGGAAAGTCTTTTTCGACGCCCAAATAACTAAGGTCAAAAATATTTTCAACTTGTGGTGGTGGAGTAACAGGATGATTGTGTTTGTAAATATCATAATCATGTTTTCTACCTTTCTTATATCCTGTCTTATGTAGTATCAAACCTTTAGTGTTCACCATATACTGGGTTTTTACAGTATGTTTCTTTTTCTTGCCTGAATAGTAGCTCTTCCTTTTTCTTTTGTTCATTGGTTTTGGAATCTCCTGTTCTGTAGAATCTATAAAGGCCTTGAAACCAGGGAAGTACTGTTCTACTTCATCTATATTTCTAAGCCTCCTGGCATGTTTATACAATTTCTTTGTCGGCAATGGAATACATCTTTTTATGAGTGGTTCAAGTATGGTTATATCTCTACACACATTACTTTGATCAAGATCAAAACAAAAATCCTGAAAGTGTGTAAGTTATATATAACCTATAGTACACTAGCAGCATCAAGAACCTTTCTCTGACTTTCAGTTTGAATGGTCTACCAGCACCTATATCTCTTACCCTCTTTCTATTAGAAAGATATCTTCTTTTTTCATGCTCCTCATATTTTGATTCTATCTCACCGTAAATGGAATCAAATTCTGATATCGTTAATCCAGTAAATGATCTAAATAACAAAGGCTTCTTACATAGCTTAGCGTATGACATCAAAATATCTCATTTGCATCATAGATGATGCAAAATATATCTGTAAGCCACTAATTACGCAATATATCTAATCTATACCAGGTTACTGTTTATGAGAACACAAAAGACGAGTATTACACGTTCTGTACTTCCGAATGTGCCAAAGCCATAGACGACTATCTAGGGTATAGAAAGACAAGCGGCGAGAAGATAACAGATGACAATGCACCAGTCATAAGAGAGCGTTTTGATCGCATGGACATTGAGAATACAGCAAAGAAGAAACCTGAACCAGTAGCAACAAGAGGAATATCAGAGATCCTCTACATTCTTTTAACAAAATCAGGACTAACTCAAGTAACACATTCAATGGAACTACAGCACCTGAAGAAAGGATCAGAGAGGAAAGCTGTCAAAAGAGCGCATGGGTATAGAAAGTTTTTCAATACCAACCTAATACGCGCTAAGGTCAACATTGCTATAAAGGAATTATTACTAGGACTAATAGCAAAAAATTTGATTTCTTTGGGTATAAGTATACAACTATTATTAATTTTTTTATCACTCATTGAGTTTTATGTATAGGGATAAAATTATATCTATTCCTTTAGAAGGGTATAATTCATAACTAGTGTCTATAACCTTTATCTGTCTTTGTAACTAACTAATATAGATATAACATGGCATCAAGAAGAGATAATATTGAAAGAAAAGATAATACAACAACTTTTACAACAAGCTCAGATGTAGATACAACAACATCATCATCACAACAACAATGGCAACAGAGAGAACGAGAAGAACAACAACATCAAGCAATCAACAGAGCATTAGATGAGACCAAAGACAACATCAGAAAGACAACAGATGAAGCAAGAAGTCAGATTCCACGTTATACACAATCTGTTAAAACCTATCAAGAGCAAACTATTCAAGCTGCTAGAGAAATTGCAGACAACTATTTAGATTCACAAAAAGAGATTATTAATTCATTCCAGTCAGCATGGATTCCTCAGCTTGAAAATGCAAACAAAGTATTTTGGTCAAATTGGATGTCTCCAAGACAGGCGACTGAACTATATGCAAATATGGTTAGTAGTTTTGCTAATAACATGATTGCTGCCTACCAATTTAGCAAACAATATGATATTTGCAAATATGGAAGCGTTCAAGACATCTATTCAACAAGCAAAAGACAATACAAAGGAATTATCAAGGATAGGTGTTAACACTGCAAAGACATTTGAACAAACATCAAGAGATAGTATTACAAGACAAGGCGGCGGCAATTATACTCCAACAGCAAGAGTTTCTGTTGAAACAGAAGAACAAGATCAAGATCGGGCAAGACGACGATTTTAGTAATTAGTCAAAGAGAGAGAATCATTCATACTTTCTTTATTTTCTTCTTACAATCAGAGTATCTGATCTCAGCAATCAATTTACTATCACCATGCTAGATACATTGAGAGAGAGCTTGATATCTGTAATAGAGCAACCGATGCAGTAAGTAAATACAATACTAATATGGCAAAGGTGTGTAAGAATTTGTTTTTCTTCAGAACAGCAATAGCACAAGCTGTAATTATTAAACTATTACTACTATGATGCTATTTTATTACCTGTAATTTCTATAATTCTATTATCTTTACCAAAATCAATTTCTAATATTCTTGCTTTGTCGCTATTTCCAATCTCTTTATAGTCTACACCGGCTCTGTTAACTTAACAATAAATCTATAGTTTTAGATACTCTTTATTTCTTGTATTGATGATACTTACCAAAAGAAATAGAACGTTTACAAATGACATTGGGTATGGTTTATACCTGTACTTTATTGGTCTTTCATATCGTAATACAGCAAAAGCATTATCCAGATTTAAAAAAAGAAGTCATGTCTCCATTTGGAAATGGATGATGCATAAGTACAAACCAGAAAAAATATTTTACAACAGAATGAAAATATCTAAATTTATAGTTGGTGGTGATGAAACTCAAATTAAAGTAGGAAAAGATTACTTTTGGTTGTGGGTTGTTGACATCATTAAGCCAAAAGATAAGGATATTCTTCTTCATATTCATATTTCAGCAGCAGAAAGAAACATGTTTATTGCAGAACATTTTCTACGTTCTTTAGTAAAAAAAGTACGGAAGATACCCAGTTTCTCACTACCAAAGCAAAATAATATTAATTATATTTAGCATACTTAAGGTTTTACGTAAAGGACTGAAAGAGCTCTGATAGACAAGCTATGGACAGAGATAGAGACACTGCATTAGGTCTTGCCAAAGTCTTAATGTCAGGGAACGACTACTGAGTGACCAGAATGGTGATGTGGGCGATACTATTACAAGGAGAGTAAGGGAAGAAGAAGATAGGCTGGTAGACTGAATCTATTGCATAGTCGGAAGAATAACAATATAATAGTATACACGCCCTGCAGTTATCTATACGGTCATATATAATAATTGTAAATATCCATTATTTAGATGAAATACCGATAGTTGGGTAATAAGTTAAAATGAAAATAAAAAGATTTTATGATAAATACAGATATTATATTCTCCTTAACAAGAATATCATCATTTCTGGAATATTCGCCTTCTTTGCAGGCGCCCTGTTCACCCAGTGGTATACACATTATGACAAAAATAATCTAACTAATTCTATAGTTACCTTGTCAATAGAATACGCAATTTACATTCCACTTTTTGCATTATTGTTTTATATAGACAACAGACAAAGATACACAGATCCTTTAACAGGAAAGAAATATAAAAACATGATAAAGAGTGATATCAAAAAGCTAATCGCAGCATTTTCCATCTCTGAGCTGATATTCTCTTCTGCAAAAATAGCGATTCATTATGAATTGCTCCAGATGTATAGAGTAGAACCATATCAGGCATCAATGGTCGGCTCACTAGCTGCATGGGTAATATTTTTAGTATCAATAAACTTAAGTGTAAAAGCTGTAAAACTGTTTCGAAGTCAAAAATAAGCATTGTGTATCTCATGTATTAAGAACTTTAGTCTTGAATATTTAGAACTCTCATCATATCTGTTCTTACTAACAAGTTTTGATATTTCAACTGCACCACGTAATGTTCTCATATTCTCTTCACGCATTGCTACAGAACCATTAGACTTGTCATCATTAATATTGTCTCCTGCCATATTACCATAATTATTCTCTGTATCATCTGCATACCATCCTCTACTCCAACCAACAAATGGAAATTTTCCAGAGTACACAGAAAATAGGGTTTATTCAAGCTGAGTGACAATAGTGAGTAAAATTTGTCTTTTATGATCTACAAACACAGTGCTAATCTTATCCTCTATTTAAATTCCATTTGAGATCTTCTATTCACCAATTACCTTCACTAACACTCTTTTATTTCTGCGACCATCAAATTCTCCATAAAATATCTGCTCCCATGGACCAAAGTCTAATTTTCCATGTGTGATAGCAACTATAACATCACGCCCCATTATTTGGCGCTTTAAGTGTGCATCAGCATTATCTTCTCCTGTTTCATTGTGTTTATATTGAGCAGCAGGAGCATGAGGTGCCAACTCTTCTAGCCATTCATCAAAATCTTCATGCAGTCCACTTTCATTATCATTTATAAAAACACTAGCTGTAATATGCATCGCATTTACTAAACAAAGTCCTTCCTTTATTCCACTTTCTTCCACTATCTTTCTTACATTTAAAGTAATATTAACAAATGCACGTTTTGTAGGAGTGTTAAATGTAAGATATTCTGTTTTATATTTCATTATGTTTGAAAAAAATCAATGATATATATTCATATATGTCTGTTATAATCTTAGCTCAAAGTATATTAGCATTTGTTATTATATAGTTAGTCCACTGATGCTCCCATTCAACTGCTAAATACAAGACGTGATAATAGACAAAGACTTAATATAACCACTGTAAGTATCAAACTTCTTCTTTACAAGATATAATGAAATGATTAACAAAGGAAGATTATTTCTTTATACGCAAAGTAAAATTGTACTTTTTAGCAAATTGTAACTTTATGGAAATAATATTATATAACATAATTTAGCAAACGCAATATGAATAATAGCATTAAAGTTGCTTTCTGGAATTTGGGTAATTTATTTGGTACTTATCCTTCATTGATCGGATCAGACCTGGAATTTACTCCTGAAAGAGGTTGGGATGATGAAGCTAAAGATAAAAAAATTGAGAATATAGCCAAAGTCGTTAATTCATTACATGACAATCAAGGTCCTGATTTGTTAGGATTATGTGAAATTGAAAATGAAGAGTTAGCCAGAGAACTTATAGAAAAAATAGGTAAACAAGATATTTATGAGATTGCTCAATATACAGATAGTCCTGACATTAGAGGAATAGATACTTGTTTGATTTATTCCAAAAAGGTTTTCAAATTTATCGATGCGAAAAGTCACAATATTAATTTTAGATATCCTACACGCGATATCTTTCAAGTAAATCTATCAGTGATAAATAATAATAACGATAATAATATCACTTCTGAATTAAATGTGTTAGTAAATCATTGGCCCTCAAGGATTGGAGGTCGCTTTGAAACAGAACCTCTTAGAATAGCTGTTGCTGAAAATTGCGCAAGAGCAGTGGAAAGCGTATTAAAAGTTTCTTTAGACGATCTTAAAGAAATGCCGACTAACCTTAAAGAAAATGAAGAGTCATTAGCTAAACTGAATCAAAAATGGAATAAGAATGTTTTAATAATGGGTGACATGAATGATAATCCTTTTGATAGAAGTATCTTAAACTATTTACGTGCTACTCCAGATAAAAATCGATTGATTGAATGGAAAGAAATATTTGAACATCCTAATTTGAAAAAATGGCAGACTGATAAGCATAACTATCTCTATCAGCCAGCATTTCTGTATAATTGTATGTGGAAACTTATTCCTGATGGTACTCTTTTCTTTGAAGGGGGATTCGATCTATTTGACCAATTTATAATATCAAGAGGATTGCTCAATGGAGAACAAGGATTAAAAATGGATTTGAATGAGATAAAAATTGACAAGTCAACTAAAATGTCTAATCACATTCTTGCAGGAAATTTTGAACCTACAGGCCAAGAAAATAAAATACATCCAATATTCAAAGAAAGCCCAATGCCATTTGAATATATCAAGAAGAAGGCTAATGGAGAGCCAGAAAATTTACCAGTAGGTAGAGATCCTTTGACAGGATTTAGTGATCATTTCCCTATTCAATCAGTAATCAATATACTATGATAACTAATTTTTGAAACCAAAATTATGCTCAAATCACTAGTGATATCAAATCCATCAAGTATCCATAGCATCTATACTACAAATTCAATCTAGAATTCATATCCGGACAGGCTGCGTTTGAGGTAATTTCATCCTCTTAATTTTTTTCTAGTATTAATATTTACTAATGGTAGCGTTTATCCACTATCATGCAAAAAATTTCCACAATCTTTTTTGTTGCAATGATTGCAGTAGTAGTACCAATGACAACAACATACGCATAACAACCAAATACCACAATCGCAAGTTGTCTTGATATCGCAGTCACTCTGATCTATCTAGATAGCTTAAATGCTACATTAAATGTGACTGAGATAGCACCAAATTCAACAACACTACTTGAGAATGTTAATAATCTATTTACCAACCTAATATATGACTGTCCTAATCTTAATCAAGGTCTGACTGACTATCTTGACTTTGGTGATTTTACACAAGATCAGCCCTAACTAATTTCTTCTTCTTTCTATAAACAATATCTATCCAAATTGCCAAAGCACAAAGAAAAGCTATCTGCTGATGAAAACCGCAATTTCATCTTTTGATTTCAAAATAAATAATGTATATACAGCAGCAAAAGTATAAAAAGAAGATTTAGTTTATGCTAAAGTCTACTTCCCTGGCTGCTTTGAATGCGAATTTGTCAAATTCTTACAATTGGAGTATCCACCTAGATCTTCAACACAGAAAACAACAAAGGATTCTCCTAGCGCAATTTGTTCTGAAAATTCAACATAACTCTGCCAATTCTATTGGATCTGCTCTTGTTATTTTTCTTGTTTTTTATTTGGTGTCTATTTGTTATCTGATGAACAAGAAGCTTTAATCTTTGACCCCTTCTTCTTCCTGATCTTCTTTGCCTTCTTCTCTTATTATGACAATAAGCTTGTTTGCTATTTCCGCTTACTCTTTTTCCACGAGCTATAGCAACTTTGCTATCTATTTCTTCTATTGGCCTATCAGCCATAGGTACAACTATATTCTGCTAGGACCATAAGAACTATCATTTTAAGTAAATTCTGGAACACACTAATGAACACCTACTATTATTACATTATTACTACTATTATTTATCAATCCATGGTAAAACACTGAAAACTTCATAAAGATACTTCTGTAGTCTCCTCTTATACTACTCCTCCTCCATGAACAGAAGAAGCTGCTTCACTTGTAAAAACTACACCAACCTTTCCTATAAGAGAATCATTTAACCATACATAGAGGCTGCTTGTTCTATACCATAATGCCTTCATCTGTGCAGCAGAGCCATATTTCTAAATCTTGTTGGTAAACCAAATATTATTTTGGCATCACAATTTGGTAGATCCTTCTTCTACTAAAGTTTCAATTGAAGTTAGAATATCTTTATACCTTTTTAATATTATATATCCTTTATGGACATTTTGGCCAAAAAGGATATATCTCTATTACTTATTGGAACATCATCCACCCAGCAATTCTTTCTTAATGTACTACTATCAGTTCATGTAATTTCTTTGCTTCTTTTTTGTAATTTCTTCAGCAATTTGCTATTTCCATATCTAGTATTGAAGATAGTCGAAGATTTTTGAGATGTGATGTCTCCTTAAATTAAAGATATATCTAATAAAAAAGATTACAGTAAAAAATATTGTTCGTTTCTATATATATTACCACTGTTACCAATATCATTATAAAAATAATAAAAAATAAAAATAATAATAGTATAATATAATAATAATGCTTAAAGCGGACATCTAATAGGGATCCTCAAAGGAGATATGCGTTTACTTAGCATTTTCGAATCAGAATCCCGAGACTGCGATCTTCAACTAATTGCCTATATGTTTTGTCTCAGGATCTTCTATTTCTTGGCTATAGAAGATATCTTCATATTGTCGTAAAATATTGTGTCCAAATGGTGTACTTTGAAATCAACAATTTTCTTTGCTTTTCAGTTCTTCTCATTGGTAACGTTTGCGTCCATCGGAGAAGTGTAAAGCTTACTCTATATTAATAACTTCGCTAAAATAAAGCGCGTGTAAAAATCCGTGTAATAATTTAAAATTCGTGTAAAGCGTTGTATTACTGGGCTACACTAAATAATACTTGAATATATAGCTTATTGTATCACCGCAGTTTTCTTGTACAAATCTACTAATCTCTGGACTACATATGACATAGAATCTCTATATTTAGCCCATTTCTACTAACTCCCTTGTGTATGCGGATCTATTCTATAAACTTGATGGGCTTATCTGGCATGTAGTACTTTGTAATACACCATAATGCATAGTTTACGTTATAGTATACGGTAAAGTTTATGTCGTTATATATGGTAAACTTTAGATTGTAGAGTTATTTAAATTGGCAAAGAAAGAGGGATGGATATGAGCAGGTCGTTAATGCTGTAGATATTGCTGCTAATAAACATCCACATATGGAAGGTCTCTATAGACAAGTCAAAGATGAATAAAATAGTCCTCATCATATAAGACAACATTTGATAAATGATTTGGTAAATGATATAGAAGATTTAAAATATAAAAATATCAGTATTAGATAAAACCGCATTCTCTAGTGAACAAGAGTGTAAGAGAAAAGAACAACAATTGCAAGAACTTACTATTCAAAAGGATAGAATAGAAAAGTAAATTGCGAATATTTTGAATAATGATGATGTTTTTTTGTTATACATAAAAGAAGATAATGGGATCTTCTTCAGTCAACACAGTCGACAGACATTCCGATTAGGATATAATTCTTGGCTAGAAAGTCACAAGATTAAATGATTCAGTAGAAATGCGATAAACAGATTTGACTCAAATTTGCAATACATTCGTAAGAGGCTTCATATTTTTCAGTTATGTCGATATTTTAGCCCTTTTATTGAACCAATGGTTAACTATAGACCATAAAACTTTTAGAATTAGATTATCCATATAATAATTGTATTGTTTGGCAAGATAAAATGTAAACTATGTAATAATAATGTCAGATTTGCATTAAGACACTTGAAAGAAAAACATCCAGAAACATTGAAAGACACCGACGTAATAAAATTAAATATGTCAAGGATAATGGAAAAATATTTTGCATGACATTATTATGAATGCAGGTTTGACAGAATCCGTTATGCTAGCACTTCAAAAATGATTTCGTATACTAATCGAATGTATGCAAATATTAAGTTTCATTACCATCCATTAGTTAAGCCATAAAAAATATTAATTTTATAATATTATCACAGTTTGCTGTAGTATTCTTTGCCTTTTATAATATTCAAATAAATAATTCTATATTTAATCCAGAAAAAGGTACTACTGATATTTCTGAAAATACAATACTGTAGAATCAGATTACAAATGTTGGTTTAATATATCTCACAGGGGATATAATCAATTTAGTGGAGAAGGATATTCAACATCTACATATTCTTATCATAGACCGCAATACCACTCTCATCCAAATGCCGATAATATTGTTAACTTAAATTCCATGAAGGATTATATATTCAAATTCAAAGTAATTATCAATCACAAACAAAGGTTTTTCGTTTACCTGGGATAGATAGATAAAAACAAAAAAATTTAAAACATAAGAATTCACATTACGAGTCAGTCAACAACATATCATAAACTATTGAAATCATATTTTTGTAAAATACATCTATCTTTTGAGATAGTATTTCAATAACCTTGTTTTTGTCTGACTATATCTTCAATCCTACTAATTATATTTGAATGATCAGCTTTGGCTTCTGTTGTTACATAAATGAGGTGGCAATCACTTAATGGCATGGTAATACGTTTAATCTTTTCATATTCTGCTAACACGTATTTTCCTTTTCCAATCTTTGGTGCAAGTTTGCTGCGTATTTTCCATGCATTTATGGCCAGTTTAAGTGATTCTTTACTTTCTTCTGGAGTAAGGATATTATCAACACCGTGGCGATGATCAGAGTACATTATTTTGCCGTTAATATCACTTATTGTAACTAAGCGAATGTTTGGGTCGATATTCATAATCTCTTCATAAATGTCCTTATAATCCCCCCATTTATGATGATGAAAAAGTTTTTTTTGATGATCCTGCTCTTTGCAGTTATCAGAACAATAGTAGTTTCCACAGCAATAACACTCTATAGCGTAATCTTGGGATTTTTTCCCACAGACAGTGCAGGTTGCGCTCATGTCCATATAATATAATATGGAAGAAGTAAAATAAAAGCTATTTTCTTTTTATATTTTCGCTTTATATCACCAATATTATAAGAAGCTTCTACTAAATGTTATAAAAACGATAGAAAACACGCAAAACTATTGAAAATATCTTAATGGAAGTGAATATGAAGGGTATTTTCAATATCAAGTGAAAGATTATCGATCTTAGAATTATGTTTGAAGCAATAGATCGTAAAGATCTGGAAAATAAACAATGTCAACCTAATAACTGTGCTTATATAATCGTAATATAACCTTCTGAATCTACCTGCAGATATTATTGATCGTATATGATATTACATGAAATAATGTCATCTAAAAATCAAGAAGTATTACATATTATTTGTGGGAGCCATTTTGTCGTGAACCTATACCAAATTATGGAAAAAAGATAGATTGAACAAAAATAAATGGAAATATTATTTAGTCTGAGATTTATAATTTATAGGAAGGAACTAAAAAGTTGCCTTAATTTGGATTAAATTTTGACAAAGTAACGTCCATTGATGAGAGAAGTGTATTAGCCAGATCTATTTAACTAACTATTTAACAAATAATTTTAATTATATATATGCTTGCTATTTTAGATAACTATGCAAATTAAAGTGCAGATTGTGGATGCTTACCAGAAAAATGTAAGCGAGCAAATGAACAAAAGAATATCCAAATTGCATTACAGATGAATGTTGCTATTTGAGTATATAGAAGAATAAACAAAATATATCTATTGTATTGTGTAAGTGGTGTAAATGGGATATTTGATATTAGATAGCGACGCTGTTTTTGTTATAAGAATAGTACTATTTGCAACTTTAATTCTGACTTTCATATTATCATTTGGATCTTACTATTTACTACAGGAGAATCAAAAAAATGCTAATACTGCATTTGGTATAACTGATTATCCTGAGAGTGCACTTCCTTCTTCTAAAGGACCGATTATAAAAGACACTAATTTAAAGGCAGAAATAGTTTTCAAAGGATTAACATACCCTACTGGCATGGCATTTTTAGATCAAGATGATATTTTAGTTATAGAAAAAGACACTGGCATTGTAAGAAGAATCGTAAATGGTGTAATGTTACAAGAGCCTTTGCTTGATGTCAATGTTGCAACTCAAGGACATAGAGGTATGTTAGGTATTGCCGTTAGTAACATATCATCATCATTGGATCATAAAATTAGTAATAGTAGAACTCATTTATCTAATACCAATATCACCAAATATGTTTTCTTGTACTATACTGCTGCTTCAACAGCAGATGGCGAAGATATTGCTGAAGGGAAACAACCCCTAGGCAATGTTGTATACAGATACGAATTTGAAAATAATAAGTTGATAAATCCTAAACTGTTACTAGACCTTCCTGCGATACCGGGAGCTATTGGAAATGGTGGTAAGATTCGACTCGGCCCACATGATAAGAATTTGTATATTACTATTGGTGGAGTTGGTATTAATGGCCACCAGACTAAAGCCCAAAACATTCAGAATGGTAAAGACCCAGATGGAACAAGTGGTATACTCGTTATTACTCAGGATGGAAACCAAGCAATAAAAAATGGCAGTGGTATTCTTGGCAATAAAGATCCTATAAACAAATACTATGCATATGGAATGTGGAATAGTTTTGGAATAGATTTTGATCCTATGACAGGAAAGCTATGGGATACAGAAAATGGGGTAGTATTTGGTGATGAAATCAACCTTGTTGAGCCAGGATTTAACAGTGGATGGAATAAAATTGATGGTATATGGCAAAGAGGATATGCAATAGAAGATACAGAGAACCATGCGGTCTCATCACTACAGGAAGCAAATAATTTATTAGTAGACTTTGGTGGAAAAGGAAAATACAGTTCGCCTGAATTTACATGGTTCAATGATGTTGGTCCTACCGCAATTAAATTCTTCAATTCTGATAAATTAGGTAAAGAATATGAAAGCGATATATTCGTAGGTGATATTATCAATGGGAATATATACCACTTTGAACTAGATCAACAAAGAACTGGATTATCACTATCACCTAATGGTACTCTTGTAGATAAAGTTGTAAGCAGTTACGATAAAAATTTTGATGAAATAATATTTGGCAAAGGATTTGGCGGTATTACTGATATACAGATCGGACCTGATGACGGTTATCTATATATTCTTACATTTGACAAAACACAAGGCACGATATATAGAATAGTTCCTACTACAACAATAACTACTGCAGGGACAAACTAACTCGATAAATTACAGGGACGTTTGTATACTTTAACCTCCTTTCTGGAATTTGAACCCGTTCATAGGTTGCACTCTAGAACTGATATTATTTATAAGCATATATAACTAATATCTTAGGACAAAAAAAGTCCCATATGTTTAGGGTAAAAATTGTTGTTGAGATTGGCATCTACTAAAACTAAAGATCTAAGTCAAGATCTATTTTTCTGATTTTGGTTTATATCTCCTATTATTACTATCTTTTCTCCGCTCCTTGACATTTCGTATATTTTTATCATAAGTATAATATTTATAGCCAAAAAAGGCAGCTAAACTAAAATTTGGTAAAGAGAACAACAAGAAAGCAAACGATGCTAAAAACGCTGAAAGAACAATACCAAATCCCCCAACAGTCAGAGCTATTATTAAGATCAATCTAAGGTAGTTTTTTTGAATTGGCAATTACTCAGAATAAAGTAAGAAAGACACACTACTATAAAGATATTTGTACATTTTGCATGTGCAATATTTTTTAGATATAATTTATCACTAGATTTATGTTTCCTTATCTAGAATTAAAAAACTAAAATTTTATATCAGAAAAGTGGAGAAACGTGTTTTATTTTTTATACACTGTCGCTCTTTTGCTTAGTGTTATCTGTGAGGATAATGATATAATGTCATCTTAAAAGTAGCTATTATCATATATATTTATGAAACATTTCAAAAGAAAGTTGCATGATACAACCATCAATTTTGTAATAAGAAAGTGACATTAAATAATTTCTTTAATTATAGGATCAGCCCAAGATTGATGTTTTCCTAGCTACTATCTCTTTTTTAATTAATTCTCCTATGTCATAGAAGAAATGAGTCATGTCATAATACTTGAGAAGAATATCTACTGCAATAGTATATTTTAGATATGTCAACCACTGCTACACTGATATTACAATCTTACCATATTGTTGTATACGTATTATACCTGCGTAAAAGATCTATATCTTTTCTCTCATAGTTCGGAAAAAAGTTAAATCCATAAGCAATAGTAATACTGTTTCTGTTATATAAAAAGAGATGACGCAGCAATAACAGTAGTAGTATGCAACTGGACCATTCATTGAATGATTCTTCAATTAAAAATAATTGTAATCATAGCACCATTCTTAGTAATTATTAATTTTTCGATATTGTCATACCAAATATGTTTCTATTAGAGATATTTTCTTTTGATGTTGTTGCTGCTGCTAAATTATTTTGATCGCTAAGCTACATCGCCACTACAAAATAATAGAACATACCAAATGATAATATACATTAGCATTACTAGTGACTATAATTATGGATTGATCTATTATCGTGTTGTATGTCCTGCATGTGAATCAGAATTCGTTAGTTATGAAAAGTATATTGATCATGTTTTCCAAAAACATGACAATCAACCTTCACTTCGAATGAAAGCTAAGATTATAAAAAAAGGAGACAATAATGATTGTTTGCAAACGGGAGAAACCTAAGGTAGATTTACTCCTTTTACATAGATTCTATTGCCTTTTTAGAAGTAATTTCATTTTGGAAACCTTTCAGATAGTGACGAAAATTGTAAAGTGTTGTTTTATTCGTCGGTGTCAAATTTTATTGTCGATAGGCTTTTTTAATTTTAATTTTAATCTGTATCACTCTGCTCCAAGTAATCCTAATAGATCAAATTCTTCTGATGGTTTAGACTTTATTTCTGCGATTGAAATCCAATAGCCATCTGGATCCTCAATTATTGCATGTTTGCCAAAAGATTCATTCTTTGGTTCCTTGACGAACTTGACTTTCTTTTCTTGTAGTTGCTTAGCAGTGGACTCAAGGTCACTAACCATGAAACCCACTAATATTCCCATACCACTTTTCATTTTATCCTTGGCCTTCTTTGCTGGATGCAAAGCTAATGTTGTGTCTCTGTTAAAGAATTCCACCCAATCAGGAGACTTTGTTTTGATAGGCAAGCCAAGTATATCTTCATAATATTTTACAGAAGCGTCTAGATCGGATACCAAGAGAATTATTGTACCAACTTTTCTAAACAACAATCTACAATTACACTATGAGAATTCTCTATATATTAAGAATATGATCCCATTAGATTAAAAATACCACATTATAACAAAAAGAAATTTATGATCAATAAAAAAGTTATACTATTTAATATGTAAATTTATCCCTATAGGTTTAGCGAGATCCACATATCCTTATGCAGAAATATGGTTCCCTCACCTACCCTACAAGGTTTTCTGTACACTACTAAGATTCTCAGTAAGTCTTACCCTACTTCGTTTCCGTTTCGCGTACAGATAGAATTAATATTCACTTAAGACTATATTAACATTGTAGATAATATTTCTATAACAATCGGTTCTGACAAAATTAATAAGATGATTAGTCATCATTCATTCAAATATATCGTTATTTATCACTAAGAACGCAATATCGAACGCAAACTGGAATTAAAGCTCAATAACTACCTAATAATTTGAGATAATGATCAATATTAATATACAGATGTATTCAAACAATAATCATAACTATAATATTATTCAAATCGTCATGAACAAGGCTACTAAACAAGTTGATTGGCGAGATTAAATTATATGAACTATTGGTTATGGTATTTATAATCACTATTACATTGATGACACTTTCAAATTAAGCCAACCACCCAATACAATTAAGAGATATTCAATATTTAAAGAAATTATCGAGGGCTATCGTTAAGGGATAAATATACAGACATCCCTACTCTATGAATACAAAAATGTTGTATCTTTTATTTCTCCTCCTCAAAAAGAAAGCATAAAGATATCTGAAAAATCAGGCTCTGATGAAAATACTAAGGTTCAAGAATTATAGTGGACCAAAGATTCTGTAATAAGTTAGATTTACATCTTAATACAAATGTCACATAATGACTCAAGTTTGTAGAATAGTCCAGTTGTTGCATACAGTACTAATAATATCTAGATAAAATAATGATAGATTTACATTACACAATAAGAAAAGGTATAAAGAAGTAAAAAATACGAGGTATAGTAATACATATGCATAGGAGGAAGAATTGTTCTGATGGATAAGGTATTATCATCCAGCGATAATAATAAGTGCGCATTATGTGGCAAAATATTACCATTAACTAATCAGGACAAATTCGACACAAGTAAAGAAGAATTAATTATTGATGGAATTCTTTATCGTTTTGACGCAAAAGATTGCGCTAACATGTTTAAACGTTTTAGGAGTGTATATGGTAATAAATTTAGCGAACTTCTAGGTCTAGAACAGTATATTTCTGATCCTTTTTGGAATAAAGTAATTCCTAGTGAACAAGAGATTAGTGAAATTGAAAAAGAAGCAACTGCAAAATCAGAAGATACTATACTACAGATTATCCGAGATCCTATTGAAGTACAGAAACTTGGCTTTGAACTTATTAGATCTGCCAATGAGGAAGTATTGATAATATTTTCAACTGCTAATGCATTCCACAGACAAGAACGTATTGGAGGGATTCAATTGTTAAGGGAGGTAATCCCAACAAAAAGAGAACTGAATATTAGAATCCTGACTCCATCAGATGAGAGAATAAAAGAAACCTCTTCAGAATTACAACATCAACTAAAAAAAGTTGAAGTTAGACATGTAGAAGAATCGCTACAAACAAAGGTCACAGTTTTAGTTGTGGATAGAAAATACTCATTGGCTTTAGAACTCAAAGATGATACGAAGGATTCTGTACATGAGGCGATAGGACTTGCTACTTATTCTAATAGTAAATCAACTGTAATATCTTATGTATCAATATTTGAAAGTCTTTGGAAACAAGTAGAGCTAATTGAACAGGTAACTAAGCTTATTGAAAAATCAAAAGATGAAGAAAAGATGCATAAAGAATTTATCAATATAGCTGCTCACGAATTAAGATCTCCTATTCAACCTATAGTTGGATTAGCTGAAATCCTTAGATCTAGAAAAGAAATAGAAGTTGTAAAGCAGGAGGAATTACTATCAATTATTATCAGAAATGCAAAAAGGCTGAAGGAACTTACAGAGAATATTTTAGATGTTACGAGAATTGAAAATCAGTCGCTAAAGCTACATAAGGAGTTAGTCGATATAGATGATTTGGTGGCTAATGCATTAGAAGACATTAAAACTCAAACAGATTATAAACAGAATATAAAATTAATATATAATGATTCTAAAAAAGAATCTCCTCTATTTGTAGAAGCAGACAGAGGAAGATTAACTCAAGTTATTTCCAATTTACTTAGTAATGCAATTAAATTTACCAAAGAAGGTACGATAACAGTAATTACAGAAGAAAAAAGAAGCAATAATATCGATTTATTAATAATTAGAGTTAAGGATAATGGCACTGGTATTAATGAAGATATTATGCCTATATTATTCGAAAAATTCGCAACAAGATCAGAAAAAGGTATGGGATTAGGTCTTTTTGTATCCAAAAACATAATTGAAGCCCATGGTGGCAGAATATGGGCTGAAAATAATGCTGATGGAGAAAAAGGAGCTACATTTACATTTAGTCTACCCTTATTATCAACCAAATAAAGATAGTACCATTATTCCGGTAACTTGAAATTTTATCTTTGGATCTTACTAATAGATATGCAATGCAGGATCAACAACATATATCTCTCGATGTTCATGCGCTGCAGAAACAACTCTCGTAGTTGGGTGTGTATACCAAAGTATATCCTAGGACAGTCGTATACTACAAAGGATTCGAGCTGGTATACTAGTTCTTCTATAATATTCATTGCTGCTGCAGCTTATCGGTAGTATCATCAGGCAGCAAAACGAGTTTGTTGCTTATGATCGCTGCAACTATAGTGCTAGATATTATGTTTTACAAGATCCCCAAAACTAACTGACAAATACATTACAGCTTGGAACAATTTTGGAATTGATGTTAGCAAGAGTAGTCTGAAAGTCGGTATTAAGAAAAAAGGAATCTCTTCAAGATGCTGGTATTCAGTATCTTATAGTGGACTTGGCTCCGTCGAGAGAACTTGAAGCATTAGACATCTTTGCAAACGAGATCATAAGAAAATCTTGATTTCATAAATTGGTATGCTTTACGCCTTTTGAAACTTTAAATTTCATTCCTTATACGATCCAGATATGCATCTAATTCAAATCTCAACTTACCCCGGAATGACAAGAGAACAAAAAGATGCCTTTGCTAAGGCAATAACAAATGCAGCCATAGAGATTTTGAAAGCTAAACGACAGCATGTGATTATAACATATGATAAAAGACCGAGTGAAAATTGGTATATTTCAGGAGAACAGTCGTGTGAGGAGATTTGAAAAATGACAACTGACACGAAACGATCGACAGAGATACAACGACTCTCCGCAGGAGACCTTAAACCACTTGCCTCTCTCATCGATTATCTCGACCTTGCGCAACATTTCCCCGGTGACGCTGTGCTGAATGGCGCTGACCCAGTGATCCGTTCGCCGCACCACCTCAGCGAGGCTTCGGCGATGGCTCAGTTACTAATCGGCATAGCTGGCGCAGCCATCTGGTATGCGCGAACAGATCAGCAGACTAACATCACAATTGACATAATTGATGCACTTCACTATATGCACCCTACTCATTTCATTCAGCAGCAGGGTCGCCCCATGAATGTCGGGGCTGAATTTGTCGACGTGAACGACTTGTTTCTTTGTCGTGATAATCGTTATATCATGATTGAGGGGGGACCACCATATGCGAAATTGCTGAAGGGATATTTGAATTTCTTTGATTGTGGTTACAACAAGAAATCCATTGCTCGCGAAGTCGCAAAGTGGGATTCAACTGATCTAGAAGCGGCTTTGGCAAAGGCGGGTCTTCCCGTATCCCCTACCTTAACCCGCGAGGAGTGGCTTGTACATCCGCAAGGCAATGCCCTAAGCGAGACACCGGTTATTGAGATCGACAAGATAGCCAACGGCCCGCCCGTGCAATTCGACGATGGCGGAACCTCCCCGTTACAAGGCATTCGCGTTCTAGACTTCACTCACGTTCTTGCTGGTCCTCGTAGTGCCCGTACGCTCGCAGAATATGGCGCGGATGTACTACATATCAGTTCGCCGGCCTATCCCGACACATTAGCACAGCATCTAGGCGTAGATGAGGGTAAAAGATGTGCTTATCTCGATCTGCGTGAAGTCACCGATCGGAAGACGATGCAGCGGCTCGTCACTCAGGCTGACGTCTTCACTAACAGTTATCGACCTGGGGTGAATACCCGCTTCGGGCTGATACCGGCTGAACTTGCTGCATCTAGCGAGCGAGGTATAATTTGTATGGATATCAATGCATTTGGTCATTCTGGCCCCTGGGCTAAACGTCCTGGCTTTGACCAGGTTGCTCAAGCCGCTACTGGTTTTGCTACGAAGGAGGGAGAGCCCGATAAACCCAGATTCTCGCCTGTTTTCTATGTGGGCGATCTCATGGCCGGCTATTTCGCGGCTGCTGGTATGATGGCAGCGTTGCTACGTCGATCGATTGAAGGTGGATCATACCACGTAAAGATCTCACTAGCGCGCAGCGAGATGTGGGTACAGGAGCTGGGCTTTCTTGACACTGCCGTACAGACATCTATACCGGCGAATGATACCTATCCGGTTAAAATGACATCAATTGATTCGGTTTACGGGAAATTATCTTTTCCTGCCCCACCTCTTGTTTTCAGCAATCTGGTTCTACCAAATGATGTGAGTCTTACGCCTTATGGGGCTGACGCGCCGGAATGGTAGGATTCGACGAAGAAGGCTTTGGCCCAATTGCAGTGATCACGACGTTGCAGGGACGACCATGAGGCGATCGCGCAGGCAAACACAACGCAGTATGGAATCATAGCGACCGGCGTCTGGTCCGATATAATCCTGATCGGCATCTTCATTTTTGCATTCACTATGCCAATAATCTTCCAAAAAACTTGGGCTCAGAATAATAGTACAATTGGTAATAACAATTTCGATGTGTATACGAATGCATCTAAACCATATGGTCTGATCTACGGTGAATGGACTGCTAAATGGTGGCAATGGGTCTACTCGGTACCGAGAAGTGTTAATCCTTCTTATGATGATTCTGGGAGGTATTGTTCTGAAGGTCAAAATAGGCCTGTTTATTTTCTAACAAGTAGTTATAAGCATTCGGTAGATCGCAATCCTTTTTTGAGACATTGGGTCTTAATGATATCTTTCCAAGGTCACTCAATATAACTACAATCGATCAAACGTGTGCGTACCTAGAATCAATATCTGGTAACGAGAGACATTTGGAGCCGACGATAAATGTCATTAGTGACGCATTTGGACTAGCCTCTTTAAATTCGCTCTGACAGATGATATTCATGATCCGATAAAATAATAATAGCTGCAATAAACCTAGCAATAGCTTTTTGTCCGATGACAGTTAACACTTTTACAACTATGTCCTTCGCGTTTTATAATGGCTAAACTCTAGCCTATAGCTTGATTTTCTTTCTTTGTATAAGCTCAACTATACTAACTAACAAAAGTTCTTTTACAGATTTTTCTTAATATGTAAGGTTTACTATGCTTAAAAAATCCTTTTACTTGATTTTAAAAGATATACGAAATTATGTTAGGCAGTATAGTCTACTATAGTGCCTCTTACTATAAGATGGATATTTTTAAACTTACCTATCGGTTCTTATATCTACTAGCTGACTGACTGGCTGACTAACCTAAAAGGTCTTGTTAGTTGTGTTCACTATCGTAGTTGTTACTACTATATCAGACTCTCCGCTGCTATAATCTTCCCGACGGTAGTAGCGGTATCATCATTGTCTGAATCAATAGAAGAGTTGGAATCAGATGTTGTGGCATCATAATCATTTGGTGGTGAAACCTGATTTTCTTTGGCATCTGTATTAGAATCAATTGTTATCGTAGTGCCACAATTTTTAACCTTGTCATCATCTCTCATCATCAGCTTCTTACCATCAGCATCAGCAGCATCACTTGATTCACTTCCTGAATCTTTTTCTGATCCAAAAGTGTTGGACTCCCTAGATCTCAATATATATTAGATTAGCGATCTGATATGTAGTCAACCCTTTTGAAAGCATTGAGTTTATGAGATTTCACCGATGCTCTATCATCCTTGATGTCTGGGCACGGGTCGCAGTAAGATACTTCTTTGGAATTGAATTCTTAATATTTTCAATATCACTTTCAGTTATATGATTAGGTGCATGAATTACCATGTTTTAAGACTCCCTGCCTCTCCCCTCTTTCTATTTCTCTATAAAGTACATTGTAAGAAACTAGCGTATATCTCTTTAATTTCTTCAAGAAAGAAGACTAGCCATAGATATACAGGATTAAACAAAATAGTAGTGGTAGTGTGGTAGTAGTATTCATGTTTGCACGTATTTGGTCTTGATTTTCTCACGCTTTACAATTGCTACGAAAAATAGACCAAGGGCTGCGAAACTCATAACTGCTAAAAGTAACTCCAAAATAGTAGATTCAATTTCAGGCATGAAAATATCAAGTCTTGATACTATTGTACGGATAGCAAATAATCCAAATGCACCTGCAACAAAGAGCAGCTTCTTAGACCTAAGATTCCTATAAGCTATTAATGATAAAGCAAAGAGAATTGCTGCGAATATTCCGGTTCCAAAATCAAATATATCAGCTACATCTCCCCTATCCAATAAATCATTCCCATCTTCATCACCATTCTGCTCAGCAATAACTAATGGATTAGAAGAAAGGAGAAAGAAAGCGATTGAAAGAAGCAGGATTATTGTTGTTATAACTGATAACATAGAAGAAGAAGTAGAGATATAGTTACGATGATGACGAAATTTCATATTGGCTACTGTTCTCCTATTTTTTTATGTTTGTCTTCATCGTTATCTTGATCTTCATATTCTTCTTTTTCAATTACTTGTTGTTTTTTTCTATTGATGGTTATATCCTCATTTGCAACACCTACACTGTAGGATCGCGATGCTGTTGATAGATCCAAGAAAAGGTCAGCTAACCTGGATGATAATTTGCTCCAGATTGTCGGGTAGTATAACTTTAGAAGACTAGTTATGTCTTTGATGTCTCCTTTTATGTAGTATTTTACAAAATGTCTGTCCTTCTGGGCTCTAACCAAGCCAATTTCTATTAAATTCGACATGTGCCAATTGATCGTTGGTGAAGAGAAACCCATATGATCGGCTATTTCACTTTGTGTGGCTCCAGGATGTTCTAATATATGTATCACTATTTCTCTTGGTGTCTCTTGTTGAAGTGTAGCTAGTATAGATTCTTCTCGTCCTTCCAAAATAGAAACTGTGTAGTAAACTTTGTAGATACCTATGCGTTTTGACTTTACTACCCCAGATTTTTCAAGATTTCTCAAATGATATTGAGTATCTCCCATAGCTAAGGTAAGCTCCTTGTTGATCTTCCTAAGATGGGATCCAGGTTTATTCTTAATGTAATCATAGATGCGGCTCCTATTGTCTGGAATGTTAAGATGATGATGATTATGTTTTTCATTATCGTTATCACTATCATTGTGCAAGCGAATCTCTCCATTATTCTCCTGCTATCTTTTTCCATTATTCTTCAATTGAGTATAATGAGGAAAAACACACTTGTATAATATACATCTTCTTTTTCTTACTTGCGGTACGGTTCTCTAAATCCAAGCTATAAAGCATGCTGAGAAACTAAAGAAATACATACATTGTTTAGGCATATGTTCCTCAATTATTATATACAAAAAATCAGTCTTTAATGCAAGAAGGAAATAAAATGAATCTAATATATGCGCTAATAATGATCGGGACAGCGTCCTTTATGTTTAGTGGTGTGACTTTATTTTCTAATCTCTTTGCTGCGTCTTCAAATGCTTCAATAATATCTAAAATAAAAGCAATATCTCAAGAGGAAAACAATGATCTGAATCTTTTTGACCTGACAAGAAAACATACTCGCATACTTCCTCATCAGACCGTTGATGTAGCAATAATGAACATTTCGGCTCAACCTTTTGATGGTAAATCTTTAGGACTTGAAAATGAAAATGGCCACAATAGTGTATTCTATATACCAACAAAGCCAATAGTAACAGCCTGATAAAGAATATGAGTAGGTCGGCAAATCCTTAATGGTGTGGAGATTATCTATTTTTCACCACATCATAGTTTCTTTATAACGAAGAATAAATCTATCCAATACGAGAGATCAGAAATTTATCATTGTATTAAATGTAATAATTATCAGTAATCTTATAAATTACGTTTCTAATAAAAGAAGATGTAGAGGCATAATAAGTAACATCCTCAAATAAACAATATTACATCAAAATTAGCAGTTATCGTATTATCTGTTGGATTAATTACCGGAATATCTCTTGTTCCTGCAATTCAACCTGGCGCATACGGGCAACTAGTGCAAATAGGATATCTGTAGAAATATACTTCCATTTCAAAGGTTTGTTGGATAGTGTTTGTCATCCTAGAATATCCTATTTTCTTGCAGTGATCTGGCACATGCAATCTCTAGACAAATTGCAACAGCCATCATTTAACCAAATCAAATATAGGCAGCATAATCTTATAATATCTTCTCTTTTACTTTTTCACTTCTCTTGCTCCCTTGTTGGTGCTTCAATTCGTATCTTACACATGAACTACAGAACTTTATCTGTAAATAAAATGAATGATAATAATGAATCAACAAAAGAAGCAGTACCCACACCAACACCATTATTAAAAATAATTGAAGACATGCTGCATGACAGAATCGCCAAGAAGAAAGTAGAGACCCGCAAGCGCCATGAAATAGCAGAGACAGAAAAGATATGGACTGAGATTGAAACATTGCAATGGGTGCTATCAGAGAGTCTTAGTATCAGAAGAAGAAGACGATTAGAGGGTCTGGAAGAGCAGCACCGATACTACTAGGAGGATGTGGGAAAAAGCGAAAGATGGAAAAGAGAATATAATAGATAGACAGTCAGATTCAGGAGTCTATTACATTATCATATATACTCAATACCCTGTTTACCCTGTTTAATACTCAATTTTATTTAACAAATGGCTGTTTATCGGTCTTAAGCTGTAATGTTGTCGCCGATAATCTTTTTTATATTTTCAATTAATTCGTTATGATGGGATTCTTCTTTCTCAATAGAAACTCGTAATATATGGTGGTTATCTAATGGAAATGAAGCAAGTTTTATCTTCTCTCTTTCTGAAAAACTATAAACTGTTTTACCAAACTCTTTATCAAATTCTTCACGCATTACACTTCTAAGAGCAAATTCTACATATAGTTTTTGAGAATCATCTTTGTCTTCCATTGATTTTATACCTTGTCTCATTCCTCCTGCTACAAATTTTCCAATTTTGTCAATAACTACAGCAGAACGTATAGTTGAACTGAGTGCAAATATGTCATTACATAGTTTTTCAAAGTTATGATAGCTGTCAGACATATGTGTAATCTCTTTTTCTCTCTATCCAACCCTATAGATATAAAGATGCTTATTTTTCTTATATTACAGCATTAGTGTATTTAAAATTACATTACAAGAGAATATATGCATTAGATTAATTATAAAAATAATATATTTGTACGTGTAAATATTTATCCATTTTACAATTGCCAAAAGCATCATATGCAACGAACGCTGTTGTGATCATAAAAAATATTATGATGGCTAAATATGGATCAGCAATAGTGTTGAAAAGCTTACAAATATCTAAAAGCCAGTAAAATTGATAGGCCTTTTGCTATTCATAATATATATTATTTTACCATGTTATCTAGTTAATTATTAAGTTTTAATAGAGATGGATAGAAATAACAAGTTTTCCGAAATTTAGTGATGTATTATGCTCTTACTTCTTTGTATATACAATCTTATCCTTCTAGTGATGCTTTCTTTTTTTACAACCTCAATAATAATGGTGAGATTAGTCTTGGTTAGTGCTACTGATGATGATAGCGGCCATTCTTCTAGGTACATATCTGTATAGATGTGAGTCATCATCGTCGTCATGTTATTCTGGTGAGCGATTACGTGACGCTGCTATTGTTTCATGATCACAGTGTACTTCTTTTCTTTCTTTCTATCGTTGCCGAGCAAAATACTCGCGATTCTCAATCATCTGTCTAACTAGATGCCGATGGCAGAATTGACCTTCTTTTTCAATACATAACAAAGTGATTGTTTTATTTTCTTTATTATTATTATCAATCGCTTTATTGCGTAACATTACAAGCAGTCTCAGAGCATTTTGATTCTTCATTATTTCATTGTTAAATCGTGTTATATATTCTCCTTTGGATATTCTCTTCTTATTCTTGTCTTTAGGATACCAGTCTCTGTGAAGTTCCTTGCTTGGCGCCAAGTCTCTAAGCCAATCAACAATACGCAATTGATTCTTTGACTTTGGTCTAGCCCAATATCGCATTATTAGATATCTTTCCCCATCTTCTTTATCGTCAATCGGATCATTATACGACTTTGTTTTAACTGGCATTTCTTCTCTGCATTCCATGATGATTTTTATCTCATCCTACTTCTTTTTCTTTCCTGCTTCTATTGCTATTTGTCGTCGCCGTTGCTATGACTACTGTTTTTGTTGTTGTCGTTCATGCTGATACCCTATTATCACTCCTCTAATTGTGGGGCTGTCGCAACATTAGATTATTTTGCTGCTGCATCTCCTGCACTGCTACTATCGCCGCTGGTATTACTATCTCCACCACCGCCGCCACTCTCCATATATAGCATTAAAATTGTAAAAATCAGATATAAAAGTTGATTTCTATAGGTCACATTGTCATCTAAAGCGTTAGGTAATACCTTATAAAATCTGAAAAATATGAAAATAAATGTATGTAAGTAGAGAGAGGATGAATTCGAACGGCACTAGTAAGTTTTAATTCAAATAGAATGGAGATTTACATATCAATCTCTTCAATAAAAGAAGATAAAGCAGTTCAAACTAAAGCAGAAAAAAAGTATTAACTTAGGCAAGGCACAAATATTTATGGACATCTCGATACAAAAAAACTCGCTAATTGAATAGTCACTAAATCTCAATTGCCATATGCGCTACTCGTCTTCTTAGCATCAATGCAAACCCAAGCGAGACTGTTGACAGTAATGCTGACGTGATATAGACTAGATTATATGAGTTCAGAGAAGGATACGACCCTTGATCTCCTTTGATCGTCTCGTGATTCTCCATATACACGCCTGCCAGTGCCGGACCTATTGCCATTCCTATAAACAACAAGAGAGCGCCCACTCCTACTGATATGCCGATGAATGATTTGGGCGATGATGACACGACGATGTTCCACGTTGCAGTAATTGTCATCGAGAGGCCGGATGCAATAATGGCTAGATTAGTAGATACTGCGAATTCTGTAGAGTGAAACATTACCAGTCCGAGTGACCCAATCAGGCTGATTATGGTACCGATTGTGATAGGCATTAGCTTTCCTATTCGATTTATGATAAGTGGAGTTATGCTTGCAAAGACTAGGAACATGATCATAAAAGGAAGCTGGACATTTGCGGCGTCTACTGCATCACCTCCGAATCCCAGCGGCACAGGGCTTCTTACCAGTTGCACTATAGCTGGGTATGCCATGAACATTGTAATTCCGGTGGCCATCAATATGATGTACGAAGGCAGGAGAGTCTTGTCTTTTAGCAATCTTAGGTCAACCAATGGCAATGTGATTCTTCTCTCTATGATGACAAAGACAGTCAATGAAATTACTGAAACTACAAATGCAACTCCAATCTGTGGCAGAGTCTCAGAGTTTATTCCTGTCTCTACGAGTGTCAGTGCCATAAGAAACGCAATTATTGTTGCAGAAAGCGCCAACGCTCCCTTCATATCTATGGAAGGCGCTGCCCGCTTTTTACCCATGTTTTCTTGAGTATTGACAGGAGCCATTAATTGCCCTTTGTTTTCTTTTACGAATTTGGCAATCATAAATGTCACTGCGCCGCAAATGGAACTATGGAGAAGAAAGTAGAATGCCATCCAAAGCTCTGAATGATGGTGGCTCCTGCCAAGAGGCCGACAACCGAACCTGCAGAGTACATAGATCCAAACACTCCTACGGCGATCGCAAGCTTGGCTGGTGGAAATGTGTCCCTTAGGAGGCTGAAGGCTGCCGGGACTGCGGCCAAGCCCACACCCTGGATTATCCTGCTTGCTAATAGGAATAATATGTTGTCTGCAAAACCTCCGGCGGCTATTCCAGCTGCATACATCGTCAGTAGCACCAGCAATACCTTCTTTTTACCGTAGAGGTCAGACATTTTGCCAGCGATAGGAGTCATCACGGCTGCAACAATCAGGTACGAACTGAATATCCACGCTGCCGTCCCATAAGATATACTAAAGTCTTGCATGATCTCTGGGATGGCCGGAAGGAGCATGGTTTCTGAGAAAAAGACTACCAAGAGTGTGCTGCTAAGTATCCCAAGAGTAACCCACGCATCACGATTGACAGTAACGGAATCTAACGACGTCATATAGCGACAATAGGTGTATATGCACTCTTATAAGTGTATCTACACGTATTTGTACCTAAGTTTCACTCATATTGATATCGAAGTAAACCTTTTATTAGTAATATGTGTATATCAACCTAGTTAGGATTGAAGGAACGAACTATTAATACAATACTGGAACAAGGAATGTCAGCAGATTCGTGTACATGCGGTGAATTACGGAAGGCAGCTAGAGCAATAACACTACTTTATGACAACGCATTCAAGTCAAGTGGCTTGCTGTCTACACAGCTTGGTGTACTAGATGTAATCTGCAACTCTAACTCAATAAGAATTTCAGATCTTGCTGCGAAGCAAGGAATGGATAGAACGACTCTTACAAGAAATCTATCTGTTTTAGAGAGACAGGGGTTTATCAAGATCTCATCGGGAAAAGACCATCGAACGAGAATTGTGACAGCTACTCAAAAAGGACGTAGCGCCGTAGCCAAAGCTATTCCTCTCTGGATTGAAGTTCAACGCAAGGTAAAACAACAAATGGGCGAGGACGTATGGCATAATCTAATACAAAATTTGTCTCAATTTGTAAAGGTAGCCGACCAATTAAACGAATCAATATGACAAGGACGCAATGAGACTTCAAATCCCACTGGTATCATAACATGTGTTACTAGGTATTGGTATCAAAATACATTATTTCTACAAATGACATTTGGTATTGAGTAATTTATTGAAAAGCTATCTGAACCCATTCAACTATAGGGTTCAAGCAGATAAAGTACCTAGGTACACTTGAGAATCCTGTTGCGAAGATGATAATAGAAAATGCTAAAAATGGGGTTGAGGTTATGATTGAAATTACACCAAAATTCTTAGCATGGGATTTTGGCAAGGCTATGTAGTTTAAGATTGATTAATTAAATTGATCGAGTATTATTGCTTCCGCGACCACAAGCAACAGAAAATTCAACACCCAAAAAATTAGCATCAATAGTAATTGAATCTCTCACGTTCTTTTGTTTCTGTTTCATAGGTTACTGATAATTTGTATTTTAAATATATCCCTTATACTAAAGATAAATCTTCTCCTCCTAGGTCATTTTCTATGGTGTTAATAGTTCAGCACCATCAGCAATCAGCAATAAAATATGAATATCACGTGATCCACTTTGAATCACATATGTCTACAATCAATGGTCTTGTCATTTAGACATTGCTAATGTTCTTAAAAATGGCTAACTTTTATAAGTTCGACTAACTTCAATGGATGCGTCAGTATTGGGTCCCTCGTATCTATTGGGCAAGAAGGATTCTTTGCTCAAGCTTATTCTGTATACTGGACCTGCCCTTATTGTAAGTATGGCCTATATGGATCCTGGAAATTATGGTACGGATATTCAGGCAGGGGCTTCTCTTAACTATAGCCTTCTTTGGGTTGTTTGGCTCTCAAGTGGTATGGCAATGCTACTTCAATATTTATCTGGAAAGATTGGAATTGCAACAGGATTATCATTACCAGAAATAATCAGAGAAAAACTCAAAACGAAGAGGAAAGCCTATGTGATATCTTACTGGTTGGCTGCTGAGGCGGCAGTAGCTGCCACAGACTTGGCTGAATATCTAGGTACTGTCATTGCTCTTAATTTGCTGTTTGGAATACCTATGATCTACGCTGGCAATATTTGGAGCTCTGGATGTAATTTTGATTTTGCTATTAGCTACACAACAGAGATTTCATATTATTGAAAGGCTATTTGCACTCTTTGTATCAATAATAGGGTTTGGCTATCTATATGAAATAGTCATTATAAACCCAGATCCATCAGCTATTTTATACCATTCATTTGTCCCCTCGCTTGCCAGCACTAATGCGATTCTTCTTGCTGTAGGAGTTATCGGAGCTACTGTGATGCCTCATGCTCTTTTTGTTCATTCTTGGCTTACAAAAAACAAGGCTCAAAACAAATCTCTGGAAGAAAGAAAGAAAATGCGAAAATTTCATCTTATAGAAAATGTTGTTTTGCTAACAATTGCAGGTGTGATTAATGCAGCTATAATGATTATGGCTGCTGCTGCCCTTTCATTCACATAGTCCTGGTGTTGCTTCGATATCAGAAGCTTATAAAACTCTTGTACCATTATTTGGTGCAACAGCTGGAATAGTCTTTTTAATTACACTTCTTTCATCAGGCATTGCATCATCGGTTACAGGAACACTTGCTGGTCAGGCAATAATGGAAGGTCTGTTAGGAAAGAAAGTAAATGTTTGGTTGAGGCGATTTGTAACTCGATTTATCAATGTTATTCCGACTACAATTGCGATACTTTTAGGTCTTGATCCACTTAATATATTGGTATACAGCCAAGTCATTTTAAGCTTAATGATCCCTTTGCCTATGATTCCACTAGTAATACTCTCGACAGACAAAACATTAATGAGCGAATTTGTAAATAGAAAGATAACTACAACTGTTGCAATCGTATTCGCTGGAATCATACTTGTATTCAATTCTTATTTGTTAGTGAATATAAAGTAGAATGTTGTTATCGACACAATCTCTAGCAAGGAGAGGTGAATCAAATTTAGCACGAGTAAGGATCTCAGTTTCTAGTTCTTGATGAATGTAGTATTAGATAATCATTATCTCGTACATACAGGTTCTGTAGATTTTAAGACAAATTTGACTCATACTTACATTTACATCAAGCTCTGAATTACTTGTAACGACAGTCTTCCTTTATATGATATCTCAATGATGTAGCTGCAAGACTTTTCGCTATTACGCATGATTGCATAAGTATGAATCTATTTCTTGCCAACAATAATGATGTAGAATGGCATATTTTACTTGAACTTCCAGTAACAATGGCAATATTCTGTTGGTGGTCTTCCTGTTTCAACCATTCCAGTCTTTCTATTTCCTAGCATAATAGATTTTATTAAAGATAATATTGTAGGAAGGAGATAGAATATGACTAAGGAAAAATTAAATCGATTTTAGAGGAAACGCGTTCATGCAAAACATTTTAATATAAATTAAAGAATTAAGTGAGAGCATTTCTTTGCGTGTATAAAGGTTCTGTTGTTGTTTGTTGTTATTTTTTAGATTTCTAAGAAAGATTTCTGAGCGTTTGATTGAATATGTTGCTGACCAAGTTATCAATTTGTCTATCCTCTGCTATAATGTAGAAATTTTCTGGAAATAAAATCATAGACTAATACATCGATATTACTGAATCCAAACAGTTTGAGTAGTTGGTTAAAGATACACATGCCATTAGGTCTTACTATGGGCAATCAAGCACTTATCTTTTTTTCTCTTCAGGTTAAAAGGTCAATTACTCCTATCCTATTAATTGCATTAACCATCACCTTCTTTTAATTATAATGTTCACTGATAATCTAGATGTGCGAATATTCAATGCCTTTATTGTGGTCTTAGATCCAAATGCGAACCAGGACGCAAAAGACCATCTTGGTCCCGTATCTCTGAGATAAGGTGTACTTTGCCATCGTCAGTTTCATCTTTTTGAACTTTAAGATAGCCAAAATTGAAGATCTTGTTCTCATGGTAAATATATGTTGCATTGATTGTTGGATCGATAGGAATCGTAGTAGGATAAGTAATCGCTGCAAAAGGCCCGCACACAATTTCATATAAAATTATCCTATCTCCATCATTGTTTGGATCTTGGTTGACTATTACGTTAGCCGGAAAATGCACATCTGTCGTAATAAAGACTACATTTTTGATATTGTTGTCATCAAGATATTTTAACAAATCATTTCTTTCCCTCACAAAAGTCTTTTTAAATGCACTGCTGTTAGTCGCCCAACTATCGCACCCCAATTGATTAGTAAAGCAACTTGGAACAGTAAATGGTACGTCGGTAGAAATAACCTTCCACGTAGCTGTAGAGTTAAGCAGACTTTGTTCTAACCACTGAAACTGTGCTTTACCTAGCAATGTTTTATTGTTCTCAGGAGTATCATCTAATTCACTACGGCTGCGGTAAGAATGTGCATCTAGTAAAAACAAGTCGAGGTCCTTGCCCCAACTAAACGATCTATAAATACGGTTTACTTCTTCGGTATTACTACTATTATTTCCATCTAATGGGGAGAAATTGAAGAACGCCTTTAGGCCAGCCTTAACTAAATTAGAAAACCCTGTTCTGTCCTTTGTTGCATTGCTCAAATATGACCAATTGCCACCATAATCATTAACAACTTCGTGATCATCAGCTTGAGAATAGATTGATGTATTCTGCAAAAGACTCTGTATGTGCGGATCTGCTCTATTGTATTCCCAGTGTTTGTTGTAAATATCTTGCAATTGAGATAGATTGGCCCAATTCACCTTTTCATCAGTAACACTAGGAAAATTTCCTTGTATGTTATACCATCCTACTACGTCCTCTGGACCTTGATGAGCAGGACAGACATCATCGGCGTAAATCTGATCTCCATTGAATATAAAGAAATCAGGCGAAAGCGCCTTTATTATCGAGAATATTGGATAACCTAAATCAACACGTCTGCAATATCTGTGACCACCTAGGTCTCCACCAATTACAAAGCGGACTGTCTTGCTGGTTGAATTATCTGGAGATGTTCTAAAGGTTCCTGTAATGGAAGAAGAAGAATCTAAAACTATAGATCCTTTGCTGCTGTCATTGTTTTTGATGTCTTGGCCTTGTTTAGTAGTAAACCATACACGATAATAATACAGAGTATCAGGCATAAGTCCATCGATCTTTGCATGTCCAGTAAAATCTGTTGTTTCATTTACATTTGTTGTTGTTATTGTAAGTGATTTTGAAGATGATGAGAAATTAGAATTAGTATCGTATTCTACATGCATCTGAGCTTGTTTATTGGCACGTGACCATATTACAGCGCTATGGTCTGTCACATCGCCACTAGCAACACCATGTGTGATGAACAAATTAGTATTCTGCTGCGCATAAATAAATAAAGGATAAAAGAATATGATATCACTTAAGACCAAAAATGCCAATGTAACAACTGTTGCTAGTAATATTATTGCAATTTTTGATTTTTTAAATAAAAATACATAATCCTCTAACACGGCAACTACAACTTAATCTAAATATTTAAGGATTCATTTGAAAAAGCAAAGCTAAAGTTATATCAATGTTTTGCATAGATCTAAAAACATAAATGGATCATATATTATGCATCGTCAAAACTATGATCATAGGTAGAATAAGTACTTTTTGTGCCTGCTGGCAGTATTGACGGAATTGATATAAATATCAGAATTAAAGCAGTTGAAAAACCTGCAGAAAATATATACTTTAAGTCAACGCACATTATGTACGAGATTCAATAGCTGATCCATAAAGATATTGTATATATAAAAGATTATTCCAGTATACAATTCATCCTCGTGTCATGTAGTAATAATGATTCAGTCAGAATATAAAATGCAAATTAATTATGCAATTAATTGAAGGATATATCAGCAGTTTCGAACAAAATCAAAGTAGATGATAGATATATTTATCTATCTCTCTGTAAATGATTGACAAAATTGCTTCTTATCACAAGATCCATATTTGCGGAACAAGATTTCATATATACATTTGTTGTTTGAATAGAAGGTTCGAAGCTTTTATGCTATTAATATAACATGTTGATTGATAGTTTAGTTCAAGTAATTTTTTCCTCCATTGATCTAAATGCACCTTTAATTGACGAAAGAAGCTAAAATTAATAGTTTCCTTGAACTTTTAAATAATATTGTATGTAGTATTCCTATAATGGAAAAAATGCTAATAATTGCGACTACCTTATCACTGTCAGTAGTAATCTCAGCAAGCTTTGTAAGTTCATTGTTTGCACAACAAAACCAGACTGATATGATGACAGCCACTAACCAAACGGGTTCAATGATGAATAATCAAACAAATCAGACAGGAGGAGGAGGGAATCAAACACAAAAAGGTCCCTTGGAACAACTAGGTGAAGCGCTAGGCGGAGTCTTTGGAGGAGGAAATCAATCTAAATAAAACTACTTCTTTTTTCTGGGATTGATAAGTTTGTAATTTTGCTAGATTTTTTCTCTGCAAATCACCACTTCATCTTATAGGTGTCAATAAAAAGGATCTGGTGTTTAAAATTATGATATAAAATGGAGAGGCAACAGACTTAAGTCATTTTCTCGTCATGTACGTTTATAATTGTAGTTTAGCCTGACTAGTGTATCAATTAGATAACATATTAGCAGTCTGAGTCTAGGAATTGCTCCAAAAACAAATACTAGTTGAACACAATCAGGGGAGCGATATATTATTCAACCAACGAAAATAAGATATCCGAAATTTGGCTTATGTATTTAATCGAGAAGAATACAAATTAACACACTTCACTTAGCTTTACTATCTTTACTATCTTTGCTGCTTTTACTATCTTTACTATCTTTGCTGCTTTTACTATCTTTACTATCTTTGCCTTTTACTATCTTTACTATCTTTACTATCTTTACTATCTTTGCAATCTTTGCTGTCACTAAAAGTTGGTAACACATTCTTAATACCTTCATTTTCTCCTCCTCCTGCTATCACTGCTGTTGTTGTACTATTACCTAAAGTTATGCTATTGTCTGTTATTGATAAGGGATGCTGTTGATTTTGATCAGATGATATTCCTATGATATCTACACTATACCATTTTGTTAAATTAGCATTATTATTATTATGATCAATACACGATAATTTGGAAGTTAGGTTGTTTGTTCCGTTTGTAATGAGATGATATTTGTCAGTATACGTAAAAGTCCAGTTAGAATAATCGTTTGCTCCACCAGGTCCCGTTGCAACAGCTTTTTGAAACGGCTTTTGGTCATTCCAATCAGCATAAACTGTACAATCAGTAGTAGTTTTATCTGTTGATGTTCCAGTGATTTTAAGTTCACCCGCTGAAACTTCTCTTCCTGTCATAGGAGATGTAATCTTTACACCTATCATAGTAGGTGATTGTGGTTGCTCCTGTACCTGTTGTGCCTGTACTTGTAAAGTACTATAATAAACTGGAAAAGCATAACAGATAAAGAATACCCCAACAATAACTAATAATAATAGTACCAGTTTTTCGAGCTTAAATTTACTAAATTTTTTCAAATCGATCCTATATATGACATCTTACTTATATATTGAGATCAATATAGGCTTATTCCTTTCTCAGAATCTTGCCGACCCCAGAATGCAATTCCTAACATTAAACCACTGAGGTTTACTCTAGATAATATTGGCGTGATTAATGTGGCAAAAATTAAGGATTTAGATTAATCCGTAGAGAGAACACTTACTATCTAAAGTGTTGAATGTTCCCTTGCTCACATCAAGACTTTCGCTTAGAATGAGTTTCATCTCAGATGGTCTGTAACTTAATCTAAGCGATGTGTCAATCATTGATATTGCCTAACACTATTGCCCTTTTTACTAGGTGCAAATTCGATGGAATGTTGCAACCTATCAGTTCATTCCTGAATGTAAATATCTAAGTTTTTATAATTTATGAATAGAGTGCATCATAATACAATATATTTATATCATTTCTAATTATTCTCTATGTCTACTCCAAAATTTGGTTTACTAACAAATCCTTCAATTGATATTGTAAAGGAGATAAGAGATATCTATGATTTAGGTTTTGATTACGCAGAAATAGGAATAGAAGTTCCACAAGGAAATCGACAGATTCTCTTAAGTAATAAATCACTAATACTTGATTTACTTAAAAGATTTAAATTTCCATCAACAATTGGTCATACTGCACATTGGATAGACCTTTCTAGTGAATATCATTCAGTTCGTCAAGCTTGGATTTTAGAAGCAATAGAGGATGTAAAGGTTGCAAAGGAGCTTGGATTGACTTTTGTCAACTTTCACAGCAATATTAAGGGATTGTATATTGGCAAAATGCGAAAAATAGTTTTAGATAATTGGATTTGTAGCTTGCAAGAGATAATTGCTTATGCAAGAAAATTAAACATGGAGGTAATGTTAGAAAATGTTCCTTCTTCTAATGGAATTCATAAAGTTGATGAATTCAGATATATTATTGATAACGTTCCGGGTTTAAAAGTCCATCTAGATATCCCACATGCATTTACATCAGGTGGAATGCAAGAAATTCTTCAATACATTAGAACATTCCAAGATAAAATCGTACATATTCATTGGCATGATAACCATGGAAAATTTGATGAACATCTGCCCATCGGAGATGGTTTGATAAATCATAGAAGTGTTGTCGAAGAGCTCAAAGGCATTAATTATAATAAGACTGTTACTTTGGAAGTCTTTACAAACAAACGAGATGCTAAATATTCAGCAGAAAAATTGAACAAATTATGGACAGAGGTTAACAAACAAAGTCAGTAGATACTATAAAAAGATAAAATGGATTTTCTTTATACCGAGACTCTTTCTGATTCCTAAATCTAGAAATTATATGTTATTATTTTATTATTTTTATTTTATATTGTTTGATTAGTATATCATTGTAACATTCAAAATTCAATACTACAAGTTAATCATAGTCTTTATCTTTATAGAAAATAAGATAATCTCTTAGCATCGCATATTTCTATATGATAAACAAAGTGTTTATCTAATTTATTTTTATACAAGTAAAACATCATTCTTGATAATCTTAGGAGTGGCTAATTTTTTTACAATCTCATTGCAAATATTTATTCATCCTTCGCATAAAAGATTCTTGGTAATCTTCATAGACATTCTCTCTCTTAAGACATAACTGACAAATGTAGGCATGATGAGATTTAGTTTTATAGTCATGGTATTCGACAGAATCATACTCATTTCTGGAGATCGTCTTATTTCCGCAAATAAAACATTTTAATTCTATGGTCTGCTGCAGAGATTTTCTATGTTGAGCACTAGTGAATTCTTTTTCTTCTGATCCCTGACTTACAAATTCTTCTACGTTTGTACTAGCGATTGCCTGATTGTTGACATTTCTAGTAGGGCAATCTATGTGTTTAACAGCTTTTGTAGATTTAGACCAAAATGCTTGTCCTGATGTTATCTCTTTACCACATTCGCAGCATTTCCCTCTGAACTTTATAGTGATTTCAAGCCAATCTATAGGATTAGTCATATCTTTTACTCAACTCGATTCTTTTAAGAGATATACAATGCAGATCAGATCAATATAACTTAATTGCCACTGTAATTCTGATACTGACTCTGATTTTGTTGTTGACGACGATGACGATGAATATATATTTTCTCTTTTGTTCTAATGTTCTCTCCTTTTTAATACATCATTTCAAATAATTCAGCTTTTGGATAAAAGATTGTTCGTAATTATCAAAAGAGCCGTCAACATGGATAAAAGTCTTAACGTGTCATTTTCGAACACGAAAAGGGCTTTAGTATAGACAATAGAGGATAATGGAGGTATTTTCCTATTATCATTATCTACTGGAGTTATAACTGGCTGTTCTGAGGTTCATGACGTCATTTCCCTTTTGTAATGGATATAATTAATCAAAAAATACCATCTTTTATCTACAAGATCAATTAGATTGAAATATTTCATTCAAGTTAGTTTGTGATCCTCCAGGATCTAGTCCTCCAACAATCACATATACTTTATCATCAACAGATACAGCTGCTAAACCATGTCTAGCTGTTGGCATTGGCTTGGAAGATGTCCACGTATTTATCTTAAAATCATATTTTTCGTTATTGTGAAATGTACCACCTGGTCCTTCGCCACCAAATAGGTGGATAGTTTCATTGAGTACTGCACTAGCCAATCTCCTCTTTTAGAAGGCATCGGTTCTAGGATACTCAACTTATCTGTGATAGGATCGTAGACCTCATTAGCCTCAACATTAGCTGCGATACCTGCAGTTCTTCCTCCAATGACATACAATTTTCCGTCGAGTAATGCAGATGCAAGATGTTCTCTAGCTGTTAGCATTGATGCCTTTTCTATCATGCATTAGTCCTTGGGTCATATGCCAAGTTAGAGTTGGATGTTCCTAAAACATCAACACCTCCAACTGCATATAAGCTTCCTTTTTTAGTCAATATTTGGAGCCGAATTTTCATCAATGTACATAGTTCCTATATCAGGACGCGTCATTTCTGCTGGTGATACGGCAGATGTTAAGTATAAAATATTATTTATATCCACTCTATAATAATCAAGTCTATCTGGATCATATTTTTGCACGATTTGTATGCTTTCACCTTTATCTATTCTGCGCATTACCACATTACGGTGAACATAACTTGTTGCATAGGAATATCCACGTTGTTTTGCCTCTTTGAGAAACTCTAATCTAAGGAGATGACCGCCTGTTTCTCCCCAAAAACCCGGCTTGATACTGATCCATTCCATATATGCAGTGTTCTTTTTTCCCCAATTTTCATCACGTGTGCCACGACGCAGATGGTAGTTTTCTAGCGGCCCACCTTTTACATAACCAACAACTTCACCATGTTGATCATTGATCCGTAAGGTGATCAATATTGTATCACTATCATACAATGACTTTGTAAAGTTATCTTCGTTGATACGTAATGGGAAAGGCAGTTGTCTATATATATTCAAAACAGATGCTTTCACATTCAAATCAAGATTGTTTTCAATTTTTTCGACGAGTGTTACTAAACTTAGTTCCTTTCTTCTAAGTGAATTTCTTATATCGATCTCCTTTCTCCATGTTTCTCTGAAAGCCGCTACATTGTCAAAAAAATTCTTCCTGTATTCATCAGATATTGCATTTAACACACGCTCAAACATTTCCTTTTCCTCCTTTAATAAACTAAAGAACTTGACAGATTCTTCATTTATAAGTGATGGATGCCATCCAAGAGCATGAGCATTGCGTCGTGCAAGTTCTATAGAATGCTCAAAGTCACCTAGAACATAACCTGCAATACGTTCTGAAACAGACAAGAACCATCCTAGATCTTTATAATGTTCTCTTATGTTGGTATCGTTCTCAGAGATTCCTGCATAAGTAAATAATTCTTCCATTCTCTTTTCTGCATGTTCTGCTATCTTACCTCTAAAGGGATATGCAGTGCGATGTATTATTGCAATTACAATATCAATGCTTATTCCAACATCGTCAATGAAGCCTTTTATCTTATCGTCATTTCTCAAGAACCATTCAACAGAATCCTCATTGGGTTTATCAAACTGTTTTAGAGGATCATAATCGTGAAAAAGAGCAGATACAAACAGGTATATAATGTCATCTTGACTAAATTTGTTCTCTTCATAATATCCATTGGCTGCAATTAAAGCGAAGTATGCAGCTTCTAGTTCATGATCTATATTATGATAGCCATAATAATCTGATCCTAACCCTTTCTTTGAGAATTCAGATACGGTATGTCTTATTATCCTATTTAGCCATTTATCTTGTAATCCCATCTTTGTACCCACTTGAATTATTTTATTTTTTAAAACAGCCTCTTGACCTAGGCCAAGATTATACTTCAGCCACCAAGGAAATAACTTGACTCGTTTGTAAAACTCGTACCAAACTGGTGGAGGTTCGGCTAGAGGATTTATTGCTGTATGCAAATCCATTTTGCTAGCGGTATCGCCAGCAGAATCATTATCTTTTTTTTCTTTGAATAAGAAATTAATCAAAAATCAAGCATCACCGCTCATAAATTAGTTAAAGAGAAGTATATTATAAAAGAATTATGATGCTATCTATTTATAAAGTAAATAATCCTTGATAATAATAATTAGATTATAATATTATTTCAGTTTATGGTTTATATATATATAAAAATTGGATGTCCGTAAAATACCAGATTAGGTTCACACTTTTCCTAAAATTCGCTGAAATTACAATTAAATAAATAGGTTAAGTTAAGATTAACTAGCACCTGTTGAATAGATAGACATCGCAGAAGAAAAAAAAGTTATAGTATTAGATTTGTATACCTGCTAGATTACCAGCAGTTATAATCTCATTGCCCATTGCAGTTACATATCAGCCAAGAAGAAGTGGAAAAGATTATTTGGAGTAAAAGAAAAGAGCAGGGGATAAAAAAGATATGTAGCAACAGGTATCATATACTCATTCTCTAGGTTGGGTTTATCTTGATGTACAATAGTTGATATAGATTCTGCATTTAAAATGGGCTTAGACTGGAGTCTAGAAGGCATTAAAAGTAGAATCTAATTTTTTATAATTGATAACGTATTCGTTTTATATTCATCACCTAAATGTTTACGCTAGCACTTTTACTAACACACGCCTGCCAATCCAATCGCGTGGAAGGATTATATGTCCACCGCTTCCAAATTTCTTCACTTCTAAATCTTTCAATGTTTGTTCTTCTCTTTGTTTAGGTTTATTTAAGTGGTTTGTTGTCATTTTCTATTCAAACATGATATAACAGAAATGATAATTAAATGATAGTCTATTTTTATCCCAAGTAATACATTTACTATGTGTTTTGGGTTTACCACTTTATGAATATTAACCATTATATTGATTAATTGATTAATGAAACTTTATGTAACTTTAGATATATGTGAGTAATATTATATCCCATAGTTCTATACGTTTTGTCCCTATTAACAGTTGATCGTAACATAGAATTGGAAAATAAAAATTATCAGGAATACGACTCAAATCGCTAGTGATATTTATATATTATATAATAAATAATATATTATATGAATATAGTAAGAGAAGACGCATCATTTAAAAGTAAAGCTCTTGCTGCGCTTGGAATAGCTGTTACAGCTGACGCTTTAGATTATTTTGCAGCGCCAATTTTTAGTACGCCGATAATTGGTGACATATTTGATTCATTTATAACTAGTTTGCTATATTCTATAACAAAAAGCAAACTATCAACCGCTGTAAACATGGCCGAGTTCATACCATTTATTGGAGACTTCCTTCCTGTATATACATTATCTACACTCATGTGGATTTCTAAAGAATCTAAAAGGCGCAACAAGGAACGTGTTAGAAAATACGAACAAGAATATCACAATAAGACAAAAACACCCGTATTGAGGGCGAAATTATTATCATCATCACCGCCATCTTTGTACACTCCTCTTTGGAAAAACATCAAACTGTTCCAGTTTCTTCTCCGAGATGTCGTAGGCCGCTAACTAAACAAGTTATCTTTCTCTAGTCATTTTTTAATTGATGCTGCTACTCCCTAAGCTAATAAATTAAGAAGAGTTAGAAACATCGAGTATACTTTTCGGCGGTCACAGCACTTAATCGTAGTTACTATGTATTGGTAACTTCATATTCGTGTTGATGTTACTCTAATGCCGAAAATGTTTTTGTGACTGGATAATAATACAGCATCTCATTTGCCATTATATTCTTTGCTTACTTATGATATAATGAAATCAAACGCCAGATTAGCCAATAAAGTCATATGGGATTTCTAAAGAATCTAAAGGCTAAAACACAATTAGCTACGAAAATTCGAAATAATTCTAACAAGAATAATATTATTCCAATGATTATTCTCTAGTATTGTTACTTCTGCCTATAATCGAGTCTATCTTCATCTAATATCTGATTCTAAGGATATGGTTTCTCTATATTACACCTAGTGTTGATAGCTATTTTCTAATACAATAAAAGCCAAGTGTAGTTACTATGCCAACAACAATAGGTGAAATTATGACTCAAAAATTAGAGACCATAGATGCTTCTAAGACGGCACAAGAAGCAGCAAAGAAAATGTCCGATAAGAATGTGAGCTCATTAGTAGTTATGGATAGAGCAGATAAGCCTATAGGAATAGTAACAGAGCGCGATTTGGTTAGACAAGTATGTGTTAATGATGCAAGCAGCAGTAATGTTATAATTCATCATATAATGTCTTCTCCTCTTGTAACTATTGATGCTAATTCATCAGTTGAAACAGCTGCTGATATAATGATTCAAAACAAAGTGCGGCATTTGCTAGTTGTAATGGAAGATGGAAATAGAGCTATAGGAATTATTACTTCTACTAATTTTACAACCTATCTAAAGGAAAAATTGAATATGGATGATGTCAATGCAAGAATATTGCAGTCTCTAGCAGAAGAAGGAACAGAAGGCTTTAGACACTAAAAAAGTTACACTGCGAATGCCTAGTAAATCCTTTAATTTGGAATAGTATTTGATATAATAAGGTATAGAAAATAGCATAGGAGTCAGCTGCAATTGTTATAAAGTCAATCTTAACTAAATCCTATGCTAACTGATGTTTAACATAATCCTGCCTTCTCTCTCTTTTTTGAATAATGCTTGTAAAGCTTCTTTAGATTCTTCAAGCTTGAATTTTTTCCATACTTTAATTTTCAGTTCTTTGGAATTATCGATAATTTCTTTGAATTCCTTTCTACTGCCTCCAGTGGTACCTATTAACTTTATTTGCTTGGTATACAATGATTGAAGATTCAATTTAACATCGGCACCGGTTAGCACTCCAAATGTAACCCACCTTCCATTATTACCTACAGCATCCAAGCTCTTAACCCATGTATCAGCACCTAATGTGTTTAAAACAACAGATGCCATGTTACCTTGAGTAAACTCCTTTACTTCTTCTATCACTGTGTCATAAGTGGCAATATGATCCGCTCCAAATTCTTTTATCCAATTCTTACTAGTAACTGCAATAATCTTTGCTCCCATTTTCTTACCAAATTGAATTGCTAGCATACCCGTATTTCCGGATGCACCAAATACTAGCAAAGATTCATTTATTTTTAGAGAAGATTCCTTTAATGCATGAAAGGGAGTTAATGCAGTTACCGATAAACTTGCAGCTATATCCCAATCCATATCGTTTGGTATTTTAAACACATTCTTTTCTGGAACTGCAATATATTCTGCAAAGCCACCATTACTGACAACGCCAATTAATCCTCCATTTTTGCAAAGCATTTCAGAACTATTTAGACAGAACTCACAGGTGCCATCAAATAGTCTGCTATATACGACCACTCTATCACCTTCATTTAGTCGCTTTACGTGATTTCCTACTCTCTCGACTATACCGCTTATTTCTGCTCCTGGTATATGCGGAAGTGGTTTTGCTTCAAGGGGTGACCCAGACTTTATTCCATGTTTTCCAGAAACTACAAAATAATCTATTGGATTTATACCAGCCACTTTAACTCTTATTAATACTTCATGATCTGTTAATTGTGGGTCTGCATACTCTCTAATCTCTAAGTTTTCTAAACCTGGTTTTTTAAAAAAAGCAGCTTTCATTTTTAGAAAATAATTTTAATGCTATTTAATATTATCGTGGTCTTAAACTATTTTTCTTCGTTGTTATATACACACAAAAATTATTACAATTAAATATCTTTTGCACATATTTGATGTAATATTAGAATTTAAAATATGCCAAGAAGATATACAGAAGTCAAGTAGTCAATATATATACAATAGATGAAAAATAACACATCGTCTAAATTAGATAGATATAGAACCGTTCTTTTAATACTAAAGTATACTTTGAATATGTAAGAGAGTGCAACTAATTAAGTATCTAGTCACTTAAAAGTCAATGAAGGAAGCAATAATAACATATGATATAATAATTATTTCTATTTGGAATGTTTATTTATATTAATACCAACCCATGTAATGACAATGACAAGGAAGGGCAGCAGCAATAATAATATTCAAGTTTTAAAACTTAGTTTAACCTGGCAGAACAGAAGAGAGAAGAAGAAGATAATGCACAGGTTCCTCCTTCCCTCCTATTATAGAAGAAGAGACATTTGTATTAGCGGATGGAAAGAATAGTATACTTGCAAAAGATTTGTCCTCTGAAGAGATAGGGCTTTTCGATTGATTCTTTGTTTTATAATGTAAGTAAGTGAGTTGGTGGTAGATAGTAGTGCAATATGTTTCATTCTAATCTTCCAGAATCATATAAAATGCTGCTATTTATGCCTAGAGATATGGAAACCATCAGGAAAAAAGCTTCCAAATTTATGTTCTGCCTTTGATATTGCAGAAGCTGTAACTGTGCCATCTTTACTTTGATTAACCGATTCTTTTATAATGAGTTTGTAGGCTTCTGCGCCTTTGGTAATTTTTCTTCTAAGGTTTAAGTAATCATCATCATTGTCGTCGTCATCCTCAGGATCAACATAAAATAATCCAAATTTTGCTTCAGGTTTATAGTTATCAAGCCATTCATAATTATCCATTAAAGACCAATGCAAGTATCCAATCACGTTCCCACCACTTTCTATAGCTTGTCTGATTTGGTCAAGGTGAGATACAATGAATGGCGCACGATACTTGTCAGACTTGTCAGCAACACCATTTTCAGTAATGAAAACAGGTATATCTTTCCCCCATTGATTTGTGATATACATAATCAAATTGTATAATCCTTGAGGATAGATCTCCCAACCCAAATCGTTGAGAATGCCATGGGATTGATGATGATGACGATTATGATTATGACTACTATTATTATCTTTGATGCGAAGATCATTGACAAAGGCTCCTCCTATAAATCGGGCAGAAGATAGCGCAACTATATTACTATAGTATACATAGACACGACGATAGTAATTAATACCTATAAAGTCTGTTTTATTTTTCCAATTTTCATGTATTAGAAAATTACTGCTTTTTGTGTTATGTCTTTGAAGAGTTTTTAGGTAGTTTAGATCTTCCTCACCATGTACTACAGCATTAATAAAATAATCATTAACGAAATAAGCAAAGTTTTTAGCTGCTTGGGTATTATCAGCAGTTATAGTTGCTTTTAATAATCTTCTTATTGTTGCTTTAGCAGCTGCTGGAGTAACTTCCATCATTGCATGAGAAAAACCTGTAAGATTAGTAATGCCATCATTATCAGCATCAACATCATCTATTTCTTTGATTTTATCATATGCTTGCACATGAGCTTCAATAAGGTTATGTAGTGCTTTTTTTGCCCTATTTCCATCAAGTAGAAAGCCAGGTGGATATAATCCAGCAATATATCCTAATCCTATAGTTGACGCTACAGGCTCTCCGATAGTTACCCAAAAATCAACTTGGTTTTTTAGTTCTGAAACTATATTACCTACAAAGCGAATAAATTCTCTAACTGTCTCATAATTTTCCCATCCTCTAAGTGATTTCCAGTATGGATCTGACGGTATAGGATCTGCAAGTGGGATATCTCTTAATGGTGATGGAAGTAAACTTTGTCCTATCTTTTTTGCAAATCTGCTAGGAGGAGTTAAGACCCATAAAGGTAATGTTAAATGGTTTAGTGTAATGATAGGTTTAAGTCCTTGTTTTTTATGTTCTTCTTGCATATGCTTTATCATTACTTTATAATGGTCAACAGCTTCCTGATTCCATTGACCTCTTTCTGGTTCAATACGCGACCATTCCAGACTTATTCTAAAACAATTCATTCCAATTTGTTTTGCAAGATCAAAATCTTTTGAGTAGTATTCAGGATGCCATGTTTTAAGAGCATCACCGGCTGGTTTTAACATAACCTGCGAAGTGCCCTTGTAAAATATATTAGGTTTTGTCAGAGCATACACTCTCTTTTTAATATCTTCAGATGTAGTAAAGTAATTCCAGTCATTATTGGTAATTCCACCTTCTACTTGATAGGACGATGTAGAAACACCCCATAGAAATTGTTGTAGTTGTTCATGAATATGACTGTTAACCATAATTTACCTTCTCCTCCATCCTGTGAATTTTCTTTCGAAGTTGATATCAAAGAATTATAATAACTAACCATAGTGAGAAAGCAATACCTAAATACAAAATCAAGACCTTGTACATCCCTTTATATCTATCTTTCCTTTCATGATTACTTGCCCATATGACCTTGAACATCCAATTAGCAAGTTTATTCTCCTTAGCAATCTCTTTAATGTCATTGTAATATCCCTCCTCATTCATCTTTTTTAGATAATCTCCCATTACGCCCTCAAACAAACGACGGGTAACATAACTTTGAATCCAAAAGAGAACTAAAGCCCAGTAAGCAATTGATAATACTATGCCGACGATCCGGATCCATATTGATTTTGTCCACAAAGCATTTTTTAAAAACGGATCCTGTGATATCTCATCATCACGATTATTTATGGTAGCAAAGATTGCAAGAATTCCAAAAATCCCTACTGCTATTGCGATAGAAAATTGAGCATTTTCACCCATTCCTTGTATTGCAAAATTTATTAATTCATGATATGCCTTCTTACGTTCCCCATCATTATTATTATCCATAAATCAGTAGAGAATAAGAACAATACTTAAAGTAATTTAGGGGTTGATTTTATTTGTCTAAGAGATCTTAACTAAATATTGTTATCAATTTTGATGTTGATGACCTCCTGTATTTACTGTAGCAGATTTGTTGCGGCATCTATGATTGATGCCAATACAATTCTGCGAATTGGCTTCCACATCATTAAAATAAATCGTCTACTCTATTTGACAGTACTTGCATAGTTTCCACAATCCAGCCGCCATTATTAGTAAGATAGAACTTTGCTGTTTATTCAGCATCCTCCTGAGTATAAATCTAAAGTTGGTTATCTACTTCAGTAAAACCCAGTTTGATATGTTGACATAATTTCTGTTCTATTTTTCTTTACTTCTGACTTCTTTTGCTACTTTCTCTTTTAATACTTTCATGTAAGTACTGTTTCATGTCATTTCTCGGTAAGTGATGCCTGAACTCCAGTCTGCCCCTCCCTACTATCTGAAGTATCCTTTGTTATTTTCATTACTCGCCTTTCTAAACTCCTGCTCCATATTGGATGACCTAATGCTATCAAGTAATTTTGATTCCTTCTCGGCGAATTTTCGAGAAAAAGAAAAGCTTATACCCTGGTTTATAAATATTAGGAAACGATTATAACACATATCGGATAATGATCTAATAACACAAGGTTGATTAGCCAACATTATAGCGAAACGACAGATGGAAGTACGACAAGCTTGAGTAAATTGGAAATGAGCATATTAGAATGCATAAAGAAAGAACCAAAACTAGAAAAGAAAATATCTAAGCAGGTTGGTATTGATAATTTAATAATATCCCCAATAATTACTGACCTAATGTTTAAAAGTTATATCGAAAGGATACACAGAAAAAGAATGTTATTCTCCTCAAAAGAATACTTCTATATAACCATAGAAGGGCTAACGGCATTAGAAGAAGCTAAAAGTAATGACGGACCGTGGAATCAACTAATTTCTATCATAAAAGAGACAATAGAACGAAAACTATTTGAACTTTCTAGCGATCTACCCTTGACAGCTACTGCTATAAAGGCAATATACAGAGTATTAAAATATCTTTTTAGGTAGCACAAGAATTTTTTTGACAAGCCGTCTAAACTTAAATACTAAATAAAATGATGATATTCATATGAATTTTCATTAATCTATAGACTCTATTTATATCAACTTTGATTGCGGTCAGATGAAATATGCTTAAGAATTGCTTACTGACCATAAATATTACTATTAGCAACAAATTTTTTATTGAAATCAAAATAATACTACTATATAAAAAATTGTTACTTTTATAAATTTCATTATTTAATATATTGTTTAAAGTTGCATTAAATGCAGAGATGGAAAATGAAATGTGAAATATATCAGATTTTAGAATAATTAGAGGCTATAACATCATAATATTAATTGTATATTATAAAATTTAAAAACAGTTAGAAATATAGCGATAAACTAATGGAGAGTAGATTTCAAATGAATATGAAAAAGGGCAATAATATGGATTGCAGACTAAATGTCAAATAATTTGATAAACACGTGTCCATTATTTCAAATTAATGCTATTAGCATTCCTGTGTTCTGTCACGAGAATACGTGGATTTCTACATGCATTACAGATGTAGTCCTTAGTTGTTCAAAAATATTTTTGCCAATACCAAAAGATGGAAATAGTATAATCTCGAGCTCAGGCCTCGTTGCAAACTTTACATCTGATCCTTGACCATCCTCTTGGTAAATATGCATTTTCATCTAAAACCCACATGTCTATTTGTTTTTCATAATCCTCTTTCAATTTCAATGAATACAATTCAGATAACTCATTGGCTGTCAAAAAACCTCTTGTTTTATATTTATCAAATAAAGGTCTAGTGTTTTTAGATGGCCCTTTTATGATATCCGAAATTAGCTTGTTTTGAAATACATCAATGTCGCGCTCATTCATTTTCAAAAACCTTTGATATTCTTTTTCTACTACTTCAGGATGAAATCCATTGTTAGCGATAATTTCAGCTGGCTTTTTACCAGCGTTAAACTCACTATATAATTTCTTTACACCGTCTGCATCAAGATCTGGGACGTTAAGATAGGGATAATGATTATTATTATTACTTACTGGCTTCAAGCGCTGCGAAGGCAGAGCTGCAAAAGAGTCGGATTCTCCTGCAACCATTACCATTTCATCACTTCTTGTCTTTCTCCTTATAAAAAGGCCTCTCGCTTTGCTTTTTTCCTTATACACATTTGCTTCTGTCGTATGCACAATTCTGGCAATATCTTTTACTGAAAATTTTCCTTCTGAAAGAAGTGCGATTATTCGTTCTTTCTTATTATTTGGCTTTTCTCCTACATAAATGGGTTCCAATGAAGTTGGGTATAGTAAGTATAGTAAGTAAATAAGCTTATCTATACCATTTATTTTGTAGCCATTATTGAACAGACTAAGGACTATATAATGACAAACTTAACATTACCTCACTAACCTTAACCTTACCTTACTAACCTTAACCTTACCTCTATTATTGAAAAAGATTCTTACTCCCTAATCATTTATTTGATTATAAATAAATTGCAAGAATGACGCTAAAAGAAGACTATATGCAAATGTCCTTGCAACTCTTGCAGTCAAGAATCATGAGTTCTCCTGGAAGGGAGGCAGATAATAAATTCATGCCTGTCATATTTTATATATATGATAAATACAGACTCCTTAATTTTTTTTCTGAGGTCAAGTATTATCTGATATATGAAGAATACTGAAGCCTAAGAGGCTCTTAAAGCATGTAGATAATTTTATAGAGATATATTTAGAAGATATACTTCAATGTTTAATGATTCGTGACATAGTATAAAATAATATATTCTATATGACGTACTGTGTTACTTACTATATCTTTCAAAAAGAGTTTTGCTTTAATGGCTAAAAAAGCCGATTCCTTGAAGACAACTATTTCGTAAACTTGGTAAAACAAAAGGATGGAAAATGAGAATATAAAAGAATCGATTGTTCATAAATTATTAGCGTTAATGGAATGAAGAGTTGATTAGTAAGTATGAACAAAAATTCTTGTAGCAATTAATATGCATGCGAAGAAATATAAGTTCATTATAGCCAGAATGTTGTAGTAATTGAAGAAAGAATTTGTTATTTCAAAGATTGAAGCTTCTCAAGATGGGAGTCCTTACATATACATAACATTTACTGATCCTAATGATTACAAGTCAGGAGAAAGAAAGCAGCAAAATCCATTTGGTTCTAATGTTATGGCTTTTACTTCTCCAGAAGAGTTGATGAAAAATTTACCTAAAGCAATGGGAGATATCTCAAAGATGATAACTGGAGGCGGTGGCGGTCTCACTGATTCACCAACTTTTAAAATGAGTATGAAAGAATATGAAGAACTGGGTATAAAAGTAGGTGACAAAGTTTCGATAGAAATAAAAAAATCAGATGTACGGAATTTATACCTAATTGTGTGTAATATTATATACTATCAATTCCATTATAAGATACAGATTTTGTAATTCTGTAGATCTTGCTATGATTTAGGTATATCCATATGGTATGCTGCACTACTCTGATGCCGCTATTTAGCTCAATTGTACAGTCTTTATCATAGAGTTTGATCTACAAAAAGAGGCAGCACATGTTATTTTTGAGTATATAAAATATTATATTTAGAAACAAATTCCAGCATCTCTTTTTTTAGATTCAAAATCTTAGAATATAGATCATGGTCTATTAATCATTCAAGGTCATTCAAGGTCATTCAAGGCTAATTATTCCTTATACAACATGAGGACATTGTTTGTGATTGTGCATAACGTTATAAGAAGTGGAACAAACATAAAGATCTGATTGATTATAGGATGTAGTAAAATTCCCATATGACTCTTTTTACAAAACCGAAGCTTGGATCGTGGAAATTGACAGATCTTATAGAAGATCCAAAGAAAACCCAATTTCAAGAATTTCTACAATATATAGAAGCAATAGTAAAACAGCTTGAACTGAAACGCAAAGATCTTAATCCAAAGATTTCAGCAACAGATTTTGAAAATTTACTTCATTTGATTGAAGATATATCAGAAAAAGTCAATGTAGCTAGCGGTTATGCTTCTTTGAGATATGCTGCTGATACCTCTTCAAATGAGGCCGCTTCTCTTGTAACAAAAATGGAAATCATGAGATCAAACATTACAAATAGGTTGTTATTCTTTGATTTATGGTTCAAAAAAGACATCGATGAGGAAAATGCCCGGCGTTTGATAAACTCAATACCTGCAGTTTATCAAGAATACCTTAAGCATAAACGATTACTTGCAAAGTACACCTTGACTGAATCCGAAGAGAAGATCATTAGTACATTGGAAGTCACAGGAGCAAATGCCCTTGTCAAGATCTATGATAGAATGACAAGTGGTTTTGAATTTGTTATGGCTGTTAAAAAAGGTAAGAAGGTTGTTAAAAAAATGTTTCCCAATAAAGAAAAAATGCTTTCTCTTATCCGAAGTCCAAAACCGGAGGAAAGAGAAGCTGCATATAAATCACTATTGCATGTATATAAAAAAAATAGCGGGGTATTAGGTGAAATATACCAAAATCTTGTAATTCAATGGTATGAAGAACACATATCCATGCGGGGCTTCCAATCCCCGATTTCAGCTCGAAATATTTCCAATAACTTGGATGATACCACTGTAGAGACTCTTCTTTCAGTATGTAGAAGAAACTCTGTAGTTTTTCAAGACTATTTTAAAGAAAAAGCAAAGATGCTCGGTATTAAAAAACTTCAAAGATATCATCTATATGCGCCGCTGTCATTAAAAAACTCTGATCAAAAAAAATTTAACTATGAAAATGCCGTTGACATAGTACTTAAAACATTCGAAGATTTTGACCCCCACTTTAGAAAATATGCTGAACGAGTTTTTCTAGAACAACATGTAGATTCTGAAATTAGAAGGAGTAAACTCGGAGGGGCTTTCTGCTATACTGTATCTCCTAAAAGAACTCCGTATGTACTGCTAAATTACAATGGGAAATCTAGAGATGTCTCTACAATGGCGCATGAATTTGGTCATGCAATACATAGTATTGCAGCTTCTGATAAACCAATAATGGTATCTCACGCACCACTTCCATTGGCAGAGACAGCATCAGTATTTGCAGAAATGCTGCTAAATGACAACTTGACTAAAAAAGTGACAAATAAAGAGAAGAAGATATTGATTGCCGAACAAATTGACGATATGTACGCTACAATAATGCGTCAAGCTTACTTTACTATATTTGAAATAGATGTGCATCGTGCTATTGTAGAAGAAAATGCTACGATAGACAAAGTATCAGAATTGTATTTAAGTAATTTGAATGAACAGTTTGGCAGTTCAGTAATTGTATCTCCAGATTTCCAATGGGAATGGGTGTATATTCCTCATATTTATCATACACCATTTTATTGTTATGCATATTCATTTGGAAATCTATTAGTATTGTCTTTGTATCAACAGTTCAAAACAGAAGGAGAATCATTCATACCCAAATATTTTAAAATACTCTCGGCTGGAGGATTGAGGAAAACTGAAGAATTACTTAAAGAATCTAGTATTGATATCTCAAAAGCTGAATTCTGGCAACAGGGCTTTGATTTAGTTACCAAAAAAATACAAGAGTTAAAGGATATGAATTGATGGATAATTATTCTGTTTGATTCTCCAACAGGCGAAGAGAGAGAAAGTTAGTGGAATTTAAGAACAAATGAAAGAAAAGCTTCGATATAGTGCAGATAGTTAGATGTCAAGATAGTTCAGAGCGTGTTAGTTAGTAAGGAGATTGTCAAAATATCAAGTATATTTATAATTCTATTTTGAGAGGTTATAGATAACGGAATTGACCCAAAAGATATACTTTAAGAGATCGAGCAGGAATAAGATGGTATTGAAGTTATTCAAAATCCATTAGAGCAAAACTATTCTTGAACATTATTAAAGCCAATTTCATAGGACATAATCTTGAGATTCTGATACTTTACCGAGGACATTTTTCCCAGTTTGCTAGAAGATCAGAAAAAGGAATTGGATTATTACCTCCAAAAGCAGCATTATTTCATAGTCATAAAATATGAGCAGAAACATTCTCTAGAATGGAAAAAAGGAAACTTTCTTTAAATGTACTCTGACTATATTAATACAACATAATAGCGCAATTGAGAAGAGTGATAATAAACAATGTAAGAAACTACTTTATTCAGCGCGGCCTGCAGAACCATAATTGTGTATAGCAATTATGGGAACTTAACTGAACTAGTTCCATTCCTGTTATTCTCTTAATTTTCTCTAATGATTTGGTATTTACAAAGAAATCATTTGTATTAAATATCAGAATTTCTTTATCATCATCAGGCAAATATTCAAAACCACAGTCTTTGGTACAGTCCAAAATATCCCATATCCATTCTTCGCATTCATCTATCGGCAGTAATGAAGACGATGACTGTCTAGTTCTGTCCAAGTCGTTTTTATTATTCAATAAACATTTAAATACATATACATAAGACAGTAGTTTTTTTATTTTGTATTCTGATTGCGTGACAGTCTTTTTTAATATTTATATTTATATATTATATAGCGGTATAGTCCATTCATATTTGCAACAATTGCTTTTATTTGAAATACTAGATTGCTTAAATTATTGCTAAGCATATATATCTTGATCATATCTGAGACATTGTCTGTTTGTATCATCGCATCGGAAATTCCTTTCTAGATGTAGTAACATATCAATCGAATGACAATTTATTTAAGCAATAAAAGCTACTTGTATAGATATCATGTGCTTCGATTACGAAATCCCAGAAAAGCAGAAAATAAAGAACAGAAAGTTAGAGGAAGAAAGTATTGAAGTCGAACCAGAACTTGAAAAAGAAGAACGACCATTAATGGCTTCTGCTTAAAATAAGATTACTTTTTCTAATAGTTGTACACAAAAAAGCAAACAAACCCTCTTTTTGTTTTTTTACACATCAGTCAAAGATCAACATTAAGAATACAAATTAGCCATCTTAGACATTAAAAATACCATTTTTAAGTAATCTTTAGTACGATACTAACTACTGATGCCTATATAGATTTAATTATGACAAATTCTAGTTATTTGGTATTAATTTTCATTCCAAATTATAAATGTCTTCTATTAACTGGAGAAAGCAAAATCATTTTCTCAACAATCTGAGAATATTTTATCAAAATTTTCTATGTATGGATTGTACAAAATATATAAAACAAAGAATCCATTCTTAGATGAGTTCAGATCTCTACTTTAGTATTTCACTATAACCAAGTGCCTCATCAATTTTAGTTAAGAGATGAAAGATTTGATGTTCTCATGTCAAGTAATTCAGTAAGTTTTATGGTACTTACTGATTCCATACTATTCTTGCTGCTTTTCAAATCATGATGCTTTTGTAGCCTACATCAATTTTGAAAAAAGCCATAAAATATGCTTGAGACTATTTATGCTATTTATGCACTTTAAGACAGATAGAAAAAAAGAGAGCAAAGGGATTATGCAGTGGGTATACTACCTATCATCTTCTTCTACTGCTACAGATCGTATTAGTGTTTATCATACTCATTATTATTCTACTTTATTATTATTATTATTATTATTGCATTGTCTTGTGAACTTGACGTTATATCCTTCTATATTTAGACATTCTATGACAACCGTCCCAATAGATAGCGAAAAGTTATAATCAATAAAAGATACATAGAATACTATAGAAATACAATGACTTATCAAACTTTAACAAGCTTCGGTCCTCTTCCGATCAGAATACTAGCAGGGATTTCCTTTATAGCACATGGTTTACCTAAATTTTCAGACATAGCAGGTACTGGAGGATTTTTTGCTAGTGTAGGACTTCCAGCTGAACTTGCTCTTCCAATAGGACTTCTAGAAGTAATTGGTGGTATTGCTCTCCTTGTAGGAGTATTAACAAGAATAACAGCAGGTCTATTTATAATAGAAATGATTGGCGCAATACTTAATGTCAAATTGTCAAAGGGTTATGTAGGAGGATACGAGCTAGATCTACTGTTAATTGCAATATCAATCAGTCTCCTATTGACTGGCCCAGGAAGAGTATCTATAGAACGAGACTTGTTAAAGCGAGAATTAATTCCAAAAGGAAAGGACCTAGTGCTCCAGCAACAACAACAACAGTAGAAGCAATAATACCAGCGAACTATGCATCGATTACTAATTATTTTTATTTTTAATTTTTATCCCGATGACTATTATTCTCTACCTAACTCCGAGAAAACAAAACTCTCATTTGACTTGTTTTACTACTATATTAATCAGGGCAGGCATAGTCGTCTCATAACGTAATCGGTAAAATAGTTTAACATCTGTTAGACATCATTACACATGATGATAGGTGACATTAAAATCTTCTACGCAGTAGATGGAGATAATTTTCACCTTGCGACCTAATAATATTAGTAAAATGTATGCGTTATTTGTTAATTACCTAATCTGGATCATATCACACGTGACTAATATGAGCAATCATTATTGACCATTTTAGATACTGCACATATTTCACTTATCATTCACAAGATGATTTAATTAAGCGTAGATTAGCAGATAAAGGCTTTCCCACATTAATCGTCTCAGGGTATCCATTTCAAACTATCAGAACAATCAATCGAAGGCATGTAAAGAAATGGACTGACATTATAAAAATACGCTTAAAAAAACAAGTGATAATCTATGAACTTGATTGATATGTCAATTCTTCAAAAGATAATCCTAAATTCTAACGGTATATCCTTTATTATTCCACAATGACTGAGATAAATTTTGTTAAAGTATTTAATTCCTGTCTGGATAGATATTTTGTAGAGAGATGCATGTTTTATAATGCCAAATCCTACAATATCATTTCTAAGTCCTAATCCTATAAACATGCCGTGAAGTCTGTATGGTGTTATTTGAGTCCATTTACCTAATTGTACAAAACCATGTATGTCTTTCAGTATTTTGGAATATGTTATTCCTTTGTATACAATTTTAATGCGCGTTATTCCTACAGTAACAATACGATGATTGTTATTATCTTTGCCATTAATATAACGAAGAAATTGATTTAACCTTCGCTGATTTCGTTCAATTCTGTTTTTTAGGGTTTTAGTGGGACCTTTATTATGTATAACGGGAGAAGAATATTTTGATCTGAAATTCTCGAATATAGCTTTCTCACCTAGACATATAACCAAATCTGATCGCAACTTTTTTGCCATCTTTACTTTATAATTGATACCGTTATTCTGTATATAGCCATCAGTATTAATTATACATATATCACAATTAATTGTAATTTTTTTAACAATTCGTTTGATGGCATTAATTGTGACATTTTCAAATCCTACTGGGCTAGTATTTCCAATAAATTCGAAGAATTGTGCCTCTATATTTCTGAGGTCCGTTATCGGCTTTTCAATTATTGTCCCTCCTATTGCAGCAGGTGGAGCCAGATCTCCTTGTCCCATGTCTGCATCAATAACTGCTGGTTTATGGCCTTTTTTAAGTGCCGAATTTACAATAAAAGTTGCAAGTGAGGACTTTCCTGTATCGATATCACCTAGCAATAATATTGTTCTAAATTTTTCAGTTAAAATTTTGTTAACAATCTCCTTCCACATTGTTGTGCCAGCACTATATTGGTCCGCTATCCAACTTTCTCCACCTTGGTCTAAGGTTATGTTAATTTGGCAATGTGAAGCAATCTCAAATGGCAAAATCTTACCATATCCCACTAATACATTGCTATCAGAGACATCTTTTCCTAAAACATAAGCAGTACCTACCAAAGTTACTGAAGCAGGTCCTTTTACCATATAAATCCAAGGAGATATGCTATAGGCAAGCAAGTTTTGTATGTATATATTTTGTGAAATAATTTAGAAAGATATCAGATTAAAGTCAAAATTCCTTTGTTTCTTCTAAGAATCATAGGTAGATAGAGAGGATATATATACATACGATATTGATGACCAGACCTTGTAGAGTATTTAACATGCGCAGCAAAAAGATGAAAATTTAATAATATAGGGAAAATACGGAAATATTGCCTATCAACTAAAGCCATGATCTGTCTTTCTATCCTTTGAATTTGTGACCAGGTTCATATCTCTATTTATTGTCCATATTAGTCTTTTGGAACTCTCCAATTGTAAAACGACGTATTTTATATTTCTAATGGTTTATACATATATACATTTACATTCAGAATTAAAGTGGCAGTATGAATTTAATCAATCGATGAAACTGGCAAAACTTGTCAGCTGTATTGGACATACCGTCTATGTACTAATAATAAACGATTCATGTCGTCATTCACGATAAAATTGATTATAAAGAGAAACCTACAGATACTATATTAGATCCTAAAAAGATTCTTTGCATTCCTAAACATTACCAGCTCTCTTAGTTTGGAACTGAGCTCAAGGTTTTGAACAAAATTAAGATAAGAACTCATATTAGAAATAGGCCAATCTGTTCCATATAAAAGATAATGGGGTTCACCAGCATAATTCAATAGTTCTATCACTTTGCTAACAATGTATTTTTTAGAATATGAAGTAAAACTGCCGAAAACTAATCCTGAAATATCGGCATAGACATTCTTGTTCTTATACAGGATTTCCTGACAATCAAGTATATACGGATTTCCCAAATGACACATTACTATCTTTAAATCAGGATTATCAACAGCAACATCATCTATATTCAACGGATGCGAAAATCTAATCTTACCTTTACTTGAAAACGTATCTCCAGTATGAATCATGACTGGAACTCCAAATTCTACACACATATCATACACCCTTTGATATCTTTTATCAAATGGATAGTGATGTTCGTATCCACAATAAAGCTTGAAACCTTTAATGAAACCCTCTTTTAACCATTCTCTACACTTTCGATAATCTTCATCAGTATGATTATCAATTGAAAATCCAGCAACAACTCCAAGATTATCATGTTTTTTTATAACATCAAGTATTTGAGCTGTCGAAGGTCTATCCTCATTAACTTCATAAGATGATAGAATAATAGAATAATCAATATTGTTAGTAATCATGACATCTAGCAATGCCGTTAATCTTTTCTCTAGTGAAAGTTTATTTGTATACTCGTAATGGTTAAGATGTACATGACAATCTATAATGATAGATATCACTACCGATATTTAGGATTTAACCATTCGATGAAACTAGCGTAATTCAGTGAGGGGCTGTCATAGATATAATTAGGGAGTATTTTAATAAATCTAAAGCCATTCTTTAACTGAAATGAAAGAACAGGGTCTTTTAGTTTGCCATTTATTATCTTTTGCGCGTATTCCATAGCTGACATTTTATCTGCGTATTCACAATAGTGGACCAGTCTACCTCCACCTATTATTCTCCTTAAATTTAATTTTATTGCCAAGTCCTTTCTTATATTATAAAGCATTGTTGCTATCCCACGACATCGAAAATTAGGGTGAGTTGAGATATCATCTGCATAAAGACTATCACCTTTAGGATTATGGCTGGTGATCTTTGGATCTCCAGCAATGTCATACCATGTATGCTCAGCGTATTCAGGTTGTAATGATATTATTAAACTACATGCGGATGCAACTATTCTTTCATTTAATTCTGCACAAAACTGACCTTCAGGAAATATGCGTATATGATTTTCAAGAAAGGAGGGAGCCGATATCATCCCGGCAGCCACATCAGGAAACGATTCCTTTTGTAAAGCGACTATTTGAGAAATGTCTTTTTGCTGAGTATTTCTAATAATAATTGCTGGCTGCATATTATCCAAAGTTCTGACACTATCCATAAATTCTCTGATATAAAAGGTATATCCAAAGGTCCCATAAATGAATCTTCAATTAAATATTGAAGACACATATCAAGTAGTGTTCTAACCTCTTTTTATCCTTCATTTTTCGAAGTCATTGGTCACTAATCTTCTCAATAACTTCTCTACTTATTCTAGAATCTTTTTGTTTATAGGATTAGATTTCCCTGAGTAGCAGAGGTATGTGTTTTTACCATTAGGCAAACCATTTTAACCAAAACAAATCATTATCAGGAGCAGAATCGACAAGATAATCAGGCGGTTTATTTAAAAAAGTATTGTTAACTCTGATCATTGTGCAAACCATGTAATTAAATGATGATGGGTTGCCTATGAAATATGGATCAATAAATACTTCAACTTTGTTCTTTGGCATATCGGAGATTTTTGATAAAGGGAGAGTATATGAATTTCCAGTGTTATTAAAAATAGCCAAGTTCCAACCTACTACTTCAAACTTAGAATGTATTGCAAAATTTGGAATTAGCACTGAATAATACTGATCTTTTCCTGAGATGGAATTTGTATAATATATTACCCAAATATATACAGTCTCGTACTTTTCATTTCTATTAGCATCACCTGCAAGTTCTATAGATAAGAGCAATTTATTGTCACTAACCTTCTTTACATTAGCAGTAAGAATATCATGATAGCCCTTAATCTCAGGAATTACATTTGTTCTGTAAAGCCTAACAAGCGAAGGGTCATCTCTAGCATCTTTAATAATTTTGTTAGTCAGTAATGATGGGATTACAGTAATTGACGATAAAGTCGATACTATTAATGAAATTAATACTGCTGAGATAAATGCAATTACCATAATGACAATAATGACAGATTGCATGTAAATGAGAAAAATAACTATTGTATAGATAAACTCTATTATAATTAGGTCCTGTCTATATGTTCAACTATTTATATGACATCTGAGAAATTACCTGAAGATACATTAGCAAAGTAGTGTCAAGGCGATTAAACAGGGTATGCAAGTAATCCTTTTGTATGCGGTGAGTTTTCTGTTCTATTATTACTCTGCGAAAATAATTGGTCGCTATTTATAGTATTATTATCGATTAATCCTTCTGATAAATTTTTGGACCCACCTATAATATATTGTTTAGCCTTCTCGGCTATATTTTTTATTTCGGGAGAACTATTAATTATTTTCTCTCCACCTTTGAAAACTCCTAAAACGAATGTTTGCCATCCTAAGCCTATAACGGATAAAATTAATACAGCTATTATTATCCATGTCAGTATCCCCATAACTAAATAATATTGATTTTCCTTATTCTTTAAGATTATTAAGTATCATTATGAAATATCATTATAGTAGTTCCACTAGAACAAATTGCAATCCATAGACAGGGTCAAATGCTAACACACTTATTCCTATGCCTAGTGAGTGAGTGATTGATCTGACAGGCCATACAAAGTTACTCTATGGTTAAAGCAGCAATCTCCTTTAGTTTTGTTATCGATCTGTGAGTGCTTGGTCTTTCTTTCCCATATCCACAATGATTTGTCTCTTAGTCATTCAATCAGTTGATACTGTTGTGGACCGTTTACTACTTGTTTCTGGCGTTAAGAATAACTATACACTATATATATTATAATTCTTCTTGAGATAATGTATTTTACTATAAACTCTTATTTTATAATTTACTTATAATATTATTGATCAAACTATTTGGTCATAGTAACAAATTGGCAGTCATATGAGTACAGCTGCACAGAAAATTGTCAATTTTTGGTATAGGTATGAAAATCTAAATCTGAAGATAACTTTTATCTTGATCTCTTTACAATTACTTCATTTATACTGGCTTACTACCGACGTAGTTCTTCAGCGAATATACGGAGAAAGCTTCCTTATATTTCCCAAGGCTTTTTTACCTGTCTTTGTAGTCATAGACTATATTGAAATTCCTGCATTGATCTCAGGAATAACCTTTTATTCTCTAAGCATTTACAAACACCAAAAGGATTCATGGAAGAATTCTTTATTTCTTGCAATGCTCGCAGTACAAGTGGTTCATATATTCTGGATAACTGATGAAATAGTATATGATACATTGTTTAAAACTCGCTTGGTGGAATTTCCTTTATATATTGCATGGATCGCGATACTTATTGATTATCTGGAGTTACCAGTTATGGCTGACTTATTTTACAAAATCATCAAAGGTGAAAAAAAGTGGCGCTAGGAATCTTGAGTGTATGTTTGCAGCAGGCGATTACAATTCCATTGGACTTGAACTAATGCTGGACCTTCAGTACCACTTGCAGTTAAGAAAATGTTTCTATATATTTATTTACCTGCTTACGTTGATATGCATGCTGCGACCACCATTGAGATCATAAATCCAAATGGTTGAAATCATAATACCCTTTATTATAGTTAATTTATTATGAACTCAGATTGATAATGGTTTTGACCGTACCAAATACACCATTTAAAGGCTTTGTAAGCTTAGTAACTACGAGTCCACTTGAAAGAGATAATGGATGCACAAGAATTTTACAGGTAGCTTTGAAGCTGAAGATGAGAAATCCACATCTGAAATGAAAAAAATTCTACAAGATAGCAATCAATTGAACTGTAAGAAAAGTATCTACATATACATTTTATGCAGATGATCTATAGATAACAATTGAATTACTATGAGTGATGAAGAACTTCCACCTCCTTGGATAAGAGAGCAAGTATCGCGCTTACAACAAATTCAGCAGAATCTACAAGCAATTATGATGAAAAAACATCAAATTGAACAAGAGACTTCCGAGATAGAAAGAGTGATAGAAGAGATAAAAAAAATGGATGAAGATAATAAAGTATACAAAAATTACAATACTTTATGGATAAAGTCGAATAGAGAGAATATTTTAAGGGAACTTAAAGAAAAAAGAGATACATTAAATATAAGAATGGAGGTTGTTGAAAAACAAGAGAAACGAGTCAGTGATAACTTAAAAGAAGTAGAGAATAAAATTATCAAAATGAGGACTTTAGATAATGACTAGCTCAGTGATATGTTCAGATATCATTGCCTTTATCGACAAATAGTCGAGAAGATTAAAAAGATGAATAAAATATACATATGGTTAATCTTCATGGTATAGTTTCATTGTATTCTCTTTATCCTCTCTGTATGAATTTATAAAAATAATAAGAATATAAAATAATTCATTCACTTGTATCAACTACATTTCAAAAAGACGAAAGCATCCATATACAGAGAGAGAGCATACAACTTACTTTAAAAGACTAGTAAAGAACTGATAGTTCGTTATCAATTAAAATTATCTTTTCTAAAACATGTACATTTTATAGATCTGGAAAATTTTAATGTCAAAATAGAACTGTATGCATAGAATTACTGGAAAATTTGCTTATAGACGCACATGGTCGATAATACACAAAATATACTAATAGAACATTTCAATCAATTCATAACACACTTCATTATCAGTATAGAATCTGTTCATTCAAAACGAGATGAAATTAAATGGAATAATAATATAAGTATCAGAGTAACAAAAAAAAGCAATGACTCTCTTAAATATAGTTGCAAGAGAAGATGATGATGATTATACTGATTATGATTTAGTTATTTTGTGTCTCTAGTCTGCGAAAAGGGTTAACAGAGTGATTAATTCGGTTCAAACCATATTGAATTATTTATAAGCTTGTCTACTCATAGAAATCAGCCAGAGGTGGCATAATAATTAGGGAGTCATCATCTACTATTCTTTGCTTAGCTCTAAATTGCTATCGAAACCCAGGGCTAAATCACAAGTGAACTGATATGATGTATTAGTTCTACTTAAGAATCAAAATCTTTAACTTCTAGAGTAATAAAGTCCGTCCAAACATTAATTCCAGTAAATATAAAAACCTGAAAGTGAAGATGAGGTAGATATGTATAACCAGTCATTCCAACCTTGGCTATCTCTTGGCCTTCACTAACATGTTGACCTACTTTTACCTTTGAACTACGATAGGCTAAGTGATTGTATCTTGAATACTCTCCATTAGAATGTCTAATTACAATAAAATTAGTATAATTCCAATAGGTTGGTTCAGGACCTCCAATATCAGAGTCATCTCTAATAAAGTCCACTATTCCATTGGCTGCAGCAATCACTGGTGTGTTTACAGGAACTATTAAATCAATTGCATTTCTGAGATTCCCTACGTGTGCTGGAGACGAAGTTCTATCGATACGTTCTAGAAAATCTTTTGGTACAGGGAGAATATATCTATTGATAGCTTTTCTCTCCAATTCTTCATCAAGAGTTCTCAAACTTTAATAGCCTTATATAAAGTTGAGGTAAAAAATGCATTCTTGAGTGCTACAACAAATTCGTGGTCCCCATGTACTCATAAGTCATAGCATATAGCATTAAAGCACTAGGAAAGTCAATCCACATCTATCCCCCAGTAGCTTCCTCTTGTATACAATATCCAAGATACAACTGCCATTGACAACTGTCGTCATAAATCAGATCATCAGCCAAAAATCTGGCTATAAGAATATAATTTTATAAAGAAACCTACTGCCATTCTCACTATAGCAAACTGCCTACTATCTATTCAACTATCTGCTGCTAGCGATTAGCCATAAATTGTTCTAACTATCCATAAAATTTGTAGATATTGCATACAATTAAAACTTCCATCAATAACAGATTTATTTAAAAGACGATAATTCTTTGAAATATGTCTTGTCGAATTCCACTGCATCATAATTGATGTTTTTGTTTATATATATTGCCGCATTGCTAGTTTAACAAGAGTACCAACACCGGGACGTGTGAAGCTTGCGAATTTACACAAAGAAAATCTTAAGAATAATTAAAGATAGAAGAAAAGTGATGAGTATAAGTTTAGACGATAATCATGGCCCTAAATATAAGGAACCAGAGACTAGTTCATCAATTAATAATTCATCCCATGATAATGCTTTCTCGTCTTTTCCGGCTGCATCTCAAAATATATCAGACAAAGAAGAGATATCATTCTCTGGAAAATCCGAAAACTATTGTGTATCGTTTATTGATATGGTAAATTCTACAAATATTACAGCACAAATTTCTCACGCAGAAAAAATTAGAAGGTATTATTCGATATTTATTAATACAATGGCAACTTTAGCTACAAACTACGGTGCAAAGATAATCAGAAATGCCGGCGATAGTCTAACATACTATTTTCCAAAAACAGCAGATTCAACCAACAAGGATGCTTTCAAAAATGTTATAGAATGTGGTCTTACAATGATATCAGCAGGAACCGTTCTCAACACGAGGATGTATGAAGAAGGATTGCCACCTATTAATTATAGAATTAGCGCTGACTATGGCAGAGTGGAGGTTGTCAGATCAGCCATTTCACAAAATGATGATTTATTTGGTCCTACTATGAACATATGTGCCACAATAAACTCTAAAGCATTGCCAAACCAGATGGTCATTGGCGGCGATCTATATCAAATTATAAAGTCTTTTTCTCATTTTCATCATGATTATCAATTCAAGTCAGCAGGTGAATACCATGTTGGCTTCAAACAAATGTATCCAATATATTCTGTATTAACTAAACATAGAACCCACACCCTATCCTCACATGAACAAATGAATAGATTAAAACCTGTCCAAATACATTCTTCTGCTACATCAGAATCCGATTATAGGGATCAGAAAGAACATACTCCTAATATTATGCTCGTAGATGATGACCCAGATATTCTTTTAACATACAAATCTATATTGGTTGATGAGAACTGCAATATCGAAACATTTACAGATGCCCAGGAGGCATTAAAACATTTTTCACAAGCGAACCATTCTAACTATGATTTAGTATTATTAGATATTAGAATGCCTGGTCTTAATGGTCTTCAATTATATTACAAACTAAAAGCAATCAACATGGCGATAAAGATATTATTTGTCTCTGCGCTTGACGCAGCAGATGAATTGTTAAGCATATTACCTGATGTAAATGTGGACTATGATGTTATCAGAAAACCAGTCAATCGAGAAGATTTTGTTAACAAAATAAGGGCAGTCCTCTCAAGTTCTTTAAATTAGATAGTTGATTCAAAATTACATGGCATTAATATTTTCTAGAGTTAATTATTATTATTATTATTATTACTATTAACAATAATATTATTATTAACTTTATACAGAATGATTAATTTTTGTTTTAATATTTTATTAGTTCTCTATTTTTATAGGCGTACACTTTTTAATCTGATGTATTGCATCGTCTGCTATTGTTATATTGTTAACATCTAACGAACAGATTCTATGTATACTAGTACATAATTATTATGATAGCATTATCTTGAATTATATTTTATGTCTTCCAGTGAGATGACCAAAACATAATGCAAGTTTACCAACTCATAAGAAGTTTCTCAGAAATGTCTGGAAACAATTGCTTTTATGAGAATTAAAATTATGTTCTTCAATAAATAAGTAATGGAGTAAATTACTTGATCCACTACTAATAATTAGGAAAAGCAAAATTTCAATTGGTTGATATTCTAGGCAAATCTACTTCAATAGAATTTGGCATGAGTTAAATAACATAGATGTTAACGAAATGCCTTTTAATACTCGTAGTCGTTACACCTCAAAGTAGATTAGGTGGTCACTATAATAGATAACTTTAGGTATTGACAGATTCATAAAAATAATTTGGCCTTTTGATCAACTGTGATAGTACCAGATAATAATATTATTCTGCCGAGCATAGTCAATATTTCCATAAGTATGAATTTACTACGTCAAAGCCATTCTTAGCATCTTTATTTCTAAAAGAAATAATCTCTGTAACACCAGAAGCCTTTAATAAAAAAATCCAATATTTCTAATTGAAATGTGCCAAATAGATGCGTTCTATAGATACAAGTATTTCCAAGTATTTCCATGCATGTATGAATGCATCAGAATAAATAAATGGAGAAATTTCAAAACAGATATAATATTACGCATGCTTTAGTTTCTTTTAGTATTCGCATTGCTAATATCCCATATAGCTGATATTCATCTAGGATATTCACAATTCAATTTGCAGGAAAGAGAGGAAGACATCTATGAAGTGTTTGAAGAAGCAATTGACAAATCTATATCAGAGCATGCAGATATCGTCATATTAGCAGGTGATATTTTTCATACACCACGACCAAGTGGTTCTTCAATAATAAAGCTGGCAAATGAGCTCAAGAAACTAAAGGAAAAGTCTATTCCTGTCTTTTTTGTCCTAGGAGAGCATGATATTAATAGAATGCAAGATGTTCCTGTACCCTACGTTTTTCATAATCTCCGATTGGCAACTAGATTGAAGGAGAATCAACCATTACGGCATAGAAACATAACTATCTTTGGTTTTGATAAGGAAAGAAAGAGTAATATGCAGAATCTGTTAGAACGATTCCAATTCACACAGGAGCTAGCACAGCAACAAAAAAAAGATGTAGGAGGATCAAATAATAAAAATATTCTTGTCCTTCATCAGGGCCTTACAGATTTTAACAAATTTGCTGGCGAACTCAACTCTACTGACCTTCCAAAGGCGTTCGACTATTATGCAATGGGTCATTACCACGATCATATCGAAAAGAAATTCGATTATCTTGATGGCTTAATATCATATCCAGGCTCGCTGGATTTAACTCCTAGTGAAGGAATTAAAGAAGTTGACAAGGGATTTTGTCTTGTAGATACTTCTGGACAAGAAGTAAGAACCAATTGGATAAGGTTGGAGAAAAGGAGGCCACAATTTTCAGTAAAGGTAGATTATGAATTGCTAGAACAGGATTTGGCCGATCTTGTAAAGAAAACAAGAAATTACGAAAAGAAACCTATAGTATTATTAAAAATAATAGGAAAAGAAATTGATTCAAAAACCATAGCATCAAAGTTAGTAAAATTAAATTCTTTCTGCTTGCATTATGTATGGCAACCATTAGAAGACTACATAACCTCACCTCTATCTTATGACGAGAAACCATTTGATATGGACAATGAATTACACAAACTAGCAAAAGAGGCATTAAAGTCAGAATATCTAGCTTCACTTGCTATAAAGGAGATATTGCCTTTGGCAGGCCGAGGAGATTCGAAAGTGACATTAGATCTGCTTTGGAAAATCTACAATGACATAAAAGCATATGGAGGAGAATTAAAATTTTAACATGATAAAGGACATCAACCTACATAATTTCATATCGCATAGAGATACTTCACTATCTTTAGACAAGGGAATCACGATTTTTGTAGGACATAATGGATCAGGTAAATCGAGTATAATAGATGCAATAACTTTCGCTTTGTTCGGAGAGCATACAAGGAAATCCAATAAGAACCTTATACTTAGAGGGGCTTCCTCATCTTTCACTCGCCTAAACTTTTTTGTTAATTCAAAAGAATATAGTGCTTACAGACAGATAGGATCTCTAGGACAATCAATATCGGCAAAATTAGATCTTGTATCAGACTCAAACAATATTATAAATAAACCCATCGTAGCAGGCGAAAGAAAACAATTTGGAGAGTCTATGAGTGCAGAAGTTGCAAAGACTCTTGGGGTAGACTATAAGAAATTGAAAGTAGCGACTATTATACAGCAAGGAGAACTTAACAGAATAATAGAGTTCCACCCTAAAGACTTCAAAGAACTTCTCAATGGAATGATAGGTATGGATAGATTGGATCTGGCTTATCAAACAATGCATGAAATAATTGATGGCTTCAGGGAAAGACTACGTGAGCATAATAATGGATTTGATGATAAACAAATTGAATCAATACGCAATAGCATACAACACAATATTTCTGAACTCTTTGATTCTGAAAGCATTCTAAAGCAATTAGAAAATGAAAGAAATAGAGCAAATACAAAGTTGCGTTCAATTGAAAAAGAAATAGAACGTATTGAACCATTGATACTAAAGGCAAGAGAACTTCAAACAATGGAAAACGCTCTTATGAAATATCTCACTGAAAAAAAGGATTGCATTTTAGACGACATTGTAAAACTTGATCGCATAATAAAAGAGGCACATACCTCGATACAAATAGTTTCAGGAAAGGAAGAAATCAGAATTAACCTTCAAATGGTAAGATCTGAAGTTGAAGACGCAGAGCTCAGAATCATAAACAATGAAGGAGAATCTGGAAGACTAAAAGGATTATTAGAATTTGCCAAAAAACTAGAAATTAAGGATGGAAAATGTCCTGTCTGCAATTCAAAGGTTCAAACGATTAACAAGATGTTAGATACGGATCATATCAAAAATGAAATAAAACAGAAGAATGATGAACGATCAAAACTATTAACAGAGAGAAGTAATGCAAAGAAAGAAGAATCTTTTCTAGAGGAAAAAGAAAAGCCAATTGCAGCATCTGAAAAGTTTCTTGCTTCAAATAATATCTCCAACCTTCAAGATATAACAAAATTAGAAAATGACCTTTTTCATAAAAGGAATGATTTGTCAAAACTTCCCAAGAATATTGTAGGAATAGGTGAAGATCCTACGGTATTCATGATTGACGACTTTTCAAAATCCTTAGTCGAGAATATTATAAAGCTTAGATTTGAAGTAAAGAACTTGCGAATACAAGATTATATAGATGCAAAGCTCAATCATACCCATCTTTCTGATGCTTTGCTTGAAATTAATATAAAAATAGGCTCATCTCAAAAATCTATTCAGCAAGCTACAAAATTTATTGATGACTTTAATAGAATCCTTACAGAACTCGAAAATGCTCCTAAATACATTGACATATTGGAAAAAATTCGATCAACTGTGTTTAATCGTGATGGGTTGGTAGGATTAAGTCTTCGTTCATGGGCATTAAAAACGATCTCTTATAAGGCTTCAGAATATGCAACCATGTTTAATATAGGAATTTCAAGAATAGATTTGACAGAGAAAGTCAAAGATGTAGATATCATCTGTTATGGAAGACATGGAGAAATTGACATGAATTGTCTAAGCGGGGGCGAAAAAGTTGCAGTAGCACTTGCACTCAGACTTGCAATTGCATATATGATGGGTTCAAGTAAACTCGATTTCATAATTTTAGACGAACCAACAGCTCATTTAGATGCAGAAAGACGAAAATCCATGGTAAAAATTATTTCGGAAGCATTCAAAGATGGAAATGGACCTCTTTCTCAAATTATTATAATCACTCATGATGCAGAAATCTTTGAGGATTCGGAGGTTGATAGAATTTATCGTTTCACAATGAGTATTGATGGTTCGAATGTATCGACAGAATAGATATTTTAATTAAATAAAGAGCAGTCATCGATCTGCTAATAAATCTCGGTACATTCCATTAAATGTCCGAAATGACTAGATTAGTAATTAAATTTTTTTATTCATTATCTATTATTATTCATTATCCTCCTGTCATTCTGGTGAATTTATTGTTTCTTTTCATGGTGGAAACATAGTCGATATTTGCAAGAGCAATAATCGCTGATTCTCTTACTTCTTCACTTTCATCTTTCAATGCTTCATTGAGTATTTCTCTTCCTTCTTCAGATCCAATCACACCTAATGCAACTGCTGCTTCATGTCTAACAAAATAACTTGGATCTGATTTAACAGCATTGAAAAGAGCGGGCATAGCAGTCTGGTAGCCAATCTGACCCAAAGAAAAAGCTGCCTCATGTCTTACCAATGCGTTCTTGTCATCCTCGAGGACTCTACTAATAGGTTCTACAGCATCTATACCGGACATATCTGCTAATATGCATATAACACGAGTTCTAATAACACTATCTTCATGACTCAACAAATCCTTGAAATATTGTTTGTTTTGATTATCGTATTGTAGTTTCCATTTCTTCGAATAATCTGATCCTGACATCAGACTTTACACATCTTTCATCAATCATATTGATAACTGATTGGAAATCTCATATCATAAATATTTGCTTATTGCGCTGACAGTATACCTGTTAAATAGTGTATATATTGTATAGATTATATAGTTTAGAATAATATGTCATATTATAGTTCTTCACAGTTTATTGACTCCACACAAACAACATAGAAGAAGAAAAAATTAGAGATGATAAAAATAAGAAAAGTCAGTATTAAATAGGTAGACAGATGAAAGTAGCTGAACCCATTATTTTCATGCATGTATATCTATTCTTATGGAATTCTTTAGAACGTAGCACAGATTTTATATTTTACGAATGTGTTATGAAATTCTCTTTTAACTTACCCACCACATTATTATAAAGCTGACAAATTATATTGATAGCATGCGTTTAAGATACTGGCGATTAGGCATTACCGATGTTTTAGAGGCAAAGTACCCTATTGAAAAGGCTAATCACTGGGAAATTAAATGTATGCAAGGAGAATATCAACACTTTGGCGTTTTCTGGTATAAATTCGGTACACCTTATGATAAGGAACCTGTTCATGGCATTTGCTTCTATTATAACGAGATCCCACAAAAAACTGTAGAGGAGATCATAGAATTACTGCATACTAAATTCGGCGGAAAGATTCTGTATAAACAAACAAGAGTTTTCTTACAAGGCTCAAAGGAGTTTGCTGATCCAAAATCTGTAGGAACACTCGCAAATGAGTTAAGTTTAAAATTCAAATCACCAGTTGAACTCACTATCGAGTTTGAAAAAGTAACAAAAGAAGAACAAGAAAAAAATAGCTATAATTTGCCTTCAGGTAAGATGCTACCTATAGTAGGGCAGGACTAGGTTAATAAACTGATACAAAACGTTCATCTAACTTTATTGGCGTTCAAATAGGTCTTCAAAGTTGACTGATGCACCATCATTGTCATTCTTTTGAAGAATTTATCGTTTGGCTATAAAGTAGCAGTGCTTTCTGGATAAGTATCTAGCATTGACTTTAACTTTGTTATCAAATTTGAAATGCTAACAGGTTTGCTGATAAAATCAATTACGTGAACAGATGGTATTACCTTTTTGAATTCATCCTTATTTATTTCGAAGGCTGTTATGAATGCAATTTTTGGAGACGATCTCCTCTCTTTTATTCTACGATATAATTCAAATCCGCTCATTTTAGGCATTCTAATATCAGTGAGAATAATATCGTAGTAATATTCAGAATGACTTTCAAAAGCCTGTAAAGCTGATTCACCATTAGAGAAAGTATCTACCTTGAAAACATTATCTGATTCCAAACCTCGTTTTATGATAGATAATATGTCCTTCTCATCATCGACAACCATAATTCTGGGAATCAAATTTCCCCGTCGATTTTTACTCATAAAAATATTGTAGATCATACCTTACGTAAAAATGTTATCTATATCTATATAGAAAATTAATCCTTTTAATCTTATATAATATTTATTGTAATATTTATATTTATTATAAATTCGTGATAACAAAATCCTTTACTTTTATCGAAGAATTATTATCCATACTGAATTAGATTCAATTTATCTAAAATTTATAACGACAAATAAATTCAATAACGCGATACGATAGATATAATTGCTCTTGTTAGTTCTGTCTTAATAGCTAATTTCACCTTGGAACGTATTATTGAACACAACTATTCCAATTTTATACATACATATATAATAATGCAAAATTGATATACCTGAGGCAAAGTGAAAATACCGTGTCTGCTACAAGTCAGGAAAACTGGATAAATCTCCTTCTTGAAGAAAAAATATATGATTTTAATAAATGGAGGATGAAAAATCTCATTATTAGACCGGATATAAGCGGCAAGAATTTGTCTAACAAAGATCTTTCCGGAGCTTATTTTAATGGCGTTTCTTGTGTAGAAACAAATTTCTCTCACTGCAATTTATCCAAGGTCAATTTTGTCCAAGCAGATCTCACAGCAGCTAATCTTGAGGAAACGAACCTTACTGATGCATTGTTAATGTATGCAGAAATGAAAAATTGTAATCTTAGAAAGGCCACCTTGATTCGAACAAATCTCATGTGGACCAATTTGCAAAACTCTGATCTATCGGGGTGCAAAATGTCAAAGACAGTGTTAGTGGAGGCAGATATGAAGAATGCAAAAATTATTGATGTTGACAGAACTGGGGCTTATTTAAAATATGCTAAACTTGAAAAAACTGCTTGGCAAAATTAAGCAGTAATAAAGATTCTCTAATTATAAGCATTATTCTCTGGTGGCAATATCCTAGACATACATTACTTTTTAAGCTTTAATATTTTGGCAGACAATATACTAGAATACTTATAAGAAGAATTCATATCAGAAATTTGAGTTGAGTTCAGTAAACTGATTTATGAAGTATATATTAGAGTACTGTAAAAGATCCAAAATATACAATAGGCATATAAAAATGCATAAAAATGCAATTATTATTAATCTTCATTTAGTATTCTTTTTTTTCGTCTAACAAAAGATGATATTGATGTTACCGAGTTTTATTTCATTTATTCCAAAAGTTTAAGCTCACATATAAAACTGATTTTCTTTCCATCACATTCATGTATAACGTCTATTATTTCATTGTCATTTTCTTTAACACCGTAATCATCTAAAGCTTTTTTTCTTTAGGCTAACTAGTCAGGTACCTTAATAAAACTATCACAAGGATTAATGCCGCCTGTGCATGAATGATACCATTAAACTAAATTAATCAAAGTCTGTAAGACTTGTAGTAATAAGGTAACAAAATTATTGGAACACAAAATTACTTACAAGTAAAAATATTAGCATCATCTTTTCTAAGTTATTAGAATATTAATTCTTAATCACAAGACAAGATAAGCATATTTCTATTTGTACATAATGTATTTGTAGGGATTGATAACTGTTAATAGAGATACGGGAGAAAATTGTCATCTCAACAAATAAGTAAACTCAAATTAGTCCTTTTACTTATCTCATCATATATTGTTGTTGAATTCATTAGTGGTTTATTAACTGGCAGTTTGGCTTTGATTGCTGACGCTGGGCATATGCTTGCTGATGCAGGAGGTCTTACTTTGGCTCTTTTTGCCATAAATTTTTCTACCAAGCCCGCAACTCCACAACGAACTTATGGCTTTTATAGAATAGAAATACTTGCAGCATTGGCAAATAGTGCTGTATTGATCTTGGTCTCTGTATATATTATATATGATGCATACGAACGTATTATTGAGCCTCCTCAGATAAAAGGAACTGCACTAATAATAGTAGGTACCATTGGCTTAGTAGTGAATTTGGTTGGAATGTATATTCTCAAAGGTCATGCTAGTGGGAATCTGAATATAGAAGGTGCATATTTGGAAGTTCTTAAAGATACTCTAGGTTCTGTTGGCGTTGTTGTCGTTGGTGTGATAACATCTATTAGTGAATTTTATCTGATAGACCCAATTATCAGTGTTGGCTTGGCATTTTACATACTTCCTAGGACATGGTCATTGATGAAAAAGTCGATCAACATATTAATGGAGGGAGTTCCTATAAATATATCTTATGAGGAAGTAAAGAAAGCCATACTGCAGATAAAAGGCGTAACAGGCATATTTGAAATGCATATATGGACTATAACATCCGGGATGGATGCAATCACAGCACATGTAGTAGTAAGCGATCCTAGTAAATCACAAACAATTCTAAAGGCAATATCTTCTATGCTAGAAAACAGGTTTAAAATTACTCATACAACAATTCAAATAGAAACTTATCATACTTAATACAGACCTTGAACAGAAGGAAGATAAGAGTATGATATCAAATTGGCGAGCATAGGTGATAGATAACGAATTTTGCTTTTTGTAAGTATAATACGTTCTTGAACATACTCTTGATACAGTCTCACCATTGAGATTTACATAGATTTTGAAACAGGTTAATTCATTCAGCATAGATATATCTTATTGCAACTTTCAAGTAAAATGTAAAGATAATAAAAAATGATTTTATAGATAGTCGGTCGATATTATATATTCAATCGATATACCATGATTGTTAGCATAAAAGAATATCAATCAGATGTTTTGCCGACATTGACGAAATCAAACTAATAAGATATTTAGAATGTCATATTCATCATATAGAATCATGATTATTTATATTATCAATCAACAATAAATAATGCCATCAATTGAGTAGTATTCTTCAAGTAAATAATGTCAAAAAATATTTTGCTGCGAATATAGGTCTTCCTCAGATATTTCATTCAAAAGACAGACATTATATCAAGGCAGTAGATGATGTAAGTTTCAAAATTGAAAAAGGAAAAGTGTTTGTTCTCGGCGGTGGCTCTGGATCTGGAAAGACTACTTTGGCAAGATTAATTTTACGCGCAATTGATCCAGATAGTGGATCGATATTATTTGATAGAGAAGATATTACGAGAGCTACTGGCAAGAAATTAAAGAAGTTCCGCATAAATACACAGATGATACATCAAGATCCTTATACATCTATTAATCCGCGTATGAAAATAATGGATATCATAATGGAACCATTAAATATCTACAATAAACAAGATACAAAACAACAGCATATTGAAAAAGTATTGAAATCGTTAGAGGATGTACAGTTTGGAACCTGCTATAGATACCGCTGAGAAATTTCCACATATGCTTTCAGGAGGTCAACGACAAAGAGTGTCTTTGGCAAGAGCACTTGTTCTCAGGCCAAAATTAATTGTAGCTGATGAACCTGTCTCTATGCTAGATGTTTCTATTAGAGCTGAAATATTAGAACTTATGAAAAATTTAAAAGATAGATTTCAAATTTCCTATCTCTATATTACCCATGATCTGTCTACTGCAAGATACATAGGAGATAATATCGCGATAATGTTAAATGGTAAAATAGTTGAGATAGGTCCTATAGAACGGGTTTTGTTAAATCCACTTCATCCGTACACACAAGCGTTAATTGATGCGGTTTCTGAACCCAATCCGGATAATAATTTGCAAAATGAAAAACAAATTCGTATTAGAGAGGCGGAAGAGACAGTTCTAGCTGAAAACGGTTGTAAATTTTTCTATCAGTGCCCATATTCTATGGATAAGTGTAAAAACGAACCAAAGTTATCAGAAGAGGAAAAAGACCACTTTGTAGCTTGTTTTATTTACCCTCAACGGATCTGATCTCCGCAAGGGACAGTTGATTTGGATGTCTATATTTTACAACCTGAGAAACTCCATTTTTAGAATATACACCATAAATAAGGTTTACTTTGGTTATAGTAGAATCTTTCAAAGTAACCATTACAATTTGATTATCTTTTGAGCGCTCAAGCAGAACTTGGGATAACCTTTCAGTATTTTGAGCGTCAAGATGAGCATCAACCTCATCCATCAGATAGAAGGGCGACGGTTTGAGCGATTGAATTGCTAATAGAAAGATTGTCGCGGCCATGGTTTTTTCCCCTCCTGATAATGCTGTTGATTCACGACCTACTTTCCCTGGAAATTGTGCCATTAACATTATCCCGCTTGAAAATACATCTTCAACATTCTCTATCTCTAACCATGCTATTCCACCTGTTACATCTGAGAAAGTCTTCCTTATGTCATTATCAACTTTATTAAATGCGTCCATGAATACGTTTTCCTTTTCTTTGATAATTTCCTCTATAAAAAGGACAATAGAATTGCGTTCCAGTTCTAGATGGTTCTTTCTATTAGACATCCCTCGATAGCCTTCAATGACTTGGACATAGCTTTCATCTGCACGTAAGTTAATTCTAGCTTTTGTTGCTTCATATTCATTCGTGAGTTCTTTAATAATTGTATCAACATCAAATGTTTCCAGCAAGCTCGTATATCCTAACCAATGCAGATCGTTAGTCAAGCGCGACTCTTGTTCATTTTTATCCACAATGTCCTTTCGAAGTAATGCATTGTCCTTTTCTATAGTATTATACTCTTTATTGAGTTTTCTTTCATTTTCATTTAACAGTTTCAATTTTTTTTCATATTCTTGTATTATAGTATATGAGCTGCCCGAAGAGTCTATTATCTGCTGTTCCTGGTCTCTAATAGACTTAAGCTCTAATTCAATTGATTTTAATTTTATTTCTAATTCTTTTGCCTGAGCAATTCTTTGGCTGAGTTCTGATATTAATCGCTCCTTCTCATCTTCTATTCCCTTCACTCGTTCTAAACTTATTTCGATTTTGCTATTTACGCCTGCTGTCGATGTCATTAGTTGACGCAATTCAAAATCTACTTCTTCTATGGATTTGAGGAATAGATTTCTTCTTACATTTAATTCAGTCAATACATTTCTAATGGAGGAATCATCTACACCACCTAATCTTTCTGAAACCCTCTTCATAGAAGGCGTTAGAATTGAAAGGCGCCGTAAAATTTTGTTTACATCAATTGCTAGGGTATTACTTTCTGACTGAAATAGTATATTATCAGAGGTGAGCTGTTCTTGTCTTTTCTGTAGTTGTTCTATCATAATCGTATGAGATGAAATTTGATGATTCAAATTGATAATTCTTGCTTCAATTTTTATTTTCTCAGATTCTGAAGAATCAAGTTTTGAGACGATTTCTTCTAGATCGTGTTTCTTTGTCTCAATTGTAGTTCGTAATGCCTCGAGAGAACCTCTTAGAATATCAACAGTTGCACTAAGAAGAATCGCCTTTGTGAGATCTGAAATTTTGGATCCAAAATCCAATAACATACAAGTCCCTTTAGGTTCAAAAAGCTCGCCATCAACCGATACTGCCCTGTATCCTTGTTTTGACAGAATATATGCCGCTGTGGGACCTTTAACAAGAAAGGTATTGCCAAATATAAAATTGTTTAGTTCTTTATGATCAGAATATACAAAATCTGCTAAATTACCAATAATGTTAACATCTTCATAAGGAATTTTATACGATTTGACGCATTTTAATATATCTAAAGGAATAATCTTAAGACGAGGCAATTTTTTTGTCTTTGCATATTCAGCAATTGAAATCATTGATTTTACATTATCGACTACAAATGCCTTCATCCAATCTGAACCAGCTGCAAAAATTGACTTTTCATATTTTTTGTCCCACATTATAATATGATGAACCAAACCTTTGATTCCAAATTTTTCTGAATCTTTCATTAAATCTGCAATAGCAAAGTCTTCATTCCTAGCGTTCTCTGCAATATTATACTTTGCTTCATATTTTGTCGTGATATTGTCTGCTCTACTTAACAGAATAGATGAATTTCTTAGCTCATTTTCATAGCCGCTTTTTAAAGATTTTAAATTTTCAATTGTCCTATCTTCAGCTTCCAATTTTGTGTTTTGTAATTTCAAGGTTTCATAAAGATCCATCAATAACGTCTTACTATTATCTAGTTCAGTTTCTAAAGCAAAGGCATTGAATTGATTAGTTTTTAATTTCTCTTCATTAGCTTTAACTTTTTCTTCAAGCCTTGCAAACGAAATGTCAAGGTCATTTTTGATTTGAGAAAGTCTACTATATCTATATTTTAATTTATTGCTGACTTTCGCGTAAATTGTAGTTCTTTTAGTGAGTGTATCTATTTCATTATTGATATCTTCCAACTCTCTTTTTAAGACTATAATCTTGGATGATTTGTTATTCATAATAGTCTTGTTTTGATCAGCCTCATATTGAAAATTATCTAATTGCTTGTTCATGTTTTGTTTTTCGAAATTGATTGAAGAAATTCGCTTTTCAATTTGAAGGCAACGCTGTTCAGACTCCTTTATCATCGCTTTCGTTCTTTCAGAGTCATACACGATGTTTGCTATTCTGCTACCAATTTGTGCCTTATATTTATTAGCAAGATCTATTTCTTGAATAAATTTCATCTTTTCTAAATCAATTTTCTGAATTTGTGATTGGATTTCTTCGATCTGTTTGGACAATCCTGTAACTTTAGAACTATTGGATTCGAAAAGTTCTTTCTGCAATTCCAGGTTATTTCTGACTGAGATTATTGCATTTGAAACTTGAATCGCTTTAAATCTTTTAAGTTCGGATTCTAATTGTTCATATCTTAATTGGTCATTTCTCTCTATCTCTAATTCATCAATTCGCATTCGAATTTCTCCCATCCTTGCAAGCGCAACTTCAAGTCGTCTGTCAGATTCGTCCAGCTGCTTTAATGCCTCTGTTTTCTTTTCATCAAAGTATGAGAGTCCAACTATGTCCTCAATAATCTTCCTACGCTCCTCTGCATTTAATTCAGAGATACGAGTTATCATTCCTTGCTGAACAATATTTATCTTGTTTGGAGCAGCTAGCACTACTTCTAGCAATTCCAAAATAGTGGTTTTAGATACCTTTTTGCCGTTAAGAAGGTATTGACTGTCTCCTGTTTGGCCTTCCATTTCTCTTGTTAAGCTTACAAAATCAGAATCTATAGGAATGCCTCTATCCACGTTATCAAAAGTTAAACTTACTCTAATGAGTCGGTGTGAGCTATTTTGACTATCATGAAATAGGGATTGAAGTTTATCGATGCGTAATGCTTTAGGACTATTTTCCCCTATTGCAAACAATATAGCATCTAAAATGTTGCTTTTTCCTGAGCCATTAGGTCCTGTAACGGCTACAAGTCCTTTTTCAAAACTAATTAACGTATTCCTGAAACCAAATGACTTAAAGCCATAAATTTCGAGTTTTTTAATGTGAACCAATGATCAGTTGCTAATGAGAGTTTTAACGTGACTATTATGTGTTATAGAGTATTATGGATCTCCTTTTTGTAAAAATTTTTAGCCTATCGTTCTCTCTTTCCTTCCACAAACTCTATGAAATTTGCTTTGGCTTGGGAATATGGCATTTGTATAGGAGGATGTTTAAAACAATATGCAGAAATGCTCTCAAGTGGACCAGAAATACCTCTATCAAGAGCCAATTTTGCTCCTCTTATTGCATCGATCATTACTCCTGCACTGTTATATGCATCTACTACACGTAGTTTAAGATCTAGTTCTACTGGCATATTACCAAAATATCTGCCTTTCATTGAGATATAACATATTTTGTCATTTTCTAAGAATCTAACAAAATCTGAAGGTCCAATACGCATAGGAATTGAATACGGTATCATTGCTTCTACTGCACTTGTCTTACTTATTCTTTTGTCTTCAAGTCTTTCGTCATCAAGCATATTGTAAAAATCCATGTCACCGCCTATATTCAGCTGATAAGTTTCATCTATCTTTACTCCCCGGTCAACGAACAATTTTACTAATGTTTTGTGTAATACAGTAGCACCTAATTGACTCATTACATCATCGCCTGCACACGGAAGATTTCTATTTTGAAATGATTGTTGCCATTTTGGCATAGATGCAATAAAAACAGGTATAGCATTAATAAAACAAACTCCTGCATCAAGACATTTTTCAGCATAAAATTGGCTTGCACGTCGACTTCCAACAGGAAGGTAATTTAAAAGAACCTCTGCCTGAGTGTCTTTTAGGACCTTTGCGATATCTGTAGTTGGCTTATTAGAGATTTTGACCTTTTCATTATAGTGCTTACCTATCCCGTCTAACACCTCTGCCTTTTCAACCTTGACATTCATTTTATCTACATCATAAATCTTGACTGTGTTGTTTGGTTTCTCAAAGATTGCTTCGGAAAGGTCTTTATCTACCTTGGTATCCACAACATCAAAAGCTGCAACAAATTCAATATCATTAGGTTCAAATCCTCCTAAGTTATAGGCAGTAAGACCTATTGACTCTGTTCTATTTCTATTGTAATAACCAATACCTTGAATAAGAGCAGAGGCACAATTTCCAATACCTGCAATGGCAACGCGAATTTTCTTAGGCATAAAAAAGTTTTCATATTTACAGGCTATTTAATCTATTTATTAAAAAAGGAAGATGTCTTACAGACATTAATCTAGATAGAGATGTCATATTTCAACCATTTGCCATATTGTAGTTAATAAAGCAATTTAACTGATTTTATTGATAGTTTGTCATTTGTAGAAGATAGAATATGCAAAAAAAGATGTGAATTATGATGTAATCATGGACTTAATACAAGGAGCTTATCGTGCTGGCAATTGAAAAGAAATATTTGACTTGTAATCTCATAGTCATATATAATAATAGTAATAATATGTACAAGATGACTGCAAAGCATTTATTTAAGAGAGTACATCCTCAAAGTAACGTTAGTTTACCTTCTTGCCATATTAAATGAATAAAATATATGCATACATCTAGTTTATTCTACTTTTTACTTTCCTTCTTTTTGTTGTTGATGTTGATGATATTCTTCTTTGGTTGACGAAGGATTCCAATAGAGATGGGACCAATATTCAGCCATTCTTCCTGTATTTCTAACAAATTCGTTGTATGTTACAATCCATGCCATTGCATAATTTTTCCATAAGCCGATACCTGTTGTAAATACATTAGGATACTTCAGATTCTCTTGTTTTCTATTATTTTCTCTGTTTTGTATGTTTTTTTGGTCTGATATTATTAGTCCTGTTTTTGTCACTTCCCCTTCTTTTGACTCTCTGAGGATAGATGCTTGTTGTTCTTCTATCGATGGATTTATGGCTGGAGTATCTGTATTAATATTATTATTATCGGTAGTCTCAGTATTTCCCATTTCTTTCCTTCTTGGCTCTTTCTTTTCAGTAGTGGATAGTGCTTCCTTCATATCTTTTTCTCGCATAGTAGATGACTCTTTGATTTCTACCATTGCATTGTATCTTGATGAATCAAAAACTTCAGGAATGGTTTCTTGTATTGTTCGTTCTCTTTGTGCTAATGATGAGGAAGAAGAAGATTCTTCATTCTCAGATTGCCTCTTTTTTCCTTTAGTGTTATTTTCTTCAGGACTATTATTATTATTTCTAAGGTAATCTTTACTGGCTTGTTTAATTCGTTTGCTTTTATTTTTTCTTTTTACCATATATAATTAACCTGTTATCCTACGAAATCTTTGCGGTTATATAAAACATTAAAGCCATTCGATTTGTTTTAGATTGTGAGATGTCCACAAGGGACCAATAAGATCACTGACTATGCTCCGATATAAATATACTAGGAGTAAGTGAAAATTACTATCCGATAAAACATACAACATTGAAATTGACTCTAATTTAAATATATTTTGTAATTATCATCAAATGTGCTCATTAAAATAGCCTACTGAACATAAATAAGATGATTCAATTTTGTATACAGATTAAAAGTTATTAAACTTTATTCTGATGAAAAACACTCAAGTATTATGCTTATTCCTATTTTTATCATAATAGATAAATATTCATTTGCCATGAATTTTTATTATTTCTGAAGCCCTACGAGGTGACCTTCCTGTTCTAGTTTATCTGCATGAGCGGAGATGTATCTCCATACAATATCAGCTTTGTCAGACTGGAAATCCCAAGGGGCAACAAGTACCAGATCATTATCTCTGATCCACATTCTGCGCTTAATCTTTCCACGAATACGACACGTCCTTACCTTACCATCAGTACACTTGACAATGATGTTATCACCTCCAACAAGTTTGATAACACGACCAAGCATTTCTCCTTTCTGTGGTATGACCATTTCCTTTAGTGCTGCTTCATTGAGTACTTTTCTTTTGCCTAACTTTAAAACCAATAGTTATTTCAATTACAAAGTTAAAAATGTAGTGATTAGATAACATTGTCACCACCACGGTCTCAATATGATTCCATTTATATAAACAATAATAACTTGCTCATAAGATAAATATACGATATCTCACCGAATCACTTAATTTAATTCTTAAAAGATAATAATTTATTTGAATAGTAGTTCTGTTATGATGCTATCTTATAATCTAATCTTTATGCCATTTTTCTTTAGATATTTTTTCACTTTATCTATAGTTGATTTCTTATAATGAAAAATAGATGCTGCCAATGCTGCATCTACATCTGCCTTTTCAAATACTTCTAGCATATGTTTTGGACTGCCGCAACCTCCTGAGGCAATAATGGGAATACGGGTTGCTTGACAAATCTCTTTTGTCAGCATAATATCATATCCGTTCTCTGTTCCGTCAGAGTCAATACTAGTTAGAAGGATCTCGCCTGCTCCACGTGATTCTACTTGTTTAGCCCATTCTATTGCATCGATTCCTGTTCCCTCTTTTCCACCATAAATTCTAACTTCAAACCAGAATTCAGTTTTATTTTGAATTCCATCGTAAAAAAAATTCTTCCCACCTTTTCCATAGTTTCTTTTAGCATCTATTGCAACTACTATGCATTGTTTACCAAAAATGTACATTAATTCATTAATTAATTCTGGATTTTTCACAGCAGCAGTATTAATAGATACTTTGTCTGCACCATTCAATAAAATATCACGAGCATCTTCTAACTTCTTGATCCCTCCACCTACAGTAAATGGAATATCAATAACACTCGCCACCTTTCGAACAACATTTCTCATGGTTTCTCTGCCTTGTTGCGATGCAGTAATATCAAGAAAAATAAGTTCGTCAGCTCCTTGCTTGATATATTTTTGTGCAAATTCTACAGGATCACCGGCATCTTTTACTTCTGCAAAATGAACTCCCTTTACTACACGACCATTATCAACATCCAAACAGGGAATAACTCTCTTTGCTAATGCCATTTTATGCTATAGTCTTTACTTTCTCTATACTTACTTTACCATCATAAAGCGCCTTACCCAGTAAGACAGCGTAACATCCTGCGCTCCTCACTCTGATAATGTCTTCTAAACTCGAAACTCCTCCACTTGCTGTTATTCTGGAATCGGCGAAACTGCTTGCAAATGACAATATCATCACATCAGGTCCACTGAGTGTTCCATCTCTATCTATACTTGTCAGCAAAAATTCTCTGATACCCATTGCCATAAATAGATTAATTGCATCAGCAATTCCGTAGTCGGAAGCCTCCCTCCAGCCATCAATCATGACTCTACCATTATTTTGATCAATTGAAATTACTAATTTTTCCGCCATTTTCTTGGCTATCTGTCGTATGGAATCTGGTTCTTTGTAAGCCATTGTTCCAAGAACTACTTTAGCTGCATTTTTGTTAAGCATCTCTTTTACGGATTGAACTGATCTAATACCACCAGCCACTTGAACAGGAATTTTTACAGTTTCAATTATCTTAAAAATAATTTCATTATTATTAATGCCAGTTCGCAATGTTGCATCTAAATCTACAACATGTAACATATCCGCACCCGTTGTTTCCCATTTCCTAGCAGTTTCTATAGGATTATCACTATATACAATTTTATTGGCAGGATCCCCCCTAACCAATCTGACAACATTTCCATTCATAAGGTCTATTGATGCTATTACCTTCATTTTTTATCAGAACATATATTAAGAAAATTTTTTATTATAGTTGCCCCTAATTTGCCTGATTTTTCGGGATGGAATTGGGTACCGAATAAATTGCCTTCCTCAACTACTGCTGGAATGTTAACGCCGTATTCAGAAGTTGCAGCAACTATACTATTGTTTCTTGGCGCTATCAGATATGAATGGACAAAATAAGCCCATGATCCGTCCTTAATACCTTGTATTAACTTACTTTCTTTCTTGGTTATCTCAACATTGTTCCAGCCCATGTGTGGAACCTTGACTTTTTTCTTAGGTAACATTATTACTTTACCATCTAGAATTTTAAGACCTTCACGTGTTCCTTCTTCGCTATCACTAAATAACATCTCCATACCTAAACATATGCCAAGGATTGGCATAAAATTCTCAATAGACTGGCTGAATATTTCTTTATAGGGCTCAATTGACTTGACTGCGGGATCGAAATTGCCTACTCCCGGCAGAACCAGACCATCAAATTTATCAAGACAGTTCATATCATGTATAATTAGGACATTCTGTGCGCCGTTTCTTTGCAAAGCGGCCTTCAAACTGAATAGGTTGCCTGCACCGTAATCGAATATTGCTACCTTAACCATTACATAACACCTTTTGTGCTAGGTACTCCTTCACTTTTCTGGTCAATACTAGCAGCCATTCGGAGTGATACCGCAAATGCTTTTACCACCGATTCAATTTTATGGTGGTCATTGTCTCCATATTCGACAATTATATGTGTACATGCATTCAAGTTTTGTGCAAGTGATCTTATGAAGTGTTCTATATCTTCCCTTGGGATCCCTTCGACGCTATCCCTAGATAATTTTAATTGTATAACGTAAAATTGACGTTTCACAAGATCTATCGTTACATATGCCAAAGACTCATCCATGGGAGTCATTGCGTATCCAAATCGTATGATGTGTGACCTGTCACCAAGTGCCTTGTCTATAGTTTGTGAAAGTGCGATTGAAATATCTTCTACTAGGTGATGGATGACGCTATCTTTGGATTTTGCTGTTAGAATAATATCTATATGGGCATGTTTACCAATGGATGTAATAAGATGATCATAAAAGGGAAGACCTGTTTTGATATCCGTCTTTCCTGTACCATCAATATTTACCTCTACTACGACAGAGGTCTCTTTAGTGATTCTTTCCATCTTCGCAGTTCTTTTGACAGTAGCAGAAGAAACCAACGATAATCATTATTCTACTAATACTTTATTTAATATGTTTGGTAAGCTGTTGACATTTTCTATTATCGCTTCTGCCCCAATTTTTCTGAATTGTCTTGCAGTTAATGCGGGCCGCGTACTGCATCCGTAAACTCCAAAAAATGCTATTTTGATATCTGCTTCTTTTTCTGCTCTTCTAACCATTAGTAAGTCTTCAGTTGAATCTCCAACGTATATCGCGGTTTTACTATTCATGACTTTCATAGCCTTCTTAATTGCATAAGGATTAGGCTTGCTGTATTCACGTTCTTCGTCTTCAAGAAATATACAAGCTCTTTGATTAAATATGTTGAATATTGACTTCAGTGAATATTCTGCTGCGATCTTACTTCGACCTGATATAATAGCAATGTTGCCGTTAAACTTCTGTGTAAGCTCTTTAATAGTAGTAATGGTAGTTAAAAGCTTGTCATTTTCGATCAAAGGTTTTCCAAAATAATATTTTGGCTTAATCTTGTGGTATTTTAGGAATAATTTTGGTCCATAAAAAAATTCATCGAATACTGTCGCAAGCAAACTGCTGCCAACTGGGGCAGGATAAACCAATTTTTCTTTTAATTTCTGAATGTCTTTATAATGAAAATATGATGATAGAAATTTTTCGACAGAAGTAATGCCGTCCTCGTTTGTATTCCTAGCAATAAAACTAAGAAATTCTCTTGTCGATCTAATACTTTTTTGCGGATTTAGTAATATGACAAGTACGATGGCATAAGTGGTATCTGTGTCATTATTGAAACCACCTGTTTGTCTAAACTTTGAGATTATTTCATCATTAACTATTCCCTTTAGAAAGGTATTGCCAGTTGTGTATTTAAGTATAAAATCTACTGTTCTTTTAATTACGATATTATAAGACTTTCTTATGTCTACTAATACTCCGTCGATATCAAAAAGAATACATTCTGGATTAAATGATTTGAGTTCTTTAACTATGTAATATTGGTGCAACTACTTATTGTCATCTGCCACTTTTATTGTATATGAATTTATAAATTGATAGACTCGAATTTTCTATGACATAGGGTATGATTATATAAATATAGTGGAGAACATTATTGTGACAATTAAACGAATAGATATTTACGAAGATCGTGCTATGAATAATTTATTCTGTTTGAATGGTTTTATGACTCATGGGAAGTAATAAGTAACAGAAATAGATACCCTTCCATAAAACATCAGTATAGCATAGAATAAGGCTTAAGGTTCATGAATAACTCATTAATAGCTATAATATATTTCAATAACTCGATTTCCGTTGTAGACTATATACTAATTGCTATTTTAAATATAGGAAATTATATACACCCTAAATCCTTCTTTATATAGACTTTTCTATTGATTTGATAAATTTGTCATTCATTTCCTGCGTACCTATAGTAACTCTAATGCAACCTCTGTAGCTTTCAATATCACCTATCATTTTAACAACTATTCCTTGTTTTTCTAACTCTTTTAGGATCGCAGTATATTTGTCATAGGTTTCGATTAAAATGAAATTTGCATTAGAATTAAAAACCTTAATTCCTTTCAATTTGGCGAGATGGTCAAACACTCTTTTTCTTTCATTTTTAATTAATTCAATAGTATTTTTAATATAGCTGTAATTAGATAACATCTTGCTTGCTATCGTTAATGATAAACTATTTACTGGATATGGCGATTGGATTATTGATCTAAATAGCTGCGCAAACTTTTCATTAGCTAGCAAGTAGCCTACTCTCGCGCCAGCTAATCCAAATGCTTTAGACAAAGTGCGCAATATAATAATATTATTATATTTCGCAATATCTGGAGTTAAAGAATAATCTGCAAATTCAACATATGCCTCATCCACTACAATTAATTTATCTTCAAGTATGTCTATAATTTCCAAAATTAATCGCCTGTCAAATTGATTGCCAGTCGGGTTATTAGGTGAGCAAATGTAAATCATATCAGATTGTTTGGCATTATTCAGAAATTCTTCTTTCCGTAGAGTATTATCTGGTTTATTTAATGGTACTCTATTGACTGTTACATCATGTAATTCACATCGGTTTATGAAATATGAAAAAGTTGGTGTGAAAATAGTAGCTTGTTTTTCTCTTCCAACAATCGAAAGAATTAATTCAATTATTTGATCTGATCCATTTCCTATTGCAAGGTACTTTTTGCTAATGCCTAAATATTTTTCTAGTTGTTTATATATCTCCTCAAATTGTTCTATAGGATATTCTCTCAAATCTGTGCATTCTAGAGCTTGTAAAGCAATTTTTGAAATAAAGTTTCTATTTAATACAAGATTCTCATTGGCATCTAATTTAATAGAGTTTTTAGTTCTTTCTGGTCTGATATAATTATCAAGTTTGGAGAGGCGTTCTAATTTCTCAGACAGCCAAGGCCTCATTATTTTATTCTTTCCTTTATGGCTTCATAGTGATTCATTAAACCTTCAGCTAATGCAATTTCCCTAACTTTAGATTCCACTTTCTTTAAGCCTGATCTAGTTGCTTCTACTTTATTTACTATTTTTATAAAATCGAGAACGGATAAAGATGATCTAGCTTGACCAAAGCCCGATGTAGGAAGAACATGATTGGTACCTAAACAGTAATCACTAGCAGAAGATGGAGTAAAACTTCCAATCAATATCAACCCTGCTGATGTAATTTTTGTTGAAATGGTTCTTGCATTCCTTGCCATTATCTCTAAATGTTCTGGTGCTACTTCATTTATGAAGTCTATTGCTGAATATTCATTTTTGCAGATTGCAATGAATCCATTCTCTACCAAACTTCTTCTCACGATATCAATACGACTAATAGAATTATTGTTAAGAATGGATTGGATCTCTGCATTAACTTGTATTGCTACATCCTTAGATGTGGTGACAAGGCCACAAAATGTATCGTAACTGTGTTCAGCTTGTGATATTATATCAATTGCAATTATCCTGGCATCAGCCTTTGCATCTGCATATATTACTAATTCAGTAGGACCAGCAACCATATCTATTGAAACTCTAGTGGAAGCAAGAGTCTTAGCAATAGAGACAAATATGCCTCCTGGACCAACAATCCTGTTTACTTTGCTGATACTCTGGGTTCCAAAAGTCAAAGCGGCAATTCCCTGTGCACCACCTATTTTATAGAATTCATTGACACCGCAAATTTCTGCTGATACAAGAGTCAAAGGATCTATCGTTCCATCTTTCAACGGTGGAGAGATTGCTACTATTCTATTTACTCCAGCCACTTTTGCAGGGACTGCACACATTACCATAGTACTAGGATAGCGAGCTTTTCCCCCAGGGATATAGCATCCAACACTGGAGATAGGTTGAATCATACGCTGAATCTTTACTCCGTACGATGAAAGTGAAATTTTATGCAATTGCTTGAAAAGTGAAATTTCAGTCTTGATTAGCCTGTTTCTTATCATCTTAATAGATTGAATCTGTTTTTTGGTGACTTTGTTATATGCTTCCTTCATTTCTTCATCTGTAACTTTCAATGAATTTAACCTAACACCATCAAACTTTTCCTCATAATCTATAATGGCTGAGTCACCATATTTTTCTACATCTTCCATTATCCCTTTTGTTCTTTGAATTAGTTCATCAGAAATGATATTGCTAGAATTTCGTAAATTTTCAGCGTCAGATTTTGCATTCTTAACAATTATTGTCTTTATCAAGAATACTCATCTAAATTTATCTCATGCAGAGGCAAAATCTGTCTTGGCTCCATTACCACTAAGCCCTGCGCCATCTTTCTCATTATAGGGACTATTTTAATAAATTCATTTTTATCAATAATTGTATTTACTCCATACCACCCATCTTCGCTTAATGGACTAATTGTGGGTTTTTTTAATGCAGGCAAGTTTTTAAGCAATTTATTGAGATTTTCTTTTTTTACATTGACGAAAATATGGAGCTTTTTACGCCCTTCCACTACCCCTTTTAATAATGCAATCATATCTGCTATCTTCTCTCTCTTTTTAGGAACCTTCAGGGCATTCTTATTTGCAACGAAAACAGCAGAAGACTCAATAACTGTATCAATTATTTTCAGACTATTCTGTGTAAGGGTAGTACCCGTTTCAGTAATATCAAAAATTGCATCAACATCTTCAGGTGGCTTTGCCTCTGTGGCTCCGAAGGAAAGGAATATCTGGACATGTTTATTATCGCCAACTCTTAGCCACGGAGTAATGATCATAGGATCGCTGCCTCCAAAGTATTTTTGATAAGCCAAATTAGATTTTATATGAGAAGCTGTAGTAGTAAGATATTCTGACGATATTCTTAGAGTTTTATTATTCTTGGCAAACTCTGTAATTAAGCCTGTCAAGTCATTCAATTCAAAGCTTTGTGGAACTGCAATTACTTGTTTTACTCGGCCATATTCTAAATCAAGTAATATTTTGATATCCGCTTTGGCCTCTCTAATCCAGTCCTTGCCTGTAATTCCAACATCATAGAAGCCTTCTTGAACATAAGTCGGAATTTCTTGAGGTCTTAATATTTTGACATCTATTTCAGCATCACTGAGTTTTACTCTATAAGTACGCCCACGACCACTAACGGTTTGCCATGCCTCTTCAAGAATTCTAAATGTCGCATCCTCAATACTACCTTTTGGGATTGCGAATTTCACAGTATGCATATTAACAAATAAGCAAAATCTATTATCGGTTATATATTTATTAAACACCTCGTGAAGATAGAATTTTTATCCTCAGATTATGCTCTTGTTTTAAGAAGAATTGATTTATACTATCTTTATTGTGAGTTCTTTCTTTTCACATGATACTCGTCAATCATTAAGTCTACTTAGATTAGATTAAATATATTCTAAGGTGGTTAATATAATGGCACTGGAGACTGAACTAAGTGCCTTATCAGAAGCGCTTCCTTTATCAGATTTATAGAAAAAATAATTGGTGTGTTATTAAAGGTAAAGTTCCCTTCATTCAAATACTAGGACTTATTTTTCGTCTATAGACATTTTATTAAGTCCATATCTCTGCATCGAGTGTTAATTCTACTTTGTAGACATCAACATATACATTCTCTGGCTTCTATATCAAAGTCAAAATTGTGAAGCCAGACCCAACTTTGAATGGTTTGGTTTCAGTCTTTACAAATACCTACTCATGTAAAATCATCGTTATTGTTACTGCTGTACTAATGCACCGCTAAACTGGCTCTAAATAATTAAACATCATATTACCCTGTGTGTTCAATGACTTATTGCAATACATAATAGGTCGCAGGAAGTATATATTTGCGTTCATTCTTACAACTCCTCACGATGAAGCTATACTAGCATTGGTTCGTCTGGTTCTTGGGTCGTTCATGCTTCATTTGTTTGTTTTTCCTATTTCCAACACAAATTCGACTAGAAGAATGATGTAGATCATGTATTATTAGTTACCACAACTTATCAATTTATTCCAAGCATAAAACATAACCCACGAGAAAGTAAAGGTTTCGAGAACAGTGCACGCAATGTCTCATTCTCCAGGTCTACAACACTTCAACGTTTGTTTCAGACTCATGCATGTTTGTAAATCTAATGCAATAAGTGAGAAATGAAAATTGTCATTGTAGACAATTTTCAAGGGAAATGTCTTCTTGTAGCTGATGCCTTCCATTTTCTATACACTACCTTGGCTATAAAATAAACGCCGACTGCAGATATGATCATGATCAATATAGAATAAGAATGAACTAAGTACACAACCTAAAAATGATAAGTAGAAAATCATCTTCAAAGATTACATACAAAATGTTTAGTGAATTGAATATTAATATTGTTCATCAATTCTCAAATATGATGTACATGAAATTGCTGACCTGCTAAGTGATGATGATTATGATAATGATGATAAGAAAGAAATATTGATGTAGTTGAACTTGGTAATGACATCAAGCTATAATTCTTGGCTACTGCTAATACTAATCTTCGTTATTTAGGAATGAAAGAATTTCTTTAGCTCTATCAACGTTTACAGATCTTTCATCCGCAATTTTATTGGCAACTATTTCGATTTGATTCCCTATGGCACCTGCTGCGACAGCAATGTTTCTAGCATGCAACCTCATATGTCCTTTTTGGATACCTTCAGAGGCCAGCGCTCTAATAGCTGCCAAATTTTGAGCAAGACCTGCCGCAGCTAATATAATCGCAAGTTCCTTGGAAGTTTTAACTCCAAGAATTTTTAAGGCAAGTTTGGCCATTGGATGGACGGAGGCTACTCCTCCGACTATTCCAACAGCCATTGGTAGTTCTATCTCACCTGCTAAATCGCCCTCCTCCGTTTTATCCCAGTTAGTTATTGATCTATAGGTCCCGTCTCTTGCAGCATATGCATGAGCTCCAGCCTCAATTGCACGAAAATCCTGACCTGTGGCCAATGCAACCGCATCGATACCGTTCATTATACCTTTGTTATGAGTCACAGCACGGTAGATGTCAGAATATGCAAAAGCGTATGCATACAAGATTCGTTCCACAATATCTTGTCCTCCAAGCTCGTTCTTATCGAAAATCGCTTTGCATTTTACAAGCCTCTTTGTAGCATAATTTGAAATTATTTTTAATATAGCTTTGCCACCAGTTATCTGTTCAACTATTGGAGCTATTGATTCGCACATCGTATTCACTATATTTGCACCCATGGCATCTTTAACATCAACTAGTAATTCTACAAGAAGCATCAGTCCTTTATTATGTTGACTTTTGTCTTGCACTTGTCTTACTTGCAGGTCTTTCACAACAGCGAATCTGCTCTTTGAGCTAGCCAACTCTATTATTTGTTTTTTATTAGATAAAATGTTTATCTTTGCAGATTCTTCAGAAATAGGTAGTGAAACTATCTGTACTTGACCTAACATAATCGATTCGTCTGCTTCTGCTATAAAACCTCCCTTATTTTTTGCAATTTTTGCTGCTTTACTTGCCGTTGCAATTATGGAAGGCTCTTCTATAGCCATTGGTACAAGGTATTCTTTGCCATTAATTACAAAGTTTGTCGCAATACCAAGGGGGAGAGCAAGTATGCCTATTGCATTTTCTATCATTGTATTAGCATTGTCAAAGCTGAATGCTGACCAAGGATCGTGTAATATAGCAATATCCTGTGCAGACAAACCTGTTATTTCTTGTAAATAATGTAAACGTTCACTTTGATTCATCTTATAAAATTTTTTCAATGTCAAGTAATCAAGTAAATTGTATAAAATCATTAATAACTGCTACGTTGAAAAAATATATCTATAAAAAACAAACTAGTGCCTATAAAAATTGCATTATACAAATCTAACTACTTCTTTGTCAAAGTGTATATTAAGTGTAAACAAAGCGATATTACTAACATATGTGCGAGAAAACTTCTTTTTATCCTTATATCACTCATTAGAGGATGTTTTGGTTTTATAAGAAATTGTGGCAACGCTGAAATTTTGCTGACTTGTCCTGCGAAAGCTGATTAAAATAGGAAAACTATTAAAATTATAATAGGAAACAGATTTGGGGGCTGTGTTAGTTAAAAAAAATCGGCTCTTTATTGTAATGATCAATAAACAGAATGAACTAATTTATGACATTTCTAATTTATACACTTGCTTTCCCTGGTGCATGTAAAGTGTAGTCATTGAATTCTCAATTCTATCCCTTAATATACTGGATAGTTCTTCTCTCACAATGCTCTCCGTTCATATATCATGTAACATATAGAAAATGAAGGGAGATCTAGTTTTGAGAATTTATATGCTTGAGGAATATACTAAGTTCTATCACCACCGGTAGAAACTGGATGATATTTTTCATAATTATTAGAGTGCAGAAATTATTCTCCTCCCCTTGAATTATATCTTTTATGGTCTGAGTATTTTGTATCCTAAACACATAGTGTGCAACATTGAATATGATTACGAATACTAACTAAAGATTGCTATATATATCATGAAGTTTGTTATAATATTGTTCGAAATTTTGATTCATATCTGTTAATAAGCTGTAATGAACTAATAGTATATCTATATGCTAAGGAGCTTTCCAATAAGATTAATAATATCAGTTTGTACATTATTGTTTGTTTTAGCGTCACTCATACCGCTTACTCAGTCATGGGGTGATAATGTAATAGAGGCAGCCTGTTCTATCGGTAGTATTATTAGAACCGATGGTACGAATAGAGCGGATCTAATACTTGGATGTAATACTCAGGATATAATGTATGGAAAATCTGGTAATGATGTACTTCAGGGTCGTTTAGAGAATGATAGGCTATATGGTAATAGTGGAGATGATAATCTAGAAGGCGGTCTAGGAGGAGATGAACTCTATGGTGGAACAGGAGATGATGTTATTTTTGGAGGATTTGAGGACGACTTTCTAGTAGGCGGAAAAGATAATGATGAACTGTACGCAGAGGATGGAAATGATCTCCTTAAGGGAGGAGACGGTGCCGATTATTTTGACTGTGGGGATGGTCTTGATGTAATAGTAGACTTTGATCCAAGTAAAGGTGATACTCATGCAAACAACTGTGAAGATGTAAGAGAACGTCTGTAAAATACAACACCTTTCTTATTGTGATAGATCATTTCAAATTTTGAAAAACATTTATGGACTATTTCTGTTATTTAGCCACAATATTATTCAAGATAACTTTACTATTTATACACATTTAAAATATTATTTATCTATCTTTTAACATCAACATACACATTAGAGCTTTTTGAACATGTAACCTGTTCTCCGCCTCGTCCCATATTACTGATGCCTTTCCATCTATAACCTCCGAGGTAACTTCTTGTCCCCGTTTTGCAGGAAGACAATGCATGAATATTACATCTCTTTTTGCAAGCTTTAAAAGATCTGAATTTACCTGATATCTTGGAAGGAAATGTTCTTCCCTGGTACTCTTTTCTTGATCTTTTCCTATTGATAGGAATGTATCAGTTACTATAATATCTGCATCTTTGACAGCCAGAAGCGGATCGTCTATGATAGCTATTTTGGCTCCAGTTTTTTGTTCTTCCTCTTTGGAGAGCCTTACTATTTCTTCCAGAGGTTCATAACCATGGGGACAGGCTGCCGTCATATTGATGCCTGTTTTTGCACAACCTAACAACAAGTCGTTACACACGTTATTGCCATCTCCTATCCATGCAAGATTTAATCCTTTCATTTTTTTCTTATATTCTTGAATGGTTAGCAGATCTGCAAGTATCTGGCAGGGGTGGAAGGTATCAGAAAGGCCATTTATAACAGGAATAGAAGCAGAGTCAGCTAATTTCTGTACATCGGCATGATCATAAACACGAGCGACGATACAATTGAGATATAGAGATAACGTTCGACTAGTGTCCTCTATTGATTCTCCACGGGATAACTGCATCTCATTAGTACCTGAGATATAACGCGTTTCCACCAAGCTGAAATATTCCAGTCTCAAAACTTACTCTAGTTCTAGTTGACGGTTTTTGGAAAATCATTCCAATTACTTTGCCCTTTAATAATTGATTTGTTTTTTCTCCATTTCCGTTCTTGAGTTTATTTTTTAAATTACTAGATAATTTTAGAATCGAAAGAATTTCGTCTGAACTCAGATCTTGAATGCTAAGAATGTCTTTGTTATTTAGGGAAGTCTTCATCATCTTTGTGTAAAGACTAAAACGAGCGTCTCTTCTTTTCTGTTCTCTTTTTTAACGACTATGTCATGCATCAACATCTTTTCTTTCTCTCCTCTTCTCTACTGTTCTTTTCGGATTTTCTTTCTGTTCATTGTTTTTGTTTGCAGTAATCCAATTCTTCTTTTGTTTTGCTAATGTAGATCGTTGTAAGCTACCTACTCCTCTTCTTCTCTCTTCTCTGCTATCTTTCCTTGATCTTTTCGACCAAACAATCGACCAAAACGGCTGTTCTTCTCTACTTTCTTAACTGGTTTACCTTCTTCTGGTATAGAATGAGGATACGAAGTATTACTTGTCTGTATCGTGCTTTCTTCTGCAGGCTTTTTGTCGAAAGGCTTTCTTTTTTCTTGGTTAATATCTTTTGTTTGTATTACTGGAACAGATATATGATGATCTTCTGGATCGTTCATTGTGTCTGATATTGTTGTTACTTCTGATGTCATATTGGATGATAATGGTGAAATCTCGATCGATTCAGAAACGGCTGGTGTATAAGTAGGTGTTCTTAAATTCTCCACATCAATTATTGGAGCATTACCAAATATAGATTCCAGGAACTTGTTTGGGTCAAAGGGAATTATGTCGTCATATCTCTGACCAACTCCAATGTAGACAATTGGTTTGGATGTGATATATGCAATGGAAAGTGCTGCACCACCCTTTGAGTCTGCATCTATTTTAGTTAAAATTGCGCCATCAAAATTAGTATAGTGGAAAAATTCTCTTGCTTGATTGATGGTATCATTCCCAGCCAGCGAATCGCCTATAAATAATTTCAGATCCGGTTTAGACACTCTTACAATTTTACTAATTTCATCCATCAAATTCTTCGCAGTCTGCATTCTGCCAGCCGTATCAATCAATATCGCATCTACATAATGTTTTCTACCATAATCTATTGCATCTCTTGCCACTGCTGAAGGGTCTGATCCATATCTTTGTGCGATGATCTTTAGCGATAAGTTTTCTGCATGTTGGCTTAATTGTTCAATTGCCCCTGCACGATGGGTATCTCCAGCTGCCAAAACTACAGAAATACCATTTTTACGTAACAAATTAGATATCTTTGCGACTGTTGTAGTTTTACCAGTTCCATTGATTCCCAAAAATACAATAACGAACGGTCCGCGTTTTGTTTCCTTCTTTGCCTTAATTTTCTCTATGAGGTCCACCTTTCCACCTCTAGTAAGCATTTCTCCAATAGCATCGTGAAGCTTTGACCTGATAATGTCCTCTTCAATCTGTCCCCTTTCAAGCTTCAAACCTAACAATTCATTTTTCAATTTTCCTGAAAGATCATCAATTACCTCCTGTGCAACATCGCTTTCCAGTAATGCAAGCTGTAAGTCAAATAGGTTATCGTCAAGATCTTTTTCAGAAAGCTCTTTTTGACCTATAGTTTTAGCTGCACTTGAAAAGGCCTTTCTGAGCTTATCAAACATACCTATTTCGCCTAATGTGTACGTTGTTGTCCCGCGTCACGGGATTTTTGGTTATGATGTGACAATTGAGAGTTGTTACTAGTAGTACTAGTAGAACTGCCTTTTTGCAACATCTGGTTTACTTGTGCTTGAATTTGTTCCATACGCATTGATATTTGTTCTTTTTGGCTAACAAGTTGTCTTAATGCAACCTCAAATTCTTTAATTTTAGATTCAATGTAGTTAATACTGTCTTCTTTACTTTTTTCTATAATAACATCTGCACCTATATTTATCAACAATTTCTTTACAGGTGGGACTAAGGCTTTTATATAAACTCCAATTCCAACAGGCATAAATGATTCAACTTCAGAATCAGTCGGAACATTTTGAATAGCATTAGAAGCCAGTCGTGCTTCTTCCAATAATCTCGTTACCGTAGTCTCTCGACTAATGTTATCATTCAAATAGGCTTCAAGAACTCGTGATTGCTGAACCAGTTCATTGATTTTTTGCTCTATTGAAGCAGCCTGTTGATGATGGCGTAGCTCATCGCTCATTAAGGTCAATTTCCAGATCTATCTTATAACTGTGACTAAATATCTTATAATAGAATATTATCTCTAAAAGGTGAAAATTTTAAAAGATGTATAACAAGTTAACACACTTTTTCAAAGGTTAAAATTTTCAATATTGTTATAATTTATTATTAGTTAACCATACTATCTCATTGTGGAACCCTACTTTACTGTTGTTGCTTCGAAACAGGATATAGCAAGTATGACTATGGCTAATTACCTCCGATATGGCAAAGGTTTCTCTTTATATAATAAGAATAATAATACAGAGTATTATACCTCTGAAGTATATAAAAAAATTAACCTCAATATCTCTAATGAAAGCTTACTCTACATAGAAGATTTAGATACAAAATATCCGTGTTCCAAAGCCTTTATTTTTTTATCAAAGCATAGATCTGAAAGCGCAATCCCTACTTTAACTTGTCATTGCACTGGAAATTATGCAGATAATCCATACGGTGGAAATCCGCAGGAGTTAGCAATGTCATATCCATATTTACAAAAAAGATATCTACAGGAAATTAATAATGCTAAACCATTTCTTAGGCATTATGAGATTGTTATAGAAGCAAGCCATCATGGACCTACATCATTAAAAAAGCCAGTCTTGTTTATTGAAATTGGTTCTTCAGAAAGGCAGTGGATTGACAGAAAGGCAGCTTCTATAGTATGCAATTGTCTGCTAAGAGTACTCGAAAATGGATTAGGACAATGTAAAAAAGTTGGAATTTGCTTAGGAGGGACACATTATCCGTCAAAATTTAACAAATTGTTATTGGAGTCGGAATTCGGCCTCGCTGCTGTGGCTCCAAAACATAATTTAGAATCGGTTGATAAAGATATGTTAAATCAAATGATTGCAAAGAGTATAGAAAAAGTTAGATATATAATAGTTGACTGGAAAGGACTTGGTAAGGAAAAGAATAGAATAATGAGACTAGTAGAAAACACTGGTCTCGAAGTGTTGAGAGTTTGATATAGTTATTGCAGCTAGCGCACTAACTTGTGAGAATGCTATGGTAACAAAACAGACTGACATTAGATATACTATATCAAATGAGTGATGAATGATCAGCAATCTGAAAATGGCGACAATCACTATGTAGATAGTCTCTCTATATAGTGAGAATAGGAATTGATATAGTGGCGTAGAATAATTGATATACTGAAAATGAAGAGGAATTTTTATGAGTCTTGAAAGAGAGCTAGGAAGAAATTGAATATATTAATAAAGGTCTAAAGCTCCTTTGCATTAGTATTCCTCTAGAATTTGTTGAACCATAGTCCCATTTATTCTGTACTGTTCATGATTATCTATTAATAATACAATCGAAATGAAAATGATTGAGACATGAGGAATATATCTGGAAAGCTACAAGAAATTCAAATTATGAACTTCTATAACTCAAAAGGTATTAGGAAGTATCTATTCTATTGAATAATTGAAATCGGTTACGAGTAAGTATACTCTAGAAATTACCTATAATTCCATTATTTTTAGTAGATATTTTCATAAAGGCTGTTATATTTACAGTGCAGATAATCTTTAATGACCAAAAATGATAGAAAAACAAAAATTTCTTAATGAAAGATAAAGTTTACAAGTTATAATGAGAAGCCCTGCAGGCAAATTGCAACATAGAGATATTACTTAGGCTCTGGGTCCTCTTTTTGCTGCGCGTCCAGTAGATAATATTCTAAAAAAAAATCCAAATCCAATAGTAGTTCCATGCCATAGAATTATTTGTTCAAATGATAAGATAGGGGTTATGCCTATGGGTCGGCAGTGAAAGGAGAACTATTGGAAAAGGAAGGAATATATTTCACAAAGGGATTGTGAAGGGTTTGGTATATGTAGAGTAGTTTTAAAAAAAAGCGAAAACAATACGAAGTTAACGGGTCTTTGACTGCTTTATAAGATCGCGCAGGTGGGCCAATGATCGCATCTGACCTCCACTAACCTTTCTATAAAGAGACCAATACGTTTCTCTATTAATATCATTCCTGTCCTTTAACACCTTTAAATGATATCTCATAGATCTAACTTTGATGACATGTATTTCTTTCTTACCAGTTCTTGCTGACTTTTTTCCTTTCTTTGAACCTGCGCCCGTCCCATGTTTTCTGCGTATAGCAAGTTTTGCTTCGGCGCGTGCTCTTGAAGTTCCTTTTGGTTTGATAGTCCAGATTGTCCCACTCTTAATCAAAGAACGAAGGTTTTCACGAGTAATAGAATCCGCTACATCATCAAGCTTATCTGGCTCAAACCTTACTCTATTTGCACCTACGTCCAACATTCTTGCTATTAATTCTCTTTTTTTTCTTATGTTTACTACCATCTCAGAGTTCCTCCTTATCTTTTCTCTCTTCCTCATCCTTTTTTGAGGCGAGTTTACCAGCATTCAAGAGTTTAATACCCATGCTAGTAGCCTTTGCAATGATTTCTTTTCTTTTTCTTGTTCCTACTGTATGTCCCAATCTAGCAGCATCTTTTTTCGGATCTAGTTTGGTAAGATCATTTACATTGAAAACAAGATTATCAGTATATCCTGACGGATGCAATCCTCTTGCTGCTTTCGGACCTCTATAACCAATCTTAACAAGTGCAGGTACGCCAGACACTTGCTTTCTCATTTTGTTGTCTTTACCTTTAGGTTTCCTCCAGTTCTCAGATAAGCGGTCATATCTCCAACTCTCTTGTCTGACAAATTTTGGTCTTTTGTCAGAAATTTTCTTCCTAGCCTGGAGTAATTCCTTATTAATAACCATAGTGATATCAATAAAAATTTTAAATAAATATGTTTCTCAGATGTTCATTTATTACTTTCGAAAGCAGACAAACAAGAAATTGGAATATACTCAGCTTTATCAGATATAAAAAATACAAGTAATATTTCAAGGTCTTACAAGAAAGTAGTATATTCTAAAATCTATTGTATAACTGGGCACATAATAATAGCTATTGTCATTATATAGTAATATTTTGCTCTAAACTAAACACATAGCAGAAAGGGTTAATAGTTCCATCTTTGGTTTATAGGGAAGATGAAAAAATATGAATTGCCTCCATTACCATACGCATATGATGCACTAGAACCACATATTGACGCAAGAACTATGGAGATACATTACACCAAACATCATCAAACTTATACAGATAAACTCAATGCAGCACTTGAAAAATGTCCTCCTGAAGTTCAAGAAAAAGACATTGAGGAAATATTATCGAATCTTGATCAAGTTCCGGCTGACCAAAAAAGTGCAATCAACTTTAACGGCGGAGGATTCGATAACCATCGAATATTTTGGAACAATATGAAACCAAATGGTGGAGGTGAACCAAGCGGATCTATTGCTGATGCAATAAATACATCGTTTGGAAGTTTTTCAGCCTTTAAAGAGAAATTCTCTTCTACTACCGTATTGATTCAAGGTAGTGGTTGGGGATGGCTTGTCTATAATCCTTCTACCAATAAAGTAGAATACAAAACAATGCCAAATCAAACAAGCCCAAGAACAGAAGGTTTGATCCCACTCTTAGGATGTGACGTATGGGAACATGCATACTATCTCAAATATCAAAACAGAAGACCTGACTACGTTTCTGCTTGGTGGAATGTTGTAAACTGGGATGATGCAGCAAATCATTTTGAGAGAGTAAAGAAATAAAAGAAATTTTTGAGTCACATGATAAGATTATGAATGACAAAAATCCCTAATCAGTTGATGGCACACACAAATACTCAATCTTATAGTTATGGAATAGAATGAGGATACTCTTAAAAAACCACAAAAATTGGCGTTAGTTCATTCAGCATAGCTAGATCATTACTGTATTACGAAAGAATGGGATCGATGAGCTGTTATTTTAAGAATATCTCTACATTCTATGTAATTTGCAATTCAAACCCACGTTTATGAAGATAGATTGAAAGGATTGAATTGACCGTAATTATGTATATGCAAATATTGCTCTATCAACTTCCGCTAACAAAACGAATTTAGTTTGCTAATTAATTATAATCAAATAGTCTAAGTATTTGATCCTAATGTATATACTGCCCTTAAATTGCGCCAATGGAGTTAGCCTTCCATCACTATTGCCAAAATCTCTGGAAGATATAGATCAGTACGCCAAATTAGTATACCATATACATAAGAGATAGAAAACGTGTTCAAAATTCATTGCTTGATAAATTATATGCTATGGAAAAAGCAAAACGTCTTAATGATATTACAGAATTAAGCAGAGAATTATCTTAGACGGCCAAAATTGTATTGGCATATCAATGATTTCAAGTATTTAAATCCTACTGCTATTGCAATAACTCCCATTTATTAATAGTATAGTCAAGAGAATTATTGCTGCAACAATTGTTATTATTATCAAGAAAATATTAGTCCAAGGAGACCACCATCAGATTCTGATGGTGGTGGTTATTGTTGAGGTTCAGTATTGGTTGTTGTTGCGATGATGTTCCTGATGACTCTTCTCTTGGAGGAACCATTGGGGTAAGCAGCGCCACCGGCAGCAGCATCAATCTTGAATGAATCAATCATTTTTTGTGCAGTTGGCAGATAACCTGAGAATTGCGATGCTGCAGTCAGCTCATTCCCGCTACCTTCCTTCTTCGGTACTTCAATTCTTATCTTAGATGTGAATTTATAGATTTTATATAAAATTAATAATAAATCAGCAACAGCGGACGAAGGAGGAGAGGAAGAAGAAAAAAGGAATAGTACTATCACAACCACCATTATTAAAAACACTAGAGGACATGCTCTACAATAGAATCAAACAACAGAAAGGTGAAATGCACAAGTCCTAGAACACAGCTTATAGGGATAGCCTGTGGACAGAGATAGAGACATTGCAATGGGTGTTAGAAGAGTTTTATTATCAGAAGACAACTGGGGAAATAGGATGAGCGATAATACTACTACTAGGGAGCAATACTAGTGATAGTAGTTGTGGAATAAATGCTAGAAATAATAAATAAATAAATAAATATTGTTTTATTATTGTCAAAACTAAACAGTACCCAGATTAAAATATATCCTCTAGTGTATTATTATATTATAGAACTACTGATAAGAATAATCTACTATGAAGACAAAGTCTTTGATAATATCCATTTCCTCTGGACTGTTTCTTACCTTTGCCTTTTGCAGTAATATCGTATATGCGGAATTACAAGATATAGGAGTAAAAATTTCCTCACCCAGTACAGGTCAAGAAATTCCGGTAGGCGAATTAACTATATTTGGAACCTCCACAGATAATGAAACCACTTCTTGCCAGGTTCAAGTCGATGTAAATGACACAAAACCATTCCAGAATGCAACAGCAACTGGCCCGATGCATGAAAATGATTATTCAACGTGGATTTTTTCATATACACAAGACTATCGTCTTATTAGAGAAGGCGTAAATGAACTAACTGCCAAAATATCTTGTCTTTATGGGCCCGTCAGTTTAACGAAATATAATACTGTAAACGTTATAGGAGTAAATAAAGAGCAAGATCAATAATAATAACATAAATGGCATTATAGTTGTCATAGTTTACAATGAACCTTTTCTATTATTACTTTTTCTCTTCACAATAATTGAAGATATAATATATAGCAAAAATCCACTAATGGTCATGATTATCCCATAAAATGAAATTGCGCCTCTATCTAAATAACTTCCAATCCCTACTAATATAGCTCCCATAAATAATAATCCTAGTCCTGCGCGTGCAGAACCGGGCATTCTAATTTTCTTTGCTGTTGACAAGGTCCTGTAGACAAAAACAACATTAGGCAATAATATATTTGTGAATGTTTTTATTAAACATAATTTTTTCCTTATTCCATATTACCATGAAAATTGCAGTCGTTGGAATAGGAGTTGCTGGAGCATATCTTATGAATAGATTAAGTGATGATCATGATAATCAGGTAGTAGGTTTTGAGAGAATGGCCAAAGCCCAACATGATGCTGTATGTGCATGGGCAACATGTCAAAATGTAATGTCAGGTTTAGCAAAAAATTGCGGCCTGAATTTTGATCAATATATTCTACATGATGGAAAATATATGACGGTTGACCTTAAAGAAACCAACGGCAGTAGAAATAACAGTATAGATATTCGTTTAAAGGGGATGGTCAGTTATGATAAGTTAAAATTAATCCAAGACATGATTAGGGGTACAAAAATAGAATATGGTAAAATGCCAAAGAAAGAGAACCTTGAATCAGATTTTGATATCATTATTGATTCAACCGGATTTCATCGAAACTATCTTCCAAAACCAAAAAAAGAGATGTGGATCCCATGTGTCCAATATAAGGTAAAATATGACGGTGATAATGTTCCGTATGACGATTTCTACCTTCGGGCATTTCCTTCAATGACTGGATATTTCTGGTATTTTCCACTCGAAAATGGCTATGCGCATATAGGAGCAGGGGATTTTGAAAGAAGACAGAATAATAAATTTGTCAATGAATTTTTGAAAAAATATAAATGCGAGGTTATAAAAAAAGTTGGAAGACCTATTCGAATTAGTCCACCAGTAAATTGCGAACCATTTACAGATGGCAGAAAAACAGTTGGCGTAGGCGAGTCGATAGGAACCGTCTATCCATTACTAGGTGAGGGAATAATTCCTGCCACGTGGTGTGCAGAATTATTCGTTCGACAATTGCATAAAAATATAAATGCATATAGGGATGTTGTATTGAAAAGATTTGGAATATACGCACTCGTGTTCAATTTTATCCAAATGAAAATATCAGGAAAGTTCAATATGATAAGGCATTCGTATGATTTATTAAAAATATATAATCACATGAAAAAAGAGGAAAATCGTTATGGAATGGAAATCAAAATTGCGGATATGATAAAAATTTCAAAGGTTTGAAGAAGTTGCATATAATGGATATATTAATAACTACGTTAGTCCAGAGCAATTATATCTGAAAAATACGATCTTTCAAAATCATTTTTTTGCTGCCTATCATTTCCACTGTGAGGAACAGTTGTTATATAGATCGATTTTGATCTACGATTCCCTATGTCCACACCACACTAGTCGTTGCATTATATGATATCAGAAAATGAAATATGTGAATTTTATTTTTTTTGACTCTTTCAAATGTCAGTATGCTCTATTTGTGTTAATAAGTTTCAAATTAGATAATTCGCTATCTTTCTTATCAATCAATAGAGAATTAAAATCACTAATTTTATCTCATATCGTATGCTTTGCAATAATTGCCTTGATTCTTTCTATACCATGTATATCTTCTACAACTTTAGCAGTCTGAATGGTAACGAGTTCTTTCCAATCTTCATCCTTTGCCATCCTTGATCTAACTTCTGTTGCAGACAATTCTTTTCTTCGATACAAAGATGGTTCAACGACTTCTATCTCTCTTTGTTTAAATAGAAGAGCAGTAAGAATGTCATTTGTAAAAACTACATTGTATTTCGGAACTAGAATATCCACCTGATGTGTCCACAGAGAATGCATGTTTACATCAGAGACAGGAATCAGGAGTATTTTTTTCATATCCACACTACTATCTTCCACTAGCGAATCTTTAATCATCTGAATACGTTCACCTGCGGTAAACGGGTTTTTAATCTCATGACTGGTCTGTGCACTTCCTATTATTATTATGAGCTCTTCTAATCTACTTAATGCAAACTTGACAGTAGCAAGATGTCCTAAATGGAACGGTTGAAATCTGCCTACAAATAATCCCTTAGACATCACTGTTGTAACCAATCAATGTTATAATTAAGTAATTTGAGGTAAAAGAAAATATTCTTTGAGTATTGGGAACGATTTATATCAAGTTATTAAAGTTTGATTAATAATTATGAGTATTATGTGATCACATGGCATTCTGCTAGGCGCTGTTGATTTAAAGTACGTATTATCTGATACTATGTAAATATAATTGAATATTATGCCTCATGAGATGTTTGCTAATAATGATGATGACGAAAATGATGAATCATTGCTCTTTTACTAGCACTTATTATGATCTGTCCGTTTATCAGGTATATGCATGAAGCATTCTGATAATGACAAAAAAAGATGCCGTATAGTTGCTAGTCGGAATCGAAAAATTAGGTTGATTGACGTTACTGCTATTGCAAGTGAAAATTGAGCATTCTTATTCAATCCTTGTATTGCAAAATTTATAAATTCATGATATTCCTTCTTATGTTCGCGATTATTATCCATAATTAAGTAGAGAATAGGCATAATACTTAAAGTAATTAGGGTTAATTTTTTCTGTTTTAAAAGACGCTAAAAAATTGAATAGTCGATTAAAGATAATCACTTTTGCCTAACTTCTAATGTCCTGCATAAACAAATTGCTTACACATTGCTAGTAATATCAAAAAAATATTGTCTGCCTCTGGAAAATCATTTTAATATGCGTATAACTTTTTTGTTCATTTGAATAGCATAATAGATCGGTAAATTTGCAAATGTTTACGGCATATTATTATAAGATAGAATGGAGTGTCAAACATACATCTTTCATTTTAAATTAATTATATTTTAAGTTAATTATATATCTTAACCTGACCCAAATTCTTAGACTTCTTGCAGCAGCAAGGTTTAAGCTGACTTTGTTGTAATCTTACTCAATATTGGCGTTCAAAGAGCATTGATAGTGAACCAATCTATTCAAAGTAAGTGTTTTATCTTTCTAATTCAACAAAAAGACAGACTCACGTGTTAAAAATTGATGGATCTTATGGTGAAGGAGGAGGACAGATTTTACGTAGCATCGTTTCCCTTTCAGCAATAATAGGCAAACCGATAGAAGTTATAAATATTCGAGCCAAACGTCAAAATCCTGGCCTGCGGCCGCAGCATTTGTTTGCAATTAAGACAGTAGCAGACCTGTTTCATGCGACTGTAGAAAATTTGGTGGTCGGATCAGACTGGATTAGATTCATTCCAAAATCTGACAAATTTGAAGAGAGTAAGATCAAAATCAATGTTGGTACGGCAGGCAGCATCCCATTAATACTACAAACTGTAATCCCTGCAGTCTCTCTTTCAGGCAAAAGTCTTTGCATAGAGATTACTGGTGGCACAGATGTAAAAATGAGTCCTACAATAGATTATTTACGGTATATTGTAATGCAAGCATATCTAAGCATTGGCATAAAGTTCAGCATAGAAATTTTAAAGAGAGGGTATTATCCAAAAGGAGGAGGCATAGTACAATCGGAGATAAGTCCATGTAAAACACCAAATACTCTTGACCTTTTGAATATACATTATGTTGAACCAAAAATAGCAAGTGTATGCAGTCAACTTCCCAAACATGTTTCAGAACGCCAGATTTCATCTGCTCTTTTAAAATTAGAAAAAAATGGTGTCCGTTGCAACAGTTATTCTTCATCATTTGAAAGATCGCTATCCCCAGGCTCCTCAATTTTAGTACATTCTGAATCTGATTTCGGTACTTATATCGGCGGAGATTCAATAGGTGAGTTGGATAAAACTGCAGAACGTGTAGGTGAAGAAGCTGCAGACAGGTTCTTAGAAAGTTATCTGGCTAAAGTTCCAGTTGATTTCTTCCTTGCTGATATGCTAGTAATCCCATTAAGCTTAGCAAAAGGGAAATCACGATACAGAATTGGAAAGTTGACGGAACATCTCAAGACGAATTTACAAATTGTAAGTCAAATAGTAGGTTGCAGATATCGAATTGAACCTGTTGAGAAAAGCTATGTAATTGTTATTGAAGGAATTTTATCTTGAGATTAAATACTATTATCGATCGCTAAAGCCAGAAAAGATATGATATATCTTTATCATAACTACAGCACGGCAGAGCGAATGTTCTAAGTATCAAGCGGTATAATTGGAAAATTATTTGGAACTGTTGAAAAACGACAAGAATAATATACAATTTATACTAAATTAATTAATTAATCATCTATTGGATCGACTACCTTATCACATTGTTTAGTTAAGAAAATAGAGTATTAAAGACAATGTCTGCTGCCAGGAAAGAATTTGGCAAACAATAGGGAAGATATATAGGAATAACGGTCGCAACTAAAAAGATTCTTTGAACCTATTGAAAAAGAGAAACCAAATCAAATACGACTCTGGTAAAAAACCTTCAGCGGTAATAGGAACAACAATAGTAATACTATGATATAATTAATAGCAAGGGTAATTACTGTATACATTACTGTTAGGATCTCTTGCTTCCAAGAACGCAAGGTAAAAACAACATATATTTGAAGTGGTAAATTCAAAATATTTAAAGGAATATGAGAATCTATCAATGTTAAAAATTTAGTTATGTATGCACATAACTTTGGAATTACATGTTACCGAAAGCTTTCCAAAGTTGTAATTTTGTAGCGATCCTAACCTTTTCACCTCTTTCCACTTCCAATATCTCAGATCAGCTACACCCTTTAAATTTGTCTTATATGTGGTAACTTAATATTGATGTTCCATATCTCGGATGCTTTCTCTGATTAATTCAAAAATCAGCCAGTCCTTTGGCACTCTCAATAGCTTTTAGAATGCCTGTCTTTGCTTCTGATATCGTCTAGTTATAGGTCAATTAGCTTGATTAGAGAACAGGGATTAGCAATGGTACTTTATGTGTTGAATCCATTCCAAATGCCTTAATACTATTTAAAAAGCTGAATATAAAGCAGCGCAACCAACCAATTGTTTCCAGACCTTAGATTATCAGAACCTGTTGAAATTCTTTAGCATTAAGATTAAAATTTCATTTACTCTTTCCATAACAGGCTAAATCTTTTTTAAGCCAAAAATCATATTAATGTTAGTGTCAGAAGATTATGATACAAACTCAATGGATGATGTTCTGCGTGAACTAGATAGAGGGAAAACTAACATAGTCATTTCTAAAGAAATTAGAAGATACAAGAAATCAACTACTATAGTGCGTGGTTTGCAAGATAGAACAGATATAGAATCAATAACAAGGGAGCTAAAGACTAAGATAGGGACTGGAGGGACATATAAAGACAGCCAAATCGTTTTGCAAGGTGATCATAGAGAGTCAGTCAAGAGTCTGCTTATATCGAAAGGATTTAATGAGAAGTCAATCGAAATAATGTGACAAGTTATACAAAGCGATTTGTTGTTACAGAATTATATAAAAATTATAATTTTTATATCTTGTTAGTCACTATAAGAGTTTTATTGTTGTTTAAGCCAGATAGTCGCTCCAATCAATCTTTCAGCAAACAAACCCTATCTTAAATCTCATCTAAGATGATAATCAAAAAGTCGCGGCTGTTACTGGTAGTTCAAGTAGAATAGAACATGAAACATTAGTTTTATAAATATGAAATGGAGGAATTTTTAAGAAACACCACAAATATTAAAGAGACGTCCAATAAGGAAATACTGCCGCCATATATATTCCATCCCGATGTTAATGATGGTGTATCAGTAAAAAATGCAATTGAGAAGATATTAACAGAAAGCAGAAGAATTGATATGCTAGTTAATAACACTAGTTAGACAATACTTGGCGCCATTGATGTTTTAATGGATGAGATAAAGACACAATATAAAACAATTTTAATTATCGCCAAATTAAACATAACCACTTTTTAATCGTTAATGTTGTAATCTGCAGTAACTTCATTATTAGCTACTTCTCCATTTCCAACAAGGAAAACGAATACATCATCCAACGTTATGGGAGAAACTGTAAACGGAATATTTTTTTTTATCGCAAATTCCGATAATTCTTTCACTGCAGAATCAAATGCAAATACTCTTAGCGTATTAGTCCCAGTATCTACTACTGAGCCATATGTTTTAAGCAGATTAGTGTCAACTGTATCCTTTGCAATGTCCACTCTAATATTTTGTGGAATTATTTTTCTCAATTCATGTATAACACCTTGTGCAATTATGCGGCCCTTGTCTATTATTACTATGTTATCTGAAAGCATTTCAGCTTCATCCATATAGTGTGTTGTCAATAAAATTGACTTCCCTTCCTTTTTCCAATCCTTAATTGCCGACCATACCTGGCGTCTTGAAACTGGATCCAATCCAATAGTGGGCTCATCAAGAAATAATAATTCAGCATTAGTAGCCATAGCCATTGCAACAAGAACTTTTTGCCTCATGCCGCCTGAAAGATTCATTGCAGGCTTGTTTCTTACTTCATAAAGTTCTAGCTTTTTTAGAATTTTTTCTGTCTGTTCCTTAGATTTACTTTTGTTTTCCCCTCTGATTTGTAACCAATTATATACATGATCCCAAGGAGTAAGGGCTCTTAATGGTCGACCCTCTTGGGGGACTACTGAAATAATATTCCTTACTCTATTAGGTTCCTTTATGATATCGTATCCCAGAATTCTTATGCTACCTGCAGTAGGCATCAACTGTGTCGCGCATATTCGTACAAAAGTGGTCTTGCCTGCACCATTTCTGCCAAGCAGTGTAAATATTCGTCCTGGTTCTACATTTAAAGATAAGGTGTTCAGCGCAGCATAACTTGAACCCTTATATATTTTTGATATCCCTTTTGCCTCAATTGCAAGCATTAAGGAATATATAATATCGGAGGCAATAATAAAATTGTTGATTAAATAAATTCCTCTTCAATATATTTTTATTGTTTTATAATATTTATGAACAATTTAGTAGCCAAACATGTGAGAATATTCAAATTATGAGTCAATATTTATAAATAAGTACTCTAAGCTCGTATTATCAATATTGTTATTTTAGTTATCTTTTTGTTATTTCCATTGAGTAATATGTCTCATATACATATCAATTCTTGGTTAACTTTTACTAACTGATTTAAGAGTATATTGATCTTTTGCTAGTCGCGGGTATTATTTTGACTGGATGATTATACAACTATTTTAATTATTTAATTATTTGCATGTGTCAATCAGAACTTGAGTTACTCTGACTCATTGATATGTCTCAGTCCATAAGTCAAAGAAAAGCGTGCTATTTTCAAGCGTTCAACTAGAAATTACGATATCACCTCCTTTATAGTAATCATAAATTATTGGAATGCCTTCTTACAGCATTGAACCATTTTAAGTTCTCATAGTCTTTTTCGGTTCTGTTAACTTAGCGGCGACCCTCTAATACTAGAAACATAATGAATTGCATTCTATCTTTATCCATATCGAGATACAGTATGAATAGTTTCAGCCAGTTCCAAAATATCTGTCTATTACAATTCTGTTTCGTAAAGGGAAAATGATAGTCAAATCATTCCGTTCTATCTTTTATCTGTTGTACAAATCTTTCCATCAAGTTAAGGCCAGTATCATAGACATGGTGTTTCAACCTGAGCCATTTACAAGCATCATTATACCAGCTGGCACCATCTGTGTAAAAGGGTTTTCTAGTACCATATCTATTCCTTAACTGTCTGAAGAATTGATAACAAACAAAAATTGTCCTTTCTCTTGATAAATGCATCTTAACACATGACTTGAGGTTAGGTTCGTATGCAATCCATAATCAGTAATCCTGTCCATCTATCTTTAAAAGAGTCTCATCAACAAATATCTCATTAATCATACTTCTGTGTGTTATGAATCTATCAGCACGATCAGAATATTTTTGAACCCATTTCCATATTGCTACATGGATTCTTCTAATTGTCGTTTCCAAACATTTAGCTGCTAGTCTAAAGGATCTGAATCTAAAATATAGGTATAAACCATAACTGATTATGGCTGGATGTGTCCTGTTTGCAGTTCATATTGGGAATAGAATTGCTATGATATATCTAGCTATAGGTATTATCCTGAGAAGTTAACAGAGCCTCTTTTTCTAGGCCAATAGGAATAAAGGATTTACTTTTATTTTGCTTCCTGTAGAACATTAACTAGGTTAAAAGTGCTGTGAGTCTTCTCTGATATTTTGGAATTCCTTATCTAATTCCTTCAATAATAACTTTTGTCTGTCGTTTAATTTTGTTGGAATTTTCACATTGATTCTAACTAGCTGGTCCCCCTTTCCATAGCTACCATAATGGGGTAGTCCTTTTCCTCGAATGTTCAGAATGGTATTAGGTTGAGTACCTTGAGGTATTTTTAATTTTTCTTGGCCATCAAGGGTTGGCACTTTCACTTCCGTGCCAAGCGCAAGATCTGTGAATTTCAGATTAAGATTGTATAGCAAATGACCATCTTCTAATCTTTCAAATAGGGAATGTGGTCTGATATGAACTCGTATTAATAGATCACCAGCAGGACCATTTTCAGATGGCTCCCCTTCGCCTCGCAGCTGCAATGTCATTTCGTCTTCTACTCCTGCAGGAATTTCTAACTTCAATTTCTTATTCTTTTTAAATTTGCCAGAACCGCTACAGACGGCACATGGTTTATCAATAATTTCACCTTGCCCTTGGCAGGTTCGACATGGCTCTAATGATACAAATGTAGAGAATCTATTTTGATTATAGATCCGTCTCGTTTGACCTTGGCCGTTACAAACAGTACATTTTCTTGGTTTTGTACCAGGAGCAGATCCACTTCCTCCACAGTTGCTACATTTCTCAAGTTTTGGTAATTCTATTTCATCCTTTCTTCCTTTGAGAACTTCTTCTAGTGAAAGTTCGACATCATAAATAATATCTCTGCCTTTTCTTCTTCCTCCTCCAAAGCTAAAACCAAAGCCGCCGAAAGGATCATTACCCACGTTGCCAACTCCTCCTCCACGACCTCCAAAAATCTGATCAAAGATGTCTCTAAAGCCTCCGAATCCAATGTCCTTAAAAACTTCGTCAAAATTCGCTTCAGAACCTCTGAATACTTCTTCTGCCCCCACATGACCGTAGGTATCATATCTTTTTCTTTTTTCATCATCAGACAACACAGCATATGCTTCAGAAATTTCTTTGAATTTTTCTTCAGCGCCTGATGATTTGTTCCTATCTGGATGATATTGTAGTGCTAGCTTTCTGTACGAATTCTTGATCTCTTCTTTACTTGCACTCCGTTGGACGCTGAGGACGTCATAATAGTCCTTTTTACTGCTCATATTTTTAAATCACTAAGATTGTTGGCATAATTCGTAAAGACAATATTAGGAAGGAGGAGGTGACGCGCCTGTTGAAGTTCCTCCACTGCCAGCATACTCGCTCGTTGTTGAACCAGCAGTAGGTGTTTCACCAGCAGTAGGTGTTTCACCAGCAGTAGGTGTTTCACCAGCACCAGCCGCATTAGCAGAGGCAGCGCTAGCAGTTCTATAAACTTCCGTACTGATCTCGCCAACAATACTTTTCAGTTCCTGGGTTTTTGTTTTGATATTGTCTATATTGTTGCTTGCAACTGCATCTTTTAATTCTTGAGCTGCCTTGTTAACTCTATCAGCTTGTTCAGGTTTAATTTTATCCTTCAAATCTTCCTTGACTAGCTTCTCTGCAGCATAGATTAAGTTATCAGCTTCGTTTTTGACTTCAATCTCTTCCTTCTTCTTTTTGTCAGCTTCAGCGAACTTATCGGATTCTTGCTTTAGCTTTTCGATCTCATCTTTTGATAATTTTGTGTTAGCGGTTATGGTAATTTTTGCTTCCTTGGTTGTAGCTAAATCTTTCGCCGTAACGTTCAGGATTCCATTTGCATCTATATCAAATGTAACCTCTACCTGCGGTACACCTCTTGGAGCGGGCGGGATTCCTGATAAGTTGAACATACCTAAGGAAACACAATCAGCTGCCATGGGTCTTTCTCCTTGGACTACATGAATTGTGACTGCAGTCTGATAATCAGGCAGCAGTAGTGAACACCTTCGATTTTTTTGTAGGAATGGTTGTGTTGCGTTCTATTAATGGTTCTTTTAAGCCACCCAGAACTTCTACACCAAGAGTCAGAGGTGTGACATCTACCAGTAAGATATCTGTAGAAACATCGCCTGTAATGATAGCTCCCTGAATAGCGGCTCCCATTGCTACAGCTTCCATAGGATCAATACCGCGTTCTGGCTCTTTACCAGTGGCTGTTGCGACGAACTGCCTTACTATTGGCATTCTAGTAGGTCCGCCAACCATAATGATTTTGTCTATATCCTGTGGTGTTATTTTTGCATCAGCAAGCGCCTGCATCATTGGTGCTCTGCACCTTTCGATTATCGGTCTAAGGAGATCCTCTAGTTTTGCTCTTGTTAGAGTTGTAACAAGGTTCTTTGGTCCTGTTTTAGGATCGTATGCTAAGAAAGGTAAATTGATCTCTGTGCTGACAATATTCGATAATTCTATTTTTGCTTTCTCTGCCGCCTCTCTTATTCTCATCATGGCGGCCTTATCATTTCTGACATCAAGACCAGATTGTTTTTTAAACTCCTCTACAATGTAATCTATCAAGATATTATCCATATCCGTTCCGCCAAGTTGAGTATCTCCTGAAGTACTCTTGACCTGAAATACTCCTCCACCCATTTCCATTATTGTAACATCCAGTGTTCCTCCTCCAAGGTCAAAAACCATTATCTTTAGATCTTTTTGGAGCTTGTCTAGTCCGTATGCGAGCGAAGCAGCGGTAGGCTCATTGATAATCCTCACTACTTGGAGGCCTGCAATTTCGCCTGCATCCTTAGTAGCCTGCCTTTGATTATCGTTAAAATATGCAGGTACTGTAATCACGGCCTTATCCACAGTATCACCCAGAAACGCCTCAGAATCTTTCTTAATCTTTTGCAGAATGAATGAAGATATCTGCTGTGGAGTATATTCTTTACCTAAAACATGGAATTTAAAATCAGTACCCATCTTGCGCTTTGCCGCAGCAACAGTTCCCTCAGGATTGGATATCATTTGACGTCTTGCAGGCTCTCCTACTAATAGTTGACCGTCTTTGGTAAATGCAACCACAGATGGAAACGCCTTTCCTCCAACAGAAGTACCCTCAGCTGCCTGTATAATTGTCGGTTTACCTCCTATCATTACTGCCGCAGCAGAATTACTTGTTCCAAGATCAATTCCTATAATTTTGCCCATACTAATTTTCAGCCTCTTTTTCTATTTTTTGTGTATCATTAGCGGTATTTGTAACTATCTTTCTAGAGATTAGAACGAGGCTTGGTCTTAAAACTTTATTGTTTAGCATATACCCCTTACGAATTTCTTTCGTAATTATATTCTCTTCTATCTCCTCTTCATGTGAAAAGCCGATTACATCGTGGACATTGGGATCAAAAGGTGTTCCAATTGTCTCAATTTCCATAACTCCTTCAGATTTAAGAAGGGAATCAAAGTTTTTTAATATCCCTTCTAAGCCTTCAATGACAACTGCTTCGGACTTGCTCTGTTTTGCCATTTCTAAAGCTCTTAAATAGTCATCACGTAGACTAAGAAATTTGAGCAGAAGTTCAGCTTTTCCAGACTCAATTTTAGAGTCTATTTGTTTTTCCATCTGTTTGCGATAATTATCAAATTCAGCCATCATGTACTTTAATTTATTCAAATTGTTATCTGAAGATTTTCTCGCTGTAAGTAATTCTTCTTTTAGAATAGCCAGATCTTCCTTTAAGTTTGCAATATTGTTATCATCATTGTCCTTCGTCTCCTCGTGGGATTTTTGAATTCCAACTTCATTAATTTCATTAGATTCTTCTTCCAAACTAATCAACCACTAAAAATCAATGAAAGTTAAATAATTATATATCGTTTATCCCCTCGGCAAGATACTTGTTGTTATTTCCATAAGGTAATTATGACATACCACATATAAAATGGAAAGGGTACACTCGTAATTATTGCTTATTATTAATTTATTTGCACATAACATACATATGACATATATGACATAATTTAAAAACTAATAATACATGTTTAGTAGTGACGATGAGGAAATTAAAGTCATAAAACAGAGGAAAATGGCAGAATTACAAAAGGCTCTAATATCAAAGACAACCATGTCTAGCATAAGGGAACCTATTACTCTAACCGATTCAAATTTTAAAAACGAACTATCCAAATATCCTATACTACTTATTGATTTCTGGGCTCCATGGTGCGGTCCCTGCAAAATGATCGCGCCTATAATAGAACAATTGGCAATAGAATATACTGGGAAAGTTGTATTTGGAAAAGTGAATATTGATGAAAATCGGATGATTACACAATCTTTCGGTATCCAAAGCATACCAACAATGATGATTTTCAAAAATGGAAAGGCAGTGGACATTATTGTTGGTGCAATCCCTAAGGCCCAGATTGAAACTAGATTATATAATCAAGGAATTAGTTTAAATAAATAGTATTATATGTATCAGTAGAAAAAAGAGTTGTGCCTTGATTTAGGAAATGCCTAAGTTTGGGAATGAGGCTCTACTGATGCCTAACTCTTCTTGGATCTTTCTTATTTTAGTTGCATATTCTGTCATCTTGGCATTGTCGTCCTGTACCTTTGCGATTCTGTACCCCTTCCAAGCTTTCCTAAGAGCTCCCCAACTTTGGCCTGTTGTGAAGCTATTCTCTTGTTGTGTCGATGTTTCTTGATGAAGAGACATTATAGCTGTCATATCTATTGAGATAGATACACGTTCATACTTAGTATCCATAGTCAGCTTTATCGAATCATTACGTCTAGAATTTTATGACAAGCATCTTATGACAAATCTATTACAAAATCATTGTTTTACTAGCTTTTATATGATATACTTATTATTTTGGTGTATATTTTCAAAGCAATCATATAAATTTTTTGCTCGTGCTTTTAGTTTCAACGCCACCTAGATCTACTAGTTACATAATCAATCCGTTGTTGCAATTGCACTTTATTGAATCCAGAATCCTAGAATAATTTTTCTTTCCATTGTTTTAGTATATTTTATATTTTATTTCTATTGTTTTAATGATAGTAATGTGGAATTATTCAGTTGAATTTATATATTATTGTTACATTTTTATAATTTCATAATTTCTTATATGTAAATCAGAGCATTATATATAATGCTCTGATTTTTAAGTCCATATAATAGAATCTTTCGCATATGGTTTATATAATATGGTAACTTGAGAATCTCTCAGATAGAGATATGCCAATAGATCCAGACTTTCCCAAAAACCATCAGGTAATTGGTAAGCATGCCGTTTCCGATGGTGAACACTTTCACTTTGTTTGGGGACCAGGAAAACCTCAAGAGGCTGCAGAAAACGAAGAAGTAAAATCAGCTTATTCGTCACGGGGAGAAGAACAAGTCCCATTAGGAGTGCACGGCACGATGGTCGCAGTTGATTGGGACTCTTGCATAGCAGATGGCGCTTGTATTGAAGCCTGTCCAGTGCAAGTATTCCAATGGTATAGAACAGAGAATGATGTGCCTGCAGTAGAAGTGGCTAATATTACAAGTGCTGGAACTGGTAGTACAACTAAGGAAGAGAGAAAGGACTACACAGACAAGGCCGACCCGATTAGAGAACATGATTGCATTTGGTGCATGGCCTGCGTTTCAGTATGTCCACCCCAAGCCGTCAAGGTAGATCAGTCTAGCCTAGAATACCATGAGAAAGCCGCGGGAACATTTAATGAGGACGCTATCAAAGGGCAGTGCTCCGCCACCTCATGCACACTGAAAAATAATTACATTCCCCTATTTTCTTTTTATTTTCAACTTTTCGAAGTATGCATTCAATAACAACTAATGTAGTTACAACAAGGGATCTAAAAATTAATTCTGAGCAAGATTTCTATTTACTTACAGGATATTAATATTAGCAAGAAATATTTGAGATATATATAATTCCTTCATAATTAAACCAAAGATCTTCAGTTGGTAACGGATATTAACGTGCAATATGAAACATTAAATCCAGCTATAAGTCTCTCAGCAGTATTGGTAATCGTATCAGATTCCTATATGGGTATGTTCTTGCCTGTTGATATTTCTTATAGAATAACACAATTTATGGCAGGGAAAATGGAGTTTCCTTTTATAAATAAGGATGAATTGACAGCAACTTTCTACATCTTTGGAAAAGACTATGGAGTAAAAGGACAGACAGAAATACTGACTGCAATTGATCTCGCTAAAAGGGTAATTCAGCAATTGGCTAAAGATATAAGAATTTTTTATAATATGCCAAATAAAATGGAATCAAATTTTACTCGTGAGAATTATGTAAGAAGAAGCCTACAAATTTCTATAGAATTGCAGAAAGATAGCACGTATGTTTTGTCTGAAATGAACAAACGAATTGCAGGTGATCCCAGTATTCTGTCAAGTTGCTTTGCACAGCACATAGCATATTATAAGCAAGATTATTTTTTTGAACTTTTTCAGCCATTTGTGGAAAATCAGCTTCCTTCATCAGTAAAAAGAAAACTCGAAGGGAGAATGTTATTAATAGGCTTCAATACAAAAGATTCAAAATCAGTACCGTTTGAAAATACGCTCGTTCCTTTTATACAATGGATAGCTAATAATAGATAATCATTTACATAGTAGCATTGAGTGTATTTTTAGAGGAGAAAAATTTAAACAACCCTAAACAATAAATAGATATCCAACTTTCAAATGGTATTAATGATTGTTGTAATTGTTAACTTATTATACTAATTCAATTTTTATATATTATATAATTCAAAATTAGGATAAAATAATAATGACGTACCTTGCACCACATCTGAGATTATCAAAATCGCTCCGCTTGTAGTTTGATTTTTAGAAGAATATGCTATGTCATATAGAGAAAAAATTACATTTTTTATAGAAAGTAGCAAAAGTCATCATATTGTCTATCGATGTTGATACTTCAGTCAGTATAAATTATCTGATGATAGAAACTAAAGTTGTTCAAAAATTTTTTTATGGAAATGAAATAAGAATTGTGCACAGTGAAGAACTAGACTAATCAAGAAGAATATTGTCAAACTAGGTAAAGATAGATTAAATTAATAACAACCATTAGTAATATTTCAAATGTGTCTACTTATGAGAGATCTGCCTGCAAAACTTTATTGGATATCAAAGAATGAAGATGAAAATAAAAAAAAGCGGAAAAGATTAATTGTACGAAAAGACAAAAAACAGAACTCAAATTTACTTTTCCATTCAGATAACATTGATGCCATGGATTATTTATTCAAACATGGCTTTTCAGAAACGATTGATCTCATATACATTGATCCTCCATTCTGGAGTGGTGAAAAATATTTTCATCGTATAAAAAATGTTCAGAATGTTGCGTTTGAAGATGTATGGAAACGCCAAATAAACAACTATCTAGATATGATTTATCCAAGACTATGTGCAATTCAAAAACTCATCTCACTATCTGGCTCAATATTTATTCATCTTGACTGGCACATTGTTCATTATGTAAAAATAATTATGGATGAAATCTTTGGACATGAAAATTTTCGAAATGAGATCTTAGTTAAAAGAGGTCGACGGAAAAATCTGCTTTATCAATTTCAGTCTATTGATAGAATGCATAGCGCAAATGATACTATACTCTGGTATTCAAAATCTGCGAATACAAAATTTTCGCATCCGTTAGCTAAGTATACTTCGAATTCAAAATGGATGGGATTCTGGAGCAATGTGAATAGACCTACTATGCGTTATGATATATTCGGCATTGTTCCAGAAAGAGGACAGTGGAAATGGTGTAAATCTAGGGCTCTAAAAGCAATAGAAAACTACGATCTCTATAAAGAAAGATTTTCTTCTATTCCTTTGGAACAATATTGGATACAGACTAACAAAGAACTAGAATTTATTCGTAAGCGTGAAGGTGTAAAATATGCAGAATACTGGATCCCACCAAAAACTCACAGGGTTCTTGATAATGTTTGGATGGATATAGAGACATATAATTATTCAACAGGCTATGACACAGAAAAACACACAGAATTACTAGAAAGAATTATTGGGCAATTTTCTAAAGTCGGAGATCTAGTTGCAGATTTCTTCTGTGGTTCAGGTACTACATTATTAGTAGCACAAAAATTGGCAAGAAAATGGATAGGATGTGATTCGTCTTTGTCGGCAATGGAGGTCACTAAACGAAGACTTGAAGATTCTAAATTTAGTTTAATCAATATTACTTCCTTATAGTTAAGAATATAAAAGAATGGTTTCAATCCAACAATACTTAATTACCTAGTGTTTACTTACTCGTTCGCAATACATAACGCACATTAAAGAGAATATTAATACAAAGAATGTGGGTGTTCAAACAAAATCGGATTACGAAGCTTTACTAAAGCGTTTAGAAAATAAAATGGGTAATACATATAGAAAAGAAGCATCAAGACTCGAAATTCCTACTCCCCAGATTATTTGGGTTGGGCAACGTACTTTTTTTAGGAATTTCATGGAATTTCCTAAAGCCTTGAGAAGAGATCCAGAAAAATTACTACTTTATCTCAATAAAGAACTCGCTTCTGCCGGTTATATTGCTGGTGAGCGAGTAATATTTCTTGGACGTAAAGAGCCATCATCCTTTGGAGCATTGATCGATAGATATATCAAGGACTATGTAATTTGCCCTGTTTGCGGAAGCCCGGATACTAGAACAGAGAAGAACAAAAAACTGGGATTTCTTCTATGTGAGGCGTGTGGGGCCAGATCTTCAATTAAAGGAAATTATGCCTAGGTTAGGACTATTGTAATATTTGCGATTTACACAGTAGGAATAAACGAAAACACAATTGAGACTGATTGACTGCTACAAAGCGTTTGCGATCTAGCTTAATAACAATATAATGCTCTGGAAGAAACTAATAGGATGACAAACCAGCTTAAATAAGTTAGACGTTCTAACGCATATACCATATTTACTGAAGAAATATAGATATTTATTAACTCCCCCTAGATTATCAAATGACAGTATGACTCTGTTGTCCATTGGTTAAATATAAAAGAAGAAAAATGAACTTCGTCTTAATCTATACAGTAAATATAAAAACTTGAATTATCAAAAATTCTTTTCGAATAATACATTTAACTCATCCCCCTGTAATTTTGCTTTTGCAAGCTTCATACCTATAGTAGCAGTAGGTAATGGAATAATGTTAACAATATAGCCAACAGGATTTTTGACCTTTATAGTAAGTTGATCTCCATGACGTTCTATATCAAAATCATCTTTCTCTGTAAATGGAACCTTGACTGTCATTCGTAATTTAGAATCCTCTGTTATAAATGAAAATGCCTTTCCATGATAGAAGACCTGTGCGGGATCTTGATGTTCAAATATCAAGTCTCCATTTTTTTGTAGCATTTCGACTCCACGTAATTCATCGGCATGAAGTTTGATTTCCTTTATTGGAAGTGGATAGAAGTTTGCCTTTGCATCTTCAACCTTTGTTTTTTGAACAGCTGCCCAATTTGCATAATAATCATCAGGACTGCCTGGTGGTATGATTTTATTTATTATAGCAAGGTCAACATTTATTCCATAAAGACTTGCAGACATAAATGCTCTTTTAGCATTCTCTATACTAAAGGTATCAGGATTTGCGACTAACCTAATGCTTGTTATATTCTGGTTCCTAATAATATCTGACAGCACTTCCAGTCTATCCATTAGATCTATTTCATTTTGCAGAACATTTTGTGAAGGTACCGATATCTTTGATAGCGGCTGAAACATCCTGGCAACTCCACTAAACATTCCAAATAATCCAGTAAATTTTTTTCCAATACTTCCAACTAGCTTTGGAAAGTATAGGTATCGCAGTGCTTCTCCAGAGGCTGGCATATCAAGAACTACAGTATCAAATGTTTTCTCTCGTACAACTTCCTCAATTTTCAACAATGAAAATAGCTGAGTCATTCCAGGCAACATAGCAATTTCATAAGCAAGTGTTTCATCAATACCTTTCGCAGAAAATATTGATGCTAAATAAGAGAGAATTGTATCGAATTGTTTGTTCATCTCAGTTACAGGATCCACCTGCAATGCATACATATTAGGAATCACCTCTTTTGATTCATATCCAATATCAGGCATCATAAATGCATCGCTTAAAGTATGAGCAGGATCAGAGGAGATCAGCAAAGTCTTGTAATTTCTTTCAGCAAGTTTGATGGCAGTAGAACATGAAGTTACAGTTTTTCCAGTTCCCCCCTTACCAGTGTAAATTATTAGTCTCAATAAAGAAACCATTATTAGTAAAGTAATAAAAAAGTTTAGTAAGTCTAAATAAAAGAATGAAATTTAGTCTACATATGCTCTTTCGGCATGTTGTGTGATGTCTAAACCAATATCTTCCTCTTCCTCTTTGACCTTCAATCCCATAGTTGCATTGATGATTTTCATAATTACTATTGTTCCAACAAATCCTAATACTGCGGCTACTGCAACGCCGATAGCCTGAATTCCTAGTTGCATAGGATTCCCATATAGAAAACCCTCTGGACCTGCAGGGTTTATCACAGTGCTGGCAATCACACCAATCGCCAAGGATCCAATTATGCCTGTAACACCGTGGACAGAACTGACATCTAATGCATCATCAATTTTCAAATGCTCCTTTAAGAATATGATTGCGTAATATGATGCAAAACCCAGTATAATACCCAAAAAGAAAGAGTTCTGTGCGCTTATAAAACCTGATGCTGGTGTTACACCTGCTAATCCGGCTACAGCACCATTGATGGCTGCAGTTGTAGATGGCCTGCCTGCTCTTTTCCAGGAGAGAAGTATCCATATCACTGCAGATGTTGCAGAAGCTATATGTGTCACAAGGAGTGTATTGGCAGCTAATGATCCCGATGCCAAAGCGCTTCCTGCATTGAATCCAAACCAGCCGATCCATAGCAATGTAGCACCAATAACGGCAAGTGGAATATTGTGAGGAACCATAATATCGGGTCCAAAATTCTTTCTCCTGCCTAATACAAGTGCCGCAGCAAGAGAAGCCATTCCTGCGCTAGTATGAATCACTATTCCGCCAGCAAAATCAAAAACTCCTAGATCCGCAAGCCAGCCTCTGCCCCAGATCCAATGGGCCAATGGATAATAAATCAATATAGTCCACGCAATAATGAATACAAAAAATGAACTCCACTTCAATCTTTCAGCAAATGCGCCAGTAATAAGAAGTGGAGTAATAACTGCAAACATCATCTGATAGGATCCAAAAGTAACTCCCGGAATAGTTGGTGCATAGTCTACTGAATCATTAATTGGCACACCATTAAAAAATATCCAATCTAGCCCACCAATAAAACCTCCTTGCGAAGGAGCAAAAACAAGTGTAAAACCCATGATGAACCAAAGAACGGAAAGAATTGCAAGACCTGAGAAGGTTTGCATTAAAATAGAAAGAGAGTTTTTACTTCTTATTAGACCTGCTTCAAAAAAACCCAGAGCAGGAGTCATGAGCATGACAAGACCTGTTGAAATAAGCATCCATGTAGTATCTCCAGTATCTATTGGCATCCGTTCATCTATACAAAAATCTAACGTTATAAAAAAGTTTGGAGCTTATTATTGAAATATTTCATATAAAATTATCAAAGCGTAAATTCTTTAAGTGCTTTATTAAAATTGTCTACAATGCGTTCTATATCCAGGCGTTTCTTATAACGCAGTTAACGTATAATAGTAGGTAACCAGGTGATAATAGAATGAGCAGATGTGGCAGAGTGGTCTTCTTGGTGAAAGCAAAGAACATAATAATGCGTCGGCCTTGAGTCTCAATGGTTGAAAGCAAGCCGATTCGCCCTCGGGCGATCAGGAGTTCAAATCTCCTCATCTGCGCCATCTTTTCTTTTTATATCTAAGATACTTTTCTAGCAGATTCCCTATGCTGTCTATCCTCTATTTTTTGACTATGTTCAGATTTTATTCTTCTATCTAGTCTAGATATTAATTCCTTACAGGCACTTAATGGATCATAACCAATAGCCTTTGCAGCAACTACACCTTCAGTAGTGATTATCCTGGCTCTAACAGAATATTTATGTGTTTTATGCTTGTCGGCATATACTATCACAAGTAGGACGTTCTCGAGTTTTCCCTGAATTTTCTTTAAGAATCTTGTCATTTGTTCTTCTATTTCTTTGCGTGCTTCATCATTATCCAGATGAGCGATATGAATTGCAGGTTTGGTTATTTTTGGAAGCGTCAGTTCTAGTGCATCTTTGGGAGTAACAATCCCAATTGGCCTTCTGTCCCCAACGATGACAATCTCCTCTACCTCTTCAAAATTATCTCTTACGTTGTTTAGACTTGTTCCCCTCTCGACTGATACTGTTCTTCTTCTCATAATGTCTTTAAGTTTGACTTCTCTAATGACAGCCATGGTTCCAATCCCTGGTGATTTTCCAGCTCTTTCTCTAGGTGTAGCAATAATTTTAGTGATATCTAAAGCATTTATAGTACCTGTTAGAATACCTCTTGAATTAATGACTGGAAGTCGCGAAATGTTATATCTACGCATTTTTGATAGCGCATTGCCTAATGTATCATCCTCCTCGATTACTATAGCTCCAGACATAACTTCATCTACTCTAGCATGACCAAAATCTGAAGTAAGTACTACATCAGTTTCGCTCACGATACTAATCAGTTTTCCGTTTTCAACAACAGGTAACGCACGATTTCCAGTTGCTACAATTAATTGAGCGCATTTCTCAATATTATCGTCTGAACTCAGAACAGGCGTATTGACAACAAAACTCTTTAATTTTGAGGTAGGTGGAGCATTTACGTCAAGAAATTGCTTGGCATATATCATGCCTATATATTTAGCGTCAACATCATCATTTATTATTGGTATTTGATTAATATTGTTTTCATACATCAGATGCAATGCTTTTGCAACTGAATCTTCTAAAGTCAGCATGAAAACTTTATCTACACTAATCTCAGAAACTTTCATTATGGATCTCTTGATCCTAGGGATTAGATTAAAAAACCTTACCATCTCTAACTAGCAATATATGAATGTACTCTTCATCATTATTGCCGCATTTGTAGTAATTGCTGTTAGTGCTGTGACAATTTTTGTAACGCCATTTGATACTACTATTCCATTACCTTCGCCACCCGAGACTTTCAAGAATAATAAAAACGACACGAACAGCGGAGTACTTTTAGTAGCGCAGAATCTTGAAGTTCCTTGGGCAATTGACATTGCAAAAGATGGCAGAATTTTTTTTACTGAAAGAATAGGTAGAATAAGAATAATTGACGCCGAAGGTAAACTTATCGATGAGCCTGCTGCAAATATTCGAGTTGAACAAACGGCCGAGGGTGGATTATTGGGTCTAGCATTGCATCCAAATTTTACCGAAAATCATCTTTTATATGTATACTATACATACGCCAATAAAAGCAAGCTCTACAATAAAGTTCTAATGCTCACAGAAAAGAAAAATAAAATAATTGAATCAAAAGTGGTTATTGATTCAATTCCAGGAGCGCAAGTTCATGATGGTGGAAGAATAAAGTTTGCCCCCGATGGGAAATTATACATATCAACTGGTGATGCAACTATTCCAGAGCTTGCACAAAATACTAAATCGCTCGCAGGCAAGATTTTGCGACTTAATTCAGATGGAACCATTCCTGATGATAATCCTTTTCAGGGGTCACCGGTGTATTCTTATGGTCATAGAAATGTTCAAGGAATGGCATGGCATTCTAAAACAAAACAGCTCTATGCTACAGAACATGGTCCTTCTGGCAACGATGAAATCAATATCATAAAAGCGGGCTCGAATTATGGATGGCCAATAGAAGAATGCAAAGGCTCAGGCCAATTTGAGGCACCAGAGTTTTGTTTTAATCCTGCTATTGCTCCAACAGGAGTCACAATTCCTGCTAATGATAAGCTTGGATACCAAAATGATCTCATTTTCACTACCTTAAAGGGTTCACATTTACGAGATATAGATTTGAAATCTAGAACTCAAAGTAACATACTCGTTGGTTATGGTAGATTACGAGATGTTATTGAGGCACATGATGGCTCATTGTTAGTTCTTACTAGCAATAAAGATGGGAGGGGTACCACTCAGACAAATGATGATAAGATCTTAAGAATTCTCAAGCCTGATTAATTGATATAGTTAATGAAGCAAAAATGAAATTTTTCCTTATAGTAATAATAAACGGTACTGATTTACTAATTTGAATTTCTTTTATAATTTAACCGAATTTGTCTTGGAAGGAAGGGAAACAAGTCCTATGAAGCAAGAGAAAAAAGGCAAGCATCAATAGGATGTGATTAAAAGTCTTACATGTATAGATGACACGGGTAGCAAATATGAACAAGATGCCGCAAGAAAAAACAAATAACCAAAGAATACCTTTTAATATTTACTCTTTCTTCTTTCTTCTATTATTTTTTTCACAATAGATCAGTACATTTTTAACTTTGTAATTGAAATAACTATTGGTTTTAAAGTTAGGCAAAAGAAAAGTACTCAATGAAAGCAGCACTAAAGGAAATGGTCATACCACAGAAAGGAGAAATGCTTGGTCGTGTTATCAAACTTGTTGGAGGTGATAACATCATTGTCAAGTGTACTGATGGTAAGGTAAGGACGTGTCGTATTCGTGGAAAGATTAAGCGCAGAATGTGGATCAGAGATAATGATCTGGTACTTGTTGCCCCTTGGGATTTCCAGTCTGACAAAGCTGATATTGTATGGAGATACATCTCCGCTCATGCAGATAAACTAGAACAGGAAGGTCACCTCGTAGGGCTTCAGAAATAATAAAAATTCATGGCAAATGAATATTTATCTATTATGATAAAAATAGGAATAAGCATAATACTTGATTATTGCTGATGCTACTAATGCAGCCATTAAAGATTAATACTTCATGATCTGATATTCACTATGTGCCCACAGCATATGCATTAATTAATTGTGATCTTGGTTCTGAGCAAGAAATTATCAGTGAATTGAGGAAAATACCTGAGGTGACAGAGGTTAATGAAGTATATGGCGTCTATGACATAATTGCAAAAGTTAAATCAGATACAATAGATAAATTAAGAGAAATTATTACTTGGCATATAAGGAGAATTGATAAAATTAAAGCATCATTGACCATGATTGTAATTGAAGATCAGCAGAGTTAGACATGTGCAGAAAGGATTTGGCAAGAGCCGGATAGTATTCAAAGAATCTAATCGGTGTCTTTATAATCTTTTTAGGCCATTTTGTAAAACTAAGACCCTTTTTATCTACTTGGTTGATAATTCAGATGTGGATTAACAACAGAAACTTGTCTTTTTTACCTTGTCGTTAATGACTTTTTAGCAAACCCTAACTAATATGTAACCTATCTATTTGTTTTGAAAGAGCTAATTTGTCTTTAAACTAGATTGACACTAAGGGCATGACACCGAACTAATTTTATATTTCTAGTCATAAGTACTTAATTAAAAGCGTCATGTGTAATTTCACATATTAAAAAGATAATCGAATAATTTTTTGGCTCACAGATATCTATCAGCTTCAGTAGTACCGTATTAATAATAGATTTAAGTATATTATGAGGTGCATTGGTTTTATGATCTAATGTGGTTATAAAAATTTAACATTTGATTACAATTACTATTTAATATCAAAATATCAGCATTGCATCATTTTATTAACCCTTTATAAGAGTTAATCAAAATCGGATCTACCACACCTTGAACTACAAAGGATTTTCCTGTAGATAGTTTTATATCCATTGCAACAGCACTATAAGGAATATCAAAAAGTCCAATTTTTTCTTGCTCAGTTGTTTCATAACATTTTCTACACATTCCGCTATCACAAGAGAATCCATAGATTCTGTTAATTATTCTGCTTCCAGATCCAGCTGCTCTTCCTCCGGCGGATCCGGATGATTCTTCGACCATCAAAATGAAAACCTCATTTCTGGCGTTAAGTCCAAGATCAATATCATATTGAGCTACTACAAGTTTCCTTTGAGGTAACTGCAATATCTCATCAATAGACTCTTCTTTTAACATAAATTATCTATCCTTATAATTTTTGTTTGTATAGATATTATGGATTACGATGCTACTTTAATAATTATCATCATCGGCGAAATATAGATTCTTATATTAAAATATCTCCAAGGACGTTTCTTTGACGGGATCATCAAACCGAATAAAAATTTCTATAAATTCTAAATTATCTCGTCTGTATGAAAGCTATGCACGTAATGCCATTTCTATTGATGATTTGACTTGCCAAGATGGAGAGAGTATTATGCAGGTTATTTAGAAATTATATAATAGTAATTATCGCAACACGATCCATCATATGCAAAAATCGATTTAATTGTCTATAAATAATCAACTAGATATTAAATTATTATTAGCCATTTAAAAAAACCATACAATTTTTAATATGGTATAATGCTCAAAGATTATAGTATGGTAAAGACATATTCAAGTCAAACTCTAAAAACTGGTGAGACTGCACCAGATTTTAAACTGAGAGATGTTGAAGACAAAGCCTATTCTCTTCATGATTTTACAAGTAAATCATTGCTTGTAGTATTCATATGCAACCATTGTCCTTATGTCAAGGCAAGAATTGGAGATATTATAGATTTGCAATCTAAGTTCAAAACTTCTGAATTACAAGTAGTAGGTATTAACAGCAACGATCCTGATTATGTAGAAGAAGGTTTTGATAATATGATAAAATTTGCAAAGCAACAGAGATTAAATTTTCCATATTTGATTGACGATACTCAAGATATCGCTAAATCATATGGAGCCGTTTGTACACCGGATCCATTTCTATTTGATGATCAACGGAGACTGGTTTTCCATGGCAGAATTAACGATGCAGTTGAGCCTGAAATGACACCGAAAATTCAAGTCATGGAAAATAATATACGGAAAATTCTGAAAGGGGAAAAAATAGAAAAGGATTTCGATCCATCTATTGGATGTTCAATCAAATGGAAAAGTTAGTTTTTATAATATTAGTAATTTACTATTCTTCAACATATCAAATAGTATCTTTACAGCAGTAATGACATAGATATGACACGTGAGATCCTACATTTTCTTCTTTTTTTCGAAAAGTTAAGTTAATTTAATTTAAAAGCTCTTCTTCTTCATGTATTATCTTCATTGAAATATCTGAAACATTACCAGCAAGTCAACATCTGCATTAGAAGGGACTCTTAACTATAAAATAAATATTATCAGCATTCAAAATAAATAGTCAAATTCAATACCAATTCTCCATTAATATCAGTCCTATCACTTCTCTACATTACTAACAGTATAGTAGCAAATGCTAATTGGACAAGAATCAGCAATAGAAGAGCAAAAGCAGTAGTAATAGTGCCAGCAAGCAGTGAGAACATCTTAATCCACAGTAAAAAGAACTTCATTAGTTTGTGAATAATTACTCATTATGTTATTCCAAAAAAAGCGTAGATGTGTTTCCGCCTGTTATAATTTGACATCTCGTTATTCATCTTTTAGCTTATTCAATTTTATAAATATCAAAGTCTGCTGATCGACAAAGACTTGGATAAATTAATCAGATAATTAATTATCATATCGATAAACTATTGATATACATATGTATATAGTTATAAAACACTTACTTAACCGTACTGGTAATTAATTCCTTTTTCGCCCCGAGGATGTCTCCATTCGGTATTTTTTGCACAAGTTCCACATTCTATACATCCTTCATGTTGAAGCATTACTTCATTGTTTTCTGTTATATAGCATTTTGTTGGACAAAGTATAACCATCTTTTTCATAAACTCGCTTTTTGGATCCAATACTTTGATATGGGAAAGAGAATCATCGTCATAATTCAGTTTTGCTATACGCTGAGCAATTGTTGGAATCGAAGGGAGATATGAAGAGAAAGATCTACTACCCAATTTTTCTGCAAGCTCAATTGGCACTTGGACATAAGTCTCTTCTGATTCTACCAATGGTAAGAGACGATCGTATCCTAGCATATTAGCAAAGCCTACTGCAAGTCCTCGCAATGTACCGCTAGACATTAACTTGAAGATCATTCCATATCTAGAGCCGACAATATCTTTCGGAACGTCTTTTGCAGCATCTAGAAATATCTTAAGATAATCTTTGTCGATTTCTTTCATGTCTCGCGTATATGGACTATCCTCAACTAGCTGGCTATAAAATTCGCCCATATAACTATGAGAAAAGTTGTTTCTATCAATAGATCTTGCAACAGCATTGGCAGCCCTGACTGCATCATCTATTCCTACATTAAGACCTTCTATTCTAGGACCTATAAAAATGCCCCGACCTGCAGCATCGCCTATAAATAAGATGTTCTTATAATATGGTTTCTTCATCCTACAGCGTTTTCCATCAGGAACTAATTTTGCACTGTATTCTAGCTCAATATAATCAGTTACAAATCTTGTCCCATATTTGTTACTTAATTCTTTTTGAATAGAATCAATTCTTGCCTTAATTTCTTCGACCGACTTGTATTTGCCATTTTCAATAAGTTTTGCTCTACCAGATGGAGAATAATATGTGTGACGTAGATCTTCCCATGTCTTTATTAATTTACTTACTGCAAAGCGTTTTCTTAGTTGCTCTTCTTTTGGAAGATCCTTGTTAATTTCCTCTTTTATTGGAACCTCATCTTTAATAAACTCTTTAACCATTGGATTATTTAGTAATGTGTTAATTAGAACATAAGGTTCAGTAGGATATTTCATTAAAGAATCATAATGATATACAGCTCCAATAGATAGCGTATCCCTGTTAGTATAAACAAATCCGCCGCCTATATGATTCATTGTAATATCACCAGCAAACAGATGTGCAACTCCTTCATTTGATCCTACTTGGAATCTTTGCTCAATAATTTCCTCTGGCAGTTTGACTATAACCTTTACACCTTGATACAATTCATCAGGACCGAATTTGTGCCGGGCACCAGTTAATTCTGCAATTTCTGAATTAACACCATCTGCTGCAATAATCGCCTTTACCTCAAATTCCTCAAGTTCATTAGTTTTAACTATTACTCTGTCATTTTGTTGTTGTTGCCAAGAAAGCGACTGGACATGAACTCCAGAAATAACGCCACCTCCTTGTTTTTCAGCACTTTCTTCTGCTTCTTTTGCAAACCAAGAATTTAATTTATTTAAAAGGACTGAATAACCAAAATTTGCCTGATATTCATGAGCACGCGTTAAATCAATAGAAAATACCTTATCTTTTGAAGTAGAATGAAGGATATACTTTGTAATTAGCCTTTCAAGTGGAGCCTCCGAAAGAAAATCTTTACCATATACGTCTTCAACATTAAAGACCTTACCATTCTTTAGTTTCTTTGAGTAGAGAATTCCACCGGAGATATTTTTTGAGCCGACTGTTTTTCCAGCCTCTATCAGCACAGCCTGTTTTCCGAGGTTTGATAACTGCCTAAGTGCCGCTAATCCAGCTGAACCACCACCCACTATAGCCACATCAAAATGCTCCAAGTTTTACTTTCGAACCTCCATTAGTACTTTTTGTTTTCTCAATTCTTCTAACATCGTTGGAATAACATCTTCCATTCTGCCTTTAATGAAAATATCACACTCATCTTTTATTGATGAACTTTCATCAGGATTGATAGCAATGACAAATTCAGATTCTTTCATTCCCATAATATGCTGCATAGCCCCGCTGATACCTGCAGCAATATAAAGTAGTGGCATGACTTTTCGTCCACTTGTCCCGATTACCCTGTCAGGAATAAAATATTTTGATTTGATCGATTCACTTACTGCAAATGGTTTCTTTGAAATGGGCAAAGATATCCCAACCTCTGCATCTAACTCTTTTGCCAGTTCTTCAATTAATTTGATGTTTTCTTCTGGAGAATCTTTGATTCCCCGTCCAAAACTAATGATTGCTTTGCAGCTATCAAAGTCAACAGTGCTTTTTACAATCTTGCGATTGAGTATTCTTATTTTGAGATCCATTTCCTCTAACTTTGGAATATAATCTATAACTGCTCCGCTCCTTGAAGTATCTTGTTTAAGTGGTTGGAATACACCCGGAATAATGCTACATGCCTGTGGATGGTATTCTCTTTCTATTAATGGATTTCTATTATCAAGACACAAAATAGTAGTCCACAGAAAACCTGAAAAATCAGGCCTATACATTTCAAGTGTCTTACTGTATTTTACAAGCTGACCTTTCGTCTTGTGTTCATGCCTAATCTCTATATCTGATATCACAAGTTTGTTAATGTCTGATGCAAGACCAGATTCTAGTTCTGCCAATACCGTTGATGACAAATGTCTGCCAATATTATCAGCAGCAAAAAACATGTATCTAGGCTTTCTGAACTTGTCAGCATCATAGTCTAAAGAGATCTTGGACACACATTTTTTATCTTTTGCAATCTGGCTAATCACTTTTGTATATACTAGATTTCTCGGATACTGTAATTCTGGGTTCTCTGCATATATTACTGCATCAGCACCATAAAATATTAATTCTTCGCACAATTTTCTGACATTATTTCCTAATACTACCGCGACAACTTTTTCATGAGAAGAATACTTTGTGTTAAAATCATCCATCAGTCTTCTTGCTTCACCAAGCATCTCTAAACTAACAGGAATTGGTTTGCCTTCTTCATGTTCAATTATAACATATAGATGTTGATAATTACCTTCACTGCTAGGGGACGTAGTAGTATTCATCTAATTATCATACCTCCAAGAACATCACGTATCCTTGTGACAACCTTGCGTATCTGTTCGGAATCTGATCCATCTACAATTTCGGCTTTTCTACTTGCTTTTGCCTTGGGAATCTTTTCTACTTTGTATACAATTGTAGGAGATCCAGGAAGACCAACTAACTTCAAATCGACTCCTAGTTGCTGAGCGTTGAAAATTTTGAGATATTTCTTGTAATCCTGAACTCGATTTGTTGCCTCTTTCATGTGCTTTACAAATGCCAATCTTTGTGAAATGGTTCTAAAGAAAGGCTTGTAGGATGCGTCAATTGTAATAAAGACAGGTAATTGAGCTTCTACCTCTTCAATAATATCGTAAAAACCTTGCAAGGTTATCAACCGTTTTGCAATAACGACTCTTCTTTCAATATCAACTTCATAATCAATTACGTTGCCTAGAAAGGTATATCCAAGCTTCCACGCTGTCTGTGGACCAGTCTGACCAGTTTCACCGTCAGATGCTCGATGCCCTGAAAATACTATATCCATTTTCTTGCCATTTTCCATTTTGCTTATACCAGTTTTTAGGACTTCAGCGGTGGCGAGAGTATCTGCACCAGCAAATATTCTGTCGCTATAAAGATGTAATTCATCTGCATCACATATTGCTTGCGCTTGCTGTAAAGCAACATCAGCAATAGGAGGACCCATTGTTCCAACAGAAACATAAGCATCATACTTTACCTTGGCATAAAATGCAGCACGCGATGCAATAGCACTATGAGGGCCAAGTATGCTCTTTGTTTCTGCTCTATTTAAAGTTCCGTCAGCATTGTAACTAACGTTGCCCTCCGAAAAATCAGGCTCCAGTTTTACAATTACGGCGACATTTAGTAAATTGCCCATTATACTTGCTCTGTCCATCTATTACCTTTAAATGGGTTGTGGAAGAAACCGATTGTTAGAGTATGATCCTAATGATGATAATCTTATAGCACTATTTTCTAATTCGATCTAATAGTGATTGTGGCTTCATAGTCAGTACGTTTATTTATTGAGGATGGGAAAGCAAGTGTTTGAGAAATGAGTTGATCAGAACCAGGCAATCACAACTTTTGTGATTGAGGCATAGCAAGAGTTTGTTCATAATAAGCCGATCGTAATTGCTCATAGGCCCATCTTATCTTTCTATAGAATTCAGGCATCTTTGGAGAGAGCATTGTATAAGCAAGATAAAAGTCTTCAGCCTCTCTCATGTACCGCTTCATCTTGTCATAGACTACTTTATTATTCAATCCTGCTCTGCTGACAAGAAATATCATATTGTTAAGCCTATCTGCAAGTTTAATGGTCTTTACATCATATTCTGCCACTGTGAGAATATCACAATACTTTTGGAACCTGGATAATTGACGCTCCTCATCATCTCTACCGCGATAATTTTCAAGAGGATGAATTTTCAATTCAGTTGCAATTTCGTATACTCTATTTCCGAATCGGTATCTAAGATCAGCCTCAAAACCATAAGCCTTTGTTTTATACCAATCTAAAATTCTGTCATTATCTTCTAATACATCATGCAAAATTGCAGAAGCAATTTCAACACTAGTAATATTGCGATTAGTCGACCTGTAATGTTTTACAACATCAATTGTGACTGGCCATGTATGTGTTTCTAAAAAAATTGAAACTCCGTCTTCTCTTTTTACTCCTTGATGAATCTCTTCTGCGACTTTGACTGCACTTTCAATAAAATTATCAATACGTAGCTTGGCTTGATTTTCTAAAAAAGATAAAAATTCCTCCTTGCTTGCTTCATAAGTAGGTTTATCTTCCATAAAATATTAAAGGGATAGTTAAACAAAAGGCTTGCTAATATGTTTATTAAAATATTGTAAGTACTTATTAGTAACGTAAGATTTATTCTAATATTTGGTTTTTATGGTATCAGCAGCTTTTCATCTTCTTTAAAGTGTTTTATATATTGGAGAATATAATAGAGTTGATTTTAGATGAGACATTACCTTCGATATTATCGTCCATACAGAGAATAACAAACATGGGCTAAGTTTATAAATTGATTTAAGAGAAAAATTTTGAAGAATTGGAATTTCTTTCTCATTCTAATAATTCCATCCCATACTCAATGTCTTGCATTCAGATGAGGAGTAATTGTAAAAGGTATATACAAAATCTATGCTATTGAGTCAGGCAGTTCTGTACTTAGAATTACTCAAGGTTTATCAAATATCATTAAGTTCTTCTAAACCACGAAATGGAGAATCCATTATATAGTTAAGACTGATCTTTGCCATAACAATATATTCTCGTTTTGATGAGTAATTCTTCCAGTGCTAACCTCTAGTTCGAAAGGAAGATTTGTTCTATCAGAAAATGTATTTTCACCTAAAGGCGACCAGCCTGAGGCTATTGAAAAATTAGTAAAAGGGATATTTGCAAGAAAAGCATGAAGGAGGACGATGCCAGACTTTGGTTGGAGTTACGGGCAGTGGAAAAACATTTACAATAGCAAATGTTATCGCAAAAACAAACAAAAATACTCTTGTAATTTCCCATAATAAAACGCTGGCTGCACAATTGTATGCAGAATTCAAAGAATTTTTTCCAAATAATAACGTAGGATACTTTGTCAGTTTTTATGACTATTATCAACCTGAAAGTTACATTCCGCAAACAGATACCTATATCGAAAAGGATACAGAGGTTAATGAAAAAATTGAAAAAATGAGATTGGAAGCAACTGCAATGTTAATGTCCGGAGATCCAACGATAATTGTATCTACAGTATCATGCATATACTCACTTGGCTCGCCTACTGAATGGGAAGAAAGTGCTACTACAATAAGTAAAGGTATGACAATTAACAGAAAAGTGTTAATTCACAATCTGATCGAAGCGCGTTACGAACGCAATGACGTTTCTTTGTTGCCAGGAAACTTCAGGGCAAAGGGTGACACCATAGATATTATTCCAGGCTACTCTGATGATGTAATACGTATTTCCCTTTTCGGAGATGAAATCGAAAAGATTACCATTCATGATCATATTACTATGAAGAAGATCAGAGATGCCAATTCTGTAAAAATCTTTCCAGCTAAACATTATATTGTAGACGACAGTTCGAGATTAGGCGCCATCGAATCAATAAGGCGTGAATTGGCTAGATGGCTTCCTAATTTACCAGGTGAACTTGAAAAACAAAGACTTGCTTCGCGTACAAAATACGATTTAGAGATGATTGAGGAATTGGGCTATTGTTCTGGAATCGAAAATTATTCTCGTCATTTAGATGGTAGGGCTCCTGGGCAACCTCCCTATTGTTTGCTAGACTTTTTTGGCCAAGATTTTCTACTAGTCATAGACGAATCCCATGTTACATTACCCCAACTTCATGGGATGTATAAGGGAGATTATACACGTAAGAGAATGCTAGTTGATTATGGATTTAGACTACCAAGTGCTTTCGATAATCGTCCCCTAAAGTTTGAGGAATTTGAGAAATATTTAAGTAATAATGTAATTTTTGTATCTGCAACACCGGCGAGCTATGAATTAAGGTCAAGCCGGCAAATTGTAGAACAATTGGTAAGACCTACTGGACTTGTCGATCCGAAAATAGAGATCAGATCTACAAAAAATCAGATAAAAGATTTGATTAAAGAAATTACTGACAGAGCAAATAAAGACCAGAGAATTCTTGTCACGACTCTAACAAAGAGGATGGCAGAAGACCTTGCAGAATTTCTATCCAAGAACGGTATAAGAGTACGTTATTTGCACTCTGAAATTGAAGGATTAGAAAGAACAGAGTTGATACGCCAGTTACGATTGGGCGAATTTGATGTTTTAGTAGGCATCAACTTACTTAGAGAAGGATTAGACATCCCGGAAGTGTCTCTTGTTGCCATATTGGATGCTGACAAAGAAGGATTTCTACGCAATAATACAAGTTTAATACAGACTTTTGGTCGTGCTGCAAGAAATGTCGATGGTATGGTTATTATGTATGCAGATAATATTACCGACTCAATAAAAAGTGCGATAGTAGAAACTGAGAGAAGGCGCAAAAAACAAATCCAATATAATGAGAAGAACAAGATAACACCCAAATCAGTTATCAAAGCCATCCCAGATAAAGCAACAACAAAATCAGACATAGACTTCAAAACACTTACAAAATCTATGACTCGATCAGACTTGCTCAAACTTACAATAGAGACAGAAGCAACCATGAAGAAATTTGCTGAAGAATTGGATTTTGAAAAAGCCATTGAATTTAGAGAAAAACTGAATAAGATAAAGAATGTCTTAGGAGAACTAACACATGTAGAGGTTCATAAATATGCATGATAAAATAGTTATAAAAGGTGCAAGACAGCACAACCTAAAAAATATCAATTTAGAAATTCCAAAAAACAAACTCGTTGTAATCACCGGATTATCAGGCTCAGGTAAATCTACACTTGCATTTGATACTATCTATGCAGAAGGACAAAGGCGGTATGTAGAGTCATTATCAGCGTACGCAAGACAATTTTTGGAGTTAATGGACAAACCAGATGTTGATTCTATCGATGGTTTATCGCCAGCAATTTCAATACAACAAAAGACTACCAGCAAGAATCCACGTTCTACCGTAGGAACTGTAACAGAGATTTATGATTATCTAAGATTGCTATATGCCAGAATAGGAGTACCTAAATGTCCTGAATGCAGTAGAACAATTACAAGTCAATCTTCAGATTCTATTACAGAATCAATACTGAAATCGGCTAAGAAAAAGAAGAATAGCTCAATAATGATTCTTGCTTCAGTCGTTTCATCAAAGAAAGGTACATATGAAAAAGTATTCAATGAAATAAAAAAAGATGGCTTTTCCAGGATTCGATTAGATGGTGCGATAACCAATCTGGAAGATGAAGACCAAGAACAACAACAAGAACATAAATCAAAATACCCTAGATTAGACAGACAAAAAAAACACACTATTGAAGTCATCGTTGACAGATTAAAGATTATGACTGAAGAAAAAAGCAGATTATTTGAGTCCGTCCAATCTGCCCTTAAGATAGGAAATGGTATTGTGATTGCCTCAATAGACGGTGAAGATATATTATACTCCCAACGCAATGCATGCCCGTATTGCGGTATAAGTCTAGGTGATTTAGAACCACGCTCATTTTCATTTAATTCTCCTTTCGGTGCCTGCAGAGAGTGCAACGGGCTTGGAGTAAAAATCGAATTTGATCCTGAACTTATTATTCCAGACAAGTCAAAAAGCATATTGGATGGAGCAGTGAAACCCTGGTCTGGTTACTTCGCTACATTTCGTTCTGCAATGCTCAGAGACGTCGGCAAACATTTTGGGTTTAATCTTTATACTCCTATCTCAAAGATGACAGAAGAGCAGGTCAGAGTCATTTTGTATGGAACAGATGAAAAAATTCATTATAAATATGAAGGAAAATATTCTTCAGCTAGCAGATGGGAATTTAGAGGATCCTTTGAAGGTGTAATTCCCAACTTGGAGCGCTTGTATAAGGAAACTGAATCAGAATCAAAACGTGAAGATATCATGCAGTTTATGCGAGAGCGTACCTGCGACAGCTGTCTAGGTAGGAGATTGCGTAGAGAAGCACTTTCAGTCAAAATACAAGAAAAGTCGATCATGGATATATGCGATCTTTCAATTGATAACTGTTATCAATTCTTCAGAACCATAGAGCTTTCAGAAACTGAAAGATATATTGCAAGAACAATACTAAAAGAGATTATTTCAAGGCTTGAATTCTTAAATAATGTTGGATTAAACTATTTGTCCCTGAATAGAGTTACAGCCACACTTTCTGGTGGAGAATCACAGAGAATTAGATTAGCAACCCAAGTTGGTTCAAATTTAACTGGAGTTCTTTATGTCCTTGATGAACCTACTATAGGTTTGCATCAGAGAGATAATGCTAAATTAATTGATACTTTAAAAAAATTACGTGATCTTGATAATACGCTGCTCGTAGTTGAACATGATGAAGAAGTAATCCGTAATGCAGACTGGATCGTTGATATTGGGCCTGGCGCTGGCGTGCACGGTGGAGAAATTACTGCATATGGCCTATTAGGAAACGTTCTAGATAATAAGAATTCTGTTACAGGAGCTTTCCTCAGAGGTGACAAAGTTGTGTCCTATCCTAAGCAAGACAAAAAAATTCCACAGGGATGGCTAACTGTTTACGGAGCGCAGGAAAATAATCTAAAATCAATTGATGTACAATTTCCTATTGGTTGCATGACAGCCGTGACAGGAGTTTCTGGCTCTGGCAAATCAACATTAGTAAATGATATCTTATTCAAAGCCCTTGCAGGTCATATCTATAACACTAAAGAAAAGCCTGGTAAGCATAGAAATTTATCGGGTTTGGAATATATAGATAAAGTCATAGGAATAGATCAATCACCAATTGGTCGTACTCCAAGGTCAAATGCAGCTACCTATGTTAACGCTTTTACTCCAATTAGAGAACTATTTGCAAAGACTTCCCAAGCGAAAGAAATGGGATATAAGCCTGGAAGATTTTCGTTTAATGTTTCACAGGGAAGATGCGAAGAATGTCAAGGTGGTGGAGTCAAAAAAATTGAAATGCAATTTTTACCTGATGTCTATGTTACATGTGATGAATGCAAAGGAAAACGATATAATTCGGAAACGCTCTCTATAAAGTACAGGGGAAAGACAATTTCTGACGTACTGAATATGACAGTCGACGAAGCATTAGAATTCTTTGAAAATATCTCAATTATTGAAAAGAAGCTTCAAACTCTGAAGGATGTAGGACTTGGATACATACGTCTTGGCCAACCTGCCACTACATTGTCTGGCGGTGAAGCACAGAGAATTAAACTTGCTTCAGAGCTCTCAAAAAGAGATACGGGTAAAACAGTATACATTCTCGATGAACCTACGACAGGACTTCATTTCGCAGATGTTAGCAAATTATTGCATGTTCTAAAAAGACTAGAAGATCTTGGTAATACTATAATAGTTATTGAACATAATCTAGATGTAATCATAAGCGCCGATTGGATTATAGACCTTGGCCCAGAAGGCGGAGAAGGCGGCGGCAAGGTAGTGGTTACGGGAACACCCCATGAGGTTGCAGAAAATAAGGATAGCCATACTGGGAAATATCTAAAACCTAAGTTAGCAATTGATCAAATCATCCAGAGGAGTGCAAGATAATGGTGGTGGTAGCGTCGTCATCTTCATCTACAGTAGATATATCATCCATTACAAAAAAGCAAATCCCTCACGATCCTGGCGTGTATCTAATGAAAGATAAAGAAGGAAAAATAATTTATATTGGAAAGGCAAAAAATATACGTAGACGTCTTAATTCTTATTTTTCTTTTTCAAAAAATAATAATAGCTGGAAAACATCTCGCCTTATAAATAAGATTGCAAATATCGAATTTGTATTAACTGATAATGAGATCGAAGCATTCTTACTGGAATCTAATTTGATTAAAAGATTTAGACCGCTATTCAATATTGAACTAAAAGATCAGCAGCGCTATACATACCTGAAAATTACTGATGAAATTTTCCCCCGCCTGCTTGTAGCAAGACGCAATAGAAATGGAGAATTTTATGGACCAAAGGGCAAAATATATGGTCCTTTTGTTAGAGGTAGTTCAAAATTTCTTACTGTAGGCCTTTTAAGAAAATTATTCAAGATTCGAATCTGCGATAAACTGCCAAAGAAACCATGTTTAGAATATTTCATTAAGAATTGTGACGCACCTTGCATCAACAATATGGCTAGAACAGAGTATATGGGAAATGTTCTTGCATTACAGAAAATATTAGAAGGAAAAAGTAGTATTGATAATTTTATAAATGAAATGGAACATGACATGAATCAAGCATCAGAGCTTAAACAGTATGAAAAGGCAATTGAAATTCGTGATACTCTCCATAGATTGAACAATTTACGTGTAAAACAGAAAATGGAAAAAGCGGTAAATGGTAATGTCGATGAAGAATATGTTGGAATAGTTAGAGAGGAGGAAAAAGGTATTGCAAATGTAATGACTTTATTGAGAACTCGTGGTGTTATCAGTGATCGTAAAAGATTTCAATTTGAATTAGTTGGTGATAATTCCCTTTCTACCTTCCTATCACAGTATTATTCAACCGTTCCAATAATTCCAAGATATATATACGTTAATGAAGAGCCGGAATCAAAGGATTCTATAGAAGAATTATTGGAAAAACTCTCTGAGCATAAGGTGAGTATTATTCAGATTTCTCCTAACTTTCCAATGAAAGAGAAAAGGCAGTTAATGGAACTAGTTTTACGCAATATTAATCTTTACGCTGGAAATGATCATGATCCCTCTATAGTAGAACTAAAAAAGATTCTTCAATTGCCTACTATGCCATCTGTAATAGATTGTTTTGATATATCAAATTTCGGAACTACATTTGCTGTTGGATCCGCTACAAGATTCATTAACGGTCATCCAAATAAAGCTGGTTACAGAAAATTCAGAATTAAGACAAAGCTATTTAGCCAAAATGACTTTGCAATGATTGAAGAAATTGTAACGCGTAGATACTTGCATTATGAAAAAAATAATGACAAACATCAAATGCCCGATTTAATAGTAATTGACGGAGGAAAAGGACAGTTAAATTCTGCAATTAACGGTCTTCATAAACTAGGAATAGATATTCCATGCATATCCCTTGCAAAAGAAAATGAAGAAATCCATACACCTTATTCATCTGAGCCCATAATTCTTCCAAGGAACAGCTCTGCACTTAAGATGCTTCAGCATATTAGGAACGAAGCTCACAGATTTGGTTTAGCATATAATGTTAACCTGAGAAAAATCAGTTCTAGTAATTAAGCTCTTTGGTAGTATGTTATATGCTGTAGCATTACAACATTAATCGAATCTTTTGAATACTCACTAGGAATTTTCTACAGAATAAAAAACTATGAACTATCCAAAAATTATTAGAAGATAATTAGAAATATTCTACAGGGTGTCTTACACTACATCTCAAATTCCAAAATGGAATCTGAAAGCAGATTAGACTGAAGCATATAACTGTATATCACTGTACATGTAATGTAATTTTAATGTCTTAAACATACGGCTTTTGCAGAGCTTTAGTATATAGTATCATATACAATCAGGAAATTATCGAGATATCAAATTAGATAATTTGGACATCGCTTCTGCATATTTCTCAGCAAAGATTTTGAAGTGCCTCAGATCGTTGTGGAATTGCTCTATCATCAAAGAAAAAAAGCTGCTTTTCATTTGGGTTCTATTAGAATATTGTCTAATGTATGAAATACAGTTACTACATTAACTATATCAATACTAATATACCATAATTTTCTCTGAATATTACTGCAGTAGTAACTTTGTAGTAACCTTCATCTAGATCTCTCCTAAAGATACAATGACATATTGATTTACAATTACATCCTCGAAAGTAATCTCATTGATGTTTCCATCCTCTTATTCCTCGGTTTTTTATTATGTTCACAATCCTTCTGTTGATTTTATCAACTGAATAGCCTTTTGACCTTCAAAATTTTCTAAAGGTATTTGTATTTTTAGAGGATTACAATAATGCTTCTGAATATATTGCTAACCAATCCTAAATACTGAAAATGCATATGCTTACTTTTCACTAATACTGAGTGATTCTGATGTTAAAGCAAATTATACCCAGATTGAGACATATGCACAAATATAACTCTATAAAACAAATGCCATCTTAGCATACGTAATAAGATACGTTGATATAAAATATATTATATAAATGGTTGATTATGAACAACTGTAATCATTGGGCATGCAATATGTCTAATAATCGATGCGTAGGTTGTGGTAGTACCGTATGTCCATTATGTTTACAAGAACCTGAGAATTGCAAGTGTGAAGACAGGAAAGACTGTTGTATAAATTAATATTTTAATAGCACATAATAAAGCTATTAAAAAATAATTCTAAGTAATGTCAGAGTTTTCAAAGTGTATGTTTGTTGTCTCACTCTCATATGATTGTAGAGTATATTTCCTTGACCTGAATACAAAAGGTGTAATATGCAAGAAGCCTTCTAAAGGTATCGAAAACCTTCAATTATATAAAGTGGTGACCTGGTTATAGAAATACTCTAAACAGTAAATAGAATATGTATAATAAATATAAGCCACTATAATATGCTCATCAATCTGATATATAGACATCTTATTTTTATTTTATGCCTCCTACTTCATGAAATCATTTACGGAATTCCACGTATTTTTTCCATACAAAAAGTCATTGACTAAGGAAATTTCCACACAGTTGATCCACACAGTTGATCCACACAGTTGATCCACACAGTTGATCCACACAGTTGATCCACACAGTTGATCCACACAGTTGATCCACACAGTTGATCCACACAGTTGATCCACACAGTTGATCCACACAGTTGATCCACACAGTTGATCCACACAGTTGATCCACACAGTTGATCCACACAGTTGATCCACACAGTTGATCCACACAGTTGATCCACACAGTTGATCCACACAGTTGATCCACACAGTTGATCCACACATATAGTAGAATGTGGAAAGTTGGTAGACCCTATCTTATATCTAGTCTACTATATATAGAGCTAATTATACATATTTTCTACACAAAACACAAACTGGATAAACAAAGAAGAAACTAAAGGTATTATCAACAAAACTATCGATAGAATATTGTAATGCCTTTTCATGCTGCTAGCCATGCTTGAATATCAAGCTAGATTGATTAAAGAAGAAAGTACATCATAATTACTTAGGTTTACAATACATTATATGTTATTTCAAATTTGTAAAAATCCAATATATCTTCTACTCTGATAAGACTAACAACAGAAACCTCAATACGATCATCATCAGCAACAGATTCATCATTTACACTAGAATACACCGACGCAGCAATGAAAAAGATAGATAAATGAATATGAATTCATCACTAGTTATTGATAGACAGATGATAAACCTATAGAATAGTAACAGAGCGCTATTTGCTTAAAATGTTATAGGTGTTTGATTAAAGAAGAGGAGCAAACTGTCATAATTTATCACATATGTCTTCTCATATTGTTACTATTGATGGTATTTCATCTATTGAAGCAGCTGACGATATAATGATTCGAAATAAAGTGCGGCATTTACTTGTTGTCAGTAAGAAGAGATATTAATGAATAAAATGAATGATGAATGAATGCAAATTAACCTGAAATCTTTCTGTGATGAGAAACTAATGATCATGACTAACCTTTATTTTTCCCATAGAAATAATAGTCAATTTTTTATAATTCACTTTATGTTTCCTCCACCTTAATTAATTACTTCTTAGTTACCATTAGTAGTAGCATTACTGACAACAGGTTGGGAGTACATATTCGTAATAGTACATTTCTTAGTTTCAGATGACATCATACCACCAGAACAATCATCTGACCAACTTGTGTTATAACCTGCAGGTCCTGTTTCAGTAACGCTATACATTCCCATATATAATTTTACAGGGGTACCGGATGAATTACCTGGGAAAGAATTAGGTGAGGGATCATTACCGTGGATAGTAATTGTAAAATCAGATGGCTTCTTGTCACCTCCGCCTTCATTAATGACTTTTTTGGTTACTATCACTATTCCTTGTACTTGATTGTTTGGCGGTAAAGATGATGTTGTATTTTCAGCAGATATTTTAATAATATCATTTTGCTTTTCTCCTACCGCTCTTTCTACATTGAATAGAAATAATAGATTATCCTTAAATTTTGCATATATAGATGAACTGAAAAAAGCAGCTGCCATCAGAGAAATAGCCAAAATTAAGGTTAATATCGAAGTGGTAGCAGCAAGTTTCACAAACGACATCACTTTTATAGATCTTACAAGCTATTTTTGTCTTTATATTATAGATAGGAAAAATACATAATTATTGAAGTTTTGTTACTCAAAATTACTAATGAAATAAGGTTGTTATTAAATTATGAATATTTCTTATATGTTTTGAACTGAACCGATATATTTATTTTTATGAATAATAATTGTTAAGAAATAATTCTTTAGTTTATAATAAGCCTTTTCTTACAAATAATATGCGATCAACAATTTTGTAAGATTTTTTAGAATTATATACAAGACTTTGATACGGCTAACTTTAAAAAAAACTTAAATCTTTCTTTGGTAAGGTAGCTATGTGAACCAAGAATTAGGCCACGCTTCTACCACCCTATTATTTATAGGAGGACTGGCTGCTGGGGCTATAGCTATCGCAGTGTCCTTACTTCTAAGGTTATTTTTTGGTAGCCCATTCATCCCTGAAGTTGCATCTCAAACTTTATTCTCACTTACTCCTGGAGAAATTGAATCACAAGCTGTGGAAACATTTGGCACACTCGCTAAATATTCTGCGTTTATCGGTGCCATTATTGTTAATCTTATATTGTATGGTGTGATTGGTGTATTTCTAGGTAGATTGCGTAACAAGCTTCATTGGAAGGGATACGTAGGAAATGCCTTACAGTCTTTCCTAGTTAGTTACATTATTTTGCTTGTCGTGACTATCTTGCTCTTGACTCTAACCGAGGGTCAGACGAATCTGACATCAATTCCATTCTTAGTCATTTACCTTATTCCACCTCATGTTGCTTTCGGATTCACTTTATCCTCATTCTACGAAAGAATAGTAATTGCACGCCCATCGTCAACTGTCAATACCAAAGAAAAAGTGTCTGATCACAAGACAGAGATAGACTATAAGAAAAGAATATTACTTCGTGCGGGTATTGCATCAGCAGTTGCGTTACCCATTCTCTATTTTGGATTAGATAATATTTTATCTCCTAGACAAGCAGTACAACAACAATCTCCTTCATTATTACTATCACAACTACAAAAATCAAAGTCCAAACCAGTAGGTTTCGAGGATTCAAGACTCTCTCCACTTCTTGAATCTGAAATAACACCAACTGATTTATTCTACAGAATAGATAAAAATGCCATAGTACCTGTGGTTAATGCACAAGCTTGGAAACTAACTTTGAAAGGGCTAGTAGACAAGCCTTTGGAAATTAATTACAAAGAGCTAAAAGATATGCCTTCAATAGAGCAGTTTGCTACCCTCGAATGCGTAAGCAATAAAACAGGAGGTGATTTGATCAGTACTGCAGTATGGAAGGGAGTACGCTTGAAAGACGTTCTTGGGAAGGCACAAGTCAAGCCAAGCGCCAAATATATCGTATTTAGATGCTCCGATGGCTACGATGTTGGAATACCTTTGGATATAGGTCTTTCAGATGGCACCATATTGGCTTATGATATGAATGGTGCTGCTCTGACTTCTGAACATGGATATCCTGTCAGGGCAATAGTCCCTGGTATATATGGAATGATGAATGCGAAGTGGCTAACTGAAATAGAGCTAGTCGACAATGTTTATGAAGGCTATTGGCAGAGGAAGGGTTGGACTAATAACGCTAAATACAATACTCATTCATTCATAGTTATTCCCGATAATACACTTATCAGAAAAAGATTTAGAAATCTAGAACCCTCTTCAAACAAGACTCTGAATGGAAGAGTGCCAGTTGCAGGTGTAGCCTTTGCAGGAGATAGGGGAATATCAAAAGTTGAGGTGAGCACAGATGATGGTACTAATTGGAAAGATGCCCGAATCAAAGACCCGCTATCACAATATACATGGGTTCTATGGACCGCTGAATTGGATTTGATTGATAAAGGTAATCACAAAGTCATGGTCAGAGCCACTGACAAGACTGGAAAAGTTCAGACACCTGAGTTACACAATCCATTTCCAAATGGAGCAACAGGCTACCATATAGTCGATATATAATAAAGGCTCGGTCATAGTTCAATACTTTAGACAAAGATATTCTAGTCTGTTCAGTATTTTGTTGATAATGCCAAATTCTAAAATTAATAGATAGTTTCACTTCAATATATAATATTGAACATAGGCTGGAATAGAAAGAAGAATAGATCATTTGATAAAGCACTATACAATCAGGCTTTCAGTATTAAATTAGTATCTTAAATATAAGCCGAATTTCTACGGGAGATATTAATATTCCAGCTGCAGCTGCTGCGTTCTGTTTTGAAGGTGTTAAACCTGATAGTAAAAAGTAATGATGTATGAAAGAAGTAGCAGCTATATTGATTCCCCTAATGTTTCTCATATGCATTGGTCGATACTACCACATCCCAGAACCTATTAAATGCGCGGGATCGGGCAGTAAAAGACATATAGATTCTCCCGCCTTCAATGCATGTTAGAGTATAAAAAGATCTACTATGAAAAAATAATGTAGCACTTAAAAATATTAACTCATTAATGACCATGTCCTTTCAACATATTAAACATATGCAGCATTCCCGGAAAGAGTGAATCTAGAGATTCCGAAACTGCTTTAACACTCCCAGGAAGGTTTATTATTATTGTATTTCCTCTAACTCCAGCTATTCCTCTTGAAAGCATAGATAAAGGCGTTCTTCTTTGTCCATGAGCTCTAAGTGTTTCGGCCACTCCAATCAGCTCTTTTTCTATGACCTTCATAGTTGCCTCTGGAGTTACATCGCGATGACTAATGCCAGTACCTCCACTTGTTACTATAAGATCAACTTTCAATTCATTGCAAAGTCTACTAAGACTGGATTCGATGAGATCTACATCATCTGGTATCACCGTGTGCTCCACAATCTCAAGTCCATTCTTAATGAGCCTGTCAATAACAATCTTGCCTGATCTGTCAACCCGCTCTCCTCTGGATACAGAATCACTAATAACCAATACTGCAGATCTAAGTTTTTTATCAAATCTCTCGTAGAAATCTTTGATACCGCCACTCTTATTTAGAAGTCTAACAGATTCTATTATTAAGGAATTATCCACAGGCTTTAACATGTCATATATTGTCAATGCAGCTATCGAGACAGCAGTCAAGGATTCCATCTCGACACCAGTCTTCCAGATACTTTTTATTTCTGCGATAATTTCAATAGACTCCTCTTTTAATAACACATCGACTTTAATATGATCTATAGGAATAGGATGACAGTAGGGTATTAATTCCCAGGTTCGTTTCGCTGCCATCGTTGCAGAAATCCTTGCAGCATCAACAATGTTACCTTTCGGTGATTTTCCTTCCTTGACAAGGGTCATCGTTGCAGAATCTAGTCTTATCACCGCTTGAGCTGTTGCTAACCGCAAAGTATCTGGCTTATTACTTACGTCAAACATGCCTTGTCCTTCAATTTCTTCAGTCATGGTTAACTAAGACACCATCTGTCCATAATGTACCTAATTCTGATACTTCCTTCTTCCATATTGGCACTCTGGATTTAATACTATCAATGCCATACCTACATGCTTCAAAGGCCTCTTTACGATGCTCTGATGACACAGCAACTGCCACGCTTATGTCACTAACCTTTAGATTACCTGTTCTATGTATAGCTATGAATTTTTTTACATGCCATCTTTTAATTACTTCATTTTCAATTTCTGCGAGGATTTCTTCTGCCATTTCCTTGTATGCTTCATAGTAAAGTTCAGAAACCGTGCCTTTGTCATTATGATCTCGTATGCTACCTGTAAATACTGTCGTTGCACCCGCCGATCTGTCCTGGACTTCCATCAATACTTTGAAAACATCAATCGGACTTTCCGTTATAGAAATCATTTTAACCTCCGCTAATAGGTGGCAAAAGCGCTACTTCATCTAAGTGATTCAAAGCAGTGGTATCAGTTGCTACTTTATGGTTAACTGCAATGGCAAAATGAACCTTTGATGAGTGTAGTGATGGATACAACTCTAAAATTGCTTTTCTAAGATCACGAACTGTTGTCATTTGATCTGTCAATTTTAACCTTATCTTGTCTTTACCTATAATTTCTCTAGATGATGCAAACAATTTTACAGTTATGGCTAGATCTGATTCTTTCTTTGTCATGCCTTTATCCACCTATTCTATGCATGATGTTTAATGCTGGCCTTAATGCGTTGGCCCTTATAATACTTATTACACCTTCAGGTTTCTTCTTTGTGCATTCGAGAATGTATTTTCTTATATCATCATCGTTAGATTTTCCGCTTCTTAGCAAACTCTTCAAGTCATAACCTGGATCCTCGAATAGACAAGTGAGAAACCTACCATCAGAAGTTAGCCTGATCCTATCGCAACGTCCGCAGAATGGTTCTGTCATAGAGGGAATAAATCCTACAGTACCTTTACCATCTAAAAAAGAGTAGAGCATTGCCGGATCTGAACCGTTATTATATAGAGGAACAAGCTCCTTTACATTCTTGTTTATTCTTTCGATCATCTCTTTCTTACTAAAAACAAGATGTGGAGTCCATATACACGTCCCATCTAATGGCATAAACTCGATGAACTTGACAGTGTAACCTGTATCTCTTGCAAATCTTGCAAAATCTACGACCTCATCATCATTCCATCCTCTCATAATAACTGTATTTATTTTTACTTTGAGTCCTGCATCATCAGCTGCTTTTATAGAGTTCAAAACTTTGTTAATGCCATCTACTCCAGTAATAGCTTTAAACCTATCAGCTCTGAATGTATCTAGACTGATGTTTACACCTTCTAATCTGGCCTTTTTTAGCCGTTTGACCTTCTCGCGAAGCAAAAGTCCATTTGTTGTCATATTAATTGATTTGATTCCATTTATCCTTGATAATGCGCCAATCAGACTTTCTATTTTATCTCTGACAGTAGGCTCCCCTCCTGTCACCCTTATCTTTTCTATGCCGAGATGGACAAAGATGGTAGTAAGTCTAACAATCTCTTCATAGCTTAAAACATCAGTCTGTTCAAACCATTTGGTATTGTTAGATGGCATACAATATTTGCACCTCATATTACACCTATCAGTAACAGAGATCCTCAATTTTCTTGCAATTCTGCCAAAACCATCAACTAGTTCATTTTGCAAAGATAGCCACCACTACCATTATATATATCTATCTATAGATATCATCATCATGATATCCGCCAATATTCCTTAGTGGTATTACTTCTACTCTTTTGCCCTTCATCAATTTACTATCGTTATTATCTACTATAATCATACCATTTGACTTTGTTAATGTGGAAAGCAGACTGGCACCTGCTGCGCTAATAGGCTCAGCCAAATAAGAACCATTGTTTCTTACCACTTGTACTCTAACAAATGTACGAAAGTTTTTAAATGTATTTATGTTGGACGCCATTGTCGCAATTATTTTTGTTGTGATTGGCCCTTCAGTTTTTAATATCTTTAAAATCACTGGCCGTCCAAAGGTGTAAAATGCAACAAACGAAGATACTGGAAAGCCCGGGCTAACAATTATTGGTTTGTTATTAACAACACCAAGTGCTGTTGGAGAGCCAGGTTTCATCGCAATCCCATGTACAACAAGTCCTGGTTTTCCCAAACTGTTTATAAGATCAGGTACATAGTCTTTTTCGCCTACTGATGCACCGCCAGATACAACAACCAAGTCAAACTTGAGTGCTTCTTTTAACTTAGAGAATATCAGATCTCTCTCATCTTTACATATTCCAAGATCAACTACCTCTCCTCCAGATTCTCTTATCATACCGGCTATCATGTATCTATTACTTTCAAATATGGAAGTATCATCAAGTCTGGATCCAGGTTCTACTAATTCATCGCCAGTTGCAAATATTGCAACCTTTGGTTTCTTATAAACTGGAACTCTATTAATGCCAACTGAAGCTATCAGACCCACATCTTGTGAAGTAAGCCATGTACCTCTCTTGAAAAGAGTTTGTCTATTCTTTATATCTTCACCCTTTAATGCTATATTTTTGCCTTTTCCTATTTCATTAAAGATCTTAAGTGTATTGTTTTGTTGCTCTGTATGCTCTACCATTACTACTGCATCTGCACCCTTAGGAACTCTAGCGCCAGTTGCTATTGCTACTGCCTTTCCAGATTCAACCATGTGCTGTGCTTCTTGACCAGCAGTTATCCTACCTATAACATCAAGTAAGATAGGATGCTTCATTGATGCTCCCCTGGTATCATTTGATTTTATTGCATAACCATCCATTTCCGCCTTGATAAATGAAGGTATATCTATGAGACTTGACAAATTCTTTGACAGTACCCTGTTTTGTGCATCTTGCAGAGTAACATACTCTGTTAGACGAAAAGTTTTTGACCAATTAATACAAGAAAGAAATTTTTTGAGAGCAACATTTGCAGGAGTATGCTTCGTAGGACCATGATGTTTTGTATTAGGTGTGGGAATAGGGTGCATGTGATATTATAATTTATCAGCCAATCAATAAGCGTTACCTGCCGACTTGATAGCATCCATCGTATCTAAAACACTCATATAATACTAAAAGCAGAGTGGTAGGAATATGTTTAACTACAAATGATCTATGATTTTACTGTATGATATACCAAATTATCTTTATCAACTGTTGCATTAAAAATAACGTCTGCAAGGATTTAAAGCGTTGTCATATTATCCTCATTAATACCACCATTAAAAGACCTTGACAAACTTATGGTCCATTTCACACTAAAGAACAAACATGCTCACATAAAGCTGATAAAAGTATACTAGAACAACAATTTTACTTAGGTAAAAAGAAATATATCAAAAATGAATTTATTAAAATATTATATCTATGAAGCTTAAAATATGTAATATAGATGCGAGCAATAATTTGAATGGTAAATGTACAAGGAAAGACCTTTCATAGACTATCTGCAGGAAATCAGGATAAGGATAATCAGGATAGTTCTTGCAGTGGTATTAGTCACAATTCTTTGTATGACTTTAACGATCAACATGCCCGATTTCAACGGTTACAAAATACCATTACCATATCCAAATCCTTCGAATAATATAGCAATTCAAGTAATAATTACCATGAAGGAGAATTTACTTCCTGAAAACGTTACTCTTATACAAATCGCACCAGGACAAGCTTTCTTTGCTCAGATCTATGTAGCAGCTATATTAGGAATAATCCTAGCTGTGCCAGTTATAGTCAGGGAGATTGTTGCATTCATAGGTCCGGGGCTTTATCAACATGAAAAGGCAACTGTAAAAAAGATTGCCATATATGCCTTAGGGCTCTTTGCAATGGGCAGCTTATTCTCTTACTTTATGGTTATACCTTACATACTTAAATTTTTATATATATATGGAGAGACCATTGGTATTAGTACATTCTTTGAAATAACAGAGTTTGTTCCCTTTGTAATGCATCTCTTAATCGCCTTCGGGCTTTCATATCAACTTCCGATCATAATGTGGGCTACTACCGTATCTGAAATAGTTGAACCCAGATTCTGGAGAGATAACTTAAGGTATGTCATAATCATCATTGCTATCTTTAGTGCAATAATAACCCCTGATGGTAGTGGGATCACCATGTGGTTTATAGCCGGACCGATGCTCCTACTTTATTTGCTTGGCATCCTATTGGTAGAAAGGAAGATTAAAAGGACATCTCCAAAATTGACATAGCAATTAATATTTGTCAAATAGATATGAATTGTATATTGGTATAGTGGTATGATAAACTGATATTTCGGATCTCATCCGATTATTCAGGATATCTCTGTCATACAACAAATACCATTTGGATATCTGTTGTACTTCTCTCTCATTACATTTGCTATGCTGCATCCTCTTATGACACAGACACTTAGATCTCACACTGCTGAAAGAGGTATGAACCTTCAGGATACTTATAAACAAAATATCTATATATATGATCAATTTATGATACTATATTGTAATATTTCTTCTTTAATTCAAATGTCTCTTCTTTTTAGTTTTGTTGATGGACAGTAGCAAGAAAAATTAGTCCAAGTTCAACCTAGTCATATCTATCTCTCTCTGACTTCTATATTGGGTTGGTCACAGATTAATTACAAAAATAATATCTTCAGCGCTGGAATTGTAATCCTTCTCTCCAAAATTCTCTTTTCCCATCATTAGTGAATTTTTCATATGCCTATCTTTCTACCTTCTTGATGCGAGTTTATAATATTAAACCCCCTCTTAAGACCTATTGCTTAACAGGGGGTAAAGACTTTTAAGATATCCATTGCGGATATCGATGCCATACCACATCTACGATCCTTAATCATGACCTTACCACTCTGAGGGTCCATAACCATCATCATACCAGTTGCACTGTACATTTTACCACTCTGAGGGTCCATAACCATCATCATACCAGTTGCATTGTCCATCATCATCATCATATTACTTTTAGGGTCCATCATCATAAGCTTGCCATTTTTAGAGTTGTTCATAATCATCAACGTGCCACTCTCAGGGTCCATCATCATACCAGTTTTGTTGTCTATCGATAGTTGTTGTTGTGCTAGAACTTTCTGTGAAGGTAGAGGATACATAATAAGAGAAAAAAGCAATGATGATATTAGGAGTAAAATGGATGAAATGACAATAGCAGACATTATTGTGGTAGTATTGTTATTATCTGTCTGTTGTTTTTTCCTTATTAAGCCAAGAGTTTTCATTGGGTGATATATTATTTCCTCATATATACTAGTTATGATTTTGTTCTTTTTTCTAAGAATTTAATGTATTGACAACCGGCAAAAATTTAGACATCATATTTTGATAAAATCTATTAATATTAAACACAAATAGTACCTTACTTTCATACTCTCCGTTTGATTATTAGTATCTTCTATGGCATCTATCAAATCCTTTTGATTGAACCATCCTTTGTTTAATTTTAGTGACTTTTTTTGAAATTTTTGTTACACCCACTAATTTGCTTCTGCAAGCCGCAGTAATTTCTGCAAGTTTCTGACAATAGCATTTAGAAGTTCGTTGTTTTCTGAATTTTCTTCCCTAGAGCGAAGGACCTCGGATATGCCAAGTATTACGTAACTCACGAGCTCTAATATTAATAAACTCCTTCTGTGCTTCATTACGGATTTTTAATTCATCATAAACGTAGGATCTGCTCAATTTTCTGTTCCATCTGTTATGCCAAAATTACCTTTAATTCCATATAAATGATGTATTCATTCAATATTTTTATTAGTTGTTTACAGTAAAGAATACCCTAAGAGTATTTAAAGCACTATTTAATATTCTTCAGGCTCATACAGCACCTTTGTAAATTCATTGTATCTGTCAATGTATGACGTCAATAGTGAACTCAAATTTGCATTCAGTTTTGAAAAATATAAAGATCTTGACAAATATTCAATCAATAAATGAATTATGGATGATAGTGGCAATAATGTAACATAGGGCATTAATCCTATTTGATAAAATTATTAAAGCTCGCTTTGATACTGCTGTTTTCTAAAGGAGTATAATACTATCTTGCATATACAACAAAGGTAAGGTCAGATACAAGTTAGAACATAAGGCAATGTTATGCAATAACATCTCTCTTATCTGTAAAAATCACACATATTACAATAGGTTAAAATAAAAAATGAAAGAAAACAAATATTGATCTATTTGAATACTCCAAAAATTGTTGTAGCTGGTGCAACCAGCGGAGTAGGCAAGACTACCATAACAACGGCTATCATGTATGCACTCACCAAAAATGGATTTCATGTTCAGCCGTTTAAAATAGGTCCGGATTTTATTGATCCCAGTTATCATACAATTGTTACTGGAAGACCTTCACGCAATCTAGATGTATGGATGATGGGCAAATATGGGGTGTTAAAATGTTTCAATAATGCATCACAAGGAGCAGACGTTGCAATCATCGAAGGTGTCATGGGCTTATTCGATGGTCTTTCAGGAATAAATGACTATGCAAGTACGGCACAGATAGCAAAAATGCTTGATGCACCTGTGATACTTGTAATCGATGCAGGAAAAGCAGCACGCTCAATAGCAGCCATTGCACTTGGCTTTTTACATTTTGATCAAAAAGTGAGAATATCAGGCTTTATTTTAAATAATGTTGCTGGTGATAAGCATGCGAAATTCGTTCTCGATGCCTTTGCATGTAAAGTTAATGTCCCAATAATAGGAATTGTCAGGCGAGACAAAAAAATTACAATGGAAGAGCGTCATTTAGGTCTTATTCCTGCACTGGAACTTGAAAAGAAAAAAAAATCAATATATCAATCTGCAAAATATATATCAGAACAAATTGATCTGGAAAAGATAAAATCACTATGTAATCAAGTAAATAGAACAAAGGTAATACATAGAGCCTTTCCTGATAGTCAAATCAGAATTGCAGTAGCATTGGATGAATCATTTAATTTTTACTATGCTGATAACTTTGATGCCCTTAGAAAGCAGCAAGCAGAACTTATATTCTTCAGTCCAGTAAATGATGCAGAACTGCCAGAGAACATTCATGGAATTATTCTCGGCGGGGGTTTTCCAGAGATTTTAGCTGACAAACTTGAATCTAATCAAGCAATGATAAAATCAATATCAAAAGCGGCTACGAATGGAATGCCAATTTATGGCGAATGTGGAGGTTTAATGTACCTTACTAGATCAATTAGAAGATACAATAAAGGAAAAAACAAAAGACGAAAGATGATTGGATTGATAGATGCAGATACATTCATGAGTGGTAAGTTGACCTTAAATTATACTGAGGCTGACTGTACATCCTCATTTTTTGAGAATATGTCTAAAATCAGAGGTCATGAATTCCATTACTCTAATATTGAAAATATTTCTAATGATTCAAAATTTGCTTATACTATGAGAAGAGGTAATGGAATAGATAACAAAAGAGACGGTTTGGTCGTATACAACTGTCTTGCATCCTATATGCATCTTCATTTTGCAGATAGTCGATTACCAGAAAGGTTTAGCAAGAAATGTGTGGAATTTTTGCATAAATAAAAAATGTATGCAATATTTATTGAAGAGACAGAAATGGCGTTGCCAATTCATCACATCTATACTCCTATTTCCTTTGCTAGTCTGACTACCTGTTTCCCTTCTTTAGTAAGCTTGTTATACATCCTATTTTTTAGGATCTTTCTTTCAACTAACTTATTTTTCTCTGCTTTGAGTAAAAGTTTATGACCATACCCATACAATCCTACTTTCTGCAACAATTCTCTAGTCTGGTATTCTTTATCGCCAATCTTTTTGAGTAATCTTACAAGAGCCCTTTCTTTAATTAAGATTTTTAATAATTCGTTTTTTTTCATGCTGTTACTATGAACTAGTAAACATATAAATATATTTATAACTACGTAAAACTAAATTTTCTATAATACTTACTGATACTGTGTTGATTAAATATAATAATATATACATATAAGCAGTATAAATAAATGAAAAATTAGAAAATCAAAGGGTAATATAGTAATTTCCTATATCAATAATAAGTTTCTCTATCGTTTCTTTTCATGGTATACACATAATATTGCTGATATCACTATTCTATAGGTTCGACTCATTTAACTTCATGTCATCATCATTATTCCAAACACAGAATCCCTATTGTATAATCTTTCAAAAATAAACATTATTACCATCGTGTTCTTGGTTATTGTTAGTTATTACACCATCTGCAAGTATTTAATAGCGATCTATACTTATTTATTTCCATTATTCACTTCAGCAATAGATTATAATTGATGTTCATAACTGGTCGCCACTAAGAATAATCATGCATTCTTATACACTTATATCAAATTAAATTAAATATATTCAAGATCAAACTTCATAAAAGCCTCTAATCTTCAATAGTCCTACAGATCATTAGAAAACAAATGTAAATATAGAGAAATAATGAAGAGCCTGTATTATTTCTTTTAATTTAATTCAATTGACTGTTTTTAACTTATAATATAACAAGTCATACTTAGCTATTCTATATATCATTAAATTAGCTAGTTATTTGTCCTGTTTAATAATTATACATATATGATAAAGTGCAGAATTAGATAATGGATTACGCTTCTTTACTATCAATACTGGTTGGCGCAGGGACTGGGATAGCTAGTATTTGCATAGGATTATCCTTATTTATAATGCTAAAAGGCGAAAAATCACAGATCCCTCGTAATAAATCAGCAGCAACAAAAGAAAAAAGGCGCTAGGCAGAAATTCAAGACATAGGAGTCTATCCTTATTTAACTAACTATTTTACTTCAATATTGCTACAACAGCAAGAGAATCATTAATATGATGACAATAATACTGCTCATCTTACCAATTTAATCTTGTTACTATCACAAATTAGTGATAATTATAACCTCGCATTCTTATACTCAACGGAGGCGAATAATAGTGTAAAATCATAATCAGATACTATAACAATAATCTTCAGCCATGAGGATAAAATATATGGGAATATTCTAGTGCTAAGCATAGAGGGCAAAAAGAGAAGCAAGAGAGATGAAACAAAAGAATAATATCTCACAAAGAAGCACATATACTCTACTGTAAAAAACGTAGATAAGAAAGGCGGTAAATAGAGTATAGAAGAATATCAACTATACTCATGTTCATGAGACTATATGAATGTGGGAATGTTCGATCATATGTAAATGGATCTGCTCAACGCTGATTATTGGGCTATAAATAAAATGATTACATAATTGTTGTTTAATAATAATACTATGTAGCTGCAAATGTATTTCGAAAAATTTATTATGAGAGTTAAATAATATTACACAAACCTTTTCAGATTATTTTGCAAATTACTTTTTTACTTCTCTATTTCAGGATTAGAAATAACATCATTATTTACAGACATTCACATCTCATATTGAATAATTTAAACTATCTTCAATCGCTTGTAAATCCTTTTCAAAATGTTTACCATAAGTATAATAATAATCTTAATTATGACAATTTGAATTTGCCATCATCTATAAGATAAATTCATTATTAGTATAACGAATGTATTTGTAATTTAATCAAGACTGTTGGCACAGAGTCTTCGTGATTACTCAGTTTTCATCTCCTGCAAGCTTTATACATTTAGGTACACTAGCCAATTGCGTTTTTACTTTTGAAGATTGTAATTGTGATGATTAGTGTTATTATTGTGTTGTAATTGGCATTGCTGCTCCAGACTGAAATGATTTGTTGGCTTAAATTAAACAGCCTTAGTTTAATTGGAAAATCATAAATTTTAGTATAGCAAAGATATATCAATATGTCATCTAATTCCTCCCATATAACATGAATATGATACAATAGCTATCGTTATGTATTATCTCACGAAATTTATTTCTATTACAATTCTACTATACTAACTAACAAAAGTTCGTTTACAGATTTTTCTTAATATGTAAGGTTTACTATGCTTAAAAAATCCTTTTACTTGGTTTTAAAAGATATACGAAATTATGTTAGGCAGTATACTATCATGTTAAAGTAGAGATGAATCACCATAATCTTGCGTGATATTTAGAAAGCACGATAATAGCATTTTTACGACAATATTATTTTTTAATAATTCCTTACCAAAATACGGAAACTCATTTTTAGAGTGATTGGTTCAAAGATTCTTAGTAGAGTATATATTAATTTGACGCTATTACATGATAGCATCAGTCTATTCTCTCTGTTATTATACTCTTTTTAGAAACTAAAATTCTATTTTTGTATTATTTATAATCCGTCAGATCGTAGTTCATATAGATATAATTTTAGAAGGATGACAGGTCATTGGATTGCATCTTCCAATTGCTTAGTATTGTTGAAATGTTTCTCTAACTGAAAGGCTAACACAGTTTTAGACAAGCTTCTAATTTTTAAATTCTCTTGAATTCTTATTACGTTTAGATGCCCTCGCGATGAATTTTCAAGTACACAAAAATTTTGTAAGAATAACAATACTAAAAGAAAGACAGATATTCTTCATTAATCATTAATACCATATTGACCCATAATGGAATAGATATTGATCAGTATCTTCTACTTACTATCTATCCTAGTATTCTATTCTTCGGAGTTGGGTTTATTGCAAAAAAAACTACCATGCGTGAATCTCTCAAGTATGCTTTGCAGGCATTAATATGTATTATTTTTTCGATAGTTTATTTTGTAGTAATACCCAATGGTGGGGCACAGGGACTTGCATTAGTGCTAGCAATTTTAGGCGTAATTCTATTAATTATGGCCAAAAAATACATTGTGCATCCGTTAGAAGAGGAAGAAAAAGAAAGCGAAGGTCAATCCACTACTTGAACTGATGGAACATAGTGTTGCAGAAGAAAAGAATTTATGTATTGCTACAAGCATGTTTTTTCCGTTATCATTAAAGATTATGATGGCCATCAGACGATTTTAAATATAATATTGTTGGAAGTAAGAAAAACAATAGGCACTCAACGTTGTAAATACTAATGTAATGGCTGTCCCTATGATTATCCTTGTCATTACTAGTCGGTCCCCGCTCTGACTAACGCTATTGCCCATATAACATAGATGGTTAGTCGAATAATATCACAAAATCTTCAGACGGAGGTAGTATTATGTAACGTAGGAACAGATAATCATACATTAAGGTTTTACTCGTAACCATCAGTTATTCTCCATTTAAAGTGGACAATAATCACATCGATATAACTATAAATATTAATAATGATTGAATTTAAGGAAGATAAGGTAGTTTTATGCTACTCACAAAGCATATCATTAGCGAAAAGAGCGTCAGAACGTTTAATGCGACTCTCCTGAGATATTCTTAATCGATTATCGATTTGAAGTGTTCACAGATGGAGAGCAGTAGCAATTATGATATGAATAAATAAAAGATCATAATAATATATATTATTTCTGGCATACTTAAAATATAATAGATAACCATCTTAATCGCTTATAACCTATAAAGTATTTACTATATTATGATTAATAAAGATAACAACAATTACAATGATAATACGACTGAACCCACTGCGACGACAGATATTAAAGAAGAAACCATTGTTATTTCTCCGTCTAGTACTGAATATAAAATACATGATCAAAAGTCTTCAATTGAAGAAGAAGACGACGAAGACGATGAATCTATATCTTCCAAGGCCAAAGAAGCAGGACAATCTTTTAAGGATTTTATAGTCACATTTGGCAAGAAAGCAATGGCCGTAACAGAAGAGAAAACCATTAAGACTACAAACGAATCTCTAGATATCGGCGCAAAAAAGGATTCACAGGCTATTCAAACTCTAGGTGCAAATGTTGAGAAGGCAATAACGGTTTTTGAAGATACGATTACTGACCTGCGCAAAGAATCATATGATGAACAAGCTCAAATATTAACAGGATATAAAAAGTTAATACAAGAACAAATAAACCTCATTAATGCAAGGCTAAGTATGGTTAAGAGGTTTAAACCAGTAGAGTGAAATAAAGTACTGTACTATTAAAATTAGTTTAAACTCTAATATCATACAACGATTTTGATTTATACGAATGAGGATTACTAATGTATAGGGTATCTAGTGTTGAGACAGTAATCAATGTAATTAAGAATTTCTGATAGAATTTAAGCAATTTGCTGCTAATCTTATTGATTGACTACATCTCGTTTCAAGTAGTAATATAATACAGTAAAAATATTGTTGGTACTAATTAGTATTAATAATGTAAAAATTGAAAAGGTAGTAGATAATGATACTCCTAACAGGATTGAATAATACTATTGCTACTATTATACAGCAACTACGTAAACGAACATGCATCTAATTTTGTTTGTGCATGTTCAATTTGATACTTATATAATATCGACAGACGTAACAAAGTGATAGCAAGATACAATTGGAGAATAACGAAATCCTAATAAATACTGTTGTTAGTATCAGGTTTCTCAAATTTTTCTTCTACAATAGATACTTACAACTAGATACGATGTTACTATACTACTCTGCTATGACTTATTATTTCTGTAGATATACTATTCGTAAACAGGTTTACCTTCAGAATTATATCTCTTAACTCTCCTCCCTTCTTGACTTGCTCCGGATGATGTGGAGGATGAGGAGGAGTAAGAAGGTTCGTTAGTCACTTCTGTAGTTGCGGTTTTTGATCTACGTCCTCTTGCAATACCCAATATGATCCCCAATCCTATCATGAAGCCAGCAGTTATAGCAAACATAAACATCTGGTCAGCCATTGTTATTATCAGTAGATGATGTCAGAATTAAACATGTCGGTAACAAGCGTTTATCTAGAATTGAATCCATAAGCCTAAAATTAAAGATTCTTGAGCTTTAAGGCAATTTGTATTCCATGTTATAAAAATACATACATACTACTAGTCAATTCTTTTTGAGTTTATATAAGAATTTAAACGAAAATGCGCCTGGAAAACAATATTATAATACTCTATATATCAAATTAACCAAATCTAAAAATCAGAAAAACATACGACTGTAAATAACATAATTAGGAAATCTAGTAGAATAAACAAAGTATTCAGCAAAGAGAATATTAACTAGATTAAATATAACTGCAAGGATTATATGCGAGAAATTAAGCCTGTTGATGTATAGCGAAATCTTCAAAATGCTTACATGATGTACAGAGAAATGATCATGTATAATAGAGGAATAAAATGACTTCGATAAAAAATCCTTCTGAATGGGGTATTGAACCTGTACCTTTCCAGTATAGAGTACTCAGAGAAAGGGACTACTTTATACTCTGGTCTAGTTTGGGAGTAGGATTATTGGTTTTCTCTGCAGGCTCATTTCTTTCAGATGCCAACTTTATCGATGCAATTCTTGCAATTGTTATAGGTTCTGTTATAGGCTCTTTTCTTCTCGCTTTAGCTGGAAAGATTGGAAGTGATTGCGCAATACCGTCACTAGTGAGTATGAGACCATCATTTGGTATTCATGGATCTTATCTTCCTGCTATATTAAATGTAATACAGCTCATTGGCTGGACTATTTTTGAAATCATGATAATGTCAAAGGCTGCAGAGATGTTAGTTGGTAACTTTATTCCCTTCTATGTTTGGACGATAATATTTGGGGGCTTTGTTACTCTACTTGGTATCCTCGGACCACTTACAGTAGTAAGACAGTGGCTTGGAAAATTTGCTATATGGATAGTGTATGCATCATCTATAATAATGATTATTAGCTTGATGACATCAGAAAATGTTCCAAAACTCTTATCATCACCAGGTAATGGAATGTCCTTCTTCTCCGCACTTGATATCGTAATAGCTATGCCAATATCTTGGATGCCACTTGCAGCGGATTATAACAGATTTGCAAAAAGTAGTAATAGTGCATTAAGAGCAACAATTATTGGTTTTGCACTAACAAATATTTTATTTTATTTTGGAGGAATATTACTTGGTGTCAACGATGTTGTTGCGATAATTGGCGCTATTCAATCAATGTTTTTTGGATTCCTTATACTAATACTTGTAGTAAATGAGACCGATAACACCTTTGCAGATGTTTATTCTGCTGCGGTCTCTACACAAAATATCTATCACAAAATAAATCAACGATATTTGATAGTTGGATTTACATCTCTTTGTACTATTCTTGCTATGATAATCCCCATCGCACAGTATCAAACTTTTATTCTTTTGATAGGTGCTGTATTTGTACCTTTATTCGGTGTAGTTCTGTCTGACTATTATATTGTAAGGAATCGTAAATACACAAAAGATATGATATACGGAGAAGGTGCCTTAAGGATTGGATTTACAGCTATTATCGCTTGGTCTACAGGTGTATTAGTATACTATCTTTTATCGTCGCTTTCACCAATTCATATGGCACAATTACCCAACATAGGCGCTACAATTCCTAGCCTTATTGTATCATCATCATTTTATCTTGTTATGATGCGATTTAAAGGACGCAGAGAAAGAAAAATAAGAGAGCCTGCTTCATAGAGAATGACAGATAGAGAAACGTGATATACACAATTTTTTTATTCTCATCCATAAACAAATGATGTGATGATAATTTAAATGCTAATAACAGATGCGTACAGGAAAGTGAACATCAACTGTTCTACGTAAATGCTGTTCTATTATGTATAAAACATCTTAGTAATAGTGGTAATTGTAGATAGAAGTTAAATGGTAGCTTTAAAATAATTTAATTAGGATGCTTTTTTCTACTTTACACTAGTGGTTGGTTTTATAATAATCAACAATGTTACAAAATTCTGACCAGGAATTGGATGTGGATACTCCCCATTGCTCATAACAAATAACATTACCTAATTCCATCCTAGGAAGCCAACCTATCTTTTCTAGGTCTGGTTTATCTGCAAATTCTTTCACGAAACCTAGACACAAATATGCGATTGGTTTAACATGTTTAGGTATTTGCAGAATTTTTTGTAAATCTTCATTTGCAAGTATGCTAACCCAACCGACTCCTATGCCTTCGGCTCTAGCAGCAAGCCATAAGTTTTGAATTGCGCAGCATACACTATATACACCAGTTTCAGCTATAGATGTTCTTCCAATCACAAATGGACCGAATCTAGTAGAATCATAGGTAACACATATGTTTATTGACGATTCCATTATGCCCTCTAACTTCAATAATGTGTACTTTTCTTGTCTCTGAGTGTCATCGTCTAACATTGAAACTGACTTCTTATGCTCTCTTAAGAAGGATTCTTTTACTTGTTCTCTAATTGATTTATCTTTAATTAAAATAAAGTTCCAAGGCTGTGAAAAACCTACTGATGGTGCGTGATGAGCAGCATCTAGAATTCTTAATAGAACATCATTTGGAATGACTCGGCCACTGACAAAATGTGATCTAACATCACGCCTTGAGAAAATGGCCTTGTATATTACCTCTTTTTCGTTATTTGAAAAGGAATGATAATGAGAATCATGGTTACCCTCACTATTAGAATCAGATATCATATTTATATATCCCTACTAATAGGTAAAACCTGATATTATTATATTTATAATTATGATCAAATAAAAGATATCATCAGCAAGAAAATTACTATTTGAACCTCTAATCTGTTTATTTTTTATAGAAATTTTGGCTTCAATAGTTCAATATAATTTATTCTTGAACAAATACATTCATTCTTTCATATAACCTCTAACAAGCTATTTGCGAATTCTGCTGACATGCTGACGAGTGGACAGTATACTCAAATATATTTTTAGGAAATACGCATAAAGAGAACTAATTAAACTACAATAGTAGTAGCAATAATAAAAATTTACGGATATTTATTTTTAGAAGAATCGGATTGGCAATACTCTACAATCATATCTAATTCTGACTTTTCCACGGAATAAGTCATAGCTAGAACGTTTTCTCTCCTTTCCTGTCTTTCTACCACTCCCCCACCTATCATAGGGCGTAGAAAGTTATTGTGATCTCGTTTATCGAATTTATCATAACATTATAGCTAATCATATTCTAGTTAATATTCAAATCAAAAGAATAATAACAAAATCAAGTTTACAAACCCATTGGAATTAAGTAATTCTGCATACTTAATTTTATATATTATTATATAAGATAAAACTGAATATAAAATCTAGAATAGAAAACACATAAAGATATATGTTAGATGATGCCGCTTTCTGGCACCAATGAACAAAACGAATCAAGGATTTGAAGTGAACTTATCTGTCGTTGCCATATCAGCTATACTTGTAGCATCACTATTTGTTATGGGTAGTAGCCGATTTACGCCCGATGCGATAGCACAGACGAATGAAACAGGTGGAGCGAGCATGAATCAAACAGGTGGAGCGATGATGAATGAAACAGGAGCAAGCATGAATCAAACAGGTGGAGCGAGCATGAATCAAACAGGTGGAGCGAGCATGAATCAAACAGGTGGAGGCGGAGCAGCTAGCCAAAGTGCTATGGTAATGGTTCCTAAAGAGGCCATGACTACGGTAATGGGCAGCTTACAACAAGCCATGACCGCAGTAGATAGCGGTAATGACGATGATGCTAAGATGGCATTGATGAGTGTACAACAGGCTTTAACAGGTCCAGCACAGCAAGCAGGTATGTCTATGGAAAGTATGATGACAAGTAGCAGCAGCGACGGTAGCAGTAGCAGCGAAGACGGCGGTAGCAGACGGAGCATAAATCACGGTGATAGCAGCGACGGTGGAGATAAATCAGGTGATAGACAGATGACAGCGAATAGCAGAAGGATAACAATTCGAATTTAAAATCGCTGAACTAATCTTTTCTATTTTTTATTGACAACAATTGTAAATTCGAAATAGAGTTTAATTGTTTTATGCGAGATGAAAATATAGTATATAATCTGTCAAATCATGCGATTTTAAATCATATTTATATAAAACTATTTTTAAATTAGATAACCGTGCTATAATGGATTTTAATTATGTAGCATTGAATGCTAGAGTTACTACATACATAGACGCAAGTCTTAACTATAATATTTCGTTTCATACTGTTATTATTTATCATAGATTGTAGTTATTTTTATTTAACATGCTTTTCAATAATGTTACAAATTTTTTACAGTTAAAGATTGTAATTGATGTATTTTCATAATATCGATCAGGCAATATTGGAACCATAAATCAACTTTTTTTGATGGGGTAGTATTTTCGATCAGACTCCATTTTTGAACTGAATTCTAACTATTTAGTTCTTCAGCTTACTTCCATTGTCTATTTAAAAAATATACAATCCTTATACATCTTATTATCAAATGGTCAACTATCTTAATACTATATAATTATTAACTATGATGGACTTGGTAAGCGGATGGCAGATGGATTATTTACAGTTGTAAGCTTTATAGTAAGTGTAATTGTCTCTACTATTATAATATACTTTGTTACAAAATTATTTGGAGAAAAAGAAGGGATAAAACAGGCATTCATAGCAGCTATTATTGGGGCAATCGTCTATACTATAGCGTATGCTCTAATTGGCACGGGCTGGATAGGCAGCAATAGTCGGTGGAATTGTTTGGCTATTAGCATTGAGAGCGTTGTATAGCATTGGTTGGCTTAAAGCATTGGTTATTGCAGTCATTGTATGGATAGCAGCTACGATTGTTGGTATTTTATTGCCTACTGCGCCAGGGCCATTATGAGACTAAATAAACATTAAATAAACAATAAACAGGTCTGGAAGTATTTTTATTTTAGTTTATCAGTTGACTAAATATGTGAGTAGTTGTTTTCTAATACTATTTGCTTCAACACTCTCTTCTCATATAGTATTGGGTCATTATTCATACAACTATAAGTCTGCGGATTATTGGGTTAAGATAGTAGAATCTATAGATCAGGAATCCATAGATAGCTCACAAATAAAAGCTGTCAAGGGAAACCATGACATTAATCTCCTGATATACTAAACCAATATTACTTCTTTTATAGGCCAAAGAAACGTTCTGAAGAAGTATAAGGTATCGACGAAATACGAAGATTTTATTGGTAACTGCTAACGTAACTTGTAACTGCAGCTGAAGAAGAAATGAAAAGGGAAGGGAGAGTAAAAAAAGAAATGTACAGATTATTTGTGATAGGCAAAAAATCACTTCTAGAAATTAGAAAGACAGAATCAAGAGCATCCAAAAGGTACTGGGAAAGAGTTGGAGAGATTTTTGAGGATCGAGAAGAGATTATAAAAGAACCAACCAAAACTATTATCATGATCGGTTTAAGAGATTTTGTAAAATCTTTTGACTATAATATCATAGAATAAGTTAGTCCACACAGAGTAGCGCTTGACATTTCGACTATCTATGGATATCCATCAATGAAGTATTCCATAATAATTTTCAATTCGAATCTGCATAATTAAAACCATCTATCATGTAAACTATTAGGACTCGTACGAGAAGTGGAAAATATCAAAAAGGGAAATTTTAACTACATATTAGACCATTCAATAATTGACTTTGAATTCACGAAACTCTCCAGTATACTTTTCATAGATTATGTCAACATCATCCACTGCAGCCTTAGGAGGGCCCGCATAACACCACTCTATCACCTGATGTACGTCCATTTCATTTCCCTCAAATACTGCCTCAACTCGTCCATCTTTTAAGTTGTGTACCCAGCCCATCACACCGTATCTTGTAGCCACAATTCTTGTATTTTGTCTAAAATAAACACCCTGTACTTTACCTCGAATAAACACATGTGCTCTAATTTTCTTATTGTTATTGTTTTTTGATCTTTTATCCGCCGGAAATTGGTATGATGTAGACACTGCAATCAACAATTTCAATACTAAAAATTATATATAAAATTCGCCATAAATAAGAAGGTGTTAGACTAGATCTCCACCTTCTTCCATAAACAATTGTTCATAAGATGTCCCTCTTCGTACAAGTTTATAGTCTCCATCGGTAGTTTTCATTATGATCGGAGGTTTTGTTTGACAGTGAAACGGCATATTGAAGACTGTTGAGTATGCTCCAACATTATAAAATGATATATATCTTCCAATAGCCGCGTCACTTAGACTTGATGCGTTGGAAAGTGGAAATACATCATATGTATCACACAGCCGGCCTGCAAGATGGATGTTCTTTGGAGTTATTGGATTTGTCGTTTGCTCTTTACCGTCAAGTACTGGAATTACCTCCTGTGGATATTCTTGTTTCAATAGAGCAGCATCTAATAATAAATGATAACCTGCATCTACTATAACAATCCTGTGTTCATTGTATTCTTTTGTATTTACTATCCTAGAAACTAATATTGATGATTCGGCTACTAGAAATCTACCGCTCTCAACAATAAGTGTGAATTTTCCATGATTTTCTGCAAGTCGATTAAGGTTAGCGAAATAATTTTCAGCCATTTGGGAAGGAGTAGGCACAGGCTCATGATAGAAAACTGGTGTCCCCCCACCAATATCAAAGGTATTAATCTGAAAGTTACGATACTCCTTCTTTAGCTTCGCTATAAATGCGTCCATTTTGTCAAATGCATGTGTGTAGCAAGAGAAATCTGTAATCTGCGATCCAAGATGAAAATGGAAGCCTTCGAATTTTAGTAAATCATTATTTATCAAATTCTTTACCATTTTGGTTGCGCTATCAATTGTTCCTCCGTTTAAGGGAACACCAAACTTGCCGTTTCTATACGATGCACGAACCTCTGCTTTAACTCCCACCTCAGGATTCACACGGATCATCGTTAGAGGTTTGATATTCATTTTATTAGCCGCTTTGGCCAAATTTGTTATCCCATTAAATGAACTAACAACAATTCTTCTTACGCCGGTTTGAAGTACTTCCGAATATTCTTGTAATTCTTCAGTCACACTTGTATAGATAATGTTTTCAGGATCCCCTTTACACTCCTTTAAAAAACGAAGTTCCCCAATTGATGTCAAATCAAAAGTTATTCCGTCATTAATGAATGTGCGTAGAATTGCTGGGCTGAAGTTTGCCTTGATTGAGTATGCAACTTTTACAGGTCCATTGAATTTTGAGTATGCATTGTATAGCTCCCTAGCTTTTGAGTGCAATGTATCTTCATCGACTAGGTAAAGCGGCGTTCCATATAGTGCGACTAATTTGCCGATGTCACTTGGTTTTGCAAAACGGTTTAACGCTGGTGTCGTCAGATTTAGATTTTTCACCAGTTGGATTTGAGAATTTTTCATCAATTTTTTTTATGTGTTTTTATTTGTAAAACACATAACTTAAAAACATTGCCCAATTAATTTTTGATTGCGATAGAAATTTGTCAAAATATTTTAACTGATTTTATAAGAATATTTTAAAGATAGCTGCCTTTGTTGATCTAATTAAAGTAGAAAAAATTAAATTTATTATGAAAAAATTATTTGATGTAATTAATTCGATACACCTAACTCATACGACTGTGAATGTTATAAATTAGTACTTCATATGTCTGGATGGAGGGACCGTATCATATTTTTTATTATATTATTGCTTAATCATTAATCTACCATTGTTGAGTGTCAAACATTGATAGTCAAGATAGTATTGTCCATTATTTTATCATTATTCCACTAGCAATTTCTACATTAAATTTAATATCTTTAGTTTTATAAGAAGAACATGAGTAAATGGCTCTAGAAATCAGACTAATTCAAGCCGTCAAAGCTTTCTAGAATCATAATAGACTATATGAATATTGAAAGAATCAAGATATGTTAGACTGGCAAATATTACATCTATCGTGTTTTAAGAAATTCAAGGACACTACTATTTCTTCATAGGAAGAGCAACCCTGTCTTTACCCTATGGCAGCAGTTAGTATTACTCACAATAAGACAGTATGAAGATAATAGATATCCAATGTTTGTTGAGTGTCTGGTTGAAGCCCACTACCTTAGGATGTTCCTACAGTTGTCACATATACCTCATTTTGCAACATCGCAAAAGAGCTCAGACAGAGTCAATAATATATATTGCTGAAAGATAATATCTTCATTCATCATACTTACAGGTATAAGACACATATTCGCAGGAATAAATTCAACTGGATTCAAGGTTACACATGCATTTCAATACTATACCGAGAGATATAAACTGAGAAGGAAAATATGCTAAATTATCAATACGAGATCACATACTCCAACAGATAATAATATGTAACATAAGGATAAGGAGAGCTCCAACAAGACACGATAACATTGATTTCAGATCCCTGATAACCAGGACATCCGAAATAATGCCCATTACCATAGTTGTGGCTGACTAGGGTTATGACAGTAAAGATAACCATATTTTGGTAAGCGAGATTTACATGCGTTCAGTATTATACCTACACAATACGAGGATGTTCCAATATGGAGAACATATAGAAGACATGGAAAAACAGATGAAGCGTGGTTATTCCAAACCACTATATATCATCGACTCAACAAAAAGACGAAACTATAGTATCTGTGATAAAGAGGCTTTTTTGAGAACATATCAGTTCAAGGCATGTAAGAACACAAAACAGGGAATTATTCTTTAGATGTATCGCTTAGAATTTGCATAGACTAATAATCTTCTTGTTATTGTAACCATGGTTTTTAGAGCCGAGTAAATGAATCTTTTCCTTTGACTTAAATTAAATGAAGGAATGGCACTTTTATTTTATTTATCTATAATAAGGTACAGTGACCTTTTCACCAGGTTTGCCTTCTCTTTGTGTCTTGATCTTTTTCACTGCATCCTCAAAGTGGCGCATCATTATATGTGCTTCTGAAGCGTGTTTTGCTGCCTTCCTCTGGTGTAGGATACTTTGCTAAGTACTCATGTAACACAAGTGAAACTGCAGTATTTGCCACAGAACTAGTATCAGCACCACTGAAACCTTCGGTAAGCTCAGCAACTTTTGTCAAATCTACATCAGGACCAATTGGTTTATCTTTTGAATGAATTTCCAGAATTTTTTGTCTTGCTCCCTTATCTGGCATCGGAACAAACACAATTTTGTCGAATCTTCCTGGCCTAAGTAACGCAGGATCTATCATATCAGCTCTGTTTGTTGCTGCTAATACTACTACTCCTGATAATGCCTGAATTCCATCTAATTCCGTCAGCAATTGTGATACGACACGCTCAGTAACCATGCTGTCTCCACCCATACCCCTTGTAGGGGCAATTGAATCAATCTCATCAAAGAATACTACGCATGGAGCTGCTTGTCTTGCCCTTCTGAATATTTCCCTGATACCCCTCTCTGACTCTCCAACCCACTTGCTTAGCAATTCAGGTCCTCTTACACTAATAAAATTAGCTTCTGATTCTGTGGCCACAGCTTTTGCAAGGAGTGTCTTACCTGTGCCTGAAGGGCCATGCATTAACAAACCTTTTGGCATTGAGTGCCCCAGTTTAGTATACAAATCTGGATACCTTAATGGCCACTCTACTGCTTCCTGTAATTCTCGCTTAACTTCTTCTAGTCCCCCTATTGCAGACCATGGGATATCTGGTGATTCAAGATAAACTTCTCTCATGGCAGATGGCATTACTTCTTTCACTGCGTTTTCAAAATCACTCATCGTCACGATAAGTTTGTTCAAAACTTCTGGAGCAAGCTTCTCATCTTCCAAGTTAAGTTCAGGCAGCAATCTTCTTAAACACTTCATGGCTGCCTCTTTGCACAAATATTCAAGATCAGCACCTACAAAACCATGAGTGACTGCTGCAACTCTATCCTGATCTACATCTGTATCTAGAGGCATGTTCCTAGTATGGATCTGCAATATCTCTAATCTGCCACGTTTATCAGGTACCTTAATCTCTATTTCTCTGTCAAATCTTCCAGGACGCCTTAATGCTGGATCAATTGCATTTGGTCTGTTTGTTGCTGCAATCACAATGACTTTACCTCTTGCTTCAAGACCGTCCATCAATGATAACAACTGGGACACTACTCTTCTCTCCACTTCGCCAGTTACTTCTTCTCTCTTTGGAGCAATTGAGTCTATTTCATCAATGAAAATTATAGATGGTGCCTTCTCCTTAGCTTCCTTAAATATTTCTCTTAAGCGCGCTTCAGATTCTCCATAAAACTTACTCATTATTTCTGGTCCAGAGATACTGATAAAGTGAGCATTACTCTCATTGGCTACTGCCTTTGCCAACAGAGTTTTACCTGTACCCGGTGGACCGTAAAGTAGAACTCCTTTTGGTGCCTCGATACCTAACTTCTCAAAGATTTCAGGATGTCGTAATGGAAGTTCTATCATTTCTCTAACTTTTTGGATTTCTTCTTTTAATCCACCAATATCCTCATAAGTAACCTGTGGTACTCCCCTTAACGTCTCACCCTTTTCTGCAATATGAAATATTGTCTTTTGTGTAACCAATACTGCATCAGCAGCTGGAGTCACACCTATAACCTGGAATGTAAGTCTACCTCCAAAATAAGGTACCATTACATTATCACCTTTTATTAGAGGAACACTTTCAAGAGCATCGGCAAGGTATCGCTCATCTATAGGAGGTATAGCCTCTAAAGGAGCAACTATAACCTTTTCAGCTGGAACTGCCTTAATCTTTCTTACAACGACTGTATCGCCAATAGCAACACCTGCATTGTTTCTAACAAGTCCGTCAATCCTTATTATCCCCTTACCTTCATCTGAAGGATAAAGTGGTAAACACTTAGCAACGGTTCTACGTTTGCCTCTAATCTCGATAACATCACCTGTAGATGCACTCAAAGAATCCATAGAATCATAGTCAATTCGAGCAACTCCACGGCCTACATCTCTAGTGTAAGCTTCAAGTACCTTCAGAGATAGAGTATTCTGGCTCACGATGACACCTAGTACTTTACTCATCTTTATACCTTTACTACCTTTCGTCCAAATCTCGGCGTTATTATCTTTAATTCATTAATCTTTGTGTAGGTTAATAATGTTTTAATAATCAATTATTTAAGACAGTAATTATTGTTCGTTATCAGTTTTAAAATAACATAAACTTAAAATCACCTATTTGCGCGTATCTTTTGAGTAAGTTTGGGCAAGCGAACGTTAGTACGTAGAAGAGGTCGAGGAGGCAAGCAATTTAGAGCAATTATCGTTGGAAAGATTGCACCAGCTAAATATCCTAATTTTAAGTTAGGTGAACATCACTCTGGTACAGTTGTGGATATTGTACATGAACGTGGAAGAGATGCTCCTCTGGCGAGGATTCACTTTGATGACAACACCTATTCCTATGTTCCAGCTCCTGATGGTATAACTGTTGGAAGTAAAATTGAAGTCGGTATCGGTGCAACTGCAACTGCAAGAAATATTTTGTCTTTAGAATCGATACCTGACGGTACTTTAATTTGCAATATTGAAAAGAACGCTGGTGATGGTGGTAAGTTGATTAAATCGGCAGGCTCTTCTGCTCTTGTTTTTGCTCATGGCACTGAAGGTGTAACGTTAAAGTTTCCTTCTGGCAAGTTTCTTACAGTTAATCCAAAATGTCGAGCAATGATTGGAATAATTGCAGGTGCAGGTAGGAAAGAAAAACCATTTCTGAAGGCAGGCAATAGAGCAAAGTATATGCAAGCTCATGGAAGATTATATCCTACAGTTAGAGGGATTGCACAAGCTGCGGTCTATCATCCACATGGTGGTGGAAGACATCAGCATATTGGCCGGCAATCGTCAGTTGGCAGAACTACACCACCAGGACGTAAAGTTGGAAATATATCACCAAGAAAGACAGGCCGCGGCAGAATAAAAGAGCGAAAATAATATGTCACATTTTATTTCTTTACGAAGATCAAAACCTTTTTTATTTTAATTCCCTCTTGGCTATCCATATTAACAGAAATGTTATTCTAATTGATTATATTATACGACTATATTAAATATTTAATATATTTTCTTTTATAGCGCATATATTCAAATCTATTAAATCGAATTAGTTATGAAGAATATAGAGAACCTGTGGCAATAGACTCTATATATAAAAGCAAGCGACACTATCTAGACATTAAACATATAGGCCCTTTAGCATAAAATTATATTCTCAGAGGTTTCTATCACTGACCACTATAGCTATTGGTAGTATAATTAGTAAAATGGAAAAAGTGCTTTATCATAAAAAAATGCCAAGACTTGGTGCTCTCACAGAATTGCAAATTGAAGAAGGAGGCGATGCATTTAAAATTCTTATAGGAACCATTTTGTCAGCCCGTACTAGAGATGAAAATACCAAAAGAGTTATCAACAACTTATTTATTAGGTTCAAAAATGCTAAGGAACTGGCAGAGGCAGACATAGAAGAAATTAAAGCAATAATCCATAGCAGTGGTTTTTACAATGTCAAAGCTAAGAGGATCAAAGAAATTTCACAATTAATAATTGAAAGATTTAACGGAAAAGTTCCCGATGATTTAGAAAGACTACTAGCTCTGCCAGGTGTAGGAATAAAGACGGCAAATTGTGTTTTAGTATATGCTTTTAATAAGCCTGCAATTCCAGTTGATATTCACGTTCACAGAATATCAAACAGGATAGGTATTGTTAATACTCGAACCCCAGAAAATACTGAAATTGAGCTAAGCCGTATTATTGATAAAAAATATTGGCTCAAAGTAAACTCGACTTTTGTAATGTACGGTCAAAACGTCTGTCTCCCGATAAAACCAAATTGCAAAGTATGTAAATTAAAAAGTGTTTGTAAATTTTATCATAATATTACTGATGCTGCGTCTGTTCTTCCGAAGAAGTCTTCCTTTTCTTAAATACTAGCAAACAAGCGACAAGCCCACCAATACCTACCATCGTTGCAAGTGGAAAATAATAAAGAGGAGAATCGGCAGGACTTCCGTAAATCACGTTAAACGATATATTTCCTCTATAGGTGTTAACAGTAGAATCTGGATCATCTTTACCGTACACTGCAATTGAAGCAAGGGTAAAATCGTTGATGGATAATCTATCAACAATAATCCTTTTGCCATTGGTAATAGTAAGTCCCTGATTATTTGCGTGTGCTACGATTAATGGCTCATCTCTAGACCATCCATCATTATCTTGTTCATAGATTCTTATATATCCAGACTCTCGTGTATTTACTGCAACCCAGAATTTCTTAGAAGCATCTCCAAACATTGCAATTTCAATGAACTTGTCACTTTGTGTGGGTTCCTGCAATTTCACAATGGTCTTCGCATTCGGCGTTTCGCTATATGACATATTATTTTGTATTGTCAAAATCCAGTTTGTAACTTTAGGCACGTCATAAGTATAAACAAATGGATGCTTCCTATCACTATTTGATGACGAAGAAGGAAAAACAAATTGTTCGCTATTTTTTGTCTTGATTACATTATATTCGCCTTGAGTATGATTCAGTAATTGTTGTTGGCTTTGACCAACGGTTAGTTCAGACGTAAGCATCATGGCCACTATCAAAAATGACATAATTGCTGCATATGACATAGAATTCATGATATAGTAATATTAATTAATCCTTACTCTATCTCGTTCAGTCGTTAATAATCATTGTATTAAGTCAATATATTGTATTATTCTGTAAACTATTGCTTACGATTGTTTTAAAATATATGATATGTGAACATAGTAATTAATTTTACAGATGATTATAACAATGGATTTGTTTATGAAAAAGATAAAAGATGTTTTTGTTCTTTATTATCAAATAATAATTGCTCCAGTATATGTAATTGTATAAACTTTTTTTATTTCGTAATGCGTTTTCTAAAATTAACAAGATATTAAGAATAAATCCAGATAACAAGAACAAACTGAATCAAGCTTTTAGATTGATTATAGATATTAATATATTCCAAATGCATTAAGCATATGAAATTAAATTTGATTCACGAACTTAATATCAGTTCGGGCTCGGAGGTGTAGGAAACAAATTTGACATGATAAATAGGCCCAAAATGTGCTGTTAATTCTTGCCGGCTGTTGATTGTCGCATTAGAATGTTTCTATATCTGTCCACAGGCTATCAGTATAAGCTCTATTATGAGACTTATGCATTTCTCTCTTCTTCTGTATGATTCTATTATGTAGTATCTCTGTTTTTAATGGTAGTGTTGATGATGATTCGTTCGAGTTCATTAAAGTGCCGTCATATGTCATGCAAAATAATAAGATTTGAAGCACCAAAGAGACAGCAAGAGAGAGGAAGACAGCAAGGATGCTGTAAATTTAATTTTGACTATAAATCTACTTCATATTGAATAGAAAAGTCGACTACAAAAGCTATATCTTTTGTTTTAAAGAAACTAGATACATGCTAAAGACAATTGTTAACGCCTTAGGTAAGCAAATAAACATACAACATCGTGTATGTACGAAATATGTTGCCGTAAGTTTTCATTACTTAGACGGGGTTGAAACTACATAGTGGAGTGAGTTAGGCCACTACTAGCCTTTCCATTCTTCAGGCAGTTGACGGAATTGCGCTCAAGAGGGCAGTGGATTCTTGGTCGTCTGCTGCTGTTCCTGCTGAAGAAAAAGCTGCCGCCTTTCCAGTTGAAGGGATATGATGGACTGAGATTGGCACCAATAGCATCTTCCGCATTCTCCAAGGAACAGTTATAGTAATCTTTGGAGTTGCAATTGTAAAAAGCTAACTTTTTACATTATGCTTTGGCATAAAAGCCAGACTTTCTTTCATATATCTGTCCGTTTTGCATTGCCTTTTTGATGAAAGTTTTAGCCTCATCCTCTGTAAACTTGCCTGACTTCACTAGTTCGTTAATGAAATTCTTCTCTTCGACATCATTTTTGTCTTGTCCAGAAAGAGCATTAAAAATTTCCATAAACATTTTCAATTTTGAAACTTCGCTATGGGGTTTACCATGAAGGACACCAAGATCTACTTTTCCTGTATTAACATCTACTCCTGCGGTTTCTAGCATTCTCTGTACAAGGTATATTGCACGTTCTGCGTCTTCTGCCTCTACTTTATCTTTTAATAACAATCTGGCTCGGGCTGTCGATAATCTTACTAGACCTTCAAGCTGCCTAGGAGTAACAGTAATCATTCCTTCCGAATCAACATTTCTCATTTTCATATAGTAATTTCTAATGATGTCAATTGCTTCAGTAGTCAATTTTGGTTCAATTTGTTTGGAAAATGCAAGGTATTTACTAAAGAGATCAATATAGATAGCAGGACGTGCAGCATGTTCTGAATCTCTATGTATTTCTAAAATATGACTTGCAACACGATTATCTTTCTCTTTTTCTGGTGTATCTCTTATAACATATATGAGATCGAATCTAGTCAAAAGTGGAATTGGCATACTGACATTTTCTGTAATATTCTTGTATGGATCATACTTACCATACATAGGATTTGCTGCTGATAAAATGGATGTTCGAGCATTCAACGTGGCAACTATGCCCCCTTTTGCAACAGAACAAGTTTGCTGTTCCATTACTTCATGCAAAGCAGAACGATCTTCTGCTTTTATCTTATCGAATTCATCGATGCATACTAGTCCTTGATCACCCAATACCACTGCACCAGCTTCCAGCATCATGATCCCTATCTTGTCGCGAATTACTGCTGCAGTCAAACCTGCTGCTGTTGATCCTCTTCCAGAAGTATAAAGCCCCCTTGGTGCAATTTTGGCAGCGAACTTTAACATTTCTGATTTGGCCGTACCAGGGTCACCAACCAAGAGTACATTAATGTCTCCCCTTCTAGTTGAACCATCGTCTAGTTTTTTTGTTACGGAACCAACAATTAACAGAAGAATTGCTTCTTTGATTACTTCATGGCCGTAGACATGTGGAGCAAACGAAGCAATTAGCTTGTCATAGGCATCTGGTTTACTTCCAATAGATACGATCTGTCTTTCGTCTTCAGTGCTGATTGCTATTCTTTCTACAGTACGTGTATCTTTACTGCCGGCCCGTCCGCCAAGGTATTCAATATTGTTTCCTTCCATTCGTAATCTAAAAAGACTTGTTTTTATCTGGGGAGAAATTTGTTCCTGTTCTATCCTTATTATTCCAGTCAACATAATTCTATCGCCAGGGCGGCATTGATCTACAAGGTCACCCATCACAGTGACTTCAACATAGTGTGGAAGCTGGCCTGCGGGCAGATCTTCTGGTAATTCCTGAAGTCTGACCATTTGAAAGTCGGTGAAAATGCTATTTTCCGGAGCCATTTCAAGTTCTTTTTCTGAGCAATTTATACATTTCAAGGGTTTTTTCAGTATTAATCCTTTTAACTGTGCTTCATTAAGGGTATTGCAGTTGATACAACGATATCCAATTTTCTTGGCAAGCGGTTTAACTTCAGATGATCTGACCACCATTCCGGAAACTCCAATTAATTTGTCAATTACGTCAGCATTAATATCACGCAGTCCTTTTTGTACAGTATAGTTTCCTATTCTGACTTTAATCTTATCTCTAATTTCCTGTGCATAATCTGGATGAATTTCACTTAAGATAGACAATATTGCCTCATTAAATGCCTCAAGCATATCATCTGGATTGTGTGTAATTTGTTTAGCAAGGCCAGGATTGAATGTATCAAAGTCGATATAATCTACTACTAGTGAAATAAGATTAGAGGCCATCATATGATTGATTCTATCAAAATACTTGTAGTTTCCTTCTCTATCCTTAAAAGCTCGTAAAAATCGTTCCAAATCATTTGCTAATGCTGCGGTGGTCTGTTGTTCAGTCAAATTTTTTTAACGCCCTTCCTTTGAACTCTGAAGCAGAGTTGTGAATTAGAATATAAAGTTCCTTTTCTTCAACTGACAGTTTTTCTTCTAATTCCGGTGAAAGAGGTGATGCAGCAGCTAATTTTACAATCTTTTCAAGACGCGAGGCAATGAATGAATTCAGTGAGACTATAACGTTTTCCCTTTCTCTTTCTCTTAATTCTTCAAGGTAATCGTTAACTCTAATGTAAAAATCGGGATCTAGCCCAGAGAGATCATGAGGTTTTGCGATCCTCTCACGGTTCAAAGCTCTTGAGAGATAGGCTGAAATGTCGGTATCTTGGATTTCAACATTGCCTTGTTCAAACAAAATTTTTGCGACCCATCGACGAAGTGAAGAAATCTCACCTTCCTTTGCGTCAATTGTAACTCCATCTACTGACACCTTTAGGTCATGCTTATATGTTACGCGAACATCTTCCATAAGATATTCTATCTGATAAGCACCCTGAATGGTTTCTATCTTTCCTAGTAAAGACGAGGAAGCTGCATTCATTGTATGTATATCTAGTTAGATGTTCCAATTAGTTATATCTTTTGTAAGGGCAATTTTTGTTAAGCTCTAAGCTAAATGAGAACTTTTAGTTAAGTTATTAATGCTGTAAAGAGCATCGAATTTTGAGGGACATATGTCAGCAATGAACAAACATTTCTCAAATTTGATGTGGGTCGAAAAATATCGTCCAGAGAAATTGGATGAAATCATAGATCAAAAAGAAATTATCCGTGGATTAAAAAATCTTATTAAGAATCCGGAAGAAATTCCACATTTACTATTTGCAGGACCTGCTGGAGTGGGTAAGACTACTACTGCGTTGTGTGTTGCAAAAGGGTTACTTGGAGAAGAATGGCAAAGAGATACTCTCGAACTAAATGCTTCCGATGAAAGAGGAATCAAGATGGTTCGTGAAAGAGTAAAAGAATTTGCAGCTGTAATGAAACTTACAACTAATAATAAAGAAGATAACAGGCCATTCAGAATAATAATTCTTGATGAAGCCGATGAAATGACACAAGAAGCCCAGACTGCATTGAGAAGAATAATTGAAGATAGCTCTAGAACGACACGCTTTATATTTATCTGTAATTATCTAACACAGATTATCGAGCCAATTCAGAGTCGATGTGTAGTTTTTCGCTTTACTAGATTAACAAATGAAGATATTGTAGGTCACTTGAAAGTCATCTGTCAAAAAGAAGGAGTAAAATATGACGATAAAGCTCTTACACAAATTTACGCGGCTACTTCTGGAGATCTCCGCCATTCTATCAACATCCTACAAGCAGCTGCAGGGATGGGCTCTGTTTCACTGCCTAATGTTGTTGCATCAATAGGACTTTCAGGAAAGTTCAAAGTTGGAGAAATTATTAAGTTGGCTCTTTCTGGTAAATTCCAAGATGCCAGAGTTAAATTGCTTGAGCTAATACAGGTGTATGGAATGTCCGAAAGCGATTTTCTCAAATATGCTAATCAGGAAGCTTATGGTATGAAATTGGATCGTCCAGATGAATTCGCTGCGCTAATGGCAGAATATGACTATAGACTTTTAGTTGGTGCACATCCCGAAATTCAATTATCAGCATTATTAGCCCAATTAGGAAAATTAGGCGCTAAGAACACATGAAGAATTACAGTATATTTTTTACAAGTAACTTAGTACTCTTCTTCAAACTCTTCTCCGCCTTCTTCTTCCTCTACTTCTTCAAAGTCTTCTTCAAACTCTTCTCTTTCTTCTGCACTTTTATATGGAAGATCTGCTTCACCAGGTGCTCCACAGACAGGACATTTGAATTCAATTGTTTGTCCTTCTAGATCTATAGGAAATTCTTTAGAGAATACTTCATCACATTTTGAGCATACTAAAGTAGTCTGAATATTGTCCTGGCTAAATTTGTGTGACTGTACCCTGAAGATTGTACTTGCCATTCTTCTTACCTATAGGAAATTTTCTTTATTATAAGCCTTGTCATATATTTTATCAAGATAGCATATAATCGTCTATTTTATTTAATCTTTTAAATATTATACTAATATACATCAGGTCTATTCTGTCTGCTTTTCTAAATTGCTCGCATCTCTGATTTGGAAGTATGTATAAGGGCAATAATATGTTCTCTGAGTTCTTTCTGGTCCAGAATACCGCGATGAGCTATTGTCATGATTAAGCTACCATTTCTTACACCACGCATTCTCATACAAAGATGCTCACATTCTGCTACAACTAATACTCCTTTTACTCCCATTTTCATTATTTCTTCAGTTATTTGTTTTGTCAATCTCTCTTGAATCTGCATTCTTCGAGAGAATTTTTCAACGAGACGGGCCAACTTAGATATCCCAAATACTCTGCCAGAGGGAACATATGCTATGTGTATTTTTCCATAAAACGGAAGCATATGGTGTTCACACATGCTGTAAAATTGGATATCTTTAGCAATAATTGCGTCAGTTTCTTCACCAAAACTCACGTCAAGCTCGGCGTTCATCCTGTATCCCGCAAAGATTTCCTCATACATATCAGCCATGCGTCTAGGTGTATCTATCAAACCCTCACGATCTGGATTTTCTCCTAACTCTATCAAAAGTTGTCTTAACAATTTTTCAATCTTTTTCTTGTTTATAGTATCTTTTTCCTTCATTTCATGCTGATGCATTGTTTCTTTTATCTGGCTCCTATTAACTTATGTAATTGTGGTATTATTCTAACGTCTCGGTATATTGGATAAACTGCATCATAAAATTCAAAAAGCTTTTCGACTGTTGGCTCATTTATTCCATAGCTTGGCTGTATTATAAATCCTGCTATATTTGCAATTTTCACATCTTTAAAGATTTTCTGAATTAAACCTTTAAACTCATAAAGCTCTGTCGAGTTTGATATTACAATTTTGATATATGTAATTTTATGATTCGTAATAGCAGCTTCAAGACATTCAAGTTCGTTGCACAAGAGGTTATCATAATATCTGACATCGATTACTTCTGAATCGCTCATTTTGAACTCTATTTTGCAAATATCGATAAATGGTAGAACCTGTACATATCTATTAGAATCAAAACATGCTGATTCTAGGTATGTCCTAAGTCCTTGTTCTTCCTTGACGAATTTGGCAAGTTCAATAACAGCCTCATATTGTATTAGCGGCTCGCCTCCAGTGAAGTTAACTTTGTACGTGTATGGTTGTAACTGTTCTTCAATCAGTCTCTTTGCCTCATCAATAGTATAGCTACTTCCGCTATCCAATGGCAATGCATAGGCGGTATCACACCAGTAACATTTCAAATGACAGCCGGCCATCCTCACAAACATTGTTTTTGTACCAAAAAAGATGCCCTCGCCTTCAATACTGGTGAATATTTCGCTTAGTTGTATTCTGTTAGAGACTTTTTGCATAATGCGTTTTATCCTCGATACCTGCCTTGCTAATTGCAACCTTCCTATTTATACACGATTCGCATTTTCCACAGTGCAAAGTATTTGTCCCACTGCTTTTTACGCCGTCAGAATAGCAACTCCATGTTTTGAAAATTTCATCACCTATAACTTTGTATCCAATACTCAATAATTTAGATTTGTCTATTCCATCCATTGCAGGAGACCAGACAGTAATTTTCTGCCTCAAGCCTGATATAATGCCATCTATTTCTGCCATATTGAGGGTTCTAGTAATAGATTTTATAAATTCTGGACGGCAATCAGGATAATGAATATCGCCACTATGAGCACCATATGCTACTAGATTCGCTTTTATGCTCATAGCCCATGCGGTTGCAATCGTAATGAAAATTGCATTTCGGATAGGGACAACAATACTGTAATCAAAATTTTTAGGTAAAAGCTGTTTGTTGTCTGTTAGAGCATTTGTTCTACCATAAAGGTTTTTCATAAATGAAATATCAACGATTCGATAATCCTTCGCCTTCAAGACTTTTGAGAACTTACTAACCTGTCGAACTTCTTTTTTTGCTCGCTGTCCATAAATATAGGTGATTATGTATATATCATAACCTTTTTCTTTGGTTAAATAAGCTGCAGTACACACCGAATCAAGACCTCCGCTTACTATGCAAACTGCTGCCGCTCTGGCTTCTCTTTCTGATGATTGAGCATTATTGTTCAATGACAAGACTGTATGCTGCCGCATTACAATCACGTCTCATCTGCTCTAGGAGTGTTTGGAGATACATCAGAAGCACTTGCAACTCCTATAGTATCACATTGATCAATAGAAGAAGAAGAAGCATCTGTTCCTTTGCCCTTCTTTTTTCCTTCTTCACTTTCTATACAGGCATGACACATCCATATTCCATCGGTATAATGGCCAGTCTTCACCTTTCCGTGTTGTTCAATTTCAGTTTCCAATGAATCAGTAACAGGGGAACCACATTTGGAACATTCTGGTAATAATTTGATCATGATATAGATAAGAGCCACTTCTTATTTTAGATTCTTGTAATTAGCTATTCTATTTATCTTACTTTTTCAATTGGTTTATTAGCAAAACATCTTGCATTTAGTTTAGGAAACACTCTTAAATTCATCATAATAATGTTCAAATGCTGTCAAAAAGCAAACCTTGACTTTATCATTCCTCTTTTTTTCTCTATTATTCAAATCCATTCATTTTTGACATTTTGCCATCAGGATGCAAGAATCATATTGACCAGTCCTATAATTTGAAAATGCTTCTATAACATAGTTGAGTGTAGGAACTTCAAATTGATCCCTAAATTCAGTTTTCTTAAATCTTCAACTATGAAATAGTTTGTATTACATATTACTTTGCAAGTCTCTAACAATAATGTTAAAGTAGCAATAATAACAGGTTCAAGTAGAGGTATTGGTAAAGCTATTGCTAAAGAATTTGCTAAGAATGGTTATTCTGTTATGCTAAACTCAAGAGATGAACAGGATCTAAGCAGAGCTGCCCAAGATATAGCTAATCAAATTGGAAATGATAATGTAGTTTCGTATATTCCAGGAGATGTATCACAAGAACATGTTTGTACATCGTTGATAGAAGAAGCTATTAAAAGGTTTGGTAGACTCGATGTATTAGTAAATAATGCTGGCATTAGTGGTGTCTCGAAGAAAATAAGCGAAATATCAACTAACGATTGGGATTATGTTATCGATGTAAATCTGAAAGGTGCATTTCTTTGTACCAGAGAAGCATTGAAGCATATGATTCAAAATAGCGATACTAACAATATTGCTAAAAATAATTATTCTATCATAAATATCTCTTCTGTTCACGAATCTATACCGCAGTCAGATGCGGCCCCTTATGCTGCTTCTAAAGGAGGTATGGAGATGCTAACAAAAAATACAGCTATGGAAGTATCCGATAAAGGTATACGCGTTAATGGTATCGCACCAGGAGCAATAGCAACAGATATGAATAAAGAATTACTCGAAGACGAACAAAAGAAAAAAGAAGAAGAGCAGAGAATTCCACTTAAAAGAATTGGCCAGCCTGAAGAAATAGCTAAAGTAGCACTGTTTTTAGCTTCAGATAATGCAAGCTACATTACAGGGACAACAATCTATGCTGACGGTGGACTAACATTAATTTCATAAGAAATAACAAATACAATTTAGAAGGTTACTGAAGGTAACGTAATACACTACTCTGCTTTTTAGCAGTTGATCTATATAGATAATAATAGTATTTTCTTCTACCGATAAAAATACCAGCAAGACTATCTGTGATTAAACTTAAAACCTTAATAACTATGGCGGGAATTTTTTCATACAACATCCATACACTGAAATACTACTTCTAATATACACATGTTAAATAAATTGGGTATTAACAGCAGTACCAGTAACAGCTTATAAATATCCTTAAGACATCGTAAGATAATTACATTAGTTGAAGAAATATCATTTGCAGGCAGTTCAAAAAATTGTTGTGTATAGTTTATTATTTTTATTGATATAATAGATTCTACCGGAATTACTACAACTGAAATAAATGATGCAGAAAAAATTAGAAGATATTATTCGATATTTATCAATACAATGGCATCTATAATTAGAGACTTCATGCAACCAAAATTAAACAGGAACTAATTAAATACTTAATATCATATATTTTATATGTATTTTATACACATTTATGTAAATTGCCAATAATACACCTCATTTTTCGGTATCTTCTCTAGTCTATTATTTTGTGATTATACCATAAATTCCACCTATGCCATAAGCAATTGATATAAAAATTCTAGATAGCATTATTGCAATATCTTGTTTGGCGATGAATAGAGTGGTATTGATCTCTACCACAATAGGAAGTGCGGTTAGAGAAACCAGGCCTACAATCATTTGCTCACGATTATCAAGTCCACTATACCTTTTCATTAGCAGGTATGTTGAAAAATTACCTAATCCGATGCCAAGTAAAATGAAATACTGATACAGAGATGGAAATGCAGCTATTGCAACAAAAGGACCTGCCCAGCATATACCATTCAGAGCTTTTGCCCCAGTAGACCATTTCACACTATGTTTCATTCTGTCTCCTATAGAAGACATTAATTTACGCGATTTGCCAAAAATTATACCAAAAGTGATACCAAAGCTTAGAATTGAAATGATGGCATAATAATAGAAAGGTTCCTTGTTGATAAATGCAATTTCACTCAAAATAGTTGCGACACCTACTGCTATAGATATAGCGATGAAAAAAACTCCAAATACCCTTCTTACTTCATGCCCCTGTGGCTCGCTTTTCAAGAATAACTAAACTATAATAAACGATAATATGTTTTTAACTTCTCATATTTAGATTTTTGATAACCTGATCTCAAGGATGCTTTAGTTAACATCTAAGGATATAAAATTATAATGAGCGTCGTATTCTATGCATCGATACTATCTTTTCAGTCAACAATTCATCAGATAGCCCATCAATTGATTGTCAGATAATCGTCATTTGATTGTCAATTGATCGTCAAGAAGCCGTCAGGTAGGCTCTGTTCACTTAAAGATTCGTAATTGCTTGTTATGATAACCTATGAATAGATTTAACCAATTCCACACATGTAATAATAATTTACAATTCTTCTTTCTGCAAGGGAAATAGTCATTATCAAAGCATTCGGTTCTATCTTTTTTATGTACTGCATTGTTCTTTCTCTCTAATGATGCTTTCTCTCATAAGAGAAATGGATATATGATGATGGGACAATCTCAAGAAGAACCTACAAGCCTGTGGATAGATATCAAGTACCTCCTCCATCTGTGGAAACTAGATGTTGTTGACTATCATGAATCCCAACTAAGCTTGAAATAAATCACTCAGTTAAGAGCATAATTTCTCTCTTTAGATATATACTAATTCTATGGATTTCCTTACTCTCAAGTTCAATAGCAGCAACCTAAAGCCATATCAATTCTGAACCAATTTTTATTAATGTTTCATAGATGATGATGATAAATTCCTCGATTTTCTTTTTCCTTCCTTTCAAATATCTTTTTGGGTTTATAGTTTTGTATCCAATTCCAGATTGATTGATACATGATTTCTCCTTTATAAAACAAGACGATAGTCTTTTGGATGTCTTTCTTAATCAAAGACCTGAAAAATAAAAAATATAGACCATAGTCAATATATTCTGAAGATGTTCTGTTTCTTGTATTCATAAAAAGAAGAGATAGGACACATCTTCAAGCTATAGATTTATCGTTAAGTGAACAGAGCCGTCAGGTGTCTCTTAAGGGATATATTCTGCTGACATGATATTTGCATTTTAATCAATAGTCCCACCATCATAAGGCGATCATGCAAAATTATATCAGGTAGGAAATTCTACATAGGAACAATGTACTCATTGAAATCAGCAATATTCACTGTTTTAAGCGCATGGTTTGACAGATGAAGAATTTGTTAATGTTGTTAACAAGGTAGTTACTTTGTCAGCGAATCATGGAATGGTAGTAGCTCAGATGGCTAATTTTATCCCACAAAAGGAGTTAGAGTTAGAGAAGCTGAATGGAGAACTAGAAGATACAAAAGTAAAACAACTTCAAGTATTGAGAGATTACAATATATAAACTAGGAATGATCTTGAAGAATAAGGATAAATAAATCATTAATTGACTATATTAAACAGCTAGAACAAAAAATATTAATTTAGATAGAGACTGCTAGCAAAGATTTTAAGATATTCACATTAGAATATGAATCTAGGATTCGTCAACAGGTACTGAATCGTAAATAAAAGTTGTATACGCCGTTACAATCACAGAAATCATTGAAGATAGTTAAGGGGACCTACTTTATCTTAATCCTAGCAAACTCATTGGTATAATAAAAAATCTTCCTCTTTAACTTGATAAAATCACTATAGGCATATGATTCCTGAATACATAGTGTGATCAGAAGATCAAAAGCAACAACAACCTAATAATGAAGTTGTTAAATAATGTTATGACGATACATATTATAAAATGGCTGTTGATAGTACTACTACAAGATTTATCTGCAAAATTTGTAAAACCTGCAAAATGATATTCGAAGATCAATCTATCCTTAATCAACATACAGAGAATTATATCATTCCAAAAATAACGAATACTATAAATGATATCATTAATAGTCTATTTGAAGGAACAATAATCTTTCCCAAAACAAAAGATGAAATTGTAAAAAATATAGACAACAAAAATAACGATGAGGCAGAAGTTACGCCTAAGATAATCGATACCATACGATACTCTCTAGATAGGAGATACAATGATGAAGCTGATTTGGCTGTGGGATTGGAACAACAACCACAGAAAGGCATAGTAGTATAAAAGAGAATATTCTGATATGGATATGGGGTAGGAAACAGAATTCTCACTTTTCTATATTGGCTATAATTTTGATGATAAGAGTTGATAATGATGAACAGCATAAACATCTTTTTTTTGTTATGGGTATAATAGTAAAATGGTAAAACGAGATATTATAGTTCTAGGAATTAATGATGGTCATGATGCAGGGGCAGCATTGATAAAGAATGGAAAAGTTATGGCAGCCGTCCAAGAGGAACGACTAAATAATATCAAGCATTTTGCAGGTATTCCAGAAAAATCTATTCTAGAAGTTTTCAAAATTGCTACAGTTGATCCCAGTGAAGTAAATTTGATATCTCTGGTCAGCTTTGACCCTCCTGGAATAGAGAATCTGAAGTCATTTAAGACTAAGACATTAATAAGATTAAGTCCGTTATTACATTCTGATAGATTTGTCAAGTTTTACGTAAATTATAAAAAAAAACATAGGACATTTGAGCCTCTAAAAAAAATAATTGAAAAATTAGGACTAACCAATACGGAGACAACTATAGTAGAGCATCAAACAGCTCATGCGAGCTGCGGCGTATAGAAGTTCTCCTTGGGATTACAGAGACGAAGGTATTTTAATACTTACAGCAGATGGCTCTGGAGATGGTTTGTCTTCTACCGTAAATATCGGAACGCGTGGAGATATTCAAAGAATTGCATTTTCATCGTATTATGATTCAGTAGGAAATGCGTTTTATACTGAAATAACTAGATTTCTTGGACTAAAGCCTTGGGATCATGAGTACAAAGTTATGGGATTAGCACCATATGGTAAGGCAGAATATTGTATAGAGCAGATGAGAAAGATAATACGCATTCATCCGGATAATCCTCTTCGATTTCAAAATACAATTGGCTCAACTGCTTCTACAATTATCCAATCAAAACTAAGAAAATTATTGATGAACCAGCGGTTTGATAATATAGCTGCGGTTGCACAGCAACATTTTGAGGATTTAATAAAAAAATGGGTTGAAAATGCAATTAAAGCCACTGGTCTTAATAAGATTGCTTGCGCAGGCGGACTTTTCCTAAATGTTAAAGCGAACAAACTCCTTAGAGAAATCGAACAAGTAGATGACATCTTTTTCTATCCCGCGCCAGACGACGAGGGTTCTCCTGTGGGAGCTGCTCTTCAAGGATATTATGAATATTGTATAAGAGAAGGAATAAATCCAGAACATACATCGCTTGCAGAAACTTATTATGGACCCTCATATAGCAATGATGAAATTAAAGAAATCCTTGACAGTAGTAATAAAGGTAGAAAATGGAAATGTGATTACTATGGCGATATTGATGGTAGTACAGGAGAACTATTAGCAAAAGGAAAGATCCTTGCACGATGTAGTGGAGGGCTGGAATGGGGTCCCAGAGCACTTGGCAACAGATCAATAATTGCCGATCCACGTGATATTCGAGTAATATATAAAATAAATTTTGCCATAAAGCAAAGAGATTTTTGGATGCCATTTGCTCCCTCAATAGTAGATGACAAAAAGGAGGGATATCTTGTTAATCCAAGATTTTCCCCCTATATGATAATGGCGTTTGATTCTACCCAAGAGGGAGAAGACAGAATTCCTGCTACAATTCACCCTTTTGATAGAACGTGTAGACCGCAAACAGTAAAGAGAGAATGGAATCCCAATTATTATGAAATAATCAAAACATTCGAATTTGCAACTGGTATAGGAGCTATCCTTAACACTTCTTTTAATCTCCATGGCTACCCTATGGTAGGCACACCTCACATGGCTTTATGGACTTTAGAGAACTCAAAATTAGATGGACTTGTTCTTGGAAATTACTTAATTATGAAGGAATAGCAATAAATCCATGACAGCATTAGTTTAAGGTATAATATGACGGTAGTAGAAAGACAATATTTCTTTTTATCTGGTTTTTATATGTATGGTGAATGCGTTACTTTTGATTCTCATTTACTCCGTTTATTAGGAAAAAAACGTCTATTTCATATAATAAATGAATTTGGAGAAAGAATCAAAGACGGTGGGTTGTGTGTGTATATTACGGCAACAACTGATTTATTCGTGATCTTATGAAATTCTGAAAGGGCTTGTTGAACCTGCTCATTAGTTTCCCCTGCGTCAATTATTATGATTCCGTCGGTTCCTTCAACCATCATACTGTTAGTCATTCCATAGCCTATGGCGGAATAAACTCCATCAGTTACCTTTACAACGGTAGGTGGAGAAAATTTCTTCGTATGTTCTACTGCGTATGGATTTTCATGAGGAATATTTGGACACGGAACTCCTGTTAAAGATTTAGCGATGTTGATGTGTTGTTAGATTGTGGTCCATCTTGTGCATAGCCTGAGCGTGAAGTCGTAGATAATGCGGACTACCCACAAGGCTTAACGTGAGCCCAAGAAGGATGAAAAAGCTTACGTATTGAATTTTCATTGAATTCAAATGTGTTAATCTATACTATATATACATCATTAATAACAGCAGTAGAATATGAAGGCATATTGGACAAGGAAGCTAATCTAATATTGAAATTTATTCTTCAAAGCTTGTATATCGTTTATAAATATTGTCTTATGCGTTGCAGATTTTCTACTTCATCTTTTAACTGTCCATAGAGACTTTCCATATATGGAAGTTTATTAGCAGCAATATCTACAGCAAAACAACCTGCTCTATACCAATATCTTCTTTCTTTGCCAATTGGCATAATTTTACAAAATATCTTATACCTTTATCTCCTAATTCTTTATAAGCCAAATAGAATTTATCCAGTCGCTTTAGCTTACAATATTCTATAAACAATTTACTTGCCTCTGGCTCTCTTAAGCTTAGTTGGATGGCGATTTCTAGAGGTTTCTTACCTTCAGAGAATAGTTTATAGGCTTTGGAAGATATCTCTTCTTGTTTTTGCTGATGTTGATAGTTTTGTCGTCTGGCTTCTTCTTCCTTTAAAATAGAATGTATGTCACGAATAGACATTCTTTCTATCTTTGCAATCTCACGTGTAGTCTTTCCCTGATTATAAGATAGATCGATAACACGTTTTTTTCTATCTTCGCTGATTAACATTTGTTATTTTTACCCTACACTATAAAGAATTCAGCTTTAAAAGACTTACACTCATTGATTCCAATTGATACCTTTTTTTACTGTCTGATTTCATCTGATACCTTCTAAACAAGGAATCTTCGTAAAATCGTAAAATACGTACAAATAATTACATTTAAGATCAACATTGTACATAATCGAAAAAAATATTTTGATATAATGCTTTTAGATATAAACATCATCTTATATTATTCTATATATGTGATTGAGTATAGAAACGGAATAAATATTGTTATAGAGTTCCTCTTAGCAGTAACAATAGAAGAGTCGCTTGCTGCTATCAGCAGAACTACTTGGGATGAACAAACCCGTATACATGAAATATTCAATTAAATCGTCTTTATGGAGAAAGTCAATATTTGTATTGAAACATAATGCAGATGATAGATTTGATTTTTACGTAGAAGGTAAAATCATTGACGATATTCCACAGACGGCCATACCGAAGTATTCGAATGGCTTCATATAGAACATACCCTATGTGACGGGATAGAGATAAACGTACAATGCAATATGAAAATTATATCTGTCGTGAGTGCGGAAGATCTTTTACACTGCCTTTGAAAGGCATGATGATGATAAGATTTACTGTGACGATTGTTTGTTAGACCAGCAGGATAGGAGGAGGAGGAAGAGAAAGTAAGCCAATAGTCAACTAATTACTATTACCATCGATCGATTAGAACCCGGTAATCTTCTTATTCATTTGAGCTTCATAGTTCTAATGAATGATGATATAAATATATACTCCCTGCATAGTAAGATATCAAAGTAGATTGGTCAACAATAAAATAGATGCAATGTTTAATATTACTTGATTTTTGCTTATCGAATTATTCTTTTGTAGACCTTTTGAAATTTTTTTGCCCCCATAACTTTACAAGTTTACCTTTATATGCAAAATGATTTCTGTATTCATGAAAAATTAAGAAAAAGAAAAATAATTTCTAAAAACTTATTTATTCTTTATCTGAAGGGACAGATAATATAGTATTACTATGACTTTAGCATTATTATCACATATAAGAGGAGACACATATGGAGGTGCAGAAATATTTTTCTCTGATGTAGCAAAATTATTACATAATAAGCAAAGATTTGATGAAGTAATCTGTTGTTTTGCTACTTCTTATGATGAGTTTTCTGATGAGCTTCGTTTGAAGCCCTATGGAATTAAGATAATTAATACGGGTAAAAATTTAGAGAATGTATTTCTAAATAGTAAATACTCAAAAAGTAGAAGTCTTTTGGGTTTCTATCACTCAATCCAGCTTAGAAGATTAGTTAAAGAGCTACAACCAGAATTAGTATTTATTGCTCACGAAGCTTTTAAACCCTTAGAGAGAATTATCAACAATAGTAATAATAAAAAACCTGCATTAATCCATTATGTTCATAATCCGTACGAATTTGTACCTGATCCTTCTGATCCTATTGTAAAGCTGTTTAGCTTAATTACAAATAAATACATTATAAAAGGAAATGATTTTAGTGATGCAGTTTTGGCAAATTCAAATTCTACAAGAAAGCAATGTATCAAAAGGTGGAACAGGAATGATTGTATTGTATTGTATCCATCTATCAAAATAGATGAAATTTCTACTTACATTTCTTCCTCCTCCTCTTCATCCAGAGATGATATTTGCATAGTACTATCACGCCTCTCACCAGAAAAGAAAATTGAATTGGCAGTAGAGGCATTCAATACAAAACTTTTAAAAAATAAGCAGCTCTTAATAATTGGATACTTGTCACCCGAGAATAAGAATTACTATCAGAGATTGCGTGATTTGTCTAAAAGCAATCAGAATATCAAAATCCTGCCAAACCTTAGAAGGAATGATGTCTTGACTCTCCTATCCAAAGCAAAGATTCTCTTTCATCCTATGCCAGATGAGCATTTTGGTATTGCAATTATAGAAGCCATGGCGGCTGGATGTTTACCCGTTGTACATGCATCAGGTGGTCCACTTGAGATAGTAGAGAATGGACGGTATGGATTAACATACAGAGATGCAAGAGAGATACCAGAATTATTGAATCGGGCCTTCAACCTATCAGAGCATTTTCAACATAAAATAAAAAGTAGAGCATTGCAATTCGATATCAAACAATTTCAAGAGAAATTAATTACACTTATAAATAATGTAGGCCGCTGACATCGTTATTGACTGAAGGATAGATCTTTATTGTAATAATACAGCTTTCATACCTCATTTTTACGATTTTTAATGCTAGAATATGGAGAACTGCAGCAAAGATACTCCAATTGAGCGAAAGGAGATAACTAAATCAAATAAATGAGTAAGAACTAACGACCAGGATATCAAGGAATAAGGTTTAATAATATGACGATGGAGAAGTGAGGCTTGCGCTTTCAAAAGATCAAGTATAGTCGCAATTTGAAACAAATAGTCCAGGTTATTATGAAGATAAAAATGTTATAAGCGGAAGGATAAGCAATACTACAACCTAGATTAGTTATAATAGCATATTATTGCACCTGCGAGAATATCAAAAGGGTAAAAGGATTCAATAGAAGAGATATTTAGCCGTTCTTCTGTCGCTGTATGAGCCTTGCATGTAAATGGCCTTATCTGTCGCAGATGTTAGACCTATTAATCATGTTGCCCAAATACAAAATTGGAGGATGAAATTCAAAGAGTTATTTCCATTAATAGCCATTATATCTATAATCTTAATAATCGGAGGTATTTTAATGGTAACCAATCTTTTACCTGAACAACTGGCACAGCGTTATAACCCTCTATCTGAAGTCTCGATAAAGACTGATTACAGAGTAATAAAAACTCCTAGTCTGCAAGATAACACTTTCATCTATGCCATAAATTCTGTTGCAGAAAAAGCTTTACGTATGGCTCAGAATGACACAAGGGTAAAGCAAATAATCAATGAACAAAAAGATAAAGCAGTGACGATAGCTGCAATACAGCCTATCCTTATGGAAGGCAAGAATGGAAAACTCATTTACAATTCTCCTGGTCAGATCATAATAACATCTAATTGGCAATATGTTGAAGGAAAATTATACTCGAATGCAGCAAATTTCAATGAGCTTCAGAATAAAATTGGTCAATCGTATCAGCATGTCTGGAAGGTATTTGTCGATTTGAATAAACGCACGGTCACCAGCATAACAGAAGAGCCTGAAAGGGTTATGAGGGTGACGTTTAAGCCGAATCTCATATATGCTGGAGTAAACATGTTCGTGCCAGATACAGTTAAGGTAAACTCTGGCTCGGCAATAACGTGGTTCAACAATTCTGATCTTCCTCACAACGTAGTCGGCATCTACAAAAAAACTGGATCTGAATCACAGCAGCAGATCCCAATAGATAGTGGTTTTATAGAGCCTAATGGATCATGGAAATACAATTTCAATGATGATGGGGTTTTTGAATATCATTGTTCAATCCATTCAGAAGCTGGAATGAAAGGCATAATCGTAGTATCGTCTAGTAGTCAACTATGACTTATGTGGTGGTATATGTTATAGCTAATGCTCAGTCTATATCTAATCTGTTACTTTAGTCTACTTGTTGTTGGACGCTATATTCGCTCACTTGCATAGGACTTGTAGTATTGGTTTTGGATTGTCGCGTTATTATGCTTTGGATCGAATTGTAACACTCCTTTGTTATCAGCTGGATCAACAAATCTTGCAAACTGAATTGTATTGTTATTGTTGTTGTTGTTGTAAGCTATGAACCTCAAACCATATTTATAATTTGTAATACTATGATTAACATGAGGTGTATAAGCATATGACAACAACGAACTCTCAACAGTTTACATCCAGTCAGAACATACCCCAAGACGCAATAAAACATAAAAAATTAACAAAGGTCACATCAGGGTATTTAGAAATAGAACATTTTGTGAATTCTGATACTCATACAGGATATTTTTGTTATAATTGTGACTATTTCATAAAACCACATCATTGCGCAATTGTCACAGATGAAGGACAGGACATTAAGGGTAATGTATCAGGTATTATTGCTCCTCATGCAATATGCTCCTTATGGACACCAAATGAAAAGGAGATTCGCTAAAGCTATGTCTGACAAAAACATATTTGAAAAAGCAAAAGATATGATTGGAAATGTGACAAAATTCCAGAAACAAAGTAAATTAAAAGCAGGTTATCTTGAGTGTGATGAATTTAAAGATTCTAACTATGAAGAAGGATATTTTTGCTACAACTGCATATACTGGATGGATACAAGTGGAGGAAAATGTATGATAGTAGAAGATGAAGGACCTGATATCTTTGGAAAGACATCTGGAGTAATAGCTCCCCATGGTTGCTGCAACGGATATGAGGCTAACTATGACAAAATTCATGATACGAGAAAAGATACTACTTTCTACTACTGCTACTACCACGACTACTACAACAGCAGCAGATAGTACTACTACTACAGATACGTGATAGGAAAATTCGTAAACTGATAAGTAATAATAATAATTAAATCCAATCAGATATTATTGAAATTATCATCTGTTACAAACCATCAACCGATTTTACATAATTGAAACGTAACACTCCTTTTTTCAGGATGTGATTTTGGTACTTTGAATCTATTTCTAAAACTAAATCGTAGAAATATACGTATAATGCGTACATGATTTCATAGTAGTGCATAGTAGTGGAATATTCTCTTCCTTTCAAATGCTAACATATAATAATAAATAGAGAATAGCATTCACTTGGATTCCTTATTAGGCTAACAGAGCCATCTGACCAGTAATATATAATAATTCGTTGTTAATTCATGAAATCCTCTTTAGTAAAAATCATTCTTGATGATTCTATAATATCTCTATGTATAATAACATTCCAAGTCAATATTACATTATAATTAGCTCTTCTAATTTACTAACACTGCTATTCAAACTTCATGCAGATATCTTGATATGTATATCCCAGCTTTTGGTAAAATGGCAATGTCTGCTCTGCACAATCAAGCACAATCTTTATACAACCCATTTTATTTTTTGCATATTCGGTTACATGTTTTACTAACTTAGAACCAATACTCATTCCTTGATAGCCAGGTCTGACTGCAACATCTTCTATATGGCCAACTCTTGCTCCACCTGCAATAAACTTGGGTTCTACAATCAAAGTAGTTGTACCCAAGACTTTGTTCTTTTCCTTATTTTCTGTCTTCTTACCAACATCATCCTCAACAACAACTGCCACGAAAACCTTGTGGAGTGGATTTGATTTGATAATAGTCAAAATTTGAATTGCAGTATATTTGTCAATTCGTGCTGGAACAAGGCTATCATAGACTTCAAGAAACCCACGGTCTAGGTCTTCATATTCCATTTCTCTTATGATGATCAATGACATCACTATATCCGACAAAGACATAATTGTTGGCTTGGAGTTTTTGCATCATTTCTTTTTGGTCCTGCAAAGCTTGTAATGGGTCTTTTGGATGAATTGCTATTCTTATAAAATTTGTTTTTTTTGCAAGAAGATTGTCAAACATTCTCCTATTTGGTTTCAGAGATTCAATATTCTGGTCTGGTTCTCCTTTCACATCCCAGTTCAAAACAGGATCAGTTTTTGTCATTTTTATGGAGTATGAATCTCTATCTTGTTTTGGTTCAAAAAACAAAAAGGTGTCTGTCGTTTCAGCTAGTTTGAATTCCAAGTCTTCAAGAATCTGCAATGATTCAACATTCAGATACCAAGATGGAGGCACAAATGTCTTGACTCTATCAAATCCAGCATCAGTGAGGATTTGAAGACCGGATTTTATTTCGACTTCTGATTGTTGTTTTGATCTTGCATGAAAATCATCTAGATTTCCTTTCTTGTCGTTATGATATAAACCATGTAATGCTATTTCTAGTGTGCGATAACTTTTGATTTTTTCTACAAACTCTGGATAATTTGTTATTTTTTGTTCTTCTTTGTAAAATGGAATAATAGCAATATTAAACTTTATGTTTAGTTTAACTAGTTCGTCTGCGAACTCATATATCTTTTCTTCAAATACAGGAGCAGCGTCGTGTATTGTAATTATTGCAAGTCTCCTTTTTTTGTCAATCATTTGCTACTTCTTCTTCTATAGTTGTATTTACTCGTTTATTACAGATTTAGCCAGATACTACTATAACTATCACGTTTATCGTATCTTTGGATGCGATATGCGGTCTATTCCATTATCTTCGAAAAGATCCAAGATAGATGACGATAATTAAAGATTTGGTAATAGTAACCCACTTTTTTTATAAATAATTTTCATTAATACAGCAAAATTAAAATCAGTAAAATCCTATTTAGGTATCAATTGGAACGTTTGAGGGCATATATCCACTTATGATTGCAGTATCTCCACTTTTAATTATATATGTCCGATATTGCAATTCAATAGTACTACTTCTGTGCTTGGTGAAGATATTTTGAGTGGAGGAAATTTCCATATCTTGCCTGATGACTGACTAATTCCTTAGTCAGGATTTTGATATTCTAAAACGTCTCATATAAAGACACATATAGAATTCAGACCATAGTATAATCACTTTCATGGCTCGCTACTACTACCAATACCATTAATACAGATATTAATCCAAAGAATAGTAGAAGACCACAGCAAAAAGTACAAACAATTCCTCAAGCAGAGAGTATAATCTCTAGTCAAGTATCGGCTAATAGAAGAAATGAAATCCATGAGTACCTAAAGCTGTTTGGATACAAGGCAGATAAGACAATTATTCAAGTGCATATAACTGGATTCTTCCGTAAGAAGGGGCAACAACAGTCTAACCAGAAAGAAAAAGAACGTCATACGGCAGCAGTAAAAAAATACGGAGGAACTTCTTTTGTAATTGTAGGTAGAACACATGATCCATCAATAATAGAAAATGTTGTCAAACCTAAAAAGAAAAATGCTCTAGATGCAAGTCCAGGATATGTAGGCTATTTGTGGAAGAATAAAGATCCTCAGAAAAGAGCACCACATGAATTAATACCTCTAGATTTTACTCCAATTCATCTACCATATCCTACAGATTGGAAAAATATGTTTGCAACCAAAGGATTTATGTTAGCATTACATGTTCCTGCTTCTTTTGCTAGGGATAAAAACAGACTTACAAGGGCTCTTTATCGTATTGGTAAAAGTGGTATTGTTATTGATGTCAAAAAGGAATGGACATTTATTAATGATATAAGGCAATTTGGAATTAATAATACACAGCACCAGATCACTAAGACCACCCCTAAAACAAACAACATACGAGGTAGTATTACTATGGATTATGATATTAATAACGAAGGAAGAAGGAAGGTTATTGATAATAATAATGAAGATCCCGTTAGGATAATCAAAAGGAGATTAGCCAAAGGAGAAATTAGCAAGGAAGAATATGAAGAGTTGAGAAAGGCAATAGAATTATAAAATGTATTGGGACAGTAGTTAACTTTGCTAATGCAGCAAAGCAAAAAATAATTTTTTTATCTTCTTAGTACTCTGCTGACTCTTATTTTATGAAGTATAAGAGATACTTATCCAAGTTTGCTTTTTTAACATAAATTGGCATTATTTATTTTTTTATTATTTGTTATTATCATGCCTTTCGTAGGATTCTGTCAAGATCTTGTTTCTTCTCTAAAATGTCTTTCCAATAGTTTTCTCCAGATTTTTTGATTGCATCAAAGGCATTTAATATGGTAAAATCAGTAGGAAGTATACTCTGTAATTCTTCCCATTTGATTGGCATAGAGACAGTAGCTGAAATAGTTGGTCTGGCAGAAAAGACAGACGCTATTGTTTTACCAATAGAATTCTGATTATAATCAAAAAAGACTTTTCCTTTTCGGTTATGAGTATCCCATTCCATTGTAACTTTTTGAGGATACCTCCTAACTAGCATCTTACCTATAGTCTTAGCAAATCTTCTTGTTTGATCAAAGGAATATAAATTCTTAATTGGAACAAGGATATGCAGTCCGGTCTTTCCTGATGTCTTTACATATGAATTAATATTGAGCATATCAAAAAGATCTTTTAGATTATAAGCTATCTCAACTGTTGCTTTGAAGCTATTGATGTTATATACAGGTTCTCCTTCTTCTTCTTTTATCATGCCTGAATAGATATATGGATCCAGATCAAAGACAATAAAATCAGGATAATTTAGTCCACACTTTTCCTCATTTAGTATATCAACAGCTGTGGATGAGTAAGAAGAATAATCTGCAGCAATATCTTTACAAGCATTATAGTCTTTTATTCTGCTATACCATGGATGTATTTCAATACATCCAAGATTTGCAATCCAAAGTAAAGCGTCTTTATTATTACATACTAAATGAGTGTTGATACTACCAGTAGACTTAGAATATACTTGCACCGTATTGACAAATTCTGGCTTTTCTTTATCTCCCCAATTTTTATGGAAAAAGTGCTCTCCTGTAATGCCGTCAGGATATCGACTTAATGATAAAGGCCTATCTTTAAGATAGGGAAGTATATAACTGCTAACCTTGTGATAATACTCAATTAAATCTGCTTTTGTTAGTTCTGGATGTTCTAAAGTCTTTGGCCAGTATACTTTATCAAGATTAGAAAATAAATTTTTTCTGCTTCCTTTAATGTCTATTGTTAGTAGGTATTATTGTGCTGGTAGTGACTCGCGACTTTGTTGTATTTGTTATAGACGATTGATGATGCTGAGATTCAATAACCTGTTCCGTGTGACTTTCTTTCTCAATTATACACTCTTCAGGCCTTTTATCTTCTCTAAATCTAAGAAATATCGGTGATCTCATAATTTTTTCTTTTGTCCATCCGCTAAACTTTACCTCTACTACCAGCTCAGGCTTGATCCAAACTGGTTCCCGATTAGTATACGGTATAAATTTAGCTGGACATTCTTCAGTCTTCATTTGTTGAAGTTTACTGTATATTTCGTAAAGCTGACCAAAGTCAAACCCACTTCCAGTATGACCCGCAAACCTCAATTCCTTTTCCGGAACTTCATAAATTGCAAGTAGAAGAGATCCAAAATATCCTCGTCTATTTCCTTCTCCTCTTGTATATCCTATTACTACACAATCTTGCGACTTTATGTTCTTGATCTTTAACCAATTAGTAGACCTTGCTCCTTGAATATATTTACTGTATTTGTTCTTTGCGACAATGCCTTCAAGGTGCATACTTTTGATTCTTTGAAAAATATCTATACCATGTTCATTAACAAAATCAGATATTCGTATTCTATCATTAGTTTGAATAATGGCATCAGATAGTTTCTTCCGCCTTTCTAAAAATGTTAAAGATTGTAAATTCCTTCCATCAATATATAGAATATCAAACAAATAATATGTGGCGGGCAGTTTACGGGATAGTTTTTCTATATCTTTAATAGAATCTACATTCATTCTTCTTTGATGACTCTGAAAATCAGGTTGGCCTTCTCTATTTAATATGACTATTTCGCCATCTAAAATAATTGATTCTTTGCAGTTTATTATTCCTGATGATTTCACTGCTTCTATAATTTCAGGATACCTATGTGTAATTGTCTTTCCATTACGGGAGATTATCTTTAAGATTCCTTTTGTTTTGTGTAAAAAGAAAATAGCTCTTACTCCATCCCATTTAACTTCAAATATCCATTCTTTATTATCAAATGGTTTGTCGATCAGAGCAGCTAGCATAGGTTTAATTGTAGTTGGAAATTCAGAGGAATCAATGGCATCTTTAATTATTCCGTCATGATAGTAGTAGTAGCCATCTACAGTATTGTTATCTTTGTTAGTATTGATAGAAGTTATCATTTACCTCTCTTCTTTCTAATTGATAATCTTGCTTACTACTTTAAGTGACTATCTGTAAATGCAGCCAACTCCCAGGAATTGTTGTTTATTCATAATTAAAAAAATTAAGGGGATAATGCTATTTTTATCTCCTCCACTGATTTGAGGTATTATCAGTAAGTTGTTTAGTCCTCTTTTTTCTTTATCCATTCATTTCCCTTTTTCTTGTAGTCTTTCTTGACAGCCGACCATGCAACCTTGTGTGCTACTTGTTCTGCACTCTGTCTTTTTCCGCCGTGTCTTTTTCCAGGATTTTGATATTGCTCTATAGCATTGGCATGAGCTTTTTTATATATATGCTGTGCATGCTCTGGTAGAGAATCTATTTGCTTTTTTGTCCTAGCAGATAATTGTTTATCCACTCTATTACTTCCTCCTTCCTTTTTGGACTTCGGCATTTGATGATAAAATTATATAAAACACAATATAAAAGCCTGACGTTAGAGGTTATTGACGTGTATAATATCATCTTCCATTTTTTTGTTTAATAGATATGTCGCTATGTACATTTAACCGGATAACTAGAGATGAAGTTAGTGTCATACTGTAAAGAATCGAAATGAATACTTTAGTCTTATTGCTTTAGATATAAATGTCATCTTATATTATTAGATGGAATATTGAATTTAAACAGAAAATAATCCCTTACTGTAAAGTTCCATTTAGCAGTAACAGCCGCAACATCACTTGATCATAGCAGCACAGTTGAAGATGATGCTTCTCTAAAAGCACGAATTTTCTTGGCAACATTTTTCACAAATAATCATTAAAAGTAAAATAATTCATATAAATATTTATTTATACAGTTTGTCATAACTTACATAGAGTTGGAATAAAATGATGGGACAGTCTAATAGTGAAGTAAACAAGAGAATGCTATCTGAAACTGCCACTTTTAGAATTGATCAAGGCATACTCAATGAATTACGTAAAGAATTTAAACAAAATATGGAAAGCCTCAATGTAGTGATAAATAAATACTAAAATCATATGTTAATCATCATGTGCGTTTACGCAAACCCGGATATTTTCAACGGACCTCCCCGCAAGAATATTTGATGATCTTAATGATGAATTAATGGATAAAATTGCAAGATTATGTAAAATACGAATTCAAGGAACACATACAGATGGTAGGACTAGAAGATACTTTTTCATCCTTATGTAGAAGGACTTTGCAGGTGGTTAGAAGAGTCAGGTTTTCCTTAGGGACATCATGAGACTAATGATGCTGACACATACACCATATGATTTGATATGGGGACAAGATATTCTGTCTTTTTTGGAAAATATATTCAACCTATAGCTGAGCATTTTGAACTAAAAAATTCAAAACTAGAAGTAACAATAATACTATAATGTTTAAAATTCAGAGAGAATAATCTAAGTAGGAAAGTATCAACTTGAAGGAGGAATTATTAGCAGATCTCTTTCCTTAAGTAGTAAAGATCTATTGCAATCTTTACTATGATTGTAGTTGTTATTGTATATCTTTACATCTAATATGTTGATGTTACCATTCCTGTTGTTGTTTGTAATTTCAATGCGCTTGTCAAATCGTGGAAGAAGAATTTTGTCATATGCATATGATTTGTTTTGATGCTGCTGTTGCTGCTGAAAAGATACCACAACTAACGTATTCTCATTTTTTTTAATTGAATAAATGATTTCTTTTATCAAGGATATTGCTTCGTCGCGATCGATGGAAGGATCCTTGGTGAACAAATTTAACAGATCAGCGATCACCACTACTCCTGCATTACCATCAAATTGTTGCTGAATCACTCTAGGTAATTCATAAATTAGTAAATCTGCTAATTGGTAGATTGTAAACGCTCTGGTTACCATTATATTCTGCAAGACCTTCTTAATATTCAGTCCATATTGTCGTGCAAAATTTACACATTGATAAACGTCTGAGCAGGTACCTCCAGCATCAACAAAGATCACATTTGTAGATTCAAATCCACCCTGTCTTTTTGACATTAAAGAGCGAACACATAGTCTCATAAGAATTGTGTTTGTGTATTTTCTTTCATCACTTACAATACACACACAGTCTGCAATTGTAAGACTAATAAACGAATCTATCTTTTCAATATCAAAAGTAAGTATTCTTCTTCTACTTCTTCTTTTGTCCTCAATATCAGAGTATGCTGTTTTGAACCTTGGTAATGATGAGAGTGATTGTTCTGACGACGATAATGTAGATGATAAGTACTGCTGATAGTGCTGATTACTAGGACTGTTACTACTACTATCGCCATCACTATCCAACCTCATTTGGGGAACTGACTATTCTACCGTATAGTACCTAATAAAAATTGTATTATACTACTAATATTATTATGGAGTAGTTAGTTAGTCAATATATATTCGTTTTTTTGCTATTGAGGTAGTAGAATAAACATATACACTGAGCCTCTATCTTATATTTTGATTTGTTGAACTATTGAACAATGAACAACATATTAACCATTACAAAAACATAAGAAAGCAGCCTATTGAATTACAATCTATGCTATTTTTGGATGTTGAAGTTTGGGTGAGTGTTGGTGGTGGTAGTAGTGGTAGAAGTGATAATAATCAATCAATCAATCAATCAATCAATCAATCAATCAATCAATCAATCAATCAATCAATCAATCAATCAATCAATCAATCTTAAACTACATAGCCTTGCTAAAATCCCATGCTGAGAAGAATTTTGGTGTAATTTCAATCACAACCTCGTTCCCATTTTTAGTATTTTCTATTATCATCTTGGCAACAGGATGTTCAAGCGTACCCAGGTACTTTATGTTTATCTTTTCTACTATTGGCAAGTTCTTCTGCGTATCTTCAAATATTCTTGCTACTCCTCTTCCCTTCACTCCCTTGTAAGGATATTTCTCCTCGTCAATAGAAAAATAAATCTTGTCAGGATTTCTCAGAATATTCTTAATCTTCTTTGACATTTTTGAGGTGGCTGTGTATATCTTGCCGGATTCTTTGTCATAAAGGAACCATGCAGGCTGGATCATAGGATATCCTTCTTCGTCAATAGTTGCGATCTGTATGTTGAGTTTGCTTTCAAGAAATTCTTCAACTTCTGTCTCAGTGACAGATTTGGGCATGCCTGGAATAGCTTGGATGACTTTCAATGTACGTCTTTTAAACGTCAACTTTTGATATAAACATTGGGAGTAGGAAAAGAATATTCTTGGCGTGTGTGTATGTGTCTATGCCAGCGGCTAATAGAAGAATCAACCCCGGCCCAGAGCGAATGATGATGAAACGCATGTAGTTATTATGATGAGATTGTTGTGTAATATTTCATCGATATTGATGAAAAATGTACCATACGATGCAAATTTCCGAACGCTTGGAAATTTTGAACCTGTCCGTATCTGGTTGATTATGTAATATTTTTTTCTTATCAAGTACTATAAATCAATTCTTCCATCATCTTCCTCTTTTCATAATTAATATCACGATGACGGAACTGTGTAACTGCGATGAGGTGCTTGCGCTTAGTTTCTTATCCTATAGAACAATTTCATTTCAAATGCCCTCTAGTAAATGAGACTTGATAGACTTTGATAGGATTTTCTTCTTTACCTGTTGCTTCCTCTTCGTCTACTGAACAAGTAAGATATTGATTTGCCCCACCATCTCCAACAAATGATACATTGTTCATCGAAATTCTTATATAATATAATTTCTATTAATGTCCTACCTTCCTGCAATAGAGGATGAAAATGGGGTAAGCCCCAAGAAATATCCTATTATTGCATGGAATTGGTGAGAACATAAAAACCGTATTCCGAATATTATGGTAAGAATACGGAAATACTTCCACCAATATTTAGTACAAATAATTAGTAAGGCTATTTTGTTATGTTTTCTCTTTATTTCAATACTAATCTACAGCATCAAAGAAATTATATCATCATAAGAAGTTGTTTTATTATTGGCTATTGTATTTCTTTTCTATTGCTTTGTTTATGATTTTCTAATACGTTTGACATCATCTGCTCAATTTTTTATTTTAATGAAGGTTGTTTGAAATGGAATATAATCCCGTTAGAAATCAGTATTTGTACAATGATGCAGCAGCATTTTGTAGTTGAGACTGTTGTAATAGCAACCTTCTTTGCTGTTACTACTATACAGTTACTCTAAGTTAGCCCTCATGAATTTAGACATTTGTGGTTGCACTAACAGACGATATATGGGGTATCTGAGGAACTTAGTTTATTAGTATATGACGAGCTGTAAATCAGTAATATATTAAAAGTTAAAGCTCAGATAAACTAGGTATTAGATAGATATACCACCTTTCCATATCCCACTATATGTATGGAAAATTGCATGGAGTGTGGGGTCAAACTCATACCCAGAGGGGGTCAAACTCTACCCCGAGCTGGGTAAAAGTGTTTGAATGACTAATTGTTATGATTAAATATGTTTCATGGAATAAGTTGGATTATCTATATGTCTTGACAACTGATCAGATTGTAATAGATGCTTTTAAAAGTCCTCGACTGGAGAACAGTACGGTTTATTTTGTTGCTTATAGTCTATATGTTTAACGCGCTCCTTATCGCTCTAATCAGCTTGACAATAATAAAGCAATATCATATCTTGTGCTACTGCTATTGATCTAATTCTTGCATTGTGGTTCCGGCGTTAGCGATATTCCTCAATCAGAGCTACTATTGAGGAAGGAAAAAGAACAGATATGACAATCAGGATATGAATAATTATCTATAGGTAAGTGGCATAAGTAATTTTCAGTAAAAAGAATCAATTGGAATCGATAACTGAGAAGCCGATAATGAATTAAATAGTTCGCTGGCCAAAACAAATTTGCTTTAACCTTAAAAGGCTTTTTTTACTGATTGCTAGCATTAGATATCCATCCAATCAGATAAAACAGCCATACGAATATCTAAGTGCAAAACCTGTAGATAGTAGACAGAATGGCCAACTCTAAAAAGCCAGGTTATTATTAGCACATGACTTTATCTGTTATCGTGATATTATAAATTCAAATAGCAACCTTTTTTGTCTATGTAGTTGGTAACTTAATTCATTTTGAATATGCTCTTCATCTTCTATGCCAACACCACAACATGCGGTCACAATATCTTATCAATAAAATTATATATGCTCTACAATTTTTGTTGGTGATAATGATAAAGATTACAAGAAATTTTAGGTCTGGATTTGCCATTGCTATTATATTAATAACGTTTCTGACAAATGCTGCTATTGTAATGCCAAATATAGCCTATAGCCAGTCTCCATCCTCCATTCCAAATACGAGTAGTAGTAATACTGCCAATAATAAAGCAGTAATCTTAAATTTTGACGATGCATACAAGAGCCAATACACTAATGCTAAGCCAATTCTAGACAAGTATGGATATAAGGCTACTTTCTATATAATCTGCAATAATGTAGGAACTGATGGATACCTTAGTTGGGAAGATATTGCAGCATTATACAATGATGGAAATGACATAGGATCTCATACTATGAATCATGTAGATCTTTCTAAAACATCAAAAAAAGAGACTCAATATGAAATAGGTGACTCAAAACAATGCTTTCTTGACCATGGCATTAATACCACAAGCTTTGCATATCCTTTTAATGCAGGATCTGATAAGGCATCAGTAATCGATGTAGTTGCTAAATATTATGATATAGCTAGAACTGGCACTGAACCAATAATGTATTTACATTGTGATGGATTTAAAGATGAATCAAGTCAGACTGATTGTAGAACATATTCTGATGATGGTAAACTCAATTTTGTAAATAGATACTCTATTATAGGTTGGAGTCATGATGATGCTAGAAAAACGAATTCATATGATGATTCTGAGATGTACAATAGATTCGTTGAAGTTGTCAATAGCCAGTCTATTTATAATACGGATGGTACAATAAATGCAATTCCAATAGTTATATGGCACAGAATAGATATTAGCGGAGAAGGTGATGCAGGCTCTTATTCTACTACTCCAGATTTATTTGAAAAAGAAATTAATTATTTACATGATAATGGCTTTAAGGTATTGACAATGGCAGACCTTGGATACGATGAAAATAGCAATTATTTATATCTGAAAAGATAGATAGATAGAAAGATAGGAAATAAGGAAAATAGAGATAAGAAATATAGCCATAATTTTATTATATTAAATCTAATTTGTTATTGATAGAAAATTAATAGTTAGTTATACTTGCCTGCCTTATAGAATATTGCAGATACGGTCATATATTGATATGTAAAACAACTTAGTCAGGATTTATTGACAGAAGGAAACAGTATAAGATTGACAGATAATAATAATTATTGCATCTATAAACGTGTTCAGAAGAAACATATGGAAAAATAACTGGTACTCGATACATCTAATTTTTCTAAGTAAACTACTATCCTGGCTCTTCTAAATTGAAAGTATTCCATTATCAATATATTAGCTCTTATAGAAATATAGAAACTACTAATTATTATTCTGTTAAATAAGATACTTCATCATATATTAGACAATATCAAGATAATGCTATCAAAAGCAGTTCGGCAGTATAAAGATTCTATCTTATACGTATTATCAAATTGCTTTAAATATAGTATATTAAGTTGGTTAGTGAAGCATATGATAATTACATACAGAACCAAAATTATGTACCTTTTAACTAGTGTAGAAACGTTTGTAATCTTTAGCAATTCTATTGCTTTTCATCATCTTGAAACTCCCAATGGAGGAATTTACAATTGAAAAGCAGTAGTAGAACCAGTATCTACCCCTATTCAGATAAAAAAATGCAATATTTAACAGTATTAGCAGCAGCAACTACTCTGCTAGCTGGAATATTGCATCTTGCAATGATAGGGTCATTCAATAAGCCTGCTAATTTTCCATGGGAAATGCTTCCATTTAGTGACTTGTTGTTTATCATATCTGGTGGAGCACAAGTATTTTGGACTATACCTATGTTTCTGGGTTGGAGTATTCGATGGTATTATGCAGGAATAATAGGAACAGCTGGATTAGTAATTTTATTAGCAGCCTCAAGGATTCCCAATCCAATGACAGGACATGCATTACAGAATAATACGATAGGATATCTAACAGAGATAGTACAAATAGCATACATGATAATAACTGGAATAATAATTGTAAAACAAAAAAGAAGAATAAGATTGGATGTTATCTCAGAAAAAAGGTCATCGTAATGGAGGTGCAACAGTATTTTTAAATTGCTGCAATCTCATTTGTTTTGCAAGGTTTGAACTTGTCTCAAAAGGTGCAAAGAGAAAATCCGTCAATGCTAGAAATATCTAGACTAATCATATAATCAAAGTCATATAATTTACAGTTTATCCAGATGAATGCTTCTAGAAACTGCTATAAATAGATCCATAAAAAGAAGGCTTGCTAAATCAAAACTATCATTTAGAAAATATCAGAATTCAGGTACATGGTAGATATCTAACGATAGTCTTACCTTTAAGCCTAAAGTCGGTTATGATGGATATGTCTTAATTCCATTATGTCTTATTATAAGCTGTAGCACGTAATACATCCCATGGAAATTGAATTATGCCATTATGATTATTATTACTATTATCAATAAATTGATTGGCTATTTCTTGTGCATCTTTTTTAATCGCTGAAACTATTTGGCTTCCTTTACTTTCAACTGTAGAACGAATTGCATTTGCTGTAGATGACAGATAATCTGACCAATACTCTTCAAAAGTACCTGCTTGGTAATAAAAGGTATATTTTTTAATTGATATATCAGAAAATCCCGCAGTGGCAATTGTATTGTAAAAGTCATCTGGATTTCCAAGACTATGAACAGATGGGCTTCCTTTTGCACGTATGTCGGGGATGTATTTTAGAATAGAATTCATTATGCAACTAAAATATGGAACCCTTTCTGATGTACCATGAACAGCTATAGCCAGCTTACTTTGTTCCTCTTCTTTCTCCTTTTTCATAATTCTCTTAATCATTTTTAAGACATAAGTAGGATCAGGAAAGAACATTAATGCATACTGAGATATTACTTTGCTAAAAGAACCAGCAGGAAATCCCAAGTTTTCTCCATCCATTTCTATAAATAATCTATTTGGTATATTTATAGAGGATTTAGCTATTGAAAGAGCAACCCTTGAGATATCAATTCCTATTATTATACCTGAACTACCAAGATAATGTGAACTCTGTTTTGAGACCACACCTGTTCCACAACCGACATCCAATACAATATCATCAGTACTTATTTCAGCAGCTTTCACTATTCCGTTGTTGATTTGAAAGGCCCGACACCTCTATTGGCCCAATCCTTATGATAAGTTGGAGCAACATTATTCCAATTTAACCTGGTATTGATTTTGTACTGAACTGGGTCAAATACTTCACAATTCAATTACATTTCTTACATAAGATATATTTTAAATACCCTTTGAGATAATTATCTCTTATCTTCTTATTTAGATTGATTTGAGTCTCAAAATTAAGTGAAACTTATCACATGTTAGACGGAACCAACTAGTCACACACAAAAATATAAAACACGAATTTTGAACTGTTAGCGCATATAATAGAATATCCCTTTATGGTAATACTTACGCACATATGTAGGTAATTTTGTTCTCTCTGATAGTCTCTCATTTGTAACTCTGTCTATATATAGAGAGAGACTTCGCAAATTGTAATACCCATAAAAGTTTTAATAAGAATAAAAACTTGCATTATTACCTATCAAAGTCGCACATATAGATAGATTTCATCTACTGACCAAAATAATCCTGGAAAAATAGCAGTAGGAATTAGAGAAAGAAAGAATAATTGAACGGACATTATTATCTAATAGCAACAAACTATTTATTTTATTTTACTTGCTAATCTAATTCAGTTATATTATTTCCACATATGGTGAGTATAACTGAGTCTTCTGCTATAATTTAGATAAATTTTTTCTTTTTCTAGTTATACTGAAAAAACAATGAAACTTTTACATTATAACCTATTATCATTCAAAATACTGTACTTGTGTAGTATCAGTTGCAATAAATCTATCATTTTCTTCTGCTATTAATAATGTTGATGTTGAATAATTAAAAATAATTTTTTCAAGATTAAAAGGGCATGAGAAAGATTCTAACCGCAAGATGCCTTACATATTCATTCTTGCATATTATTATTGTTATATAATTATACTATTAGGCTGATCTACATTTATTTTTCTTCTTTCCATTTCCTTTCTACTTCTCTTCCTCTTCTAATAATGATGGAGACTATTGCAATGGATTATTAGAATGTCCAATAATAGTATCTTCTTTCATAATTATGCAACAAGCACATTTTTGCTGCAAACAAATCTTCGATTCTTCATGTTTACAGATTGCGCATATACAGGCCTGTTTGATAATACTACCTTTGTTATCCTTCTGTTTCTTTGTCCTTGCATTAAGATATAGCCATAATATAATCATAGACATACCCATTATCATGAAGACAAGAAATATCCTTATACCTGCTCTGAGTATAAGCAACAATATACTGAATACCATTATGATAATGCCGTAGATTAATGGCCAAAGTGGAGGTGGACGATTATTATTATTCAATTTGTTTATTGTATAGCAATATCAAGCTGTTCTTTTCTGTCTTTATTTTTCTTCTTTTTGCGAAGTTGTCTTACCTCTTCAAGTATTTCCTTTAATTGGTCTTCTGATATCTTTGATATTCTGGAGTCACATTCAATACCTTTAGCATGAAGAACGTCTTCAGTAAATGCGATAATCTCTTCTTTATGTTCTTTTTCCTCTTGGGTTAGCATATTATTGCTTATATACCTGAAGTATGCAAATTCACTCATAATTATTTAGATGATAAACTTACTATTTATTCTATGTCTCCTATACAATAATAGTAGCTCTATCCTCATCTTCTTAAATAGCAATATTATTTTGTTTTTGCATTACTAGTAACAGTCTATATGTATATATGAGTCAAGACTGACTGCAATGTCTCTATCTCTGTTCTTACACTACCTGTATATACGCTCTATTATGAGAGTTGTTCATTTCAGTTTCTTCTCCTCAATCTTTTATGTGTACTATTTGTTCTAGTAGTAGTATTGATTTGTTCATCATAGAGCTTGATAACGTGCTGTCATTTATCATGCAAAATAAGATTTGAAGCACCAAATAGAGAATGAGAGAGTGGGGAGAGAAAAGGCGAAGATGCTACAAAGTAATTTATAGTGATATATATACGGTAGTAGATATGCTTATTGTTCTTTACTATTACTACTTTAATAATATAAGACTATAAAAGATGTTATCACCTCTTGATTGCCAAATATTCTTTAATTAGTGGATCAGAAACACATAGCTTAATGTATTCACAGAAGAAAATCGGCAAAAGTATAAAATAGTACAGCATAGATAAATGGCTCTTTGCTCAGGTACTCTTGTTGAATTGGAGATTAAGCATAGTACTTCTACTACCTTTTAATAGAAGTAACGAAATTTCAAATTACCTTGAAAATTGGTATTCTTTTACCAGTAGCTGGTGAACAAGCTATTATAGAAAACATAATTCAAACTGCAAAACTAGCTGAACAAGAGAGTTTTGATTCTCTATGGGTTTTTGAGAGACTTTTGTGGCCTTTAAATCCACAAACACCATATCCCGGAACTCCAGATGGCAGTCTTCCTATGGAGTACCAAAAAGTATTTGACCCATTAGAAACACTTAGCTATGTAGCTGCAATTACTAACAAAATTGCATTAGGAACATCTGTAATAGATATGCTATTTCATAATCCTGTAATACTAGCAAGAAGGTTTGCTACACTTGAAATTTTATCGCAAGGAAGAGTCATAGCAGGACTTGGAATTGGTTGGTCTAAAGATGAATATCAGGTTTCTAATGTTCCCTTCAATAATAGGGGTAAAAGAGCAGATGAATTTATTCAAATACTGAGAAAAATATGGACTGACGATATTGTAGAGTTCAAAGGAGAGTTTTATAACATTCCTCCTTCAAAGATAGGGCCTAAGCCTATTCAAAAGCCTCATATTCCAATCTACTTAGGAGGATTTAGTCCAAATACATTCAGAAGAATTGTAAATTATGATGCTAATGGATGGTTAGGTGTAATTGGTGGACCATTAGAAAATCTTGAAAATACTATACAGGCTATGAAAGATATAGCAAACAAAGCAAACAAAGATCCAAATAACTTTAAAGTAATACTTTTAACATATCCTAATATAGATGATTCAAATAACATACCACCTACAACAAATGAAGTCCAAAGATTTCCATTGACAGGAACAATTGATCAAATAGGCAATGATATCAAAAGAATCAAAGACATGGCAATAGATCAAATAGTATTTGGTTATAACTTTGTACATGTAGGTAGAGATGTTGATAACATTATTGATAAAACAAAACAACTCTCAAAGTTTGCTAAATAAAAAATGAATAATAAGATTAATAGTAATTTAATGAATTAATCATGATAAATTATTCATTCATTAATTCTTCCAAGTTATTACCTTTTGTGGATATATTATTATAATATATGCTCCAATACCAATTTTTTGATATTGAGGATATTTGTCTGACAGTAATTTGTGAGCTCCTTCTAATAGTAATAGTTCATTTTGTTGCTCTCCTTTCTTATTACTTATTAACGATGCTCTTCCCTGTATCATGACGAAATAGAGATTTGTCCAGTCTTCATTGTATTCATCTATAAGTAATGCAGTATTTGGATTTGTCTGAATGTTCTTGACTCTCTTTAGTTTTTCAGATTTAGAAGGTTCTTGCTTAGTTTTCTTATCTATAGGTATATAGTAATGCTCACCATCAAACGCAAACACGACTGGTACCAAGTGCGGCTTAGATTTTGAATCTACTGTTGCTAGTCTAGTTATTCTAGCGTTGTATATTATTGCCTTAACTTGTATATCGTTAATCAGCTTCACTAAAAGGATATCGTGTTACGGCTTTTTACTGCTATCTGTTGCTGTCAAATAATGTTAGTACTTTTTGCTCTTTAATTTTATCATCTATTTCATTAGCAGGCAAAATATCTTTTTTGGTTATTGCGTGAACATCAAATGACTTTAAAGAATGTTTGACGGTATTTTGTAGGTTCAGGCAAACATGAAAGAATATGTATGCATACCTATGCTATTAAATACTAATATTTCATTCCGTAATTTACATTATGTCCAATACGACTTATTTTAAATCTATACTAACTAACAAAAGTTCGTTTACAGATTTTTCTTAATATGTAAGGTTTACTATGCTTAAAAAATCCTTTACTTAGTTTTAAAAGATATACGAAATTATGTTAGGCAGTATAGAACTATAAAGCAGCGATAAGAAATTATAAATATATTCAATATCATTGAAAAGACATGGTTAATAATAACTGCTTCTGATGTATGTTAATATTATGATATAGACCACTGATTTGTCAAAGTTCAAAAATAGAACCGAAAAATCAATAAGGGATCTAGCATTTGTTAAAGCTAAGAAAGATCATGGTCAACAGCTAATGAATATTCTTCTTACCGTTCTAGAACCAACACGCAAAGAGGAAGGAAATATAGCTTTTGTACCACATTTTTCTGTTGATAATCCTGATGAAATACTATTTGATGAGATTTGGATTGATAAGGAAGGTATAGATGATCATTTTAAACAATCGTATATGAAGGATCTTTTTCCAAAAATAGAATATCTGCTAGCCAAGCCAGTTATATTGAAAGCCTATCATGAGGTAAAAGTTTCTAATAGAAAATGACTATATATATAATAGCCATTTTTGTCACATTACTTAGAGAGAATAATGACACATATATACACAAAACTCTTTTTATTCAGATTAAACTAAAAACAAGAAGTAACAATAGAATGTCAAGTGTATATGTAACTCTTTAACCATCGTCTTTATATTGTCTGCTGTCACATGTCAAAAGTATTCGGACTCGTATATACATATGGTTATTTTATCAACTCACATATTGTGTTTTGTTAATGAAATAGAAGTAACTTTGAAAAATGTAAATAGAACTCAATCGTCAAAACTCTAAATGAACGAGATAAAATTGGTCTTTTTTGGATTAATGGCATTAGTAATCACTGCGATTTTCTTCTGGATATTCGAAGAACCAAAAATAATAGAAGATAAGGAAGTAGAGATAATAATAGGATTGGGTATTGCATTGTTGATATTAATTATAGATAGAAGAGCTGACCGTCATCTCCATGAGATGATTCATCATCAGCATGAATTAATTGATACAATGTTTAAAACTATTCAAGAACAGCATGAATTAATTAAAAATATACACATGGCGTCAAATCAAAAGGATTCAAATTAATAATAAATATTTGAATATAATATTCACATAATTACATTTTCATTTTCTCAATAACCATATCAAAGCTCTTGAGAGGTACAATTTTAATAGTATTGTAAGGGATATGCCTGTTTCAATGCATGTTGTGAATCTTATGATACTACCAAAGTTTTTCATCTATTGCAATCTTATGTTAAATAATAGTAGCATTAGTTACCTAAAAAATGCTTATTTCCTTACATGCTTAGTATCACTTTATCATTAATATCTCATCCCTCTATACACGGTTTAAGTTCATATTCTAAAATTGTGTCTATTGAAATATTCTTCTTTAATTTTCTACAAGTTAGTGTGTTTATGAAAAAATTCACAATACTAAGTATCAATTATTAATAGTCCAATTGCTTATTGTGGTTTGAAATTTACCTAGATGAGAAAAAGATAACTTATGGTTATTAAAGATAGTCAACTTTAATAATTAAACCCAAGACCAGAATGGGATGTCTCGTATTCTACACTGTTTTCTAATAATACCTTTAGCTTTTTCTACAGCTTCGATCTCATTAGAGGAACTTTTGAGATATTGTAATATCAAATCTTCATATAGGCGTTTTGCACGTTCTTCAGTAAATTCTTTATACTTTTTGTTGTTGTCCTTGTCATCATCGTAACTACCTTTATAATTATTTGCATTCGATTCATTTAATCCTTTTAATTCCCCGTATTCGTTCTTACATGCACTACAGCTATCATCAAAAAAATCTATATGGATAGCACAACCTGTCATATTATACTCTTAAAATAGATATTTTATCCTTTAATAGATGAAGCTAAGTAATATTATCTTGTTATCTAACAGATTTTAACATAATGACACGATCATAATAATATGGTTAATACAGCTATGACAAATAAAAATGATTCACTTACTTTATATTCTTCAGTGACTTGTCAATTGGGTATGTTTTATAAATAGCTGTTCTTGTTTCAACATATTCTAATGTATTGAGGGTAATGAACTCATGTATGCAAAAAAATGATTATAGAAACATCATCTATAAACAGAGTCATTCAATATGTTGTATTGTCACCAAATTCTCAATTTTATTATTATTATTATTATTATTATTATTGCAACAATTGCTTATTTTATAGATTTATGAAAAAATCAATAAATAGCAGCATAGTGAACCACCCGTAAGTTAATAGATCAGATCTGTCACTATATTTTCAGTATATTGTAATTATACAGAAAGATGGATATGAGTTAGGTGTAATGCTCCTACTCTAACTCTGCCTTTATTCTCTTTACCAAATAATCTATTGTGACAGGCTTTTTTATAAAACATCCTACACTTATGAGTGGATACACTTCCCTTAGTGCTTGTATGTTTGTTTCTCCTGCAGTAATAAAGCAAATCCTAACGTTAACATCGAATTTTAATATCTGTGTGCATAACTCAAAGCCATTCATTTTTGGCATATTAATATCAATTAGTAATAGATCATAGAAACTTGGCTTGAAGTTTGATAGTGCTTCTAAAGGATCATTATATGTATCAACTGTAAATCCTTCATCTTCTAAACCTATACTGAATATTGAGGCGACATCAGGATCATCATCTACAATTAGGATTATTTTGGAAAGTGGTTTTTCTTTAATAGCGGTGTCAGTAGTAGTAGTTTCATTTTGTAAAGTAGAGCCGGCGAGCAGATAACGATTACCAATATTATTATTACTTTTATTATACATTTGCAATGACATCATCACATTATCCAGCGTTGGTTCACACTCATACGATGGTGTTTATTCTCTAATGTCATATATAAGTACAGTCTAGAATCTGAAAAAATTATCTATTTGATACATATATTGATCTATATTATCTCATTTACTTTTTTCATCAAATCGTCTATTCTAATTGGCTTTCTAACAAAATTTACCTCAGAAGAAGATGCCGGGAACCTTCTCTTGAACTCCTCATGATATCCCTCACCAAATGCCGTCAAAAAGCAGACCTTTAATTTATTATCTATTTTTTTTACTTTTTCATACAACTCAAATCCATTCATATTTGGCATTTTAATATCAAGAATTAGAAGGTCATATGTTTCGGCCTTGAAAGCAGATAATGCTAATTGAGGATCTGTGAATGTATCAACTATAAATCCTTCATCTTCTAAACCTATACTGAAAACTGAAATATTGTCAGGTTCGTCGTCTACAACTAAGATCTCTTCTCTCTTTTCATTTTTGAAGACTACGGCTTTGCTCCATGTTAGATTGTTTTTCTTTCTTCTGCTGCTGTTGTTGTTGTTTTTTACTTAATGGTAAGCTAAATGTAAATGTCGCTCCTCTTTCTCCATCTAAAATATTCTCGGCCCATATTGTACCGCCATGAGCTTCGATAATACTTTTAGTGATAAAAAGACCAAGTCCAGTGCCTTTAGATGATTTTGTAGCAAACTTCATAAATAACCTTGGAAATATTTCAGGATGTATACCTTCACCGTTATCCTTTACACTAACTACAACCTTTTGGTTGGTATTATTATTATTCTTTTCTTCTTTTGCAGTAATAGATACAATACCATCTTCGCTTAGAGTAAATTTAATTGCATTGCTCAATAGGTTAGAAATGGCTTGAGTTATTCTTCCTCTATCTGCCTCTACTATTAAAAAGTCATTCTCCTTAGCTTTACTATACAATAACTTTACATTGCCATTTTCTTTTTCAATTTGACTTCTATAGTCCTCTACAATGCTCGTTATCAAATCGTTTAGATTGAATTGTTCTTTGTTTAGATTTAACATGTTGCTTTCTATTCTCGTAACATCTAGAATGTCACTTGTTAATCTTTGAAGTCTGATAGCATTTCTTGATATGGCCTGTATCATTTGTTCCTTTTTTTCTGGATGACGTTGCAATAAATCTGAATATCCTAAAATAGCTTGAGTTGGTGTTTTTATTTCATGACTTGCTATATTGATAAATTCTTTTTGCATTTTATCATGATTTTTAAGTTGTTCATACAATTCTACTTGCTTCCAAAATTTTTCAAAAATTGAAACGTAAGATAAAACGGTAGGTATACTAGTTGAATAGCTTGATAATCCAATGGCCTCAACAATATCATCTTTTAAATCATCTTTTAATTCTGTTATCAAAGAAGCTTTTCTATCCGTTACCACAATAGTGCTTTTAATTTCTGATTCTAATTCTATTCGTCTGATTTCAATATTCCCTTTCGTTTCTTCTTTTTTTTGCTCTAATTTTTGTAATGTTTTCTCTATGAGATCATTCACGGGAGTCATAATCCTTACTTGTGTATCACGTTCCTCTGCTGCCTCTCTTAGTAATTCTATTACACCTATACGTTCTTCCCTAAGAAACGCATTGACTGTAGGTAATATCAATAATATTTCGTCTGCAGCTGATCTTATAATATCAATAAATACTTCTTTGGTTCGATATGAATCTTGAATTAGCTCAGTCATTCCTAAATTAACTCCTTCTTCAATCTCTCTGATTCTTTGCTCAGCCGGTACTGCCTTATTCCAGAAGCTATCAAATACATATTTTTGTTGTTCTACAAAATCCTTAACATTACTATAGATAACCTGTGGAACTGGTTTTGCTTCTTGTAAAGTTGCTGTAGCCATATATTCTGTTTCACTAATAGAAAAATTTGCTTTAATTCCATCTAAGTGGCGAATCTCATATCCAAATTTGATTAGCTCTTTACAATAATGGACATTTTCTTTTGTAATATCAGTAATATATCTTAATTTAATATGTCGGGTTCTAAGGTCAAATAATAATTTCTTATATTCTTGGACTTCAATTGCTACTGAAGGGCCTTTATAATCGGTACAAGAGTTTATCCTAGTAGCTTTAGTTAAAAATTGTAATATTACATTCATTACATTTTCTGGATCATATAAAATCTCTGTCTTTTCAGAGCCACTATTATGATAAATTGTCAAACTATACAATATAAATATGACACAAATATATAAGGCAAATTGCAATCATAGCAAGAATAAAATTATTCGGAGTTTGTTTGTTTGAAAAAACACAAAGACGGTTAATGTCAATGAGCGAAATTTAAGACACAGATTTAACTCGATTTTGCAACATGCATTCTATACCGCAGACTCTATGTTACGGCTTCCTATGCTAATAGTATATAGATATATTAATATATATATCGCATGCTTGATATCTATTTGAAAAGGATCAACAGATGACCATGGTAAACTAACAACGAATTATAAAGAGGAAAAGAGATCTATCTATAATGCGTGCTGCAGTTGTTCCATGAGTTAATGGGAGATGGGAAGTTAAAGAGATTCCAACTCCAAAACCATCTACCAATCAAGTTCTAATAAAGATACATGCAAGTGGTATTTGCTATACTAATGTACATATAACTCATGGCATACTTGGGGTAGACTTTCCAAAGACTATTGGACATGAACCTGCTGGTGAAATTGTCGAATTAGGAGAGGGAGTTACTAACCGTAAAATTGGTGACAGAGTAAGAGTCCCGTGGCTACAAACTACATGTGGTAGGTGCGAATGGTGTCAGCGTGGCAAATCTATATTTTGCCAAAAACAGATAGGAACTGGGGTTAATATTCAAGGTAGCCATGCTGAGTATATGGTAGCATATGCTGACTCAACGCAATTACTGCCAGATGGCTTGTTATATGAACAGGCTGCTCCTATATTTTGTGCTGGTTATACTGTCTATAGTGGATTACGATTTGCTGATCCAAAACCACATGAACGTATAGCTGTAGTAGGTATTGGTGGTTTGGGACACTTAGCAATACAGTATTCAAAGGCAGCAGGATTTGAAACAATTGCTTTAAGTCATTCAAAAGATAAGGAAGAATTAGCATACAAGCTTGGAGCTGATATTGTAGTTAGAAATGGAGAAGAATTGAAGAATATTGGAAGTAGCGGAGGAGGAGAAGATGGTGGTGGTGGTGGTGGTGCAGACGTAATACTTGCTACAAGTAATTCTTATAAAACCATCGGAGATTCTCTGAATGGTTTGAGACCAGACGGACGCATGATTCTCATGGGAGTATCAACAACTGAGCCACTTATAGTATCACCAGATCTTATATTCAGACGTGGTCGAATTATTGGTTCTATGCAAAATGACCGTGAATATCTCTATGAAGCATTAGATTATGTAGCAAAGGGCAAAGTCAGAGTTATTACAGAGACATTTACTTTAGACGATATTAGTAATGCCTATGATATGGTAGCTAATGGAAAAGTAAGATTCAGAGCTGTGATTAAGAATGAGTAATATCAAATAAGTAAAAGTGTTATCATCAAGGGTTATTCAGTAAATGTATAACAGATTTGTAACAATATATTTTTATAATTTATGTGTATGTATTATATAATCTATAATGTCTTCAAGTGAAATTATAAGATGCAAAGAATGCGGACAAGAGTTTGATACAATAGATGCTCTTAAAGAGCATGAGAAATCAGAACAAGAAGATAAAGAACTTCAAAACAAAGGACTTTGACGACAGCTTCGGAATCTGTGGTACATAGTAATTTTCACCTAATTTTGAAACTTTGGGTATACATTTAATGAGACTATTGTATCCTCTCAACCCCCTCTCTTTTTGGTTTAATATTATTTATATCCATCTAGGGACCCGTATATTATATGAATGGCTAAGGAAGGAAATGATGAAAATAGTATTCTTCACAAGATAATAGAATCTTGGAATAGTTTTGAGTATAGCCTTAAGGGAAGAAGACAGAATTGTATTCAACAAGATGTTAATGAATGTCAAAAAGAAGAATACACTAAAGCGTTCAACACTAAAGACGAATACAACTCTACTGAATCCCTGTTTATGGCTTTGATATTTAAGCAGCAGAAAATGGGTAGTCAATTAATTGATAAACTTTCAGAATACAAATAAAGCGAATCAAAAAAGTAATTTAGTCAATGTAACAGGACTTACTTTCTGTCCATAAGTTAATATTTTATATGCTTAAAATAAACATTTCCTTTTATTAGAGTCAGGAATTTCAAATTAATTTATTTCAGTAGCCATTATGAATTATATATCTATCTTGGTTAATTTTGAATATAGATTATAAAGAAATCTTGAGCTTACATTAAGAAAATGTATAAGGACACCAAAATAACACAAATGAAGAGAAAAACAACTCCTCACCACTCCACAAGAAGAAGTTGCAAAGATATGGCAAAGGTATGAATAACAAAAAAAGACTATATTATTATTCAAAGCATAAAAGTACAATAGCAGGTTATGTAGTGGCGATTCTTTCAGCTGCATTTTTTGGTTCTGTTTCTACAATTGCAAAACCAATAGTATCAATTATTGATCCATTATTTCTATCTTCGCTTGTATATTTAGTAGCTGGATTAGTATTAACTTTGCTATCAAAATTAAATAGCAGTTCTTTAACTTCCTGGCTTCCTTCTAAAAGTGCTTCTACTTCTTTTCATTTTGCTGCTTCTTTAAGTATTCCTCATATAAACAGGAATGACTATCCATATATATTTACAGTAGCAATACTAGGCGCTGCTATAGCACCGGCATTGTATTTTTTAGGATTACAAAACACAAGTGCATCAGATGCCGCTCTTTTAGTAAATGGAGAGATAATCTTTTCTATCATATTTGCTCTTTTTATTTTCAAAAATGAAAGGCTCAAAGCAACTGAATATATGTCAATGATACTTGTTATAATAGGATAATTGTTGTTACTACGAATCTGCAGTTTGACAAATCATCATTATCAAAAGTAAATTATGGCGATATTCTTATTATAGGAGCACTATATTATGGGCTACAGATAATAATATAAGCAAAGTTATTACTCAACGTGTAGATATTATAAAGATAATCCAGCTAAAATCAGTTGTTGGTGGCTCTATTCTTCTTGCCTTTTCCATTTTGACTCTAAATGTTCCACTTCTGATTAATTTGTCCCAAATACCGTATATTATCCTGCTTGGCATTTTTGGTTTTGCAGTATCATTATATTTTTTTCTTTATAGCCTAAAGATGTTAGGCACAATAAGGACTATTATTATATTTTCAATGTCTTCTGAATTTGGTCTTATTTTCGCTTTTATTTTTTTAAATGAATCTATAAGTACATATCAAATAATTGCTGTTATAGCTATGCTAGCAGGTATTTACACTGTTAACAGGAAAAATGGTAATCGTGAAAAACAAGAAAAAAATACACATTAGATTATTGTAATAAATATGATGCTATCATGCATTATCTTTTCTTTTTCTCTTTGAACGTCTTCCTCTTCGTAACATAAATACTAATACTATCGTAATAGCAACTGGTAACATTATTACCACAATAATTCTGCTAATTGAGACTCCACTGTCATCACTGCCAACTGTAGATGATGTAGGAAAAGGATTTAAGATACTGGGGGAAGATTGGTGAGGAACAAATACATTAAAAGCTGCCAAAGTTAGAATAGATGTTTCTTTACTTATCCTTGTTACTATCTGATGGGTACCATCATCTGGAAATATATATTTAACAGAGAAGTCACCATCTGCAACTGTAATATTTTCAAATTTGAATAGCCTTTGCCCATTCGTTACCACAACTCTTGCCATGAAGTCTTTTAAATGCTCACTTGAAGTTAAATTCAATACACTAAATTTTAATTCAGTAAAAGTATCAATAATTGGCTTTTCTGGCTCATATGTAAATAAGATCTTAATTCCATCTCTTTGGCTTATCCACTGTTGAGTTCTATTATTATCAATAGATAAATGAGCGTAAGCGTAATAATTTTGTAAGGAGGAAGTGATTGTTGTAGTTGAAGTTAAAAAACACATGGCTATGAGAGTATCAACAATTAGCAAAGCAATACACAATATTTGAAATACCGATAAGAATCTAGACAATATATATATTATTATTTATTCAAACTTAATATAAATGAAAAAAATTTCTTCTGCTATTTATTTAGTAAAGTGTACAAGTTATTATTATAATCTATTTGCCAATGTTCATCTAACAAACTTGATAATGATCCTTTTACTAATTCATTTATTGCAACATCGACATTAAGGCCCATCTAGTATTGAGTGTAAGAAATAACGCTCATTTTTATTATATGTTATTATTGTTATTCACATCATCAGAAAATTAAAAAGTTAAAGAAGAAGAATGCAGAATATCAACAGTAACGCTTGTAACTCATAGAAGAAGAAACCAAAGGATTTCGTGCTTTATTATGATAGATACGAATGGTATTCTTTGCTTAATGCAAAAGATCTTTCAAATTTTGCAGCAGTGGACCTGCTTATACAAAGTGTATAGAAACAAGCAAAATTTAAAGAGGGTCCATATTGTTATATAGAATCTCAGATATATTAAAACATGAACCAAGGTAAAGATGACGAGGCGCACATAACAGAACCTATTGCTAAACTTATCGAAGGGAAAAATTTCGCTTTTATCTCTACACTAATGAAAGATGGCTCACCACAAGTTACTCCTACGTGGATAGACATGGAGAATAGAAATATTCTTTTAATAAATACTGCGGAAGGAAGATTAAAACACAAGAACGTATCAAGAGATCCAAGGATAGCAATTTCAGTAATTGAACATAATAATCCATATCACATGGCAGCGATTAGAGGTAGAGTTGTAGAGCAAACAAACGCAGGTGCCGATGCTAATATTGACAAACTTGCAAAAAAATACCTTGGCGTAGAAAAGTACCCTGGACGTGCTCCTGGAGAGAAAAGGATTCTTTTAAAGATAAGACCAGAAAAAGTATTCTATCAACCTCCAAGATAAGTGATCATTGCCACATTCAAAATAATAGGAGGCAATATACTATTAACAAGTCAGACTAAGTTGTTGCTATTTTTTATTCCTTTTAATAGAGACTTCATCATAAATTTAATTGCAGTGACAAGGAAGAATATAGTAGTAAGATTTGGATGTTATATTTATCAAGAAGGCTTAGAATATAATGAGATTAAAGACATTGTTATAGAATGTGAAAGATTGGGCTTTTATTCCGTATGGCTTAAAGATAATTTTATTCCTTGGACTCGATCTTATATCTTAGGCCAGAAAGAGACAAACAATCAAAATCAAAGAGAACCTATGCTGGAGTGCTGGACAACTTTATCTTCCCTTGCATCTATAACTAAAAGAATAAGGCTGGGGGCAATCCTTGTCAATACTTATAGATCTCCATCTATTCTGGCAAAAATGTTGTCTACTTTAGATATAATAAGTAATGGAAGAATAGAATTTGGATTGAGTGCTGGCTGGTATCAAAGGGAATTCTCATCATATGGTTTTAGCTTTCCAAAAGGTTCTGTTAGGGTAGAAATGCTAGAGGAAAATATCAAAATAATAAAGAAAATGTTAACAGAATCTTGCCCTTCTTTCAAAGGTAAATATTATAGTATAGAAAATGCTATTTGCAATCCAAAACCAATACAGAAACCGCATCCTCCTATCTGGATCGGTGGTGGAGGTAAAAAGACTCTGGAACTTGTTGCAAAGCATGCCAATGCGTGGAACTATGGACTTTGTAGCTACAAAGAATATTTGGAAAAACTATCATATCTTGAGCATTACTGTAAGATAAATAATAGAAATTACGAAGAGCTGATCAAAGGCTGGCAAGGTGTCATTCTCCTTGGTAAATATAAAGAGGAGCTAAAGAATAAGATGACAAAAAATGTTCTAACTGAAGAAGTATGGAAGAGTTCAGACCTACTCATATTGGGAACACCTGAGAAGATATTAAAAGAAATATCAATGTATATAGATATAGGTGTAAGATACTTTATCATACATTTTCCAGATTTGCCTGATATTAGATCATTAGATCTATTTGCAAAACATATTGTTCAACATTATTGTACTCTATAGTATAGATACATTTGATTTGTCTCTCGATGGAGATATGTCTAAAAGACATACGACAAACAGAATTTAAAGTAGACGAGATCCCTTCTAAATTGTCTTGTCACAACATCATTAGGTAACTAGAAGTTCAAAGAAATAATTGAAGAGTTGACTATTGTATCGATATTGACAATTAGGTCTGACGTATTACATAATGAGCAATTTGAACAAATGCTAGATTCTAAAATATTTAAGGTAACATTCACGATAAGGATGAAATTGATAACGAGAAGAGTAACATATGCCTGAAAATTGATAACTTTATTCTTTCACAGCTGATGATCTGGAAGTAATATTCAACCTGTGTTGCATGGAAATGGTTTATGCTCTGGCGAAGTCTTCTCCACCCTCTCTAGTAGGTGCTTCAACTTATGCCCTTATCAATCATAAGGGCATAGATATTAGGACAAGTTATAAACAAATAGTTACTTGATGGAATAATTGCAATTGTGTTTGGATTATTCTTTAGGATATTGTTATTTTATATATCTATTGAAAAAATAAGTAAGGGTATTGAATGTATGCGTAACCATAAATTACTAATAATCATTAAAAATTAATGAGTTAAGAAGAAAAAATGTATAAAATTCTTGATAATCTTGCGTACCCATGGTATCGCATATGATAATGATGATGATAATAATAGATATACTATATTCAAAGATTCAGTTTCAGAACAAGAAATCCTAACCTTCTCTGAAAAAAAGATGAAGATGGAAATAAGTGGTTGATTATTGACGCTCGAATTCTAAGTGACTATGAAGTAAATGATATAGATAATTATTTAGCTCTAATAGATGCTGCCTTCACATACTTTAGACTAAAATCATAGTGTTGTTATTTGTTGTGGAGCAGATATATCAAGAAGTAATGCTATAGCATTAGGAGTATTAATGAAGCATTTTCATATGGATTTCTATGATGCACTAGATTTAATAGAAGAAAAAGTTCCTATATGTAATATAGATCCATTACACATTACAGTATTAAAAAAGATATTTAGTCTGACTTTGCCTTAATTAATTGGCTTTTCGATTCAAATAATGCAATATTGAAAACTCTTGTTTTTCATTTGCAGCAGTAGTGAAAGAAGGAGGAGGTAGTGGAGATATTTATCTAATACTATAAGAACAGAGCGATTTTTATTGATTTTATTATTTCTTGACTTAATACTGACGTAACCTTAACTAACTAGAGGATTCAATTATTTATAGTAAAAAAATGTCAGTGGTTGATTCAGAAACACTGGTAGCTCAAACACAAGACAGATTATGGAGGGCACTACAAAGACGTTATCAATATGATTCATCTTTAAAAGATAGTCAAGGTTTTCTTCTTAGTCATATAAATTCAAAGATTTCACTTGTGATTATGTATGCAGATTTAGTTGGTTCAACTAATATGAGCATGACTTTACCTGTAGATAAATTTGTCACAATAATCAGAGCCTTTACATATGAAATGACTTCTATTGTGCGAAGTTATGATGGTTATGTGTTAAAGTACGTAGGTGATGCTGTGATTGCTTTTTTTCCATCTGGCTACAATAAATTACTCGCCTGTGATAAAGCAGTCCAATGCGCAAAATCCATGATAACTGTAATTAAAAATGGAATTAATCCTATATTAAATCAATATGATTATCCAGAACTCAGTGTTAAAATAGGTATCGATGAAGGTGAGAATGTAATTGTACAGTATGGACAAGATAAAAGCTCTTTAATTGACATTCTAGGATATAGTATGAGTATATGTTCAAAAATAACTTCTTTAACTAATCCAAACAAAATTACAATAGGTGAAGATATTAATGATATATTGCATCCAGAAATTAGAAGTAAATTTACAGAAGTTAAATATGATATTGGCAGCTGGAAATATTCAGATAAGCAGACAGGTCAACTTTACAAACTTTACACGCTACAAGACTAATTAGCATATTTTGGTGTATTGAGCGAGTTTATTCTACAAGACTATAGACTATAATCATAGATCTGAAAGACATTAAGAAGTTGTAGCTATGTGTATATCATTGTAACACAAATACGCAGTTATTATCAAAATATTATCAAATAAGTGTCGTGATATAGATAATATTAGTAATATTGCGATATTTTCGTAAGTATGTTACTATTTGATTTTTATAGGAAGAACTCTACTATCATCGTAAGCGAGTAGAGGAGATAGTATGGGAGTCTTGTCTGGGGATAAAATCAAAATAACAATAACAATGATTATGGTAATGATTATATCACCAGCAGCAGAAAGGATCTATCCTCAATAAATCCTCTAACCGAACCTCTACCAGCTCGGTACGAGTTTTACAAACGCTTGAAATTATTTCCTTGGTGGTTGCGATATAATATCGGTATTGCTAAGGAGGCAATTTTAAAAGATAAGATAATTCAATTGGGTACAAAGATGGGACTCCAAGATAAATGGCTAAATAGGATAATAAGGCATGCAGTATCTGAGTTCTCAAAGAAAGGATTAGGATCAGATTATTATGGCTATCATAATATAGATCATGAACTAGAAGCTGCATACTTCGCTTTAATTGCAGCCAATGGATATTATGAAGAGAACAAATTTAGTCAAGATGACATTATATACCTGTTTGTAGCTGCTCTTTTTCACGATTATGATCCTCTAAAGCAGTTTGATAAACCCCATGAGGATTCTGTTGAATGGTTCTTGAGAAATGACGATAAGATAAAAGGCTTCATTGACGATGTTGGAATAAGCATTGACATTGTAATTGCAATAATACATCGCACTGCATATCCCTTTAGAGGTAAGATAGCAGAACATGCAGAAAAGAGAATGGAAGAATTATTTACTTATGCAGGAATCTCTGAGAATGATACCAACATAAGAGAACATTATAAAGATCTAGGATGGTTCTTGTCTGTTTCAGAACGTATAGCAGGCTACGCGCTAGGTGGTCTTGAACGTTCTATAGAACTTGCGCGTACCAATGCTCATGCGCTCGGATGGCACCCATCACGGATAAATGAAGAATCTGTCAAGTACTTTAGCATCTTAAAGGAGGAGAAAAAAATGTTTGAACGCGTATTGCACACACTCCCAGATCTGTATAAGAAAAACTTCTTTGATAATGTAGCGGCTTTCAAGGAAGCATGGTTAAAAGAGATCGATATAAGAAATTCACTTAAAAGAAAGGAAATAAGCCTGACAAGTGTGATAGAAAAAATTGAAGGCGAAAATGGCCTTGGGATCGATACAAAAGAATCTGTACTTAATATATACAGAAAATTACATGTCCCAATAGGCATTAAGAGTGAAAAAAGATTTAGAAAGTCGCTTGATCGCAGTGATACAATACTAATCTCCCTTAGAGTCAAGAACAATGATGAAGACAGTTCCGGAGAAATTGTAGGTTATGTAAAGGGTGGAGGGTTAGAGAATTACCAGCTTAGACGCGGCACGCATGATGAAAATTGGGGAAAAAAGAACACTGCATATATGGAATGGATCAGTATCAAGCCGGGTTTTTGGGGAGAAACAGGCGGTCATCTACTTAGATTAGAGTTTCTCAAAGAGGCAAAACACCGTGGATATTCCTATGCAACAAGTTATGTCCACCGTAATGTTGTCATGCAAAGAATAAACAAAGGCGAGCATGTTGAAATTGTACAAAAGTATGATCCAGATAAGCTTGATTATTATAGAGCTGATCTAAGTATTATGGTCTCTCCATTAGCACAAGCTGTAGAACATAATAAATCTGAAACAGTACAATCAATAGATATGTCAAATATTGAAATGGACAAAAACTATCCAATTATAGATTAATCTAATCAATTAATACGTTCTATCGAACAATTAGTTTACCATATATTTACTATAGCCATAAACTCCAATGTCATAGATGTATCATTTGAAAAGTTTTCCTATTACCAGAACATCACTTAGTGGAACTATTTATTGCATATTAACTATTTCTTTTTCTTAAATGTGAACCATTCTTTCATATCAGCATGATCATCCTTTACCAAACCAGATCCTATTCCTGCGAGAATTTCTGCAGGTATTGGATATTTTGTACAAAGAATTGATAATCTTAACAAAGCTCCAATCTCGCCATGATGAACTCTCCTATTAAATAAGTGAATTTTAGGTGGCCTTTGCTGGGAACTCCATGATGATGTTAGCAATTTGGCAATTGTAAGACCTATTTGAAAGGGTTCACTCCTATCCAATTCAACTCTTCTCTTAAGAGAATTACTGATGTTTATCAATAAATTTCTATTAATCACAAAGCAAATAATAAGGCTATGTTTCGAACATGTAAAATGATCTTTTTTGGATAATTATACCTATATTTTTCTGTCTTGCTGTTTCATAACTATACTAAGAATATAAATATAATGATATTTTGCAACCTTGGTAACTATTTTTTGATATTGCTGCAAGCAAAGAAACTGTGTACAGCTCCTAACTGGTGAAACCATATCGTAGTATTACTCTTTTGATAGTGGAAAGTTTTAGGAAATTAGGAACATTTACATCTACGGCGATAGTGTCTTCTGATTCTGAAGATTCAATACATATATATACAAAGAATATGGATCTTTTCTTTAGTATTTGTTGCAGCCAACTATATATTTTCTTTATATTTAATAACTAGGTTTAAAAAGGTCTAAAAAGAAACAGAATTGATGCAGGTTGATGGGATTGAACCTTGCCAATAAAGTATTCAGCTACACTATAGTAATAGTTGAATTTAATTATGCAGGACATCATAAAGTAAGAGTCAAAGTATAAAATAACTACAATTTCCAATACTAAAATCAAACAGAATAAAATAGTACTATATGCATCTACTTTCTTGATTAGAAATAAAATATAGTAGCATGAATTTTATTAGAAGTAGAAAAAGTACAATCTTACTGGGTGTATTGATTGCAGCTTCATTAACAATCTATTTTTCTTTTTCATTACACTTTTTTCCAGCCTTCTATATGTCAAAACCCCTTCTATCAAAAGCAGTGCCTGTTATAACCAATGTCAAGATATCCGCATCAGAAGTTTCACTTGGAAAATCATTCAATATATCTGTGACAAGCAATAATCAAGGAGATACAGCAGATATTCAGATAGTTTCGATATCCTTCCCTAATCTAACAAGTATAGATAATAATGATAATGTAGCAATAAAAAATCATAATTTTCTTCAAAAACCAGAATTTGTTAAAACAGGAGATGAAATAGGGTCTAAATATTCAGGATTATCTAAGGTTACCTCTGCAAAATATCCTTCTATCGAATTTTCTAGTAGACCATGGAAAACAGATGCCATTTATAAAGCAAGGATAGAAATAAAGCCACCTGCTGTAGGAAAGTTCGTGATATTTATCAAGGCAGTATCATTACCTCATAATAATGAAATTTCACATTATCCTCACACAGGAATCAAAGATTATCAAGAAGAATTTGTAGAGGCATATTATGTAAATGTAAAAGATTAAATCATTATATCTGGAGTAGATAATATATAGTCACAGGAGGCAAGTAGTATATCTCATGAATAATAATTTTAAAACATTCTTTAGAAAAGAAAATAGCAGAAGTACCAACAATATTACATCCACTATACAATTGATGCTGCATTTTAATAAAAAAGCTAAAAAAAACCCTATTACGGGTTATATTTTAGTAAGCCTTGGTGTTTTGCTGTCTGCAAGCTCTGGTAGTTGGGATATTACAAATCATCTTCTAAATAGACCTGAAACATTCTTTTCTCCTCCCCATGCTGGATTGTATTTAGGAGTGGCTATAGTCCTTTCTGGATTGATAATGATGTTACGTCATTATCATAGTTCTTCTAATATTAGCAATAATGATCGTCGCTATATTAATAGGCTAATGCATTTACCTTTACCTACGAAGTTAGTTACCATAGGAGTTGTCATGTTAGTTTCGGCAGGGCCTTTTGACTTTGCTTGGCATTCTGCTTTTGGATTAGACGGGCTGCTAAGTCCTTCACACGCAGTACTTACAATTGGTATGGCAGTTAGTAGTATTGGAGCTTTATTAGGAGTGCTATCAAGCAATAATGATCAGAAATAATAATAATCATGATGATAATAATAAAAGCAGTAAGTTCAATTCCTCTGTAGTTGATTCAACAAATGAAATAATAATAATAATAATAATAATACAAACCATACAATATCTCCAATTCTTATAGTTATTGGAATTGTTCCAGTATGGATAATAGTTTCTGGACTAATTCATATGGTATCATTACCATTTTCAGATACACAATACTTTAAATTTAATCCTGATCCGACGTTAGGTGCAATAATCGCAACCTTGGCCTTTCCATTTATAGTGTCTTTCATTTTATTTTCTTCATTTGAACTTTCTGTCAAAAGTACAAGAACAAGAGGTATGTTTGGTATACTCTCTATTACAGGTATAATCTTTATTATCATCAACTTAACTACTGCAATACTTCCAAACGAATATTTAGTTCCAACTATTCCATTTTATATCCTAAATATTATTCCAATTGTAGCAGTGGATATAATATTGTCAAAGTTATCGATACCAAGGACAAAGATAGTTAATTATGTAGCAGGTGCCATACTTGGATCAATGTTCTTTATGCTCTATTACCCTTTAATAACCCATACATACAATGAAGTTGTATTAAATCCGCAGGCAGTTTGGCCAAGCCTTACTAGTTCACTATATTTTAAAATGATAGGTGAGATATATCCTTTAATGGTTATTCCATCCATGGCAACAGGAATCTTGGGTACTATCATTAGTAGTAGACTAATTCATCAATACAAGTAGATAACACTAAATTAAAGGTGTGGCAAGATTATTTTTCTCGATATAGTAATTAAAGAAAAATTTGAGTTAAAAAAAAGAAGAATGGAAAAAAATGTTTTCTTGTGTCTTTAGCAAGCAATAATTCTTAATTTTATTCCTATTTATTTAAGTTGGTAATAGCTTTCGTTAAAGGTCAATTGTTGGAGGTTATTATAATTTATCTCCAGATAATACGATAAAATGTAAGACAGGATAAGAAGTACATACATCTAAAGATATTCATTTTCTCCGACACCATCACTGGTCAGTTAAATTTGTTTATGACCAGAGGTGGTCAAAAAATAACATTAGAAATACATTGACTATAAACTTAGAAAAATACTGATAGAAAGACCTTTTTAATACCTACAAATTATTGTAAAACACAACATATGCAAATTAAAAGAAATGCGAACGACATACAACAAAATATAGCTTCTGGAACTATTACTTGTTTTTTAATATTAATAATAACGGTAGCTATAATATCTTCATCTTTATCTTCTTCCCAAGCCCAAATAATTAATAATAATATCGGAAACAGTAATATTAAAATAGAAATACTGCAAGCAGATTCCAAACCATATGGTTTAACATATGGAGAATGGACGGCCAGATGGTGGCAATGGGCTTATTCTATACCAAAAGATGTTAATCCAGCTTATGATGATACCGGTAGATACTGTACTCAAGGTCAAAGTGGTCCCGTGTGGTTTCTCACAGGTACGTATGGGCATCCTGTTGACCGTTATTGTACTATACCTTCTGGTAAAGCAATTCTCTTTCCTATCCTAAATTCTGAATGCTCTTTTGCTGAATTTCCAAATCTTAAGAATGAAAAGGAGCTCCGCCAATGCAGTAAGGAAATGGAAGATAAAGTGAATTATTTAGAAGCAAAGGTCAATGATATAGGTATTAAAGACTTGAGCAAATATCGTGTACAATCACCATTATTCAATTTTACGTTACCAAAAAACAATATTCTTGAACTACCTCTACAAACAACAACCCAAGCAGTATCCGATGGTAATTGGGTTTTCTTAAAACCAGTTGCTGTTGGTAAATATGTGATCTACTTTAAAGGTGGATTAAAAAATATTAATGCTACAACTAGTGCAGAAGAAAATAGCAGCAATTATGCTTTTGCTGGTCCATATGGCTGGGACTATCCTGTTACCTATCATTTGACAATAGCAAACAATAGTTGATATGGTTATTAAAATATTATATATTCTGTTAACTTATTTAATCAGACTTGATCAAAAACGTTATGTACATTATCCTATTAGTTGTTCCCATATGGCCACTCAAATACAACAGATAAAATCTATAGAGAGAGATATCAGTTTTAAAATTTATTATTGGTTACTTATTTGATTGATAATAAGGTTCTCGTAAGGTATAGTTTTATTATCTACGTGTTAACTAGTGTTTGATTAAGTTGTTGTGTTTAATATCAATATCTTCATACCACACAAAAGTATTTCCTATCTTTCTGTCTATACAAAAACAATTAGAATAGCAAAAAATAAATTCAATACTACTTTCTGTCAAGCTAGTGTATTATCATCTTTCAACTAATGTTCATAATATTTCAAGAAAGTCTCTAATAAAATTGATATCATGTACAGATTTTGCCATATGTACAATTCTTACACAACTCCTAATATCTCCAGACTTTATCCTTTTCCATACTGCATTAGCTGTGGCTTTAGCAATTTCTTCATCGATATTCTGACGCTTAAGTAATTTTACTGTGATATCATAAAATTGCTCGTATGTATATGGTTTGAATTTTATTGGAAAGAATCTGAATTTTAAAGGTCGTGTTATATTTGTTATATTATTACCTCTTGCAAATACCCATGTCTTCATCTGTATTGTTCTTGTCTTTCCATGTTTTGTTTCTGAAACTGTTCCTGTCTCCATTAGATTAAGTACGAAGGTTTGGTCTTTAGCTGACATTTTATCAAGTTCATCTATCAATAGATACTTTGGTTCATTGTTAAAGATATAATCAATCATCCCTGCTTTTGTACTGTTACCACCATCTGTAAAGTAAGTATTTTGTAGTTTTATTAAAGTTCATAAATACTGTTTTAGCTGATGCTGGCGGGCCAATAAGCAGTATATGAACTGGGTCATTTGCATTTATAACCATTCTAAATAATCTTTTGATATCCTCATAACTAATAATATCCTCGAAAAGTTTGTCTTTTTCTTCTTCTTATTTTTAACAAAAGAAAGAGATTAATTGTCAATTTCCACTAACAAAACAAGGATATATTGACGAGGCTGGATTATTCTCTCTTTACCAGTATATAGTGTGGTATATTAGATATTGTTGCAGGATATGATGTTTTATATTCCCATCCTAGAGTTATTAACTTCTTTGCTTGTTCAACGTCTGTAACTGTAGCTATATCTACGATTCGTTTACGTTTGAATATGCTACTAGCTTTATTTTCGTTTTGAGCTGCTACAGCTGAATAATCACTATTATTGTTGTTCTGGACAAATTTGTGCTTGTGTTCTAGACCATTTTCATCTATTAATTTCCATCTAATTTTTCCTGTTATAGGGTCTTCTCCTATTTTTTCAAAGGCAATTAGCTGATTAGGAAATCCTGCTCGCCTTACATTTGTTGCATTCTTGCATCTTTTTTTGTTGCTGCGGTTTGGATGCTTCCGCTTGAATGGATGTTGTTGACATAGGGATTTAGTCTTTTGCAAAATCTCCTAATAACATATGATGAACTGTAAGGAGAGGGAGGGAGGGTAACAGGAGAAGAGGGGAGAAGGATGTACTTGTCACCCACTATTCCTTTTTGCTAATGAATCTCGCTGCTGCTGGAGTCGTTCTGCTGTTATTACTATAGTAGATAATCGTCATTTGTACATTTACTCTATCAGACTTTATTTACTCAATCGTCAGCACATGATTATTATCTCAAATGGTGCTATGGCTCTCGGAGTTATCAGATGATCTGTAGAAGAAGATCCTATTGCTGCAATAACTTGGTTTTGATCATTAACAAGTTATCGTCATCATAACTAAGCTTTTCTTATCTTGCTAACTATCTTCCTCATCAGCTGACATATAGATATATAAATATAATATCGTCCTTCCCTAATTGTCGTACTTACAGACATAGGTAACAAATTCACCTACAGACATAGGTTACACTTCTGCTAGGAAGTGTATTTCATATAGAAATAGAAACAAAGTTCAACCTAATTCATCAACATGAATGGTCTGGTAACACCGTCACTAGTATTTGTAAAGAATACGATGTATCCAGAAAGACATACTACAAGTGGAAGAATAGGTACAACAGAGAAGGTGTAGCAGGTCTTTATGACCAATCTAGAGCACCTCGGACTATAAAGAACAAGGTAACACAGGAAATAGAAGAGACAATCATAGATTTACGACTGAAGAGATTTGGTTGCAACAGAATCAGGTTCAGACTAAAAAGGCTAGGAGTATCCCTTAGTAGTAGGACGATTTACAAGTTGTTAAGTAGACATGGACTTAACATCCTCAAGTGTAAGATTAAGAACAGAAAGTACAAGCGATTTGCAATGAAGCATCCAAATGATATGGTACAGATAGATGGATATCCTAGGACCGTTCTATCTACACTGCTCAAATCAAAGAAACTACATCATAAGTTGTATAGATGACTGTTCAAGAAAAGTGACAAGCAAATGGTCTGAAAGAAAGAGAAGTACTGATGTCCTTGATGTACTGGAAGAATGGATAATGATCAATGGAAAACCCAATAAAGTCATGCATGACAATGGAAAGCAGTTTGTATCCAAAATATTCAAGCATTTTCTAGAGCGTAACGACATGAAGGAATAAACCAATTCCAAATTCTTATCCACAGTTACAAGGAAAGGTAGAAGCATATAACAAGATTGTCAAAAATGAATTTCTTTCCATTGAAGACATAGCCAATTCATATGATGGAAGGACAAGATATGAGATATTTGTTAAATCATACAACGACACAAGAGAGCATGGCTGAATAAACGGTCTTACACCATCTGAAATGTTCCTACAAACATTCAATAAATCGTATAATAGTAATGAAGCTAAGCAGAAAAGTGTCACCTATGTAGGTAACTAAAAATGTCACCTATCTGTGTAAGTATAACACCTAAGGAAAAAACAAGAAGGGCTTGTTAAAGCAAGCAGTATAATCAGGACAATGAAACATATACAAAGACATCTCATACACGCATCCAACCATACACATGTTATATCATGGTAATCTGTCATCGTTATCCTTGTCTGAATCTAAATCTATTCTCTGAACTTTTAGTTGACTGTTGTACAGGATGAGTTATCTTTGCATTTTGGGTCCAAAATAAAAAAATGGAATTTAGAGAAATAGCAATATGGCACAAGAGTACCTTATCATCAATCAACCTTTCTACTATTTCCCAGATTTTGCTGAGATTATTACAGAGCAACCAATCTATCCAAAATATATTTGTTATTTTAATACTTTCTCTTTGTAGTTTTATTTGCTGTTGAATCTATTCTTGTATTATTTTGTTTAATCTAGTTATCAATTCTTTATTTTCAATTGGCTTTTGAATAAAGTATCTTCTATCCAATATGTTTAATATATCTGCATATGCTCCTCCATGATACACTTCACTACCCGTCAGAAAACAGACCTTAACTTTATTATCTATCTTCTTTATTTGTTTATACAACTCAAAGCCATTCATATTTGGCATTTTAATATCAAGCATAACCAAGTCATATAGACCACCTTCTTTTCTAAAGTTCTCCAATGCCGACATAGGATCAGTAAAGGAATCGACTTGGAATCCATTCTCTTCTAAAACTATCTTTAGTGCTAAAATAACATCAGGTTCATCATCTACTATTAATACTCTCTTATTTATTATTGATCGACCGCCTTTACATTTAGTTGATTCGTAGCTGGCAGCGTGAAGTAAAACGTAGCTCCTTTTTTTCCATCAGCATTATTTTCAGCCCATATTTTTCCATCATGGGCTTCGATTATTTTTTTGGATATATACAATCCTAATCCTAATCCTTTTTCTGATTTTGTAGCAAACTTCTCGAAAAGCCTGTCTTTAACAGTAGGATTTATTCCTTTACCTGTATCTTGTATGCTAACTACGACTGTCCTTTGATTATTGTTGTTAGTTGCATTGTTATTGTCTTCGTACCATTTCATACTTACTGTAATAACTCCTTCGTCAGTGAATTTGACAGCATTACTCAAAAAATTATAAATTACTTGAGTTATTCTTCCTGGGTCACCATATACAAAAATATCTTCTTTCTTTGATATATAATCTAACTTTACCTTAGTATCTTTACCCTCACTTTTAAGTTGGGTCTTAAAGTCAGCTATGGTATTTAGAATTACTTCTTTAAGATTAAAATGGCTTTTATTCAAATTTAGTGTCTGACTTTCTATTTTAGCAACATCTAAAATATCCTCTGTAAGTTGTTGGAGCCTTTTTGCATTTCTGTTTATAACATTTAATAATTCTCTATACTGTTTAATATCACCTTCTTCCTTTGACTGTAAAATATCCGATAACCCCAATATTGGTTGTATTGGATTACGAAGCTCGTGTGCTGCTACACTTGATAAACTCTTGCTGCATTGTCTCTATATTTTTTAATTCTTCATTTAATATACGCTCATTCCAAAGCAGTTCGAAAAATGATTTGAACGATTCTACACTTCTTCTGCTATTGGAATAAACAGCAAAGCCAATTGCTTCTGAAAAAGTTTCTGCCTGAGGTTCTATGAGCTCAGCTCTGAAGAACTTTTCATTATCAACTATGAACATACCATGTGAAGAATCTTTTCCATTTAGAATCTTGATAGTAGGTGCATGATTTAGATATCTTTTTTACAACGCTTGAGTTCTGCTCAGATAGAGGACAGATAATCTTAATAATTGCACCATTTTGTGACGCCCTTATGAGATAGTCCACAATGCCCAATTTATCTACTCTAATGATTGCTTTATCATTAGGAAGAAGAAAAAGAGCTTCTTTTTTCACAGATTTTGCCAAATCGACAAGAATTTGATTTGCTTTTTCACGGTCATTAATAACTTCAAAAAATTCTGGCTCTATTCCTTGTTCTATTGATAATATTCGCTCTCTAGCATCAATAGCATCTCTCCACAATTCGTTAAAAATAAAAGTAAAGTGGCCAATGTAGGCTTGTTCATTGCTTACAAGTAGACTTTTTATTATTTCTTCAGATCCTTCTGTCTTCTCAGTTGTAGCAATTATTTCTTTATCTGAAAGAGCAAAATCAATTGGAGGCATGTTGTTAACATGTCTTATTTGTACTCCTATGTTAAGAAATTTCTTAACTAGATCTGCAGCATCTTTGTCTTCAATATTGGTGAGTAATTTGATTCCCTTATGCTCTCTTTGTTTATATTTATTCATCATTTTCTCATATAGGTCAAAGTAGTTGTTATAGACTAAACGTAATCCTCTAACTCGTGAACAAACTAAAAATTCATAAGAAGACTCAAGAAGGTCTTTTCCCTTTCTAAGTATTTCGTCAATATTTTTCAGGATTTTAATTTCTTTTAATACTGAACCTAGATATTGTTTCATATCATATTCTGTAAGCGAGGGTTCAATTCCTGTTTGTTTTAGAAGAACAGACTGTTGTTCTTTTGCAGTATTTAGCGCTCTTCTTTCTATTTCTTGTTCCATCCTGGCGACTCCAAGAACATCTACTAGTAATTGTGATTCTTCTATGGCCGTTTTTCTAATTGATTGTCTTAATGCATTATCTTGGGATACGGATGTTGCTGAAGAATATAATCCTATACTAAACAAATATGAAGCTAACAATACTAATGAATGAGCAGTTACTCCGTATGTTTGTTGTAGAGCAGAAATCTCATTTGCAATGCCAATTATTATGATACCAATTGCAGAAATAATGAGATAATCTTTTACTTTTGTAGCAGTTAAATGTCTTGATACAATAAAAAATGCAAGACCAAACAGAACACTACTTCCTATAGTACCAGCTCTAAACAAAAGTCTAAAATAAAATCGATATGGTATATCTGCTGGCAAGGAAATTATTAATCCACTTCCAATTAGATATAATACTAAAGGAACAGCTAGAATAATCCAAAATTTTAGAGAGAACTTTTGTAATCCAAGTGATTTATGGTACTTACGCAAGAGTGTTGCTACTGCCATCCATGTAAATACATAAGGCAGTGCTGCTAAGTAATCTAAGCTATTTTTAAGTGATACCAATGAAGATGGTAAAATCCAAAGTGAAGTGATGTCAGGATTTACTACTTTATATTGTATTTCACCATGATATTTTTCAGAATTTATATATATGAAAGATGCTTGAGGGATTGCTCCTGATGGCGATTTTTCTTCTACTGCCGATACAAATATTAGTTTTGTATAAGTGTCTTCTGTTATTGCTATAGCAGATGTTGCAGCTGCTAAACCAAAAAACAAGACCATAAAATTTCTTTTATTTAACTTGTACCATGAAAAAAATTTGAAACTAATAATTCCCATAATAACGCTAGCTGCTATGGAGCTAATTATGTAGACTAAAGTAGTCTGAGTTCTGACATTTGTACATTTACTAAAGTAGTCAAGGCAGTTTGTACTATTATTGTATAAGACAAATAACAAAATTCCCAACAAAGAAAACTGAATTATTGTCATTGTCCAATGTGTTATGTTAACTAAAAGAGATTTGGATCTCAGATTTGCAGTTATTTGCCTAGTATATTCTAAAAGAATCCAGGATCCTAATCCATATCCAATAACTACAGTTAATGTAAATAGTATGATTTCAGAAGTATTGTCAAGATATAAAATCTGTCGGGTGGCTAATAAATCCAGGATCACAAGGGCAATAATAATCGCTGCAATATAGACGGACATTGTCCTAATGCTGGCAAGAGAAGTGAAGACGTCAGACCTGCCCATGTTCCACAATCACCACTAGTATGTAAGCTGTTAAATACTTTTTATATTGAAAAGCCCAGCTAATCTAATCTAATCTAATACATAATAATATAAACGGTGACAATTCTAGTGCCTTTTTGCTTCTGCCATGACTTTTTACATAAATTAGGCTATTATGCTATAGGTATAAAAACAAGGAAAAGATACACTATGTTAGTTTTTAATATCTTCTTTTCTTATCATTAGTCCAAAAAGAGTGTATGTAAATTCTCGTTCAGAGAGTCAAGGAGTTTCATATCTTCAGGCTCAAGTTGGAAATCAAACACCTGGCTGTTCTCCTGGATCCGATCCTTGTGTATCGATTTTGGAATCACTATCACTTCATGCTGTAAACTCCAACGTATAAGGATCTGCGCTGGTGTTTTATTATATTTCCTTGCCACCTCTACGATAGTTGGATGATTGAGTTTGTTTCCCCTGGTTAATGGGCTATAAGCCTCAAGCTGAATCCTATTATTTCTGCAGAACCGTAACAGCTCGTGTTGGTATAGAAAGGGATGAAATTCCACTTGGTCAACTGCAGGCACAACGTCCGAATTCTGTAGAATCTCCATTAGTTGGCTGATCGAGTAATTGCTTACCCCTATTGCCTGCGCTTTACCCTGCCGCCATAATTTTATCATGGCCCTCCACGTCTCATCGCTGACCCCTTCTACTGGCCAATGTATTAGGTAGAGGTCGACGTAGGACAACCCGAGGCGTCGCAAGCTCCCTTCACAGGCTTGCAGGGTCGAATCGTATCCTTGATAGCTGTTCCAGACCTTTGTGGTAATGAAGATTTCTTCTCTATTAATTCCGCTTTCCATCACTGCCCTACCCACATCCGCCTCATTACCATATAGCTGAGCGGTGTCGATGTGTCTGTACCCGATCTTCAACGCGTATCTGACAGCACGCAAAGTAATTTCTCCTGGTGGCGATTGGTAGACTCCTAGGCCAAGACGTGGAATCTCGACTCCATTATTCAGCTTAGCCCGGGACTCCAAAGTCAATAACATCGAAGGAATTATCTTCAGATCTCAACTTAACTCTATCGGCTAATGGGTCGGGATAAAAAGAAGTTTTGACTTAAGTTTGTATAATTGTTTTCTTAGAGGTTTTATATCTGTTTGAACACTATACATAAATGGGTTCACGTAATGTTTGATAATTATAGTGTTACCAATATAGAGTAACGCATTGTAGCATAAGGTGGTAGACTTTGACATAAAGGAATTCAATAGTATGCTTTATTTGTTATTATTATTTCAGTTAAGAGTTCTTAGACAAAATAATCATTCAAATTAGCTAGGCTAGTGGTTTGTGAATCGAATTCGATATGAATTTAGGACTCAAGAGATTGGAGAGATGTAAAAGGATTAAACATTGCTGGTAGAGGGGTTTGCTATATTGCATGATGATTATGCTCGCAGCAAATAACAACCATCAGCAAAACATATACTAGCGAAATTTTGAAATTAGATAATAGAGATCTCCTGGGTATTCTTACGTACAGAATGTTAGTTCAGATGCTTTCCACAATAATATATCACTTTAGTAAAATGATTTAGAATAATAGGCTAGATAGAAGTATTAAAGATTTCATAAAATTTTAAAATGGGTGAGGAGATTTTTCGGAGTTTTACTGCTCATCGTACCATATAATATATTATAAAAAAGGTACTTTAGCTGAAGAAATGTTTTTTAAATCCATATCTATACACAAGAAGTTGACCAGAACCTAATAAATCTTAAATGTTCCTTTCTATCTTAATGAAGAACAAATATATTGAAACTTTATCATAGGTATGGCTATGTCCATGGTTATTTCATGGACATTCTTGTCATCTGCTATTGATAATTCAATAAGACAAGAATCAATGGCTACTACAGCTACAATACAAATACAACAAACAATAGGAAACGCTATTACTACTACATCAGTTCAAAATACAACATCAGATATAGCATCTTTAAGTGATCCATTTTACAAGGAGAGGACAAAGTCTACAGGCATGAGAGTAATAGATGTTATTGATAGACCCAAGGTAGAAGTCTCTTTCTCAGGTAATGGAACAATAAGAGATAACATAAATGTTTCAGATATCGGAACAATATGGACTATTCCCACATCTGGTAGTATGATCTACAGTCAAGGACAAGGCATACTGACTATACAAGATAGTGAAATAGCAACATATACTCAGCAAGGCGTAGGGCAAACACTCCTCAAGAAGATATATTTCATGGTCAATGTCACATCTTTAACTAGTAGCAAATTAGCATTTCCTAACAATATGTTAAGTATATACTACTATGAAACAGATATTGCTGGAAATGCTGTAAGACAAGTATGGGAATGGAAATAGGTATAATTTTTCCTCTCTCATTTATTCCTTAATTTTCAGAGCATAATTTTGAATTTAAAGTGATTACCTACTAGTAGAAGATCGATATAGCTCAGTGTTAATATTAATTGTAGTTGCAAGCTTTTAACTATCTATTACGCTTCATTTTTCTGATACGATCGATGTACCATGTTTGGCTTAAGTATATTTTAACAAGATCTCTTTTAGCTAAATTATAATAGTTAATTTATTAAATATATGGTCATGAAAGTAATAGATCTTACTCTAGGAATTTCCTCAAACATAAAAGTCTTTTCAGGTTCTCCTCAACCTTCTTTTATCAAGTGGTCAAAATTTGATATTCATGGCTATGATTCTGAAGTGATGTTTATGAGCACTCACACAGGAACTCATATGGATGCACCTTCTCATTTTATATTAGGTAGAGCAACTATAGATGAAATCGAAGTTAACAGATTTGTTTGCAATAATGCATTATTACTAAAAATTGAAAAGGAATCTAATCAAACAATTAGTCGTAATGATATAATTGGTGCTGAGAAGGATGATGATGGTGGTGGTGAGGAGATAAAAGAAAATGATACAATAGTATTTTTTACAGGTTGGGAAAGACAGATTGAAAAAGACAATTATATATCAGATAATCCTGGTCTTTCTACAGATGCTGCAAAATATTTGGCAGAAAAGAAAGTTAATGCCGTAGCAATAGATGGTCCTAGTATTGATCCTGGAATAGATAATAGCTTTAAAGCACATAAAATTTTATTATCTAATGATATCCTTATAATAGAAAATCTTTGTAATTTAGAGAAATTCAATAGCAGAAGGTTTACACTCATAATTACACCGTTAAAATTGATAGGTATTTCTGGCTCACCTGTAAGAGCTATTGGAATTCAATGAAATACTGCAACTAATAACGGAGACTATCAAAGTATAGCAAGTCTGAAATAGCTTGCTAAATACTCATATTCCAAATGTATTAAACATATGAAATTAAATTTGATTCTTGAATTTATATCGGTTCGGGCCCAAGGGTGTGTGAATCAAATTTGACTCTACATTTAGGCCCAGAATATATTTCCTGCCATTGTATAACTCTCATCGATGAGAGTTATACTTTTAAGAGATATATCACCCCCCCTGTCTGACTGGTGCTTCGATTCTTAATAGTAGTAGAAAAGAGGTTGTAAGTGATTAATTGTATATGAGTCTATTTCCAAACGAAGATATTCTTACTAAAGAAATTGAATCATGGAAAGCTTTTGCAGATAGTTTGCATAGTGATAATAGAGAATTATTTATGAATATGTTAAATGAATGTTACAAGTACGCTGCTGCAATTAATGCAAAAGGCGAACCATTTCCAGCTGAACCATTGATTATGGCATTGCTACTTTCTCAGCATAAAATGATTGATTGGTTAACAAAACAAATTTCAAGATATGAATCACTTAATATAAACAAGAATGAAGTTAAGGAATCTAAACACAAAGAAGAAATATTAGATAAGAAAGTACAAATGATTACATCAGAAAGAATGAAAGAATTCATTATATTGACGATGAATATTAGCTAGGAGATTATATGACTTCATGAATTCTCTAGCGACTAAATATCTGGAGATTTCTTTGCTTCATGTCCCAGAAGCTTGCGAACATGTTCTATTTCCCATATTGAAGTAGCCCACTGTGGAAATGTGAAAAAGATTCCAAGCAATACGAACCAGTAGGCGATAGACAAAATCCACCAGCTAAAAGAAAAAACCCACTGTTTGTTTTCAAACAATTCCAAGATGGTAAAGCCACCAAAGGATGGAGCGACAATCACTCCGGACGCTTCTATTCTTTCTTGGACCAGGAATATGTGATATAGAAGATACACAAAGGTTGGTGACAGAGATTGAAATGTTAAAGTTTGTATTATACTTGGTGTGCAGAAATAATAGAAGAAGTAAAGCTAGCTAGCCTATCTCTTGGAGAAGAAAGCAAAACAAAGAAAAAAGAAAAAGGAGGAAAGAGAGAACTAATTTTTTGTCTTTATTTGTTTATGGTTGCTGTCCTGGTGGTTCATTTCCTGCTGGGTTTTTTGCTGGTTTTGCTGGGTTTTGAGTCAATCCGTTATCATTGTTGCAGGTTGGCTGTTGACCTCCTGGCTGATTACCGCCACCGTTTGTGCATGATGGCGGTTGTGCTGGGGTTATTTTAGCTTGGACTGGAGTGACTAATGACGAGACTAGCATTGCTACTGACAGTGTTACAGCCATGGCAGCAAGTGTTGCGAATGTTACTTTGTGTATGTTCATGTCAAAGTCTTATCTCTTATTATCTATAAAAGAGTTCTAGGAGACTTTTTGAGATTATCTACGTTAATTAGCAATAATAGGGAAAGTTAGTCTAAAAAAGATAGTCAATTGACGAAATCTCTTAATTTGTCTTTTTAAGCTCTTTATTAGAATACTCATAACAAGAATCAGATTGAGAAGCCAAAATAAGGAATAAGAGCCAATAGACTGAAAAAAATTACAAAATTCAGTCAGAGAATGTTATGTTGCATTATGAAATGATGCTGATGCTGGAGAGAAATTTAATAGATTACAGACATCATTGAATCATAATAATTATACAATACCTCTTATTGGATTCAGCTGGATTTCAAACACTACTTGGGATAAGGCTAAAATCAATGCTCAAAATAATGGACCAGAACTTACCAAATTCATTATCGCTTTTGATAGGACATGTCCAAATACTAATAATGGAATAGAAGAAGAATAAGATTTTCTTGACGCAT
>CAWIMJ010000013.1:0-92999 GCA_963837175.1 uncultured Nitrososphaeraceae archaeon
TACAGACGGCGTCTGCTCAAACAGTACACCCAATCTTCTAATCACAGCTGGTATAAGGAGTTCAGACGTTTATTTGTGTGTGAATTTTGCTCAACAATATGGACTGGACATTAAGAAGGTTTTATAGAGCATAATGGTAACCAGAGCGTTTACAATCTACCAACTGGCAGACTTAATCAAATACCTATTACCTAAAATTATAGAGCGTCGAGATACCAAGTACTTGTTTATTTTCACAAATATTCTATGTGTACAAATGCTATTTATGTATAGGTATTCATCATAGCTATTGCTGGTAGTTTCTGTACTGCCATCTGTATATCCTGATTAGTGCTATAAACCAATACTGTATTCTCGTTAATCCTTCCTACCTTCTTACTATAATTAAATTCAGATAAAACAGAAAAGCCAGCTGCAGCAAAGGCACTCTTGAATTTTGGAACTAATTCGGTTGGAACATAGATAAGACCTACCGTTGTACTTCCGCTTGCTGGAGTAGGGTTCACCGTAACTTTACCATGTCTTACTACACCACCTGCTACAATGTCATAACTACCAGCTGTAAGTCCAGGGAATAATGTCGTTTCTGTGTATGGAGTACTTGAATCTCCGTTTCCACCTAGACTAATTGTGTGAGTATGACCGGCATCACCATTTAATACAGCTACTGATGCACCTGCGCCTATTACAACGTTAAGAGGTAGAAACTCACCATTCTTCTCACCCATTCTTTGATTTGGAGTTAGTTCATGGGCTTCGTTAGGTAAGAAAATTATAACACCTTTGACTGAGGGAGGTAACATTAGAGTCTCTGAATTATATATGGTTGATGCTGATGGAATACCTGAAGCTGATGATGATAGCTGAGTTAACGGAAGAGGAGGAGGAGAAGAAGACTGGGTTATTTGCGTAGTCTGAGCTGGTGCTAAAAATGCTGTCGCAGTGAAAATATTTAACGGAGGTACTGAGGGATAACCATAGGCTGTTGGGAGACTTGCCTGTTGAAGAGGAAGAAAAGCAAGTTTAATTATTCCTTGAGAGGACAAAGAAAGAAGAGCCAGTCCTCCAATAGCTAGAAGAAGTAATACATTAACCATGATACTTTATCTCTCTTTCTTTATGATATAAAATACTTATTGATAATGCTAGTCTATGATTGTTCTGCAACATTTAGTTTTGCCTTCACCTTTTAATCCTACTGAACTATAAAACAAGAAAGAGGTTAAGTAGTAGTCTAAACATAAAGAAGAATAATTATATAAAGAAAATAATGCAAGTGATCACATCAGAAAGAATTCATTATATTGATGACTATTAAGTTTGTCAATTATTATTATAAAATGCAAAGCTCCGGTCCAGTTTATTATTTTCGGCTTTAATTTTGAGTTGTCATACTATTATAGTGGTATATAGTTATTCTAAAGACATATGATGAGTATTGTAATTAATTATAAATATACTAGTTGAATGTAAACTGTATGCATTAAAAGATGATAAATAATGATAGTAATCGAATAATAACAATCAAACAAAGGAATTATCCTAGTTGTCATTACATTGTCCTTATCTGGACTGAATGTTCTTACAGCAGCAGAATCAATAGCAGGATTATTATCTCCTAATAATAATATAGATCCTGTACAATCAATTCCAGTTGTTAATACTCTTCCTTCAAACCAATCAGCTATAGGACTAACTTCTGCTTCCTCTATCTATCAAACAGAGACTATGAAAGTGCCAGATAACGTTAAAACGGTGGTAATATACGCAGCTAATGAATTTCATGAAGATTGGGTTAAGGAGAAACATAAACACATATCAGATAAGAATCCCTATTTTCTACCAACTAATCTTGTAATTGCAAATGGTACTACAGTTGTGGTACATAATGCAGATGCTCCTTGGTCAACGCCACATCCGCATAACTTTGCTTTAGGAGGGACAACCAGTCCCAAATTGCCATGGGGTCAAAGTACAACAGAATTTCGTCTAGCTCCAGGAAATTATAAGCTAACATCTCCTGGATATCCTTGGGCCGTATCTAATGTAATGGTATTTTCAACTCCAGCAATAGCAGGTTCTTCGCTTATCGTAGGAACATTCTATACTCCTACGAAACAGGTATCAGATCCTAAAGACGATGATGGTGGAATACATCCTGGCAACCTAGCCTACTTTATGCAAGAATTCCCAAAGAATGGATTGAAGATAGAATCTGTTTACAACTTTAGCTATGCTAGCTGCAATTATTGTCCTGGTAAATTCTGGCCTGACAATAAGACTGCGAATCACACTCTGATTGTTTGGAGCAGCACCCAACCACTACCTAATGTATTAGCAGCACTAACAAAATTAACCAAAGCAAATGTATACATTTAATCTTAATCTGATTCTCTTTTATCTTTATTTCTTGGAAGCTAAAATAGAGGACTAACAATACAATACATACAACTGCAGCAGCGATTCTCATGTACCTCATGTACATCAGAATGTTTGATTGATTATTGTCAATGAAAGACCAATAACAGATGGTGCTGGAGGGTCTGGTTTTATAACAGTTGGGACAACACTAGAGATTACCGCTGCAATAGCTAGGTTTGAAATAGTTATGGGGGGCGTCTGAGAGACAGAACAATCTATCTTTACTGTACTACCACATGTTAACAAATAATAATTACTATTCTCTCTATCTAACATAACTTCTAGAACCTATTTGACAACACTCTCTGGCAGGCGCTTCTTCTTCTTCATCCGATCCCAACTTGTCATCTACATTCCCAAGGCCATCAAATCGGGATAATACATATAGGATAGAAGAACAAGGAAGTTTTCATAATAGTGAAGATGATATTGCTGATTGATCTAGTCTGAGTAAATCATCATAGAGGTTTAATATAATAGTACATAAGTTATAACCTCGAAATATGGCATTATTCTACTTTGAACAAGAGTGATGTGACGTCAAACACTCGTGATCTATCGGTTATGTGTTTTGCAATGCATTGAGAATCTATATACCTATGCCAAATCAATTTTGGACAAATATGGTTTAAGATCACTTTCTTTATTGTACGCAACTGGATAATGACAGCTAAAGATGACAACTCAGGTATGACATGGCATGAAAGATTTAGACACATTGTATAAGGAAGGATGTTTTGTTGCACAAATCTGATATTAGTCAATTAAGTTCGGAAAATTTTAATCAATGATAGATATGACTTCTAAGCAATTCATAGTTGATCCTGAAATCAACGTATTAACAACGAATTTTCAGAATTATGCAACAAAGCAAAGAGGGACATAATATAGAAGCAAAGTCTTTGATGAATAAAGACTAACTTAAACTAACTGTGTGGTGTTTTGCTGTTGTTTTAATAGAAGAAGCTTTAAATTCTTCAGAAAATGTCTTAACAGCTTATTTACATAAATATATATCTTCTCTAATCTTCCATAACCCTTTAATTGTGAAATAAAATATTCATAGGATGATGACTTGATTTACATGCTCAGAATAGTTTTACTTTTAATTCTGGTTTTAACTTTCGTATTTAGTGGTTATTACTATTGTTCTTACTTATTACTACCTCCTTCTGCTAGTGCATCATCATCAACATACGTACCGACACTCAGTTATAATACTGATGAGGAAATACCATCCATCATTAATGATCCTACCTTGAAAGTAGAGGAAGTTGTAAGAGGATTGGATCTACCTACTACTATGGCATTTTTGGGTCCTAATGATATATTAGTTTTGGAGAAGGATAAGGGTACGGTTCAGAGAATCATTAATGGCAAAATACTTCCAGAACCACTGCTTGATGTTAATGTTGCGACTTCTGTTGAAAGATGTATGTGTGGAATTGCAGTATCAACGAAGAGTAGTAGTAGTAACGTTGGGTCAACAACAATAACATATGTTTTCTTGTATTTTACTGAAGCAGAAATAGCAGATAGTGAAGATGTTACTCAAGGAAAAGATCCAGTAGGCAACCGCCTATATAGATATGAATTAGATAATATTAATAATAAACTGATAAATCCTGTACTTCTTCTTGATCTTCCTGCTGTACCTGGTCCCCGTCATAATGGTGGTGCTATTATGATTGGACCTGATAATAATCTCTATATTCCTATCGGAGATGTAGACGGATGGGGTAATGGAGAAGCTTTTGAAACTAAAGCTCAGAATTATGTTAATGGAATAGAACCAGATGGAAGAGGCGGTATACTTAGAATTACTCGGGATGGTAAATCTATAGTAGGTATAGCTGGTAGTAATAGTAGTGATGAGGGTATTCTTGGTAATACTCATCCACTTAACCTATACTATGCATATGGAATACGAAATAGCTTTGGAATAGATTTTGATCCTATTACAGGAAAGCTGTGGGAAACAGAAAATGGTCCAGGAGAGGGAGATGAGATTAATTTGGTAGAACCTGGATTTAACAGTGGCTGGAAAGAGTTAATGGGTATGGACTCTCTTGAAGAAGACTTCTACCCTGATACAGATTTAGAAAACTTTAATGGAAAAGGAAAATACAGTGCTCCTGAATTTACATGGAGCCATACTGTGGGTCCTACTGCATTAAAGTTTCTTAATTCAGATAAATTAGGAATGCACTATGTAAATGATATATTTGTAGGAGATGTGCATAACGGATGGATATACCATTTCAAGCTAAATGAAGCTAGAACAGATTCTAGTTCTTGGTGGTGGATTGCTAGCTGATAAAGTGGCAAACTCAGATTCTGAACTAGAAGAAGCTGCTGGTAGTAGTGGTGATGATGGTATAATATTTGGTAAAGGTTTTGGAGGAATCACCAATCTAGAAGTGGGACCAGATGGATATCTCTATGTTGTTTCAATTGGCCAAGGCGCAATATATAGAATAGTACCTGGAGTCAATGATGTTGGCAGTGGTGCTGATGGTGATGATGTTGAGGGTGAAGCTGATGAAGATGTCAGCGGTGGAGAAAATGAAGGCGGATAGCAGGCTGCTGCTAAAGAGAAGTTTGAGAATAATATCAATAGGATTTTGAGTATTCTAAACGACTACACAATAAGGAGAAGTAGTAATAGGGTATGATAATAATAGCAAAATAAAAACTACTCCTAATCATAGGTATCGCCATAACTGGAATATCTTTAGGACTAGGAGTATGGGCTGCAACAATGACAGCACCAACAACAGTCAAGATAATCGAATGCTTGAGTAAGAAGGACCCAAATCAAACATATGCCTATCAATGCTATCAATGGAAGGAGTACTTCAATCTTTCATACAAAGCATTGTATTGTGATAAAACATAACCATAGTTATATTTTAGACATCTATTCTAAGATATCATAAGGGACTTTTACTGAAGTAGATAACTACCCTCTAATGTTAAATTATGATGATGAACAAACTTCAAAGTTCAACTTTGCTAATGGCTTTATTAGTATCGCTGCTGTTAATTATTATAACAGAATCGCAAGGTATAATCTCTGTTTATGCATCACCGGTAACAATATTTTCAACACGAGGTCATTTTGATACTATGACTGGCCAAGAAAACACAGGGCATAGGTTACCTACTGCTGCAGACCTACTTAGAGAACTTAACCAACGATGTCCAGGAGAAATTGCCATATATGTTCACGGAGTTTGAGCTAGTCGTCAAAGCGCAATTGAACAAGTTCAAAGAGTGGATATATCACTAAAAGAAGGAAAGAGAAGATATTCCATGTTTGTCAAAGCATACAATGAAGAAAGAGAACATGGTGGAATCAATGGTCACACACCATCTGAAATGTTTCTAATAAAAGGAAGATTAAATAATGATAGTAATAAAAAGAAAATTAAGAAGATAAAAAGTGTTACCCATGTTGGTAAGTGAATCTGTTACCTATCTATGAAAGTACAACAATTAAGAAATGGCAATGAAACTATCCACGACATTAAGTCATATTACAACTGTACCTAATCCTAGCATAATAGTTGTCCAAAGTTGAGTTTTACTGGCAGTGTGTTTGAAAGTAACACACTTACCATAATGGTAAATGTTATAACTGCTGTTACGTTTTGTATTGATGTACTGTCAGGAAAAGATAGTATAAACTGTCAGTTATTGGTAATCTTTCGGTTAGTCATTTAGGTGCTTGTACCACAATATATTATACAAGGAAAAAATATAATTGCAATGATTATATATTATATGAAATTACATTTTAAATATCATGTTACTTTCTATGGTGAAATAAAAAACGCAAATATGGTGTGGAGATAACCAAACTTATCCGTACCACCATCGATTGGGACGGTGGATGTTTGTTTTCGACAAATCTCATAATGATTTCATCTCTTCTCTTATACCTATATGGTAGATAAGTTCACAAAATAGATGTTGACTACTGGAAGAATTCGTCTAAGAACTATCTTATGTCTTTTTTTACTTAGTTCTATTGCTTGTTGTTTGTTGTGAGGCATGTAACTCCTTGAATTTTTCTCTCTAATGGTATATAGCCTTGAAGTTCAGTTAATCATGCAATGGCTCTGTTCACTTAACGATTTGTAATTGCTTGTTATGATAACCTATGAATAGATTTAACCAATTCCACACATGTAATAATTTACAATTCTTCTTTCTGCAAGGGAAATAGTCATTATCAAAGCATTCGGTTCTATCTTTTATGTACTGCATTGTTCTTTCTATAATGCTTTTCTCATAAGAGGAATGGATATGATGAGGCAATCTCAAGAACCTACAAGCTTGTGGATAGATACCAAGTACCTCCATCTGTGGAAACTGGATGTTGACCATGAATCCCAACTAAGCTTGAAATAAATCGCTCAGCTAAGAGCATATTTCTCTCTTTAGTTATACTAATTCCAAGGATTTCCTTACTCTCAAGTTCAATAGCAACCCAAAGCCATATCAATTCTGAACCAATTTTTATTAATGTTTCATCGATAATGAATTCCTCGATTTTCTTTTTCCTTTCAAAGATCTTTTTGGGTTTATACTTTTGTATCCAATTCCAGATTGATACATGATTTCTCTTTATAAAACAAGACGATAATCTTTCGGATGTCTTTCTTAATGAAAGACCTGAAAAATAAAAATATAGACCATAGCCTATAGATTTATCGTTAAGTGAACAGAGCCCATGCAATATAGTATATATTTATATTAGAGAAAACACCTCGTTTTTCCACGAGTCACAGAAAAACTCAGATTCTTACAGGTGTTCTACTATCATTAATTTTACTTTTAACATAAGGTATCTACCAATAGCAAATCTAGCACAAGCTTCTAGCTCTTCTGATTCTCCCACTACTAGTTCTACAGATGATATCCCTACTACAATTCATAATACCAAGTCTAAACCTCTTCCGGGAGGACCTACACTTAATGATCCTAATCTAAAATTAGAACAAATCTTTACTGGACTTGACTACCCTACTGGTATGGCATTTGTGGGTCCAAATGACATTTTGGTGACAGAAAAAAATACAGGTATGGTAAAGAGAATCATAAATGGCCAATTGAATCCAGAAGCACTTCTTGATGTGAGCGTTGCTAATCTAGCCGAGAGAGGAATGTTAGGAATTGCTGCGAGGGTAAATAATAATAGCAACACAAATACAGCGAGCAATACTATAAGCCCTACCTATGTCTTTTTATACTATACTGAATCTAGCGGCGCAACAGATGGTGTTGACGCTGATTCAGAAGAAAATGTATTAGGCAATCGTCTTTACAGATATGAATTAGTAGACAATCAGTTAGTAAATCCAAAATTACTTTTGGATCTTCCAGCTCATCCTCCTCCTGGCAGAGAAGATGCTTCAAGAGATCATAACGGTGGTAAAGTATTGATTGACCCTACTGATAATTATGTATATGTTGGTATTGGTAATGTTGCAGTTCACAGTGGTCAAGCTCAGAATGTTCTTGATGGAACACCACTTGATGGAACTAGTGGCATATTTAGAGTGACACAGGATGGTCAAGTACAACCAAATCCTCCATTAGGATCCACACAGCCAATGAGTTCTTACTACTATGCCTATGGTATACGTAATACTTTTGGAATGGACTTTGATCCTATAACTGGAAAATTATGGGATACAGAGAATGGTCCTACATCAGCAGATGAAATTAACCTAGTTGAACCAGGATTTAATAGCGGACATTCAAAGATTGAAGGTTTTGTTAAAGATGCAAGTACAGAAGGATCAGAAGGTGCTTCAGAAGATTCTTCATCAGAGCAACAGAATCAACAGCAACAACAATAAATCCTACTACTGATTTAGTTAATTTTGGTTCTAATAGCCAATATAGCAATCCAGAGTTTGTTTGGACTGCACCACTTGGTGTAACTGCACTCAAATTCCTCAACTCCGATAAATTAGGAAAACAATACCAAAATACTATGTTTATAGGTGATACTAATCTTGGCTGGCTCTATAATTTTAAATTAAATCCTGAAAGAACAGGATTGTTGTTTGCTGCTGGTAGTCCGCTTGCAGATAAAATTGCTGATGCTCCAGATGAAATGCAGGAAACAATATTTGGAAAAGGATTTGGTGTAATTACTGATATAAAAGTTAGCCCGTATGATGGTAATCTGTATGTTCTTACCTATGCTGGATCAATTTATAAAATATCGGCTTCTCTATAGAATAGATACCAAGAGCCAGTGTAGATTTTGTCTATCTAAGAAACATAATAACAATCGAAACTTTCCTTCCATCTATAGTATTTAGATTCAGGTTTGATAAAGCATATAAATCCAAAGTCTAATTTATCATGACAAATTTGTTTCACATCCCGACGGGCCCAAAACAATCAAGTCTAGGAATTATGAATTAGTGGTAGCAATTGCAAGTTAATAGCATCATGATACATGATAAGAACCAGAAAACTTTAAAGCTAGTCTATTCTTATTCTGAGTTAGTAAAATCCACTTTTAGCACTCATATCGGCGCTAATCCCTCTGAACCAGAACCGATATTAAGTTCGTGAATCAAATTTAATTTCATATGTTTAATGCATTTGAAATGTGAAGATTTAAAAAGAAATTATACATAGATTTTCCTGATGACTTCATCAATACTAGACGCAGATGTAAAAGAACTTTGTATCCATGTTATGAAAAAAGTGATAGAAAAAACACAGAAGGATGAAAACGAAAGTATCAGCAAAAATGCTGTTTATGAGAAGGCTTGTGCTAAATCAAATGGAATTGGAGCCTTTGACTCCAGCAATATTACTCTAAAAAACTGTGTTTTTCAGGAACTTTTTGCAAGAGGGCATATCAGACAAGGCAATAACCCTGATGAAATCAAAATTACAGACATAGGAAAGAACTATCCAGAATACCTCAATACGTAAATAAATTATTGTATAGACTCATTGCATTAATAATCAAAATTTGTGTAAATAGTAAATATGAAAAGGACCTTTTGATTATTTTTATAGTATGGGAGAAATGATGAAGCAGCATTAGACAACAACAAAGCGGCTTCTAAGGTGTATATATACATGTTTTCGTATCGTCTAACACTTTGGCATCGGAACAACTACTAGAATACAAAAATATACAAATTTAAAAAATTAAGAAAACAAGAGAATCTGAATTATCCTATTATTTTACCACAACTATTGCCTTATGAACAAAATCATACTATCGATTGTAACATATAACTCTTCTACTAATATAAAATACTACTCCACTTGTTGTCTCTTGCTCATCGTTTCTATGGTATTCTTACATATTTTGTATAACACAATATATTTGCATTATTCCATAGCAAATCGAAATACTAAAAAATTATAAGTCCATCATAATAATATTCATTATAGGAATGAAAAAAGAATTTATCGTTTCAAGAATTGAAGCCTCTCAGGACGGCAGTCCTTACATATACATAACATTTAGTGATGCTAATGATTACAAGTCAGGAGAAAAGCAGCAGCAAAATCCCTTTGGTACAAACGTAATGGCATTTACTTCTCCGGAGGATCTGATGAAAAATTTGCCTAAAGCGATGGCAAATATTTCTAAGATGATGGGTGGTGGGGGCCATACCGGTATGACTGATTCACCTATATTTAGAATGAGCATGAAAGAGTATGAAGATATGGGAATAAAAGTCGGCGACAAGGTTACAATAGATGTTACAAAATTAGATAACAGCGGAATTTAATATGTAAATTGTAAATATTTCTACTCTTATGGCAGTCCTCTACTATCTCCACTATTTTAAAAAATAACAATTTTTCTGTTATGGAATAACTTCATAAATGCTTATTATACTATCACTAATTGATAATGTCGTCATAGGTTGCTCATCTACTTTTCCAATTCAGCTTCGACTTCAATGCATCGTTCAAGTTTTTATTCTTCAGTTCTCTAACTTATCCATCCTTAATAATAATAATAATATTGCTCAAAGATGTTACAAGTAGATATTTGAATCTGTGCCATTTTAGAATCGAACATGTCCAAAAATTCCTAAGAATCCACAAGCTGTTTTAAGTATTGAAACTAATAGGATAAATTACACCATTTGACTAACCATTGATAATCAAATTTCCTTTTATTATTCATACTTTGATCGTCATAATCCCTCTTCATCTTTTTTTCCAATTCTTTTGTACATTCAATCATGACATCAAATTTCTCAACAGTTATTCCTAATTTAGAAAAGTTTAGATTAAAGTTTTCAATATGAGAATCTAAATTAGTACTATCATCGATAGATACTATTCGAGGATTGATCTTAGGTCCTCCTTCAAATACTAAATTCTTAATAAAATTAGGAGCCGTTATATTAAATGAGTTTTGAAGATGTGTGCTAGAGATTTTAGATCCAAATAGGTCTGATATGATCTCCATAGCTTTGCTGAAAAGCATAGAATGATATTCAAAGTCTATAGTGCCGTCATCTCTCTTACGAAGATTAAGACCAAGCAGTTGTAAAATTAACCTTTCCATAGCGCATTGATTAGTTACAAGTCTTTGATCATAGTTGGATAAAGTATCTTTGAAGTAACAAGTTGTCCAATTTCCGCTGCTCCTCAGTCGAGAATTGAATGCAATAGCCAAGGGAGTGATAAGTTGTTGAAGGTCATCCGGTAACGATTTGTAATTGGGTTTATTTATTTTTTGTATTTTCGGTTTTTTATTACTACTTCCGCTTTCCTTTTCTCTTTCTAATACCTTATAATACAATTCGATTATCTTTTCAGCTATATATCTAGGTGAATTTTTAATCTCTTCATTTTTGACCCTATAAACATAATATCCCATATTCTGTAATGCTCTTTGACGTATTCTATCTGGGGTCTTACGGTACTCAAATTCATGGATACCACCATCAACTTCAACAATAAGTCTATGACCAATGATAAAATCTGGCGTATACCATATACAAGCTGAGAGCCAAACTTCTGAATTTCTAATATATTTGATATTAAATGCGAATTTATCTAATGCTGATGATAACAGATTTTCATATCTCGTAGATGTTGGTCGTTTGTAGAATGGAGAAGAAGATGAAGATGAATATTGTTGATTATTATGATTGTGATTAGAAGAATACTGTGTTGAAGATTTTCCCTTCTTTTCTTCTACCATTTTATTACTGCTCAGATAATGTTCTTATTATATGAATATATTGCATGTAATAGTGATTATATTGTAAAAATAGTGGAGTTAAATAGCTCTCTTGTTTGCCAGAATAAGGTTTCAAATAGACAATATTTGCCATTTGTCTCTGTATACGGAATTGAGCTTATTACCTATTCGCTTAAATCCAATACTCTATATGTACATTTTGAATACTTTTTGGTTGCTTTCGTAATATTAGTGCGAAGGCTAATTCTACAGGTGTCTTTCCTTTAGAAAATATTTCCTAAGCTTTGGCGGATATCTCTCCTTGCTATTGTCAGCGGTTATAATTTTGTCCTCTGCTACTTCTTCCTTTATGATAGCATTTATGTCACGGGGTAACATTCTATTTCTGCGATTTCGCTGTAAGTGTTGTGCTAGTTAAAATATAGATCTATTCCCCGCTTTTTTCTTTTGTCAGTTTATTGCAAATTTAATCCCATACTATAAATAAGAAATCAATAAGGGAACGTTTCATGATACCATTTGCTTTCATCTATATATAAAAATATTTCATCATTACCATCTACTTTCTTCTTTATAGTAACACTTCGAAAAGTACTAAGTTTGAGCACCTTTAAGATTTTACAATTATAATATTCAAAAATGGCAGAGAGCAGGCAAAAATAACAGTAGCATACAAATCAGAGTTATTTCAACTATGCTAAGGAGATGGAAGATCAGCTGAGGAACAAAAGACCTGATCCTTCTTATTTTGTTTAATAGTATGTCTGAGCATTTATCCCTACATCATAATTTTTTAAGACACATTCCTTAAGCTCGACAGCCAGCTCCCTTTCGCTTAGCCATATGCCATCATTAGTTATTCTTAAGGGAATAGAATTATAATACATACTAGCAGTAATGAAGAGTTCTTCATTTTCTATCTTAGCTTCAAAAAATAGATCCCTTGGAGTATTTCGGATCGTCAAAAAATGGTGTGGTTTGTAGCTTATCTCCCAACTTGCACTTGCTCTTTTTTCACCTGTCCAAGTATTTTCATAAACTACTGCGATCAAATTGTTTAGTTTATCAAAAAAATTAATGTCCAATAGTATATACCTATCATTTTCTTTATTGATAGTGATAATATCAAAATCATTTACTGCCAAAATTCTGGAAGTATTAATAAATTTAGACTTACCTACATTCACAGCTATATTCTGTGAGTCTATAAAAAAGGCATCTTTTACTTGTATTTTGTTATGGGGATTCTTCTTTACATCTTGCAAATATGACTCTGAAAATTCTCCTCTATCAAAATTTGTATAATGATTAGGACAAAGAGCTATAATATTTTCAGGAAGATATGCCTGAATGTTACGATATGGAATAATATGAGCATATATTATTATTGGACAGCCACATAAAACACATCCAAAATTAGCTTCTCGTCTAAGCTGTTTTTGAATAAGGAGTGGAATATTTCCTCCATTTAAAGACATTAAGATTCAGATCACAATAAAAATATAAAAATAATTTGATTTTGCATCTAACTGTGCTTCTCAATTGATTCATTGCTAACTATTTGCCAAATTTTAGAAATTATTCGAAATTGTATCAAGTGTGATGATGCCCCAAATAATTTTATAAAATTTATTGAAGATTAGACATTATTTAGCTTTATAAATATATGTTTACACTATCGCCATTCTAAAACAGAAATAAGAGATAGAGAATGAGAAATGTATTTCTGGATATTGATTTTCCATTGAATGTAGAAAAATAAGGAAGAATGAAGATAAAAATCTCTTAAGTTAATTGAAAAATAATTGATATTAACAAAGATGGAAGACTGAACTTAAATTTAATGCGCAAATAGTTAACTCTTAATTAGCTAATTCTCTTTTCTTATAAGTTTTTTTATCTATCACTTTCTGTATTTACTGATGACCAAAACTGTCTCTTTATCCTAGAAGACATTCCTCACAAACTACAACTTCAAATCCATATGATTGTGGAAGAAGTTCATTACCACAATCTATGCATCTCTTTGCTCTTTTGTTATTATTCATTTGGTTTAGTTCCTTATTCTTCATCCTAAATATATTATTAGGTATAATAATTAATAATTTTGTATAGATAACTATAAACCAACTTACGTTATAATTTGTCTATCCCAATAGTATTGCAATTTCAGAATTACTATAATATAGTAATATAGGACATATGTTTTGTCATCAGGATTACAGTATATGATATTCACTCTCAGATTTGGATTATTGAAACTTGTCTAATCACTATAATGAGATGACATGTAAATTATAACCATGGACTGGTTTTGTTGTTGTATAAGTTGGTTGTTGCTATTGTGATAAATATATAATAATGGAGCAATATGACTGCATACAGTCATAATAGTTCTAACTACAAGAATGAAATGGAATCACAGATATTAAACCTTAAAGATAGGTATTGTCTGTTTGTACTATTTTTAAAAAATTCATCAATGTCTTTTACATTACTGTTATTTATTCAATAGTAGATTTCTTTAATTCTTGCTGTAATAGTGCTTCTTGTATCTCTTTTTTTCTAAAGTGAAGCCAATTCTTGTGGAGCAACTGAAACGCATGATAGATCTGCATCTTCCTGATAATCAATCTATGACTTCTAGCTCAATCAAATAGCCACGAATATTTGAATCTGCTAATCGGAAGTTTCATTAATAAATATTAATTATTATTATATTATCAGAATGATATAGTCATTGATAATCATGTAGACGCCTGTCTCGTTGTAATTCTATTTTTTTCTCAATCTCCATTTTATGATTCTTCAAGATGTGATTATCTGCACAGTTGTTGTGCATAATCCCTATTTGACAAAATTCACAAGATGTAACAAAATCGATATCCTTAAACATATGCTTACAAAATTTACACATCTCCGATCCTATATCAAAATCAGATAGTGGCTTTAACCATCCTTCACGCCAGAGAACTATCAATTATCAATCACAATATCTTGTTATATTCTCCCTTAATGAAAGAGTATATATGTTTACTTTCAATCACTGAATATTTAGCAACTGAAGAATGACTACTACCACTAATAAAACAATTAACAAAGCTAATGTTGCCTCTTCTTCTTCCTTTTCTTTTCCTAATAGCACAAGAGAAGAACGAGAAGAGCGAGAAGAAGAAAAAAAAATTAAAATTAGAAAGAAAAATAACTATTGCAATAGTACTGCAGCCTTTAGAGCTGACCTATCAGATGCATAAGTCGTGTCAGCTCATCGAGGGCGTCTTTTATCGGCACTAGAGTTACCATCAGTTCGTCCAAACCTGCTGCCAGAAGTTCGGTTAGCCGCGCAGCCACAGTGGCTTCGTTTCCGGAGACTATCAAGCTGTCTACAAGAGACTCAGGTACTAGCATCTGATCGGCTGTTAGTGGGAAACCTGCGTCAGCAAACATTTTGGCATAGAAGGGAAGCTTAGCATACATATCAAGCACTCGATGCCCTGCAGCCATCACAGAACGGCCATCTTCGCTAAGTGCTACTGAAATATGTGCCACCAATGGAGGAGCTGATCGTTCATTGGCAGCTCGCTGCTCTGCGTAATGCCGGAATTCCCGTATTGAGCAAATACGGAACAGGACACACCCATGAAAGAGCTCCATCAGCGATTTCTCCGGCCAGTTCAAATGCCTTCTTTCCTAATGTGGAAATTAACACTGGAGTCTGAGTTGTACGTGGCAACGTAATTACAACGTTAAAGAACTGTCCGTGATGATCGACCTTCCCTTCCCATAGCGCAGCACGTAGCACCTTTACATATTCGCGCAGGTGGGCTAACGGTGTTGTCTGGGATAAACCATAGATGCCCTCTATAATAGCTTGATGACTAGGGCCGATTCCAAGACATAATCGACCAGGTGCAATATCATACAAAGAGAGAGCCTGCTGTGCCATAACGAGCGGATGGCGTGGATAGGTTGGCACAATGGATGTTCCTAAGCGTATTGTGGATGTCTTTGTTGCTGCTGCTGATAGTGTAGTTAGTGTGTCTGGCCCCGAAGGTGGCTGTACCATCCATATCTGCCGCACTCCGGAGGCTTCAGCTGCAACAATAGTTTTTACTGCAGACGCCGCATTTGCCCCATCCACAACAAGTCCAACACGTTCTCGTGTTGTTGGCAGCAGCCGATTTGGAGAAACTTCCAAACCCAAATCTTCTTTTGTCACATTTCCACCTCTCGTCTTATTCGTTTATCCATTTCCAAAACTCCTGTACGAGTGATATATTATATCATATATATGATATAAAACTCCGAAACGAATCTAATAAATGCAGAATAGCTAATGTAGAAAAATTCATTGGCTATCTTTGGATCTTACTGATATATATGCAATGCAGGATCAACAACGTATATCTCTCGATGTTCATGCGCTGCCGAAACAACTCTCGTAGTTGGGTGTGTATACCAAAGTATATCTGGGGACAGTCATATGCTACTAATGTTTCAAGCTGATTTACCAGTTCTTCTATAATATTCATTGCTGCCTGTTGCAGCTTATCGGTAGTATCATCAGCAGCAAAACCAGTTTGTTGTTTATGATCGCTGCAACTATCACTTATATTGCTACCGCAGCCATCGCTACCATTATTACTGCTGCTATTATTTTTATTCTTACCTCTATTATTTTTATTCTTCCCTTCTCCTCCCTCTTCTCCTCCTCCAATTTGTTCTTCTTGTTCTTCTTTTTTCATTATCTCTTTATTATTATCATCATAAGCAACATTAACATTGACATGCTGGATCAGGAATTGTCTACAAGACTAACCCCAATGCGTCTTCTCTATTATAACTCCCAAGGAATATCCTGTGTCTTACTAGCTCTCAGTTGAGTATGAATGTTGAGGTATAGCCTAGGGCAGTCATATGCTACAAAGGATTCGAGTTCATTGACTAGTTCTTCTACTATTAGTGCTGTTTCTGTTGTTGTTGTTACTGTTATAGGCGTGACGGCTGCTTCTTCTTGCTCCGGTAATTTCCGGGCTGTTTTAGAGAGGAGTTTAAGCTCTTTTTGTCTTATTGAATTTTTTCAATAGGCGCTTTTCTCGCCTTGGCTTGGTTTACCATTTCCTTTATAAATCACTACTAGCATAACAGACTAATGCGCATAAAGACACTATTAGGGATATTTATTATTATTATAGCCGTTGCAGTTGTAGGCCCATTGCTAGGAATAACAAATTTTGTTAATAATATTATCTATAGTCATCATCAAGCATTTGCTACTCATATGGATACTGCTACCTCCAATGAAAAAACAATTGTACATCAGGGAATAGTTGCTTCGAGTCCAAATCCTCAGATTGTACCTCAGCCAAATAAACAAAACCAATCAGTAGTTATTTTACCTTATAGAATTGATGGCTCAATCTATAAAGGAGTTTTAACATTTACAGCAACGAAACCAGTAGAAGTAACATTTAGTCATAGAATTCCTATAGATAATACTACACTTTCACAACTGGACATGCAAAAATTTGGAAAATTATTTGTACGTCATTTGACTGCCTTTCCAGGAAACATATCTGCTATATCAAGAATTATCCCTGATTATAGAGGAGGAAGTACATCACCATATTTCTCTGCATCTATTCCTTTTGTAGCCAGTTCAGTTGTACTTCGTACAAATGAAGTGCCATTTATTGCTGCTTATGAAGTATCTGCTGATATAGTTCAACCTAAGATAATCAAGCATCTTGAAAATGCTACTACTACTAGTGCTACCAATAATTCTACAATTAGTTAATGCAAAGTAAAGCAATGATAGTAGTAGCGCTATCAATATTATTGCCAATGTCCGATTTTATTCACCGCGTCTAGTTGCAAACCACCATGCCTTCAAGTTCCTTCTCTGGATAAGATCCACTATAGCCTCAGCGCGTTGTTCTAATGTGTAATACGTTGGTATGTCATAATGACTTACCTTGGGTGCATCGATCAGCCCTATTCTATGGCAGCATCGCTGTAGTGATTATCATTGCTGTCATTTGGATTATTGTTACTATACTCTATAACAGAGAAAAAAAAGCCTACGTTACCATAATAATAAAAACAAGAAGCCACCAGTCCGAGTGACAAGTAAAACAAAGAATTTGATTACATGTTGCTTGCTCTGAGTTTATTACTATTGTTAGTTGGTGGATATTACTGGATTGTATATGGTGATAAGTTCATTTTAGTTGTTGTTAATATTGTTTGACTGATCTATTCATAGGAACTAAGAGCCTTTAGTAATCTGAAATATTTCATTTATGTTACTTGCACCTAGACCAGGATTAGTTGCACCTGCAATTACATAGATTTTATCTCCAATTGTTTCAGCTGCCAATCCATGACGCGCAGTTGGCATAGGGGGCTCAGATGTCCATTTGTTAGTTTTTGGATCATATTTTTCATTATTATAGAACATCCTAATAGTCTCATTACTACCTGGAGGAATCTCTCCTCCAATTACATTAATTTGACCATTAGAAGAATTGGCTGCTGCTAATCCTCCTCTTTTTGATGGCATTGGTTCAAGTGTTATCCAAGTATTTTTCTGTGGATCATACATCTCGTTTTTATCAAGAGTTACGATAAACGATTTGGTAGAATTATCAAGCTGCCGTCCTCCAAAGACATATAGTTTTCCATCATCTATTGCTGATGCATGATGATGTCTTGCAGTTGGCATAGGATCTTTTTCTACCCATGTGTTATTTTGTGCATCATAGGCTTCATTTGTGTTTAATGGATTTGTAGAATTGCCGCCTATCGCATATAGCGTTCCATTAATAAAAGCAGCAGTTAAAGCACCTCTGGCTGTGGGCATAGGTTTGCCTTCTTGCCATTTGTTAGTGGCTAAATCATAAATGAATAGTTTGTTAGAAGGATTTCTCATATTATCATAACCACCAACTACATACAATTTTCCATTATAAGCAGCTGCGGCAGCATGATCTCGTGTTTCGGGCAATGGAGCTATGGTAGTATTACTCCATTTATCTGTGCCTAGATCATAAACTTCTACACTAGCAATATTCTTACCAGCTGCATTAAGACCTCCTATTACATAGATCTTTCCATTTAAGACAGCGGAAGTTATTTCTGATCTTGGTATATTCAATTTTCCGCCAGTTGTTATCCATGTTGATTTTTGTTGTTGTATTTGTTTTTCTGTCTGTTGAGCTGATTGCAGTGGTGATATCTGTTGTTGTCCTACTGCTGGAGTTGAAAATTCAAGAAAAATAAAAATACTATTTAAAGCAACGAGTGAGACTAAAATGCTATATGAGAACAGTGTTAAGAAAATAAAACTTTTTTTAAACATTGAAGAAAACATGTTCAATATAATTTATATTGATTGTATAACTTATAATAGAACGTAATCTGATTTACTTTCTTTCACTTACAAATAGGAAGAGGCCTCAGTCTTAATAGCGTTGATATATTTACTACTCTTTATCCGATTCCTCGCACTCCGTTCCTTATTGGTGCTTCAATTCTTATTTTATTCAGCATTTTGTAGAGATTTGTCTGCAAATAAAATGAATGATAATAACGAATCAGCGAACGAAAAAGAAAAAGCAACGTCAGCCACGCCACTACTATTAAAAATACTTGAAGATATGCTACATAATAGGATCATCAAAAGAAAAAACAGATACATAAAACCCGGAGCATAGCGGACACCGAAAGATTATGGACATAGATACGTTGCGATGGGTTACTGTTCCAGAGTCTTATCATCAGATGACAACGTTATCTAGGAAATTATAAATAGCAAGGATAAGGACTGCGTAGGTAAATATCAGGATTGTTTGTTACCAATGAATGAAGTTAAAGATTATCGCTGCAAAAGTCATACTTCCGTCTAATATAACTACTGTCTACAACTGATTATGTTTGTAGATTCATTTGATGGGAGTATATGATGCGGATAATAATGATTATGCTTAATAATACCATCAAACGACACTAATACTAGAAAATTGACCAAAATAAGACTCATCAGTATTCAACAATATTTTGAAATCCAAACTTAGAGAAAAACTTAAAAGCCTTCTACACGGCTCATGATTGTGCGTCTAAAGTTAAAGCTCATTATAGTGTTTTCAATAGTTATTATCGCTGCAGTTTTATCTACTTCATATATATCTTTCAAATCTCTTGAATCAGCAGTAATAGACTCACAACTTCGACAAATGGGTCATGAAGTGGAAATCAAAGCGAATTTAATTGATAATCTTAATTCCAGAGCTTCAGAGGATTTGCTATTTGCGGTCAAAAATCCGATATTTGTAAAATATTTTGAGTTACCTGATACTAAGGCAGGAGATATATACAAAAATGGTGTAATACAATTTACACCAGAACAGAGAATTCTCAAGAACGAACTTGACCAGTGGATTTATGACTTTCAGAATAAGTTCTCTATAGATGAGACTTGTTTAGTAGATAAGACAGGGCAAGAACATACTAGACTGGTCATGAAGAATGTTGCACCTGATAGTGCTCTCTCTTCTAAAGAATCAGCTTCACCATTCTTTAAACCATCGTTTCAAAAAAATATTAATGAGGTATATTTGCAGTATCCTTATGTTTCACCGGACACTGGAAGATGGGTTTTTGCATATACTACTCCAATAGTTCTTAGCGACGGATCAAAACCTGCATTTTATCATTTCGAAATTCCTTTGAAAACCTTTCAGGATATAACTAAAGTTGATGAAGGTAGGGCTTATGTGATTGATTCTTCTGGAAGATACTTGGTAGCTGACTCAGATCATGTTTACAATCAAAGTCTGAATTCAGCACCTTTTGGCCAGTCTCCAAAAGACTTTTTTCCTTCGATAAGTACAATTTCAACATCTTCTAAATTTAATGAAGACATCAGAAATGTATTGGCCAATAATAGTACAAATATCGGTCATGTAACCTATTCTGCAGATGGAGAATTGCACTATATTGTCTTCAAAAGATTACCTATCTTTGATTGGATTTTAGCTTACGAAAAACCATATTCATTAATGATGTCAGGTAACTATAACTTGCATAATCTTGCAGTTACGCTATTTGTAATATCTCTTGGTATAATTGCGGGTGGGTTGATTGCAGTATACACACTATCAAATAGAATTATTCGCCCGATCATAGACTTTGCAAGAAAGTGTAGAAATCAAGATGTAAGTAACTTGCAAAGAATTAATCCTATAGGCAAGGACAAGGAAATCAACCAAGTTATATATGCATTTAACGAAATGATAGAAAGAGTAAATGCTATTGAAAAACAAAAAGAAGAATTTGCTTCGATGGTTACACATGAATTAAAAACTCCGCTTACTCCTATTATTGGATGGTGTCAGACTCTAAAGAACCCAAAATTGATAGGACAATTAAATAGTAAACAACTTAATGCAGTAGATGTAATTCACAGGAATGCAAAAAGACTACTGCAGTTAGTTGGAGATATATTAGATGTACAAAAACTCAATCTTAATAGAATGAGGTTTGATAGTCAACCTGTAGATGTAGATGACCTATTAAACTATATGTATATTAATCTTCAAAATGTAATGGCTCAAAAGAATATTAAACAAATAAATTCTACAAAAGAGCAATTGACTGTTAGATCAGATAGAAATAGAATAGAGCAGGTTTTAAATAATCTTATTCTTAATGCAGTAGATTTTGTTCCTTCTGAAGGTGGTAAAATTGAATATGGTGCTCAAAGTAAAGGTGATGAAATACTCTTCTACGTAAAGGATAATGGAACAGGGATATCACCTGAAAAACAAAAGAACCTTTTCCATAAATTTTATCAGATCGATACTTCAGTTACTAGGAAACATGGAGGATCAGGATTGGGCCTAGCTATCGCAAAAGGGATTATTGAATCACTGGAAGGTAAGATATGGGTTGAAAGCGAACTAGGAAAGGGAGCAAGCTTTTATTTCACCATTCCAAAAGACAGAACTAAAACAACAATGAGCGAAAAAGTAATGGATATCAAAGAGACAGCTAGATGAAAATACTGGGAATAGACGATAACGCAGACATAAATGAACTGCTTGACACCATCTTAAATGGGAGTGGTCATGAATTTATTTATGTGAAGAGTGGAATTGAAGGGTTAAAATTAATGCAGGAAAAGAAATTTGATCTTGTATTACTAGATTTAGCTATGCCTGAATTCAGTGGATTTGATGTAATTAATTCGCTTCTGAAGGACGGACTTTTAACTAAACAAAAAATTATAATATTTACTGCTTCATCAGTATTAGATGCAGAAATAGAAAAACTTGTAAAAAAAGGAGTTCATTCTTGTATAAGAAAGCCTGTGGATGTAGATTTACTTTTAGAAAAATTAGAGCAGTTGCAAGTTTGATATGATATCGACGGTTTTGTAATATGGTTTTAATGACGTCTAGCAGTTCAACACAATCATATTATGAAATAGCGAATAGGATAGTAACGATTGCGTTAAGTATTACTATCATTTTTCTTGCAGAATCGTTATATTTTGGTAATCAAGCTTTGGCTGCATCATCTAATGCTAAGGATGACTGTCCAGTATTTTCAATCAAGTATGGATGTGATCTTTCTGGTTGGCTTCACTTAATTATTGATGGTTTAATAGCCGCTTTTTTGGGATTATTTTTTCATCATCTAGCACACAAACAGAGTCTAAAATTAAAAAAAATAGTTAATGAGCATGATGCCATGAAAAAAAGGAGAAGAGAATTTGCAATTCAATCATTGAAGAATCACTTTACCACATTACTGTTTTCAATGTCGTTGATAAATAAGCTAGAACCTATGTATGCTAGCGATACAAAAAATCGTGATAATATAAAAGATCAAATTAATAGAAACTACGAAATAATCTCTCGTGTAATAAATGACATTAAAAATACATTGCTTTTCTTAAATGATGTTCTAGAGCCACAAATTATCAATGACGTCAATAAGCTTTGCCAAACTATTCATCAAGGTTATGTAAAAGATGTAGATAAGCAATTAAGATTAATTGACTATACTGAAACAAAGAACAAGATTAATGGCCTATGTAAAACATTTGATGAATTGCATCCTGCGGTGGTACCTGTCCAAGAATTGTTCCCACGTACTTCTTCCAATTTACAATCTAATAATAGTACACTAAAGAAATTGAACTATCAGGAAATAGCCTTATATTGTAGGCGCCTTTTTAAAAAGGTAGATTCTAACAAATAAATAAATAAATATATAGAATAAAATTACGTACTGAATACGTATATATATTTTATCCATCCTATTATCGAGAACTCGACTACTTTTCCGCTACTAGACTCGGCCTTTTATCAATTATTTGGTTCTTAAATGATAACTTCCTCTCTGATTAGTGATTAAGCTGTTATATCTAAGTCAAATCCTGTTCTAATAATTAATATGAAAAAGGAAAGAGGACAAGAAGGAGAAAAAGAACCAGCTACACCATTATTAAAAATAATGAAGATATGCTGCATAACAGAATAGCCAAGAAGAAGGTATAGACAGACAAGTACCATGAAATAGCAGAGACAGACAGGATATGGACAGAAATAGATAGAGACATTGCAATGGGTGCTATCGCAGAGTCTTAGTATCAGAAGACGACTAGGATAGAGTGAATGAAGCAAGAAAAAGAAGATACTATTACTACTAGAAATAATAGACTATTATTACTATTATGATATTGTCTTTTTGACTATCTTCTTGTGGCTATTTTATTAGGTCCTTCTATTATTTGGTTTAATAATAATACAATAATAATCAAATAAATAATTGTTATTGATGAAAATAAATAAAACTTTTTATTGTGATCTATAATAAATTCTTAAAGATACATATTGGCAAAAGCTACAAAGTCAAAGAGTACTGTAAAAAGCAAACCAAAAAAGAAGTAGTATAGTAATAAATAAATCTTTTATTTATTAACCAATTCAATTTATTTTAGCGCGTCGATATCACTTAGATTTGTGCCATACCTCCATCAACGAACAGTTCTATACCGGTGACATAACTGCTGTCATCTGACGCGAGGAACGAGACTGCTTTTGCGACTTCATCAGGACTGGCCATCCGCCCCATCGGCACGGCGGATACAATGCTTGTCTTGAGCTGCTCGATCTGTTCTTCACTCTGTGCCAGGCCATTGAAGATCGGTGTGTCTATCGGACCAGGACTGATGGCGTTGACTCGGATCTTGCGGTGTTTGAGCTCGACAGTCCAGGTGCGAGCAAACGATCGTATGGCTGCCTTGGTTGCACTGTAAACAGTTGACGTCTCCATTCCTTTGGATGCAGCGATCGAAGCATTCAGAATGATAGAACCGCCACCGTCGTCCTGAAATAGCGGAAGCGCTTTTTGCACAGTGAACAGAACCCCTTTCACATTGATCCCGAACGTCTTGTCAAAGTGAGCTTCGGTAATTGCCTCCAATGGGGCTAATTCGGCAATGCCGGCGTTAGCGAACAGAATGTCGATGCTGCCCTTCTGCTCCTTCACTGCGGCATACAACCGATCAAGATCTGCTAGATTTGAGACGTCACCCTGAACACCGGTGACGTTGTTATTATTGTTTTTGCCAATCTGCTTGACTGCTGCATCGAGTTCACTTTGGCGGCGACCGGTGATGAAAACATATGCGCCTTCCTCTGATACGAACTGCTGTGCCGTGGCAAGGCCTATGCCGCTAGTTCCTCCTGTGATGACTGCGACTTTTCCTTCAAGTCTTTTCATGAATAATGAACCACAGTTAACTCATTTAAGCAGAATGATTGAAGTTAAGGTTGCTCATTAGAATGATTAATTTACTTCATCTTCTGTGCTAAAGGTTTTTGGCTCAGCTCCTTATTTCAGAGACAAAATTGAATCCAACAGGCAGGTATATGAAAAGAGGTCAAGGACTTCATGACAATTTCATATAATTTTGGTTTTCTTATCTTTAATCTATAAACTCTTAATGGTTTGTATCCGGTCTTTATTATTTGAGTCAATTCGTATTTGGTACGATAATTGAAGTCCTCATCCAACTATCGGTTCACCTATAGATTGTTTTACAAGGTTTATTTTTATCTTTAATCAATTAATCACTTATCACAGGTTTTCAGTCCAAGAGGATATTTTTATCTCTCGATAGGTAGGAGTATAAATGAATACAAGTATATACTTCCCACCGCGTACTATATCTGGTTATATTCTACTTAATGTGTTGATTTAAGGTTGTTGTTGAGAATTACAAGTAATAGATTAGGATAATCTGTACACTAATTATGATATAATGACAAGGCTTGAAAATGCATAAACTAAACTCTTCTAATAAATAAATTCAAGATAAAATTGACAATTGCAAGACATACCAAGAGTAATGAACTAATCCCTATCCAAAATCAAGTATGGAAAGATATTAAACAGTAAGAGTATATCTCCCTATCTCTATTCATTGCTTCAATAGTTATATTTTGTCATACGCGAATGGTTTCTAATATTTCAGATAAAAGAATAGAAAAACCACTGCAATGTTTCTATCTCCATCCATAGACTGTAAATATATACTCTAATATTAGAATATGAATTTATTTGGATTCTCTCTTCAATCCCTCAAGACATATCATATTTTGACTTCAGCTGAAAGTGAAGCAAATAAGAAGGAAGAAAAAGGTAATTAAATTATTTTGCAACCGCTATACAATCATCAACTTCCTATAAAAGTTATATTATATTGCTATCTAGAAGTATTGCTATTCTGTTGCTATGGAGATATGTGATAGAGAGAAGTTATTCATTAAGATATCCCATATTTCAAGAACTTCTATGAGATTAAGATGAATTAGTATCGGTCTTATAATTACCCTATCGCAGTTCATTACATCTATGCAATATTTAAAATAGATTAAAGATAATTTAAGCTTTGAATGCCCTACTAAGCATAATTAATTCAGGACCGCTAGTCAAACTTCCAACAATCACAGATTTTGAATTTGCAATAATTCCTGACGATACAAATGGGACTCCTCCATTAACGGTTACAGGTTCAACTTCTACTTGTAATGCTTCAGCAATTACTTTAATCTCTTCTTCTGTACACCTTGGATGCACTACTGCCCCTGTATTAGTAGATACAACCATTGATCCCGTCTGAACAAATCCCCCAACTGTCATAGAATGAACCGGTACACCCAATATGTCTTGAACCTGTTGGTCTATTTCACCTTCAAAAAGAGGGGATAGCAGTGCACCGTTATCATTAGTTGAAATCAAATTTCCTATTGCTGTAAATTTACTGTTTAAACGCTCAACGTTAAGACCACTTGCTTTTCTAAGAATATCAATCTCGTCGTCTGAGGCAATGGATGGAACTAAGATTCCATTGTTATTCATTACAGCCATGGGACCGATGAGTCTTGTGCCACCTATGGAGGCATAGACTTCATTTTCTACCTGTAAATATTCCATCAGTTTAATAGTCTTTGTTTCAGCAAAACCAAAGGGCACTATTATTATTCTATCATTAGCTCTTACAAATAATCCAATATTGGGGCTTTTATATACATCATATTTGTAAATTCCCAAATGTTAAATTTTTATAAAAATGTGCATATGAACCTATGGATTTTGTGATTTTCTGAAAGAAGATTATGCAGTTGCAGACATGATAAGGTATATAGACTTAAGCCAGACTTATAGTAAAATTTTTTTCTTGACAAATAAAAAGATTATAAGTAATGCCATATAGCACCTCAAGAATCGAGTAGCTATTAATCCACTTGGGCAATTTATAATAAGGATTAACTTCTTAATCTTTATTATAGAACCTTTTCGTTAGATAGAAAGGAGATCATGAGATAATATGACCACTAATCAGTTTTACAATAGAGACATTGTTTCAATTAAGGATTTCAACAAGCAAGATCTTGAATTTATTTTCTCCACTACAGATAAAATTAGTGGCCTGAAACCAAATGAAAAGAGTGAACTTGGAAAGGGAAGAACACTTGGATATATCTTTTATGAACCTAGCACCAGAACTCGAATGAGTTTTGAGGCGAGCTATGGCATCTCTAGGTGGAAGTTCTATTGGTATCTTTGATCCTAAATCCTCTTCTATTGAAAAAGGGGAGAGTCTTGCTGATACTATTCGAACAATGGATCTTTACTCTGATGTCATTGTATTACGACATCCACTTGATGGTTCAAGTAGATTTGCAGAAGAATTATCCAAGAATCCAATAATTAATGCAGGCAGTGGAAGTGAAGAACACCCTACACAAGCAATGCTTGATCTGTATACAATAAATAAAGAAAAAAAGAAAATTGATGGTCTTGCGATAAGTATTGTTGGCGATTTAAAATATGGAAGAACAGTATATTCATTATTATATGGTCTGGCAAATTACAAGGTAGATGTTCATTTAGTGTCGCCTCCTACCTTATCAATCAGAAAGGAATCCATTTATGATATTGAGAATAAATTAAATATTTATGAGCACAGCCAACTTGACGATGATCTTTTGTCTAAACTTGATGTAATTTATGTCACGAGAATACAAAGAGAGCGTTTTCCGGATTTACAAGAATATGAAAAAGTACAGGGTACATATACCATCAATAGTGAAACACTCGAGAAGTCAAAATCAGATGTCTCCATAATGCATCCAATGCCTAGGATGGAAGAGATTTCTCACTCTATTGATAATACAAATAATGCAATCTATTTCAAACAGGCTGCATATGGTAAGGAATTGAGAGCGGCTCTGCTTACATTAATATTAAACGAAAGCGTAGTATAAAAGAAGTAGTATTAAATATGAGAAAAATAGGGCGGCATATTTTTTTGCCAGTCAAATAATGTTCTATCTTTATCTTATTAGGATGAAAAACCTTTATCTTAAGATATGTAATTTGAATTGTTAATATTTGACAGTATATTCGAATGTGTCTTGTCCACGTGTTTTGTCTATGCGATCTAGTTTAGAGCGATCTACAATATTAAGTTATAATACAAAACAGTAGGCTTTAGAACTAGTAAACTAATGGGCATATCTCCCAAAAACGTTACCAATCAATAGCAATAACAATTAGCTAAAAAATAGTTATAAGTCACAGATCAAGAATGTGTCAGTATTTACAACAGTTTGATATAATGTACTATAATTGTATCAGAGAGTGTGTGTATTGCATGTGAGTATAGATATCTTGTGATACTTATCAAACCTTTTATTATCAATGATCATAAAACTACTCATAAGCAACAAACTGATGCGTTCTTTCTACTAAATATGAAAAACGAGCAGTAATTTAGCAGTAGTTGGTTCCATCACAACAACAATAACAATGTAAATCCAAAAATAATAATAATCTTTCCTGTTTCTACCTGAATCTCATAACAACTGTAATGAGTATAGTATAAACAAAATAGCTTTTGTAGATGGCCATCTATTTCTTTTTGGATATATCAATATAACAAATAGGGTATATGCTCAGCAAACCCCTTTCCTTAGGTCAACAGACCCTCAAATTCTATACATGATTATAAGGGTTATATAGATATAATTTTAAATCGAGTTGTTAATAAGATGATAATACCTCATAATGATCTCTAATTTAGAAGGAGAGCAATTAGTAAAATTGGCACGAAAAGCTGTACAGAAATACCTCGGAGAGTCTGTTGATATTGACATTGATAGCCTCGAAAGGTTTTCACAGAAGACAGGAATATTTGTTACATTAACCTCTGTGAGAAGCAAAGAAGAACAACTAAGAGGGTGTATAGGTTTTCCTCTTCCTGAAAAAAAATTGTATCAATCGGTCGTTGAAGCGGCTATTGCGGCAGCTACACAGGATCCAAGATTCATCCCAGTAAAGAAAGAAGAACTAGCAAGCATAATTTTTGAAGTTAGTATACTTACTCCACCTGAAGAAATTAGAGTTCAAAATCCAAATGAATTTCCAAGCCATATCAAGCTTGGGAGAGATGGTTTACTCCTAAGATGGAAATATGGTACAGGATTACTCCTTCCACAAGTTCCCATAGAATTGAAGTGGGATATTTATGAATATCTTGCAAATATTTGCTTCAAATCAGGCGCTCCACCTGATGTGTGGTTTATGCCGGAATCAAAGCTTTATCGGTTTCAAGCAATTATATATAAAGAATCTGTCCCTAATGGGACAGTAATAAGAGTTGAACTGTAGCCAGGAATTGTCATGACTGTAGCGTCCCCGGGCTATATTTAGTATTTCTAAACGTATTACCAATCTTTCCAGGACTATGTGAGATGATTATCTGAAAATGATTGATCAGCAGGTGCCCGAATTGATAGCGCGATCAAATTAAAATGTCTTTAAGAAGACGATGAGTAAACTATAATTTTTAAACCTTCTTGCTTCAGAAGTTCAGAGAGACATCAGAGAAGAGCAGAATATAGGCCAAGAATAGAAGCAAGTGGAAGGATTGCTAATTCATTGTGAAAGCTAACCTTAGATTTTTATATATTACAAACGTTAGGCAACTTTTACAGTTCTTACAAAATATATTTGGAAAGATGATGATAGAGGTGTGAACTAGTAAGTTAACCTATTCATGCTAGGTATGTTTGCTTAACCTATGCCAATAGATGCAAATGCCAAGTGCTTGAATTTTGACCTGTCGAGCATTCCCCGACCATCGTAAAGTGGGATTCCACCAAGATCAGCAGGTGTCAAAGTTCGATACTCTGGATGATCTGCAATAAGCATTATTAAATCTGTACCTTGTATAGCTTCATTTAGATTTGATGTCAGAATAATATTATTCTGTTTTCCTGATAAAGCAGGATCATTAATTACCAAAGGATCATGGACACGAATCTCTTTTACTTTCATCCGTTTCTGAAATTCATCAATGACCTTATAAGTAGGTGATGAACGTGTATCTGAAACTCCCCCTCTAAAGGCAAGACCAAGTAAAGTGATAATAACTTCATCCATCCCCTTATTTACAAAACTTCTTTTTTTCAACTGTTCTCTTCCATGCTTTTTGATATTGTTCTTTTCTTCTTTTCCTTCTTCTAGTAATTCTATGGCCTGTTCTACACAATAAGCAGCCATAGAATCGTTGATATTTCTGCTCATGCGAGTAATACTACAATCGATCTTCATCCTATCTGCAGTATGAAGTATAAATTGGGGATAAATAGGTATACATGCACCGCCAACACCTACACCTGGTTTATGGATATGGCAGAATGGTTGGGAGTTTGCCGCGTTCCTTGCTTCCCAAAAATCAACACCTACTTTTTCACAGAATTTTGCAAGTTCATTTGCAAGAGCAATATTTACATCCCGATATACTCCTTCAAGCAGCTTTTCGGTTTCAGCAGTTCTTATACTACTCATTGCTATTACACCTTTCTTAAATATTATAGAGTATATCCTGACCCCTATATTGATACTTCTAACACCAGTTCCTGAGACTATTGCTGGATATCTCTGCTCGATATCTTCTATCGCCCTTCCTTCATAGATTCGTTCCGGATTGTATATCATGTAAAAGTCTGTTTCGGCTTTAAAACCACTTTCTTTCTCTAGAATTGGTAATACGATCTCTTCAGTTGTTCCCGGAGGAACACTAGGATTTAGAGCTACAACATCAAACTTTTTCAATCCTTTTCCAATTGATGTTGCTACATCCTTTATCGCTGTCAAATCCGCTGATCCATTTGCAGCTAACACTGGTACGCAAATCATTTTAAAATACGAATCTAAAGATGCTTTTACTAAGTCTTCATATATCTTGAAACGATTGTCCTCTATACCCTTTGTAAATGCCTCATTTACCCCTGGTTCTAGTTGGAGATGCGTCTTTCCTATTCTTGCATTTTTTAATACCTTTGAAGATTTATCGACTCCTATAACATGTGCTCCTCGTCGAAGCCATACAGAAGCTAGTGGAGCACCAATATGTCCTAAACCATAAACTGCTATTTTAAAGGCACCAGATTTTATTTTCTTTTCGATATCTTTTGGGCTGTATCCATATTCATAACCATAATTGTTGTTATGGTTATTGTTATTGACATCACTACTGCTTCTGGCACTATTGTTATTAACAATAATATTATTGGTATGATCACCAGTTTTATTGATATCAGAGTTAGTAGTGGTAATATTAAAAGTAGTATTAGAAGAATATAGAGTTGGTTTCATACGACTTTTAGTTTTCATAAGATGTATTTTATTATTATATTTATATTATATATCATGCGCTTGAACGTTGTTCTTTTATTTATTGCATGTAAATGAGATTTGAATTATCTTTATATATTATACTCTTTCCCAATTGGAATTATATTATGCCTCAATAAGCTGAATAAGACTAATAGATAATATAATTACATTATAGCTAATGCAATCGGCAATAATTGTTCATATTAGATATCATCTTATTATCTAGTGTTTATAGTAACGATCTTTTAAGATGTTACATTTCTTTGCAATAGGCAATAATATAGTTATTCTTTTGTAACTGAGGATAGTAATATACAAGTTTATGGTTTGTTCAGAGCAGCCTAATAAGTGAAGTTGCATAAGAAAAGGATATGTACTTTCAACCACATCATAGTTTATGGATTAATTTTATGTGAGTAATATATATCTGTTCTAAAATTATGTTGATAAGTATTATATAATAAAATAATATATATAAATGAAGTTAAGGTTATTATACTCTTCTTACAAATTGATTTAACAAAAAAGACTAAATATCCTCCATACACATAAATATTGTTCGATTAGCCGAAAGAGAAGAATGATACATCATATAGGTCTAGGTTGCAAGTAAAGGCTTGCAACTCCCACGGGAATGATGATATGTCGTCTTAGGCTAGTAGGTTAACCTGTATTCTTAAATGATGCAGGGGAGTCCAAGTCTAAGTTGATAAGAGTATACCACAGGGCTGCTTTGGAACTTATCGTAGTAGTCTTGCAGGGAAAACTACATGTCTTCGAATGCTAGTCGAACATTACTTTTCTTATACTTATTCAATATATCATTACGCCTTAGTACAAAGGATGAGTTTTTGCTGATAGTTTATCCTTCCTCTCCTTTTGTTTTCTGGGTTGTGCCTATAAACTATTCATTGTATTATTATTTTATTATTTTATTATTTTTCGTTAATATTGCAAAATCGTATTAATTATAATACCGAAGTAATTACATTACTGTATATTATTACATTTTATTTCCTGTGCGTTTTCCTTTTTATCTGTAGTTGGAATGCCTGTTTTGTTAGGTTATTAAGGCGGCACCAAACTTGCGATACAGAGTTTTTCCTTCCCTTGTAACTAAAAAAATTCTATTCGGTGGAATAATTTCAAAATTCTCCGAAAGCTTTAAGAATTCTGGCAACGACACCTTAATGATAGAGTTAAATTCGCGATAGCTTACTGAATAGAGGCCAGCATTATCTGCATACAAAGCTTTACTAAAAATTTCTTTGAGTCGACCTTTCCGCGTCATGTTTTAAATTTTATTATCGTTTCTTCCATTGCGAATGTTGTCGACATTATCTTAATTATAATATTAGTATATAGGTTCATAACATGTATTGACTTGACATAATATATAAAATTTCATAGAGGGCGCATAAAATCTTGTATATGAAGTATGATAGTATATTTAAAAACAACTTTTTTTCTACTGCTCATGCCAATACCCAATGAGATATCGAATCCAAAAACACTTATGTATTGGCAAACCTAAATGGAAGGCATATGTTAGATTTGGTATACTTACGCTTCTGATGGATAACTATCAGATATGTAAATTATATGAAACAAAATCAATCTACTTCTTCATAGTTTTTCTCTGTATCTATAGGTAAGGTAAACTAATTACACAATAGATTAACATATGGTTATGATCTCCCCACTGTGTAGTAGAGAAATGAAATGATTAGATATACTATTTTTCGTTTCAAAGCTTGGTAATCTGAATTGGCTACCTTGAATAACCTGGCCTATATCTTATATTGCCGTTGTCATTATGCTAGCATAAAACCATTTTATAGGTATGGCAGACAATCATAGACTTTATATCTGTTGGTCATTCTATCCCAGGAATTAGTATTATATACTAGAAATGATATCATATTAATGATTTAGTAATACTTTTAGTACTGCTTAATAATAAAATATTATATATAGTATGTAGAGCTAGCTTTTTAAACTAAAATCTTCCAATAAAGAAAGGGATGGCAGGAGTAACCGAGTTTAATGACTCGAAAGAGAACTTAATCATGAATATTAAAAAAAGAGACGGCAGAGTTGTTAGTTTTACGCATTCTAAGATATCAAATGCAATTTACAAAGCGCTTGTAGTGACTGGTAAGCCAGATTATCCATTAGCAGAAAGGTTGGCAAATAACGTGGTACAGAAAATGGTTCAGAGTGGTTACGGATTGAGTGGAAAAGTTGCAATCGCAAGTGTTGAAGATGTACAAGATATGGTAGAGTCTATCCTCATCGAACAAGGATTGTCTGAAACGGCTAAGGCATACATCTTGTATAGGCATGAGAGGCGCAAAGTTAGAGATGAGAAGATGAGAGTTCTAAACAAGAAGGTGCTTGATGAAGTTGACAAGGTATTTGATATTAATTCCCTTAGAGTTTTAGCTGCACGTTATTTGTTACGAGATAACAACGGCGAGATTATAGAAGGTCCAAAACAGATGTTTGAAAGAGTAGCAATTCTGGTTGCACTTGCGGATATATTGCATGATTCTCAATTGTTCAATTTAGCAGGTGGACATAACCAAAATATCGAAGAAGCAGAGAAATATTATGCGAAAATGGATGACTTTGATCTAAAATTAAAGATAGGAGATTACTATCTGAACAAATATCACTTTGAATGTCTTATTCGACACTATGTGTATCTAGCAAAGATGGGTTGTATGAAAGTTGGCTTTAAGGAACTACTTCGAATGATGGCTGAAAGCAAGTTAAGCGTATACGAAGAGAGAATCAAAGAATACTATAATTTAATGGTATCAAGAGATTTTCTACCGAATACACCAACATTGATGAATGCAGGTGCAAGGCTTGGTCAATTGTCAGCTTGTTTTGTTCTTGATATGTCAGACGACATGTATAAGATCATGCAATCATCAACTGATGCAGCCATGATTTTCAAATCAGGTGGAGGTGTTGGAATAAATTATTCTGACCTAAGACCAGAAGGAGATATCGTTGCCTCTACATCTGGCGTTGCATCAGGCCCAACCTCTTTTATGAGAATCATTGATACTATAACCGATGTAGTAAAACAAGGCGGAAAGAGGCGTGGCGCAAATATGGGTATATTAGAGGCATGGCATCCAGATATTGAAAAGTTTGTGACGGCCAAGACAAAACCTGGCGTATTCGAGAACTTTAATGTCAGTGTTGGGGTCTGGGAAGATTTTTGGAAGTCTCTTGTAAATAAGGATAACCACAAGTATACATTACGTAATCCGAGAACTCATGAGCCTATAAAGCAGATCGATTCCTATCAATTAATGGATCTGATAGCATTTAGCGCATGGAAAAGTGCGGAACCAGGTGTTATCTTCTTTGATAATATTAACAAATACAATCCATGTATAAATGCAAAGGGCGGACCTTTGCGTGCAACAAACCCCTGCGGTGAACAATCGTTATATCCTTATGAATCATGTAATCTAGGTTCGATAAATCTTGCAAATTTTGTAAAGCGCAAGGCAGATGGAATGTTTGAATTTGATTGGCAGAAATATGAGCAGGCAATAAGGGTGTCATCCAGATTCTTAGATAATATTATAGATATGAATAAGTATCCAGTGGAAGAAATTGATATCAATACAAAACTGACAAGAAGAATAGGCCTTGGTATAATGGGTATCGCTGACTTGCTATTCCTACTTAGAATTCCATATGATTCAAATGATGGCTATGAATTCATGTACAAACTGGCAGAAGCAGTATCATACTATAGTATGGAAGAAAGTGTTGCTATTGCAAAGGTAAGAGGACCATTTCCCTTATTCAAAGAGACAGATTATGTAAAGGGTAAGATACCTATCTCAGGTTATTATGAGTTACCAACAGAAACACATGCATACAATTGGGATTCCTTAATCAAAAAAATTCAAAAACATGGAATACGAAACTCTTGGACATCTACTATTGCTCCCACCGGTACATTATCTATGATTGCAGATACTTCAAATGGTGTTGAACCGATGTTTGCGTTAGTTTTCGAGAAACGCGTGACAGTTGGTAGGTTCTTCTATACTAATAGGATTTTTGAAAATGTGTTGAAGGAAAACGGCCTTTACACTGATGAAATACTTGCAAAAGTTGCGAATAATTATGGTTCAGTTCGTGGTTTGTCTGAAATTCCAGAATGGATTCAGAAAACGTTTGTTACTGCAATAGATATACACTGGACTGATCATATAATGGCGCAGGCCGTATGGCAGAAATGGATTGGGAATGCCATTGCAAAAACAATCAATATGCCAGGAGACGTCACTGCAGAAGATGTAAAGTATGCATATCTACTGTCACATGAACTTGGATTAAAAGGAGTTACAGTATACAGAGATGGCTCACGACATGAACAAGTTCTCCATATCACTGGTAATGAAACAAAGGAAAAGAAATTCATTACAAGGCCAAGCAAATATGCCGTAGACTATATTCGTGCAAACGTTAAAGAATTATATGTCAGAGAACAAATAGAAAAAATCTTTGAACAAACCAAGATCGAAAATGAAGAAGAAATACCAACAGAAACAATTTCAACATCCATACTACTGGATACGCCTACCAAGACAACACACACACCCTTGCTGGAATCAAATGAGGATAATACCTGTCCATCATGCAAAGCGAGATTAATAATCACTGAAGGTTGCAATTTGTGTATAGAATGCGGCTTTAGTAGCTGCATTTCAGGCTGACAAACAAAAACCTTAATCTTTATTGTTTATACTTATCATGTGATATCCATCAGTGATGATGTTCTATCCATGTTCTAACATCGCCAAAAAAACTTAAAGACTATGAATAAAAATTGGTGAAGGGATAAAAATTGTTTAAAGCATTGATAGAAGATTGTGTATGATCATCAGAAGAAGATAAATTGACTAAAGTTTCTAGAAAAATAAAATATGGAAATATTTTTTTAATTCTCCAACAACTTTGACTATTTTTTTATCAATATAAACTGATATACTGGATTTAAGATCAATATGATGTTATCTATAAAAAAATTTAATGTACCAAGTAGTATAATATTGTATGAAAAGAAAAATTAAAAAGTCTAGTATTTGAAGAATTGTTGTTGTTGATTTGTCGTTGATGTTACAGAAAACAATCCCAATGCAGGCTTTACCATATCCATGTTTTCTTTTGCTGTGCCAACTAAATGCTTAACATATATTACAAGTATATAATAGTATATATATTTAATACAATAATGAATCGTCTATCAAAAGACAAAGATACTAGCAAGAAAAATCAGCAGGAGCGGTCGGCAGACAACACGCAAGGCGAACGAATAGAAGATATGACAATAGATGAACTTCCTGATCATAAGTCTAAAGTTATAGTTTCAAAAATTAGCAAATTTGCCCATGGGTTTAAAATTCCAGATGATAAAAAGCCAAAAATAAAAAGTAAATCAAAAGTTCATAAGAAAAATTAGTACTTGTAATGTTTTTGGGGTCAATTTTAAGATATTAAAATAGTATTGTAGGACAATAATAGATCTTTAATGCTTTATGCAATTATAACCAAAATGATACCGTTGTGAATCTGGATCATTGTCATTTAGAGCTCATTATAATACATACTTGTACAAAAAAACAATTAATTCAATATCTGCAATTCATATATCGCATCTAATGCTCGACTTTACGAATGAGAAAGTGGATGTGACTTTATATTTCTAATGATGATGGTTCAGATGGCAGTTGCCTTCGTTATGTCAGTTATAAAGACAATTACTTTTTAGATTATTAAATGTTATAAAGAAATTATAAATAAATAATTCTTAAACTGATGCTTAAAATATCTGATTGGGTATTGAAATTTATATGCAGTCATTAGCACACCAAAACAGCAGCTCTTATTATGTTTCTTCCATGAAAAGTATACTGGAGGATAATTCACTTACGTTCGCTGAGAAGGCAATTAGCATAAAGAGCTTAACAGTAAAAAGTAAGCAGAGCCAAGTGTCCAAACCATCTGTGGCTGGCGATATTGCAATTATAGATGTAGATCTTGCTATGGCGCAAGACAGTACGGGTCCTTTGGCAATACGTTCATTAAATGAAATGCGAGTGGATAAACTCTTTAATCCTTCAAGGGTTTTGTTAGTAATAGATCATACATTTCCTGCAGCAGATGAAAAGGTTGCAAATCTACATGCTATGATGAGAAGTTTTGCTTCGAAGCATAGCTGTATGTTGGTTGAAGGTTCTATATCGCATCAGCATATTCTTGAATATCTTGCTGCTCCGGGTATGATGATACTCGGTGCAGATTCTCACACATGTCAAGCCGGATGTATCTCGGCATTTGCAACTGGAATTGGAAGTACTGAACTAGCAGCTGTGTGGGCTACAGGCCAAATGTGGTTACGCGTACCTGAAACAATAAAAATTAAACTATCGGGCAATTTTAGAAAAGGGGTTTTTGCCAGAGATCTAATACTCGATTATATTGGAAAGGTTGGTGAAGATGGAGCTAATTACAAGGCTTTGGAGTGGACATATGCAAATGACAATACTAGAAAGGAGTTTAGTATTGACTCAAGAGCATGCATAAGCAATGCTGCAATGGAATGCGGTGCCAAGATTTCCGTATTCCCTACCGATGAGCTAACTAGAACTTATTTAAATCAAAACCCAAGAATTATTAAAGACGTGCCAGAAATTGATATTCATCCTGGCAGCTCTGCTAAGTATGTAGATGAGATAGAGATAGAATGCGATAAGATAGAACCAATGGTGGCTGGTCCAGACCATCCAGATATAGTACATTCAGTTGAAGAAATAGGCGGAATAGAAATCAATCAGGCTTTCATAGGTTCTTCTACAAATGGAAGAATAGAAGATCTTGAAATAGCAGCCCGTATTCTTAAGAATAAAAAGGTGCACAAAAATACGAGATGTGTAGTTACTCCTGCATCGGTCAAAGTATATGAAGAGGCCATTAAACGTGGGTATGTAGAGACTTATCTTGAATCAGGAGCAGTATTTACCAATTCTACATGTGGAGCATGTGTGGGTACTCATCTTGGTGCGTTAGGAGAAAATGAAATATGCATATCATCATCTTCAAGGAATTTTGTCGGAAGAATGGGAGCTCTATCATCAAAAGTATATCTATCATCTCCTGCTACTGTTGCCGCATCTGCAATTGAAGGAAAAATAATTGATCCAAGGAGGTTTCTCTGACATGAATAATAAATCAACTCCGGCGGAACCTTCGTCGTCACACTCTTCGCCATTAATACCATCTCCACCACCAGGAACAGTGCCTTCACCAGTCGCTACTACTGCCATTTTGCATGGAAAAGCTTGGGTTTTTGGAGATGACATTAATACGGACATAATTATACCGTTCAGATTCAAAAGCAGGACCAACGATCCCTATGAGATGGCAAAATATGCTATGTATGGGATTGATCCAGATTTTCCAACAAAGATATCCAAGGGTGACTTTATAGTTGGAGGAAAAAATTTTGGAGGCGGCTCCAGTAGAGAACAGGCTCCAGTAGCATTAAAGTATGCAGGAATATCTATTGTTATAGCAGAAAGTTTTGCTCGCATATTCTATAGAAACGCATTTACCATAGGACTCCCAGCTCTAGAAATTTCAGAAATAAAAGGCAATGTAGTTCAGGGAGACGATCTTAAGGTGGACATTGGAAACTTTACTGTAGAAAATATACGAACAAAAGGAATATTTCATGCAAAGAAGGTTCCAGAATTTATGCAACAGATGTTGTTAGAAGGCGGATTAGTTGAATATTATAAGAGAAACAAACGATTTCCATGGATGTGATTCAAGTATAGATTTATGTCAGAGACATTTTTATTCATGATGTCTCTTTGTAGCATGTTGTAATGTATAGAAAAATAAAGAAAGAGAGAGATAAAATATAGTGTATACTTTAACATAAATTCGAGCACGATATGAATAATAATAATGATGTTTCTGACCGATAAAATTTAATTTCCGAGTGGACAACTCAGTTTGTTAATATGACATCTATAGTAGAAAAAAACTGGATAGGCCTACGCCGCAGCGGATTGAGAATAGTGCTCCTTGGCGTATCCTCTCTGATTGTGGCCTTTATAATCTATGGCCGGTTGACAACTCCTTCAGGTGAGCAACCAGTTATGATTACACCTTATCTTATGAATCTTGCAAATGCTATTTTTACAATTATTTTTGTATCAATGTTATTTGTGGGCTATGGAATATACAGAATTTTCAAAGCTGAGCAACGGCTAACAGCTAATACTAATAGTTTAGTATTCTATATTACAACCGCATTTTTGGACAATAAATATTGGAAAATGATGGCAATATTTGCAATTGTATATGGCATTTTTTTTGGATTTCTGTCCCAAATATTCATTTATAGGTATGACGTTTCATTTTCTGAACAAGGAATTATTATTCCATCTGCTAATGTGATTCCATGTTGCAATCTGCCAGGTTATGTTCCTATGCTGACTGTATTTCCTACAGATCACTTTCTAATCATGATTATACCGATCAATATTATTCTAGCAGTAGTTGTATCAGTTATGGTCGGATTCAATATTTCTTTAGCACTCTATGCATTCAATTTAGAGAAAGCACAGAATACTAAAAAGATGTCTTTTGTTGGAAGTGTAGGAGCAATCGCTGGGTTATTTGTTGGCTGTCCAACCTGTGCAGGCAGTTTGTTTTCTGTGCTCTTAGGTTATGGTGTGGGAACAACAATGGCAGTTCTTGCTCCATTACAAACCCTTTTCATTTTAATAAGTATACCATCTTTAATACTTGCTCCATTTCTTATGGGTCGCGGAATTCGAAGCAGATGTAGTTGCAAGTTAGCCCACTAATGCCCTCTCTTGTCTTTCCTTGGATTTGCTACTAAATTTTGTTCTATTGTTGGTAGTGTTTTTGAAATACTATCTAGATACATTTGCACATGTGGTTCTGCGATCCACATTTTTTCATTTTCAAATAGATAGCCATATCTCTGTGAGCTACCTATTTTTTCGCGTGATAGAAGCGCATCAAGATATTGTTTAGAAATAGTGGATTCATCAAATCCATGTTTTGTTGCTATTGCATCGAATACATCATGCATACCTGAGCCATGTTGTGCTGCCTTCCTTTATACGATATGCGATATTCCTTGGAATACCAAGTTTCTGGGCAAGTTTTCTGTGTACATGTTTTCCAAAGTCATCGTTTGCACCTTTTACATTCAGTTTCATATCGATATGCATCGAAAGTGCAATTACTTTTAAGTCAAGAAATGGCTCACGCATCTCTATGCTGTGTGCCATAGTGATTTTATCTTCTCTCTCCAAAGTTTCTCTGTAAAGTAAAAGCATATCTTCGGTCATGTGGTCACGTAATTTCTCATATCCTTCCTTTTCAACTACCTTTGTATACCAAGAATACCCTCCGAAAAGTTCGTCTGCTCGCCTGCCCTGAAAACATTACATTAATTCCATCCTCATGTGCAAGCTTTACTGCAGCATATACGGGAACTGCAACCTCTACCTGTCCAGCATTTGTATCTTCTATTGTATTAATAACCTCTGGAATCATCTGTTCTACTTCATCCTGAGTAAGCTCATTAACTCTTAGTTTAAGATTGAGTCTCTTTGCTATCATTCTGGCAAACGCAATATCGCTAGAACCCTGAATTCCACCAGTATAACAAATAACTTCTCGTACCATTTTCTTTGCAAGCCAAGCAATAATTACACTGTCAATACCCCCTGAAAATATTATTCCGACTCTATCAAAATCCTGTGTGCGCTTTTTCATGGATGCAAGTAATGCTTTTTCATATGCATTAACAGCCGAATCCATTGTTTTGTAGATTATTTTCTTTGAATGTATTGGCGGGTGAGCTACTTTGAATTTTTGTATTGAACCATCCGATGTGATAATTGTTGCATGTCCAGGTAATACCCTATTTGTAGGTTCTTTTATTCCAGCTTTCCATAATGCTTTACGTTCAGATGCAAATGCGATAAAACGATCATTTTCGCCATAGTAAATTTGTCTTACACCGATTTTATCTCTGACCAATGCTATATTTTCTGTCTCTTCATCCTTGATAACTAAAGCATAAACACCATCGAGTTCAGCAACAGTCTTTCTTATTGCATATAATAAATCATTGTTTTTGTTAAAATGATCCTCTAACAAATGGACAATAACTTCACTGTCTGTCTGTGTAACAAATTGATGATGACGTTTTATTAGCCTTCGCCTAATTTTCTTATAGTTGTAAATTTCTCCATTGTGCTCTAGAGTAAACTTTCTATTGCAGCTATGGAAGGGTTGCTGTCCATGAGTACCACCAACGATCGCCAGCCTCACATGACCCAAAGCATTATTACTAGAAAGTTCATGATATTCTAAATTTGCAAGAGAATCTGATTGTATAATAGAGTCAGCGAGCTGCTATTCCTGCCCCGTCAGGACCACGATTTGTCATGCAAGAAAGCATTTTTCCAACTACCGGTACATACATTTTCTCCTTTTTTACTTAATATCCCTGCTATTCCACACATATATCATATTTCTCCAAATTTTAGAATCAATCAATTTTCTATCCTATGGATAGATAAATCACTTGATTTCAACTATAATATAGTTATGTACAATGGCTTAAAAGTGTTACATTGATATATATTATTCTCATTTTCTTTGTCACTTCATATATAGGATGATGATAACAATAATAATGTATAGGTCGGGTAGCTTTTTGTATCACTTTATCCAAGATTAATTATAATAAACTGTGTACTTTGTATTTAGGAAACATTATAAGTTTTATGTATCTAAAGTAACGCAATAGATGCAAAATCTGATTTCGTGGTTCCTAAAAAACTCAGAAGGAATAACTATATTCGATAAATGCATACTGTTTGTATTAAAAATTATTTATTTAGGTTTAAGGATTGTACTTAGATTAGTTTTAGGTAAGAAAAGAAGAGATAGGCTATATGTTGGACGAGGACTTGACTTTGGAGTTTTTTGGTATAAATCTTTCAAATTTTTGAGGCCTGGCAACTCCTCTTTGTTAAAATTCAGAGTACCAAAATACAATTATGAATTCTATTGTAGAGTTAATAAAGATGATTTCAAAATTATGACAATTCATGAAGATGAAATAATAGAACATTTTACTCCTAAGCAAGGAGATATAGTTGTAGATATTGGTGCACATATAGGTCTTTATACAATAATAAGCTCAAAACGAGTTGGTACAAATGGAAAAGTAATTGCTATTGAGGCAGATCCCGGCAATTTTGAAATGTTAAATCGTAATATCAAACTAAATCAGTTAACTAATGTTATAGCTTTGAATTATGCAGCATATTCTAAAGAAACAAAAATAAAACTGTATTTGCCTAGTGGAGAATCAGGTTTTACTAAATACAATACTATCGTGTCAGACTGGGCAAATAATGAAGATAAATTTGTAGAAGTAAATGCTAACACATTGGATTATCTATTACAATTAAATCAAATAAGAGAAGAAGAAGTAAATTGGATTAAAATTGATGTGGAGGGAGCAGAATTTGAAGTGTTAAAAGGGGCTACTAATGTACTATCCAAAAGTAAAGATATTGCACTTCTTATGGAATTACATGGACCGCCGAATGTTTATAGACCAAAAGTGCAAGAATTTCTTAATTTATACAATTTCAAAATAGAACTTGAAAAGAGTTATGATGAAAATGGCTCGATGCATATAATTGTACAAAAATCTACTGTTTCATAATATAACAAAAATATATATATATTTTATATATAAACAAAAATGTGTACTAGATTTTACACATATTTCGCAATTGTACACACCATTTAAACAAACATATCTATTCAATAGGAACAAACAAAATTATATATTGATAATTTATGTGAGATAACTACATTATGTTATTAATTTGGTTTGGTTGGTTTACATTTTGAGTTATCTTTACTATTCCTAACTTTGGTATTATTATCAGAATAGGAGTGTGTGAGAATTGTTTTCCAAGAAGACGACCCTTATCTGACCATTTATATTTAAGATAGAAAATTATTTGAAAATATACTAAATGATTGTTACAAATATGCTGCTGCAATTAATGTGAAAGGCGAACCATTCCCAGCAGGACCATTACTTATGGCATTACTGTTGCTTTCATAACATAAAATGATTGACTGGTTAACAAAACAAATTTCAAAGTATGAATCATTTGTTAATAATAATAATACTAAAGAAGTTAACAAAGCCAAACAACTAGAAGAACAAGACTTAGGTATAGAAAATACGATTCTGGTAACTTTCGTAGTTTAGAGCGAAATTGAGCTGTAGTTTCTTAATAACAACGCGCTATACTTATAGGTTAATTAAATATATAATCATCCTCTATGAATATGTCTTAGTCTAGTCTTTGCTACTATGATGGGGTAGCATTAGTGACAGCGACTGTAGTTGCAGTGGTAAGTATAACACCTTCAGCAAATGCAGATAGTAGTTCTGATCAGACATTAGATAAATTCAACAAGAAATGTAAAGCAGCAGAAAAGGGTAGTCAGAAAAAGGCAGATCAAGCAGAAGCCCAAGCTGAACGCCACGGGACTGTTTCTGCCTTCTGTGATATATCATAGAATATAGACTATTAGATGCAAAATGACAATCTATCTATAGATAGATGACCCCATTAGCAAAAATGAATATCTCTCTGACAGAACCTACTTTTCCTTTCATTTTCTTTTGATTTCCCTGGGTTCAAAGAGAATCTTTATGAGGCTGCTGTTGATTGTAGCAGGCAGCGTGAGTATTTGGGCCAAAACCCATTTCAGTGTTTCTATCTCTGTCAGTCCACAGGCTATCAGTATAGGACTATTATTAGACTTGTGCATTTTCTTTTCTTCTGTATGATTCTGTTATGGAGTATCTCTTGTAGTGTTCTTAATGGTAGTGTTGATGGTGATACTGATGATGGTGATTTGTTAGAGTTCAATATGTGCTATCATTTATCATGTAAAAATAAGACTTGATGCACAAAAGAGACATCGAGTGAGAGAGGAGAAACTATAGATGCTGTAAAGTTAATTTAACTTTAGATCTAGATAATTTTGAACAGAAAATTCTACTACAAAAGCTATATCTTTTGTAGATAATAAAATATATCATTACATGTTACAACAAAGACAAATTATTAGAGGCTTAGGTAAACAAATAGGTAGAGAAATCTAGCATTCGTGAAATATCCTATTAGAAGTTTTCAATCTATAGACTGGATACTCATATTTGTGAACGTTAGCTAGGATGTTAAGTAAAGTAAGCCGAGGATAAGAAACGCTGAAAAAAACATAAAGCAAGAGTGCGCCGTTTAAAATCTACAATTCAAAGGTGGTGAAAAGAAGCAATATAGATGCATGTACTCAGAACTTTAGTTGAAGAGTCATGGACGCAAAACTCAATATGAAAGAAGTTCTATCTACTACAAGCTTTATTATTTAGATACACAACCTTTAAGAGAATGCTATCTTGTCCTTTAGATTAATGTATAATGATGTTAATGATGATGATAGATCAAACTTAACGAAAGTAGTAATTATGGCTATGATCTCGGCAACATTTGTTACTAGTTTGATAACTTTTAGCTGTAATGCAGAAGCTCAAACTTTTGGTGCTAATAACGATAATAATCATATTAATCCTACATTACTAACTGAATTATTTACAAACGATAAACAATCAGCAGTCACAGTTAACATTGCCACTACAACAGATCCTTCTAATGCTATGATAAAAGTTGTGCCATCCCTTATTACTACAAGGTCTTATGTGCATTCATATATTGATAACACGAAAGGACTTGGCGCGACACCAGGGATTGTAGAAGGCAGCAATAGGATCACAAGAAACACGAGGTTTTCATGTAACTGATGCTACTACCGGCGAAGGTCCTGCTGCTAAAGCACGATTAGTAGGCGGCGATTCACTTACTGACATAAAAGGAAGATATATAGAAGTATCAAGAATTATTAATATTCCGAAAAATATTCCTAACAGTAGTAGCATACCTGACAGTAGCAATCAAACAACTACTAATATTCCTAGCAGTAGCAATCAAACAACTACTAATATTCCTAGCAGTAGCAATCAAACAACTGATATATTGACATATCAGAACAGTTCTTATGGTATAACAATTCAGTATCCGGCAAACTGGACAAAAGACGAACGAGATTATAGTCCTAATAATACTGTCACTAATATTGTTGCATTCTTCTCTCCAGTTGAAAATACATCTGATACCTACCCAACAAGCCTTGCCATATATATGGAAAGATTAACTAACCAAAATATGACTCTAGAAGAATATGCTGCCTCACAAATTACCTACTTTAATAAAACATTAACAGATTTCAATCTTATTGAATCAAATACAAATATCACTTTGGGAGGAGGTAATAATCCTGCATATGGATTAATATATACTGATAGAGAAGATGGTAATAATTATAAAACAATGGAAATTGGAACTATAATTGGAGACAGAATATACTTCATTAAGTATAGTGCTGAAGAAAAGCAGTATTCTAATTATTTACCAACTATACAGATGATGATCAATTCACTTCAAATAACATAGTGGTGATGATAAAACCTCCTCCTCTTTTATATAAGAGCAACAACTTTGTCATTGAAAAGTCTCATCCTTAATTCCAAACATGGATGATAATATAAAATATGTACTTTAAAGAAAGTAATTAAATTAGTAGCTGTAATAGTTGGATTATTCTTGATTGGATTAGCATATCTTCAATATTATCAGATAGCTATCATAAACTGGAATAGACTTCAGCAGATGTCAGAAGGTGCTATCACAACGGTTTCGAATGTAACAATACTAATTCTAGGTATTAGTGGTAGTATTAGTGTCGATAGCAGTCATGCTCCTGTATCAGCCTCATTATTGACAATGACTAACTTTGGTATCCCATTAACTGGCAGCATGTCAGCTGGATTTACTCGGATTTATTAAAGGATGATAGGAGAGAGTACTAATCTAACTAGCATATTTTGGTGTATGCGCTCAATAGTGTGAATTAGATAAGACAGTAACACATTCATAGGTGATTATATCTTCCATCCAAATATACTGGACTGAGAACAGCATAGAGGTATAACCATAATGCAAGCTAAAACTGTTTGTTATCAATCTTCTGATAGGAGTAATGATAGTTAGTTTAATACTTTTCAGTCAAGTATTTACAGCATTAACAGCATCATCATCATCAGACCAGACAGATAAAGAACCTAAAGAATAAAGATATCAAACAGAAATCAAAGTCAAGTGATACAAAACCCAATGATGAGGATACTATAGGGAAACAAGAAGAAGACGCAGAGAAGCAAGAAAGCAATGATGATACCAGAGAAAGAGAATCACAAGATAATGTTATGATAGACGATGATGATATATTAATTCATCTGAAGATGATGATGTACCTTTAGAATTACCCTTTGATAATACAATACCATTTCCTTAAGTGCCATATATTATTGTTAATTTATGTAATGTACATCACATATTTATGGTAGTTCCTTTCTTTGGAATGACATGTAAATTCAGATTCATATTATAAATAATAATTTGATTTGATTCTAGTCCTTGTTTCAATCCTATACTATTACCAATACTGTGGTGGAGACATTTGTTGCTTAACTTCAATTGTAATTTGTTGATAATATGTTCTTTTTTGTAATTATGCGGCTATAAAATTAATGATATTCTTCTCTGCTGCATCTCCTCTCTACCTACTCAACCTGTTGTGGTTGTTTCTATAGATATACCTGATGCATTTGCTCACTTTTTAATTCCTGATCCACACTATTCAATGCCTTCATGGCATTATCTTTATTGTTACTATCTATTGCGGTCATGGCGTCTTGTACATGGCTCATAATCATTTCCATTGAATTTTGAGGAATCATTACCATAGCACTTTGGTTGACTGCACCACCACCTTCCCCACCTGTCTGATTAGCTGCTTCGCCGCCATCTGCTGTATCCAAAGCTGGTGGAGTAGTTGGTGATGGTGGTGAGTTCCTGATGATGGACTACCTCCTGGTGATGCCGGTGTTGGTGGTGCTTGTAATGCTGATGGTGGTGGAGTTCCTGATGATGGACTACCTCCTGGTGATGGCGGTGTTGGTGGTGCTTGTAATGCTGATGGTGGTGAAGTTCCTGATGATGGACTACCTCCTGGTGATGCCGGTGTTGGTGGTGCTTGTTGACTGTTGCACTTGACCTTGTACTTTAATTTGTAATGTGGGGACAAGAAATATTCCGGTTATTAATATAATAGATAATCCCATAACTAATAATTTTGACATATTATGTGTTTTAAGATTATGCTGATGATTATGCATCGATATGTTATTCAAGGAGTAATTAATAAGATTATTGATAATTATTATTCATATAATAGTGATTATATAACATGTCAAGTTTGTAATATACAATTTTCATTTTCATAAGACATTATTCAATGGAAGAATTTAAAATACAAATTGATTGTCTAAAGTATTATTATCATTCATAATTGTTGTCACAGAGAAATAAAATTAAAAGGAATTATAGCAATCATCCAGTTCCATTATGAGGAATGTATTACGGTGCTGGGTGACCGCGATCAACTCTTCCTCCTGTTCCTGGAGTGCCATGACCTCATCCAGACCCAAATGTAATTGTACCAGTACCTATTGTATTTTGCACTGCCACTACATCTATTCAATTGAGTTTGTTTGAAACTGACTTTCGTACTGGCTGCTGCATTTGCTTCTTGTGTAACAAGTACTAGAACTGACAGCGCTAGCGTACTTAGAGCCTATCCCAAAATAGATAAACATTTAGCTTGAAAATGCGCTGTTTACACATATGTGGCTTACAAGACAATCAAACATCTTCAAACTATCAGAAAAATCCCTGATGAGTTATGGGATGAGATAAGACTAATACTTCCACCAGAAAAACCAAATAAGACTATAGGACGTCTAGTTCTACCATTTAGAAAGGTTCTTGATGGCATTCTCTATGTTTTAAGAACTGGATATCAGTGGAAGATGTTACCAAAGGAATATGGCTTTGGTTTTACTACATACATGTCATCATAGACGATTTCTTCAGGAATGGTCAACATCTATGGTATTCCAAAAATTATGGACTAGGCTACTACTACAAGTCTATGATGATCACGTAGTAGGTATTCAATGGAGATGGCAATCAATCACTTGATAGTATATGTGTGTGAAAGCTCCTTTAATAGGGGTGACTTGACTGGTCCAAATCCAACTGATAGAGGTAAACTAGGAACAAAACGTCATGTACTAACAGATCAATATGGAATTCCATTATCTGTTCTTCTTATTACTACTACTGCCAATACACATATGACATGAAAAGTGCACCAGCAAAAACAACACTTGATAACATAGTAATCATCAAAAGAAGAAGAGAATACTAGTTTGCTAGATAGTGATCTAATGTAGGTTACCTATTAAAGTCAAAATGTATTATTATTTATGATTTACTTATTAAAAATAATTATTTATTTTATCCTATGGCTAGAAAGGCTCTGTTAACTTAAGTAAATAGCTATAGCTGCAGATGCTCTCTCTATTCTTCATATTGCTTGCTTTATAGAAAAGGAAATAGAACATCTGTAAAGGATATAGGCTATAGTTTATACTTACTTATACTTTTTAGGTTTATCATATACAGAAATACTGCAAAAGTACTATCAAAGAGATTTTACAAAAAGAAGTCACATATTTCTATATGAAAGTGGGTTCAGAATTACAAACCAGAAAAGAAGATATTCTACAATAGCAGGAAGAAAATTTCTGAATTTATAGTTGGTGATGAAACACAAATTAAGATAGGTAAAGACTATTTCTGGATTTGGGTTGCAATAGAAGAATTGGACAATAAGACTATTGTAGATAGGAATATAATACATCTTTATTTCTATAGAAAGAAATATGTTAGTTAGTAGCAGAGCAGTTTCTGCTAGCAAAATATAATAAAAATAAAAAATATGGAAAACATCCAGTTTCATCAGATGGAGGTGTACATTTTACCCACACCAGTATGTAAATTTCTGAAATTAAAGCACATCATATCAATTCATCATATGAAAGAAAAGCATCAAGAAAGGATTATTCAATATATTATCAAAGATAGAACACAGAATTTTGATAACTATTTTCCATGTAATAAGAAGAACAAATGTAAACTAGAGCATGTTGTAAACTGGTTTCAACTATTTGTTGATTAATATAATAAGAGGAGGCGATTTGCTTAAGTTAATAGAGCCGCTAGAAATGTAGAGATATAGGTATGTATGAGTGAAGAAAATAGCAATGAGGGTCTTGTAAGTTGAGAACAAAATAATAGACGCTTTAGATAAATTCTCAAATCCCTCTGTAATAACATTGCGATAAATGTGAGAGTTTTTAGTGCATATGTATGTGTGTTTATATATTTATATTGTAATACTCAAATTATCGAAAATATTGAAATATGCTACCAAAATCCAATTTTCAGCATTTTTAAACTTTTGAATAGTATGCGAGTGTCACATACAATCTACACAAACATTAATGAAAGTTGATAGTTATTAACCACTGGACTGATTAGAATGCCATTACCAATCCCATTGGGTAGACTAGGATTATCATTGGGTAGACTAGGATTATCATTGGGTAGGCTACTACTACTGTTAGGCATATCTTTTGGTATGTTAATAATTCTGCTTACTTCTGAATAGCTTCCTGTTGTTTGAGCTAACGCTGGAGTGATATGAGCAGCCTCTATTATTATGGTGAATGCTAATATTGCTGATATAAAACAAATACTAACAATTGTGAATTTAGAATTATACCTATTCATATTAATCTAATACTGACTTAATTTCTATATATATGTAAAGGTTAGCAAAAATTAGACTGGTTTATAATAAGCATATATTGATATATTTGGGCATATAGATATTCATTTTTCTAGAATTAAAAAACGATGGGATGCAATCAATGGTCAATAATGATATATATTAAAAACTGCAACTTTTAATAAGTATTTGATAATGTTACTTAGAGCCTATCCCAAAAATAGATAGACATATAGCTTGAAGATAATCTGCTTATACATGTGACGTATAGGAAAAAGAAACATCTTCCAACCATCAGAAAGATTCCAGATGATTTATGAGATGAGATCAAGATAATACTTCCATCAGAAAAACTAGATAAAACTATAGGACGTCCAGTTGTACCATTTAGAAAAGTATTAGATGGCATTCTCTATGTTTTAAGAACTGGATGTCAGTGGAAGATGTTGCCTGAGGAGTATGGTTCTGGTTCTACATGTCATAGACGATTTCAGGAATGGACAGTGTCTAAAGTATTTCAGAAATTGTGGGTTAGGCTGTTGGAAGTATATATGATAATCTCAGAGGTATTAGTTGGCTTTGGCAGTCCCTTGACAGTGTGTCTATAAAGACACCTTTAGGGGGGACATGACTGGTCTAAATTCAACTGATAGAGGAGGCAAACTAGGAACAAAGCGTCACGTACTAACAGACAAGAAAGGTATTCCATTATCTGTTCTTATCACTGCTCAAATACACATGATATGAAGGCTGCAATAAAAACAATAGATGGATGGTATTTTGATAAAAAGAAGAAGAATATCTTCACAGAAACAGAACCTGTGTCTTGACAAAGGATATGATTTTCAGGAGATAGAACATGAGTCTATCAAAAGATACTATATACCACACATACGTCAGAGAGGAGAAGATAGTAGCTTGATTAAGAATAATGATGGATTTCATGTGAGTAGAAGATGGGTTGTTGAAAGAACAAACTCATGGCATAACAAATTCAGGAAACTACTTGTAAGATATGAAAAGAAAGCAGAGAATTACCTTGGATTGGTACAATTAGCTTGTTGCATTATAGTATCTAGGAGGATAATTTTGGGATAGGCTCTTAAATATGAAATAAAGATGTATAATCTTCGCAGGAAAGGCTTTTATATTCTTATACCTTTAACCAGATAGTGATTCTACAGAATTTCACTATATATCTAGCAGAATTCATGTTATTCAAAAAGGATTACTTATAAGACAATCGATTTCTTTAGCGTTATTGTTACTACTTGTTGGAGGAGGCGGAGTAGGCGTATTATTACCAGTACCAACCGTATCAGCGCAGAAGTCAAATTTTGAAAATAATGAGGATTTTGACCATACGCAGGATACTGATAATGGAGAAAGAAAAGTTATTACTACAGGACCTAATGTAGTGACTGGCCAACACACTGCCAACAACACATGGAGATGATACAATAACAGGTAACAATGATGGTGATGAGATAAGAGGAACCGATAATGATGATACCATAATTGGTACATTTCTTAATGACATATTAGTAGGTCGTGGTGGAGACGATACCTTGAATGGTGCCTATGGTTCAGATACAATAGAAGGTAATGATGGCGACGATACAGTACAAGGAGCAGAACTAGATGATCAAATCTATGGAGGCAAAGGAAATGATGTCCTTTCTGGTGGACTCGGAAATGACTATATCTCAGGTGGAGATGGAAAAGATGAATTGTATGGTGACTTTCTTGACGATACTCTAAGAGGAGGACCTGGTCCAGATTACTTTGACTGTGGAGATGGTTTTGATGTAATATTAGACTATGACAAAGCTGAAGGTGATGTCTATACAATGAACTGTGAAGTAATAAATAGCGTGTAATAGTAAAGTATAGTAGTAAATATACATAAGTATATTTATACAATTTTTTTATAACATTCTACTATCTCTATATTATTGTCCAGTGTACACTTACATAAATATGAAGGCTTATTATTTTCTTATAGAAAAATTACTGACCTTGTGCCAGTAACAAAAGAGAACGCCAGATAATCAGAAAAGAGACTATTCCTTAAATAATATTATTGATATACTTCTAACTAACTATGGTTATGTTTATTATTAATTTTATAAAAATATATATATCTGTTATGAATTCAGTATTATTTTAAGTAAATATATTATTAATACTTCAAAGGAGATATATAAACAACTCAACTTTAGTAATGGTGCAATCTTAGGTTGTAACAAACTATAGTAACACTAGTTGTGCCACCTATTGCATGCACCAAGTGCATCCTATGCGACATCAATTTCAGACAATTTTAGGAGAATGAATGCAGTAGCGTTAGGACTATGTAACTACTGGCACAATAATAATGGTTAGAAGTTAAGAATAACTGCAAGTCACAATTCTAATTTTTTTAAATAATTATCTACGATTATAGCAATGGCAGTTTTTTAAATCCTCAATACAATATTAAAATCTTATTCAACAAGTAAGAGTTTTTAATAAACTGTGAAAACTGATATGCTAGGGATCTATATTTTTGTCCCATGTTCTGTGTAGGGTTCATAAGTAATATCAGGTTATATCAGAAATATAATTGTTCTTTTGATAACTTCCTCAATGCTTTTCTATAAAATATCTATTCTAATAGACAATTAGACTTATTCTAATACTCTTAATCTCTTCATCTTGAATTTAAGATGTGATATCATTTTATTAAAGGAATAGATCATCCCTTCACAGGTAATCTTATTTTTTATGTTCATTATAGTGTGATTTCTTATTGAAGAAGAGGAGTGTGTTATAACTATAGACATTAAAAGTAATAAAATAATTAAACTAGTTTCGTATAATATTGTCTATCCTATTTCTCATATTTATATTTTAGGTGATATGATTCGAATCAGTTATTATCTATGAAAGATAGCTATCTCAATGTCAGGAAGCTTTCCTTCAACAACAGCAATGATGATAATAATAACAATAGTTGTTGGCTCAATATTGATACTTGTTGCATTTTCATTACCATTTGTTGTAGTTGTATCAGCTGATGATGGCTCAAATGGAATGAGTGTACCATCGGTTGTAAGTAGTGTATCATCTCTTGTTATAGACAATAATCATGAAGACTTTGATAATTTTGATCACACTCATGATACTGGTAGTACTGAGAGAAAAGTTATTACTACAGGACCTGGTGTAGCAACTAGCAACACACTACCAACACATCCAGGCGATAATACAATAACAGGTAACAATGATGGTGATGAGATAAGAGGAACCGATAATGATGATACCATAATTGGTACATTTCTTAATGACAGATTATTTGGTCTTGATGGAGACGATACCTTGAATGGTGCCTATGGTTCAGATACAATAGAAGGTAATGATGGTGACGATACAGTACAAGGAGCAGAACTAGATGATCAAATCTATGGAGGCAAAGGAAATGATGTCCTTTCTGGTGGATTCGGAAATGACTATATCTCAGGTGGAGATGGAAAAGATGAATTGTATGGTGACTTTCTTGACGATACTCTAAGAGGAGGACCTGGTCCAGATTACTTTGACTGCGGAGATGGTTTTGATGTAATATTAGACTATGACAAAGCTGAAGGTGATGTCTATACAACGAATTGTGAAGTAATAAATAGTGTGTAATAGTAAAGTATAGTAGTAAATATACACAGACGTACTAATGTAAATTTTTTATATCTTATATTCCTATACATGTCTTATTTAAAAATGTGTATTATAAGACCTTCAAATATAAAAAATAGTTGATGAAAAATATTCCATATATTTTAAAGCAAAAAGGGAAGGATATTCTTAAAAGCTAGGAGTTGAGATAAAAGAAGAGAGAGTCGCAAAATAGTTAAGTTTTATTAAAGATGGATAGTTAACCTTAATGTAACCTGTTAAAGGCTTCAAGATATTGGTGATTTTGTTGTCAGTAAACCGGAATTATATTTTGTATATTCTTAATGAGCGTAAATATTATTTGCAATCTAATCTAATGCTTATATCCATCAGAGATAACTTAATTTTCTAAAAGTATTTTGTCTGTCTATAAACAAGACGGGGGATCTTGTTTTAATGTTTGCTGATAGGACTGGAACTTGTTGGTATTATGTCACATGCACTTTCAACCAAATGAAGCAGAAAGGGCTGGAGATCCAAAAAAATTCTGCTTCAAATGCAAAATGAATTGAAGTGAGTTGAAGTTAACAAAAGTAATAATAAATGATTATGTCGTAATGTCTCATTGCTGCTGAATATATATACTAACTAACAAAAGTTCGTTTACAGATTTTTCTTAATATGTAAGGTTTACTATGCTTAAAAAATCCTTTTACTTGGTTTTAAAAGATATACGAAATTATGTTAGGCAGTATAGCTAATGATAATCGTAGCGTCGCTACTATCACGACGGTCCCAGCCACTGTTTCCGATGGAGTAAGATTGATTTAGATAACTCTGCAGACGTTGCTAACATTTATAAAATCAGATATCCAATTTAAGCAACAAAAGAAATAGAAACAATAAATGCGAATTGGGCCGGCTTGATTATTGTTAAATGTTATCGATACTATTTGTGGGCCCATGAGATTGTGAATCATATGTTTGAGATACTTCATATACAACAATGATAGTAGTCAAAATACATTTTCTCATGAGGCTATGATTTCTTTATAAAAAGTAGGATTTCTGTTGCTTAATTCTTCATTTAAAAAGCTGTGTGAACGTGACTATGATACTCTCTCAGAAGTAATCAATTAGCCGTCTTTGATATCTAAATCTATTGATTATTTTCTTTACTTGTTATGTTTTTCTTGCTGCCATTATAACTGTTATGTCTAATCTATACACCGGGAGCTATAGCAGGATCCCAATCTGGATTGCAGTCTTCATCTAGGTCAGAAGTACTATCGACGCATTTATAGTCCGATTTGTCTTCTTCAGATCGTGAAGCATTTGACTTATGTGTTCAAATCAAGAGTAGTTCTATCAACATAAACAAATTCTTTATACAGCCATTTTATGGTTTTAAGAAGTAAAAATTTTGGAGTCATATTTTTATAAAGGATCGAGTGGGATTCAAAATAAAATTGACGAATATTTTGGCCCATGATTGAGATAGATTGGAATAGTTTTAATTCAGAAGACTATATTTTTCCATTTTAATAAATAACTGGTTCATGTTCGGTGAGGGAATGCAAGACAAATTTGACTCTATTTTGCAACTCAGAACTGTATTGTAGACCCATTGCATAGGTTAAGAACTGCTTTAATTCCTCAAAAAAATAAAAAGATAATAGAATTAAGATCTCTTAATATGGGATCTTATTTTCTGTCTTAATTCAGGGATCATCAAGTCTTCTGTCTTATATCCATATCTCTTATAGCATGTTCTTCAGTAGTTCTAATAATTTCCTCGTCTGTTTCATCCTTGTAACGTAGTCACAGTCCATTCTTACCTCGTGGGTCATGAGATAGTTAACATTATTTCTTTGTTAAGACTAGCTATAACAAATTAATATAAATAAATCTACAATGACACAAAGTAAATGCTTACTGCAAAATTCTGCAGGTTCGATGAGATTAGTTCCCTGCATGTAAAAGAATTATGTTGATCTATTTTGCATTTATACATTGCTTTAGAAGTGAAAACATCTTCACAAAAAGCAGGAACAGAACTTAAGGTTAAAAAAGCAGATTGACTTTTATTTCTACTTCTAAATCATCTTTTTATCAATAGCTGGGTTAAAATTTTTAGGATCTAAATGTATTATCCATTAATCGTATATTCTTAATAGTCTAGATGTTATATCTTCTTATTTCTGATCTTTTTAAAAGTTTTAGATATTTCAATTCAGTGGGATAAATAACTGCAGGAAGATTAAACCAATAATGTTTCAGGTTCATGATCCACCTGCTAGTGCAATAATAAAAGTCTTGGAATAAATACTGATCTCACATTAAGTCTAGACAAAATCTCATGAATTCTAATATAGTTGGAATATTTCAAGATTCCCCATTTATAGATATAACTATTTATTTTTCAATTACGGAAACCATCTGCGGGATATATGATTTGTTTTCTGATTTTGAATTAATCTTTGCTAACAGTGTACTTTCATTTTGGACTTTTACCTTTTTAACATGGTTGGCTATTTACGGGATAAATAAATGCTACAACAAAATAGTTTGAATTTGATCGTTGCCTATTGTAGCGTAAAGTTTACCTGCTTTTAGATTCACAGCAATACCAGATGGGCCTTCTGATGGTGCTCGCGGCCAAGTTCAGCTTATCATCAAAGCCCTTTAATCCCCACTTTGTAATGAATTTACCATCACCGGTAAACTTTTGAATGCGATTATTGTTCTGATCGACTACGTACACATTACTTAAGGAATCTACAGCAATACCGCCATCTGGATACCAGAATTCTCTGTCACCTGGACTTGGACATACTCCATAAAATGTAGGATACAATGGAGGTGAAATGCATTTAGATCCCCACTTTGTAATGAATTTACCATCACCGGTAAACTTTTGAATGCGATTATTGTTCTGATCGACTACGTACACATTACTTAAGGAATCTACAGCAACGCCTTTTGGATTAATAAATTGACCATCATCAGAGCCATGAGAGCCCCACTTTGTAATGAATTTACCATCACCGGTAAACTTTTGAATGCGATTATTGTTCTGATCGACTACGTACACATTACTTAAGGAATCTACAGCAACACCAGTAGGAAAGCGGAATTGACCATCATCAAAGCCCTTTAATCCCCACTTTGTAATGAATTTACCATCACCGGTAAACTTTTGGATTCTGTTGGTAGCAACATCAGATATGTATACATTACCTGAAGAGTCGATAGCAATACCAGTAGGAAAGAGGAATTGACCATCATCAGAGCCATGAGAGCCCCACTTTGTAATGAATTTACCATCACCGGTAAGCTTTAGAATGAGATCATTCCAAGAATCAATTACATATACATTACCTGAAGAGTCGATAGCAACACCAGTAGGATAGTAGAGTAGTATGTAATCCTCTTTTGTTGAATATACCATGGAAATACCACTTATTGTAGATCCAACCAAAACTAAAGCCAGTAAGAAGAACAATATTATTTTCTTTTTCATGAAATAGCACCAATTGTCAGTAGCTCTTCAACAATGGCCCTATATACTAACACTTTTAAATTAATTTCTTGTATTATGTTTGCTATTCTGTGAAAGTGAAACATAACAGACTTGGGTGTCAGAGGTGAATAGTAATCTATCTGAGCTTGATAACTATGGATTATATCAAAATCATACTTGCTAATATTATTAGATGTCAGACTTCTAAATTTCTTTAAATTAACCTTTTCTTTATTATCCGTAGAGTTTAGATCAAAGGAAAATGGCCCAATTCCTACATTATAGCCTATTTTGTTAAGTCCATTACAAAGATTATTGATAACAACTTCCACTCTACCTGCCCTAAAGTAATTTGAAACTATCATGAGAATGGATGCTTTATCCATAGACCCTAATTCTAAACTAAATATGTCCGTATTTATTAATTATTGGTTGTCATCAATTGGCAAACTATGCTAGTTATTATTTTATGAATCCGGAGTATACAATATATGCTATTTATTTATTTTATAAAATTTGACAATTTGTTATTATCTATGTTCAGCATTCTCTAAAAGACTTTTTTTATAGTAATACTCAATAAGTTAATGAATCTGTATGGTTAGATTCAAACCTTCCTCTATGCTGATAGTAGGTTTCCAATTGAATGCATTGGAAACTTTTGTTAAGTCAGCTGTCATCTTGACTAGAACATCGGATCTACATTATTATTGCTATAGCACATGTTATTTTCTTATTCAGTAATTTGGCTGTTATCTCTGGCACTTCTTTAAGAGTGTGGCTTGTTACATAACCTATATTATAGAGATTATATCTAGTTGGGAATTTACTCCACATAATTGCTATAGGGCCTATAAAATCGGCAATAAAAGTAAGTCTGTATATTTTCCACTAACTAACACCTTTAAATTTTCTTGATTTGTTAAATAACAGCATGAATAAAAGTAATGGTTCAAATTCAGGTTCATATAAATTAGACCGAATCTGACACCATAAATCCCAAACTTTTGTGAATAATTTTGAGTTGTTCAGCGAGCTGATTTGTTGCACAAATCTAATATTAGTCAATTAAGTTCGGAAAACTTTCAAATGATAGATATCACTTCTGAGCCATTCATAGTGATCCTGAACTCACCTAACAAACAATTTTTCCGAATTATGCAACAAAGCGCAGCAGGCAATTTTCTTTTATTGTAAGGAGAATAAGGATTATCGGATGTTTTTTGTCAAGAGTATATTCTAGTTGCTCGTAGACATAAGAGCCGACGTAAATTAGTTTCTAGATATTCTCAACTTAGATTTACAATAAGTTTAACGTTCTCAATGGTTAGTATTATAAGTTACATGAGGGTTTATTCAGTGAATTCTTAATAGATGTCTCTGCAGCGAGAGTTGCTTAGGATAAGCCTTAAAGTTTATTTCAAAAGTCTCTTCAGGGTTTATAATAGAACGATCACGTGAATTTTGCGGCAAGGTGGATTATAGTATCGAAATCGGTAGCAAATCTATGATATTCTTTATCTGGATGAATATCGTTATGAATGAAATTAAAGTTGTTTGTATTTAAGAGAGTACGGGTATTGGGTATTGAAATGTTTCTGTTAATCAAATTATCAAGCGCGTAAACCGTGTAGCCGTCACGAACATTATCTTTGAGACAAACGACTTCCTAAGAAACCTGCAGCACCAAGTTATCAGAATTTTCATAGTTTTACTTGAAACTCAGTTAAACAATATAGATACATTTCTGTATATATTATATATTCGCGTTATTACACATTTAACATCCCACAGATGGACTTTATACCTAGTCGAGAACGATTTTTATTAACTTGCTTTATATTGGGAACGCATCATTATATGAATTAGGATCTAATTTCTCATTAAAGCATTTAAGCGATATAATTTATCAAATTTGGATTGATCACTAGGTACTGTTTTTCTATTCATTTTTTATAGTCTAACATGGTCTATATTTTACATTTGTGCATATAGAAAATGCCTCAACAATAAAATAGCTATGAGTTTTGGAAGAGTCCAATAAAATATCAAATTCTTATGAAGTCTTAACATACATAAACTATTGTTATGATATGCTTATCTCTATAATATGCAAACCAATGCTTGTGAACATATTTTATTTTTCTTCATTCTAATTCGCCTCTATCCACTATCTCCCATTAGTTGTGTTATTAATGAATTATGGTCTTATTGTAGTTGAGTTGTCTTATTTTACAACTTCATAGACTGCAGATGGACCGACTTGTTTAACAACTTTTAAAAAAGGCATTCGGCTAAATATTCCGCTATATTGGAATGCATCAAATCTTTTAGGATGAAAAAGACCTTCACCTCCTATTCCTGGTATATCCAAATAATTCCATTCAGAATTTAGAACTATGTACTTTACATCATATTTATCAATAAATTGTCTTAGAAGTTCCGGTCTGTTCCATGTAATTGTACTATCTTTAGCCCGTTCATACTCGATTGGTGAATCAGGATACCATTTAGCTGTAACATTTTTAAAAGAAAATGAATAAATAAAGGAGCTTGTAAACGAATAATCAGTCATTAAAAGAGCACTTGAATTTATATTATGGCTGATCCATGCCAGCAAATCATAATCCATCCTAAACCAATCTGATCTTGGAAACCAACCCCAGATATTGGCTTGTTCAAGCCTTATATGTGATATAAAAGGCGATAAGAATAGTATAGATATTAACACTAAAGATATTGCTGCCCGTGAGGTATGCAAAACATTCATACAATTAATATATTTTCTATTAATAGCCTTTAACGATATTTTGTTGGTCGACCAGCTTACAAAGTCGCCTGTATACGTTGATAACATTATTGTGTCAACGATAATTAGAAGCGGAAATAATCGCTTTGACAAGATGAACCACATATAATCAGCGGTTATATTCCAAGTAGATAGAAGTATAGAACCAGAGAATAATAAATAGAATATACTCAAATTCCAACGATTCCTTTTGATTAATGATATACCAGCTAATAGCATAGTCAAGCATGTTAAAATAAAGCCAGTGAAATCGGAAAAGAGATCTATTGGTTTGAGATTATAACCCGAGGACAACGAGTTAACTGCCTGAATTATCTTGGAAATTGTCCAAATTATTTCATGAAAACCTGTATTTTCAAAATGTATCACAAATGCTATAGAGAGAACTAATAATATTCCAATTATAATCATCTGTCTAGGTTTGATGGATATATTGCTTCTAGACATGTGATGAAAATACTTGTTCATCTGTTTTTTCCTCTAGCTTATGAAAGTTAGATATATAAAAAAATCTATGCAGCAAACGAAGTGCAGCTTTAAATCTATAACGTAAATGAAATATGTACCATGAAGATATATAGAGAAAAGGCAGGATAGCTAAGGGTGTGTATGTTATTCCAATGCCAAGTATAGATATTAAAACTATTATTTTGAATTTGATATCTTTCCGATATCCATCGAATATTATAAACACGCAGGCCATAAAAACTAATAAGGCTAAGTAACCAAAAAGATTAGCATAAGTTCCGTTATAATAGTATCCAAGTAACCAATACTCCAAATTACTGCCGGGATAAATGTAAAAACCGGATGTCAATGCTAATATGGAAAGTGCAGTAGATTCTGGTTAGAAAGTAGACTAGCGAGTAAATTAGTACTAAAATTAAAATAACAATTACTGTTGCAAGAATAAAAAGACCCTCTCCTGGAAATAATCCGAAAAGCAAAGATAAGTTAGCAGACATTACATGTAACCCAAAAGGTTCAAACCACGGCTCAGAAGGGGCAATTGGTGCCAAAGTAGTTTGTAATCTATGATTATGGACTAGAATACTTATGAGTAATCCATGGTTTGATGCGTCCCCAGCTGGAGGCCATCCCATATACCCAGCAACCAGCGAAAAATGGATAATAATAAAGACAAAGACCAATACGGAGACAGAGTATGGCACATATTCTGATGGCTTTGGCTTTATCGAGGAGAAGAATTTGAGTATATTAAAACCTGAATTTGATTTATGTAATCGAAAAATTAGTAACCCATAAGAAATAATACCATATGCAATAAACCCTGCACTTCCAATATACACAATACCTATCATTGAAAGCACAATGGTAGTTATTATTAGACCAAAAGAGATATAGATTGGAAACTTCACAATGACTGGAAGAGACCTCATTTTGCCATTCAAAACTAAAAATCCTGAAGGAAAGTAAAGTAAAAATTGTAATAAGATATATAAAAATGCGCTATTTTGATTTAAAAGAGAGTCCAATTTTAAAATCCCTTTTATCGACTAATACAGATTATCTTCTTTTATTAATGTAACTATACTGTAACCATATCCTCACTTTCAGATTTGCCGTAGTGAAAATGCTGATTACATACTTCCTTCAGAGCTCTATTTTCTAAATTGTTTATGATAAAGAATTGAAATATTACCAGTAGAATATATTTAAACCTTGAATCCATTACAACCCATCCAGCAGATGTAAGTTCTAACTCTTCCGAAGATCATCACATATTTGAAGCATGTATAAACTCAAACTCATCTCTAGAAATTAATGATTATTTATGATATTGCGCATGAATCGTCAAGCCTTTGTAATAGTAGCAGTTGACCACACCTCTAATCAGAGTCAAGGTACGTTAGACTAGAAAACATATGACGTTCAGTATTTTGATTAAATCAATTTTTTTACACTTTATAGTTTGATATAAATCAAATATTATAGTTGCATCATACCTTTAGTCAATTAGATCATTATATTCTGAATTAAACCATTTTATCGTTCTCCTTAATCCTTCTTTTAGGATCACAGAAGGCCTGAAGCTTAATTTTTCTTCCGCCCGCTTGGTGCTGACACAACGTCTCGGCTGACCATTTGGTTTTGAAGTATCCCAGTTTATTGTTCCTTTATAATGCATTAATTTACTAATAGTAATAATCAAATCTTTGATCGATACTTCTTGTCCTGAACCTAAGTTTATTGGTTGTATATCATCATATTTTTCTGCTGCTAGAATGATTCCTCTGGCGGCATCCTCAACATATAGAAAATCCCTTGTTGGAGATCCATCACCCCATAGTGATATTGTTTTAAAGTTGTACTTATTCGCATTGTGAATTTTTAGAATTAATGCAGGAATGACATGAGAACTATTCGGATCGAAATTATCTTTGGGGCCATAAAGATTGGTAGGAAAAACAACTATGGATTTGAAATTGTACTGCTGTCGATATGCTTGGGACTGCACTAGGAGCATTTTCTTGGCTAGACCGTAAGGTGCATTAGTTTCTTCAGGATATCCATCCCATATGGATTCTTCAGAGAATGGAAGTGGAGTGAATTTTGGGTAGCTACATATTGTACCTAGCGCAATAAATTTTTCAACATTAGCTTTTTTGGCTTCATTCATTAGTTGTATTCCCATTAAAAGATTATCATAAAATAACTCTGCTGGTTTTTCTCTATTTAATCCTATACCGCCGACTTTAGCAGCAAGGTGGAATACAATATCAACATCTTGCACAACCCGTTTACAATTGGATATTTTAGTCAGATCGCATTCTTTTGATGTGGGTGCAATTATTCTTTTTGCTTTTTTTCTCTGTAAAAGGTCGACGATAAAAGATCCTAAGAATCCCTTACCACCTGTAATCAATACATTCTTTTTGCTCCACTCTATCATATCTAATTCTCATTATCAATTATTAAAATTTACCCTATAAGTTGCCGGCCAACCCTTAAACGCTGTCTTTAAATGAATTCCATTCTTCCTAGCCCACTCAATCGTGAGTTCTAATCCTTCTGTCATGCTAACTGTTGGGTGCCATCCAAGTAGTCGTGATGCTTTACTATAGTCGCAAACTAAAGTTTCTACATCACTAGGTCTTATGCGCGAAGGATCTATTGTTATTGAAAAATCCTTAGAAAGGATTCCTGCAATTAATTCTACTAATTCTTTTATTGTGACTGCCCGCTCACTGCCTAGATTTATTGTTTCACCAGTTATCCCCTCTGCAATTAAAGACATGATTATTCCACGTGCAGTATCAGAAACAAAAGTAAAATCACGCTTACTATTGATATTACCAAGCCTTACTTCTTTATTCCCATTTAGTAGCTGGCCTGTAACCTCTGGTATTATATATGGTTGAGTTATATTTGGACCGAATGAGTTGAATGGTCTAATTATGACTGCAGGCAAATTATGTTCCTTATAGATAGTATAAATCACTCTTTCCGCTGCGAGTTTGCTAACAGAATATGTAGATTGAGGAATTATCGGATGATTTTCATCCATCGGAGTATAGCGCGCACTACCATATACTTCACTTGAAGAAACATAAACAAACCTCTTTATTTTTGGTATTGCCGCTGATGCCAAATTGATTGTTCCATTGACATTGACGTCAAAAAAATCCTTTGGATAATAATATGAATCTGGGATAAAAGGTAGAGCAGCCAGATGTATTATGTATTCTTTGTTTTCTACCGCCGACTTTACGATAGCATCGTCAGTTAAATCACCTTTTATTAAATTTACATCGGCTAATCCTTTTATGTATACTTCGCTTCCTGATGATAAATTGTCAAGCACAGTAACTCTTGCGCCTAGAGATGATAATTGTTTGGTTACCTCGGATCCAATAAAACCGCAACCTCCAGTTACTAATATTTCTCTTTTTTTTAATGTGTCAGCGATATTTTTTAACAACTCTTGCTATTAAACTATTTTAAGATTATAAATTTTTCGTCTTGAGATTACTAACTAATATATCCTTTAATTGAAAATATTGAAAATACGTATTTAAATCCTGAAGAATTTAATTCTAAATATTATTAGATTGAACAACTTATGATCAAAATATATACATATATACACAAACACATATGAATACCACTACAGCGTATACATTAGTATTTTTGCAATTGAATTAAATAGAGAAAAATATAAAATTAGATACAAGTGAGCGTCGGCAAGAACATTTGGTATACTTCAATTAGCACATTAATACCTTCTACCTTTGCATATCTTTTTTGGTTTGTAACAGCAAAGATGTATGGTGCGGAGACGATTGGTGTTGCTTCTACCATAGCCTCATTAGTTATAATTATAGCGACAATTAATGTTTTGGACATGCATCTAGGGATGAAGCGTTCGTTGGGAATTGCGATCTCTTCTGGAGATATTGGAAGGTTCAAACAAATTCTCACTTCGACAGTTGTATTTGTATCTATAATAGTTATAATTAGCACGGTTCTCATAGTAATACCAAACCTGAAAATACTTGAGATGCTGAGGATTGATCGCCAATATACTTGGATATTAATTGCAATGATTCTTGCCCAGGCATTCCAGTATATCTTTATAGAAGCTCTGATCTCGGCTCTTAGATCCAAGAACCTTGTAATGCCACTTCTGTTAGGCTCATTGAGTAGGTTTCCTATATTATTTGGTGTTGCCTACCTGTTTAATACATCCACTATGGAAACTATAATTGCTTTTTCCTCGACTGTATTCATATCAACTGCTTTCTTCGCTATCTATTCAATCAAAATCTTTCGTGGAAGCCAAGTTAGAGCAACAGAAAACCTCTGCTCAAACATTATGCATATTCTTCGTGTATCTGTATCCAGCTGGATTCCAAATATTTTATATATATTTGGATACCTGTTTGGTATTATAACTGTATTCTCAGTTGTAGGAGGCAGCAGAGGGAGGTAAGCTTTACATAGTCATGGGGACATTCATAATTATTCTTTTTATAGTAAACAGCATCAATAAAGTAACACATTCTTTGGTCGCAGGTTTAAATAATAACGAACAACAAACGACCTATCTTTCCTACTCTATGAAGGTTGCATTCATATTTACTATGCCACTCGCAATGCCATTGCTGTTCTTTGCCAACAATTTTCTTGGGTTAGTGAATAAAGAATTCAGTTCTGCAGCTAGCGCTATGTCTATTTTCATGATTAGTCTACCGATTGTGATTATTTCCGAAATGGTGTATTATTTTGTATACGGAAGAGGAGATCAAAAATCTGTTTTGTTTCTCGGCCTTACGGGTAACATCCCAAGGGTTGTCCTATATTTTTTTCTTTCTCCTATTCTAGGTATTAATGGCGCCGCTCTAGCGTTCTTGGTTGGGTCGGTTACCCAATTTGTATTATCCGTTAAGGTGGGAAATAAGCACTCAATATCTATGCAATTTAGAAAATATATTATTTTAACTACAATCCCGTTAACGATAGGATTTCTTACATGGCTGGCAAATATAAATTTTGTAATATCTACAATCATTATTTTTATAGGTTCATTTCTATTATACATTAGGCTACACATGTTTACTGATACAGAATTGCATAATCTTATTTATGCAGGACTCCCAGCGAGCCAGGCCAACAAGGTCTATCCAATAGCGTCAAAGGTAATGCAGAAAATTAAGTAGAATTCTATGATGAAGGATCAGTATAATATAATAAAGAACCTATCCATAAAATGCAATAAAATAAACTATAGAATAACCAGAAAGTAATCGCATTTAAGAGGGATGATCATCCTCGCCGAGTTCCAATTAGTGGCAGAATATGCACATTCTGTTGTCTTTAGAGTATATTTTAATCAAAACCAACAATGTCTATTATTGTCTTTCTCCTTCCATTGTCGACCAAACTTATAAAGTATATGTGCTTTAGGCAAAGTCAACCACTCCTGTCATATATTACATATGTGTATTTCTTTAGCAAATTGCTTCGGAGCGTATCAAAAATTTCCAACTTGCTTTGCAGTACTTTGCAGGCTTTATTAACATTAAGGCCTTCTAGCCTTCCAACTCATTTCATGCGATTACATATTTAAAATTAGATCTTTATTTAGCCAAAGAATCTCGATACCTTTACCGCCTGTTCATATCTTGATAGTCTAGACGCTCCAGAAGTATGAAGCATACCTGTTATTTTTTATCTATAATCTCTTTTAGCATACTAGTCAGGTTCAAGGTATATGTCGGTGATGTATATTGATCCATAATAACCCTAACCCTTTCTCTATTTTTCTGTAATCGAGAGATAGACTCTTTTTCTTTTTATGACTCCCAACTACTGTGCTGACTCTTGCGATATACCAGTTCTCTTTAGAGTTTTAAGGATTATCTCATTTTCACCTTGATGCTTGTTATTCCATACCAGTTGACTGGATTAGTCTGGCCTTCTTCCATATGGTTTTTTATTCATTTCCATTGAATATCTAGTCAGTGGATATATGAAGGAGATATGCCTTATTCCCGTAAGCATATCTTGATATCGCAGATAATAGATCTCGGTTAAGGCGTCTAGCGAGGTCGCGATCGAGTATAACTTCTCCCCACCCCGCGTCTTACTATTGATTCATTATACGAAGACCAGTTAACTATGTAGTATGCATCGTCTCATTATAGGTTAGCTAATGCAGATTGGTCAACTAAACCAATATAGTAATGATTTATGCAACAAGATATCCTTTAGCATAACAATATAAATTGTAATTTTTGAACATTGTACAAAATAACAAAAATCGGACTTTCTTGACAGTATAATCTTGTAAAAGGTTTAATATATAACTATTTCTATCAGAAAAAGAGAACAATATCAATAGGATTGCAATATATCCTAGCCGCTGTTTTATTGATCCAAGTGTCACTTTATAGAAAAATCAATTCATTTGGATATTATTACAAAAGATTTACAGATATAAGATCGGTATGGAGGAAGTATTCTTAAATGTCATCATACGCTAAAGATGTAAAACAAAACATCGAGGCAAGTACCGATTCAATTATAGTATTTTTGGAATTTCATAGTGCGGAGAATGTAGCCTTTTTTAAGGCAATATTACTTGTTAATTATTGTATATATATATTTTTTATATTACATACATATACTCATTGTCTTTGTTTATGTGCTAATATACTAAGGATCAATAGATTTGTGAATCCGATTCATTGTTGTTGGAAGGTGAATGGCTTCACTATTAATATCTCTGACAGCTTCTGCAAATGACTCTGGAAGAGTGGGATGAGCATGTATAGTATCGAATATGTCTTTAAGACTTAATTTCATTTTGATTGCTAGTGCTGCCTCCCCTATTATTTCACCTGCATGCGGTGCAACGATATAAGTTCCGACAAGTCTTCCTTCCTTCTCAAAGACCTTAATAAGCCCCCTTGTATCTCCCAAACAATTTGCCTTTGCGCTTGCTGCAAGTGAAAATTCTCCAGATCTTCCATTTAAGTCCCCTACGAATGCAACTTCTGGATGAGTGAATACGCATACAGGTAAGGATAGATAGTCAATGCTGTTGTTGTAATCATCATAATTATTTTTTATTCCCATTATATTTTCAGCAGCAATCTCACCTTGCTTTGAGGCAACATGTGCAAGTTCATACATGCCAGTTACATCACCAATTGCATATACATTGTGAACGTTAGTTCGCATTTTTTTATCTACGCTAATACCTTGTTGTTGGTCGAATTTTATACCAATATTATTTAGTTCATTAGGATTTATATTTGGTCTTCTCCCTATACAAATAAGTATCTTTTCTGCAAGAAGTTTTTCTCCATTAACAAAAGCTACGTTATCAATGATTTTTTCTACCCTTGATTTTGTCATTACATTGACACCATCAAGAGTCATATACTTCCCAACTGTATTTCCAATTTCTTGTATTTGAAAAGGCATTAGATGATCTTCAGCCTCAATCAAAGATACTTTGCATCCTAAAGCATTCAAAATAGAAGCAAATTCACATCCACTATACCCACCTCCAATAATAGTAATCGACTTGGGTAAGTCTTCTAATTCTAGAATCGAAGTAGTTGATAGTATATTTTCTCCAAATTCGTAACCTTGCAAACAAACAGGATAGCTTCCTGTAGCGATAACAATATTTTTTGTTTCTATCATGATGTCATTGAGTTCCACTTTATTTGCTGAAACAATATGTGCTTCACCTTTCAGTAGATTCACCCCATTACTTTCTAGAAGAAGCTTTATTCCTGAAGCAAGTCTGGAAACTGTGGCCTCCATTTTGGACTTTAAAAGTTTATAATTCAATTCAATGTGGATATTTAACCCATTCTTCTTTGCACGAGTTGCTCTTTTCATTGTATCTCCTAAAGAGTGAAGATACTTAGTAGGAATACATCCCCTTTGAGTGCAAGTTCCACCTAATCCATTCTTTTCAATTAGGCAAACGTTGCCACCAAGTTGTGCTGCTCTAATAGCACAAACATAACCGCCAGGACCTCCCCCTATGACTATTGTATCATACAATATACTGTCTCTGCCGTAACTTCCAAATACTTGGCAATAAGTCTTTGAATTAATTAATTTACTTTCTCCAATTCCATTGATTTGATATATATTTCTCACTGGCCAACTTCTTTGCATTTTCCTTTTCTTCTGTGGTTAGATTATCAACAATACTCTCAGCATCAAATTTTTCACAGAAAGACTCTTTTAGATTGTATGCAACCTGTTCAAATGTCTTATTCAATCCCATCACCCTTGCTTTTACGTCATTTATCATCTTGTCCTTGATTTTTTCAGATGGAACTTTCAACACAGAAAACATCTTCTCGACATTAACATCTAATAATATTGTTCCATGCTGCAGTAGTGTATTTTTCTTCCTAGTTTGAGCATTTCCAGATACTTTCTTGTTATTGATTATTATGTCATTCAGAGGAACAAATTTTGCTATAAATCCAAGCTTATTTATACACATTACTACTGGATCACATATTAAATTATATGACTCCCTGATGCTTTTTGGATAAATCTTTGTAATGAATGAATAAGTCAATTCAGATTCATGCAATACTGCTCCTCCTCCTGTTATTCTTCTGACAATATCAATACCTATTTGCTTGCACTTTTTTACATCTACTTCTTCATCCATGCTCTGGAAGTACCCTATTGACACAGCTGCTGGTTGCCAGCCATAAAGTCTTAAAATTGGCATATCATGATTTACATAATTCATTAATATCTCGTCAAGAGCCATATTCCATGGTCCTGAATTATATCCAGTCTCTAAAATTCTGATTTTACTAAACTTGAAACTCATTGTTTCTTTTTTCTTCCTTCTTCTTCTTGTTGCTATTTTTGTTCTTGCTTTAAACATCCAAGAATTGCATCTGTCATAGATATTGAATCAAAACCAAATGCTTCAGAGTAATTCAAGCATTTCTCGATCTTTTGCTTAACAGAATCTTTTTCTAATTTTGTGCCAATTAGATTGACTTCAAGTCCATCCAAACTTTCTTCTGGATAAAGAAAAAAATCTCCAGTTATCTTTATTGAATTAATTATATTACTACGCTCATCATATTCAAGAAAAATTTTGATCAATTTTTCTGATTTGTATATATTATGTAGCATTCTCATTGATCATTACTGGTGTTACTATCACTCACAGATTTTTAATAAGTAAATCTTCTCCGCCACCTGTCTTTTTTTTCATCTGATTGTGAAGGTATGGTCCATCTTAAATTCGGTTTTCGTGCTGCAGCAACCTCATCCAACCTGCCAACTGATTTTGTATATGGGGATCCTTTGACAATATCTGGGTTTTCTTTTATCTCTTTTGCTATACTTCTTAATGCTGACGCAAATCTATCCAAGGTTTCTTTGCTTTCTGTTTCGGTAGGCTCAATCATTAACGCTTCGCGAACAATAAGAGGAAAGTAGATGGTTGGTGGATGAAAGCCATAGTCCAAAAGTCTTTTCGCTATATTCAAAGCGCTCTTTTCGCCAAATTTCTTAGAAGATAAGACAAATTCATGAGCACATCTACGATTATAGGGAAGTTCGTAATCCTCCTTTAATAAACTGAGAAGGTAATTGGCATTCAATATCGCGTTCTCAGATACCTTTCTTATATTTGTACCCAATGATTTGATATAACAATAAGCTCTGACCAGCATACCGAAATTTCCATAACAATATCTTACCCTTCCTACAGATTTTCGTTTTGTGTAATCTAGCGAGAACTTGCTGTCGTGTTTTACTATTGCTACTACTCGTGGTAATGGCAAATAATCTGACAAAAATGACTTTACTCCAAGAGTTCCTGAGCCAGGGCCTCCACCACCATGTGGAGTTGAAAAGGTCTTATGTAAGTTCAAGTGAATCATATCAAATCCTTGATCGCTTGGCCTGGTTATCCCCAGTAATGCATTCATGTTTGCTCCATCACAATACATCAACGTCCCATTGGTATGTGCAAGATCACTAATCTCTAGAATGTTTTCTTCAAAAAGTCCAAGAGTATTAGGATTTGTTAACATAACAAGAGCTACATCATCTTTAAGTGATTCTTTGAATTTATAAATGTCCATATTGCCACGTGAATTGGAGGGAATAGTTATAGTTTCAAACTTACACATGGCTGCAGTTGCAGGATTTGTGCCATGAGCAGAATCAGGAATCATTATCTTTGTTCTTTTTTCATTCTTCTGTTTATAGTACGCCTTTGTTATCATAACTCCTAAAAGTTCGCCTTGTGCTCCAGCTGCAGGTTGCAATGAAAAAGCATCCATACCTGTAATTTTCTTTAAGTCTTGCTCCAATTCCCACATCAATTGCAATGATCCTTGAATACAACTTTCATTAGAAAGAGGATGTAGATCTTTAAATCCATCCAATCTTGCAACATCTTCGTTTATCTTCGGATTATACTTCATTGTACAGGAACCTAATGGATAAAATCCAAGGTCAACACCAAAATTCATTCTTGATATGTTAGTGTAATGTCTGACAACATTGATCTCACTTACATTTGGAAGAGGAAGTTCTTTTCGAATTAGATCTTTTGGTAATCCAACTAGAACATCTCCTACTCGTTCTTCTTTATCACTGATCTCAGGTACATGTCCTGTAGCATGTTCTTCGTATTCGAATATTAGCTTCATTTTATTATTGTTGTCTCCTTTATTGCCGAAACAAAAGATTCTATGTCTTGAACTGTATTCATTTCAGTACAACAAATTAACATTTTATCTTCTCCTAAATCAAGACCACCAAGAATCCCATTTTTGAACAAGTTTGAAAAAATCTTTTTAGAAGTTCCTACAGGTGCCCTCATAATGAACTCATTGTAAAATGGTTTTTTGTTTAAAGCTTTGAAGCCAATACTCTCCAATTTATAGTGCAATAAGTGTGCTCTACTGTAAGAAAGTTTTGCAACATTAATTAGTCCGCTTCTACCCATAAGTGCCAAATAAATAGTCGAGGCTACGGCCATTAGTGCTACATTAGTTGTTATATTGCTTGTAGCTCTTTCTCTTCTTATATGTTGTTCGCGCGCCTGAAACGTTAGTACAAAGCCTTTATTCCCTTTGGAATCTGTAGTCATACCACAAATTCTTCCTGGAATTTTCTTTAATAAAAAATCCTTTACTCCCATGAATCCAAGATATGGGCCTCCAAAGTTCACAGGAATACCAAAGGATTGTCCTTCGCCTACTACTATATCGGCACCATAATTTCCAGGTGGTTCTAGTATTGCAAGGGAGGTAGGCTCGACAACACAAACAATAAAGAGCGCACCTACTTTATGTGCCTGTTCGGATAAATACTGTAAATTCTCAATGTTTCCGTAGAAATCGGGGTTCTGAGCAACTACACATGCTGTGTTCTCATCGATCTCATTTATTATCTGGAGATCTGCTCCTTCACAATACGTTTTCAAAACTTCAAAATATTGAGGATTAAGTCCTTCATTAATAAAAATGCAATTCCTTCCATTATAAGATGAAGAGAGCAAGACTGCTTCTGCCAAGGCTGAAGAACCTTCATACATAGAAGCATTAGCTACGTCCATACCAGTAAGAAGACATATGAATGATTGGAATTCGTACATGGCATGCAGGGTTCCTTGACTCATTTCTGCTTGATAAGGTGTATATCCTGTAAGGAATTCTCCTCTCAGTAGCAAATGGTTTACTGCAGATGGGATATAATGATTGTAAGCTCCAGCCCCAATAAAGTATTTCATGATCTTATTCTTTTGAGATAAATTCTTCATATGTCTCACCAATTCAAGCTCACTCATAGACTCATACAGATCCAGTTTTTCAAGAGGAGGCTTCAAATCTGTGATTAAATCATTTATCGAGCTGACTCCAATTTGCTTTAACATTTTTTCTCTATCGTTATCAGTTATGGGTATGTAATCCATGATATAATATGCAGTTACATGTCGCCTGTTCATATATAATATATAATAGTTGCTACTCCTATAACGGGGTTGTTAACTTAAGCAATCACCTCTGTTGTAATAACTAAACAAAAAGATTAAATCAATTTTTAACATGATTTAATTTACATTTACTTTTAGTACATGGAAAGTAATCATCAAACATTTTATTCTGTCTTTTACGTACTGAATTGTTCGGTCAATTATACTCTTCTCATCATAAGATGAATGTAAATGATTTTTTATGATCATTAATTTACAAACATTTGGATACCATGTACCACCATATCAGTTGAGATTTGATGTTTTTCATATTCTTTAACTAAAGAATGTAAAAACTTCTCGGCAACAAATATGTTCCTTTCTGCTGCTAAAAGATAAACATCAAGAATTAATTTGTTGACAGGTTCAATTGCAATCCAAATCCAGAAATACTCTTTACCTACTTTAATTTGAGTTTCATCAACTATAAATCCAGAGATTTTTCTTCTTTTACAAAACATTTTTTCTGGTCTGTATTTCTGTATCCATTTCCAGATAGCAATATGACTTCTTTTTTTAAATTTGAATGATAATGCTTTTGCTGTATTACATATGAAAGACCAAGAAAATATAGATATAAACCATAACCAATAACCTTCGCAGATGTTCTAGTTCTTTTCGTAAGTATCAATACAAGAAATAGAGAGTATCTGAAATTATAACTTTTATTCTTAAGTTAACAGAGCCACTGTAACAGTTAAAGAAGAAAGATATATATTTGCATTTGATAGAAGATATGAACTACTACATTAGATCTTTCTCGTGAGTATTCTAAATTACTTAACAAGGTATCAAAGGATAATGACTTAACTATAGCGAGTTATATAATATCAATGGGAATAGAGATCAACCTATCAGATAATTACAGGAAGAATATGCTTTGTTGCACAACTCATTTAGATAATCATTCATCTATCTTCCAATACTAATTGATAATTATGTAATGGCTATACTCTGAAACCAGTTATACAATGATACTTTCAGCATTATCTCTTTTATCATGTTTTCAAATCTAATAGCAGTAACATATTCTCCAAACATTCTCTTAATACAGGAAAAGATAGTTTCTACAATCCATCTCTTGCCATAGATGACGCTATCCTTCCATTGTTGTAGATCGGTTTTCTGTGATTGTACAGGCTTGTTTCTGAGATAGTGATTTGTTTTTCTGTATATGGAATTCTTTCGTACCTTTATTGCTGGTCTGATTCCTTTAAATGATAATAGTTGGAAATTCCTGTTACTGTCATATGAACCATCAGCAATAACAGATTCTACTGTCTTATTTTGATTTATTGTTATATCATCTATCAATTCTGACAGTACTTTACCATCATGTACTTGTTCGCTGGTTACATCTAATGATATTATTTTCTTCTTTTTGATATCAACTGCTACATGTATCTTTAGGTATCCTCTCTTTACATTCCACTTATGTCTAATCCATTCACCTCTATTTGTTACCTTGATACCAGTCGAATCAACTGCAATTACAAAATAATCATCATTGTTGTTATTGTTTTTGCTGTTTATGTTGATATCCAATCTGTTTATTCTTCTGTTAATGTTACTATAATAATCAGGAATGGATGGTAATGTACTTGAAGCGCGTTCTCGTACTACACCTTCAGTTTGTCTATAAGGTAGATGAAAGTACACCCTCATGTAGCCAAGTAATTCGATAAATGAATCTGGATAAACAAATTTTCTACCTTTCTTATCTTTGTTCATCTCATCTAATTCGATATGCCAATTATCAATAACATCAAAATCAAGTAATACCTCACCACGTTTAACAAGAGATTCGTTGTAATTTCTCCAGTTCATATAAGATGACTATTATCGGTTAGCTAAATGTGTTTATAGCAATGAGTTGTGCAACAAAGCAGAAGAATATTAAAGTATTAAGTAAATTTTCAACTTTTTATTGTTCCAGTAATAATATTAAAAATATTTGTTCAAACAAGTAACACAAGAAGATATATTAGCATTTCTGAATAGTTCCATAGACCTGAATCATCAGAATCCTCTATAAGTGGATTGGAACTTGTAACATGTAAAGGACATATATGGTGCGTCTATTCAAATATTATATTATCCTGATATTGAACCCGGTAAAAGGCCTAAACCAGAAGTAATTGAGAATATTCCTCAATTAAAGAGAAAAGAAACATCAATCTACAAACCAACTGATTTATGGACTGCAGAAGATGACCTGTTATTTTTGAAACACTGTTCTTCAAAGAGGATGAAATCTTATCATGCCATATCCGGGATACAAATTGCAGACGCCGTGAACTATTGAAACTCAATAAAGATATTGTATTCAAATTTACAGGAATCCCTCAATATACAGACGTTTTATTGAACGAAATCGAATAAAAGAACTTATCCTATCGACACTAATATAGCGAGTAAAAGAAACGATGACACAGAGCATTGACAACTATCGATGATGTATTGCATAAGTGATAGCTCTAATAATTTCGATGAAGTTTAAAATACATGAGACTAAGCAACTCAAATACTGCTAATCATTTTGTAATATATATGTAATATGGCCCAACTCTTTCAAAAGAAAGAGTTTATATAATTTACGCCTTTCCCAAGGCTCCTTTATTAGCAAATGAGCAGAACCATATTGACTAAGTATTTCTTTTAGTTGTTTTTCATGTAAGAAATTTACTTCCAGTCCAGGCTTTATTTCTGTCATAAAACGGCTGACATCAAGATTTAAAAGGTTAATCAGTTTTAATCCGTAAAATGCTACAAAGGATGTAAATCGTGAAATAATATATGAATTGTAATATACCTCCTGAATTATCAAAATACCGCCGTCATCTAGTTTATCAATTAACAATCTCAGCATTTTCTCAATAAGACTTGTGCTCTTGCCTCTAGTGTGTCCAATAAGATGATGTAAAACAGAATCTATGTGAATAACATTGAATTTTATGTTGCGTTTTATAGGAATTTTAAAACCATCAGCTACGAAGAATTCCACATCACAACCAGCTAGATTCTCCCTTGCTATTTCGATCATTTTTAAAGATAAGTCGAATGCAAAATAGTTTGCCTTTATGTTAGCGTTAATTAAGGCTTTAATAAAATTCCCATTGCCGCATCCAATATCCAAAAAGTTGGCATCACCATTTGTTGGTATAATACTTTTTATCTGTTTTATTACAGATAAGTGGAATTCTGGACTTGGTGAATAATCTTGATGGGATGCATGAATCTCAAAAAATGATTTTACATTACTCATATTAATTTGCTAGCTAATGAGAACTTATTAAACGTAGAGTCATAAGTATGTTTTATTTCCCTATTTATTATATCCAAAATTAAAATGTTTGAGTAAAGTTAGCAATAGTTTTTTCTTGATATTTTTTAACAATCGAATAATTAACACTATAATACATACATTATGAATCAATCAATCAATGTAAATACTAGCTGATTCAGTTTAAACTTATGCCTATGATAAAAGCATCAATTCTTATGGTCATTTCATATTATCTTAGGGCAGGTGGTGCCGAGTCAGTTATCAAAAATCTTGTTGCTGTACTGTATGAATAACATATTGCACTACTAGCAATGTATTTTTTATTATCACTGTCCACTTTTTGGTATCGCTGATGATCTTGTGATAGCAGAGAAGAAAGTATACATAAGCAGGTAGATGTGCTCATGATATTATTGATTGCAGAAGAGAATTAGTAGCAATATTGTGTTTGGTACTGTACTATTTGACTCTTGCTACCCTTTTCTTCTAATAACATCCATTAGTCGCTTTCCAATCATTTCCAACGTCAAGTTATTATTTATATTATTAAAGCCATTGTTTCCTAATCTCTTTGCTAGATCCTTATCATTTAGTAATTGCATTATTAATTGAGCCAATTCTTCAGGCTGCCTTGTTGTAGCCACTAATCCTGTTTGAGTTTTTATAATGTATCTGCCTGTTTCGCCATTGGAAATACAAACTATAGGTTTTCCTAATGCTTGGTATTCTAAGAGTTTTGTAGGTAAGCCCTGATCCGCAACGCTAGAATCCAAATTCATAGGCAATAGAAATATATCAGCACTGTTCAGAACAGAGACCAATTGCTCTTGTGATAATAAATCCGTTCTAACTTCTACATTTTTTACATCATACTCTTTTACCATTTGGCTTACTTTATCTGAAAGTACTCCTATTCCCCTGATGATAAAATACACTGGCTGTAATTCAAGAAGTTTTGCCGATTTAATAACAGTCTCAAAATCATAACCAAGATTTAGATTACCAGAATACATTATTGTTGTCGTTCTTGTTTTTGTTGTCGATGTTATTTTTTTATTTTTATCATTATTATTAAGATTATTATCGATGGTAGAGGAGGAAGAAGAATAATTTGTTTTAGGTATACAGAATTTCCTAGTATCTACACCATGTTCTATAACCGTAATTTTTTCTTGTGGTATACGATACTTTGTAATTAATGTTTGAACATATCCATGGCTTATAGGAATAATTGCTACAGGTATGCGATAAGATATGCTTGCAACAAAGTCAAGTATTCTTTTAAAGAATCTAGACTTTACAATACCAAGATCGTAGAAAGCCTCCGGCCACAAGTCATCAACATTGCGAATAATATTTTTGCGAAATAGTACCTTATATATAAGAGCAGGAAAAAAAGCAAAAAAACTTGGATTCATTGCAAATATGACATCAACTTTTCTTATGTGTACAAGACCAAAAAGTGATGAGAGCATAAATGAGATATGTAGTAACACTCTTTTAATAAGTGGTACATGAGCAAAACTGGGAACCCAGGTCCTTACTAGTTTTATTCCATCGATCTCTTCTAAAGATAAAATCCTCATTTTATATTTATTTGAAATATGACCGTCAGGATAATGAGGGAATGCTGCAATAACTGTTACATTGTATCCCTGAAGTTTTAAACCTAATGCAGCATTATATGCCCGCATACTACTACCGTTCCAATCTGGTGGAAAGTATTGAGAAATCATTAAAATATCCATTATAATACCAATTCTTTATTTCTTGATCTTCTTTTTTTCTATCTTATATTTATTTGTGTAGATTAAAAGACTAGCAGTAGAGTAATAGGCATTCAAATAAGTATTGACATTAGTTTTCCTTCTTAAGAATGCGTTCTTGTTTTCTTTGTAGATGAACTTCTCAGTTTATTGTAAGAAAAGTAATTCTGCAGGAGATACTAACCATCATGGGTGTCTCTAAAGGCGATAGATATTGATCATTTTATAATAGTCATTTTAAACCGACCACAGGATCAATCAGAGGATATTTCGACACGGGAATAAGGAGACTTCACAACGAAGAATGCTCAGTATTTGAAGGAAATAGACAAAAAACATAACTAGCAAAACAGGATGTTACTTAAAAGTAATAAAAGATATAACTATAATATTAATTGTACTATTACTTAGAAGTGCAGGATATAACTACGTATTCGAATTCTATGTCATATGATGATATGTTAGAAACGTTAAGAAAATAAGTAAACTTACATGTAGAGATATGTTTGGTAAACTGGTCTGACATATACGGAGTTTTTGGTCAACCACACAATTGATAATACATGTAACTCATTATTTACGATAGAATTTAGGTGTGTAATACATAATAATCAAATATCTATCTGCTTCCTTCTCCATCTTCTTCCTCTTTTTTATTTTCAATTTCTCCAATGAACTCATTATATTGCTCATTTGTAATCAAACTGTTAAATTCTTCTTTGTTCGATGGTTTCATTTTTACAATCCAACCCAAATCATATGGAGACTGGTTTATCCACTCAGGATGCTCAAGCAAGTCTTCATTGACCTCAACAACTTCTCCACTCAAAGCACAATATATATCAGAAGAAGCCTTTACTGAATCAATTATAGCCATAACCTGCATCTGTCTATATATACTACCGATCTTTGGTAATTCTATCGAAACTATATCTCCAAGCTGTCTCTGAGCAAAATCTGAAATCCCCATAACAGCCAGTCCTCCTTCTTTTATTATAATCCACTCGTGTTCTTTTGTAAATCTTTTGCCTTCAATCATAAAGATCTTTTTTAATGCTCCATAAAAAACTTACTTTCGCTTATAGAATCGTGTACTACTAATAACTTTTGCTTTATACAATTTACTGCCGATATCAATTTCAATTAATTGATTAGGCAAACAGTCTATAGGAACAAAGCAAAAGCCAATAGACTTTTTTAGAGTTGGTGAAAAACTTCCACTGGTTACAAAACCTACTTTTTGACCATTCAATAATACTTCATTTCCGTGTCTAGCTACCCTTTTTTCTAGAACCTCAAACCCCACAAGCTTTCTATTTATGTATTGGGTTGTTAACGCTTTCTTTCCAATAAACTCTTCCTTTCCAAGTTTCACTGTCCACTTAAGTGGGACTTCTAAAGGAGTAGTATTTTCATTTATGTCATTTCCATAAAGCATCAAACCAGCCTCTAGTCTGAGTGTATCTCTGGCACCCAAGCCAGCCGGTTTAATATTAAATCTGGAGCCTAGCTGTATGATCTTATCCCAAATATCTATTTTTGAAGAATCAACGAATATCTCAAAACCATCTTCCCCTGTATAACCAGTTCTTGATACCATGCATTCTATTCCAAAAATATTTGTAATAATAAGATCAAATGGCTTTAATTGATCCAAACTTGCACCAAATATTGTTTTCTCAAGAACATTTTGAGCAAGAGGACCCTGGAGGGCCAGAAGGGCAATTTTATCACTAATATTTTCAATAACAACTGACTTTGAATGCTTAACAATCCATTGGAGATCCTTTTCCACACATGAAGCATTAACTACAATAAGAAATTTCTCTCTATTAATCATGTATATGATTAAATCATCTATTATGCCTCCATTATCATAACACATAGGAGAATATAATGCCTGATGGTCTTTTAATTTTGAGATATCATTAGTTACTAATTTTTGGAGATAATCATAGGCGTCAGGGCCTTTAACTTCAAAACGACCCATGTGTGAAACATCAAATAAACTAACATTTGTTCTAGTGTTGATATGCTCGTCAATTATTCCAGAAGAATATTGCACAGGCATTTCCCATCCATGAAAGTTCAGCATTTTTGCTCCAAAAGATTTATGTATATTATAAAAAGGCGTCTTCATATATGTAGGTCAGCAAAATAATTAACAATCAATGCGTATTAACTCTTATTATTATGGATACTATCGGTAAAAGTGTGTACAAATGGAACTAATAAGAAAACCAGTGTGGCTTAGAGTAAGAGCACCATCAGGGGAAAATTATACAAAGGTTAAACAATCACTTAGATCCCTCGAACTTCATACCGTTTGTGAAGAAGCAAGATGTCCTAACATATCAGAGTGCTGGGGAACAGGAACAGCCACAATTATGATTATGGGAGATATATGCACTAGAGGATGTAGATTTTGTGCTGTTACTAGTGGCAAACCAGTAGCTTTACTTGATGCGGGTGAGCCAGAAAGGGTGGCTAAGGCAATTAAAGAATGGGGATTAAGATACGTAGTAATTACGTCTGTTTGTAGAGATGACTTAGAGGATGGGGGAGCAGAACATATAGCTAAAACAATCAAAGCCATACAACATCTATGCCCTAAAATAATAGTAGAATCATTGATCCCAGACTTCAGAGGAAATGTGGATTCAGTAAAAAAGGTAGTTAAATCCCAACCACAAGTTATAAGTCATAATATCGAAACTGTACTTAGACTTGTGCCTAAAGTTAGAGATGCTAGAGCTTCCTATGAACAATCACTTTGGCTTTTAAAAAAAATTAAGGATATGAATTCAATGATTTATACAAAATCTTCTATAATGCTTGGTCTTGGAGAAACGGAAGAAGAAATTATTCAGACAATAAGGGATTTGAGATCAGTTGGAGTGAATATGTTAACCATGGGTCAATACCTTCAACCAACTCCTAAGCATTTGCCAGTTGTCGTATATATTACACCAGAAAAATTTAATTGGCTTAGGGAAATTGCAGAGAGAATGGGGTTTGTTTATGTAGCCGCTGGTCCACTTGTTCGAAGTTCTTATAGAGCAGCAGAATTTTTCATAGGAAATTATAACCAGGCGTAAGGTGTAATGATGTCGCTAGATACAGCATGTGTGTGCAAAATATCTCTCGATACAATTTATGTTATTTCTTATTTCTGTACATTCAGAACAATACTTTATGGGATTTGTTGCTACTAACGATACATCATAATATGTTGCGTGGAGATTAATTTCTTGAAATAATGTCTAATATAAAAATATATATGTATAGATTTCGGCACTGTTCAGTTAACGGATAGAGCTATAGCTAAAAACATCCTATTATACCCATAATGACTATATTCAAGGAAAGAAGTAGGGCCTCTTCAAAGTATGTTTATTACGCATTACAGCTATACTCTTCAGGGCTATCACTCAGGAAAACGTTTGAAAGATTAACTGCGGTACGTATCAAAAGAAATCATGTCTCTATCTGGAATTGGATTCAACGATACAAACCAAAGAGGATATTTCAGGCTAGAAGTACAATATCTGAATTCATAATTGATGAGACATTGATTAAAGCCGGTAGTGATTATGTATGGATTTGGGTTGCGATTGAGCCAATGAATAAGATGATTCTAGGCATTCGTCTCTCTATAGAGAGAGAAGTATGCTAGTTGCTGAACAGTTTATAAAATCACTGATTAGAAGATATGGAAAGCACAATATTTCAACAGACGGTGGTACTTGGTACCCACAGGCATGTAGATTTCTAAACATTGAACATCACAATCATTCCTCGATTGAAAAAAGCTTCATAGAAAGGACTATACAGTACATAAAGGATAGAACTGAATGTTTTGATGATTATTTTCCTTGTACAAGAATTAACTGCAAACTGGAGCACATAGTGAAGTGGTTAATTTTATTTGTAGATATGCATAACAGAGAGCTCATAATAAAACGAAGAATTGTTAAATGAACAGGGCCTAGATTTCTATCTATCAGCACACCAAACATAGGTCTCAGCTTTATGCAGACTTTATTTGTATGTGAATTTAGCTTTGTTATTAATACAATATATTTACAATCATTAATAAATAAGTCTGAATAAATGTGTTCATATCTGTTCAAATGCTTTGTAATGAGGATGATCTAAAAATACAAAAATTTGATAAAAGATATGTTGTTACCAATAATTAGAAACAAGTCATTAAAGTTACGCAATAGGCAAAAGATTGATGGAAAGAAGAATAGGATTAGTTTAATTTAAATATGAAAAAATAAATGGAACAATAAGGTAAAAAACTTTCCTTATTATAATCTATTCTTTATGTTCGTCTATTGTCCCTGAATTGTGTATGGAAGGAACTGGATTGTTTGGGTGACAGGACAGTTTGAGATGCCGCTGCAAACTTGTTGGTTTTGTTGAAGGAACTGGAAGGCTGTATTACCTAATTGGAAGCCAAGCCCATCCTTTCCGCCGCCAAGAATACCGGAGTTTTGAACTGCACTCTGGGCTAAGCCGAATTTAATTGAAATTGAACTTTTTTTATCGTTTACTTTCTTTTTATTATCTGGCTTATATTTTTGTGCGTCTGCTACATCGTATAAATGAGCGAATGGAACGATGTAAGCTGCGAGTGCTACAACAGCTACTGTCAGCATGATGATTCGTTGGTGTTTTATTATAGTTGTGCGTAGATTAGCATGTATATTTTCCATGTAACCATAGATAGAAACCTAGCTATAAAAGCCTTTCTTCTGAATAATTGTATGTTAATATTCCACTTTTTGGTAACTGCTATATATGTTGATTTTCGTAGTGATATTAGTCAATATATAGTAATTTTGATAAAATTGCGGTCATTATACAAAAAAATCGATCCTCTTTTGATATGTGATATTAGATTAAATTCGATTTGATGCACTTCCGAATAGCAAAAGCAGCATATATAAATTTAAACTTCTTACATTTAGTATAAAATTAACTTTTATATTTAATATGCGGGGATAATTATTATTAAAACATGCTTAAAGCATCAGATTCCATATTGCAAATAAGCTACTTTAAACAGACCTTAAAGTCTTATTTTTCTATTTGTAATATTAGGGCATAAGACGAATTATAAAATCGCTTAGATGTAGTCTATATATGTAAATCCCATTCTGCTTTTTTCCTATCATACTCATCTCTGGAGTATTTTATTCTAGCAGGATGTCCCATTACAACAACATCAGATGGGACATCTCTGGTTACTACTGCAGCCATAGCTACTACACTGTTTTTTCCAATTCTGACTCCAGGCTTCATTACTGCTCTGCTGGCAATGATGGCTCCATCTTCCACAGTAACTCCAACCATTTTTGGGCTCATAGGATATGGATCATTAGTAAAAGTAGCCCCGGGGCCAATAAAGACATTTTTTCCTATTGACGTTAATGGAGGAATATATACAGAACCTTCAATTCTTGTATTATCACCAATTTTTACTTTATAATCTACATGTGTCAGAGAACCAATCATTACATTATCTCCAATTATTGTATCGTTTCCAACATATGCAAAATGCCATATCTTTACATTTTTACCTATCCTTGCAGTTTTTGATATATAGTTTGTTACTTCTGGAGGATTAGAATAATAATAATTATTTTGTTGTTCCATGCAACACAACTCCCTTTAAGATGTCATAGATTTTCTTGCTTTATAACTCTATTATCATACTATTTGTGTCATGAAGTAATATTAACAAAACTTATCATATTTACTAACGAAATCCTGATCTTATTATCTTAGGATTATTATAAGTATAAAACAAAAATTGTTTATGATACTGCTAAAGTAATTTTTCAATTTCTTTATCATATAGAAAGTTTGCTACTAAAACCGAATAAAATTCATTTATAGTTCTACTAAAATCTAAATGGAGGAAGTTAAGTATTTTTAATCCATAAAATATTATTGACTATGTAATGTTAGCGATTATGTATGAAATATATATAACTTCATGACTAAAACTCCATTATCAGAGAGCGCCTATCTATCAATAGGTTAAGCATTAGATTTACAAGAGTCATATTTTGAGATCTGGTATTTTTCAATTAGATGATGTAGGACTGAATCTATATGAATAAGATGGAATTAGATCTCGGATTTTATTGGTAGTTTGAATCAGTCTGAGACAAATAATTTTATTCTCTGGTAATCAAGATTGTTTCTAGCCTCATTTATCATATTATGGAATACGTCTGTTCCAACAAAAAGCGCATCAATTCTACTCATTATTGTACTTTTTTATGAAACTGTCATGCCGGAGCAGCCTACATCTAAAATTAATTCTGCTACATGACTCGATTTTTTGTATATGGCTTATTATTGAAATGTAGAAACTTGGATCTTTATGATATGCCTGATGATGAGCATGATTATCAAAATATGATTTGAATTTAGACATTTAGTTACTTTAAAATCTCTAGACTGTATTTAAGAATAATGTAATATTTGACCCTTTAGAAATCATCGATTGTTATCGTCTAGTTCAACAAATCAATTGATACAAGCTTTGTCATAATATCATTCCGTCTATATGTAACGAAGATGCCAGGATACAAAATACTTTCTTTCCTCAAAGAAAAATTAGCCCTTTAATCATATTGTATATGGCAGCATATTATTCAATTGGTACTCCACTAACAAGAAGGAAAAAGTTACTGAATATTTTAAAATGCAGATGAAGCATATTGTCTCTGGTTTTCTCAATTATTGCTAACTTCCTACAAAGTTAGATTTCACTACTACTTGTGACAAAATAAGCACTAGAGAACAGAATGTATGAGAACCCCTAAATTAATTCCTGGTCATATTTACATTATTGTTGTTGTTTATCAAAGCTAAATAACTGGCAGTAACATAACTATCTTTCTCGAATTTTTTTAATGTATGGAAAACAAATGATATAAGAAGCAGTAGTGTACCCATGAGTACGAATCCAAGCGTTAGTAACGCAAGTGGAATACTAAAATATCCTGATTCATTGAAAAGTAGTAACATTTGTGATATAGTTAAAACTGCTGCGCTGATTAGAATAATTCCAATAATACCAAAGAATAGTAACGGTCTTCTATCAACAACAATTCTAAAAATAGTCGATACAATATTCGCTCCATGCAAAATAAAATTTTTCTTTGAAGTATTTTCTAATCCATGATATCTAATAGTTACAGGTACTTCAACAACATGAAACCCGTATGACTCTGCTGTCACTAATTGTTCTATTTCTGCACCGTAGCCTGTAGAATTATAGCCCAATATGACACACAATACATTTTTAGAATATGCGCGAAAACCACTTTGGCTATCATTGATAGTTGATTTTATTAAAGATCTATTTATATGATTGATAAACGACAATCCAAATCCTCTGACCGTGGGAATTTCGCTGGAATTCTTCTCCAACCTTGAACCAATAACAATATCTGCCTCTCCATTTTTGATTGGTTCTAGCAGTTTAGGTATCTCTGCAGGATCATGCTGTCCATCAGCATCTAAAGTAACTATAATATCTGGATTATATTTCAAACATTCAATTAATCCTTTCTTTAGTGCCGTGCCTTTTCCCATATTGCGTCTATTACGTACAACCTTGACATTCATGGACCTGGCTAACTCTGCAGTATTATCATGTGAACCGTCATCTATAACAATAATCGTGGTAACGTACTTGCCAGTCTGCTCAGTTATTTTCTGAATATTTTGGGATTCGTTATATGCAGGAATAATTGCCATAACAACTGGATCGGCTTTATCCCTAATAGTGGCGTTATCGAGGGAAAAGTTATAATTTACTCCTGAGTATGTCATCTAGTGCACATTATTGTGTTATTTATTAGATATAAAGACTTTTCTTAGATAATAATAATATATTTTATTTTGTAGTGATCTATTTCAGATGTAAAAGCACTTAGTTTGAATATATTACAAACGCGAGACAAGGTAAAAATTAGTTACGGCTCTAATAGATACCGCTATAAGCCAGATACAAATAGGCAACAATATGATATTGCCATTTGCTTGCTTCTTTAGATAGGTTAAAGTAATTGCAGCTGGTATTTGAAATGGAATCACGTAGAATACCCTGCTCTGCGTTATCCAATCACCAAAAAAAAGAGGCATAACTCCGAGTGATAGAAAGATCACCATGAGAATACTGGATGGCTGGCGAAAATTAGAGTGAATAAGCCAATAGAACCCAAGTACAAGAAGTAGAAAATTACTAAATTGGCCACCAAGATGAATTTGTGTAACATCTATCAAGTTGCTCCATCGTACCGTAAACTGCTCTAGACCTACTCCTCCACGGGCAATATTTATATCATTTACTATCCCACTAGCAGAACCTGTTATTGTCATTCTACCAATATCAATAACGACAGAAGATAAGATGACTAACAGAAGTAATATTATACTTTTTCTGTGATAATAATTGAACTTGAGCAGAACCACCAGATATATTACCATTACGGTTGTCAATACTGTCCATGCATAGACATGACTAAGCAGTAAAAGTACAATCAATATAGAATATGAAATGAGGTTCAGTTTACTTGGTTTTTTTAAGAATCTGACAAGAAATACAAATGACAAATACCCGATTATTAGTGCAAGCCAATTTGCATAAAAACCGGCATATATGCCGATTAGTGTTTGAAATGATATAGCTGTCAGGAAAGATGCTAGAAGTGACGTGATATCATTGGAGGTCAGTTCCCGTGTTAAAAGATAGATAACTAAAACAAGTGTCGGTCCTAGTATTAATGGAACATGTTCAATAATATAAAAGAGATCGGTATAAAAGAGATTGGCATTGGCGTTTACGATTTTCGCGATTGTAAATAAGAATATCAGAGTAAGCGGTCTATCTCCTGCAGACTGTATAACAAAGGCTTGTCGGATGAATTCTTGAATATCATTTGACTGTATCAGCCTGTTTATCCAATCAACATAGTGGTCACTGTCAACACCTACCTGCTGATTGTCTTTGTTAAAAGGTGGCTGAGTAGGAATAAGTGTTATGGTAATCGACAGGAGCATAAAAAGTAAAATATAAATGATCTTTGTTATTGATTTTAAGTGGTCATTAAAAAAAAGGGAATCAAACCTGTTATTATTTTTGATATTTAATATTCCAATCTTGAATTCATTGAACAATAACTTGACAGGAAAACATAGAATTAACAAAAGCAACAAAATAGGAGAAAAACTGGATACTAACGAGAATATCTCATATTCATAATTAGGTGTAGGTAGAGCTATATTTGAAATAGAAAATAATGGTGTCAACGATATCGAAAGACCAACAATTCCTACAGCAATACCTATTATTGCAAGATAATTTACAGCCAAATTTGTATAAATATTTTGAAGAATCATCTTTGATGACATCTTGTTATAGATTAAAAGCGCTATTACAAGTGGAATAGAGATTAATGCCGTAAAATCAAGAAGTATATCTAGGCTGATTAATATCCCAAGTATTGTTAAACCTCCGTATATTGGCAATGTGAAGAGTCGTATTTTCCCTCTTAGATATAATGAGAGCCACAAAATCATTCCAAATGAAATTATTACGTGATCTACATTGCTACTAATTATATAATTATCAAATAATCTGGTGTAGATTACACGATCTTCTAAAATATATGTCCTGATCTTAAAATAAGAACCCACCGTATAGATATAGAAAAAAGAAATTAATGCAAGGACAGTAGAGGCTATGATTGATATATTAGATGTACCTTTCCCCAGAGCTCTGGTGATCTGATGAGTACGCGATATTATTCTGGCAATCAAGCTTAATTTAAAAGGTCTATTATCTGGTAAAAAAGATTATCTTAAAATAGAATTTCAAGATAACAGTAGTTCAAATGTAAATAATATAAATAAGATTTCACTGTAGAAGTAAATCGCTAGAAGGATGTGTCGAAAAGAGTTCTTGGTTGTATACCAATTTGCATAATTTCTCTAACTCAACAATCGATTTTTACCTCTGAAATTCCTAAAGTGTAGTTAGAATACTTTTGCTAACTGGTATATATTGAGTGATTTATATGATTTAAAAATTCCATTTCATAATTTTGCAATACCCACCAAAGTTTTAAAGCAATGATGCTTGGAATACCAATAATTATTGATAATGGGGTCACGTAAAGTGCTCGATAAATGCAACTCTGGCATTATAGTAGAGTATACTTATGTAGACCAAATAAAGGCAGCAATAGTTTGTCTAAGAGATAGTATGGAGTTACACAGAACGCTGGGAAATAATGATCGCAAAGCATTACTACAAAAATAGAACTGGACTATGATAGAACAGGAATTATATAAAATTTACGAGGGTATATTAGGTCGTAGTGAACGGTATAAAAGTACGTGGTTTTAAATTGAAAGCATCTATTGGCGGACGTTTAATTTTAAGTTGCCAATTTGGACAGTATATTTAACTATTTTTTGTTAAACAAACAAATTTAATGTTATTGCTCCCCAGAACCTAGATACTATAATATCTATATGGGAAGTAGCAAAACTGAAGAAGATAAAAATTATTTACTATATTGCTGATTTTTATTCCGATGCATATATTCCAAAGAGAATACTAATGCTAAAACAAATTGTCGCTATGAAATATTCTTAATCAAAAGGGTTGACGTTACTATAATAAAGGCTGGTTTCAGCAAGTTGTCATATTTTATGGAGCATGAAGCCTCAGATAGGGTTTAACTCAGTTAATGGACGAAGTAGACGGAATTCCTGATCTAAGGTTGGTAGTTGCAGGTCATGGTCCGATGCACCATGAATTAGAACACAACATTAAAGATAAAACAAACATTTTATATCTTGATAAAGTAGAACACGTTAAAATTCTTCAATTAACATATCTGAGTAATTGTATTGTAATACTTTATGATCCCAACATACCGAACTTCGTTTATACATCACCCAGTAAAATGTCTGAAGCTATAATATTTGGAAAACCAATAATAGCTATCAAAGGAACTCGCATGGGTCAAATATTGTTAGAAGAAAATTGAGGTCTTGTTATAGATTCCAAAAATGTCGACGAGTCTCGACTTGCAATATTTAAGTTAAAGAACAATCCTAAATTGTCAATTAATCTTTGAAACAATGCTAGAAGTAAATATAAAAATAAATATAACTGGTATATTGTAGAAAATAGATTATCAAATACTATCAAATCATTATGGTGAACTTCATTAAAGCAGATCTATGAAAAGAAAGATATACAATTTATGAAATCTATAATAGCTTGTCTTGTTGGAATTGGCCTTATTTTTAATGCTACTGATATTCTTTTACATAAATAATGATATTCTGGTATTTTAGAACACATAACGTGCTTTTGCCAGTTTAATATACAATGATTCTTTCGTAAGATATGGGGTAGTACGCACACACTATTACCGAGCAGCCTTTACCAGGTATATTATAATGTCAATATGATAAGTAATGTTATTTCTAAGTCACAATAACAATCATATAGAGCAAATTCTTATAATATATTTTTTTCAAGACTATTTTCAATGCGCTCTATATCCATCTCTGTTATCAGCGGATGAACGGGAAGTGATAGAACATGTTCGCTAGCCCAATTTGTATTGATAAGAGGATTTGCCTCTGATAAAATCATCTTTTCATAATACGGAGTCTTGTGGACTGGAGGATTGTAATATATAGTAGCACTAATTTTGTCTTGTATCATCTTGTCTTTGATTTTGTCTCTGTTATTCTTTTCAAAGGCTACAGTATAGAGATACCAATTAAATTTCTTTTCTTCGTCTTCTTGAGGAAGTTTTAGTTGGACTCTGTCAGCTATGGGAAATAATGATTTTGTCAATAATTCTGCATTTTGTCTTCTTAATTCTAACATCTTCGTGAGCTTCTTCATTTGAACCTTGGCAATGGCAGCACTCAACTCTGGTAAACGTAGATTAAGGCCAAAAATTCTTGAATCATAACCTTCAACCATACCATGATTTCTGATCATTTTTAGCTTGTCTGCAAGGTCCTCATCATTAGTTGCAATTGCTCCACCTTCTCCAGATGTCAATACTTTGCTAGCATAAAGGCTAAAGCAACCCATTAATCCAAGGGTTCCAGTCTGTTTTTTCTTATAGGTAGAGCCAAGCGATTGGCACGCATCCTCAATTATATCTAACGAATGTTTGGCGGCGAGCTCAACAACTTCATCCATGTCAGAAACATGCCCATAAAGGTGAACTGGTATAATTGCTTTGGAGTTCTTTGTAATTTTTGTTCTTAGATCAGAGACATCAATAGTATAATCTCTTCTGTTAATATCCACAAAAATAGGCTTTGCACCAGCTGCGACTACAGAGTTGGCAGTAGCAACAAACGTAAATGATGGAAGCAAAACCTCGTCACCTTGCTTCACACCTGCAGCAAGTAATGCCGCATGCAATGCAGAAGTTCCTGAATTTACAGCTATGACATATTTTACGCTTAGATAATCCCTTAAACGGGATTCAAAATCTTGTATCTTCTTTCCTCCATCGTAGGCTGCAGTTGTAAGAGCATTTTCATCTAAAACGCTCATTACTTCATGTCGCTCTTCTTCATCTAGACAAGGCCTGTTAATAGGTATCATAGTCATATTTGTTCTTGTTGACATGGCAGTAACACACTAAGCACCTATTGTCAGATTTTAATATGCTATAACTGTTTATAATAATAAATTGGTTCTCTCTTATACCAGTTAGCAAAAGTATTCTAACTACACTTTAGGAGTTTCAGAGGTAAAAATCGATTGTTGAGTTAGAGAAATTATGCAAATTGGTATACGTTATAGCCGCCCCACAGCCGCCATCATTTATAAGATATTCTATGGTAGGCTAAATCTAATTTATGTCTGCTCTTCTTACAGCATCACTTCATATACTAATAGCATTATCTCCAATGTTCTCACTAAAAACTCAGTTTTGACTGATTATGGAAAGAATACATTAAATCTTATATTTGGCCATTACCTAATGAATATTAAGAAATTATCTTATGATGATGCTTTCAAAATAATAAAAGACTGATTGAATAGGTGTGATGCGATTAAGATATTAGATTCTAACTTTAACTATCGTATAAAATATGTTCTTGAAAAATTAATAAATAATGGTTATCTATCGATGCAGTTAGAAATATTAAAAAAGAATAGAGAGCATTATATTATAGCAAGTATAGTTAAACAATAAACTCAGGTATTGCCTTATACTCTAAGCCTTACCAAAATAATTAGCGCAATAATGGGTATATTATATTTGGCAATTCATATATTTATGCCGAGAGCTAATTTCAAAAGAAATTCATAACAATATCTAGTACATATATGATAGGATTATTATAGATAATCTGACTTCAAATATTATGCATTGGTAACAGTTGGTAACAGACGATAACAGAGATAACTGAGTGGTAACAATAGTACCAAAATAGGTAACAAGTGGTAACAAGAGCTTTAAGCTTCTGTTATGTATAACTAGATATAATAGTAAAGAGGATGCTCTCTTACTAAGCTTTAAAGTTATCATGAGCAAAAGTCGTAATTTCATAGGATTGAACCTCAGATTAGTAAATAACCTCGTAAGGGTGATTGTATAAACAAATCAAGGAATTATAGAAAAGGTCCTTTATTCTCGTCAAGTATCTTTGTAGTTTTGCCTTGATCCGAAAAGCCTTGTCCAGTCATCATACCTGATATAATAATTGTTCCTTGCGCATCTGAGTGAACATTAGATATTACAGCTCCAGGGGCGCCTAGCTCGATGTCCCAAATATCGACGTTTATGAAGGAATTACCAAGATGTCTGATGTTTCTTACTCCGTGTAGAGTATTTGAGTCACTCTGACATTCGATATTTATGAAACGATTCCTGTGTATTCCAGTTATAGTACTATCTATGTAAGGTCCATCCATAACAAAGTCGATAAATATGTGATTTGACCCCATCTTCAAACCCTCAAACAAGTTGGCATTTACCCATCCTTGTCTCTCTCGTGGGGCTTTAGGATCGCTTGTAGCTACCAATTGTATTCCTATATTTGCATTGCGTATTGTTGTATTCATAAATTTGTTAAATAGAACTCCCGCTCCAACACCATGAAGCAGTATTCCAGTCCACTGTCTCTGTGGGGTAGGACCCCTCTCCATAATATATCCTCCATCAATGGTACAATCAGTAATTGTTCTGTCTGCACTAGATTCTAGTTTGAATACATGGCCCGCATATCCACTAGGAACACTAAATAGTGCTTGGGGACTTAATGTTAAAGTTGTAAAAGAGCTCAAATTAAATCCTTGAAAAGAAGGACTCAAATCATATACTCCATCTAGTATGTGAATACGTCCTGGCCCTGCCCTTACTCCCGATGGACTATCGAACGGTCCATGATCATTTAAAGCATTTTGTATTACAACTTCACTAATGGGATGATGTATTGGATTACTGCCATCAGATTTCTGTGCAACGGTTTCCAACCCCCTTTTGTAAATAATATAAGCGAAGGCTTGTTGTTGAGAAGGAGGAAGAGTTACTACTTGACGTCCAGCAACAGCTTTTCTATTCAACAATAATTTGTGAAGATCGCCTAGTCCTGCAATACCTAAAACAAGACCGCTAGCTATTCCAAGCATCTTGAGAAAATTTGCCCTCGATATTTTTTCTCGTGTTTTATCATTGCCATTATCGTCTTCTTTGTCAACTGTTGTCACAAATCAATACCCCATATTTTCGTTATAAAGCCCTTTTCTTACGAGGAGCGCTCTAATTATTCCTCTTTAACTACTGATTTGTATATTCCACTCTGAAATATCTTCTTAGTAATTCACTCTTACTTGATTTGATCGATACTTGTAAGAGTAGATACTAATGCTTGTACCTGCGATTCCATTGCATTAAATTGGTCCTGTATATTTCTTAGTTGGTCATCTTTGTCTTGCAACCTTACTTTTATATTTCACTATCCTTGCTCTTTTAATTCTAAAACTTGCTTCTGCAGTATTAGTTTATACAATACATTTATTACAAGAAAATAGCTTCAAAAAGTAACGCCGCATAGAGATTAATGAGTTATGCAACAATGCAGATAATTACTATATTTCATAATGCTTAAATGAAAATAATATTTACTATAGTAATATAATGAAACGCAGTTACGTTATCCTGATTGCCGGTGCTATCATTTTCATTGCTGGAATAGCTATTTTTCTAGTATATTCTCATTCGTCCATAAATCCATTTCTGAGTGAAAACACAATAGTGAGCAACAGTCCAATTCTACCAGGTCAGTCCATCAATATATCCAGAGAGGCAGTTGAAGCAGGACGCGGCTTGTCTCTTGTTATATCATCTGAACCATTCGATGTTAGTTTGAGAGCTGAAACCAAAGATCCTAAGGGAATAATTCTATCTAGCAATGAATTCAGCGAACGATTACTTACTACAATCAAACC
>CAWIMJ010000014.1:0-10158 GCA_963837175.1 uncultured Nitrososphaeraceae archaeon
TATGTCTTTGATATTGTAAAGTAATCTATTGCATTATTTTTATCATTTACATTAGAAGAGCTTAGTTGTTCTATTTCATTTGCATAAAAAGTTCCTTTCAAAGTTTTACCATTAATATCAATATTTAAAAATCCAAAATGTTGATCATCTTGTTTTGCAATAAATGGTGCTTGTTGTGTAATTGCATAAAGGGATCTGCCCGCAGTTCCAGTTGTGAGGTAGATAACTCCTTTATTTTTATCCTTATTACTATTATAATTATTAGAATCTTTACTTACTATAATAGGATTGGCACTATCCTCGCCCTTGCTATTATTATATTTTAATGGAAATGTCCGTTGATAATTGTGATTGTCACTAGTAAAAACAAGATCTACACCATATTTATCAAATAAAGGATGATAAATATCTCTTATTGTAGCATTACCAGGATGTTTAGAAGTTTAAGTATATATAGGTGGAGATACCACAACAAATCTCCAATCTATTTTTGGATTGGTAGAAGCAGTTTTCAAATCATTTTCAATTAATTGATATTGAGGAGAGCCAGGTTTATAATCAATATATGGATCTATAAAAACAAAATGAGTATTATTCATATCAAAAGAATAATATGTTTTGTTTAGATTCAAAGGTTTCAAATAATCATTTGTTACACCTGTTGCACCACCTGTAGTATCACTATATTCATGGTCTCCCAAGGCTATCTTTATCTTTGATTTAAATGGTTCAACTATTTTAAACCAACAATCTGCTGATTTACCATAACTTAGATCTCCACCTGCTATTACAAGTTCAGGATTCTTTTCTTGAATATTTTCTGCTGTTTTTTTAGCAATTTTATCACATCCCCAATCTGATGCAATTGCAATATTAAAGGAGGAGGAAGAAGACTTGTTTTCCGATATTATAGTCTGGTTATTTTTAGAAATGGTAGTGTTTGATTCTTTAGCATAAACTATTATGTTTGCATTTAGAATTAAAGTGGAAGAGGATACTACTACAAAAAGAAATAATATTATAATTAGATATTTCATAATCTAAATCTCACTTTTTATAATTTATTAATTATAAGTGGGGTATAAAGACTATTCCTTCTACAATCGAAGGTGATTCTTCTTGTTGTTGTTCTTTGCTTTTGGCCAAATTAAGCTATATCCTCTATTCATTAGATAAATTACCCCTGACTTTAACCATTTCTCTTAAAAAAAGAGCCTTTCTGCAAAAAAGCATTTAGACTACATGAAAGGATATATACACAATATTGCGGATTTTCTCTATAAATGGTACAAAACTCTCTGAAGTAAGGGAGCAGCAATTTCCATTAGAGAGTGAAATCCAGCGGCTAACTGAGTCAAATCTGCATGATCTATTTGAGCTTGATTTTGTAAAATCAGAGTTTGAACTTCATGGTTTGAGAATAGACACTCTTGCATTTGATGAAGAATCTAAAGCTTTTGTTATAATAGAGTACAAAAAAGGATAGGAATTTCTCAGTTGTAGACCAGGGTATGGCTTATCTTAATCTTATGCTCAATAACAAAGCCGATTTTATATTAGAGTATAATGAAAGCTCCAATTCATCTCACAATTTAAAACGTGAAGAGGTAGATTGGTCGCAGTCAAGAATAATTTTCATCTCACCAGAGTTTACAAAATATCAGCAACATGCCATAGGATTCAAAGATCTTGGAATTCAACTATGGGAAGTTCACAAATACAGTAATGGGTTGCTAGTATTCAATGAAGTAAAATCTCCCTCTGCTAAAGAACCTATCACGACCATTGCAAAAAATAATGCTATTGTCAAAAAGGTAACTGAGGAGATTAAGGTCTACACAGAAGAGGATCACCTCATATCAGTTGATGATGGAGTTAAAGAGATGTATTCAGAATTAAAATCCAATATCCTTACTCTAGGTAAAGATATAGAGGTAAGGCCTAAGAAACAATACGTAGCTTTCCGTCGGAAGCAAGCATTTGTGTCTATTGTATTTCTAAGATCAAAACTTAAATCATATCTTAACATTGAAATGAATCAAATTAATGATCCTTTAAAGAAAGCAAGAGATGTTAAGGATATAGGTCATTATTCAAGCGGTAAAACAGAAATAATTATTAAAGAAAAAAGTGACATCCCTTATGCATTATCTCTTATAAAACAATCATATGAAAGAAGTTAAAACTCTTATTATTAAGCTATTTACAAAACATCATCGAATCATTTTCCGTAAGTTGATGGTTTATTCTATTTAGCCAAGTTTTGAACCTTAGCCATTGTTAAAATATACGTTGACATGTCAACAAACTTGGATAAATAATTTCAAGACATAATTATTCTGTTGTATTCTGGGTGGTAAAATTCAGTCAAATCTGTCTTACATTCCACCAAAAGTGATAGAGCCTATTAAGGAAGTTTTTATATGAATAAGATTAAAATGGTTTTGTTTTGCATAAAGAAGAGTAAGAACTAGATTAAACTATTGAAAATGCATTAAACGCTGAAAATATACTCTAAAAGAAATAAAAAAAGAAGTGCTAGTTACTTTTTACTGCTTGGGAGAATTGTTGCTGTTTGAATCCGTAGAGAAGGCTGTACAAGCCTTTGGCATTATTGCTAAATTCTGTTACTGCATCGACTGTTCGATTATAGATTCTCAGGTTCTCTTTTGCCACGTCTACTGCATTGATTGCTAGCTTGTTGTTAATGTCAAGTGCTCTTAATGTATTGTTAGTAATTTCATTTGATTGTCTTGTAAATTGTTCTGTGTATGGTATTGATACTGGGATGCTAAAGTTTCCTAGCAATTGCTTTTGAGCTGAAATTGTCTTCTCTATCACATTCTTTACTGTCTGAATATAATCTAGCTGAAGATTAGAGAATGCTTGTGCATATTGTGGTTGAACACTTGATATATGATCTACTGCTCTAACAAAGTTTTCTCTTACTGTATCTAATACAGGGCCTGTGCTACTTGATCCTACTGTACTGCTTTCGTTTTTTGATTTATTATCTACCATTTTTATGCTTAATATTAGGCTATACGGATATATAAAATCTGGTAGCAAATGGTAATGATTACCATATAATGCCTATTAGACTTGCTTATACGTGGGAAGGGTACAATAACCGTTACCGTGGGAAAGCAATATGCTCAAGTCATCGTTAAAGTAAATGACAGAGATAGTGGTATAGACTCTGAAATATCACCACTACTTTTCTCAAAATTTACTCTAAAATCTTTTAAAGCTACTGGCTTGGGATTGTTTGTTGCTAAAAGCATAATCGAAGCTTCTCACAATGCAAGATATGAGAAGAGGATGATAATACACACGCAGAAAAAGATGCTAGCTTTACTTTTACTCTTCCAACTATCATCTACAATAAAATGTTAAGGGGTTCAATCAATAATGAATAAAAGAGTCTTAATAGTAGACGATGAACCTGATGTTAATTTAGCTGTAAAGATAGTTTTAGAGGAGAATGGATTCCAAGTCAATACATTTACTGATCCATTCTTGGCATTAGAGAATTTTAGAAAACAAGCTGGTATGTATGACTTGCTTATGCTTGATATTAAAATGCCAGAAATGAATGGGTTTGAATTGTATAAACAAATAAAGAAGATAGATGATAAAGTTAAGGTCTGTTTTCTGACAGCAGGTGAAATGGATTATAATCAGTTTGAAAAAAAATTATCTCCTGCATTAGATAAAAATTGCTATATTCAAAAACCAATTGAAACTGAAACGCTGATAAAAAGACTAAATGGAATAATAGCGTCATCAGATTAAACTTAACAATAATAACTTTGAGAGTAAAATATCAATATTAGACCCACCAGCAAATCCACCAAATAGCTCCATTAGTGTTAGTTTAGTGATTATTCGCTCTTTGTTCACAGTAATATACTACATTTTAATGAAAAAAGATGTCTATTAAGTTGGTGGCATATTTAAGTCAATTCTGTCCTGAATTTCAACGAACCCGTGAATTAAATTGTAAGGCTACCACAATGAATATTCTTCTTGATCTAATTTTACGTTACCATTACCAGTCATCATTAACATTCCCAAACCTATCAAATCAAGAGGATATCCACAGTATAGAAGATCCAGAACATTTTCGTAATAGTAAAGGCAAAGATTGATAATAAAAAGCCTGCTGATTGTTTACTATTATTACTTGGTTGAATTTGTGGGTTTTGCTATTATCAGATGGTAAGTCCAATCTGCATTGTAATTGAACTGTTGGTTGACAGGATTTAATACGCTGACTTTAAGATGTACATCATGTTTACCAGCCGATAGGGGTTCTAAGAACACAAAGAATCCATCAGCAAAAGCTCTATAACTACCTGCTGGCTCATCATAAATATTATTTTCCGGTATAGTTATATTGAAAAAACCAGACTGTGTTCTGTATTGCTCAAGACTTTTCAATTTCATGCCATCTACAGTAGCCTCAATTACACCATATTCATCACCTGCCATTGCACAGCGACGCAAGGCTTCGTCTGATTTGACATCGGGACTACTGTAATCACATTCTCCTACAAGAAGTGGAACAAAGATCGCCTTTCCTGCAGGTATAATACATGTGCGCTCTTCTTGACCACCAAGCTGATCAGCCAAGAACCATACAGGACCTTCTTGATTTAATGTACATTTCTCTGGAGTATATGCATCCCTTGGATGTTGTGCAGTTGGTATCGAAAAACTCCACTGCCACCATTTTGCTAACCATTCACCATATGGAATACCATAAGGTGCGGAATCCTTTGAAAATACGCCGGGATTAATACTATCGGCCCTGACTAATACTATGCTTGAAGAAATGACGTATATTGCTAGGATCATCATCCATAACAGAGCAAACTTCTTCAACAATCGCAATTGTAAACGGTATTACCGAAAGACTTTCATAAATACATTTTTGTCCAACTAACAAAAGTATTCAGATGGTAGTATAAATGATACCCAGAAGACTATTATTCTATAGATCTAGATCATATAGAGACTTCATTCATCATATCAAAGGAGTATCCTTGAAAGAGTGGTCGGATATTTCAAAGGTAGAATTGAAGATTTCGAAAATGATTATTATTATCAATATCTAAGAGAAGAACGTAATTTAGAACATGTATATAACTAGATAAAATTATTGTTTTTATGCATATGCGTTGAGTTCCTATCAATTTTAGGTTGCTAATTCATTTTGTTGGAGGTAATGATTTACGTTAACTTGCACGTCCTAAACTATATCGTAAATGCATAATAGTGAGTTATATGTCGATAAAATTATAATACTATTATTAATCATCTCCAAGACAACTTAAGATGGATAAAGTTTGATAATTCAAAGAGTAGGCAATACAGGTATTTTCATTATCATAATTTTCATTATCATAGCAATAATTGTTGATACTTCAATTGTTAGTATTACCACTTCTGCCGCCGGCTTAAGGTCGTCAATTTTAGATATTGCACTCTTCATTTTTATGGTTCTTGTCTTTGTAGTCGGGCAATATGTTATTCTGGCCTTTGTAAAGCAAGGGTATAAAGACAAAGAAGGTAAAATCGGCGGTCTTAAGCAGCATGATCTGGATTGGATAAATAAAACCGTGACTATAACCCAGTATGTTTTGATAGCGATTCTTGTTTTCACTATATTGCAGATGTTATTTATGTCAAGTTATCATATCCTTATTTTGAAGTCAACCATTTTCATTAGTTATGGCCTATCTTTCATTCTCTTAGCACTCTTAGCCAAACGTTTCTTTTCATGGTTTAAATTAAATCATAATTCAGTTGTCTTGGCCTATGCATTAGCTACTACTATGATTTCGATTAACGCAATAATAACAATCATTTACATTAACAATGTATTCATTAATGACCCTGCAATTATACGACCAATTAGGAGTCTTACTGGTGCATTGGCCAGCCCAGATATTACTCTGAGTTCATTATATGTTCTAACTTCTGTTTTATCATTTATTTTGACATGGATTGCTACTGTTCTTTTGCTAAGACATTATTCAAGAAAATTGGGAAGAGCCAAATATTGGATAATTGTAAGCATACCATTGGCTTATTTTCTAAGCCAGTTTCAGCCTTTGTTTTTATATTCATTTGCTGATTTGCGTCTTTCAAACCCAGGTACTGTTTGGTATCATTTATAATCTGATTTTCATCATAAGCAAACCAGCAGGTGGAGTACTGTTTGGTATTGCATTTTGGAGTGTAGCTAAAAGTCTTACTAACAAAACAGTCAAAGGCTATATGATGATTTCAGCATATGGCATGATGCTTTTGTTTACTGCGAATCAGCCTACTAGCTTAACTCTTATTCCATATCCACCATTTGGCCTTAGCAGTATTTGCTTTATGGTATTGGCATCCTATCTAGTCTTCTTAGGTGTTTATTCTTCAGCTACATCAGTATCTGAAGACACTAGATTACGTCAAACTATTCGAAAAATTGCTCTAAGGGAATCTCAATTTTTAGATGTCATTGGAACTGCTCAAATGGAACAAGAACTGCAAAGAAGAGTAATTACTATATATGCAAAGACTAAGAGCAGTATGGTAGAAGAAACAGGAATCAGTTCATCAGTTGATGAAAATGATATCAAGTCCTATCTTCAAGATATAGTGGAAGAAATCAAAGTTAAAGAAGGCCATTTATAGTCTAATACTTTCCTTAAATCATTGCAGTATAAACTAACTTTTCCTAATACTTATACAGTTACGCCTATGCATTTAATTGGCGAATTGGTTGATATTGCAAATAGAACGATGGAAAGCATCTGAGAAACGTTGTATCATCTATTCATCAAGTAATAGACATACCTCTGTTTATTCGCCACACTTTGTAATAAGCCATTAAGAGAGAATATTATTACTATAGTAAGCTAATTATATTATCACACTGTTGATCACTATTTGGTCCGATTGAATACTAAAAACCTTATTAATATCTAATTACTTTATTAAGCAAATGAATGCAAAATAACTAATGATGGTCATAGTGTCAAAAAATCAGGCTCAGATAATTACTTTTGCTAAAGCACCATCTCTCAAAAGAATTCTAATTGTAGATGATGATCCTGATATTACTCTAACCTTCAAATCTGCTTTAGAAAGAGAAAATGATAAATTTGAAATACACACATTTAATGATCCACTATTAGTACTATCACAATTCAAGCCAAGTTTCTATGATTTATTGTTAGTCGATATTAATATGCCGAATATGAATGGATTTGAGCTGTCTACAGAGATATTAAAAGTAGATATTAATGTAAAGATTTGCTTTATGTCTGCTGGAGAAGTAAATCACGAAGCTGTAAGGGAGATATATCCAACCATAAGTATAGGATGTTTTATAAAAAAGCCAGTTACAATAGGTTATTTGCTAAAAAGAATAAAGGCTGAGTTATATTAGTAGTGGGATTATTTATCGCCAATCTACAGAAATTTGTCCTTTTGTACTTTAAATCAATCAGAGAGATATCTATTCACCAATTACCTTTACTAACACTCTTTTATTTCTACGACCATCAAATTCTCCATAAAATATGTGCTCCCATGGACCAAAGTCTAATTTTCTATGCGTGATAGCAACTGTAACTTCACACCCCATTATTTGGCGCTTTAAGTGTGCATCAGCATTATCTTCTCTTTCTGTATCATTGTGTTATATCGGTAAGTAGCAGGATCCTGAGATGACAAATCTTATAGCCATTTACCAAAAATCTTGATGCAGTCTAATTCAATATCATTTTTAAAACCACTAGTGGTAATATGCATCGCATTTATTAAAGCCCACCCTTTATTTCACTTATTTCGACTATCTTTCTTAATTTGAAGTGATATTAACTATGCACGTCATGTTGGAGTAAGTAAATAGTATGGGAGAGCCAGAGGATTAAAGGCCATATCTTAACTTAATTGATTCAATTTTTCGGCCACCTTCAATTAGTAGTAATATCAGGCTGACTACAATGAAATGATATAGACATAATATCATCAGTCAAATCTGATTTAGACCTGTGCACTCAATTTTGAGGTCTCTTCTGTTCGTATCCGACATGGCATTGTGATAGCTAGTTATTGTTAAAGTCTTCAATAATATAAGAATTAATAATCAATATCTATCTGATTCATCTTTTACAAAGGGTATTATTTTATTCAAAATTATGGACTCATGGTCTGCCTCTGTATCAAATGATACCATTAGAATAGGGTAGTCTTCGTTGTCTAATGATAATGTTGTCCGTTTTATTTTCTCATACAATGTGAAGGAGTATATTGGTTTACCTATTTGTAATTGCAAATCTCTTCTAGTATTCATTCTTATGATAGATTCAATAGCGGACAGATCTGATTGACGTTCTGTCAGTAGTGGAATCAAGCCCTTTCTATATTCTCCGGCTATTTGCTTGCCAAATTTGTTAGAAATAGCTGCAAATCTAATACAGCTGTCTTCTACTAGTATTTGTCGACAGAGATCTTTTAGGTGTATGGTCATTGCTGATTCTTCAAGCACAACCTTACTATAGACAGGATACAATTGTACTTTAGTAAAAACTACTTCTGATTTGTTAAAGATGCCGCTGATTACTTAGACAGATTTCGATTTATTTAATGTAGGACTGAGCAGAGTTAATGTTTGCGATGTTGTATTATAATTATTGTATGGAAATAACAGAATCTATTGCATGGGTTGCATTAGGTTTTCTACCTCTCTTTGGTTCTGTGGAAGTAGTTTGGAGACTTGGAAAGAAGAGATCCTTCAAAGTCAGCACTAAAGAGGCAATTATGAAAAAAAAGGTGTCTATGGATGTACTACCCAAATAGCATAACGGCATTACAACAATTGCTTTTTTCAGGATCACCATTAACACCTACTAGTGCCAAAGAAGAAGAAAGTGGTAGTGATAAGAAAAATGTGCGTTGTCATATAACAAAAAAATCTCAAAATATAAGTCATATGAGAAATGGAATAGAGTATTGCTCCGTAGAAGTTAGCTGTGACGATGGGAGCCAATATGGAATACAGGCTTATGGAGATGAAGCTATAGATCTCTATAAAGAAATATACAAATGTTATATGTGTGGCATGCCTCCTAAAGAATTAGACAAATCTACGTTATTAGAAGAAAGAATTGACCGTACAACTTATACATTTGATAATAATGGATGTGCACTAATATTCAAGAAGCTTAGGAGTGTAATGGGGGAAGAGGACGAAGGACACATCTTGGAGAACTAGATATCATCACATTTATTTCAGTCTAATATAAAGTGTTTAACCATAATTTTCTTCATTCTAATGATAGAAATATACATTTAGGACCAATATTGTCATGGAGACCCTTGGGTCTAAATTAATCGTCATGCCACATTTAGATTAACTTCTCTGATCCTGCTTTAATTAGACGACGAAAATATAAATAGCAAAAATCATTGAACCCCTTTACCACAAGGGATAGAATCCCATTTGCCCCGTTAAATCTTCAATTCACGTCCCGACTAAGAATAAATCCAAAGAGTATCAAATTAAACTAAACTCAGCAGTCGCCTCATCTATAAAAAATATTCGAATACAAAATACAGCCAATTAGCTAATGTACCCATTCCCAACTTCTAGCTGAAGTATTACCAACTTCATTTACATTATATTCAAAGACTGCCATAAGATTATTAATAAAACCAAAGGTTCCAGTTGAATCAGTCTGATAGAAAATAGAGCCACGAAACCATATTGTTCTAGGTGCAGTAAAACGCCCAAGTCCTTGCGCAGTCCATGTCGCAAACTGACCATCTCTAGTTGTTAAAAGACCTTGTCCTTGTCCATACAATGCTCCACCTGATCTTGGAATTGTCCAATAGGTTCCCAAGTTGGTGACTTCTATAGTTCTATATATTCCTTCAGCAGAGAACGTGCTTTCTATTTTAGGTCCTTCGGCATCAAGTACTCTTTGACCAATAATACGACCATTTTCTTGGCCCAATTCTGCACCTAACATAATTATATTAAAACAGGCCCTGCCTTAAGGTTTTATAAGCTAGCCCTGGAATTTGTAATTTAGACTTATTATTATTTAATTAATGATTATATAACTAACCTAGTTTGATAATTAAGGATTA
>CAWIMJ010000015.1:0-35935 GCA_963837175.1 uncultured Nitrososphaeraceae archaeon
TACCCATATGTGTGAGAGGTTGCGATAACCTTTTGAGTATAAAAATGTCATTTCTTAATAAAAAATGGACGCTTTAGGCTTGAGTATGATTTATTTTCTTAAGAATTTTCTTAAGAAGATTTTTGTTAACAAGCAAGGCTTGCGATTGGATTTCTTAAGATTGAAATTTTTTTATTAAGAAAGCATATTAGCTTATTAAGAAAAGCTAATGACAGACCTATTACTGGTTTTGGAAACCATAATGCTTATTATCATGGATTTCTTACTATTACTATGGAATTACAGCATAAGGAAGTAATAGTCCAAAAGCATAAGGAATGGGTAAGTGTTGGTGCAAGTATAAGAAAAAATGAAATAGATCTTTTCAATAAGCAACTTGACAATCTAAGATGTGAAACTCTAAAGGATTTGTGTAGTCTGTTGATAGCCGGAAAACTTAGACTAGTAACAGATGATGAGCAAGTTCAAATAATGAAAGCACAGACTCAATCAACAGGCCTCCTTACTTCACAAATAAGCGACAAGTTTAATTTTTGGAAACAAATAGATGATGAAGATTTCCATAAATGGCTTTTGGGAAAATATCATCCACATACCGCAAACTGTTTGCATAGTTATTATATCCGGTACGTCGAGATTTTCTTTAATCCTAATCCTGACGTTGAACTTTTCAAATGCACTAATCCTAAACGTTCTTGGATTTTGCAAGCAATAAAGCGATTTGCAGACTATTACGTCAATAGATATGGAAACAAGGATGTGAAGCATTTAATTTCAAGAATAATCGAGCGATATGAACTCAACAGAGGCTTGGACCATAAAGATCGTATCTATCTAGTCAGTCCAAACTTTGTTGAAGACAAAATAAACAAAATAATGAGTATACCTAGTGATATCGGGTTCACTTGCAGAATTGGCTTGTTTTCAGGATTGCGTGAAGATGAAATAATTTACATTAGAGTAAATCCGATATGCGACCAATCCTTTGGTTGTCAATGTGATAAACTTCATGTTGCAAACTGTGGGAATGGATTGTCAGTTATTACAATAAATTGGATAAGAGGTAATAAGAAGGCATTAGCAACAGTTATTCCAACTGTATATTGGGAAAAGTTAAGGAACATGCCAAAATTCGATCAATACGATATACAAGCTGCACATAAAATATTGAAGAGAGAAGCAGGTATTGCCTATGTCATATTGAGAAAAATACATTACAATGTTATGCGGTTCAAGAATGCCATAGAATTAGATGAGGCGGAGGTATTAGCCGGACGTTTCAAATCAGTTAGTGCTAGACATTATGTATTAAATGATCCTGATAAACTCTCAGGCAAGTACATCTCAGCCTGGCAAAATTTTGGAGTAAATATCGCTGAGAATATGTGAAGGTCGGCTTAAGTCAAGGAGAGTATCTGAATATTAATATTTATTTACTTGTGTGTACTCAACGCCATTAATACCCATTATCATGGTTGTGGATAACCTGATATACTTACCATAATATTTTTTAAAATAATGGGAAAGAAAACAATTGAAAAGATAAATTCAGATGATCTGTGGGAAAGCATTGCTAAACAGTATGAATTTATAGAAGGTGCACAAATGTCAAACAGCTTTATTATACTAATGGCCTTAAATGAATCACAACCATTAAGCACAACTCAAATATCAGAAAAAATTGCAACAAATTCAAAAGGTCAGTTATTCAAAATTTCTGGAGCGCTCAAAGATTCATTAGAGAATAGACTACGAAAAGCTGGATATGTTGATGGTACGGATATTCCAAATGAAAAAACTGATAGAAAACCAATTAGAATGACTTTGTATTCGATAACACCAAAGGGTCAAAAGCTGTTGAAGGGCTGGTTGGCATTCCTTTTAGCGTTGACATAATAATGCTCCATATATTCTAAGAATTAGTGTAGTTCTAATTCAACTAATTAGAATAAATAGCATTAAAATAATAGATATTAAAAAGGTATGCCATGGACTTGCATGCATGAGTACACGCTTAATCAAAAGATAAGACGACATTGTATTGATTTATTGTCTCATTTTCAAAATCGCGAAAAGCTTGGATTGAAAATCTCCTGTATTACAAATTGATAAAGAACCTTTTTACTTGAATATTATTTCTTATAGTATGACGTCGTAAGTCAAGTGTCATAGTATCTGTCGTTATTCCATCTTCCAAATCTTTTGTCCAGATATTCTGATACTGAGGCCTTCTGGTCTTCTATATTTTCATAAAACCTATTTGCACATACATCTGATTTTATTCTTTCATTTACCTTTCTTTCATTCGGATTCAGATACGGAGTCTTCTTTGGAAGATGGATTATGGTCAACCAATCATTCTGTGTCTTGATATATTCACAAACCATTCTGCTTATATGAAATGAAGCATTATCCCATATCAGTGTCAGTCTTTTCCATCTAGTGTTCATGACATATCTCCTTAGATTCTCCAGATGATCTATGGTGTTATTAGAGTTCATAACGTCGTAGAAGTCATACATTAACTTCTGATCTGGCCATAGCATAGATATGTATGCAGAGAACTTCTTCCTGCTACCATTGTGTTCTATCTTATGTTGTTCTCCTTCAAAGCTCATGGATTTTATGATACATGGCTTTTGTGTTATTGTAGTTTCATCTTCAAATGCTAATATGACTCCTTTTTTTAAGAGCTAAAGCTACCTGCTTGTAGTTATCTATTTTTTCTTTGCCTTCTTCGTAATCAGGTCCATGCAGTAGTTCCAATTTTGGTCTTTTACATCTAAATCCTAAGTCTCTGGTTATGCGTTGTAGATGTTTGAAACTGATGGGAATATCAAGCTCATCTGTAAGGCATCTTGCAAGTGATTCTTAGGCTCCAAGTATTTCTGAGATAACCAAAGATATGTGGATCATTAAATAATGCTGAAACAATGATCTCTTTATCGCTATCAGTTATCCTAGATTTTGCTCCACCAGGTTTCTTGTTTTTTAATCCATCGATTCCTTTCTTAATGTAGGCGGCAATCCATCTTTGTACGGATCTACTGTTAATTCCATGCTCCTTTGCTATGTCATGATATGTTCTACCTTCTCCTTTTTGTAATATAGCCAACAACTTGCGATACTCATTTTTGTTATCCGTAGTCTTCATGGATGACTTTAACATGTTCTTTTGTTCTATAGTAAGTCCCAGAGCAGAAGGATGATTCATAAAATGAAGATATACTACATATGTTAAGCTTTATTCCTACAAAAACCTAGACCAAGTAGTAAACAAAATACGACATGGATTTTGACACTTCACTTAGCATTTTTAAATAATATCTAGGTTTTACCTAAGGCAGTGCACAACCAAAAGGCTGCTGAAAATACCCCAAAAAACTTTGAAAAACAAAAGAAGAAACAGCACCTAAAAGAGTCTGATCATACTAATCAAAAGATATGGGATTCTATTGCAAAAAATTACGATATGATACAAGGTGCACAGCTTTCAAACAGTTTCATAACACTTATGGCCCTAAGTGAGGCTAATGAACCACTTAATACAACACAAATCTCTGAAATAATTTCCTTACATACAAAAGGACAGATATACAAAATTTCTGCAACTCTTAAGGATTCATTAGAGCATAGACTTAAGAGAGAAGGATATGTCGAAGGTATTGACGTACCTACCCAGGAAGGTTCACGAAAGGCGGTGAAAAAGAGTTTGTATTCGATTACCCCCAAGGGAAGAAATCTGTTAAAAGGCTGGATTAGTTTTCTATCAGCATATTCTTAAAAGAAATGAAATAACACAATTCTAATAGATTCATGTAAAATAATGTATTATAATATTATAATTTTCATCATCACTTACTGCATTGATAGTTATTGTTTCCCTCGAATAGTAACAGTGTCCCCCGTCATTTGTTGGTCAGATAATCGTCATTTTATCGTCAAATAATCGTCAGATTCAATATATACGCTGATATGACATTTGCATTTTAATAAATAAAATCATCAACAAATAAATCATGCAAAATCTTATAAAGAAATTGGAAAATATTAAAAGTATATTGGGACGAAAAGTACCAAAATCTATCAAACAACGAGTCATTAAGCAATGGCTTCAAGGTATCTCTAGAGATCAGATTGCCAAAGATAATGACAAAGGAGCTGGAACTGTAAGTACTATTATAAAAGATGCTAGACAAGAGATTCCAGACATTGACTTACTCAGAGAAGTGGCTATAATCGTAAAGAAGAATTATGACTTGGATGTGTCTGTACTTGCATCCTCTATCAGAATAAAAAACACATTAGATGGGATGGATTTAAATGAAGATCAGGTAGAATCATTCATTGAAAATATCATTATTTACTGCTTTAAGCATGGTTTGACAGGTGAGAAATTTCTTAATATTGTAAACAAGGTATGTACCTTATCAGATAACCTTGGACTGCCATTAGATCAGCTGCCTAATCATATCATACAAGAACAGTTAGAGTTGGAGAAAGTGAAAAAACAAATAGAAGATGCAAAAGTAAAACTACGTCAGGTATTGCAATATTACGATGTAACTACGGATGATCTTGAAGAATACAAAAGAAATATACCGTTAATTGACTATATTAAAACGTTAAAAAACCAATTAGATGAAGCAAAACAAAAAATAATTAATTTGGTTGAAAAACTTAGTGATGAGCAATTAGAGAGCGCAAAGTGGTTCCAGAAATGGAGAATTTGTTCCTCTCGTTGATAACTCTATAAGCTTGCACTCAATAATTGTATAGACTTGCTGTAATCCTAATCAATTGGTTCAGAGGTCATAAAAAAGCTATTTCACTATTTTACCAACCATTATGTGGAAGCAATTCAGATATATTCCAAGCTTCAATGATGTTGATCTTGACATCGCTTACAAGCTTAAGTTGTATTATAAGAGACTGTAAAGAAGCTTTTCTAGATGTTATCTTCTTATTTAAAGGAGTCGACTTATAAGGTGACTTATCTTCATGTACTTTCATAGCCTGTTTCTGATAAGTATTTAATAGTTAAACCGTTACCATATAAAAGAACTAAACTATAAATTTCAATCCTATCTTAGTCAGTTTCTAACATTCTATTTAGCTCATCTCCATGATTCTGAAGTATTTGTTTCAATCCTATCTTAGTCAGTTTCTAACTTCGTTTGGAACAACCGCAGGAACAACGATAAGAGACCAGTTTCAATCCTATCTTAGTCAGTTTCTAACATATCACAAGGATACATGCAGCTTGCAAACCAGTGGCGGTTTCAATCCTATCTTAGTCAGTTTCTAACGAATACGCTTTGCAACAGAGGCGGCAACCTGAATCGGTTTCAATCCTATCTTAGTCAGTTTCTAACGCGCGGGAGAAATTACGCATATCATCATCTTTCATCATCAGTTTCAATCCTATCTTAGTCAGTTTCTAACTGGACTTTTGCTATTCCGTTGCAGTGTCGTCCTTCTAGGTTTCAATCCTATCTTAGTCAGTTTCTAACATATACAAAGATTTAGTGATAGCGACCATAGACATCTAGTTTCAATCCTATCTTAGTCAGTTTCTAACCGAGCGTTGGTAGGCTCTGATGCCACACCAATTCAAGGTTTCAATCCTATCTTAGTCAGTTTCTAACATTTCGCATCCCTCTGGGTTCGCCTATGTATGGGTAATAAAGGAATTAATAACGTATAGACATTAAACACATCTTAATGATTCGATAGAAAAAGATTCACCTTTAGCATTGATTGCAGTAGTTAAGAGTACATATTTGCATTTGAAATAAATAAATAATTAGCGCAAATTAATAGCCTATTACATTTTAAAAGTCGTCATCATTACTATGGCGAATAACTAAAGAGAGTTTATAAAACATATAGATAGATAGATAGATAGATAACCATGTTAATCCAAACTATGAAATGAAAGAAAAACCTTTAAAGCTTTTATCATCCACTCCACTATCAGTATTTTTGAATATAGTTATGGTATTGGCTCTGTTAACTTCCATTATCAGTTAAGAATATGATGAGTTCGTTTCTATCAGTTTCTATATGTAGGGATACAAAATAAACATCTGGAGCATCTATTGACATGCTCTATGTTACAACCTTTTATTCTACATGGAAAATGATCATCAAAATATTCTGTCGTATTGTTGATCTACTGATTAACCTTTCCATAAACAAGAGGGTACTCATTTTTAGGAGTTTTGAATATCTATACATAGCCACTCTCAATAACTTGTCTTTATGAAGATTTGATATTTGCAATGGATTACTTAGCTTCATTGATTCATCGATATTTCCTGTCTACAATTCAAATTTAGAAAAATAGCTGATGCTTTGCATATAATAGAACAAACAATTATAATCTTGTGTAGATCGTAATCAAAATATGAATGCTTCTATAGAGCAAATATAATAAGAATTATGTAAACAGAACACTCTAACTTTAGGTATTAACTAGATAAATGCAAGAATTACTTAGTTGAACATACAATAATTTAAATTATATTCAACTAAAGAGATACTGATAATGACTGAGGAGGCAGAAAGAGAAGAAATTAAAGACGAAACTCACCAATTACAAGATGAAGAACAAGAAGAATTTGAGTCAGAGGACGAGGAGGAGGAGGAAGAAGGAGCTTCTAATCAACATCCACAACAGGGAGAAGGACATCAAATAAAACTAAAAGAAGAAGAAGAAGAATTGCAAAAAAGAGTACAAGCAAAAGCAGAGGACATAGGAGGAGGAGGAGGCATTATCAGGGAGGTGTCCGAAGAAGAAATACTTCCTATAGAAAAGGAGAAGAAATATAACGAGGATTCAAAAAAAGGAAAACAAAAGATAAAGAAAGTTAAGGCAAAAGTTAAAGCTACCAAGAAAGAATATGATAATAATAATGATTTAGCAAGCCTATCAAGACAAATTGAAAAACAGGCAAACCAAATATCAAGAATAGAAAAAATAGTTCAGCCATTACAAAAATATGTCAAAAACGTAGATATGCAATTGCAGATGGTAAAACAGATTAATGAATCAGTGAAGCAATTACAAAGACAGTTAGTACAAATTCAAAAATCCATTGTAAAGAGTAATAGTAACAGTAGAAGAAAAAAAGGAAAGTAAAATCTATTGTCTCTTGATTGTTGACATTTTTCAAAAAATCGAGGTTTTAATTATTATCTCTGCAGAATCATCGATAGATTTCATATTTTACTTTATCATAATATTGTATATGATCTAATGAATTACAAAGTGTAAAAACCATACTCTACAGACAAACAAAATCAGGAAAGAGACATATTATCAGTTTAGAGTAGCATATCCTTAACTTATTATTGTAGCGTACAGCTTGGTAATTCTGGGTTAGTATAATAATAATCTGAAAAGTATTTCAGCCCACTCCTGTCATCGTTATTGACTTTCCTGAGCATGCTAAGTGTGGCATAAACCATCATCTATGAACAAAGGGGTAGTACCACGCTCAGGTATTGATATACAGATGCCAGATTGGGATTGAGTCATACCGAGCAATGCATATTGGATATGAACTCCACATAACATCAAGTATTGTTTCGCTCATAGTACCGTTATCAGCAGATTTTACTCAGACTGATGTACAAGATAATCAATTGTATCCTGCAATAACATGTACTCTTCTTAAAGTAGTGCGTTACATAGCGTCTGTTTCTGGATATGATGACCATAAGCTGTATAATCTAAACATAGACAGAGGATTTGAATTAGTATGTCCGGTATCAGAAATAACAGAAGAAAAGTATGCTTTATTGTTTCAAATACTATACAGGACTTAACAGAAGAGCGTGTTAAATACAAGAATGCTGGTTTAGAAGTTGAAAGTCAGGCAATCATTACAAGCATACCAAGATAAAATAACAAGTTATATGATTATGGCATTACTTTATCTATAATTAGAGAATCTGTCAAACCTTATGCTTTGTTGCATAACTAAAGAAATCGCAATTGTTAAGCGTTTTCAGCATTATTCGATTTACATTTAGAATGTATTCTTACCTATAGAATAAGGATTTTTTAACATTAATGACTAATATCAGAGTTATGCAACAAAGCAAAACCTTACTCTGAATTCATTAGCGGGGACATCTTTCGTCTTCTCCCACACCCTCTTAATTTCGGTATTGTCATTATTGTTTCCATCGGATAGTAGCAGAGTTTGCTTCTCCTTTGAAATTAGCTGCATAGAAGATCACTTGTTCTTCGAATTTGGCTTCAGCGAAGTTTGTGCCAGCTTTGAAAGTAGAAAAAGAGAAGTTTGCCTCTTCTTGGAATTGAGACTCACTGAATTTTATTAAGCCTCCTTGGAATTTAGTTTCAGAAAAATTAGATTTTTTGAATTGAGATTTATGAAAATTAACCCCTAGAGGAAATTGTCTTTTACTAAAATCTATCTCTGTTTGAAATTTAGCTTCATGGAAGTCAATTTAATAATAAGAAATAATGCAGTAGACTTAATACTATTATTGAGCCTTCTTCTCTATTGTCCTTCTTGTACGCTCAATTAGATTCATCAACTGATAACCATATTCAAGGTTGTGTTTAACATGATTGATACCATGGGAAGCATCAGCTATGAATTTATTATCAAGGATATTTTCAATATAGACTCTGACTCTTTTTACAGAGTTAGCAGCACGTCCAAATTGATAAGCTGCAATCTCTCTACCAAGTTGCGTTTCTATTTCCTGTCTAAATTCTTGTCCTGAGCCTTCTATTATTAGTCTGCTATATTTTTGTAATCGACTATAGTTGCGGCATATTTCACTTATCCGCTTCAGGTCTGAATCCTGCAATCTTGATAGCGATTCTTCTAGCTCTTTTCTTTCTCTATTTGTTATCTGAGCAAGCCTTTCAACAAGGTCCTTATTCGATAATAAGAGTCTCTCCTTATGTATAGTGGCTGCTGTCGTTGAAGTTGCTATCACAGTTACCTGTGTTTTCCATTCCTTTTTCTGTTCTTCTCTAGTCATCGTTGATTGCTGTTTCCTTAATTGATAATATTTCTCAATACCGATTGAACTTACTTTAGTGCCTTTAGTATCAATACCTTGGTTAATAATAGAAATAACATCGACGACAATTGTTGGAAAGTTTAACTTTAGACTATGACTGAAGTTTTCATAGTTTTCTATAATATCTCTATAGATCTTGAGGATTACATTGTTTATTATTTGTGAACTCATTCTTTTCTCTTCTATACCTTTTGCAGATAATGTCAGAAAGTCAGACAATTGTGATTGGGAAAAGACATAGGAAGCCAGTGAAGAATATGCATTTGCTATAATCTTTATAGCTTTAATCCATTCGTTACTAAGATTTCCCGATTCTTTTGGATCTTTTTGTACAAGTTCCAAGGCATCACGATAAATTTCGTTATCTTTTTCTATCTTTAATATATTAAGACAATGAAGTAGTGTTTCCATGAGTGGCATACGTCAATAATTTATATGATATTCAGACCTTTATGCTTCGAATACAAATGTTCTTGATCATAGTAATGTACTATCTTTTTAATCATATATCCTAGAACTATTCCCTTCTCGATTTAAGGTCTTATAGATAGTGTCAAGATGGTTATAGATAGTGTTTAGTGATTGTTATATCACAAGATGTGGGAAATTCACCTATCCTCTTTCTAATCCTATCATCTAGAAGATTAACATTCTCATTTTCTTTTACTGCTCCGGTCGATTGTGTGTAACTGTTACTGGAATGTGCACATCTTAAATAATTACATTCCCATAACTTGACCTTATGGAAAGTGCAAAGGATTTTATAGATAGGTCAGACGCAGAGCTGATAAAATCCTACTTGTTGGGAGGAGTACCTGATATGTCACACGTAGATGGAGTTGACGATGGCGTAGACTCCGTCATATGGAAATCTTTTATAGTTATCACCATATCCAATGCCACTTTTATCGCAATAAATATGTGTCCTGAGCTTGAAGGATCGACATTAAATCTTACCCCAACTAATAAACCATTAGTATCTATCACAGAAATTGTATTTGTACCAGTTTGGTTAACATATACATCATTAATAGATGAGTCAACCATCATAAAACTTGCTGCATGGAAAAGCTTAGTTGGGCTAATGGAGTCAAATTATATAGACGCATTGACGATGGAAAGCTGTATACCTAAATCTACCTAGTCTACTTAAGAGTTTATAGCTATCAATATGTTATTTAGTTATCGTAGCATATGGATGCTTTAAATCAAAATAACAACAAGAAACTAACAAAGGTACTCTCAACAAAACTATCAGTAGAAGATTATAATTCATTTGTTATACTAACCAAGATTGAATATGAAGCTGGATTAATAAAAGAAGAAAGTACATCAGAATTATTACGATTTACTATAAGACATATACTAAAGCAAGCTCATAATCAACCTGAATATCTTATACTCGTACAAGAGCAACAGCAACATCAGAAGCAAGTTCAAAACAATCAGCAGAAACAACAGCTTCATAATCAAGTTATTCTACCGTCACCTCCTCCTACTTCTATTGCTTATCATCAAAGTCAAGTTCATAATATATCTCGTACAAACAATTTCATTGGTCAGAAAATGTCACCATGGAAATTATCATCATTACTATCACGCTAATGAATCACCATACATTATAGTGATAATGAGGTATGAAATGATCTACTAATCTTTAAAGACAGACGAAGATTTTCTAAACAGTATGTCAAATAACTCAAATACTGTGTTAACTATGTTCTACATAGTTACATTCATTGTGTGTGTCTCACCTTTAGAAACTAATGCACTTAGCACATTTGATCAGACTGACAATATTGCTTTGGATAACATCCAGGCTTCCGATACCTCTAATCGCACAAGCGGTGGTCTTAATTCATGGGTATGTTTCACAGAATTCGGTCAGACAGATTGTAATGATATGTCAAATGCTTCAAGTACATATATAGGACTAGCAGCAGGAGCTGCAATTGGTGGAGGGATAAGCTGGTGGATTTATAACCGACAGAATAAGACTTCTCGTAAGCAAGATGATATTCTAGACTCCATTAAGGAGATTGAACGAAAGAATAAAGAAATATTGACACATTTAGAGTCATATGCAAAACACCATGATTTAGTTTTAAAGAAAATACTTCACCTAGACGAACACATAGAAGCATTAACCAAAAAGATCGAAAGTACAGCACAAGAAGATCCTCATTCCTGAGCAAAGGAATTTGTTAATCATCAAAGTATAGGACTACACCTTTAGTAACATCATTGCTTTAATTAATGATCCTAATGATGTTGGTAATTGTCGTGGCAAAGTATTTGAGCCATGATCCTTTAGCAGCCTGAGATTATTACATAGTCTTTAGCAAGAGCATTCCCAATCTATTTTAAGAAGAAGGATATTAAACAAGCAGTAAATCTTGCAACTGAGTGATTCAATACCATTTACTTGGTGATTAAAAATGCTGCTAAATATTTAAGATAAAAACGGTCAACAACAATATAATATAGTTAATAAAAAATAAGGAAGGCTAGTTAGCAGCAATTAAAGCTGATGCTTCTTGTGCTGAATCGACTAATGCTATTCCCAATCCGCCAGATATGAGAGCTCCTATGATTGCTAATAGTTTTCTCATTAACTAATTATGGGAAATCTACTACAAAAGTGTTATGGAGCGGAGATATTGACTCTTCAGCTGACGATGGTAGAATAGTGAGATATCATTGATGGTACTGAAAGAGATGGCGGACAAGGACAAGTTCAATGAGACTGCCGAGAACATGATTTTTGCCCTGTCTTTAGAAAGATAGAATATAGCAATAAGCTACAAATGAAGAGACTAGATAAGGTTTCTACACCAAAGAAAGTATTGTTCATAGAACTGAGTATATTGGTACTTGGAATTAGATTACTCGCCATAGGCCTTCAATCACCTGCGTTTTCATAACTACTCCAATGTGGATATGATCATGGGATGAACAACATACGTATCAAACAGAAGAAACTACATGTAATAATAATCAACCACAAATTTATAACGGTAATCAAGAGCAAGCAAAAGAATAGTAACAGCTATTGTCAACAAAATTGCAGCTTATTTTATAAATATTCAAAATCTATCAGATGCTGATTCTTTTAGTAAAATAAAGCAGTGGATTTTAAATAGTAAAACCAAAGGCCTGGGAATGGCTGTTTTTTCTAACTAAAACGTTTGTAATAAGATGTTAGAAAATAATAACTAATAAGAGTTATGAAGCAAAGAAAGATACACAAATCAATATAATATATACTCAGAATATGAGCAACAAAAAAGAGAAGTAGGATATTTTCATTAAATTTGTTTCATTTAACCTTCTTAACAGAAGAGTATTACGGCTGCAGGAATACCCTGAACTCTATTAATATCTGTTATTCTTGAATGTAGTAGATATGCGAATTTATGTTAGTTAGTATATAATATAGAGAGTAGTAGAACTTATTTTATTAGTTTTAGTAGTTCTCCAATTTAGGCGCGCTGCCCAATTTCATGTGGTTATCAACAAAAGTAAGTGAGCTATAATTGCTTTTATTGTTCAGCAAAAATATTTTTCGACTAGGCGGTGCGAAGTAAGAAAACTAATAAACGCTTACCATTGAATTTAGAGGACTCTATAAAACATGAATGCGCAATAATAGAGCCGCGCGCCGACAGGAGAAAAGTTTGTTTTATGGTAAGTAGTTTTATTATTAGTTCTCTTTATTTTATATATTGACAAATTTGGTTGTGGCTGCAATGAAGAAGAGAGAAGAGAATAAAAAGAACAACCCAACGCAAATGAACCTGTAGTAGTTCGTTTCACAAATTCAATTAGTTAATATGGCTGGTATCTGCATAATCCAAGGAATAAGCAATTTGGATTCGAAGACTAGAAACAAAATTGTTATCTTAGGCACGGTATTTGGTTCTCTTCTATTGTCTTATAGTGCTACGGTATTTTTTATTCCGAACGCATATGCTATTAATAACACTGAGGCAATAGGAGGTCTAGCCGAAACTGTTGATTTAGGCAGTCCCTTTTATATTCAGCATTATCAGTCTGTTGTTGAAAAGCCACAATCCGAAGACGAGCCTGGAAACTTTACAGGCGAAGGGATACTCAATGGAAGCTTGAGCGTGAGTGCAATAGGGAATAGCACCGAAACCCTCAGAAATAATGACACAGTCTATATCCAAGGGAATGCAAAGTACTTTACTGATGATAACATGGACATGGCAAACTACAACTTCCAAGCGATAGGTAATTATCGTCCAGACGGTACTTTCGAAAGTAGGGGAGTGGCGATCTTTGATGATGTTGCTACTGGAAAACTCTCGGGTCTAAGCAATTCAGTTGCCATCTATAAGGACAGGATTGATACCAACGGAAACGGGACATTTCTTATGTGGCACTGGAAATAAGATATTGTGAAAACAAGAGAAATATTATTTATAGATGGACTGACTGTTAATATGGATCCTAGGTTGACTACCTGCTACATATGCAGCTAAAGTTTTCAAAAAGACATGGGATTTAATTTTCATAGCATCAAATTTGAATCATGGGAAGGCTTTGAATATGCTCTGAGAGAAGAAAATAGAATTTTATTTGATAAGTTTATAGAAGAAAGCAAAAGAGAAGAATATGCTAATGCTGTTAATGCTAAAGGAAAATTATTTGCAACTGAAAGCTTGTTTATGGTTTTGATATTTCAACAGAAAAAAATGATTAGTCAATTAATTGCAAAATTGTCAGAATATAAAAAATAACAAAACCACTAATATATACATGAAGATAGAAAATGGATAATAAAAAGAGGCAGAACAGAAGAAGATTTGAAGAAGAAGCATACTCATCATCAGTAGAAGATATGACTTTTATATCAGATTACTTTGCTTGGTGTGTCTATAAGCTTAAACGTAAAAAAAGAGAAGAACAACAAGAAGAAGAGTACAATGCCTATGTAGAATGATAAATCATGCCTATTATTAGCCCATTTATGTTTAGATATTTTCTGGCTTAGAGATGAAAGTCTTGAAGATTCAAAAAACATTCCAGTGCCAGATAATATTGCAAAAGATATTGCAGAAAATTATTCCTATAAATATTGCAGTTGCAGGCGCTTTAAGCTTACATCATAGTATAACTCTTTAAGATACAAAAAATGACGATATTAACTAGACAGGAAAGAGAAAGACTTGTACTAGAGCTTTACAACCTAGGTAAAACTTATCGTGAAATATCTAAAGAGGCAAGAATATCTCCACGTGATATAGGAGTTATTTTGAATAAGGTAGTTGAAGAGAAGAAGAAAGAAGGATTGAAGAGGAATAAAACAAGAAGATAATACTGATGTTGAGAACAACGAAGAACAACAACTATCTCTATCGACCCAAGCATACAAACTCTTTTCTGAAGGTAAGACTCCATTAGAAGTAGCTATTGCATTAAACCTAAGAGAGTCAGAGGCAACTAAATTCTACAGAGAATATTGGAAGCTAAAACAACTACACAATCTGAATATGGTTTATGAACTAATGTTGTGAAGTATTGTTTAATAGAGTATCCAACACAAACAAAAAAGATGAAAGTAGTATTGCTAGCAGGAGGTTTAGGATCAAGAGCCAAACCGTTTAGCGATTATTGTCCAAAGGCATTAATTCCAATCAATGGACGCCCAATAATTGACCATATTATAAGATATATTTCAAAATTCTCATTCATAAGCGAAATTCTCATAGTTTGTGAATTTGATTCTCATGGAAAACAGATTATAAATTATTTTGAAGGAAAGGAATGTATCATTGACAAAAAAATTACATTCGTTGAAGACAAAAAGAAAGGAACCGGCGGGTCACTGCTAGAATGTCAGGAAAAGTTAAAAGATGATCCTGTATTTTTAGTATGGTTCTCGGATAATCTATGTGCACTAAATCTTGATAAAATTGTTGTTGAATATAGCAAAATAAATAGTTTAAACAAAGATAATGATGCTATTGGATTATTAATTGCTAGAAAAAAAAGACATGAAGAAACTGGCAGAGTAATATTAGATGAATATAGCAAAAGTAACATCAATTTGATAAAAGAATTTATTGAAAAACCGATAATAGAACTAGAATACCCTGAAGCAGCAGGGATATACATTTTTAACAATGGATTTTTGGATCTACTGAAACAAAAATCGAATGAGAAGGAGAGTTTTGACTTGTCGTCAGATATTTTATCTAAAATTGGTCATAATACAAAATCTAAATTTTACTGCTATCTTATAGATAGTAATGAGATAAACTGGGCAGATATAGAATCACCAACATATGTTGAAAGAAATAAGAAAGAGATCGACAGCATTATTTTACATATGGAATCAATTAAATAAAATATATACAAGGATATTCAGTATTTTTATTTAGTTCTTTTGATAATTTCTGCAATTTAATATGTTCGATGACATAATATATAATATATTAATATCAAATATTTAAAAATTAATAAACATCTAAAAAAGGCAAATCCTAACTTCCTAACCTTGGTTCTAGAGGATATTCAATAACTTGATTATAAATCTGCAAAGGTCTGAGAAAATATAATTAGTACGAAGAAAGTATAATGAACCCATTGTAGAAGAAAATCTGACTCGATCAATTTTCGGGTGAGTAAAAAAATGCAATATAGTATTCCAAAGCTGCTTCTTTGGTAAAAAGCAACAGTCTTTGCAGAGAAAGGAAGAACTGATAATATTTGGGCTTTCAATAGCATCCTCAAGTTTATACAATTACTCAAAGAACGCGTTGACCGTAAAGAAATAACTGCAGGAACAATACGCAACTACGTAAAAAGTATAAAGTTATTCTGTCAGATGGCAGACATTTCTATACCATGGGACAAAATTACAAGGGGTATTCCAAGGGGAAGAAGATACGCTGATGATAGAGCGCCAACATTAGATGAAATTAAAAAGATGTGTGAATATCCTGACAGGCGAATAAAACCACTTATCTACACTATGGTATCTTCAGGTATACGTGTTGGTGCTTGGGACTATTTGCATTGGGGAAATATTCAGCCTATCCAACAAGAAGGTAAAATTGTAGCATCAAGAATGATAGTTTATGCTGGTGAAGATGATTCCTATATTACTTACATAACTCCATAGGCCTACCGAGCACTTGCAGAATGGATGAAGTATAGAGAAGAATCAGGAGAGATAATAACTGATAATAGCTGGGTTATGCGTGATCTATGGGATACGAGAGTTAAGATAAGTAAAGGGCTAATAACAATTCCAAAGATACTAACTGCTATAGGCGTAAAGAGATTGATGGAGCGCGCTATTTGGGCGCAAGGTTTGAGAAAGAAATTAGAACAGGAATAGAGGAAGAAGACCCGTCTATACCTGCACATCCGTCACAAGCGTCACATCCGTCACCGATTGAAGAATGTCCTTCCGGTTCTTCATTACCGTCATCAGATAAAGACCATCGGCCTTCTACATCTCCTGCAATAGTCCCACCAAGTGAAGAAATATCACCATTTCAGCAACCACAACAGAAAGAACAAAAACAAAAACAGCAGCACAAGAAACTCGATTGCTTTTATTGTAATCAAGCTTATCCAGACGATAAGGAACGCATTAAGTATATAGGCATTGAACATCCAGGTAAAATGTTCTGGCCAACACCAGACGACTTTGAGAACCGTCTATAATAATACGTTCATCAGTTAGATCTATAGATACTCCCATTATCATCTATTTCATCTAGTAAATAATATCAATCAGTGTTTCCACACACTTTTACCCACAATATGACATACGAGTAAAGAATTTTCCACACATTTTGACCCACATTTGGTAGACGATGGAAAGCTGTATACCTAAATCTACCTGGTTTACCTAAGAGTTTATAGCTATCAATATGTAATTTACTTACAGTATCATATGGATGTTGTAAATCAGAATAACAATAAGAAACTATCAAAGGTACTTTCAATGAAACTATCGATAGAGGACTATAATGCATTTCTTACGCTAACCAGGCTTGAATATCAAGCTGGATTAATTAAAGAAGAAAGCACATCAGAATTACTAAGATTTACAATCAGACATATTCTAAAGCAAGTTAATAATCAGCCTGAATACCTTGTACTCAAACAACAAGAGCAACAACAGAAACAACCTCAAAACAATCAGCAGCAACAACTACAACTTCATAATCAGGTTATTCTACCGTCTCCTACTACTGCTACTGCTTTTCATCAATGTCAAGTTTCTTCTAACATATCTCGTAGAAACAATTTAGTTGGTCAGAAAATGAATTCATGGAAATCATTACTGCTATCAATCCAAAGAAATCAGCAGCATACATTGTGGTGATAATAATCTTTAATTTACCTACAAACTTTAAAGATAGCATAATATTTCTTTGGTAATCTCTTTTAATACGTAGACAGATAATAAGACTAATGAAAGCAAAATACAACTACGCTATACCCCTTAGTAGTGTAATATAATAAAATGGGTGAGATTTGACAAAATTGACGCGCTTGTAAATGCAAGGTATGGTCTGATTATAAGAAGAACGTTGGTCCAATATAGTTTTAGAGAATTTTGCTAATTGCAAAACAACTGGACAGATTATTCAATTGATAGATCCATGGGAGTCTCAACTTTATACTGATTTGTAGAATATATAGAATTAAGTTCGTATATGATTTAAACAATATGGTGGCAGCAGACCGATAGGAGCTGATGATAACAATAACTTTTCAAATCTGTATTGTCTGTCTAGACGTGATTCGGAACTATCATTCATCTTCAGCGTTACAACTACACCATAAACGAACCATTCGTGATTAGAATCGTTATCTCTTACAAAACATCCACGATAGCCAAGAGTTGGAGGAGGAGAAGAAGAAAATTTATCTGTTGATGTTTCTAATAAATTCCAAATATTTTCCAATTTTTTGATTAGTTTTCTATTAACTGACCATGTTGGATCTGGTCGGCCAGAAAAAACAAAGGCACCTGCAATCCATTTTTCTTTCTTTCTAATTAATTTTGACATGACCATGCATGATAACCATGAATGTACAAAAATCTGTGTATGGTCCTCTATCAGCTGTGCGTGGATTTGAAATTGTAACTCCACTATTATCTAAGTTTGTTACTGGAGTACTACCAGGTTTGTGTGTCCAATAACCATTTCTTCCTTTTCTATACCAGTGAAAATCCCAATCAGGTGCAATCACTAATGCTACTAAATGTCCTTCAGTTGGACATTTATTGTTTGCTCTAGGTGTATCTATAACTTCGTCAGCTTCAGCAGCAGGTTTTACGGAAGCACATGAAAATGAGGTATACATTGCACCAGCTGCAAGTCCAGGCTGGGCAAATGTATCACTCCTATAGTTAGCGGCATAATTATAACAATTATTATTAAGTTGTTTTTGTCCTCCATCATTCCACCACTGGGGTTCATAAAGTGGTGCACATCTACATAAAATCCTAGAAGGCCAACGAATTGGCTTTACTTTGTAATCTTTACGCAATTGGGCAAATCGTACAATCTCTTTCCTAACGAAGCTGGGAAAATTTCTTCCAAGGTTTATTCTGCGAATTGGTCCTTTTGTACTACAGAAAAAATCCTCATACTTTTCATCAGTAACACGATGGGCAAGCTTAGGACCAAATAAATCTCCGTTGACTAACCGAAAAATATTTGGAAGATCTTTTGACTTTGATTTATTACCCTTTTGTCTAAATATAAGTCCTCTATATCCAAGAATTGAGCTTGGGGGTTGTTTAATCTCATCTTTTCCTAGTTTGCGTGAAGGTTTTAGCCGTTCTAGTGTTTGTATAGCGTCATCTTCCTCTAATTCTATAACTGGATTTCTTCTTCCACTGAAAATATCAATTGTAATTTCAAGTTTCATATTGTTTTTGTCTATTTTCTAAAGATTTAAGCATTTTTTGTTTTAGTTCCTTAAATTAAACTAGGCCATAACTTTTTCCACATAAGCATACAAACTCTTTTCAGAAAGTAAGACTCCATTAGAAGTAGAAATTGCATTAAACCTGAAAGAGTCAGAGGCAACTGAATTCTACAAAGAGTATTGGAAGTTAAAGCAACTACACAATCTGAATATGGTTTATGAAGAGATTAAAGATGACATTGCATCATTTCTAAAGTTATACAAATTAGCAAAGGCCAAACGTATGGGAATTCAGCAAGTTGTTGACACTCTTGCAATTGCAAATAACGATTTACCAGCCATTGAAGAGAGAGTCAAAACGCTAAGAAATGATACAAGTACGCTGCAATTTCAAAAAGGTATAGATGAAAGAAATTTATACCAATTGAATAATCAAATAGCAGCAACAACTAAACTCTTGAATTCTTTTCGTATATCTTGTGAAAGAGAAAGAAGAGAAATGGAACATCTACAGAATGAAAAGGCAAGACTCGAGGCTACTGTAACTCAATTTAAGAATAATAATGAAGAATACCTTGATAAAATAAAACAGGTAGCTTATGAAGAAGTGAGAAGTGTATTAAATGACAGTAAATTACTATTGAAAGTTGCTACTCTCTCAATAATTGAAGCATTAAGAAGGAACTCTGAATTATGTGAATTTGTAATGAATGATGATTCAGATCAATACTACTATCTGTATATGGACGTAACTATCCTTCGTTAATGTTATCAGGACGACAGCAACAACAATCATTTAATGATACTTATACTGCTTTGATATTAGAAGAGTCTGAAAAACTTTACAATGAGTTAACAACAGAGTTGACAAATAGGGCTGTATCAGCAGCTGCAGCGATGAGGGCATCATCGTTACCATCACCAGCTAATAACACAACCAGAAACTACCTATAAGATTGATAAGAAGGATGAAATAGAAGAACCGAGATATAATAATTGATCAGAAATTTATAACGATGACCAGCAGCTACCAAATGAATAATGATAAATAGATATTATCAACAATGCTATCAATAGAAGATTATAATTCATTTGTTATACTAACCAAATAGAATATAAAGCTGGATTGATTAAAGAAGAAAGTACATCAGAATTACTAAGATTTACAATACGTCATATACTAAAGCAAGTTCATAATCAACCTGAATATCTTATACTCAAACAAGAACAACAAGAAACAACTTCAATACAATCCAGCAACAACTTGTTAATCGGGTTACTTTACAGCCTACTCATACTGCTGCTTATTAATGAGCATCAAGTTCCTAACATATCTAGCAGAAACAATTTAGTTGGTCAGAAAATGAAACAATGGAAATTATCATCATTACTATAACGCAAACAAATCAGATAAATTGTCATGATAATAGTGTGCGAATGATCTACAAAACCTAAAGCGAGCACAAGATTTCTTTCGCAATACGCGTCGTTCAGTATTGTAATATTTACACGTTTGATTTAATATTGGACCAATTTAGTATATTGAAAACCTTATTAGTATCTAATTTGCATTAATAAGGAAGAATTATAGAAATGGCAAGATGGTTATAGTGTCAAAAGATCTGACTAAAATAATTACTTTTCCTAAAGAAGAGGAACCATCTCTCAAAAGGATTCTAATTGTAGATGATGATCCTGATATTACTATAACCTTCAAAATAGCTTTAGAAAAGGAAAATGATAATAAGAAAGAATTTGAAATTCATACATTTAATGATCCTCTATTAGTATTATCACAATTCAAGCCAAGTTTCTATGATCTATTGTTAGTTGATATTAATATGCCAGGTATGAATGGCTTTGAATTATGTACAGAGATATTAAAAGTAGATCTTAATGTCAAGATTTGCTTTATGTCTGCTGGAGAAGTAAATCACGAAGCTGTAAGAGAAATATATCCAACCATAAGTATAGGGTGTTTTATAAAAAAGCCTGTTGCAATAGATTATTTGGTAAAGAGAATAAAGGCAGAGTTAGAGTAGTAGTAGTGAACATTCCCTGATCGAACTCATGAATTAACTCTGTCACGAACGATACAGATTAATTTTCTTCTTAAACCTACATTATCGTTGCCTTCATCATCATTTCCACATACACACAATCAAGTAATACTTATAGAATAGAAGAGCCCGAAGGCTATTATAATAATAGTAAAGGCAATATTGCTAATTGATTTAATAACAGCAATCATAATTCATTTACAATATTGGCTATTCAATGTAGTAGACCTGTATTAAAGTAAAGTTATTCCATTGCTTTAGCACGTAAGAAAAATATGATTTTGTGGCAGTAAGAACTGCCGATGTTTTTATTCGACGCCGAATTCTATTTCACCTGCATTTTCACAGCCTGCAAAGCCACTACATCTGTTACTCTGATCTTGTTCAAAACTGAAGCTTGTATCGTCTCCGCCGCCATCTCCTCTGCAGTCGTGTACACTAGCTTTGTTATACTTCTTGCTGTATTTCTCTTCGGATCACTTGCTGGTTCCTCTAACTCAGCAGCCTTTGCTAGTTCTGACACTTCAGAGAAATGTAACAGGTTTCTCTACCATTCAAAATTATGTTACTATCAGAGTCAGAACTGAACAAGATCCAATGTCTTATAGTTAAGAGTGATTCACTTAAGGGACTACCTTAATATTCCACTTAGCAACGTCATGTTCTACAGGTTGGTTAGGCTTGAAGGGGTTTTCGTATTACTTGCAATTCTATAGTATGATCTCCAACTGGCAATGGTTTGAAGAACAGATAATAATGTTCAGCCATTGATGTATTGTTTCCACCAACGATAGGTGCTTTCCACTCGAAAGGATTATCTGGAGGCACAATAAAATTGAATGGTTTAGAAGTAGTTTGACGGACAATATTAGATGAAACATCCTGGCCGTCAACCTTGACTTGCATCAATTTAATCTCTTTGTTTGAATCTTTTGCGCAAATTAAAAGATCAGCAGGGGACTTGTATCCGGATATTCGCCTTCATGAGGTTTTGATCCTGTAGAACATTCACCGGTATATACAGTCAAGTAGAGTAGTTGACTAGATGATATTTCACATTTTTGGTTTCTTGCATTCACGTTTTTTGCTACCGCAAAGGAGGGATTTCCCAAAAAGACTACCGATTGGTTATTACCTATGATACCACCATCTCCCTTCAGACATTCAGGCCAATTTTTATCAGTAGTACTAGGGTTAGCAATCTCCCAATTCCACCACTTTGCTATTAGAGGTTCAAGCGAATTAACTCCAGCTGGTGGAGAATTAGGAGAATAAAAATCAATACCAGCTGGACTAGCATACAAGTTCTTTAAAGGACTACTAGTAATAATAAGGATGGCTGTCATTAATAGAGTTAAGAATATTATGTTCCGAATGTCTAATCTTATGCTATGAAGAGATAATGAATGCATCAACTTAATACTATTGATGTTTCGAAACTGGATTGATATAATCTTTTGTAACTCTAGGACGAAATAATATGACATAATGACTTTTATTTGTTGATTTATTGAGATAATTTGCCACCATTGAAGGTTGTTGTAGATAATTTCATTCTTAGCAGATTGATTATAGCCACAATCATATAAGAACCGATTGAACAGAATTTGATGTGTTCAAGTTATTGAAAATATTAAGTCATAGGTTAGCGTTTTAACAAAGATAGTTTGAATATTTACCAAATTCAGCATTATCTCTCGCCTCGTTTAATGTGTGATCCCTTTTGTATCTCATTCAATACCTCCTCTATCATTAGTTTTTACATCTTCTTCGTCAGGATCTGTATCCATATGGCTTCTCATCTCATCCGACAATTTGATTTTGTTGGCAAGTGGTAGGACCCTCTTTTCTATTTCTCGTTGCATTTCTGCCATTCCTATCTTCTTCAAGACATCAGCATCAACTTCTAAGCCTTTATAGATCTCTCGTCGTAATTCACTATCTCTAGAAACATATGTTGCACATCCGAACATTCCAACAAGAAGCATATATGATGATAGTCCTAAGAACAAAAGCGTGACAAGTCCAAACGGGGGATATGCTCCATAGAATGGCATTCCTGGTTGCATTGAACTAAATAATGAGACAATACCTATGGAAGAAATTATCAAATAGTTTTTCAAACCTTTTCGTTTCATTTTTCTTCCAATAATCAAGAAGGCAATAGCGAAAAATAATCCAGATACTTGATAGCTAATTCCAAAGATGACCTGGAATTGCTGGGAGTATATAATTTCAACTAAGGTAGGATCAGTTACTAAGTTTGAATCTCTTACAATAAATGAGAAAACTTGGTAGAGTAATGGAATACCAACTATTAGCCAGAATCTCTTCTTTCCAATTCTGTTTGCATAGGGTTTAAGTAATAAAGCCGTGAGGATCCATGAAGATATTATCATCAGAGGCAAAACATAGTTTCCCAGTCCATAGATGAATGCAATATCACTAGAGGGAACAATTACGCCCGTAATTAGAGATGTATAATCTCTGGGATATATCAACTGAGACTGATTCGTAAACTGTTGTGTAAGCAACGGAACAGTGATTAAAATTAGAAATAGAATCACACTGAAAACAACTGCATAAATTAGGATTGAAAAAGATGTAGCAAATCTAAACCATTGTATGAATATTAAAGATAGGATTCCAAGTATAATAGCAGACCAAATATGACTGAGATATACTACTAATAATGAGAATATCTTATTATATTCATGGAAAATAAGCATTTCTGAGATCATGATAAACAATATGAGCGATATAGTGTATTGGACTAGGGATGTACCAATATAAGTAACTTTAAACAATAATGGTCGACTAGTTGTCGAATGAATATCATTTCTTTTGGCGGATAGGCAGCAATATGGTATTAATTATTGAAGAAACGATAACAAATGATGCAAACAATAACAAATGCAAATTGCCAGGAGTTCCTAAATCAGTTCCATAGAAAATGTTAATGAACTGAGAGTCCACTATGGTAAGAACAACTATAAGTGAAATCAGTATAAGTGCCTGCTTGCTACTACTTAATAGACATATTGCGTAATTATGAAAGAAAATCTCTTTACGATGGTCAATCTTAATCTATCTGTTTTTAGAGTAACATCCCACCATTAGTTCGCATTATTCTGAAATTCACCAGTCCTGAAACTATGTCTGAAGCATGATCATATCTTCCAAGCTTGTTTCTAAATTTAATACCATTATTCCAAACTTTTTAATTCTGCATATAGTGTGCTCTACTATTACCCTTAGTTTGGAATGCTTTCTATTATGTTTCTTTTCTCCACCTGACAGTTCACTTTTCCTTTTCTTTCTAAATGGTAGTACATACTTTACAGTGGGAAAATCATTTTTAACTCCCATGTAACCAAGGTCAAGGATATTCTCAACTTGCATTGGAGTTGTAGGATGTTTATTTTTGAAAATCTCATAATCATGTATTCTTCCCCGAGCATGACCTGTTTTGTGCAGTATGGTACCTTCATTGTTTACCATATATTGTGTCTTGATAGTATGTTTCTTCCTTTTACCCGAGTAATAGCTCTTCCTTCTCCTTTTGTTCTTTGGCCTTGGGATCTCTTGTTCAGTAGAGTCTATGAAAGCCTTGAAACCAGGAAAGTACTCCTCAACTTCGTCAACGGTTCTAAGCCTTCTGGCACGCTTGTACAATTTCTTTGGCAATGGAACACATCGTTTGATGAGTGGTTCGAGTATAGATATGTCTCTGCATACATTGCTTTGATTGAGATTAAATAGAAATCCTGATAACGTAAAGGTAATGTACAATCTGTAATAGACCAGAAGCATCAGGAACCTTTCTCTGACTTTCAGCTTGAATGGTCTACCAGCACCAACATCTCTTTGTCTCTTCCTATTGGAAAGACGCTTTCTTTCATGCTCACCGTATTTTGATTCTATTTCTTTGGAAATGACATCAAATTCTGCTACAGCCAGTCCAGTAAACGATTTGAATAACAACGGTCTTCTTGATAGGCTAGCATAAGACATCAATGGAGTATCGAATATGAACGGATCAATGAAGAATAAATCTCTAAGCTTTCAATTACGCAAGAAATATAATGTACTAACAATAGAGAGCATAATCTTGGTCACACTCCATATGTCCTGTCATTAAGCAAGGAAGTAAAAACTGACCTCTTCATATTAAATATCTCTGCTAATGCCAGGATCGCTCTTATTAACTAAATGTTTCAGCCAATCTCAAGCGAAAAGATGTATTCGCTCTACCAGATAGCAATACTGGTACAATTATACTTAGGTTTAGAAGAGGACGTCGTGGCGGTGATGGTCCCAACAGATGGGTGATAATAAGTAATATACATTCATCAAAGAGAATTGGATAATTGCTATAAGTCCTCATAATTTTATTTCTATGTCAGAACTTTATACATTGCAAAATTTGATGAATTATAATATAGGGTAATACTTTAACAAACAATTTGGATTTTGACTTGTTAGCCATTGGAATAATGTCTTATAACAATATCACTTTCTAAATATACCAATTAATATAATTACGCTGACATTACTTTAACATCATGATCATACGTTTTAGACAATAATAGATTTAGCTAAGTTAGTAAGCATACAACCCTAGATATGAGAAATTACCTAGTTGGAGATGAGTAAGCATATTTATCTTAATTGGTATACTTAGACAATAATGATGTTAAACATCAAATCTACTGAGTTAGATTACTAACTCTTATCATCATCCTTTCATAAATCCAAGAGTAAATCCAGCTGACATACTACCAGTAATGGGAATACCAAAGCTAGTCATTGCTAATGAGGCTGTTGGAGCAGCATGGACATCTGCTGACATTATTACCACTAATACCTGGAATCTGTGTTATTACATTTGAAAGTGTTGTAATAGTACTTTCAGATACTTGCTGAAGTTTATTCCAGTTTATGTTAGCTATCTGATGATATTGTAGGTACACTAATCCAGCTAGAAATAATCCAACTATTACTGCTACTAATTTAATTACTTTCTTTAAAGCATATCCAATTAGAACACCTACAAAGAAGCCACCCCCTAGAGTAGCTGCAGTTGATCCGAAACTATCAAGAATGGTCATAATCCTAGATGCTCCTGCTCCTTGGTTCTGCAGTTGTTATGAAATGACTACTTTGACACCACTGTAATAGTATAGTCCTGTGTATGGTAACGTTGACAGATATGAGTATCCAGTCTAAATAATGAAAACTTGTGATGGCATACTTCAATCCGTCTGGATTTTCTATACCTTTTTGCTTACCTAAAGCCTTGACAATTTGTCTTTGTTGTAGCATGTATTCTATTTTCTCTACAAGAGCTATAGCTTTTGTAGTAGACTTTTCTATTCAATATTATTATTATGTAGATTCATAGTCAACATGCTTTGCAGGCATATATTTGCCATCTTTGTCTCTATCATGATTCTATCTACTTGTATAAAGGAGCATGTTTCTTTTCTTGCAATGTGCCATAGTCTCTTTACGCTATTGCTCATCCTATCTTTCTCCAATTCACTTTTGAGTGAAGTGATTCCCAGATTTCTGGATTTACAGCGTCTACATAGATGTTAAACCCATTGCTGAGCAGGTAGCTATATTCAGTTAAGCCAATAAAATTATAATAATATATGAAGTGCACACCTTAAATAATTATAATCTCGTAACTCAGCCTTATGGAAAATACAAAATATCTTATACATCAGTCATGTGCATGGCTCATAGAATCCTGTTTGTTATTGGGAGAGGAGGACTACTGATATGTCACACGTAGATGGAGTTGACGATGGCGTAGGTTATGGTGTGTCTGGCACCAGCAGTAAAGCCGCTGGCAATGGTGTGTATGGCGAAAGTGATAGCTTTGGTGATGGTGTGTATGGCAAGAGCAGTGAAGGCGCTGGTGTGAATGGCATTAGCCAGAAGGGCGGTGGTGTGCTTGGCGGCAGCCGCGACGGCTTTGGTGTGGTTGGCATGAGCGGCAACAGCGCTGGTCTCTATTGCAATAGCAGTTTTGACTATGCTGCGATCCTAAACGGGAAAGTGAAAATAACCGGTAATCTTGAAAAAGCTGGAGGATCATTTAAGATAGACCATCCACTTGACCCAGCTAACAAATACCTCTGCCACTCATTTGTAGAGTCACCAGATATGAAGAACGTCTATGATGGTGTAGTAGTATTAGACAGCAAGGGTAAAGCAGAGATAGAGCTTCCAGATTGGTTTGGTATACTCAATAAGGATTTTCGCTATCAGCTTACTGCTATAGGAGCTCCTGGGCCTAATCTGTATATTGCAGAGGAAATATCAGATAGCTACTAATACTAATACAAAGTACAGTAGTAGTAAAAGGCAGACAACAAAAACAGTCGTTTCAAGATTGCAGGCGGTACTTCAGGAATGAAAGTCTCATGGCAGGTAACAGGTATACGAAAGGATCCTTGGGCTAATGCTAACCGGATTGAAGTTGAGGAAGAAAAGCCTGATAAGGAACGAGGCTATTATCTACATCCAGATCTTTACGATCAACCAGAAGAGAAAGGAATAAGCCACTTGCTCTTTCCAAAAGACAAAAGAGAAGAAGTGTTGGCAAGAGCTGTTCAGAAATGAGAATAAGCGTAATAGCTTTATCTTATCTTTGAGTTAAGTTGTTGAGTTGAAATATAGTATATAAAGAAAATAAATACTATATAAAGAAACCTCTACCTAGACGATAGGGAATTGATAAATGATTATGTAATCTCAGTATTACTAATCATCAATATAATGAATTCTTCCATCATTCTTCTGATGTAATCTTTTATATTTTCTCTACCTAATTCTTGTTCTTCTATACTGCCTAACATAATTTCGCATATCTTTTAAAACCAAGTAAAAGGATTTTTTAAGCATAGTAAACCTAACATATTAAGAAAAATCTGTAAACGAACTTTTGTTAGTTAGTATAGTTGTTGTTTGGTTTTCTTAAGCTCTTTTTCTTCACTATTACTATTATTATCAAGTAATTCCTTCTTTGAAAGTTGTTTTGTTAACCAGTCAATTATTTTATGTTGTGAAAGCAATAATGCCATAATCAATGGTTCAGTTGGAAATGGTTCACCTTTTGCATTAATTGCAGTAGTAGTAGCATATTCGTAACAATCATTTAGCATATGCATAAATAATTCTCTGTTATCAGCATGCAAACTATCTGCAAAACTTCTCCAAGATTTAATTTCTTCTTTAGAAAGGATATCTTCATTTGAAAATAGACCATGTAATCAATCACCTATAACCTCTTTTCTATTACTTTTAAGAATTAGAATACTTACGAGACAGGAAGAGTGATATCCTAAAAGGCTAACACTATCATTGATGCGAAATCTTACAATGATAGAAAGTATATTCTGGGCATGATTATCATGTCAAATTTGATTCATAAATCATTGGTCCATACCAATCTTTTTCCTTAGAATAATCAAATTTAGAGGTAAGAAAAGAAAATAAGATGGTGAAACAATAGTCATATTTTGCTTGTACTATTTCATCCTCAGATGATGCTAATCATGGTAATTTGCGATATTAAAGATAACTCAAAGTGTAAAGCGACCAAATCAAGTTAATAACATAATGTAGTAATCTCATGTATATTACATTATTGTAATGTATAGATAGAGAAATGCGTTCTTTTTTTATTCATGCGCATTTTACGCTTAGCTATACTGACTAACAAAAGTTAGTTATATTGTTTATCTTTTTATGTACTAAATATTTAGATTGGTAATATTTATTATTTTTAGTAGTAGTAATTGATTTCACGTAAACAACTAAATTCTGCTTACAGAAAAGAAACAGATGCTGTTGTAAAAGAAAGAATATTACTTGTAAAATATGTTAGATATGATAAGAAGGAAGCATCAAGTGTAGCAGAAATTGAACTAAATAAAACTAGGACATGGGCTTACAAATGGTTGCATAGATTTGATAGATAGAGATGGACTAGAAGAAGGATTGAAAGACAAGGAAAGAAGTGGCAGCAGCAGACCTCCATCAGTATCAAAAGAAATAATGGTAAAAATAAGAAAAGAATTAGAAGATAGTAACACTGGTTGGGATTTCAGGCAGGTAATGGATCTGATATACAAAAAAGAGGAGCAAGAGTAAGAAAGATATCATAAATACACATATACCGTTTATTACACAAGTGGGGTTTCAAACCAAACCAAAAGTACCACAAAAAAGGTTTGTAAATACAGCATCAACAAAGGATAAAACGAAATTTAAAAAAGAGTAAAACGGATCCTAAAGAATCTGGATTATGATGATTGTACTGTTCTTATACAAGATGAATCCATATTCGTATATATGATTATCTGATAAGGAAAAAGAAAGAAAGAAATGGATTTCTAAAGACAAAAGACCAGTAGTTAGTTACAGGTTCACGCAACAAGACAGTTATCTTTTTTTGGTTGTCTATCAATAGAAGGCAAAAACAACTATTTAGACAGTACAAAAAAGTTTGACAGTAGCATATTTGTGGATTATCTAAAACATGTAAAGAATAGATTTGGTAAATTTGTAATGTTTGTTGATGATAGGGCAACACCACATTGTTCCAAAGTTACAAAAGCATATCTTGATGCAAATAAGGATACTATTAGACTAGAATATTTTCCTATTGGATCTCCAGAATTTAATGCATCAGAAGAATGTTGGAGACAAGGTAATAAGTATCATATACTTTCTAGTTATTATTATTATCCAACATTTGCTAATTTGAAAGATACTATTTGTAGTTATTACAGAACTAAAGATTCAATTTAGATATAATCAAATATTTGTTTAGATAGATAGCATAACGAACTTATGTTAATGAGTATAGTTGCAATTAACTGAGGAAAGAAAAAAACGGGTAATTGATCTATATTTTAACGAACATAAAACCTACGCCGAAATTACACAAATAATGAAAATGTCACCCCGTGACATACACACTATTATAAAGGAAGAGAAGGCTAGACGACAAATATATAAACATGAGAAACATCAACAGCAAGGAGAGCTATCTTCCAAAGCCTACAAACTCTTTTCTGAAGGTAAGCGTCCTGTAGAAGTCACTATCGCACTAAACTTGAGAGAGCTAGAAGCAACCAAATTGTATAGAGAATATTGGAAACTAAAACGATTGCATATACTCAATTCCATATACAAAGAGACATATAGTAAATTAGGGCCATTTTTGAAATTATATAGAAAACTAATAAAGCAAAAAGGTATTAGTATTGAACAAGTAAAGGGCGTTGCTTCCATCCTTAGCTTTCATATAAAACCTTCTATTTTTTAATCTTGTCAGTACGTTGAGTTGCAAAATTGAGTCAATTCTATCCTGCATCCCACCGAACCCGTTGTGATATCACTTCTTTATTAGGATTCCATGCGAATAAAAAGGAGAGAAAAATAAGTATCTTAGAAGTAAGAGGACGGGAATCGTCAACAGACTCATATTCAATGTTCAGATTTGCGATGAGGTCTCCTAAGACTAGAGAGAAATGCACTGAAAGATTAAGGATGTTTTTTTGATTTTATTGATATCCTTACCAGCTCTATGTCGGAGCATTCCAAAGCCTTCTGTGATAGAGCAAAATAAGGCTAGGGTATTATCAGCCTCTCTCCATCATCTCTTCAATAAATACTACTTTTATTATACATAGTAATAATTTACAAGCAGTAATTGACAATATCGGCATACATAATTAATAAAAAAACAATAAGACAAACCAATATTTCTGACCCCACAGCGCTTAGAAGGGAGATGGTGGAAAATCCTGAAGAGTCTTTATGGATTCATGGGGATGAACCTGAAGATGTATTTCAATTACAAGGTATTTTCGGTCTACACCCATTATCAGTAGATGCAGTCATACATCAGAATCAGCCTTCAAAGATCGAGGAATATGATGAATATTTATTTGCAATTGTAGATGGAGTGAGATATGATGAAGAAGAACAAAAACAAAATAAAAATGATGGTGATGAATATAATGTCAGGCTTATAGAAGACGATCTTTACATATTTTTTGAACGGCGTTGGATTATTACTATTAATTTCTATAATCATCAATTTGAAGAGAACATTCGAAAGAAAGTTAGAAACCTACAACAATCAATACCAACAAGTAAACAGTCATCTAGCAATAGTAGTAGTAAAGATCGTGGGGGCATCTATGGAATATGCGAAATTATATATCGTCTTGCAATAGAGGAGATTATTTCAAGTTATTATCCTGTATTAGATAAAGCTAACAATCAAATTGAACAAATAGAAGAATACATACTTGAAAGTCCATCGAAGTCGCAGTTATCAAATATACTTATAGTTCGAAGAAAAATAAGTTTTTTGGAAGGTAGCCTAGGGATGGTTTCAAGATCTTTTCATGAGATTATCAGTGGCGTTGTACAAACAAGGCTTAGCGATGATTCTAGAAGACAGATTCGTTCTCTTAATGACAGAGTCACATATTTAAGAAATAATATAGAGAATATGCATCATAGAGTTATCAGTTTGCGAGAAGCTTATAATTCCTCGTTAACTGCGAATTTGAATGAAACTATCAGGACACTTACAGTTATTGCTACAATAGTCCTCCCTCTTACGTTGATAGCAGGTATTTATGGGATGAACTTTGATATAATGCCTGAATTGCATTCACAGTTTGGTTACTACTATGCTTTAGGTTTAATGGCAGCAGTAGGTGGCGGAATGATTGCTTATTTTAAATGGAAGAAGTGGATTTGAGCTGTAATAATAATGGCAGTCATTCAATATCTATTTCTTTGAAATTCAAGGTGTTTTCAAGTGTTTTATTTGAAAGTTCTTCTCAAGGCACTAATGAAGAATAACTGATTATGATACAAGGGTTACACTACCAAGATTAATTCGTGCAAAATATGAAAACCTACAATCAATTTGCTGATATAGCTATAAACAGCTATATTTGGTAGTTTTAGAAAAATTTACTATAATTGCAAACTACTGATTTATCTATCAACAATATCACCTTTACTATTATGAAATATTTCTTCCTTCTCTGTTTTGTAGATATCACTTTGATCTGATGGATCTAAGAACGATGATGAAGCCAATGATAAAGTAGGATTTAAAGAAGATGCGCCTGCTGTAGATACAGTATCATTGTCAATACTTCTATAAGGTTTTGGTAATTCGTTTCTGCTAAATCTAATAGGATATCCTCTTATTAGATCCTTTTTTATTTTAGAATATATAATTATATTAGGATCGATATTAATTAGAATAACGCTTTAATAATAATATCTTATCAAATAAAGTTATATATACTTCTACAAATTCTTGGTGGTAGTAGTGCTAAAAACATAATGAAATTTAGATTTATAATTGCTACTTCTATTACATTGATAACAATTCTAATAGGTACTACTGCTATTGCAATGCCAAATGCAGCTTATAGCCTTTCTTCTCCTCCGACTGTTCCCAACGGTGACACAACCAGGATTGTCAATGGTAAAAATAATAATAATAATAATAATAATAAAGAAGTAATCCTAAACTTTGACGATGGGTACAAGACCCAATATACTAATGCCAAGCCAATTCTAGACAAGTATGGATATAAGGCTACTTTCTATATAATCTGCAACTATGTGGAAAATGGAGAGGGAGTAGTTCGTTCCAATGCTAGAATGAATTGGGAAGATATAACAGCATTATACAAGGAAGGATATGATATAGGATCTCATAGTATGAATCATAAAGATCTTTCTCAAATGTCAAAAAAGATGTTAAATTTTGAAGTAGGTCAGTCAAAACAATGCCTTCTTGACCATGGCATTAATAATACCACAAGCTTTGCATATCCTTTTAATGGAGGATCTGATAAGGCAGCAGTAGTGGATATAGTTGCTAAATATTATGATATAGCTAGAACTGCTAGTGGTCCACTAATGTTTTTACATTGTGATGGATTTAAAGATGAATCAAGTCAGACTGATTGTAGAACATATTCTGGTGGTAATGATGGTAGCAAACTCAATTTTGTAAATAGGTACTCTATTATAGGTTGGAGCCATGATGCCGCACGGAGGGACAATTCATTTGATGATTCTGAATTGTTCAATAGATTCGTTGAAGTTGTCAATAGTCAGTCTATGTATAACACAAATGGTACAATAGACGCAATTCCTATAGTTATATGGCACAGAATAGATAATGGCGGGGAAGGTAATCCAGACATTTCTGCTACTACTATAGGTCTATTTGAAAAAGAAATTAAATATTTACACGATAATGGCTTTAAGGTATTGACAATGGCAGACCTTGGATACGATGAAAATAGCAATTATCTATATCTAAAAAAAGATAGATAGAAAGAAATAAGGAAACGACTAAACAATAGTTGCTCAAACTATTCTTCTAACTGGATAGGTTTTGATCGAAAATGATTGGTCTTTTGGTGGTCTATAGCAGTAGGTCCAGAAAATATATCTCTACCCTTCTTTTGTTCATGTATTTTATTAGCCTCTACCTAATAATGTAAATGATTTCTCCATGGGCAGAACAATTCCTTCATTTCGAATAGCTAGTATAATGGAAGAAAAAGAATGGAAATCATTTAGAGATTCTCTTGCCAAATCAGAGAGAAAGATATTTGATGATATGTTTGCTATTTCTCATTTGTATAACTCTGCATGTTCTTATTCTGCCAAATATGTTAGAATACACCCTATTTTCATGTCTATTATATTTCATCATTATAAACAACTTACAAAGCTCACTGAACAAATTGAAGAGAATGATTGAATGGGTTGGTTGATTTAATCCCTAATTACCTATTAATCACGGCAGGCTGTTATTATATCAATCAGCAATATCGCCTTTACTTTGTGATGTGAATCTGGCTCTTCCATTCTATGGCTATCACTTTGATTAAATATGGTTAACAATATAGATGATGACCGCGGCAATGATAGGTGGTAATAAAGGGACGATATTTCTACGGGTTAAGTGGTATCCGTTGTGCTAGCACTTCTATAATATAATTCTGCTCCATTATACTATAATCAGGTCAACCTTAAAGTTTTCTATCATTCTATTTTTGAGTATCAATGCAGAGTTATTAGATTATCATATAAACTAAAACATCCTTACTTTAGTTCTTAAAGTTGGTCGTCATATCGATAATATTCAGGATTTAATCTAAAACCAATAGTATGTTCATATGGGACCTCACTTAACCTTAGATGATAGTCTGAGTTTATTTTCTTTCTAAACTTATTCTGATATTATATCAGAAATATTCGAAAATTCTTCGTCATGATAAATAGATAGTTACTCATAAGAGTAACGCCTACAGTTATGAGCACAATAATGTACTCAGCTATATATCAAGACAGCAAACGCATGACTGCATAACAGGTCTGGTTCTCTATTTTCTACCCAACTTAATAGACATCTTTTCATTAAAACGTAATATATTACTCTGAATAAGGATAAAAAACAAACTATAAGAAATATACATATTTTATCATTTCTTTTGTCTTTACTGATAAAAGTGATTGACTAAACACTTTGTAACAAAAGTTTATTAGAGCTCTCCTCTTCCTCTAATCTAAGTAAATCTGAATATTTTATTAATTCATAACCTTCTTTTTCTTTTACATATTTAATCATATCAATTTGGTCTGCTAATGCTTCATCAGGATCATATGGAGGATGAATAGCCATTCTAAATAACCCGTTAGTTTTGCCGTTGACATTGAATAATCTGTTATAAAACATCTGTTTGTTTTGCTCTAGTGTTTGTTTATTCTTTTCTTTGTTTCCTTGTTGATCCCAATTCATAACAGGATGAAGTATATATTTTTTGCCTGCTTGAATAAAGTCAAGTTCTGTCATTGATTCGGAGATGTTAAATTTCAATTCCTTTAATGCTTCTATACATTGACGGCTCAAATGCCATGCTGGTGGTATAAACATCGAAGGCCTTGGTAGTCTAGCAGCCAATAAAATATCTAAGCCTTTTTGGATCTCTTCCTTTTCTTCTTCTTTTGAATGTGTATCGAAATCGTCAAACTCTCCTTCTACTTGGTGATATAGTCCATGCAAAGTAAGCTCTACATTATCTGATTCTAATAATGAAGAAATCTTGTCGCAGAAAGCAACATAGTCTTTAAGATTGTATTTTTTTCTATAATATGGCACAATACTCAGATTGTATCTGATTTTTAGTTTATTGAGTTCATATGATATTTTTAGTATTTTGTCTGAATGAGAAGGATTTACATCATGGATTGTTATAATTGCTAATTTTCTATCTATCATCCCAGCGCAATAATAAAAGGATATGATATTTTATGTTAATATGCTGACTTTTTTTCTTATTCAAGTCAATATAAGCAAACCGAATTTGATCTTTATAACAGAAGTCTATCTAATCTTGCTATGACTTATTGGTAAAAATTCATATTTGCTTGAACCCTAGCCATAAATGGGTTCATATAATATTCTTTAATTATATCGCTACCAATAAAAAGTAACGTATTGTAGTGTTAAGGAGTTTTGAACTTTACATGTAAAGGATTCAATAGCATACTTTATTATTATTTTCAATTATTTGTTTTAATTCAATGTAAACCTTCAAAGGAATCAAAAGCAATCAAATTCAGTGATATTGAGACCTGCTTAGAGACGGTTTCGTTTTATTTGATTATTATACAATAATCATCTTTATTCTCAATCCTCACTTCATTGCAATAATTCTATGAATCCTCTCCATTAACTCACTTTTTCAAAGGTTCATGATCTTTTTAGTTTACGGAACATGCAACAATAACGCTAATCT
>CAWIMJ010000016.1:0-170473 GCA_963837175.1 uncultured Nitrososphaeraceae archaeon
AACAGCTAATGCAAAATATATAAGCGCTTACTTTTTCTTTTTACAACCAGCAAAGTCATCATGTCATAAACTGAAAGAACACAGGATCAAAAAACGGATATAGATAACGAATTACAGAAAAATAAAAAAACCAGATGCAATGAAAATGACAAGCTCAAAGTATTTTTGTAAACCAAAAGACAAATTGGATATACAGATCTTAAAATCATTCGATCCCTTTCAAGAGATTGTAGAACATCCTATAGAGACATCGCTCCAGTTGTTGGGATAACTCCAAATGCTATCAAGGAAAGAATTCATTATATTTAGAGACAAATGATCCTTCTAAGACTTTAAAAGAATTTGTTACTTCAGATCATCCATTGGCTGCAAAGTTTCGTGAATCTGCAAGGAAAGCATTTGCGATAGAATTCTCAAGCGCTCCACCATTACTGAATGAGAATATAATTGATTGGAACCAGAGTATTTGAGTTTAATTATCCTGTCATTCTTAAAGCATTAAGAGAGTTTGGCACGTAAATATAGCATTAACTGGTAATTAAGATTGTTGCTATGTACCTGAAGACTGCTGCGATGATCGCAATGGTTGAGCTAATAACTAAGCAACATCGTTAACTAAAAAATGCAATGATAATAATGGAACTGCAAAAACAAAAGGGTAAAAATAGTGAGGAACAAGTAATAATAGTGAGGAACCAATGTTATCTTCTGTTATTCCATCAGTAAATGCAAAGTGGGAAGTTAAAGAAGTTGCTACTCCACAGGCTGGCACCAATCAAGTACTTATAAAAATTCATGCTAGTGGCATATGCTACACAGATGTTCATATTACTAAAGGTGGGCTAGGAGTAAAGTTTCCACATACCATAGGCCATGAGCCTGCTGGAGAAATTATTGCTTTAGGTGAAGGTGTAACTACACGAAAAGTTGGCGATAGAGTAGGAGTTCCTTGGGTACAATCAACATGCGGCAGATGTGAATGGTGCCAGCGTGGTAAATTGTTCTTCTGTCCAAACCAGATAGCAACTGGGATAAATATTGCAGGAAGTCATGCTGAATATATGGTTGCTTATGCAGATGCTACTCAATTACTACCAAATGGATTGTCATATGATCAGGCTGCTCCTATATTCTGTGCCGGATATACTGTATATAGTGGATTGAGATTTGCTGATCCAAAGCCACATGAACGTGTTGCAGTAGTTGGCATAGGAGCACTAGGTCATCTTGGAATTCAATACTCTAAAGCTGCTGGTTTTGAAACAATTGCTGTCACACATTCAAAAGATAAGGAAGAGTTAGCATACAAACTTGGAGCCGATAGTGTTGTTGCAGATGGAAAAGGATTATTAGAAGATCAAGGACGTGGAGCAGATGTAATACTTGCTACAAGTAATTCTTACAAAGCAATAGTGGACTCGATTGATGGTCTTAGACCTGATGGACGCTTGATTCTGATGGGAGTATCAGCAACAAACGAACCTCTTACGCTTTCTCCAGAGTTAAATGTAGACTTCTTATTCAAACGTCACCGTATCATCGGTTCTACGCAAAATCATAGAGAGTATCTTTATGAGGCATTAGACTATGTTGCAAAAGGTAAGGTAAGAGTAATGACTGAAATATTTCCATTAGAAGAAATTAGCAATGCGTATGACAAAGTAGCTAATGGGAATATACGGTTTAAGGCAGTAATAGAGCCTATTAAATAAATTGACTTACTATTATAGCAATAACTAGAATAGAATAAAAAGTAACCATTGTTGGATATGTGGGTCAAAGAATAATGTTGCTACTACTACCTTTTACTCGATATTTTAATGGGCACTTTTTATTCATCGTATACAATTGACGAAGGTAGGAAAATCGTTAGAGTTTTGAAGAGATCTCGCTTTTGGTAATATAATAGTATAGAACAGAGAAGCTATGCCAAAGATCTACTAACCAGGGCCTTCTCATACACAGCCTGTTAAACTGATTTAGGCAAACTCCAAGTTATTATACATGCACAAATCATATATACTATAGTGGAAATCAAGATTTTCAATGAGTAGTGAGAGAAACTCTGTAGTTAATTCATCACACTCTATAATAACAATTGCCGTTTTCATAGTTATAGCATCTAGCATCCCTGTAATTGGAATTGTTTCAAATCAGCATCAGATTACAATGGCACAGCAACAGGAGCAGCAACAATCACAAGTTGTCAACCAAACATCTTCAGTTCTAAAACAGCAGACTAATTTGCTTGGAGTATCTTTTGATATTGATAATGTGACCTTTTCACATCATATGGCAACCGTAAATGGTATTCAATTGCACTATGTTATTGGAGGACATGGCGATCCTATAGTTTTATTACACGGATGGCCAGAAACATGGCATGCATGGCATAAAGTAATGCCAGCCTTAGCTAAGAACTATACTGTTATTGCACCTGATCTGCGAGGTCTCGGAGACTCTTCAAAACCACCTACTGGTTATGATGGTAAAACCGTAGCTGAGGATATATATCAACTAGTCACTCAGCTGGGATTCAAAACAATTTTCCTAGTGGGTCACGATTGGGGAACACAGGTAGCCTATTCTTATGCAGCCTGCACATCCTACGGGAGTAAAGAGGCTAGCAGTAATGGAATTAACGATTCCCGGTTTCGCACCTCCCGGAAGACCGCCGCTATGGTGGGGCATATTCCATCAAACACCCGATGTACCAGAAGCCCTTGTACAAGGAAAAGAGTTGATATATTTATCATGGTTCTTACACAATCTTGCGTATAATCCAGCAGCGATAACACAGGCAGATATCAACGAATACGTTAGCCATTATTCTGCTCCAGGCGGAATGCGTGCTGGATTTGAGTATTATCGGGCTTTTCCTCAGGATGCAATTCAAAATATGAATTATTCTAAAACTAAGCTTACAATGCCAGTATTGGCGCTAGGAGGAGGATATATTCCAACATTCGGAGGTAATATTACTATGCCTACTATCATATATGGGATGAAAATATTAGCTCAAAATGTTCAGGGTATTACAGTTCCAAATTCAGGTCATTTTATTCCAGAAGAGCAGCCAGTTTTTCTAGTAAAATCACTTAACAATTTCTTTAGTGGTAATTCTACTACGGAAACTAGTAAATAAGGCAGCTCATGGAAAGTACTCATGGGAATTGGGAGTGATAACTCATGACGGCTACCAACTACTCAGCAGTCTCCTCTGGGTGTGATATATATGATGCAAGGATAGCGTTGACAGTTACAGTGGTAGCATTAATTTTTTTGCAAAAGACGTTGTATATCAGGAGGAAACGCGTGATCGCCCCCAGAAATCTGGAACCATGTCGGAAGTTGTTTCCATGCCGGAGGACCAGATTTTTCAGCAAAAATTGATTGATTAATTGGCTTCTGCACTACAGCCATGATATCAGCTTCAGCTGGATCAACATCTTGAGCAAAGGCTACTCGAACCATTTCCGGGTTTAGGTAGATAAATCCTCCACTATCGTAAACCAAAAGATCTTTCGGAAACTTTGTTAAGTTGATGAAATTCGACAGCGACTAACCCCCATCTGGAGCAAAGGCAGAAATGTAAACAAGACCAGTGACGTTGGGATTATTATAAGCAGCATCTGTAATAACAAATCCACCATATGACTGTCCTACAAGAATTGTTGGTCCACCAACCAGCTCGACTGCACGCTTAACAGCAGCAATATCATCAGACAGAAGAATGAAGAGACATTTGTACAGCGATAACTTTATGTCCTGCGTTCTCTAAAATAGGAATTACTTTGCTCATGAAGAGCCATCAGCCGATGCTCCATGCACAAGAACAATATTAGTAGAGTTTGTTGTTGTCATCCCCTGTATTCCTTAATCTTGCGTTAATGTCTTGTTTTCTGAGCTAGCAGAGCCAGAATATGTAGGTAGTGCAAAACTTGCAACAAGCATCATACTCAGACCCAACAAAACTAAAAATTTTATCCTTTTAGACAATGCTACTCCATGATCTGCTGAGCTAATGGAATATAGTCTTTCATTCCTAGCGAGGCTTTGGGATTTATCATTTTGTTTTCGATATCCTTGACTACATTATTGTAACTATATAACTTGAAGGTTACAATTAGGATAGTATGATTACCATTTGGTAACTCGCCAATTTAATAATAATGGTGTGTATTACATCAGTATGAATACTAATGACACAATGTCGCAAGTAGAAATCAATAAGGAAATTATTCAACGCTACTTTGAAGCATACAATAACAAAAATGAAGCAATATTTGATGAAATAATATCCCCAGATTACGTAGACCATGGCCAATCCGCTTATATGGGCTCTCCTGGAAGAGGGGTTGCTGGAGCAAAGAATGACCTTAAGAAATCTTTAGATAAATTAGATGAATTCAATTACGTGGTAGAAGCAATGATTGCATCAGAAAATTATCCGGATCTTGTAGGCGCATATTGGAAAGGATCATTGACACCAAAATCGACCTCTGACACTCAGCAAACTAATAAAATAATTAACTACAGAGGCGTAAGTATATACCGCATTCAGAATGGAAAAATGATAGAAACCTGGCATGTCGTTGATGGTTTACCATCGATGAGATGGACAAGGTGAGCCAATATCCACAACCCATCGTGCTCTGGACAAAAGACCATACAGACGCACTATGTGATGACCATATCTCTTCCCAGTTAAAATGACAATTATTACAAACCCATGTAGCTGATTGTAAAATCTTGAAGAAATAAATATGATCAATTAATATATTACATGCCATTTGACCTTGTTTAAATGATGAATTAGGATCATTTGCATTTGGGCCTTATTAAGTACTTTACTGCTTTTATTAAACCAAGAACAAAAGCTAAAGCTAGGCATTGTGATTTTCAAATCTTAAAGAAAATAAAAATGCATTAATAGAAATGAAAATCCATATTTACTTTTGCCATGATGTACATAAGTGTGATGAAAGACAGAAAGAACGGGGCGAAACTTAAACAATGAGTCAACATAATATTAGTGCATTAGTGGTGGCGGCAATAACGGTACTATATGTTATCGTTGGTTTTACAATATATTTTAACAACCCTGGTCTTAATAAGGCTTGGTCAGTACAACAAAAAGACAAAGACATGCTCGAACTTGGTGTTCATTCACCTGAATTTACGTTTGAAAAAAATCATACCAATGTGAAGGCTGCTGTCCAAAGATTTGGGATAACTAATCCTGCAATAGCATCTACAACGATAGAAAATCATACCGTAACTATGAAAATCAATAAAACTCAGTTCCAGCAAGTTAATGAGTCACAATACAAAAAGGCACCTGAATTTGCTCAAATAAGTGGCTACATCAATACACCTAATAATAATCCGCTAACGCTTTCATCTCTTAAAGGAAAAGTAGTGTTAGTATACATTTGGACATATACGTGCATTAACTCGATTCGTCCTATGCCGTACATTCACGATTGGAACCAAAAATATTCTAATAATGGTTTAGTCGTAGTTGGTGTTCATTCACCTGAATTTACGTTTGAAAAGAATTATACCAATGTGAAGGCTGCTGTCCAAAGATTTGGCATAAGTTATCCTGTAATGCTGGATAGTGACCATGGAACTTGGGATGCTTATGGAAACCAGTATTGGCCTAGGTTTTACTTGATTGATACTCAAGGAAATATAAGATATGACCACATAGGTGAAGGAGGTTATGATCAAATAGAAAAAGCAATTCAGTCGCTGCTAGCAGAACGTGCTCGCTCTAATGGGTGCAAAAGAGATAAGCTTCAATACAAAACCTACTACAGTAATTAAACCAGGAAGTCTGCAATATGTAGATTTAAGACAGAGTACAACACCAGAAGTATACATAGGGTATGATAAAGCGAGAGCCCCGATCGGAAATCCTGAAGGCTTCAAACCAGATCAGACAGTTTCATACTCAATTCCACCTAATACAAATTTCAAACCTCACATAGCATATCTTCAAGGCAATTGGAAAAATAACCCCGATAATATGCAATTACAAAGTGATACTGGGCGCATTGTTTTGACATATTATGCAAAATCTGTAAATATAATAGCAGGGGGAAAGGGTGGAGGAACTATTTTTAATGATGAAGGAGTAGGAGGAGCAGCTGCAGCATCAACAGCGAAGATACCGAACAAATCTCTAGGAGAGGATCTATCACCTGACGGTAGTTTCAGAATTGACGGACAAAGGCTATATAATTTAGCTATACATAACAACTACGCTGTTCATAATATTGTAATTGATGTTAAAGGCAAAGGATTTCAATTCTATACGTTCACTTTCGGTTAGTCGGTAGATGGTTCGTGTATACATGTATAAGATGATTACTATGGTTAAGATCCTTATGTAAAGATTTGTTCCTAAATGAGTTGCTTATGTGATCAAAAAGCCTTCCGGAGTTGAATTGAATAATACTTGTTTTTCGGATCTGACCTTTCTGGCATTAGTTACTTTTCAGCCTCACTCATCTAAAGCGCAGCCAAAACATATGGAAACAGTATCGTAGTACTTTCTTGGGCGTGAACCAGTTGTGGCCTCTTAGCTGAGCGATTTATTTCAAGCTTAGTTGGGATTCATGGTCGTCAACATCCAGTTTCCACAGATGGAGGAGGTACTTGACTATCCACAGGCTTGTAGGTTCTTCTTGAGATTGTCTCATCATCATATATCCATTCCTCTTATGAGAAAAGTATCATATAGAGAGAAAGAACAATTCAGTATATAAAAAATCGTATTTCTTGTTTTGCTCCTTCTTCTTGATGGCTTGTATTTTGGTCTTAGGTTGTGTATTTGTTTATTTAGAAAATATCAATGATTATATAGTTTTCATTGTTATATTTTTACACTTAATGATACATGGGACAAAAAAGCTGTTGATGATTTCAGGAACAATTCTAGTGATTTTGTTTGTATCATCTACTACTATTAACAGTTCAATACTGCCTATGTCAATTCAGACTCCAAAAGCCTTAGCTGCTGGAGATAAGGAAGATGAAGAGACAGCATATCTTAAGTTTGTATCCCAAACACTAAAAGAATCCGATAATAGTAGTAAAAATTCTACTACAGTCCAGATCCCCAATGCAGCAAAAGGACCAGCAATACCTGCAAAAGGTTACTTGGTTCAGGAAATACGTGACCATTTGTATTGGGTTACTGATGGCTCCTATAATGCTATGTTTCTAGTAACAGACAAGGGTGTTGTAGCAGTTGATGCTCCTCCTTCTATTGGTAAAAACTATCTGAAAGCCATAGCAGAAGTGACAGACAAGCCAGTAACTTATGTAATTTACAGTCATGCTCATATAGATCATATTGGTGCTGCAGGAATATTCCCAAAGAATACTACTTTTATAGCTCAACAAGAAACTGCAGCTGAGTTACAAAGAGCGAAAAGTGTAGCCAGAAATGCTTCCATGGTACCATCAATACCTACAGTCACTTTTTCCAAGAATTATACATTGCAGATTGGAAATCAGACCCTGAAGTTGGACTACTATGGCGTTAACCATCTACCTGGAAATATCTTCATCTATGCTCCAAAGCAAAAAGTGCTCATGCTAGTCGATATCATATTTCCTGGATGGATTCCATTTCCATATTTGGCAATAGCTAAAGATACCGCTGGCTTTATCAAAGCTCATGATATAGCCTTAAACAACTATGACTTTGACACAATTGTTGCTGGGCATCTTACTAGGCTTGGAACCAGGGAAGATGCTGAGATTCAGAGGGAATTTGTATCGGACTTGGAAAAGGCAGCAGCCAATGCAAATCAGAACGTTTCTTTTAGCGATATTGCAAACCAGATAGGAAGCTTTGATAATCCATGGCTGATCTTCTCAAGATATATTGATGTTATCAACAAGCAATGCGTAGATGAGATGTTACCAAAATGGCAAAGCAGGCTAGGAGGAGCAGAGATATTTATGTCAACTCACTGTTTTACTATGACTGAGTCCGGAAGAGTCGATCCCACCGTACAAGCTCTTCTCCAAAGTGGCAGCTGACCTGAGTTTTGATCTAAATTCCAAATCTTGAATTAAGATCTATAGTCTTCAAGTTATGGTATAGGAATGTATCATCAACATAACATCATTTCCAATCCTCATTTGGTTCAAAAGATTGGACAATCGGATGTTCTGTTGAAGGGAAATGTTTAGTTACATATTTATTCTTTGACGAGTCAAAACATCCTAAGTAACAAGTTCTAATGGAAGGTTGTCCAAACATTGAGATGTAATAAAGGATCAACGTCATGAAATGTAAAAGATGAGGAAAGAGAGGTTTTATATCTGATGAATCATTCAAAAATTGAAGAGTTTGAAATTGATCTATTGCTAAGAAAAACATAAGTCAAGTATCAGATAAGATACAATTACATATGATCTATTATCTATTATTTATTTATTTATTGAATTTACGATAAAGTGCTATTAGATTGTTGCATCTTCTACATCTATATTCTCCTTTCTCAATAAGAATAACGTCTTCGCCTAGTTCTTCATTTGGATTTTCGTAATTTATTACTGGAGAACCAGCATATTCCTTTTCACATCTCTTACAATAATATTTTGAAAATCTATCTTCATTTAATCTTCCTACATTTCCTAGGAATATATGAGGAACTCCAAGACTTGCTTTGATTTCTTCTTGCTCTGTTAGTTTGGCTAAAGCATAGCCACCTGATCCTAATAATTTCTTTTCCTCTAAATCTTCGTTCTCACTCACATATCCTATAGTGAATAGCTATAATTTTAATAATACACCAACATTATTTGACATTGCAACAATCTAAGTGGATTCATTCTCATTCTTCTTCTTCTTCTTACTTTCTGCCATTCTAACAACTATAATGACTTCATTTTTTCTTGCTTCTAATAACCAATCTAATTTATCACCTGCTTTTAATCCCCATTGCTTTACAATAAACATAGGAATAGTAGTACGTAATGATGCTTTGTTTGGAGCGTTTAATGCTAATGTTGTTACCTCTCCCATATAAAGTCTACAAGTAAATAATCATGTATTAAGTTTGTCTACTGGTATACCACCACATTTATAGCTTATAGTATACCATAAAGTAGGTATGAATAAAATACTTATTACTCAGAAAACAAGACATACCCAACCGTTAACTCTTAGAGGACGCAAAATGTTATGAGTTTTGACAATATCACTACATATGTGCTACTATGCGAGGCGCATTCTTTGTAGGTGTTCTAATTGGTTATGCTTTGAAGAAAGTGATAAAGTTAGCAGCTGTAATAGTAGGTTTGTTCTTAGATGGATTAGCTTACCTACAACAACAGCAGATAGCTAGCATAAACTGGAATAAACTTCAGCAAGTATCTGAAGGTGCCATCACAACAGTATCAAATCTAACTATGCAGATTCCAAGTATTAGCAGTAATAATGATCTTCATGTTGCAACAGTCTCATCATTAGCAATGACAAGCTTTGGTATCCCATTAACTGGAAGTATGTCAGCTGAATTTACTCTTGGATTTATTAAAGGATGATGATAGGATGATGACAATAAGAAGTTAGCGGATTTCCTTGAACTCAGTATTTTACAAATGCTTGCAAATACAGCTAAACTCTATCATATATTACTGTGTGAATTTTCAAAGTCTCAATTATCTGTGATAGTATAGTTGAAGAGTGAAGAAGAAGGTGGTAAGCGGCTTTCTATCATCATTATAAACAATATGTAAATGGCGAGTTTAATATCTATACAAAACGTACAGATGGTAATGTGATGATAGCTTTGAAAAGAACACTGCTACTTCTCAATAACCTTATCATATAGAAAATGAAAATAATTTCCTAATTGTAACATGAAATACTAGCTTTTATCTAAGTATTCTTTTTGTATGTATATATTCATAATGCACATTTTCAAATAATGGCAATTAGTTAGTCTAATACAGATATAACATTCTGTATTAGCGATTTTGATGTGACTATTCTTAACAGATTCAAAATGTAAGTGCAATACACTAAGAGTGAAATGTGGAAAGATGTAGGCGATGATTTATGAATAGCAACTACACTGTAAATGACAACTATGTCCAATACACGCAGAGGGCTCCCTCTAACCAGCTCTCGTATTGAGAAAATATTTCCGAAATTAACACCAGCTCAGATTGATCGTATTGCAGCGCATGGACGTATACGTTCAGTACAGCCTGGTGAAGTGCTAATAGAGCAAGGAGACACATCGGTACCGTTCTTTGTTGTGATCACAGGCGAAGTGGAGATTGTACGCCCCTTTGATGCCTATGAGACCCTTGTGACTGTCCATGGTTCTGGCGAATTCACAGGAGAGGTTAACATGCTCTCTGGTCGCCGGTCTTTGGTTCGGGCACGTGCTACTAAGCCAGGTAAAGTGATCGAACTGAATCATCAGCAAATGCTGACTTTAGTACAGACTGATGCTGAGCTCAGCGACATACTAATGAGGGCTTTCATCCTACGCAGAGTAGAGTTAATAGCTGCTGGTGTTGGAGACATTATCCTCATTGGGTCAACACATTCTGCCAGTACCTTACGGATCAAAGAGTTTCTAATGCGCAATGGACACCCATACTCGTACATAGACCTAGAACGCGACTCTGATGTACAGAATATGTTGGATAATTTCAAAATATCTGCCAGTGAAATACCTGTGTTGATCTGTCGAGGCCAATTGGCGCTTCGGAATCCCAGTAATCAACAAATCGCAGACTGCCTTGGCTTCAATGAATCTGTAGACCAAACCCATGTGCGAGACCTCGTAGTCATCGGGGCTGGTCCCTCAGGACTGGCTGCCGCAGTATATGGTGCTTCAGAAGGACTAGATGTGCTGGTGCTGGAGACAAGTTCGCCTGGTGGCCAGGCCGGTTCAAGCTCAAAAATTGAAAATTACTTGGGATTTCCAACCGGTATAACTGGACAGGAACTCGCAGCTAGGGCGTACCTTCAAGCTCAAAAGTTCGGTGCACATATGCTCATTGCTAAGGCGACACAACTCATCTGCGATCGCAAACCGTACGTCATCGAGCTTGAGAATGGGGCTAGAATTTCTACTCGCACTGTTGTGATTGCCACAGGAGTACAATATCGAAAGCTACCATTGGAAAATCTGTCACGCTTTGAAGGTGCAGGCGTTTATTATGGTGCGACTTTTGTGGAAGCGCAGTTATGTGGAGGAGAGGAAGTAATTGTAGTTGGCGGAGGAAACTCAGCGGGCCAGGCTGCTGTATTTTTAGCACAGACTGCAAAGCGTGTATATATGCTAGTCAGGTCCGCCGGTTTGGCTGCTAGTATGTCGCGATACCTGATCCGTAGGATAGAGAATAGCCCTACGATCACATTACGACCACAAACTGAGATTGTGGCCTTAGAAGGAGATAATCACCTCAATTCCGCTTATTGGTGTAACGGTAAAACAGGACAGACTGAGAAGCACGAAATAAGCCACATATTCGTCATGACAGGTGCCGATCCAAACACTCGTTGGCTCAATGGCTGCATGGCACTCGACTCTAAAGGCTTCATAAAGACAGACCCTGATCTCTTACCAGAAGATCTGGGCGCTGCAGGCTGGCCTCTTACGCGTCCACCATACTTGTTTGAAACCAGTTTGCCGGGGGTTTTCGCAGTGGGCGATGTGCGAGGCGGCAGCATCAAGCGTGTTGCGTCCGCGGTAGGCGAAGGATCAATTGCGATCTCATTTATTCATAAAGTACTCCAGGAATAGGAAACAGATCGAACCTGATTGAGATTGGATGAATGACTCTGAATCCTAAGGAAACTGTTAGAACACAAAAAGGAATGCCTACTTACTAACTGTATTTCCAGTAAGCCTCGGTAAATAGACTACATGCTTCAAAGACAAATTGTCAAATTCCTACATAAACAAATAGAATATCCAGTAGGTGCGAAAGATGTTATCACATGAATTCATTCTTTAACCTGGATTTTGATTTTTGTCAATGTTACCACACAGAGGAATGTATCGCTATAGAGTTATGAAACTATTCATTGCATAATTATGACGACAACTCAACTAAGGAGCAGAATCTAGTATTATGACAATTATTGAGAGTTTGGGTCGATAAAGATGGTACTAAGTGAGTAGTATAATTCATAAACACCACCACTAGCAGACCCGCCACGTACTCCTGGTGGTATAGGTGATCGTATGGGATTAGATATTATTGTCCCAGTAGAACTGCATTTTGCGCTGTCAGTACAACGAGGCTGTTGTGTTTGTTTATCAATTTCTTTGTATCCATACCGTTTATTCTAGCAATAAAGGCAATTACTTCTAATAATGTAGAGTTGTGTATGCGATTATGTACTTCTTTATCTTTTCAAACTGGACTTTTCCAATATTTAGCTTTATGCCATTACATATTCTAGATATAATCGGTCTCATAGACTAACTCACCACTTAGCAATGACTTTTTTAATAATAAGTGTGTGAATTGAATCTGTAATGCATTGTAACGATGAAATGTATAGAATAAGATCAAAACAAAAGGTCTTAATTTTATTGTGCCTAAGTATTGCAATCACCACTAGTCTTGCATCAACTATACATTTTGGGTTGGCTACTCCAGAGAATAAGACATTAATGCAATCTCAGGATATACAAAGTATGTCAACAAACGCTACAAATATCGTATTAGTCCATGGAGGATTGGCTGATGGATCTTCATGGAGCAAGGAAATTCCTATTTTAGAGAACGCAGGACATCGTGTTATCGCTGTGCAACTTCCTCTCCACTCCCTAGCAGATGACGTTGCTACAGTAAAGCGTGCCATTGACCTAGTTGGCGGACCAACGATTCTTGTAGCACACTCTTATGGTGGAGAAGTAATAACGAACGCTGGTTACAATAATCCTAACGTTACTGGCCTTGTTTACATTGCCGCCCTTGCTCCAGATGAGGGCGAGTCACTGTCTAGTTTCGTCGACACAGCAAAGTTCCTAAGAGATCTCTATCTTGTAGACAGTGGAGGGTTTATCTACTTAAACCCAGAAATTTTCAAAGAAAATTTTGCTCAAGATGTTGGTTCTGCTGAGGCTCACCTTATGGCAATTGTACAGAAACCCTTTAATCAATCAATCTTTGACGAGAAATCTGGTCCTCCAGCATGGAAGCAATTACCAACATGGTATCAAATTTCTGATGCCGATCGCATGATTCGTCCTGATGTTCAACATATGTTCGCAGAACGAATGAATGCCACAACTCTGTCACTTAACACTTCCCATGCATCATACGTGTCACATCCAAATGAGATCGCCGAATTAATCCTAAATGCAACAAAAGGAAAGTAAATGATGGCTTAATGGAAGAATATATCTTGTGTTTGGGATGAGATTATATCGACGTGCAATAAAACTCTGCGGTGAGGATCAATTTGATATGACTGGTCAGCTGGTAGTTCATGGTTGATTGCTAGAAGCAGCTACACATATATACACCCCATTTTTTCTATTTTATTAGGCTCTATTTACTTAACGATAAATATATATATACGTTACCATAAAATGGTAACTGACATATTTCATCTCCTCGAAAGAAGTTATACTAATTGAGAGTGGACGTCCCTAATAGAACAGTTGTAATAGCCAAAATTAAAAATCTAATTTAATAAATTGTGATCAAGAAATAGAATATTTTATTAATGATTAGTATTTAAATTGCACCAGTACAGTTCTGTACTTGATTAAGCTACAATAACTAAATACATAATTCGCTACGAAGTCGTAGAACTACAAGATATAATCTAAATTATAAGCATCTGACTAACTAACTTGGTTTATCTTATTTCTTGTCGTATATTTATTGTAGGATACTGATTTCGTTATCCTTTTTAGACTTTGAAGATAAATGCAAAATCGCTAATTCTTTCTAATCTATCTTTTAGTTAAGTGATGAAATTCATTCAGAGTAGTATTTTATTACCTAAAAATATTGTTAATAAATGTTCTAAATTACTAACCAAACCTAATATTCAAATTACTATAAATTGTACCATCATCATAATTAGCATAATTTTGGCTTTGACGAACTTGACGACCAACTTGACCGTCTTTATGACCAACTTGACGCAGAATAACTGCTGCCAAACGGAGAATAACTGCTGCCAAAAATGAAGTATTTAAAAAGGATCAGCATAATAATCCTTTTTGAGAAACGTTATTTGAATAACAAGATTTCAGAAGAGATGAAGGATGAGGTGATTAGGCTATATCTTCAAGGTGAGAGTAGAAATGATATTGCCAGAACTTGTGGATTAGGCGAAGGTACAGTATCTAATATAGAAGATGAATGGAATCGTAGTTTGGGAATTCCTGATGTACAATCTCTAAGAGATCTAGCAGTTAATCTAAAGAGATGTGGAATAGATGCAGTTCAATGTGCCCAAGGATTAAGGACTTTGAATATTATGAAGAAATTAGGCATTAATCAGAATCAAATTGAATCCTTTATGCGTGAAGTTTATCAATATTGTCAAGGAATCGGTTTGGTCCCCCAAGATATTGCATCTAATTTGCAAGCACTAATCAATCTTTCAAAAGATATTCCTTTTTCAAAGATTCCAGAGCATATTGAAGAAAAGAAAAAGGAGAAAATACAGCTAGAGGAGGATATCAAAACCTTGAAAAAAAGAAAAGATGATTTGGAGATGGAGACATCACTATCAAAAGAGCTTCGTGATGCAGCTTTAGAGAAAGAAAGGACAACTGTTGCTGAACTCAAAGAATATTCGAATCTGAAGGCTGAACTAAGAAAATACGACATACTAATAGAAGATCTTCCAAAACTTGTTCAACTACTATATGGGATAAGGCAGCATGGATATGATGTTGAGAAAGTATTGTCAGAATATTTAGATCTCTTATTTATCAAGGAAAATCGTGACATATTTTGTAGGCAGATTAGCGAAGTAAAAGATGAAAAAATGAGACTTCAAGATGAGCGTTATTTTCTTAAAGCAGAGATAAGCCGGCATAGTCAAAGACTTTATACTTATGATGAACTCGAATCGATAGGAATTGGGATTAGAGAATTAAAAATTTTTTGTAATGCAATTAAGGAAATTGCAGCTGAAAATGGCATAAGTTACAGAGTTGCCATCGAACAGCTGTTTGGATATCTTCAGGAAGAATATGGCATAAAGATCAGACAACTACAACACATGCGACCATCAGTATCTTATTCATACAGAACAATTAATACCAAATCTAAGACGCCAGAAGAGGAAGAAGAAAGAAATAATCAATCAGACAATGATAATAATAATCATGATGGTGATATATATGATAGATAAGATGAATCTTCTAGTCTCATCTATAGCATTCTCAGCATCATCATCAACAGTAGTAATTGCTAGAGAACAGAATTTGTTTGATTAGGTAACGACATAATTTTGCTTATAGTAGTATTTAGTTTGGTAGGCAATTACATTAAGCAGAGGCACTAGCCAGCGGCGTACCACCTATAAATAACCACTCGCAAGTGACCATAACTTCACAAGACATAGAACCAGCTCACTTTAGCCATGAAACACCTATAGGGGATTGAGACGGCGGTAAGAGCTGTCTTATTTAATTTATTTTTATTTCTTCTACAACTTTTACCCTATAGTATGTCAGATATATCATACTACCATGGTGCACTGAGATAGTCTGAATTCTGTCTAAATACTTAACTTCAGTCAAAGCGGCTGCAATCGAGAGATACACTTTAGCATCAGAAATTTATTCATTATTTATTATTCATTATTTTCCTGTTATTTTTCTTCCTTGAAGAAGTTTATTATTATATATCTATGTGACTTAAAGTATTTTCTTATGACAAGTGATCACCTCTATACATTAGCAAAAACAAACATGAGTATCGTTACTTTAGCAGTTCTTACTTCATTGATTATAATTTTTGGAGGTAGTGCTGTATATCTGACAGAGCATGGACATAAAGGTGCCAATATAACCAACTTAGGTGACGCCTTTTGGTGGGCTATATGTACAATCGCGACTGTAGGATATGGCGACTACTATCCAGTTACGGCAGCTGGAAGAATAGTAGCAGTATTCGTTATGTTATCAGGAATAGGTATCTTTGCACTCCTAATAAGTACATTTGCGAAGAGAAGGTTGAAGCGAGCAGAGTCAAGGTTAAAGTCAAAGACTGAACTTCAACCCAGTTTATTAGGTCATGATACAAAGACCGCCATAAAAAGCAAAATCGAGGGAATAGAGAAGTTGACTGAAGAAGATTTTGACACACTCATTATTATGCTGAAAAGTCTACGTCTTACTTTACTTGAAGAGTCAAAGATCTCATCCAAGTGCCCAACGTGCGGTATGGTTTATCACAACAAACCTAAATTTTGCAGCAACTGTGGTCTTGATTTCAGTGGATCTGCGATCGCAAAACCGTAAATGAAGTGGATAAGTATGTAAGGATAGGTTATATATGTACCGTCTAGGTTAACTAAACCTTGCTTTACCATATCAGCTAAAAGCGTTGTAGTAAATGTCTTTGTAATAGAAGCAGTATCAACGATCGTATTTCCATTTACTTTTGTAGTATTTGCTTTAGATATATTTCCATAGCCATATACTTGAGTACCATTTGAAGTAATGATGCATACCACAATAGATGCGTCTGGTAAATACCTCTTCACATTGTTTAGCAACATTATTGATGACTCCTTTGCAGTAGTGAATTGAGAAGCAGTAGGTTGGGCTATCACACTATTGAGCATAATAGTAGAAAAACAACAAGACACTGATGATACCATGTAGCCCCAATCTGTCAGAATGAATAGACTTTCTACCAGATCTATTTTTTAATTGCTTGAAGAACCAGTAACACACGAGGATGATTCCTTCTCTTCGTAATGCATCATTAAACATTGTTTTATATTGGGTCCATTGGCTATATCCATAACCAGTAATCTTTACTATCAAACTGGATTAATGTTTCATCTATAAATATTTCCTTAATCAGATAATTGTATATTCTAAAGTGGTGGTCAGCAACCTTCGCATTTGTTTGAACCCATTTCCATATATATACATGCGATCGTTTTATCATGATATATTCTAGTGAGTGATTTAAAAGTACATCTATAATTCCTAGAATTAAAATACATGTAAATACCATATGCAATTATGGCTGGATTTGTTCTGTCGTATCTCAAGAATATACTACGGAACAGACTCAGCTATAGCTTTTACAGAAAAGTTAAGAGCTCGACATTATACATAAAATAATATACAATGCAGGGAATTTTGATGCTAGTGCTCTTGATTTAGTTTGCATATTGTAGCAGCTGCTCATCTAATTTTTTATTTATGAATTTTTGTGATTTCTCGATGTATTACTAGTTTGTGCAAGCACTAAGGCTAAACTACTTAGGAGACTTTCAAAAGACTTTTAAATAATATCATTTTGTTCATATGAATATCTCTGACAGCTCCAAGTAACAATAATACATTATCGAAAATATACGAAAAAAGTAAGAAAGTCAAGGTAACAATCCAAGGAAAGAAACTTGACAAAGCCAGAGGGCGAGCACTAGAAGACATAGAACAGTTTTGGGCAGAACAGGCCAAAAGAAATTTGATCTGGTCAAAAAAATGGAATAAAGTCCTAGATTGGGATTATCCTCCATTTGCAAAATGGTTTGTTGGTGGCAAATTAAATGCTTGTGTCAATTGTCTTGATAAGCATATCTATTATCATCACAATGACTCCATAATAAAAAATAAGGCGGCCATTATTTGGGAAGGTGAAAGTGGGGAAACTAGGACACTTAGCTATTACCAGCTGTATCGTTCTGTTAACAAAATCTCTAATGCTTTAAAAAAACTGGGAGTCAAAAAAGGTGACTGCGTCACAATTTACCTTCCTCAGATCCCAGAGCTTCCTATAGCTATGCTAGCATGTGCTAGAATTGGTGCAATACATAATGTTGTTTTCTCCGGCTTTAGCACTCTTGCATTATCCTACAGAGTAAATTGTTCGGCCTCTAAGATTATTATAACAGCAGATGTTGGCATCAGAAGAGGAAAATTTGTAGATCTTAAAGGAATTGTAGATCGAGGACTTGATTCTATGCCTTCAATAAAACATGTGGTTGTGTTGAAAAGAACATCAAATACTATTGCCACCATGAGCTCAAAAGATGTTTGGTGGCATGATATAACTAAAGATACATCGTCATTCTGTGAACCAGAAATTGTAGATAGTATGCACCCTTTGTATATTCTTTTTACTTCTGGTACATCAGACACTCCAAAAGCTGTTTTACGCTCTACTGGTGGCTATCTTACATATGTTAGTGCAACAGCTAAGTGGATTTTCAATTTTAGTAATGACGATATTTATTTCTGTACCGGTGATATTGGATGGGTATTAGGGCATGATTATTTTGTCTATGCTCCACTCATGCATGGCGTTACTGAAATAATGTACGAAGGAGCCCCTGATTATCCAAAACCTGATAAATATTGGAGAATTATTGAAAACCATGGTGCTACAATTCTGTATACTACTCCTACCGCATTACGAATGTATATGAAGTTTGGAGACACTATTCCTAGCTCATTTGATTTATCTTCACTACGCTTATTAGGAACAGTAGGCGAGCCAATTAATCCAGAAGTATGGATGTGGTATTTTAAAACTATTGGAAAGGAAAACTGTCCTATCGTCGATACATGGGGTCAGACAGAAACAGGCGGAATTATGATAAGTGCATGTACTGGTATTGAGGAGACCATTCCTATGAAGCCTGGTTCTGCTACACATCCGTTACCTGGAGTAGATGCAGATGTTGTTGATGAAAATGGTAAACATGTACTTCCAAACACAAAAGGGTATTTAGTAATTAGAAAACCTTGGCCTGGAATGTTAATAACACTCTGGCAGGATAACGAGAAATATAGAAATACATATTGGAAAAAGTTTGAGAATGTCTATTATACAGGTGACTATGCAATTTTAGATAATGATGGATATTTCTGGTTGCTTGGAAGAGCAGATGAAATATTAAAGGTCTCGGGTCATAGATTTGGTACTGCTGAATTGGAGAGTGCATTTCTTGCGAACAAGGAGGTTGCAGAAGCCGGAGTAACTATTAGACAAGATAACAATGAGAAAGGTGACATGGTAGTTGTCTTTCTGGTGTTAAAGACAGGATTTTCTGCGTCGGATTTACTTAGAACAAAAATTATTGATAATATTCGTAGCACTATAGGTCCTGTAGCATCACATGACCAAATTTATTTCGTCGGTACACTACCAAAAACTAGGACTGGAAAGGTATTACATAGAATACTCAAATCTATAGTAAACGGCGATGAAGAAATTGGGGACATAACTACGCTTCAGGATTATGGATCTATAGAAGAATTAAGGCAAGCTTACAATCGTCATTTTAATATTTGAAGCTTATAATAATAATTTCAGAATCAAAATTTTAATGGTTATAGAAAAAGAAACCTACCACTAGTTGATAAAGGACTCAAAGTAGCTATTATAGTATTATTACCTTATGCCATAAAAAGGAGACCTCTATATATATCTGGAGAGAAGAGATGTAGTTCATGTCTTATTCGAATTTTTCACAAATGGCATTTAATATATCTACTCAACAAGAGTCATTCTTGAAACAAGTTGATAATACATGTAAGATAATACGCTCATATGAGGAAGAGTGTTATCTTCAAGAAAAGTTTAATGATAAAGTTATTTCTGAATTTGCGAAAATTGGAATGCTTGGCTGTCCGATTTCAAGAGAATACGGAGGTTTAGGTTATGATATTCTCAGCTATGTTCTGGCTATTGAAAGAATAGGTCAAGAAGGAAGTTCAATGCGAACTTTCTTTTCAGCACATACCTCTCTAGCTCAAATGACTCTTCAAAGTTGGGCTACTGAGGAGCAAAAAAAAGAGTATCTTCCAAAAACAACTACCGGGGATAGTATTATGGCATTTGCGCTTACCGAACCTGGAGCAGGTAGCGATCCTTCTTCTATGACTACAAAATTCGAAAGTACAGGTAGAGATCATTATATACTAAACGGTAAAAAGCATTGGGTAGGTAACGGTACATTTGCAGATATTATACTTGTTTTTGCAAAAGGAGTCAATACAAATAATAATGATAGTGGAAAAGTGTCTGCATTTATTGTAGACACAAATTCTTGTCCTGGTCTACGGGTACAAGAAATGAAGAATAAGCTAGGATTACTAACTGTTAAGAATGCAGAAATTTATTTTGAAAATTGTATTGTTTCCAAAAAAAACTTACTTGGACCTAAGGGTAAAGGGCTAAGTGTTGCATATAGTGGCTTAATAGATGGAAGACTTAGTGTTGCCGCTGGTGCATTAGGTGTAATGCAGGATTGTTTAGAGGAGTCCATCACATATTCAAAAAGGAGAGAGCAACATGGATCTGTATTAGCTAAGAAACAGTTGATACAAGAACATATTGCTATAATGGCTGTAAACATTGAAAGTTCTAAATGGCTTATTTACCGTGCAGCAATAGCCAGCCAGAAGTTACATGATTACGTAGAACATTTCAAGGCTATAGAAGATGACTGGCTATCTAAATTAAACAATACTAACAAACAATACTCATCTCTCAGACAAGAGGCTGACAGATTAGCTGCTATTGCAAAGTTTCATGCAACTAATGCAGCATTTGACACGTCAAATAGAGCAGTGCAAATTTATGGCGCATCAGGATATAGAAAAACAACTAGAGTGGCACGACATTTCTTGGATTCAAGAGCAATTACCATCTACGAAGGAACAAATGAAATTCTGGAATTAAAGATAGCATCTATGATGCTTGGAAAAGGTTATACAGCTTATAAATAGTAAGTACATTCGATAATACGTTTTTTGATATCACATTCTTAATAAGATAATTTGTTTAGATTTGTCATGTACAGGTACAAGAATACGTATCGCTAGGATTCTTTATTCGATCTTGATGAAAAGAAGGTTCCAAAAAATATCCCTAAACAATCGGAACCCAAGATTTCTGATTTTGAGCATGATTTGAATGTTTTGTTCCGGAGATGCCGATGGATATACAACACAATATCGGATGAGTAGTGCCGGCTGCTGTAGTTCAAAGGTGTTTCTTCTGACTTTCTTCAAGTGCCTTCTGTTTAACCAGATAATTTAGCCAAGATGGCGGCATTTTTTATCTTAGTATCTAGAAAAGATGTTATCTGTTCTGTTACTTGAACGATGAAGAATGTTGTTCCTGTACCTAGGAAAGTAGCAAAGGCTATAATTGCTTTCAGATTGTTGTTCTGGTGACGTTCCGAGACGCCATTGTCTCTCATGTATTGATGAAACTCATTGATTAGAGCAGAATTTGTTGGGTTAGGTAATGATGCGATCTTGCTTATAGTAGTTGTCGGTTTAGTAGGCAATTATACAGATCCTCCTTTCAAGAGATTTACGGTATAATACCTGCCTGAAGTATTTGAACCCATGTATATAATGGCCCCAAGGGGGTTAGATTCCCGTAGGTTAAGGGGCTCATTACCATTATCAGAGATTTATCTGGTTTGCAGGTTAAAAAGCGTTTTAGTCTATTGAACCATGCTGCTCTAGATCGATTATCCTTACGTCTATATACCCCTGCTATTTAATGAATGATACCCAATAGTTGATATCTTCGGATTCAAGATCGATTTTTTACCGTACCTCTTCATTGACCTCTCTTGCGGGCGATGTGAGCCATTCAAATAAATCCTGAAATACATATTCTTCCATTTGGCCATGTGAGGTTACCCATTGATTGGAGGGAACGAATCCATGTCCAAGATCTGGATAGACAATAATTTGATGGTCAGGATGATTTACTTCTGTCAATCTTTGTTGCATTAGTAACGCTTGATTAAGAGGGGTTAGGCTATCATTTTCTCCTTCGAGTATAAGGATACTGGTATTTGAAGACACGTTACCTATCATACCGATGACGCTAGGCAGGGCAGAAAACGATTTTCCATAACTAGGGCAGCCAGCAGCTATGCATTTGGCTGACAGCAGTGAGGCATTTGGAGATGTATCATTTTCATATGCCGTTACAAGTGCAGGCTTAAGCACATCTTCAATGCTGATTAAATCATCATTCGTGTTGTTTTCTTGTTCAGGTAATGTACCGGTGCGATTATTATCAGTAACGTTGGTCTGGCTGAGAAGAAGTTGAGTTAGGTTTCCATCAACCAAAGTCTGAAAGATAGGGTCTTTTGATGCTTCTTCTACTGATAACTGTCCGGTATGAGCTTTGTCTAATATTTTTTCAGCATAAAGAAGAGGTTTTGCAACTTCCTGGAAATATATAATATCAGTCCATTTTTCAGCTACTGGAGCCATTAGGACTATATTTCTGACTTTATTTGGGTTATCTACTGCAACTCTTGGGGGTATGTTAGTACCTTCACTGTGTCCAATTAGTGTTGCCTTTTTAGTTGCATTGACTTCAGGCTGCTCCAATAGTACTGATAAAGCCGTCTCCGCATCCTGTTTCAGATTGTTGAATGTAAGATTCCCCCATGCATTACTATCTGATATCGTGAAGTTGGGTAGGAACATTGGCCCCACACCCCTCTTATCATATCTAAGTACAACATAGCCTCTCTCTGAGAGATACTCAGCCATATGAGAGTATGGAGAGGTCGATGGAAGTACCGAATAGGGACCAGCACCCGGAAAGATAATTACGCCAGGGAATGGCCCCTCACCCACAGCGGGAATAGTTAGTTGGGCGTTAGTCTTCAATCCATTACCAAGATCAATTGTTAGATTTCTATATTTCACTGTCTCTACATAGGGTTGAGCGTACACATCGTTAACAGCTGTGCGATGATCTAAAGTAGATTCACTGAGACTTGAAACCAACATAGCAAACAAAAATACTGCAATGATTGTTATTGATACATACAAAACGTCACGATTCTTCCTGTTGTAATCCGGATTGACTAAAGCCACAGTCTTGCATAACTGGATCGTAATATAGTTATTGCTATTGTTGGCTGACTTTCTGTGAAGATACTAAGTCTTTTGAACCCACTTTAAAGTGGGCCCAAGGGTCTCCGTGACGCTATCGGTTCTATAATAGGATTCTAAATTAAACTGGTAAAGCTAGAATTAAAGGTTTTCTTCATATTATTTCATCATCAGAGGTCAGTTTTAGCAATATAATAAGAGATGCTTCTAATTTGGGTCATAATGCATATCATAAATAGGGCACTAATATGCAAATTTGTCTCATACGATTTCTGGAAAAGATCTCCTTTTGATGTCTTTTTGGTTACTATAGATTTTCGTGCTATTGACCGTCTACTCTTAATGCTTTTTGACGATAAGGTCAGTTCTGGGTTTTCATAGGTATAAGGCCAGTGGTTTGTGAACCAAATTTGACTTTTATTTTGATCTCTGATAGATTTCTATATTACTTCATTACATGTTTGTATAACTCATAGGCATTCAAGCATAACAATGGATTGCCTTAGCTATAGTTTTACATTTTTATTTCTACACAAAAAATTAAAATGATTTAAAAATGCCTTTATCATCCAAAGGATTTTAGTTCTTCCGATTTAGCATTATTAGATTTTTTAAAAATTGAAGATATTTCTGATGAAATATATACAAAGGTAATAATAAGGCCAATTAGAAACATAATAAAAGCAAAAAGCATCCGAATTATACTTGAAATATGGAGACCACCATTGATGCATCAGCGGGATAATTACTCCTAAAAACGCAAATAACCCAAAAGAAATAAATCCGAATTTCAAATGTTTTGGATAGACGAGAGAATGTAATTCTTCATTATACAATGTTAATTGTTGATTTAAAAATTTTAATTTATTCTCTTTTTCTCCTAATTCTTTTAGTAGTTCATTAAAACTTTGTTGTTCCTCTAAAGATATATTAGCTTCTATTATTCTTGAACCTATATCTTGAGTTAAAGGAGACAGTGATACTGAGGTTGAAGAAAATGTATTTTTCTTTAATCTATCTTCTCTGATTTTGTTTAATTCGCTTATTATTGAATCTGATTGCTGTTTTAATTTTTTCAAAAAGTTTTCTGAAGGTCTGCCCTGAAAAATCTCTTGATAATACATCCTTTATTGTCCCACTAAAGGTTGTATGTCAAGAATCACCCACCTTGCTTGAATAGCTTTAACTGGATGATAAAATACTAACATTTTTGTACCATTAATTCCTTCTATAGTAGACCCCGACTTTCCAGCTATCGCATTTTTGAAGCTTTGAAAATTAGCAAATGTTTCATTTTGATTAATTGATTGTTTTTTATCTGAATCAGCTATTTTCTGACCATGCTGGTCAACATAGACGATACGGTCATTGTCAGTAAGATTGAGTGATTGGAGGGATTTATTGAAAACATCTAGGTCCAGGCCACCATACCACACTCCTACTAAAGATGGGTTATTAGTATTATTATTTTCAGATGAATAAATTGGAACCGCCATATTCGCTTGTGGAAGACCACAACAAGCAGCAATGATTACATTGCCAAGATATGTATTATGGGTACTAACAGCTCCTTTATAATAATCTCTAAAAGCAAAGTTTGTTTTAGTGAGGTTTAATTGACGATAATACGGCTCCTCCATATACATATCACCATTAGGCATGAGGAAAGCTATAACACGAAAGTCGTTATACTTTGATAGAATGTCTTGTGCTACTTTTCTTTTTGCTAAATCAGTATCCTTGGGTATACCATGTAAAGTATTATTAATTGAACTAGCAAAAGATACCTTTCCTACTTCTGGTAACTTACTTGTTATTTCTAAAATTGCAGCTGATTTGTTAAGTCTATTCTCTAAATTATTAGCTAAAAGTTTTATATTTAGAATTTTACTGCCCAGGGTGGTGGCATTATTTGATGATAATGACGATGGTGACGATTGATTTTCCGATGATGCTATTGGGGTGGCTTGGATTGTCCTGTCAATGCCAGTCACATTACTACTGAACGCATATGCTGCTTGGAATAACAATAGTGTTGAAGATGCTGCTGCTACTATTCCTACTAGAACCAGAACAAGGGCTACAGATTTCTCTGAAAGGTTTCTGTTTGAAGGCATTATTCATCTTTAGCTAAAAAAGGAGCTAATAAAAAAGTATTGCCAACCGGTTTATTGAGACTGTTCCTTCTCCTTATATCCTTATCTACTACTGCTTCCACCGCTTTTTATAGTACCATTAGCTGCAAGATGTAATACTGGTCCATCAGCACTTCCCCAAGGCTAGGGACAGCATCTATGATATAAAGTTAGATTCAATTAAAGAGGAAGAAGCAATGACTAGAGTAATAGCTTAGCGAGAACTAAAGCCTTTGTAATATTATTATTTTCTTATATAATAATACTCAAGCGATTAAATCATCGTAAGTGTTTATATTTGGAAAAACTGGAAAATGGAATTTATCTTTAATAATTTCTACAAAATATTGTAGGAGTTGGTTTGCTTTTCTTCTTGTGTATTTTTTTCTAATTTTAAATTTTTGATATTTTCAGTTTCGAAAGATATTTCAGACTTTGAATAATTAATTTTATGTTCTATTCTACTCTTGTCACCTGCAATTGTCAAAATTTTGGTGGTATAAAAACCTGCTAAAATGGCAACAAAAGTTGCGGCAGATTGAGTTAAAGATGACATCAAAGTTTCATCGGTAAGAAAGTTTGCCAATGTTAACTAAAATTAAGTACTTTAATAAATTTTTTAATAATTTGATCTTTTTATAATCAATAAGTGTAAAATCATTTTTTCATATGGTGGTTGTGTAAAGTAGTTTTATACTGAAACAAATTTGGCCTAAAAGGGATTAAAGTAATACTTATTTTAGTGATATTATTTAAATTACTAACAAACTAATTCTAAATAAAGATTTGAGAACATTTTACAATTTTTAGCAAAAAATATTTGTTTAGATAAGAAAAATGTAGGAATAAAAAATTATTCATTATTATTCAAAATGGGCCAGGTCGTTTGTGAACTGTTATCGACACAAATTTGCGGCCCAAGGGTTATGAATCAAATCTGATTTGATATATGGACCCATTTACTATATTCCGTTCTTAATAAACGCAAAGTTAGATGGGTATTGGTCCGGGTTCGGTGGGATGCAGGACAGATTTGACTCATTTTTTCCACCCAACTTAATAGTCGATATGCAGGTTAGATGGGATGCAATATACTAATGCATTTAATCCAATATAGGATTTGAGCTCAAATATGATATTACCGAAAACTCTTATAGTAAGTTGATAGCATACACTAATGCGTTAGCAGATGCATTACACAAAAAAATCAAAGGAAGCTCAACTTCACCATCTAATATCGTCCTTTATCTTGTTGTTTGTGTTGATTATTTCCTCTTCAATAGTAACTAATACCCACATTGTATATGGTCAAACAAATCAAACTATAGCGAAGAATGAAGACTTACTGAATATACAAGATATCCCAGCAAAAAAAGTCCATGTAGGAGATATCGATGTTGCGTACAAAATGTTTGGAAACGGTGACCCTATAATACTTTTCAGTGGCGCCTCTGATAATATGGATGCCTGGGACCCATCCCTTCTAAAAGGTATTTCTTCAAATCACACAGTGATTGTGTTTGATCAACGTGGAATTGGAAACACAACAGTTGGTACCAATCCATACACTCCTCAGCAACTAGCAAACGATACAGCTGGTTTGCTTGATGCTCTGAAAATACCAAAAGCAGATGTTATGGGATATTCTCTTGGATCATATTTAGCCCAACAGCTTACAATCATGTATCCAAATAAGGTTAACAGCCTTGTACTTGTTGCTTCATCATGTGGTGGAAAAAATCATACACCTAAACCACCTGAGTTTCTAGAATTGCAATCCGAAATTGTAAACAACTCTCTACATAATATTCCCATGACTCAGGAGGAAATAAAATCGCTTGTATCTGCCTCATTAGGATCAGGATGGATCAAATTACATCCTGAATCTCTTGAAGGATTTGAAAACATTACAACATTCCAACAATTGAAGCCTGCTGTGAACCCTGAAATGGTGAATAATCAGAATAATGTAGGAAAGCATTGGGAGGACAATCCAAACTGGAGTGGTGCTTGTGATGAGCTTGCGAAATTGGATAAACCCACGTTGGTCATAACTGGAACAGATGATAATTTCTACGAGCCACATGTCAATTCTTTAAAGATTGCAGAAAAGATTCCAGGAGCCTGGCTTGTACAGATCAAAGATGCTAGTCATGCAGTCCCGGATCAATATCCGGATGAAATTGGTAAGATATTAAATACATTTCTATCGACGACATCAACTCCACCTAGCTAATGTAGGTATTATATTGGAATAAGCTTATCCACTATATTCCCTGAGGTTAGGCACATAATGCCATAACAAGACATCAAAATTGGGTTCAATCAAAACTAAGGCTAGCGAAATGAGGTTCCTATAAATTTTATGTCTTCATGACTATTATATAATAAATTATATATCGGGTTCGGTGGGATATAGGACGAATTTGACTCAAATATGCCACCCAGGGCGATTCGATAGAGAAATTGATGTTTCTGATAGAAACGTAAGGCTAGAGATACTTCAGATACACACAAGAGGAATGCCACTTGCAAAGGACGTTAACCTAGAAAGGCTGGCTGATATCTCACATGGATTCATGGGAGCTGACTTGCAATCTTTGTCAAAAGAAGCTGCGATAGGGGCACTAAGAAAAATACTACCTGAGATACATGTTGTTGCATTCCCCACGATGGAATAGGATGTAAAGGTATATTTCCCTTCGAACGGAGGAAATTAGGCAAAGGAGCCGGTTTTGACTTCGCCCTCACGTTTGTAGTTAGCTACGATGACTCCCTGTGGTGATACTTTTGAATCAATAAGTTTCCAACCTGCGGGGATGGTGCCTTCGGTGAAAAGTTTCCTTCCTTTTCCGAGTGTGATAGGAAAGATTTTGAGCCAGAGTTCGCCGACCAAATCATGTTTTAATAATGTCTGGATGAGATTGCCGCTGCCGTAAACCTGCAAGTCAGGACCATCTTGTTCTTTCAGCTTCTTAATTTCATTTGCAACATCTCCTTTTAAGAAGACAGAATTATTCCATTCATGTTTTGTAAGTGAGTTTGAGGCGACATATTTTGTTACTGTGTTGATACCAGGCCATTTATCTTCATGTTTCGGCCAATATGAGGCAAATATTTCAAATGTCCTTCTTCCAAGCAGTAAGTCAAAAGGTTTAGTCATTTGCTCCCCCATCACCCCGTTCATGAATTCATCAAAGTATGGTACGGTCCATCCACCGTATTCAAATCCACCTGAAGTGTCTTCCTCCGGTCCGCCTGGTGCCTGCATGACACCATCCAGGGATATAAATGTGAGAATAATAATCTTTCTCATATTCTGTCTATACTAGCTAGGATTCTAAATTTTTTTCTCTGTTACAAGGATTTTCAATGCGTTTTTGATATTTGATAGCGATCTAATATCCCTTTTTGATGTAGGAATATTGCCTTTCTTAGTCAGAGCAATATTGAAAACTAGTTTAGCTATACGAGGTTCGGAATATGGTTGGTTCTCTTTTCTAGAAAAATTTCTATTTTATCTGAATATTTTGCACAGATACAAACTATGGATGCAAGAGATACTCTAAAGTATACTATAGGTGTAGATGTTGTAGCTGAAATGTTAGATTTCATGCCAGCTGGTCGATAGTTGCTGCTGATGTTTGGTTGTTATTCTGTGCACATATTGGACTGGCCGAAGGCCATATACCTGACAATACTCCTGTCAACAAGAACATTGTCATCATTGGAATGAACATTGAAATTATGTTCATATTCTGGGAAACAAGCATGTCCTATTTAAGTAAAAATGGGATATTCATTATGTAGTCCTTGGACCCTATTTCCATAAACCCATAGCCGTAGTATACATTTGCAGTATATTCTTGGCGTTAGATGTATTCATTTTATACCAATTAGAAATTGTGGGATTAGTTCCCTGCATGTATAAGGGTCCTGTTAATTTCTATATTTAGTTTTTTTCTTTTACTAACGTTCTATGGGTTGGTTAGAACTTAAGACAAATCTGACATCTATGCGGTGGGATGCGGGACAAATTTGACTCTATTTTGCCACCCAGATTATATTTCATGAATCGATAATTTGGATATTGTGTGCATGCTGTGGCAATTTGGGCGTAAGTTGAGTAGTTTATTGATTTATTATTATTATTATTATCATCTTCTAAGATAATCCTCTGGTCTTATAACCGCTATTAATTCTGCTCTGATATTGTTTTTTTCCTGTTTAAGATCAGACCATTTCTCTATCGGTAATTTCAAATGAGCTAGAGCACATGCGGACATTGTTATATCTAATAAACCTGTAAATACTTCCATTGTTTCTTCGACTGCTGGGTTATGTCCTACAAATAATATACGCACATATCTATCAGAAAGTCCTTCTATGATTTTCAAGTAGTCTTTTGGTTTAGCCTTATAAAGGGACTGTTCAAAAACAATATCTCCTTTATATTCACAACCCTCTGCCACAAGCTCTGTTGTAGTTTTAGCCCGTACTGCAGTTGAGCTTAAAATGAAATCTGGGATTAGATCTTTATCTCTGATTAGCTTTCCCATTTGTAATGCATCCTTCTTTGCAAGTTCATCTAATGGCCTTTCATGATCTGCTATGTTTGGGTCTTTCAAGCTAGATTTTGCATGACGAAGAATAAGTAGGGTTTCAATTTTTTATTATATCAACTACATATGGCAGGTTTTTTATTGTATATCTGAGTCCCAATGTATGTGTGGCTGTTATTAGATTTCTTTTCATCTCTAATAGTATTCAACAATACATATTCTTCTTATCATATTATATTCTCTGAAGACAAATATTTCATCATTTTCATGTTCTGTTATTCTGAAGATGTGAAAATGCACCTTAGAAATCAACATCCATTAGCTTCTTTCATATGCTTGTTTTATAAGAGATAATGCATAGGGATTTCACTTTTTTCTTTAATAGTTATTTCAGTTTTACCGCTTGAGTAATGACCTATATCCTTAACGTCTCTTGCTTTCTTTAAAGGATCATCTACTTGGTCTATTTCGATATTAAGATATATGCCTTAAGCTTTGATTTTAGAAAAAGAAAACTCACAAAGGCTGATTCTTTATGTAATGTAATAATGAAACGGCTAAGAAGTAGAATTATTCGATTGTTTGGGACTGGTCATATGCTGATGCTGATGATGATGGTAAACATCAGAAATTGGAGTATCTAGTAAAGACAAAAGAAATGGTATCCATATATTGTATATGTATATACGCCACTCTGTGCGATTATGCTATCTATTATATTTACAAGTACAAAAAAACATCGCAGAGCAATTGAACAAATAACAACAGAAAACACATCATAAAACTATAAATAACATATATATCATGTTCTTGTCATAAATGGTAGAATTTAGCAGTTGTTGCTGCTATAACAAGATTATTTATAATGAGTTATGAAACCCCAATGAAAACGACCATTTCTCTTATATTGTTTTCACTTTTAACTATTACATTGCTGATATCTACTATAGTATTTTCTTCAGAAATAGGTATAGCTAATGCACAGGGATATTCTGTAATTGCTACTATACCTGTTGGTAATGATCCATTTGGAGTTACTATTAATCCAACTAATGGCTTGGTATATGTGGCCAATGCTGATTCTAATACATGTCTCTGTAATAAATCCTGCAACTAACACAGTAGTTGCTACTATACCTGTTGGTGGTGGTCCAAATGGAGTTGCTATTAACCCAACTAATGGCTTGGTATATGTAACCAATGATGATTCAAACACAGTCTCTGTAGTTTCTACAGTATCATAACCCCTACTACTACCACCAACTACTACTATACCAGGTTTAGATGCAGCAGCAAAAGCAGCTAATCAAACATGCAGAGAAAAAGCAGTTGATTAAAGTGCTATAGTAGTAATGATTTCTCAAAGCAGCATGGAAGTGATGATGATGATAGGGTAACAAGACTTCCTGACTGGCAGTAGATATAGTGATAATAAAGAAGATGATGGTGTTATGACGTCATTAGAAAGTGTTGATGAGGAATTAAAAAGAGTGCAGCAAATGCATCAGGTATGTCTATACAACCATAATAGATTGAGGATTGATCTTAATTTCGTAGCCGCATATATGAGATAACAACTTCATATATCTCTTGATACGTATTGTTCTAGTTTAATCATTCATCCTTTGATAAATGCAATGGTGAATCCAGTTGACATACTACAGTTTAAGTGGATGGGCTTCAAGCGGTTTGCAATAGACTTATAATCAATACTCTTCCTTGGACCAATCCAATCGTTGAAAGAGAACTTATGGAAATATGACACAGGAAGCTGGTGGTCATATTATATGATCAGATGGAGAATTTGGCCTCCTCTGATTACCATACATTACATATTACTCAGTTGAAAAATCTATATGAAATCATCGGCGAACACATATTAAAAGAGTATAGCGATAGATTTGAAAGATATAAGAGAAATGCACCGATAGAGACGACTTCTTAGAGATATCTTTAAGAATTGCTGCAATGATAACACAGGGCTATTGAATCCAGAATGCCATCCAGCTTATCTATGAATCGGATCAACAGCTAAAATCTATTATGAGCTGTTCAATTTATAAAATAATATCTCCTAATAATAATTAACATGAGCTCATTTATCAATCAGTAATATCGCCTTTACTTTTACCAAAACTTTCTGGCTCTTCTGTTCTGTACACGTCACTTTGATTAGGTAAGATTGAGAATTGAGAAGATAGAGGAGACGATAACACAGGATTTGAAGAAGAAGCGGCAGCAATAGTAGCTATAGCATTGTTTGTCGATACTTCAACAAGGTTTTGATAATTCTTTTCTGCCAAGTCTAATATCCTATCCTTATTGGTTTCAAGGTATTTGATAGCGTTATCGTTGTCATCGTTATCATTGTGTCTACGGTCGTTTACATTAGTAAGTGATATTGTGTAAATAGAATTAACCATTTTTGGATTAGCTTTTAACGTCTGGAGTAGTGCTATAAAAGATACTGATATTACTTGTTTATTTTCTGATAAAACGGCTTTAACATTTTCTTTGACTATCTGCTTTCTTTGAAAAGCCTTCTTCATTATCATTGTTATTCAGAATATTAGCAATCAACTTTTCTATTCTATCCTTTTTGTCAATAAGCTCATGTAATTCTTGTTTTATTCTCTTGCATTCTTGTTCACAAGAGAATGCAGTTTTATCTAATATTGATATTTTATATTTCAAAGCTTCTATATCATTTACCAAACGTTGTCTTGTGTGTTGTAGTTTTTCTACCTCTTCTTTTAGCTGGTTATAGAGACTTTCCATATAAGGAAGTTTATCGGCAGCAATATCTACAGTATTCACCACTTTCTCTACACTCATTCCGCTTTCCGCTATTAGTTCTTTGTATAATTTCAAAAACGGTCCCAATTGGCCATTTGTCTCTTTGTATACGGAAATGAGTATATCCAATTGCTTTAGCTTGCAATATTCTATGAACAATTTGGTTGCCTCTGGCTCTCTCAGGCTGAGTTCAATGGCAACTTCCACAGGTTTCTTACCTTTAGAAAAGAGTTTGTAGGCTTTGGAAGATATCTCTTCTTCCTGTTGCTGACGTTTATGTTTTTGTAGTCTGGCTTGTTCTTCCTTTACGATAGCGTGTATATCACGTGGTGAGATGTGCTCTATTTGCGCAATTTCAGCGTAAGATTTGTGCTGGTTGAAATATAGATCTATTACCCGTTTTCTTCTGTCTTCTGTTATCTGCAAATGTATTTCTAATAGTATAGTTAATCGATCCTTAAAAAGGGAACGATTCTGATACCTCTTGCTCTCACATACGATATCAAAATATTCCCTTATTATCATCTACTTTCTTCTTTATAGTAATGCTTCGTAAAGTACTAAAGATTGAGTGTTCTTGTGATTTTACAATAATAACATCCAAAATCGGCTGAGACAGTAAAGCAAGCAACAATGAAAATTATATTAGAAATAGATAGATTCTCTCTATTCAAACCAGAATAGAAAATGGTTCTCTAAAAGTTATTAATCGGGAAATTTCTCACATTTCACCATCCTCCACGCATAGGTCGGTCTAAATCCGTGATCACTTCTAATAAGATTATAATAATCACCATGCAATGAGAAGAAATGTACTTCCGCAGATGAAACATTTGAATTCTTTCTCAACCATAGATTAGATTCCTACTAATAACAATAAGAAATATTTTACTCATCCATCCATCCATCTAATACTATTCCCAAATGCCCAATGAAGAAATCGAATTGCTTAACCTTATGGCTGCAGAGACTAGCGCTATAAGGTTGTTTTATGTCTTTAATCTTCTGGAGAAATTAGTGTGTATGCTCAAAGAAAGACAATGCAAGATATATTGTTTGGATTAATAAGCGATTTTGTATCTGTCATTAACCTACTCGCATTCTTTAAATTCCAAAAGGATCTCCTTCTTATCTTGTTGCTTTGTGTCTCTAATACTAATCAGTATTGTTGTTGCATATAATAATAATATATACCTGAACTAATTGTTGCATGACACACATAAATAGTAGCAAATCTGTCTATCTGTTACATTTGTCTCACTATATCTTACTCATAAATTGGACAGAGCAAGGCATTAACAAAATTAAAGAATCTTCAGACCGTTTCAGTTCCTTTAAAGCATCGGTCGAAAAAGCAGGTGGAAAATTGATTGGAGGTTACTATACTTTCGGAGAATATGATGTGGTAATAATTATAGAAGCTCCAAATGATGAAGCAGTACTGTCTCTGATGCTCAAAGTTGGGTCAGCTGGAAATGTGAGAACCAAAACCTTGAAAGCATTTGTCGCTGAGGAAGGATTGAAGATTATAAAGGATCTTCCATAATCCATTGATTAACAGATAGATAAACGATTATCAGAGCGCATAAAACCATATTACCTAGAATTAATAGTAGATTCTCATTCATATTGCCTATGACGAGTACGATGTCTGGGTCTGACTTCATACGATAACCTTCTGTCACCGCTTGTACCTCATTTTGTTGTCCGACAGGAAAGTATGCCGCTTCATCTAACAATATAAATTTGACATTTGTATAACCTCTCAGGGTCTGTACGGTATGCGAAGGAAAAGCTTGTATTGTTGTATCTTTTATGTAAATTATAGGGCCTACTTGCTTGCATTCTACCGCAACTTTACCAGCGATAAGTAAATCATGTAACCTATCAATTAAATCCTCAGCTAAGTTAATTCTATGGCCGGTTACTATATGGAAATGTGATCCGTTATAATCATCATTTTTACTGCAAGATAGGCCATATACATAAGTATTAATTCAGTAATACCCAACCCTCTTGCTTTCTTGACAAATACGCTCTTATCATTATCCAGGGCATTGACTAACTGCATTTCATAATCAACTGCCTTATTCTACATGATGTTCATAAATTAATTGATCATAGAACCTAACAGACTTTATGTTTACAAATTCAAACATCCCATATCTTGATAATTCTCTACCAAATCCACTATTCTTTACTCCTCCAAATGGGACACGAGGATCTGAAATTACTACATTATTCACAGTAACCATTCCTGATTGAACCATTGACGATAACCTTTCTGCCTTGTCTAAATCTTGGGTCCATATACTTGCTCCAAGGCCAAATTTAGAATCATTTGCAATTCTAATAGCTTCTTTTTCCTCATCAACTGTAATTATTGGAGCAACAGGACCAAATACTTCTTCCTGTGCTATTTCCATATGAAGTAATACATTCTTAAGGACAGTTGGACGGAAGAAGTAACCTTTATTTTTTATTCTTTCCCCTCCTGTAAGAAGTTCTGCTCCTTCCTTCACAGTTCTCTTTACAATACCTTCCATGTTTTCTAAGCTTTTAGCGTTAACAACAGGTCCAATATCTGTATCATCTGATAGAGGGTCTCCTACTTTGAGTTTTTCAGTCTTTTGTACGAATTTTTCGGTAAATTCGTTTGCTACCTTCTTTACAACAATAAATCTCTTGGATGCTATACAGCTTTGTCCACAATTAATAAATCTACCTTTGACAGCACCAGTAGATGTTTTTTCAATATCTGCATCTTCACATACTATAAAAGGATCACTTCCACCTAATTCCAAAACTGTCTTCTTTATTTGCGAAGTAGCTCTCTGTGCTACTTTAGCACCTACTGGAACACTTCCAGTAAAGGTTACTGCGCTGATGCCATCTGAATCTATAAGTGTCTCAGCGGCACTAGAATCTGCAACGAGTGTTTGGAAAACTCCTTGTGGCACTCCAGCTTTATCAAATGTTTTTTCAATTTCTATTCCACATTGCATTGTAGCACTTGCAGGTTTCAATACAATAGTATTACCAACCATTAAAGAAGGAGCAGCAAATCTTAGTCCCTGCCAGTAAGGAAAATTCCATGGCATTATACTAGCAATTACCCCAAGAGGTTCAAATGTTATGATACTTTTTCTTGCATCTGTATTAACGACTTCACCAGTAGCAAATATCTTTCCATGATCTGCATAATATTCTATTGTCCATGCACATTTCTCAACCTCAGACCTTGATTCTTTTATTGCTTTTCCCATTTCCAATGTAGCGGTTTTGGCTAGGTTTTCTTTGTTTTTTCTAAGTTCTTTAGCAAATGCATAGAGGAAATCTACACGCTTATCAATATCTTCTTTCCATTCTAAGAATGCATTTTTTGATTTCTTTACCGTATCGTTCAGTTGCTCTTTGCTAATTATTGTATACTCGTTAAGAACCTCTTCTGTGGCTGGGTTGATTGTCTTTAATTTTTTATCTGTAATTGCTGTTGTAGGTGCTGATAATGAGTCTTTTACGTCATCCTTCATGGATTTATCACTCCTCTGCCCGTGATTTTCCCATCTTTTAGTTTAGAGAGTGCTTCTCTAGCTTGATCAAGCTTAAACCTTTCTGAAACAACAGGTTTAATTATTCCTCTCTTTGCCAATGATACAAGCTCTACCCTTTCATTTTTACTAAATCCTTCTACTTGTTCACCGAAACTATCCACAATACCTGCAATCTCGTTTCCTAGGGTAAGAGGATATTTTACACCTCTGTCTATAGTTTTTAATTGTTGCCCACCTATACCTTCATAATAACCTTTCCATACGTGAACATCGCTATGACATACACCGGAAGATTGAATCTTGACTAGAACCTGTGTACCTTTTGATGTAGGCGTTTGAAGTTCTTGTATTTGTAGAGGTTCATTCAATTTAACGATTCTAGCAGCCTTCATGCCAAATCTTACTGATGAAATGTACTATTTACGTGATTCTAATTGAGGTCAAGATCAAAATGTATATAAGAATTCCAGCCTCCCAGCTAACTATATTCTCATCTTTGAAAATTATTATTATAAGCAGTGATTAGTTTAGTTATTGCTATTATTACTACTATTCAAATGTACGATGGTGTGCTGCTTTGACATGTGATCTAAGAAATCTGCCAGCGGTCCTTTGATTTCTTTAACGTTATGTTTGAACAATACCATTTCCTCCGCTGCCAACTGCAGATACTCCTTTTCCTTCCTTTCTGCAATAGATATTTACCTTCCATCTTTCATCATCAATCTTTGGAAAGTCAGATCTATAGTGACCACCTCTACTCTCTTGTCTCATCAATGCACTTCTTATTATGGCCCCACAAGCAATAAGTGATGATTCCACCTGGCAAGTCAATACAATATTTTTCAGAATTATTATTATCGAAATTTCGAACTCTTTTATATCAATATTATCTTTATTAGAATAAAACTCATTCTTTAATTCTAAAATTCTTTTCAATCCACTTTGAAGCCTTGTCTGTTCTCTCACTATTCCTGCGTGATGTAAAAACTCCGTCGATGCCATAGGCGTAGATAATGTTCACCTGTTGTCTAACGTGTGACTGCTGCAGTGGAAAATACCTCCGGATGCGCAGTTACATACTCTCGAACTCTCATGCTTGGTTTTCCGGTTAACTTCTGCACGTCCGATGTCAACCGATCGTAGCGATTTTCCGCGATGAGCTTAGCCATAGTGGAAACGTGGTGAAAAACGTATTGAGGTAAATTGAGTGGCAATAATTCTTCCTTCAGCCACTTGTCGTATGGCGTGTCCACATATTTCACTGGGCGATTTAGTGCGATCGCGTATTCTTTTGCCATCTCATTCATGTCTTCCGATCGAGGACCAGTCAGTTCATAGACCTTCCCTCGGTGACCGGTGGGATCTTCCAAAATTGTGGTAACGACCCTTGCCACATCGCTAGCGGAAATTGGTGAAGTTCGCGCCGAGCTAAATGGAAATTTAATTGTCCCATCTTTGGCAATTGATGAGGCCGCCATGCTAGAGAAGAAAGGTTCCAGGAAGATCGTCGACCTCACATGTGCTACAGGCACTCCAGACCAGTTAAGAACTTGCTCGCCGAGCCAATGTTGTTGCTGCTGAGGTGATTCGGTCATTTCAGTTAGACTCATCTGCGAAACTGTCATTTGTGAGATGTTTACGAGAATCTCGAAGTCGGGGATTTCTTTTGCTGCGGCTGCTGCAATAGCCGTAGCCTGAAGATATGGTGACGAGATACTCATGCCAAAATACATCCGCTTGCAACCGCGCAATGCTCTTACTACATCAGCACTATTTGTGAGGTCGGCGACGACAAGTTCGGCTCCCATTTCGCTCAACACTTGAGATCGTTCGTCGAGGCGGTGTACAAGCGCTCTGACTTGAAGATCGCGCTCCCGAAGAAGTTTGACGACACCTCGCCCTACGGAACCAACATTTCCGGCGGCTCCAGTAACAAGGATGGGTGTGTTGTTTGACATGGCTATTCCTCTAATGTGATTAGATATAAATATGAAAAGAGGTAGTAAATGCTCAGTAATTCCTTCTTTTGTTCTTCAACTGGAAGAGATTGAATGTCTGCCTGTTAGTCCTCTGTATTTTCCTGTTACATTTACTCCTCCTGAACCCTCGGTATCATCTGATAATACTGCCTTTGATACCTCATCGAGCCTAAGAGTCCGATAAGCAAATTTGAAGATTGTATTTGCACCGTTGGTTTACCAAAAACATTATGGAGATCAATATGTGTCTGACTTCTAATATATGGAATACCAGCAGTGTTAAAGTCGATTATAGAATCTAAATTGTTTGCCATACACCTGTTGTGTAATACCACAAGGTCTGAATCAACCCCATCTAGGTATTTTTGAGTGTCTTCATGATATTTGGAAACACCAGTGGAATACCATCCAATTCAAAAGTCATATTTCATTAGTTCCTGATTAATACTTACCAAAAGTTCACATTCTGTATTGTCAGAATTTGAAAAGTCTGATATGTGAAGGACTTTACTGTTTCCTTGGTTATTCACAAAGGCAGTTGCTGTAAGCTATCCAGTCTTGTAACGCTTGATAAGCTTCTGGTGAAATGTATGTGCAATATTGCTCTTCCTCTCCTACATAAACTAAAATCTTTGCAGCTATAATCTCGCTATTGTTATATATAGGCTGTATATGACCCCATTCTAAGATAACCCCATGCCCCAAGTCTTATTCCAGAAGATACCATAGTATATACAATTAGCTTTATTCTTCTGTCTGGATATTCTACAATTTTACGTATTTCTTCAAGAGTAGGGGCGCGATCATCTGCCCATTTTCTTCCTTTTGGAAGACCAGGTGTTATTTTCTTCCAAGAGATAAGGATGTCGTTCATTTCTGTGAAAAGCTTTATGGCTTTAAAGTAGTTGCGTATAGTTGGCCCTGTGATTTCCTTTTTATAGGCTCGTTCCTTCTGAACTTGGATGAAACTCATAACACTCTAAATACCCAATCATTATCATCATTTCTTCTCTCAACAAAGATTCGACAGCGCTATTCTGTGGTAGTACCTTCAATTCCAATAAAGGAGAAAAAAAGATTGAGTCTTGTCGTGTATCTATCTCTTGTTACTGGAGAATTCAGTGCATATAAAAATAATATATAGGGATCTGACGACAACGATGAGGATGAGGATAACGATGACGCTTCTATCAATTGTTTTATTTTCACCTTATTATTTGTGGAACCGATTAAAAAGAAGTGATATCACAATGGGCTCAAGGGTGTGTGAATCAAATTTGACTCAAATGTTGGGCCCAAATGTGCTATTAACTCTTGGCGGATGATGATTGTCGCATTAGCGTAGTATTTGAGCCAAGACCATTACAATGTTTATATCTTAGCCCATAATCTATCTGTGTCCTCTCCATTATTGGTCTTGTGCAGCTATATTATGCAGTACGTCTTAGAGTGTTCGTAATGATGGTACTGTTTCTTCTCTTTTTCCCTGCTTGAAGCGACCATCAATGTGCTTAATATATGCCAAAATCAAGGTGTAGTCCTTAATATATTGCGGATAACCTATCATCATCTCTTGATAATAATAGATCCAGATACTACGATTTAGCTCCTATTACTTCTTACCACCAAATAACTCTGAGACTTCTCCAGTTACATTACCTAAAACACTAGCCGTTTTGTTTACAAACGTCTGTGCTGCTTCTCCTGTATTATTAATAATTGATTTACCAGTTTGAGAAACATTAGCTCCAGCAGCCTGTGAAGCATTATTTGGTACATTTTCTTCTGTCATATTGGTTGCTTTTTTTGGAGAAGATGATGTTGAAGGTTGTGACGTTGTTGTCATCATTTCTGCTTTTGCCTGTCCTTTGACAGTTGCTATATCTCCTTGTCCCATTTGAGTGCCTATAAGTTCTATAACTCTATCATCTTTACCGAAGTTAATTTGCAATTCTCTTGCTGTTTTGTTATTCGACATTTCTTGAAAGTTAGTAATTTGTTTTGCATTAATATTAACTACAAACATACCATCCTTACCACCTGCAATTTTATAGTCTGTTAGATTTCTTGGTAAGATAATCATTAATTTTCCATCTTTCGTTGGAGCAATAGTCACAATGAGCTTTGCTGACTCTTTCTGTGCAACAGTACTCACAAGTTTAGCAGCATCATCATTTGTAATATTGTATTTTATTGGATACATAATACCATTTATGGTGACGTTAGCAGTTTGAAATGTTGTATCATTAAGGTCTTGCTGTTGTTCTTGACGTGTGGGTGGTGAACCTTGACTATAGGCTAACTGAAAAGTGGAGAAAGATAACGATGATATCGCCGCTATAATAGATAAAATCAAGAGAATAGGTATCATACCAATTACCATTGTTGTGGCCACACTTGTTGTTTTAGTAGTATTTATTGAATAGGTACTGTCTTTTCTTATTATGATTGACGATTCTTATTCCTTTTGCTAGCACATATAACCTACTTTTCTAAAGTATTTCAGGCTTACAGTTTTCATTACCATTTATTAATTAATTATTACTTTTGAGAATATCAGCAATTTAAGCCGATAATTAGACCCAAAATGTGCTGTTAACACTCTTTATGTGTCCGATGATTGTGGAAGTAACGTAAGCATTTGAGCCAAGACCCATTGCAGCGTTTCTATCTCAGTCCACAGACTTTCTAGATATACTTTATTAGGAGACGGATGCATCTCTCCCTCTTCTTCTTTTGTATTATTCTATTATGTATTATCTCTTGTAGTGACCTTAACGGGACTAGTGTTGATGATTGTATTGACGATGATAGTGGTGATGATTCATTCATACAGAGTTCGATAATCTGCAGTCACTTACGATGTAAAATAAGGTTTGAAGCACTAAAGAGACAGCGAGGGAGAGAAAGAGGAGAAAAAAAAGTTAGAGTAAATACAGATATTCTAACTCAGCTCAAAGATGAGCTACAAGTTAGTCTTCTTCTTATTTACGAGCAGCTTTTGCTTTTCTTTTGGAAAGAGTAGGTGACTTATTCCCTTCTCTTCTGGCTGACCGTAAAGATCTGGATGTAGGTAATAACCTCTTTCCTTAGCAGGCTTATCTTCCTCAACCTCAATCCTGTTAGAATTAGCCCAAGGATCCTTTCGTATACCTGTTACCTGCCATGAGACTTTCATACCTGATGCGCCTCCTGCAATCTTGAAGCGACTGTTGTTGTTGTTGTTCTTGTTTTTGCTGCTGCTTTTACTACTACTGTACTTTGTATTAGTATTAGTATCCATATCAGATATTTCCTCTGCAATATAGAGATTCGGCCCAGGAGCTCCTATAGCGGTAAGCTGATAGCGAAAATCCTTATTGAGTATACCAAACCAATCTGGAAGATCTATCTCTGCTTTACCCTTGTTGTCTAACGCAACCACACCATCATAGACGTTCTTCATATCTGGTGACTCTACAAAGGAGTGGCAGAGGTATTTGTTAGCTGGATCAAGTGGGTGGTCTACCTTAAATGAACCTCCAGCTTTTTCAAGATTACCGGTTATTTTCACTTTCCCGTTTAGGACGGCAGCATAGTCAAAACTGCTATTGCAATACAAACCAGCGCTGTTGCCGCTCATGCCAACCACACCAAAGCCGTCGCGGCTGCCGCCAAGCACACCACCGCCCTTCTGGCTAATGCCATTCACACCAGCGCCTTCACTGCTCTTGCCATACACACCATCACCAAAGCTATCACTTTCGCCATACACACCATTGCCAGCGCCTTTACTGCTCGTGCCAGACACACCGTAACCTACGCCATCGTCAACTCCATCTACGTGTGACATATCAGTAGTCCTCCTCTCCCAATAATAAACAGGGTTCTATGAGCCATGCACATGATTGATGTATAAGATCATTTGTACTTTTCATAGGCCCTAGCTATGAAAATGGACTATATAATATCATAATTTAACTGAAAATGACTACCTGCTCAGCAATGAGTTTAACATCTATGTAGACTCTACAAATCTAGAAATCTGGGCGTCACTTCACTCAAAAGTGAATTGGAGAAAGATAGGATGAGCAGTACCTTAAAGAGAGTATGGCACATTGCAAGAAACATGCTTAGTTAGACGCAGAAAATAGAATGATAGTGGTAGTAGCAGTACCATTCTCTACAGAAGATGCACACAGATGTTGCAGGCATGCTAAATCTTCGTTATAAGATGAAAGTGATTTGATAGCTGCTCACTCAGCTAGATTCCATAAATTGGTAAGAGCAGACTACAACTAACACCAGTAGCAAATGAATACACATTAGACAAAGAACAAAGATCATTTGACGATATACTTGATGCTTTTAGATTAGCTTTGATATTCTACAAGAGGACTAAGGAGTAGTTGTTGATTGTGTTGTTGATGGTGATGATGATTATGGTTCATTCATTCAGAGTTCGATAATGTGCTGTTACTTATCATACAAAATAAGATTTGAAGCATCAACAAGACAGTGAGGGAGAGAGCTAGAGAGAGAAGTGATGCTGCTGCAAAGTTATGTTGACTATATATTTACTGAATATTGAACAGAAAAGTCTACTACAAAAGCTATAGCCTATGTAGACAACATAGATTGTACATGCTCCTACAAAGAAGGCGAATTGTTATCAAAGCAGTAGGTAATCAAATAGATATAGAAGACATTGTAGGTTCAAAATATGCTGCTATAACCTTCCATTCTATAGCCTGGATTAGCATATCTATCAACGTTACCATATACAGGACTGATACACCAACACAGAGCTGTCAAAGTAGCCATTTCATAATTGCGACTAAACTAAGGAGCAGCATCGAGGCTTATGATCATTATTGAAAGTTTGGCACCAACTGCAGCAACTCTAGGAGGTGTCTTCTTTTTAGGTGTTCTAATTGGATATGCCTTGAAGAAAGCAATCAAATTGGTAGCTGTAATATTCGGATTATTTCTAGCTGGATTAGCATACCTACAATCTCAACAGATAGTTAACATAAACTAGAATAAACTTCAACAAATGTCTGAAGGTACTATCATAACTCTTTCAAATGCAATAACACAGATTCCAGGTATTAGCAGTAGTGTCGATAGCAGCCATGCTCCAACAGCTTCAGTAGCAATGACAAACTTTGGTATTTCTCTCACAGGTAGTATGTCAGCTGGATTTAGAATTGGATTTATTAAAGGATGATAGAAAGAGAGTATGAAAGAAGTATTTCTTTACCAATAAACTAAGAAATATTTTATTAGTCTTAACCTAATCTAGTTAGTATCTTATCCAATGTTCTAGTAGATGGTATGCTACGAAGACAAACCAAACTCAACAAAGCCTTAGATAAAGTCTCTCGCTTGCCAGGTTGGCTATAATTTTCTTTTTATTCCATGGTTATTGATTATTATTATCATTGTTATTTTGCATCTATTATACTCTTTAGTCTTTCTATCAATATTACGTTTTGGATTGGCTTTTGAATATAGCAATTATCATCTAATGCTGGAGATAGTTCCTTTCTAAACTGCTCATAATCCATTTCACCTGCTGTCAGAAAACAGACCTTAACTTTGTCATCTATCTTCTTTATTTGCTCATACAATTCAAAGCCATTCATATTTGGCATTCTGATATCAAGAACTAAGAGCATATACTTATCAGCTTCTACTTTAACACTCTCCAATGCTAACAAAGGATCAGTAAAGGAATCGACTTGGAATCCACTTTCTTCTAAAACCATCTTTATCGCTAAATTCACATCAGACTCATCGTCTACTATCATAACTCTCTTGTTTATCATTGGTTAACCATCGTCTTTACATTAAGTCGTTGATCGATAATTGGCAGAGTAACGTAAAAGGTATCTCCTTTTTCTCTATGAGTATTAATATTATTATTCTCGACCCAATTCTTGCCACTATGGAATTCAATTATGATTTTAACAATAAACAACAATCCTAATCCATTAGCTTGATAAGACTTTGAATTAAACTTTGAGAATAGTTGTGGCAATATTTCAGAGTCTATACCAGTACCTGTATCGTTTACTTTAACAGCAGCATGAGAATGTTTCTTTTCTGTGATAATAGTCATTGTACCTTCTCCTCCTTCTTCTTTAGCAAATTTCACAACATTACTTAATGGATTAGATATAACTTGAATCAACCAACTTCAATCTACTTTTATAAATACATCTTCCTCAGATTGGAATAATAATATGTCATTACTAGGGTTAAACTTTGTTCTTTGTTAATCATCATGATTATAAACTCTGAAGTTACTTAACTACTTAGGTAAAGCCGACTTGTGATATGTTGACATATTTGTATATAATATGCAATGTTTATCTTTTATCATATTTCATTGCCTTCACAGCCTTCATCATCATTGGACATGAAAAAGTAAACAAGACAAACAATCTATTGCCTAGAAATGCTACAGACACTCGAGATTCTAGGAATTGTGAGAGTGCGAAAGAATATAAAAGATATCTGCAAGTCAATTCCTCTTCAGCATGAGAATTGAGCAGTATTACACTATATAGCTGAGCAAAATCTACTATAAGATATAGGATATATCTTTCTATATATTATGTAATAATTATTATGTATGAAAAAAGTCCGCCAGCAGTCTGTAATAGTATTGACTGCAGCAGCAGCCATTCTCATTTGGATATCGATAGTAGCAATGATAATACCTCAAATAGTATTTGCAAATAAGGACGAAGGAAATCCATCTTCATCAACTGATGATTGCAAATCTGATCAACTACCTGCAAGTATAGACGGAAAGATAAGATGTATGGGACAAGGAGAATGTTACTCAGAAGACTTTGAGATTGATGGAAAAGAAGTAAAACATTGTAACTTTATGATGAGTAACCAATAGATAGATAGATAGCTAGAATAAATAACATAAATATATTGCTCAGACTGTAAAATGAATTGATTACGAAGCTGTTGTTGGTTTTGAGCTTTCTCTTGTTGTCATTTAATCAGATAATTTCTCACTCATCATTTAACTTTGGTAAAGCGAATTTGTTGTTTTAGATATTGGAACAAATTATATAACACCTGTTAGATTTTGCTTCCCATATACCTAGTCCTACAGATATTCCAGTTATGGCTATACCTATGATTAAGAGTAGTTTTTGTTTTGATTTGATATTATCTAGTTGATTTTGCATCGTTATCTTTCTGAAGCCGTAATTTATAAGATTATTGATAATTATGCTTTGTTGCATAATTCGGAAAAACAGTCGTTTCTAGATGGTTTCAGGATCAACTATGAATAGCTCAGAAGTGATATCTGTCATTTGATTAAAGTTTTTCAAACTTATTGACTAATATCAGATTCATGCAACAAAGCAGATAATTATAATCTCTAAAATACAGATTCCATAGAATTAGACAATTTATCATGCAATTTCATCTATCAATAGGAATTATTGGTAATTATTCCCATGTTATGACAGCCTAAATCAACTATATTGTCAAGTCGAAAAGCATTCATTATTCTCTTATTGAATATCCCAATAGATAGTTGTGTCTTCATTATTTGAAGGCGCTGGCTGTGGTTGGGATTCTTCTTTCGGTACAACCACCTTATCTTTTTCCTCTTCCTGCTGTTGCTCCCGAATAGATGGTGATGATGATGAAGTAGATGGAGATGGTGTTATTGAAACAGAAGGAGTTGTTGATTCTGGACTAGTAGTACTTGTTGTTGTAGTCACAGTTTTAGTATCATTATTATTATCTCCCTTTACAGGAGGCAATATAGAAGAAGATGAAACAGTTTCACTAACATTATTCTGTTGTTCTTCTTTTGCTGCTGACGTGGCCCTTTCAGAAGAAGAAGATTCCATTATTCCAGTAACATCTAAACTATAATATGTTGTTAAATTGACAGTACCTCCGCCATCATTATTATTATTAAGACAAGATAATTTAGAAGTTAGAATGTTTGTTCCGTTTGTAATAAGATGATAATTGTTAGTATATGTATAATTCCATCTAGAATAGTCATCTACTCCTCCAGGACCTGTTGCAACAGCTTTCTGAAATGGCTTTGTATTATTCCAATCAGCATATACTGTACAATCAGAAGTTACATTATCTGTAGATATTCCTGAAATGGTAAGCTGGCCAACTGGCACTTCATCGGCAGCAGGTGATGTAATCTTTACGCCCATTATCGGTAACTGTTGTTGTTGTACTTGTGCTTGTACATATAAAGTACGATAATAATAATAATAATCTGGAAGAGCAAAATAAAGAAGGATTATTATTATTCCAAAAGTAAACAACAGTAGTTTAAGTTCTTTTATTAACTTGAGCTGGCTAGACCTTTTCATGCTTTATACTATAGCTCTCTATACAATATATCTAATAAGTGAAGATTCTATTGGTATGCAGCCAGCGAAATAATAACAGATCGTATACTCTTCAGCATTACCATACTACCTATGAAGATTTAGCTGTAGGATGTGGTGGTAGTAGTGGTATTGGAATGTGAAATTTTAAAAGCTATGCAATATTATTTAAGGAAGATGTATTGACTTGGTGGCTATTGATATAAGCCTTGAAAGAAATAAATATGCTGCTGGAGAAACAGTGAAAGGAATACTTACCATCTCTGAAGATAAGGAGTTTAAGGCACAAAGTCTTGAACTATCAGTTTCTGGAGAGGAGAGAATAATAGAAATAAGTGATGAAAAATCTTTTGAGACTAGAAGAATAACAGCCCAAGTATCTAATATTTTCTTCTCAAAAGACCTTTCACACTTTCTAAATTCAATAGGAACAAAGGTAAAAGATGATGATAATGATAATATGCTGCAAGTGCCGGGTGGTATTACAAAAGTCCCTTTTGAATTTACCATTCCAGATGATGCTCTAGAATCTTATGAAGGTAAATATGCAATGACAATTTACAAAATAGAGGCTGCAGCTAATATGCCAAGGAGACTAGATATAGGCAAAAGTTTGTCATTCAACGTCTTTAATCAGAAGAGAAAGAATATGAAGTTTGACAGGGCTATTATAGAGGAAATAAAAGAGAAAACAAATTCTGGTATAAGATTAGAGCTTGAAGGAGGAGATGACAAGAATAATACTTTCTCTCCGGGTGAAATTATAAGAGGAAAGATAATCATAGAAGACTCTAAGATATCACCAAAGATAAGGAAGGCAGAGCTTATTTTAGGTGCTATAGAATTTGTTCAAGCTCAAAGAAAGAAGAAAAGAACTGAGATCTTTCCAAATTATAAAGAGAAAGTTAAAGGTAAAATTGAATGGAATAAAGATGATAATAGTAGTATTATTCAATTTGAGACGCATATTCCAAAAGATATAAGGCGAAGTTACCTTGGAAAGTATTCTGAATATTACTGGTTGCTTGAGGCAAAAGTCGATATACCATGGTCTGATGATTTGTCCGCCAGTACTATTATACAAATTGTTTGAATAAAGAGTAATAGTATTAGTGTGATCGGAAAATCCCTAAATTAACAATGGCCTATTGACGCCATCGTACTACTACTGAATTCAGATACTAATTGATATGGTCCTGAATTCAATATCTTAGCAAAATGATTCAAAATATATATTTGATCATGTTGATCCAGACGAAGAGGATAATGAAATAATATATTCAATAATTAATCGGCGAACACACAAATCCTACTTTATTTCTGAATGCTTTAGCTAGCATCTCAGTATCGTACTCTTAGGCCTTTATTCTAAGATTTAATTTAATAGTTCCTAAATAGTTGTTACTAGATGGAGAGTAGCTTGCATTTTATAATGGATTCATATCTGCTTGAACCCTAGATATAAGTGGGTTCACATAATATTGGTTAATTATATCGTTACCAATATGAAGTAACTTATTCTCACAAGGTGTATTTAATTCTTACATATAACATGATTCAATAGTATGTTCTATTAATAACCCAGTTCTCGTTACAGGTTTATTTCCAATTATTTGTGACTGTATTTATTGAAATAACGAAATCTGAAAAGTTTGAATTTATCTATTGATAGAAGGACGTAGGCTAAGTACCTGATAAAAAATACAATTAGAACACAAGATATTACTATCGTTTATTTATTGAATTTACGATAAATTGCTATTAGATTATTGCATCTTCTACATCTATATTCTCCTTTCTCAATAAGGATAATATCTTCGCCTAGTCTTTCATTTGGATTTTCATAACTTATTATTGGAGAACCAGCATATTCCTTTTCACATCTCTTACAATAATATTTTGAAAATCTATCTTCATTTAATCTTCCTACATTTCCTAGGAATATATGAGGAACTCCAAGACTTGCTTTGATTTCTTCTTGTTCTGTTAGTTTTGCAAGAGCATAGCCACCTGATCCTAATAATTTCTTTTCCTCTAAATCTTCGTTCTTACTCACATATCCTATAGTGAATAGCTATAATTTTAATAATACATCAACATTATTTGACATTGCAACAATCTAAGTGGATTCATTCTCACTTCTTCTTCTTCTTACTTTCTGCCATTCTAACCACTACAGTGATTTCATTCTTTCTTGCTTCTAATGACCAATCTAATTTATCACCTGCTTTTAATCCCCATTGCTTTACAATAAACATAGGAATAGTAGTACGTAATGATGCTTTGTTTGGAGCATTTAATGCTAATGTTGTTGCCTCTCCCATATAAAGTCTACAAGTAAATGATCATGTATTAAGTTTGTCTACCAGTATACCACCACATTTTATAACTTATAGTATACCATAAAATAGGTATGAATAAAATAATAACTGTACTCGATAAAGAACAGGCACACACACAATACACAATACATTAACTCTTAGAAGGTGGTATAGACTTACGTCGATTATATGCTTTAATGACAAATTAAGAAAAGTTTAACTAAAAGGGACTTAATGTTAAAATATTGCTACCACAATTTACTGTGGCTGCATCCTGTCAGCAAAAAAGATTGGAAGTAGACCTCGTTATCAGACTAATAAGTATATCTCGAATAGAGCATCTTCTATAGTGTTACCAATGCAAGATGCTACTGATATTGATTGGGACAATGTTGATAGGGCTTGGGATCCAACTCCAAACCCTCCACCAAATGGGACATGTAAATGGAGACTTGATAAAAGTGGTCCTGAAAGCCAATGGAGGAATTACTGCCAGGGTTATACTTGGGAATATAGGGGGAATTGACAGGGGCAGTGTGCGCCGGTTTGGCATAACTAGCGAAGCAAGTTCAAGAACAGCATCCTGTTATTTCAAAAGTATGCGCAGATGTTCTTCAGGTACACCTTTAAATCCTACTTCATGCGGTCCATGCAACGATTGGGCATACCCATGTTGCTTTGATAATGGTATTTGTAAAAAAAAGACCTAAGATTTTCATAAAAAAATGAATAAAAAATAGCTTGGAAATTAAAACCCAAGATCTTCACAAAAGTAAAGCTAACTGCTATTCCATTTGATAAGATAGACTATTAGGATTACAACTGCAGTAGTTATGCCTGCAAGTAGTGAAAATATCTCTATTCTTTGTACAGAAACGAGATGATTGATCTGCGAATAAATTGTTGAAGTAGGTGTTATAAAAAAACAAAATATATGGGTTTTCCTAATTTGATATTTACGGCATCGTGTAAACCATTTATGAAACTCGAGCAAAGTTTACCACATAATACAAAACTTATATCTTTCATGATAGTGACTATGGATATACATAGATATGTCAGATTCATTAAATCCGCGTGATCTGGGAGTTATTGTTAGAAACACACAGCCAGAGGACATTTCTAAAATAGTCAATTTGCAGATCGAATCATATCCGTATCTTTCTCCTTATGGAAATATATGGCGTTCAGAAGAGCTTGAAAGTCATCTTCGCATTTTTCCGCAAGGACAATTTGTTGCTGTTGAACCAGATGATACTATAGTCGGTTCTGCCAGTACTCTTATGGTGTCACTTAATCCTGAATATGCAGAACATACGTGGAAAGACATTACTGCAGACGGTTTATTTATAACTCATATTCCAAGCGGAGACAGTCTGTATTTAGCAGATATATCTACCCATCCAAAACACAGACATGAAGGTATCGGAGGCATGATTATTCACAGATGGAAGGAATTAGTTACGAAGTTAAATCTAAGGAGGATGATAGGAGGAGGAAGGTTATTTAACTACTGTGATCATGCAGTCAAGATGTCTCCATATGAATACGTTGGGAAAGTGATGAAAGGGGAATTAAAAGATCCTGTTCTCACATTCGAATTGAATATTGGGTTTAGATTTGTCAAAATACTCACAAATTACCTGGATGATGTCCGTTCTCTTAATTACGCAGGTTTTATAGAATGGTTAAATCCAAATGCGCTCAAAGTCTCTAGCTAGCGGTTTATGGATTAAAATTGACGATATTTTAGGTCCCATACTCAATCGTTTTATGAAGAATACAAATCAGGTAGTCGTTGGTCTGGGTTCGGTGGATTCGCTATCCTAGCACTCCTAATTTAGAACTCTTATTTCCTAGCTATAGTCAGGCCATAAAGCATATTTCTGCATCAGCCAATTGCATAGAATATTCGCCAAATTATAAACCCTGTTACTACTATCAATACAATACCAATAATCAGTTTCAAACTTCCTTCACTGAATCTATTGGTATATTTCGCTCCCATGTATCCTCCAAGCATTGCAGCAGGACCCATTGTGATCATCATCAGAAAGTCAACATTTCCGTTAATTATATGTCCAACCAAACTAGATGCACCAGTTAAAGATGATACTGCTAAATTTGTTCCAATTGCTACTTTGGTTTCCATTTTTAAGACAGAAATCATTGCAGGCAAACGTATACTTCCAATGATTAAGCCTACAAGTCCTCCAACGAATCCTATTCCAAATCCTATGAACGATTCAGTAAAAATAAATTGCTTGTTATAGACTCCTGAAATATTTGAAGAATTAGAAGGACTAGAACGAAGAGCACTACTAGGATCATGAATCAGATCCAAATTGTTGTTATCTTCTTTGTTGTTATTGCTTCTTCTCATCTCTTCGTCCTTTTTCTTTCTTGAACTCTTAATTAATACAAATGCTTCATACAAGACTATTATTGCTATAATACCAAGTAATAGAGTAACAGGAATGTATTTTGTGAAGACGGAACCAAAGAAACCGCCAGTAGAACCTGTGGCAGCCATAATTAAAAACGTTTGAAGAGAGATGTTTTTTTGTCGAAAATGTCTAATAGCAGCAGCAGCCGCTCCAAAAGTGCTTACTCCAATATTAGTCCCGGCAGCAACACTTACTGAAGAAGAAGAAGGAGAGGAAGGAGAGAATGAAGATTCAACTCCTAAAATGATAAATGCAAGTCGCAATACTCCAAGGACAAGTCCAACCATTCCGCCTACAAATCCAACTACAAAACCCAATAAAACAAGAATGATAGCAATAACTAAATCAATATTAATGGTCTGGAGAAGCTTATTCCCTAATAAAAGTTGCACGTTTACTTATACTATGATTTTGGAACATGTAAATTCAAACGCGTTACCATATCTTATAATCGAAAGTCCAGTGCTACAAAGAGTACTGTTTGGCAGACAGCTTTTGAAAGAAGTTAACATCCTTTTGATTTCTTCGATTGTAGGAGCACGATCATTTGCATATTTTCTTCCTTTAGGCATCCCACGTGTTATTTTATTCCAAGGAATATCGATGTCCATCTGTTTGCAGAATAATATTATAGGCCTGATATAATTTCTCAATGTAGAACCTGTTATTTCTTTTCGTTCTACTCTATTCTTATGAATTTGTAAGTATTTCAAGAGATTGTTGGCAAACCAGTTGATATCACTTTTTGCTTTTTCACCAAAGATGTTACAGCGATCTTCAATTGTGTCGTACCGCTCAATACCAATATAGTCAAAAAAATAACCTAACCGCTGAAGATATTTTTCCCTGGTTATAGGGGATCTTATAGCTAAGGTGAATATCGAATAAGGACTTGAATTTAATTGAACCGGTTCTTCTATCATTCTTTGTTACCTTTTGTTATATTAGAACCCTAATTAAGGACTGATATCGGATTGGGCCCAAGGGGGTTTGAACCCCTGGCCGACCGGTTATGAGCCGGTCGCTCTACCAGGCTGAGCTATGGGCCCATGATCAAAAAGTCGATAATGGATAACGATATATAGGTTTTGAGATCGATATCAGTACATATTACTTAGCACTCTACATAATTTTTCTGGACAGAATCCAATAGTTTGTTCTGGGCTTCCAGTGAATTGATAGCAGCATTGAAAGTGAGTTCTTGTTTGTCTTCAGGAATAGTTTGTAAAACGCTTTTCCAAACTTCTGAATGTCTTAAATCTACCTCTTCATGGATTTCTAAATATTTGGTGGCATCGTTACTTTTCACACCGTAAAATTTATTCAAGCCATCAATTTTTGATCTACTAATCTTTGGCAATTCTTTTTCATATGCATACATAGCTGCCGACTGCCTCTTCCAGTGATAATTTGGTTAGTTGAGTTAATATAGAGACAGCATTATTTGTTTCATTCTGGCCTTTATAAGTAGTAAGCTCTTCCCTCTGGACGCCCATAGCAGTTGAGAACATTATCCATGGCTCTATGTGTTCATACTCTTCCTTTAGGTTCTGGCCAACATCTCTTTTTAATGAAGGATCGGTAACTCTATTAAGAATATTTTCTACAAACTTTGGTACGACTTTTACCAATTGAAAATATTCCTTTGAATAACCTTGTAAATGATTAAAAGTAAGTTTTCCTTCAGACCACATTTGATAAAATCTATGTTTGAGCAAGCTACGCTTTTCAATTTCGTAATCGATCCTTTCTATAAGTGAATTTTTCAGCGAATTTTTCATTCAACAAAAAATAGACTTTCACATAGAAAAACTTTGTGCAAAATGTTGCAAAATGTTTGATTGATTCTATCCGTGCTAGATTGATCGAATAAAATCTTATATTATTAAAAGACTCAGAGCCATTCGTAATATAAAAGCAGTCATTATATAGCTAATAGCATAATATTAAAAAGTCTTTTGGAGAAAAACTGCCGAAATATAATACACAAGAAAGGATTTTATGTGAAATGAAATCAAAAATCTAAGTGCTCCGGTGGTGTAGTAGCTCGTGTATAAAAGACAGCTGCATAATCCGGTCAAGCATTGTGGCCTTTCGAGTCGCAGATCCCGGGTTCAAATCCCGGCCGGAGCATTGATATAAATGATTGAATCATTATTCCTGTGGTTTTGCATCCGTGTGGTAAAGCATTAATATGTTGAATATTTCAAGATAAGCACAGGCAAGAAATGATCTTTGAATAGAAGAAACCTGGAAACCAATCCTTTGTTAGAACAATTCAGCGGATATCTGTTAAAAATAGACGATGCCCTCAAGCGTGAATTAGATCTCTATTCATGGTCAGAATTTTATGCCCCGTTAAGATATGCATGCGATGGAGGTAAACGCGTTAGGCCCCTTATTCTTGTGCTTTCTGCTGAAAGCGTAATGAAAAGAACAACAGACTCGTTAAGGATTGGCGAAGATGTTCTTTTTGCTGCCTGTGCTATAGAACTTTTGCATACAGAATCTGTTATCCATGATGATATTATTGATGAAGAGAATCTGAGACGCGGAAAGCCCTCATTTCATGTAAAGTATGGATACAACAACAGTATTTTGACTGCTGATTTTGTGTTAGGAATTATTCTCAGTATAGGTTCCAAGCTAAATAATTCGCGTGTAGCTGGCGAACTTTCTAATGCTGCAATAAAAATGAGCGAAGGTGAAATGATGGAAATCAAATTGGCTGAAGATCTTAAAATCGGAGAGGATGATTATATTAAAGTTCTTGAGCAGAAAACTGCTTCTCTTTTTGAAGCATCTGCAAAGATAGGAGCAATATTAGGTGGAGGAGAAGAGGATGAAATCCAAGCTATGGCTGCTTTTGGTAATTTGCTCGGAATAGCTTATCAAATTCATGATGATTTAATCGATTGGAATAACGAAGACAGGCTCTTTAATATATTGGTAAAAAAGAATGAGCAATCAAAGGAATTTGTTGATCGAATGGAAAAGCTTTACCTATCTTATTCTTCTAAAGCCAAGAAGGAACTTCGTAAGATAAAAGATAGTACGCAAAAGAGCCACTTGGAGCATCTAACAGATTTAGCTTCGGTCCAATTTTGAAACTTTTATTTTTTTATTACTAAGAATACCTGAATATAAAATACGACGTCAAAACTTCCAAAAGGTTACTCGTAACTGCTATTGTTCAGACCAGTGCATAATTGTCTGATATTATAATTGTTATTATTTACATGATTGTTTGCCGGCGGGTAGCAACGATAGTTGACATAGACCGATTATTATTATTATATTAAATGGTAGTTCAATTTATCTCCTCTTATGTTAGAAGAGAGATGCAGTATGTTATTATAAGAAAATTAAAATACGTTAAGGAAAGCTGATCCATAATAAACCAATAAATCAAATATCGTCGAAATGCTTGCAAAATTAGCTTTTGAAAAATGTTATTAAAATATTTATTATAATCAAATACATAATCAGAATCACATTAACAGAATAGATAAAAATGTTCACTGATTTTTAGATACTTTATACACTCTAGTATAGTAATGACTCTTTCAATTTGAAATCCATCTAAAATATAACAAACAAGAAAAATCAGTCTAAAAGAATAAAAAAAGAATCATAAAATACGTTACACAAAAAAGGCGAAAGAGGATTACGGGAATATCAAAATTCATAACAAAGGATAATTAACCGTGACAGGATTATATACTACATAAAAAAAAGAATTGAATATCACGATGAATTACCAGCAATAGAAGAAGTGACATTTGCTAAATCAGGTACTGCTTGTGATGCAAAGTTGAGTATAGGGGCATGCCAAATACCAAAACCTACCATAAAAACTATTGCAAAAATCAGTACTGCAACTATAGCCGTCGGCTCTCTGATCTTACTCATATCTGCCGCACTTTCCATGTACATCTTCCTAATTATCCATGCATAATACCCTAATGATAACGCGCTATTAAGAACCGCTGCTATAGCAAGATATGGCCCCCATGCCACTATTGGTCCACTATTCATCGCAGCACTGAACAGAACCAATTTACTCCAGAAACCGTTAAGAGGTGGCACGCCAGCAAGAGCGAGAAGAGAGATAGTGAGGGCAATTGCAGTGATTGGCATTCTTCGTCCAAGTCCTTTGTAACTCTCTAAACTATAACTAGAAAGACCAACTACCACTGCTGCTGCGGCAATGAAACCGGAGGATTTCATTACCGCGTGATTAAGTATATGAAATAATGATCCAGCTAGGGCCTGATCAGAATACGGAGCAAGTGCTATACCCATCAAAATATAACCTGCCTGTGCAATACTTGAATAAGCAAGAATTCTGGGAACACTCTTTTGTATCAATGCTCCAAAGTTACCAATTGTCATAGTAAAAACTGCAAGTACGGCAAGGGTTATTGTCCAATCTGCATTCAATGCAAACATACCAAGCACTACCACGCGTAAACCTGCGGCAAAACCAGCCTTTTTAGTTCCTGCTGCAAGAAGTGCACCAATTGTAGTTGGCGAACCCTCGTAAGCATCAGGCAACCACATATGGAATGGCACGAGCCCCATTTTAAATCCGAAACCTGCAAGAAACATAGCAATGGCGAGAAGACCTATGGGAATAAGATCTGCTTGTAAACTAGCCATTGCGTGAATAGCAGCACCAATATTTGTAGTGCCTGTGATACCATAGACCAGACCAATAGCAAAAACTAGAATTGCTGATGATAATGCGCCAAACATAAAGTATTTGATAGCTGCTTCATTTGAAACAGGATCGCGTTTCGAAAATGCAGCCAGTGCATAAGTAGGTATAGACATCAACTCCCACGCAACAAGTAGCATTAGAAGATCAGTAGAATAACCAATAATTACCATGCCTATACTGGACAATAAGATAAGAGAATAATACGCAGCAGGATTTGCTCTGCCTTTCATATAATTCCATGACGAAGCTGTTACCATAATGGAGACTATTAGCAACGAAATTGCAAAAAATGAACCAAACATATCATCGGCTAAAAGTCCTTCGCTAAACGCAACTGCAGGCATAACTTCTCCAGATAATATACGGAAAATTATTATTCCTATTACAACGATCAACGCACCAAAGGCGATACCGCTGTATAGTTTATTATTTGAGCCTCTTTCTCTTTTTAGAGCATCAATAACAGGGATTGCGAGTCCCACTGTCCCCAAAATTATTATTACTATTGCTGGTGTTGAAAATAAATCTACCAATTGTTCTTTCATTGCCTCCTATAACAATAGTAGCATTATTACTACTATCATAATCCCTACACCAAAGACGAATAAGTATGTTTGAGTTATTCCAGTCTGTCCGGATTTTACTACCTTAGAAACGTATGTCATAGAGTATTGTAATGCAGGATTAATTCCATCAATAACGACGCTCTCAAAGTATCGCCATATTATACGATAGATTGCAAGGGGTCCTATTACTCCTCCCCAATAAAGGGCACTATTTAGATACCATCTGTTGTAAAGGAATTTCCATATCGCCTTAGTAACTATATTTCTAGAGACAATCCCAGGATCTGCCTTCCTTGCAATATAGAAAATGAAACCTAATACAGCTCCTATTGTGAATGCTCCAATTGACGCAATAGCAGCTATAGGATTAAGGCCAAAGAATGTTTTCTCTCCTTTAGGCAATATTTGGATTTCTGATGTAGATGCTTCGCTTCTATGTTCTTGTTCTCCAATTCCAAAAGAATCCAATAGATAACCACCTAGCAAACTATGAATTTCAGCTTCAAAGACAAAGCCCACTACTCCTATAGATATTGTTGCTATAGCAAGTATCGCAAACGGTATCCACAAACTTGCACTCACCTCATGGAGATGATGACCGCTTTGCTCTATTTCTTTAAGATGTTTACTTTCATTACCGAAAAATGACATACCTATCATTCTAAAAGTGTAAAATGCAGTCATTATTGCAACAATAACACCCACTGCAAAAAGTGGCCATGCATAAGTATAGCCGGATTCCAATACTGCTGCAAATATTGCATCCTTGCTCCAAAAGCCAGACGTAACTAGAGGTGCTCCCGCTAATGACAAACTTGCAAGCAACATAAAGATGTAGGTCTTTTTCATGTGTTTTCGAAGGCCACCCATATCTGTCATAAATCTTGATCCTACAGTATGAAGTAGCGCACCTGCACCCATGAAAAGGGAGGCTTTAAACATGGCATGACTCATCAAATGGAAAAATCCTGCAGTATAACCATCTACAAAATTTGTTGATAATCCTGCAATCCCCAGACCCATCATCATATAGCCTATCTGGGATCCAGTCGAATATGCAAGAACTTTTTTGATTTCTGGATTTACCAAAGCCTGACTTGCAAGCAAGAAAGCGGTTATGGCTCCAACCCATGCAACAACTTCGAAGAATTGCGTCATACCAAAAGCAGCAAGAGCGAAGAATAACGGACCAATACGCGCAACTAAAAATACGCCTGCCTTAACCATAGTAGCAGCGTGAATTAATGCAGATACTGCTGTCGGACCAGTCATGGCCTCCAAAAGCCATTCGTTTAAAGGAAACTGTGCAGATTTTCCAACTGCACCTCCAAATAGAAGCACAGCTGCAGGGACAAGTAAGTTCTGTTTAGCCATTTCTTGTGCCCATGTTTGGTCTGAGAGCAATTCTTTAAAGCCAAAAGTTCCAGCGTATGTAAATATAAGAAACATACCAGCAAGCATCATTGTATCTCCAGCTCGAGTCATCAAAAAGGCCTTCATTCCTGCATGTGATGGAGAATACCACAAAGCAATACCGCCAGCCTTATGACCTTCTTTGCCAACAAAGTCTTTCTTCTTGTCATAATACCAGAATCCGATCAAAGCATAAGATGCAAATCCCACGCCTTCCCATCCAAAGAAGACCATAAGCAGGTTGTCTGATAACACAATAAGTTGCATCGATCCTATAAAAAATAACATAAAGAACCAATATCTTGTAAGGTCCTTGTCTCCATGCATATAGCCAGTAGAGTAGACAAAGATAAGAAATGAGATCCAAGCGACCAGGTTTGTCATGATCACGGAAAGTGGATCAGCCAATACTCCAGCTTTCAAATTGACAGAAGAAATCCAGGAAACCTGGCTGTGGATTTCTTGTCCTGCAAGTCCCATAGGAATCAAAGTTGTTGCCGAGATGGCACTTGCCAATGCGAAACCTACAGCAGCATAATTTGTCGCTTTATTACCTGCTCGTGCCACTCCAGCAATAATTGCCGCGCCTACAAAAGGTAGAATCCATACTAGCCAAACGTTTATTCCAAATCCTTCAAATCCTAATGTTTCAACCATTTTTGTCTCATCTGATTATTTTAAATACACTCCTTCCGAAGCAATTGCAGTTTTTTCAAACATGCTAGCGCCATTATCATCATTAATATTTGTGTCGATACTTTCATGCCCTGCTTTTGGAATAGGTAATACTTCAGGAGTATCTGAAAAAATCCCTTGAATGTATCCTGTTATAGGATTAAGGAATGGATCAGGATATACTCCGATAATCAGTGTAATAGCGGCAAGAACAGCCATTGTCACAGTGATATATCGACTTGAATCTCTGACATGAACATGCTCTTCTGAAATCTTACCAAAGAACACACGTTTATACATCCATAGGATATAGGCAGAAGATAATACAGTAGCCAAGATACCAAATCCGAAGACTGTCACCCTTAAAGAATCCCAATGGTTAACACCTGTTTGCAAAACACCATTGAAAAGAATCCATTCTGCCATAAAACCACTAGTTGGTGGAATGCCAATGATAGTCAAAGCTCCTATCATTGTAATTACTGCGGTATACGGCATTTTGCCTGCTAATCCACCCAGCTTTGACATCCTTCTGGTTCCTGTTTGTAGAATAATAGATCCTGCCATCATGAAGAGTATGGCCTTCCCAAGTCCATGGGTAATATACATCATCGTTGCGCCAGTAATACCTAGGATACTTTCCGATCCAAGACCGAACAGAATATAACCCATCTGGCTGATACTTGAATATGCCAGAACCTTCTTGATATCGTCTTGCATCAATGCCATTGCTCCGCCATAAATCATAGTAGCAAGTCCCCACAGGTTAATATAGAGACTGTATTCAGCATAGCTTCCCGTTAAAAGGTCAAGCCATAATCGAAGTAAGCCATAAGCTCCTATTCCGATCATAGCAGGCGACAGCAGAGCTGAAACAGGAGTAGGAGCTTCTGCGTGCGCATAAGGAAGCCAGATATGCAGTAGGAATGCAGCCAATTTTACTCCAAGGCCAACTACAAGCGCAAAAATAATAATAGACATCCACTGTATTGGAATTTGTGACGCATTTGCTTTGATTGTATCAAAATCAAATCCTCCTGCAAAAAATCCCATCGCTAATAAGGCAAGTAGTAGAACTACAGCACCCACATGTGTCCAAAAGAAAAACATTAGAGCAATTCTTCGTCTTGCTCCATAACCATAGAATGCTATAAGAAAGAAGGAAGGAACAAGCATCAATTCAAAGAAGACATAAAATTGTATCAGGTTTGTTGCAAGGACTGTGCCAAACATACCCATAGAGAACGCCAAATAAAGTGCAAAATAAAGTCCCATCTGTGAATTCAAGTATCTTTTTGTGTCGACTGTTGATTCTACTTGAGATCCAAATTGCATTTTGGTTCTATTAGTATAAGGACTACTACTGCTTCCACCTTGGTCACCACCAATTCCTCCGCTAGCTCCCTTATTGCCTGAACCGGTGGAAGGTTGTTCGCCGCCAACATGATCACCTTCCATATCTTCCATGATTCTGTGCATCATATAGGGTTTAGAATAAAGTGCAAGTACAGGTACATAGTATGTATATTATCATAGCGAATGGTAAGCTAAGACCATCTAATCTAAGTCCGAAATTTCCAAATTGACTCCAAGGATAACTCTCAACATAAGCTGAATGACCACTTGTGAGTGTCATTGCAGGGATAAATAGCAACCCAGTAGAAATAGCTAAAATTCCAAACGAAAACCAAGTCGTAATAGTGACGCCATATTTTTTGGCCAAAAAATAGGATACAGGTGACGATAAAAGAGGCAGAAAGGTTGCTGCTAAAAGAAAATACGATGACTCTACCATTTTGTATTCTATCCTCGCATACTCCTAAATTCTTCAACATCTATCTCTTTGTATAGCCTATATGCTATGATGATAATACCGAGTCCGACGGCTACCTCTGCTGCGGCAATAGCAATAGAAAAAAGAGCAAATACTTGGCCTTGGGCATTCGGTAAATTCCTTGAAAAAGCAATCAAGTTTAGGTTTGCCGCATTGGCAATTATTTCGATCGAAAAGAGCATTCGGATAGCATTACGTTTGACAACTAGCCCGTAGATACCTATTGCTACCAGTACCAGAGATACTATAAGAAAGTCAATAAGTTGGCTCATTTTGTTGTTCCATATCCTCCCTGCGTGCTAACGCTAGCGCTCCTATTACAGATCCAGCTAATGTTAAAGCTAATACTATCAATGCCGGTGCATAATAAGTAACCATCTGTTTACCTATTGTCGTAAAATCAATAGCAGGTCGTTGAAGATTACCAAAGCTTGGGTCATTGATACCAGATAAAAGCAAAAGAGATCCTATACCGCCAATAAAAATTAGCATAAAAATAATGCCAGCTAATTTTCTGCCTTTATCCTCTGTTGTGCTAAAGAGAGCCTGAGTTCTAACGAGCATAACTGTAAAAATAACTAGTACAGCTACTGCACCTACATAGACAGTAATCTGAAACATTGCCACAAAAGGAGAATCTAAAATAAGAAAGAAGCCTGCGATGCCCAACATAGAAATGGCTAGCGCAATTGCACCATAGACCAGCTCACGACTCTCCAGTGCGACTATTGCAGAACCAATAGTCATTACAGATACTGCAATGAATATAGGATCAGCCATGCGTAGCACCCATCTCATCAATTTTTATTTCGACATCTCCATCATATTTTGGCTTGACTGCCAATTGTGCTGGAGTATATATCAAATGTTCTTTGGTAAAAGAAGACAGTTCGTAATCATTTGTCATAAATAAAGCATAGAATGGACATGCATCAACACATAAACCACAAAATACACATTTGCCAAAGTCAATCTGTGGCATAATAGATTTCTTATTGTGTTTCCACTGTTCATTTACTTTTACCATACCAATAGCTTCTGCAATACCTTCACATGCAATTGCACATAGCTGACATCCTGTACATTTATCATGAAAAAGTATATGTCTACCACGTGTTCCTGCAATACCAACTCCACGTTTTGGATCAAACTGATATCCATCTCCAACAAACTTGAGCTTTTGTTCCGGATATCGGAAAGTAAATCTTTTGAGTATGAGATGCTTTGAACCTGATTCTATTGCTTTAATAAATCCACTTGCTGATGATGAATTAAAGTTCGGAGAGGAAAAAATCATTGTGTCAATACTCCACCTGGTCCTAAGACTCCGCCATAAATCAGTGCTAGTGCTATAAAGGCATTTATGAATGTCAAGACTATAAGTTTGTACCAACCAGTGTGAAGCAAGATATCTATTCTAATACGTGGATTTATGCCTCGTGGAAGTAATATTAGCATGATCATTCCAAATGTCTTTAATGTAAACCAAAAAATTGCATTGACTGTCGTAGGATTATAAATTTGTACGCCTGTATATCCTGGAATGATTTCTTTTGGAAATATCTGAGGCCCTGCCCATCCGCCAAGGAATAATATTACAAAAAGTGCAGCCAGAACATAGAGTTTGAGGTAGGTTCCAAGCTGAATTAGCCCATAAATCATACCTGATGTTTCAGTAAGCCAGCCTGCCACAATTTCGGATTCTGCTTCGGGTAAGTCAAATGGAATCCTTTCAAGCTCAGCTAAAGAAGAAATATAGAATACAAATGCACTGATCGGAAGGAATAAAATAAACCAAAACGGCTGTTGAGCGAGTGCAATATCTGTGAGATTAAGAGAACCAGCAAGAATAACAACAGAAAGAGCCGAAAGAATGAATGGAATTTCGAAAGCTATCATTTGATGTAATGCTCTTATTCCGCCAATGAATGGATATTTGCTATTACTAGCCCACGAAAAAAGTAATGCAATTAGAGGAAAAAATCCCAATATTGCAAATACTGCAAGAAGACCTACATCTAGATCTGCGGCTACCCAACCTGGAGCCACAGGCACCAAGGCCGCTAGTGCTGCCAGCTGTTGCAACAAACGCAATAGGAGCTAGCCAGAAAATCGGTTTGTCAGCTTCTGAAGGAACTATAATCTCTTTTGAAATAAGTTTCAGTCCATCAGCAGCTAATTGTAGAATTCCTTCAATTTTACCAGCATAAAGTGGACCAACTCTCAACTGCATCTTTGCTAGGAATTTACGCTCAATGAAAATTGTAGCAGCTGCAAGTAAAGCTGCAAATGTAAATCCAGGAAATACTGCAATTCTGAATATGTCAGTATGAATCAAAAACTTGATGATCGGCAGAGTACGTGTAGGATCCACTACCATTGATAGAAATAAGTATGGTGTAAGAACTTCTCCATTGACAGGCGGAAGTGGTACATAAAATAATATGATAAAAATAATCGGTAAGCCCACCAGCGCAACGATAATCAGAATCCAAAAAATCAGCCAAATAAGGCTACCAACAAAATTACCGAAACGAAAGTCTTTTGGAGCTGTTGCCACTTCTATCTATCAGCCTCCACTGGCCAGTAATTTAATGCCCAATAAATAGAGGGCATGTCTGCCAATTTTGCTCCTATTAGTAAATGAGGTAATGCTAGAATGTTTCTAAAAGAGCCAACAGATATCTTAACTCTATAAGGTTTTGGAGTTCCATCACTTACAATATAATATCCAAGAGCGCCCCTTCCTGATTCAACCCTCCTATAAGCTTCGCCTGGAAGCCCCTTAGGGTTAGGCTGCAACTTTGCTCGAACTTCTCCAGAATCAGGCATCTTATCTAGCAGCTGTCTCATAATATGACATGATTCTTTCATATCCAATAATGGAACATAAGCTCTTGCGAATGAATCGCATGTTTTCATATATTGGACTTTAAAATCGATTTCATTGTATACATCGTATGGTTCAGCTTTCCGGACATCGAATGGGATTCCAGAAGCCCGTAGCACAGAACCTGTAACGCCTAGTTTAATTGCATCTTCCTTTGTCAAGATTCCAACTCCCTCTGTCCTCTGTCGTAATAATGGGTTATTGTAAAATATGTCCTCATATTCCTTTAACCGTTTCTCAAAATATGCAATGTTTCTTAGGCACCTATCCTTAAAGCCATTTGGTACATCATTTCTGACGCCTCCGGGTATGTTGAATGCATGAGTTACCCTTGCACCAGTCAGTGCATCCAATAAATCAATAAATAATTCCCTGTCGCCTGTTGGCCACATAAACATAGTAGAATGGCCAAGAAAGATTCCATAGATTGCAAGCCAATATAGTGTATATACTTGACGGTTAAGCTCTGATGCAATGGCTCTAATGAACTGCCCTCGTCTAGGGACTTGAATCCCCACTAGTTCTTCTACTGCTAGACTATACGAATATGTAATATTATTAGAATCATGAATAACAGGACGCTCAAGATGAGGTATATTTTGAATGAAATTACGGTACTCACACATTTTCTCTTCTCCTCGATGCACATAGCCGGGATCAGGATCGCAATAAACAATATAATCTCCATCAAGCTTAATGGTAAATCTAAAGTGTCCTGAACCTGGATGTTGAGGTCCAACGCTTAGCGTCATTAAACGATCGTCAGGAGATTCTTTTACTATTTCCATGCTTAGTTTATCAGATTGGTCTATTCTATCTTGAATATTTGCCAATTTTTCTCTCACCTTATCTACCTTTTATTCTAAACTCCTTTCTCAATGGCGGAATATCAGCCCAGTCTTCAGGCAAGAGGAAACGCTCATTTCTTGGATGTCCTTCAAAATACACACCGAGCATTTCAAATGTCTCTCGCTCATGATACTCTACGCTTTTGTAGACGTTAATTAATGTTGGCAATCTTGCATCGTCACGATTTGTCCGAGTAGCCAAAACCAGGATATGGGCACCAAGATCTACTCTTGAATAAGAGCCTAAATGATAAACAACTTCAATTTGATTATCTTTGGGATAATCAGTGCCTGCAATAGACTCTGCATGATCAAATGCCATAGAATCACGAAGAAAAGATGCCACTTCTACAATATTTGCAGGGTCAACATATATTTTTATACGCAGGGGTCTTATATAACTAACTTTTACCTTATCTCCCAATTGAGAAGATATTTGATTTACAAGTTCCTTTTCAAAGAGTGGAGGCTCAGGTTCTTTTTTTGCTAGAGAAGTAGGCGCAGGAGGTTTAGATGGCGGCGTTGAGGGTGATGCTTTGGTCACAGGAGTAGATGAAGAAATATTAGTGCTTGGACTATTAGCGAGCAGCGGGTTTGGATGATGATGAAGAGGAGGAAGATATTGAAGATTCAGAAATGTTTGTGTCGCCAGATTTATTCTTATTTGAATCTTCACTCATATTACTTAATCTTCGACCTTTTGATCTTTTCTTGTAGCAACATCGTGCCTTGGATCAACGTTTCAGGTCGAGGAGGACATCCGGGAACATATACATCTACTGGGATAATTCCATCGACTCCCGGAAGCACATTGTATGAATCAATATACAATCCGCCTGTGATTGCGCATGCGCCCATTGCGATTACGTATTTTGGCTCAGGCATCTGATCATAAACCATCCTCAATCTAGGTGCCATCTTACGAGTCACAGTACCTTGTACGACAATCAAATCGCACTGTCTTAATGAACCGAATGCTTCAATAATTCCAAATCTTTCAACATCATATCTAGGACCTGAAGCTGCCCCAAATTCTACACTACAGCATGCCGTTTCTAAGTGTACAGGCCATAAGGACCAAATTCTTCCCCAATTGATCGCAAAGCCTAAAGGCTTGTCTAATGCCTTCACTAGTACATCACTTAATTTGCTAACCATGACATTGAAGTTCGTAGGATTAAGAAGGTCTCTGATCATTGCCTTTTTTCCTCAGTATTGGTCCACAGTTTTGATATATAATACTTGTTAGTGAAAGATACTACTATTACCAAATCCCTTTCCTGCCCGACAAATAAAGTGCATAGGCCATAGAGGAGAACATTATTCCTAAGAAAGCCATAATTGGAAGGGTTGCAGTTCTCGGAATTGAAAATAGAGCTGTTGCCCAAGAAAAAAGGAAGATTGACATGACATCAAATACAACAAACATCAAAATGTAAGCATAATATTGCATCATAAAGTGCGAACGACCTTCACCGCTGGGCATCTGGCCACATTCCATAGGTAGGAATTTAACTGGATTGTATCGTCGTCTAGGTGATAATAGTCTAGATAAAATTAATGCGGGAACAGCAGCTAGTATACCAAACCCGAACATGTACATAATTGGAGTAAATTGTGCAACAGTCTCTCCAGCCAATGCACCACTTGCTGATTTATGAAGATATAAAAGTCTTGCTTAATGTTTTGAAACTATATTAAATAGTTGGCGAGCAGCAAGCTTTGGATGGTTTAGGGCCAATCTCATCATCTTCACTGTTGTGAACTCTGCTTTAATAAAATCTAAAAACTCATCTGTAGATAAATCTCTTAATATATCAATTTCTTTATCCCATTCATCGTCTGAAAGTCCAATCCAGCGTGCTTGAACCTTAAGAGCTGCCTTGATTTTTGATTCTACCCTCTTTCTCACAATTTGCTCATACACCATAAGGGATGCCTTCTCAGAATCTTGAGTAAGAGACCTAGCTCCAATTTCGCCTGCCAACCTACCGAATTCAATAGCATACCTAATTCCTTCTAATACCAGCGGATTAGACTGTCCTGCTGAATCTCCTACCATGATAAAGCCATCAGAGACAGAAGATTCCCTAAGGCCCTCGTTTGGTATAAATCCATAATGTAACTCTATCGGTTGGATTTTACCTAGCCTGTCTAATGGTTTCAATTTCTTTTCAAATATCCAATGTAACTTTTGCATTGGATCTATATTAGATTCAGGTCTACCAACACCAATTCCGATTCTTACTCTATTCTTTGACACTGGAAAAACCCATGCGTAGCCAGCGTCCGAATACGTATGTCCTACCATGAGTGTCCATGTTGCAGGATCCACGTGCTCACAATAGCACTCGTATTCAGCTCCGACTCCGTATCTTTTCCATTCGTTAACACTCCGCAACCTTCGACCAACAGAACTAGTGAAACCGCTTGCATCAATCACTAATTTACAATTTATTGCTAAATCTCCTTTTGGTGTGCTTACTTTTAATCCTACGGCTCGGTTTTTGGAGTCAGTTATTACATTGGTAACATTGCTCCTTACCATAATTTCGGCACCGGCCTCTGCTGCTAAAAACGCAAGAAACTGATACGTCATTCGAACATTTAATACACATGATTTTGCGGTATCTCCACTGATAGTAACTTCATTAGAAGGCGATATCAAAGAATAATTGTTTATCGGATTATAATGGTCTTTTGAAATTCCAAGTTTTTCTATATCCTCTATCCAACTCACACCACTAGTTCTTATGTTATGTGCAATCGAATCATCCTTTTCGAACAGGATTACATTTGCTCCTAAGATTGAGGCTTTATATGCAGCTGAGAGTCCTGCAGGACCTCCACCTACAATTGCAATATCATATCTTAAAGTGGTAGTAGTCATATCTCATCCTGCAGTAAATGAAATATTGTCAAACCGCATGTAAGGAAGAATAGAATCTGATAGGACCTTTTGTTCTTTTGAGATACCAGTAAGATCATTTAATGCATCAAATACATTACCTGCCACCATAACTTCCTTTATAGCATATTCAATATTTCCCTTCTCTATGTATTGTCCACCTTTAACAACACCTGAAAAATCACCATTTACAGGATTCACATTTCCAGAAAATCTGTTTATTATAATGCCTTTGTCCATTTCAGAAATCAGAGTTTCTGCTCTTGACTTACCTGCTTCTATTATAATATTAGTTGTAGATACTATAGGGGGAGTTTTAGGAGAACCGCCTGCATTGCCCGTACTTTCTGTATTATCTTTATTAGCAGTATAGGTATTGTAAAGGAATTTTTTCAAAATTCCTTTTTCAATTATTATGTTACATTGATGAGAAATACCCTCTCTATCAAAACTTGACGCTGCTAAACCCTTAGTATTAGTAGCATCGTCTATAATGGTTAGTAAATCAGAAGAGACGGATTTTCCAAGCTTTCCCTTAAATTTACTCGCATCTTTCTGCATGGTCTGTGAATTAATTGAATACGCGACTACATCCTGTACCAATTCAGTTACTGCAGAAGGAGTAAGGAGCATTTCTCCCTTAAAGCTCTGGATTTTTTTAGAATCCAAAGAATCTATAACTGACTTAGCGAATTCTCTGCTTGTTGAACATACATTGATATCTTTGACATTGTGAGTACCACCGAATTGAAAATCAAAATTAGATACTTCACTGCCGTCTATTGCCATTCCCATAATAGACCACGAAAATGCACTGATTGTTTCTTTTACTCTTATTCCATTGGAGTTCAGCAAAGCATGGGTCATCACAGAGCTTGTAAAATTACCGCTATCGACACTCACCCTCTTGTCATAAGCTTTTGCAGCATCTAACATATCGACTGCCATTTTTACAGCATCAGATGCTGTAAAAGATTCAGATTTTCTATCATAGATACCATTTAGCAATTCTACTCTTCGTGAAAAAGGCATCGAATTGAATTTATCAGATGGACTCACCCTAGCAAGTTTAATAGCCTGCGTAACTGCGTCGCTGACGCATTCCTTTTCTAGCACATTGGTAGAAGAAAAACCTAATGAATTATTTACAAACACTCTGATTCCCAATCCGCCAGTCCGGTGAGATTTGCACTGTTTTAGATCGTTATTCTCAATAAAGACCTCTGATTCTTTATTGCTCACTCCATAAGCTTCACAATAGTCAGCTCCCTTTTTTTCTGCCTCCCTCAATACAAAACTACAAATTTCTTCCAATTTTCCTACTGCAGACCTCCGATAATCGCGTTGCATCTGATATGCGGTCCACCACCATCAACTTTTGCTGGTTGAAATTTACCACAGTATCCTGTTCCTATGTCGAATTTAAAATCCCTTCCTACCATGTCCACAGATTGTAATACATCAAAAGCACTACCAGAAATACTAGCACCTCTTAGAAGTTCCTTTAGTTCACCCCTTTCAATTAAGTATACTTCTTGAGATCCAAACATAAATTCCCCATTCGCATCAGCCTGACCATTTCTAGCGCCTTTTATTAGATAGCCGTGTCTTGTTTCCTTCACAATATCATCAAATTTATCATGTCCAGGTTCAATGAATGTATTCCTCATCCTAATTAGCAGATCATCATCATATTCAAAGGCACGTGCGTTGCCAGTTGGTGGAACATCGAACATTAATGCAGTTTCACGGTTATGTAAAAAAGACTTAAGTATACCCTCTTCTATAATTACGGTTCTACTTGCTAAAACTCCTTCATCATCAACTATGGTAGTTCCAGCTCCATTTGAAGCAATATCCTCTTGACCGCTATCTATCATCGTAACGAGATGGCTTGCTATTTTTGTTCCGATTTTATCTTTGACTATTGAGCCGGAAAGAACAAAATCAGCCTCTACCATATGACCTATAGCCTCATGTGAGATTAAACCTACCATCCCCGGATCTAAAATTATCGTTGTCCTTTCGCCGATGACATGTTTTGCTTCCAGCAGCTTTGTTGCCTTTTCCGATGCTAGATTAGCATAGTCAATATGATCTTTTTCAGAAAACAAATCTTGCCATCCACCGGTTATTCCAATTCCCTCTGAGGTTGTTACGCTTTCGTTTTCTTTGCGTGCGACTGTCGTTACATTAAATTCTGGTTTAGAATCATATATTTCTACTTCTGCCCCATCGCTGTTAACTATTAATTTATGGTCTAACATTTCACGATAGACACAAGAAGCAAATTTAATTAATGGAGAATACTTTCTAGCCTGCACTTCAGCCTCTTTTGTAATTCTTACTTTATTTTCGATATCAATGCTAGAAAGGTCACCTCTAATCTTTGTTTTAAATAGACCCTTAGCTAGCTTTGATGATGCAAGCCCTTCAACTTTATTCTTTTTTGTTCCAGCAAGTAGTTTTGCTACTGTTATAGCTTCATAAAGAGAGTCTTTTAATGCATTCTTTGAAAGAAGGTTTGTACTGCTAAAACCCCAGCAACCGTCTACAAGGACTCTAATACCACATCCAGAGTTTTGAATGCTACGAATTCGTTCAAGTTCACCATTGCTAAAATTTACTTCATTTGTAGTTCTGGATTGATAACGCACCTCAACATATTTTGTATCCTTAGCTTTGGAAATCAGAGAACACAAGTCATCAATTACCAGCAAATTTGTCATTATGATAAAACCACATACTCAATTACTCTCAATTATGTTTATCTAATGGCCTAGCCTAAGCTAGAGTACAAGTCCATTCCATACAATATAAATACAATGCTAAAAGAAACTGTGCATCAGAATGTAAGAGATATTTAAGAATCAATAAATAATGAGTATCTTAGTATATGAGGTAAAGGATGAGAAATGATATTTTAATCAATTACTCTTACCTAACTATTTTGAGAATGATATTGTTAGACTATCATTGTTTTTGCTTATAAATTTTCCCATCAAATACTCTTATTCATAGTAGGCATAATAAATTTAATATTGTCCCTGCCATACCTGCACCTGAATTTAAAGATATTTTCATTTGGGCAAATTCAGAGCCGCTTTCGATTAAAGGTTTGAATGGAAAGGTTATTCTGCTAGACTGCTGGACATATACATGTATCTTTTGCTCGCGTACTATTCCTATAATGAAACATTTACAGCAAAAATATGCTAAGAATGGATTTCAAGTAATCCAAGCACATTCCGCAGAATATAATTTTGCTAAAGATGTATCGAATATACAGAGCACTATTACGATATAACATAAAAAATATTCCAGTTGCATTTGAAACCGATAATAAGAATATGGTAAGCATATGGTAATACATATTGGCCAAAACATGTTTTAATAGATCATAATGGCTTTGTCCGTTATGAGCATGCAGGATATGGAAGAATTCAAGATTTTGAAGATGCATTAGTAGAATTGTTAGAGGAGGCTGGTCAGAAACCAGCTAAATCCAGAGACTGAAAATCCGACTGATGAGATTTTTAATACTTATGGAATGCACTATGATGGTATCGCATCTGAGATATGCGTTGGTTATTCAAGTCTTGGAAGGTTTGGAAACAACCAAACAATGAAGCATGATAAACCAAATATCGTAGTAGATAGTGGATGTCATGACAATAATTTAGTTTATCTGCGTAGGAAATGGATATGGGAGCATGAAGGCGTACGATTTTGTTCTGATCATAAAGAGAAAAACCCGGCAGTAATAGCAAAATATGACAATGCAAAACGCGTACATGGAATTATTGGATCATCAGATGGCAAGGTTGGAAAGGTAGAAGATAAACTAGACGAAAACTATTTGACAGAAAAATGTGCAGGAAAGGATGTAAGAATAAAAAATGGTGTCAGTTTTGCAGACATAAAATGGTCATTCATGCATAACTTGGTAAGAACACAAGAGCCTGAAATACATGAAATAGAGATAACTCCTCGATCCGAGAATTTTATATTTTATACGTTTGTATTCGGGTAGATGGATAGCAGTAATTAATAATTTTATGGAACTAGTACTGATCGATAATTATTATTTCTATGATTTAAACAATCGTCATCTTCATAATTGACAAGATCTCATGTTAAATGTTTTTCTATCAATAAGGTATTCTGGTAAATATGTACAAAGATGATATTAAAGATGTGGAACAGCAGCAGCTCAGAGAGGGTGATATAGCACCAGACTTTACCTCATCTGATTCTGATGGTCATAGTTTCAAGCTATCGGATTTTCGTAGAAAAAAGAACGTCGTAGTCTACTTTTATCCAAAAGACTTTACACCGGGTTGCACAACAGAGGCAATAGAATTCACAAAAGATTATAACAAGATAAAGGACTCTAACATTGAGATTATAGGTGTTAGCCCGGACAATGATGATTCACATAAAAAGTTTAGGCAAAAAATAAAAATTCCCTATCTGCTTTCAGCTGATATCCAAAACGAAACATCCAAGAAATATGGTGTTTATGGGCCTAAGAGTTTTATGGGTAAGGAGTATAATGGTGTTAACAGATCTACTTTTCTAATCGACACAAATGGAAAAATTATTAGAATTTTCTCAAAAGTAAAACCAGCTGGTCACAGTCAAGAAGTAATTGATTCCTTTAGAAGGAAAATTGAGTGATGCAAAGAATGAGATCATATTGTTATTATAACTAATTATGTAGAATGATTTCACTCTGACATTTATTTATTAATCGCTGAAGAATTTTTTAATCTCAAATAAAAAAAATCCTTTTTTTACTCATATTACTCTTTCTCTCTCGTCCAACGGCTGATCAGTCTTTTGTTTGAAGAACCTAAAATAATCACTCATTTTTTTAATATTTTATGGCATAGATACTTGTTTTTGATCTTTCTAATTGAAACTAGAAGCTTATCACAAATAATAAAGAGATATGGTTGATAGGGAATACTCTATAATATTCATCCTGTAAACTTCTAATCGAATAGATATATATGTATATATATAGTAGAGATGAAAATTTAGAGTTTTCTTCTTGGGTCTTAAGTGCGGGAGATGGGATTTGAACCCACGAACCCCTAAGGGATAAGAGCCTCAGTCTTACGCCTTTGGCCAAGCTGGGCGACTCCCGCTCGTTATAAAATGAATACCGCTAATTTGAATATTACCCGTTTTGATGACCTAAATTACCATAATAACTAACAGACAAAGTCTTAAATTATATTAATAACAAATTGTCAATAACTTATCACATTCATAATTGTATGATAATGGTTTTTATAGGTCTTTAAAGGAGGACAAAGATGTGTTAGTACCCATACGTTGTTTTACCTGTGGGAATTTAGTTGCAGATAAATATGCAGAGTATTCAAACAGAGTACAAGCAGGACAAGATCCTGCGAAGGTTATGGATTCTTTAAATGTGAAACGTTACTGTTGTCGACGAATGTTTGTTTCTACAGTCGAAACAATATATCAGGTAATACCTTATTACGAGGCGCTACGACAAAGGATGTCAGAAATTAAGTCAGAAATAGAATAAGATAAAATGCCATTAATCTCAGCGGTTAAAGGCAGGATTATTTTTAATAGTAGAGGAAGTAAAACTATAGAGATCGACGTTATCACTGACAACAAATTCTTTGGGAGAGCATGCGCTCCTTCAGGGGCTAGTGTAGGAAAATTAGAAGCGCAAAGTTTTTCTGACAATAGACCTGAAAAATCACTTGAAATATTCAATGAAAATATAAGGAAATTCATTGGCATAGAAGCACAAGATCCAAAGGCAATTTTTGACGTTTTAAAATCTATTGACAACAGTATGTCATATGCTAACATTGGCGGCGCGATTGCCTATGCTTTGAGCATTGCGTCTGTTGATTCAGCAGCAAAGGCACTAGATGTACCGTTATTCAAATTATTAAATGCAAGAAAACAATATAAGTTTCCTTATCCGTTAGGGAATATTTTAGGCGGCGGTGCTCATGCTGGCCCTGGTACTCCTGATATTCAAGAGATTCTCGCTTGTCCAATAGGTGCTAGAAATATAATGGAGGCTCTGGAAATGAACTTTCAACTCCATGCACAAGTTCGTAAAGTCATTGAATCCATTGACAAACGATTTACAAATGGTCGGGGAGATGAGGGTGCATGGGCGCCTAATCTTAATAATGACCAAGCGTTAGATATTGTAGAGAAGGCTGTCAAAAATTGTGGTTTTACTATAGGTAAAGACATGGCTTTGGGAATTGACTTTGCTAGTTCTTCAATGTGGAATGAAAACAGACAAGTTTATGATTATTCTAGGCAGGGAATCTTACGAGATACCCAAGAACAAATTGAGTTTGTTAATTACTTAATTAACACCTACAAACTCATATATGTAGAAGATCCTGTTCATGAGGAAGATTTCGAGGGTATGGCAGCTGTCACTAAAAAGAATCCAAATTGTCTAGTCACAGGTGATGACATATTAGTTACAAATGCTGCACGTGTAAGAGAAGCAATAAGGCGTGGATCCTGTAATGCCGCGATTTTGAAAGTGAATCAGGCAGGAAGTCTACATGATGCCCTGAACTTTGTAAACGAATGTAATAATAACAATATAAGAATTGTAACATCGCATCGATCAGGTGAATCGACTGACTCACACATTTCTCACATTGCAGTCGCTACTGGTTCGAAGATGCTAAAGGCAGGGATTGTAGGAGGAGAACGTGTTTCAAAGCTAAACGAACTTTTACGGCTATCGGAGTATGATTTAATAGATGGAATGGCTGAAGTGTCCTTTGCTTAACATGAGTGATGAAAAGGAGATTCAGAATATGCCAGTGGAAACTGATGTTGAACACAAAGGATCGGAACAAATTACCGACGATATGACTTCTGAACAATCAATTCCTACCGAATCTAAAGAAGATATGGATTACAGCCAGGATAGCAACAATTTAGAGAAAATGATTCTTTCTACTGGTATTCGTGTTGGTACTCCAGTTAAGACTAAATATATGATACCATTTATTGTGCGTGCTAACCCGGAAGGTTTGTATATTCTTGACATTAGTAAAACCTTATCAAGGATTGATGTTGCGGCGAAATTTATTGGACGTTCGAATATAGCAAGAGTTGCAGTGACTTCTGCCCGTGAGTATGGTAAAACACCTGTAGAAAAGTTCTGTGAATTTACTGGTGCTACTGGTATCTTTGGACGATTTATGCCAGGGACTTTCACAAATCCATCCTTACCAAGATACATGGAGCCTGAAATCGTAATTGTTACTGACCCACAGGCCGACCAACAAGCAGTCATAGAGGCGACTAGAGCAGGCGTTCCAGTTATCGCGATCTCTAACAGTGATAATGTGACATCGAAAGTAGATCTAATCATTCCTGCAAATAACAGAGGCCGAAAGGCTCTGGCTACTGTTTATTGGCTCCTCGCAAGAGAGGTTTTAAAGAAACAAGGCACCATTAAGTCCGATAGTGATATGAAGGTGTCTATTGATGACTTTGAAACCAAATTAGTCGAGGAATTACCTTGAATGGCAGGACGAAAATACGTCGACCTGCCGTAGCAGGAATTTTTTATCCAAATGATCCTTTTGAACTTAACCGGGCAATAGAACGATCTTTTAAAGATCAGCGATTTGGACCAAATCATATGCCACCCTCTGAGTCCAAGCGCAGAATTTATGGAATTGTGTCACCTCATGCTGGATACATCTATTCGAGCGCGGTTGCTGCTAATGGGTTTTATGAGGTGTCATCAATGGAATTTGATGACGTCATAATGATAGGGCCTAATCATTACGGGATAGGAACAGGAGTTGCTATCATGAGTTCTGGCCTATGGGAAACACCATTAGGCCAAATTGAAATTAATCAGGATTTATCGTTGGCGATTTCTAAAAATTCAGGAATAATTGATTTAGATGATTTTGCCCATAGTAAAGATCATTGCCTAGAAGTTCAGTTACCGTTTGTTCAATACATAACAAAGAAGAAATTCAGAATTGTGCCGATTGTCTTAATAATGCAAGACAGACAGACTGCCGATGACATTGGTAGATCTATTGCACAATCCACTGTAAATACAAACAGCTTACTTATTGCATCGTCAGATTTTACTCACTATGAATCAAACAGTGAGGCACATAGAAAAGATATGGAGCTAATAAATGCAATCCTATCTTTAGATATTTTAAAATTTTATACAACTTTGGAAAGAGAAAATGTATCTGCTTGTGGCTATGGTGCAATTGCTTCAATAATGACAGCTGCAAAAAACCTTGGCGCTACGAAGGGTGAATTACTAAGGTATGCTACAAGCGGAGATATTATTGGTGATACCAATACAGTAGTAGGATATTCATCAATTGTATTTGTATGAATTGGGAAAAATCCTACGCCGAAACTTCTGCACCGGCAAAAATTATTTTATTTGGCGAACATTTTGTTGTATACAATAAACCTGCAATCCTTGCATCTGTAACTAAGCGTATCAAAGTAGGCATACACTTGAATAATAGTAAAACCATCAATATCAAATCAGACCTCGGCATTGAAGCCTCATATAAAGAATCAGATTTTAACATAATCAAAGGAGCAAACAATTCTCAGACCACTTTATATCCTCTGTATGAATCTGCTAGAAGCGTACTTTCAGAAAGAAATCAAATTCTGGGATTAGACATAGTAGTGAATTCTGAATTTCCCTACGGCCTCGGTCTTGGATCTTCGGCTGCATCTTGCGTTGCAACAGTTGCTGCGGTAGATTCATTGTTTCATAAACCAGATAAGCAATATGTATGCGATAAAGCAATTAAGTCAGAACGTCTAATTCATAATAATTCCTCAGGAGCAGATTGCTATATTTCCACCTTTGGAGGTCTAATGTATTATATTAAGAATACGAGTTTTAATAGAATCTATTGTAGAAAGGATCTATCTTTGATAATAGGAAACACAGGAATCAGACATTCAACTGGAGCCTTAGTCTCTTTAGTAAAGAAATTCAAAGACGAAAATAGTTCATTGTTCAATGATTTATCTCGTCATGCAGGGAATATATGTCGAGACGCTGTTACTGCGATTATGAAAGGCGATGAGAGAAAACTTGGAAAATTGATGAGAGAAAACCACACTTTACTACAGCAAATAGGAGTCTCTCACGACAAAATTGACTATCTGGTGAATGTTTGTGTTGAGAACGGCGCATTAGGAGCGAAACTTACCGGTGCTGGGGGCGGAGGAATAATGATAGCATTAGTTCCACAAGAAGAAAAGTTAAAGATAATTTCAACTATTGAAAAAAATGGATTTGAATGTATAGACGTCGAAATTGACTTCAATGGATTGATGTTAAACTAAACTTTAAATCTACTTTAAAAATATAAAATTTCTAAATGCGAAATGAGCTAGCTTTAATCAAGCTAGGTGGATCAGTAGTTACCCTTAAAGAAAAACCTCTTACCCCCAATCTTGCAGCGATTAATAATATCACAACTGTAATTGCCAGGCTTAGAATTCCAATAATAATCGTACATGGGGGCGGTTCATTTGGACATTATTGGTCTGCAAAATATGATATGCATACAAAACCAGATGATTACGATCCATATGGAATATCAATAGTACATGAATCGATGATACATCTAAACCAAATAATAGTTAACTCTATGATAAAGGAAAGAATAAACGCATATGCACTTATGCCTTCAACTTTTATATCAGGCCATAGACCAATTACAAGAAAAATTAACGAATTACAGGTTATTGCACAACATGGAATAATTCCTGTGACATTTGGAGATATTGTTCATATTAAGAAAACTAAGTTCTCTGTCTTATCAGGAGATGTGATAATGACAATCCTTGCTCAGGCTTTACATCCTTCAAAAGTCCTTTTTACTCTCAACGTTGACGGCATTTATAAGAATATTAAGGCCAAGAAGGTCATAAAAGAAATTAAGAATAAAAATAGGTCTATTGAGTTGTCAACTGTAAAAGCTGATGTAACAGGCGGTATGCAGAGAAAGGTTACAGAAGCATTTAAGATAGCACGCTCTGGAATAGATGTAGTAATGCTAAATGGACTTAAGCCAGAACGAATCATAAATGCTATAAACGGTTCAGATTTTGAAGGTACCACTATTAAAAGAATAGGAGGCAAAAAACAAAGTGCCTAATCTATCGGATCTTCCATCTGATATAGAAATTATAAAAAAACGCAAAAGAGAGGGCATTGAAATACCACTGCAAAAAAATGTCCAATCTAAAACAACCTCTACATATTTGGAATATGTTAGCCTTATTCATAATGCTTTACCTGAACTTGACTATGATGAGATTGATATTTCGACAACTTTTCTAAAACAGAGATTTTCTGCACCTCTCATTATAGATTCCATGACTGGAGGTGCTCCTGAGGCAGCCAAAATCAACGGAAGACTAGGTGATCTCGCAGAAAAATATGGTTTTGCAATGGGTTTAGGTAGTCAACGGGCCGGTCTTGAAAGCAAGGAACTGGCAGAAACCTATTCTATTGCAAGAAAAAATGCTCCTAGTGCATTCCTTATCGCAAATATTGGCGGAGCTCAGCTTGCAAAAGGCCTCACGATAGAAAATATAAAAGAGATCATTAACATGATACAAGCCGATGCTCTTGTAATACACCTTAATCCATTGCAAGAGCTTATACAGCCAGAAGGAGAACCAAAATATAAAGGAGTTTTCTCGAAGATTTCTGAAATCTCTAGAGACGTCGATGTACCTGTAATCGTAAAGGAAGTTGGCGCAGGGATCTCTAAAGAAGTAGCAGTTAAGCTAGAGATGGCAGGTGTAGCTGCAATCAATGTTGCAGGAGCTGGCGGAACAAGCTGGGCGGGAGTCGAAAAGTTGCGTGCGGAGGCATCAAATAATGATCTTAAAATGCACCTAGGCGAAATTTTTTGGGATTGGGGAATACCTACAGCAGCCAGTCTTATTGAAGTAAAAAAAACAGTCGAACTACCAATTATTGCTTCAGGTGGCTTGCGAAACGGTCTGGAAATTGCAAAGTGTATTGCCTTGGGTGCAAGTATGTGTGCGATGGCTTATCCTTTTTTGTTAAGAGCGGCAGAATCAAGCGAACATTTGTTTAATTTTGCTGATACTATTATAGCTGAACTTAAGAGTACCATGTTTCTCGTTGGTGCGATTAATCTTTCTGTTTTGAAAAGCTCAAGGTATATATTGACAGGACCTTTAGCAGATCAGGTCAGCAATCGATGAAAGCAAGTAGTATTAGAGATGAGCTTGAATCTAATGCTAGTATGTTAACTGATTTTATTCGCTCATATTTGCAGGGCGAACCCAAAGAGCTCTATCAGGCGTCAGAACATTATATTTTAAGCGGAGGTAAACGACTGCGGCCTTTCATGACAATTAAAACATGTGAAATGTTGGGCGGCAATTTAAGAAGGGCATTACCTCCAGCCGCAGCAGTAGAAATGATCCATAATTTCTCTTTGGTGCATGACGATATAATGGATAATGATGATATGCGTCATAATATTCCGACTGTTCACAATTATTATGGCACACCTCTTGCTATATTGTCAGGAGACATTCTCTTTTCTAAAGCATTCAAATTATTGGTGGCAGAGGGAAGAAAAGTAGGGCATTCGGAGAGTGCAATTTCTGAAATGGTAGCACGACTTTCAAATGCATGTATTTATGTGTGTGAAGGGCAGGCTACTGACATTGGCATGACATTAAATCGGCGATTCTCTAGTGGATCGAATTATATTGACATGATAGGTAAAAAAACAGCCGCGCTATTCGAAGTCTCTTGTGCATTAGGCGCATTATCAGTAATAGATTCAGACAATGAAGATGTAGAAAATCTATCCTCGTTTGGAAGGAACGTAGGAATTGCATTCCAACTTATTGATGATTTAATAGGAATAACAGGAGATCCAAAACTTACAGGAAAGTCAGTAGGAAATGATATTAGGGAGGGTAAAAAGACATATCCCATTCTTCTCGCTCTTAGAAACGCGAAAGAGAAGGAGAGAAGTAAAATCATCAAAGTTTTCGGAAAGAATTCGTCAACGGCTGACCTAAAATTAGCAGTTAGAACCATTTCAGATATAGGCATAGAAAAACAGGTAAAAAAGGCTGCAAAATCACATATTGATAGGGCAATCAAATCAATTGAACGATATAGTTATTCATATGCAAAGGAGATACTTGAATCGTCGGCTAATTTTATAGTAGAAAGGAGCCTGTAATAACAAGTGTCCTTTGATGAAGAAACAGAAAACATTACCAGAATCATAACACTAAAAAATGCTGTAGAACATGATGGCAAAGCAATGGCTGATGCCGTCATTGCAAAAATTGCCGCTTCCAGACCCAATCTTCGAAGTAATTTGAAGAACATCATTCCTGAAGTTAAAAACTTGGTACAAAAGATCAATTCATTGCCATTATCCGACCAAAAAGCATTCCTTGAAGAAATTGCACCTGAGGAATCAAAGAAAAAAAAGAAAGTGTACGAAGCAGACCAGATACATCTTCCACCATTGCAAGGTGCAACAATGGGAAATGTGGTTACAAGGTTTCCTCCTGAACCCAATGGCTATCCTCATCTAGGACATGCCAAGGCAGCAATTATAGATGAAGAATATGCGCGTCTATATAATGGCAAATTAATTCTACGCTTTGATGATACTAATCCCGTAAATGAAAAGTTAGAATATTATGATGCAATAAAGGAGGGATTAGAGTGGCTTGGAGTAAAGTTTGATGTCACAAAAAATACTTCTGACGATATTCAACTATTATACAAATACGGTAAAAAATTGATAATGGCTGGTGGAGCTTATGTATGTACGTGTCCTCAAAAAATTATACATAATCGCAGAGCAGATGGACTTCCTTGTGAGTGTAGAAAAGATCCAGCTGTTGCTATAGAAAGATTTCCAAAAGTTTTTGATGGATCTTTTAACCAAAACGATGCAATTATCAGATTCAAAGGAGATATGTCTGACCAAAATACTGCTATGAGAGATCCGACACTTTTTAGAATATTAGAATGCAATCATCCGAAATTAGGAAATAAAATTCGAGTTTGGCCTACGTATGATTTTGCTGCACCTATTGAAGATAGTCTTGATGGTGTGACTCATGCCATGCGCACAAAAGAGTACGAACTGCGTAATGAATTGTATTTTGCAATACTTGATAGACTAGGACTTAGGAAACCTATTATGATCGAATTTTCAAGATTAGATTTTGACGGAATTCCTGTTTCTAAAAGAAAAATAAAACCGTTGATAGAGAAGGGAATTATAAAAAGTTGGGATGATCCTCGCCTTCCTACTTTAATGGCAATGAGAAGAAGAGGCTTTTTACCTGAAGCAATAAGACTATTTGTTCTGTCTTTAGGTATGACACGTGCTGAAACAAAACCACCCTTTGAGGCTCTCGAAGCCTTTAACAGGAAAATTATTGATCCTCAATGTATAAGATTATTTTTTGTAAATAATCCTGTGGAATTACATATTAAGAATATTACATCATCAAATGAAATAATATTGAAAAATCATCCTAATAGAGACTTTGGCTTTCGAAAAGTCAAGGTCTCAAATTCCTTTTATATTTCTGGTGACGACGCAGTCAAACTTAATGTCGGAGACGAAATTAGATTAATGGAATTATATAATATTAAAATAGTCGAGATCAAATCAGAAAATCATAAAAAACTCCTGATAGCAAACTCCATAGGAGATGAGTTAAAACAGGCTATTCCTAAAATTCAATGGGTCGCAAAGAATAATATAGTTCCTTTCAAAGTTATGATTGCAAGAGAGCTATACATAGGTGAAGTCTATAACATAAACAGTCTCAATATCTCTGAAGGATTTGCTGAAGCATTTGTGTCCACACTGGAATACGGAACTATATCTCAATTCGTAAGATTTGGTTTCTGCAGACTGGACGAAAATAATACCGCTATATTTACTCATAGGTAGATGAAAACAATAATGAAGATAGCACGAATAAAAAATGCGATTATAGGTGAGACATATGCCATTGTTTCTGATGATGAAAAGAAAATAATCACAAAATCGGAAATTCAGGAACAAACTGGCATTCCTATTCCTCCTCGCATTAAGGAATTTATGTTTGAAGGTTGGTTAAAAGAAGTCAAAGAATATCAAGGAGCATTAGAATATATTCACAGAATTGAAGATGTCGGGCTGTTAGCCCCTCTCCCCAATCCATCCAAGATAATTTGTCTCGCTTTTAACTATTATGATCATGCAAGAGACGCGGGATTAACACCGTCTGATGAACCTGTAATATTTATGAAACCAAGAACTACATTAAATCCTCCCTTTAGTGACATCATTTGCCCTTCGTTTGTCAAACGCTTAGATTATGAAGCAGAAATTGCTGCCATAATAGGAAAGGATACTAAAAAGGTATCTGAAGAGAACGCGCTTGATTCTATTTTTGGATATATGATCTTACATGATGTATCTGCCAGAGATATCCAGTTCAAAGACAAACAATTTACAAGGGGAAAAAGTATTGATACTTTTGCACCTTGTGGTCCTTGGATTACAACCAAAGACGAAATAGAGGATCCACAGAACTTAAAGATTATTACTAAGGTTAACGGTGAGACACGACAGAATTCATCTAGTATAAATATGGTGATACCTATAAAGAAAATAATTTCGAGTTTGAGTATGCTCATGACGATAGAAGCAGGTGATATAATTTCAACAGGAACTCCAGCAGGTGTAGCAATGTCTATGAAGGAACCAAAATATCTAAAGGATGATGACATCGTTGAAATCTCCATAGAAAGGCTCGGGATGATTAGAAATCGCATTGTGTTTCAATAACAATGAAAACATAGGCTGTGAAAAGAGAACATTAATGTAGATCGTTCTTATCCAATGTGGAATAATGTAAGGATTATGGTACATCAAGAAGAATGATAGAAATCAAATTCGATTCTTCTTCCCTACACTCCTTTTATCTATTTTTATTCTTTATTATTCTTAATCTAATCATTTCGATTTTTAATAATTTTGCATAAGCTGCAAAATGGATCATTGCCCTATTAAAAAGCATCTAATGTTCTTCGATCTGCATTTTCATCTATGGCTTGTACAAGTTGATCTACTCATCAGAATGCATTAAAAGTGTTTATTTTGGGGCATTTGTCATTATTTTATAAAGCATTTAATATCAAAATTGAATTATCTATCGCTAATGATAACAATATATTTATTTAGTATAAATAGAATTTGAAGGTTATATGGTAGTTGACAATAAAGGAACATGCACATATGTCCGTGTGCTCAAGGAAGATCTTTCTATTATCCGTGTAACTCCTTCTGACGGTCCAGTCCCAGATTTCAAAGCTGGCCAATTTGTTACTTTAGGAACTTATATACCAACTGAAGGAAAAATCATACGAAGGGCATATTCTATTGCTTCTCCACCTGAGCAAAAAAAATTTTTTGAATTGCTCATTAGATGGGTAAGGAAACCTGTTCCAGGTCGACTAACCACTGACTTGTTCAATAAAAAAGAAGGTGACGAAGTCTTTTGGGTCAAACCCGTTGGAATATTTACTGTTAATGAAAAGATGCATGATGGATCGCCTGACAACAGAAGGATGGTTTTAATAGGCGGTGGCACAGGTCTTGCGCCCTTTATAGCGTATACTTTACATCTCAAATCAATTGGAAGTAAACGAGAGATAATTGTCCTACACGGTGCTAGTTACGTAGATGAACTAAGTTATCGTGAATTGTTAACTGATTTGGAAGAAGAGAGTTTAGATAAAGGTAGGGATAAATGGAACTTCAGGTATAGAGCGAGTATCAGTAGGCCTCAAGAGTGGTTCAATAGGACATGGAGTGGTCAGAAAGGAAGAGTAGAATCATTCCTAAGACCTATGCCTGGCACAGACCGATCACCTTTAGAAGAACTAGTGGGCGAAAAGATAACGCCAGAAAATACTTCATTTTATGTGTGCGGATGGCAAGGTACTGTAGATGGAGCACTCGATTACTTGGTTCCAAAGGGTTTTGTTACTGAACGAAATAAGAGAAAAGATGGAAGCTATGATGTAAAGTTCGAATCATATGGCTAAGTAAAGTTCACTTTTTCCAGTTTTTAAAGCCTTATATCATGGAAACATCGACAACTAATATATGAAATTTGAATTTGAAGAATTCTCGACGGTAGAAGATGTTTTTCTTTACCTAGTATCTGTTGCACCATATATGAAACAGGTTCTACCTGTCAGCTCTTATAAAGGCTATGTGTTTTCCATTGTGCCTTTGACACCGCTTTCAGGAGATGTACTCATGATGATCTATACGAAAGGTGAGATGGAAACAGGAATGATAGAATTTGACATTTCGACTAAGAAATACAAAATAGTATCTGCAGTTGAAAGAGCCGATAAAAATTACTTTATCATCTTGACGCCTAAAAATGCAACTATCGCAGACAGTGCCATTCAGTATTTAGAATCTAAAGAATAAATATAATTAGAAAATTTTTACAATTTTTTAGAGACTTGGTGGTGCAGGGGCTGTCACCGATCGGTGTCTGGCATACCTATCAACGATATCTTCAGGGTGCTCTCCATTAAAGAGATCTTTTGATAATCCCCGCAGATATTTCATTATAGCCCAAGTTCCAGCCTTTATTAATCCAGCCATGAATACTTTCATTGCAGGACCATATGTCTTATTTCTGATAATTATAGGAATTATATCGTTGATTACCCATAAGTTGTGCTGCCAACATTTCCAGAATAAAGTGAATTGTGCTTCATTTAAGTTCCCAAAGTGCATAGAATTCTTCTCTGAAAAATCCTGGTAAAGTAGTGGCGCAACTAAACCTCTCATATTCATTTCTCTAAAGTCCTCAATAAGATCTATTGTATACTGTGTCTCATCGGGAGTTTCATCTGGCCATCCTATAATAAGCGTCAATGCAGGAAACCAATGATTTTGGTTTAGAATTTTACAACCCTCTCTTACTACTGCGCCCCATTCCTCAGGCTGATATGGCTTTGTCTTTACGCCTAGATGCTTTTTTACCATGCTAGGCGCTACTGTCTCTACTCCTAAATTAGTTGCAAGCCACCTTCCGCTCGCCTCCATGTTGTTTACCGTGGAAAGACTCTTGATAAGGCCTGGTGAAGACGTAACGGCTGATAACGTCATATGGGTAGTTCCCACAAAATTTGCGCCCACAGATTTTAATCCTTTCCATACATCCAAAATTGCATCAGAATTTGGAATAAAATTCTTGTTGTCACATCCATAAAGGAGCATTTCATCTGACTGAAGCCAAATAGAATCAAAGCCGTATTTCAAATTAATCCGGGCCTCGGTCAGCAATCTATCTAATGGTATATCTTTCTTTGACCGTTTGTTAACATCACAAAAGTCACAACCCCTTCCACAACCACGCATTGCTTCGATCAAGGAATTTATTGTTGGGCCTCTTATCAAAGGAATGTTGTCAATATTTCTAACAAATGTGTGAAGTAATTCTGGTGCATCATCTCCCTCTAAATCTTGAAAAAGGTCCAGTGCAAGTTCATCAGCCTCGCCAATTACAACTGTATCAATTCCATGGATCTTCATTCTGTCAGGCTTAGCTAATTCCCAAGAACCATTTCCACCAACTACCACTTTAAAGTTAAACTTCTTTTTTAATTGTATGATTGAAGCACACATCTTCTTAAATTTCATAGCAACATAAGACAGTTTTTCTGGGGACATTGTTGTAGTAACTGGTGCCATACCCAGCGGATCCATTACATTAATACCCACCACTTTTGTGTCTGATCCTATACATTTATCAAGCATTTCTGGATGAGCAAGGAAAATATCTTCTCGCTTGTATTCTTTCAAAAGGGCTCCTTCGATTCTTCTTAATCCACATTGGGAAACCTTAACCTCTCCGGTAATTTTGTCAGTCTCGACGCTTGGACAAAATAATTTATCGAAGACAAATTCAGGAACTAACTCATAAGGTCCGCATGCAATGAAACCATAAAGGAAGTTTCCTCTATAATTGGTCATTAGGCTACGGTCCGCTGTTAAAACTATACGTCTACCAGCCGCCATTTCTATTCTGTATCCTCTCCAATTCGTCTACAAATTCGATATAAATCTATTACCATAACGTTTCTAGTATGGTCAGTAGGTTATCCACTTTAATTAATCAATAGAGACCTTTTCTGTGACCTTTAATTAGTATTGACTTAAGCTGTCGATGGTCAAGAATACACAAAGCATTTGAAAATGTTACCCATTTATAGTCATCGTGCTCTTTCGAAATCTTTATTTTCCTAGTTGATGTAGTCGCAAAATAAAATCTGACTTCCTTTTCTGATTTCATCCCATCTGCTTTGAAATAAGAATAATGAATTCTACCAATATATGATTGAATATATAAGGATACTATGCCTGTTTCTTCACATACTTCTCTTATTAGCGTCTGTACTTCGGTCTCTCCTTTTTCTTTATGTCCCTGTGGAAAACCCCAAAAACCCCTTCTATTTCTTAAGAGAAGAAATTGAGATTCTACATTCTCTAGAGAAGTACCATATCTTATAACTGCTCCTATAGACTGTTCCAGCGCCACTCTATACCATTACTTAGAAATTAAGATAATTATAATATTGTTACCTTATCTTAAAGGTATTAATATCCTACTAAAACTGTTGATTAGTGCAGGGCCGGTCGTCTAGTCCGGTAGGATACGGCATTGGCATTGCTGAGGTCGTGGGTTCGAATCCCACCCGGTCCAAATCTTCTGAGTATTTTACGTATGATAGATTCATATAGTAAAATTCTCGTTAATTTCGAAAGCCACTCGTCGTTTATGTATAATTTGATAAATTCTAAATACTGATTTAGTTCTTGAATCATAACCGATTTCTAATATACGTCTGAAGGTTTCTAATTTAGAATCTACAATAATCTTTCCTAAACCTTCGTTCCTGTCCTTAATTTTCTTTATTATTTTTTGAGGAAGATATATCGGAAAAATATTTGATCTTGCATATGCTAATCGTTTCCCAGTTGTTTTATTGATAATACATATCTCTCGTTTGATCAACTCAGGAGTTTCTTTCTGTTTTAAAACTTTTACTTCGGTTTTAGAGTTAGTCATTATACTCAATATTGGCTCTATTGTTCCAGTTTCCGAGATAAGGATTTTTGCATAAAGTGAAAGTGTGATGTTTGCTTTACGTTCCAATTCGGCTATCTTCTCTAGCATATAGCATCCAAATTCTTTTATCGTTATTGAAACGACAGCCAATTGTTCTATAATAATATACGAACATTAAAAAAATGATCCAGTGGCAAATCTAAAAACTAAAACGATAATGGTAAAAATTATAGTTCCTAAACTCACTAATTTAAGCCTAGTTTCAAGTTTTTTCATTCGATATTTGTCACGTCCATTTCTTCTCATTTCTTTATATGGTCTAGATGTTCTAATTTCGATATAACTTTCAAGACCTGCGATTACAGATATAATTATCGGCAAGAACCCAATGGAATTAGTTTGCATAATAAATCCTGCCAGCAATGGTAGGACTCCCCAAGATGTTGCAAACCAGAAGCTGTTATGAAAAAATCCTTTGAATAGTTCCAGATTATATGCAAAAACAAAAAATCCTTCTAATATGGCAATTATGCAAAGTAGCGGTACATAAAAAATTATGTAATAGATTCCAATAGCGTATGCAACTGTTAATCCCGAAATTATCAACATCCATAATTGTCGTTTGTTAAGGTAATCCCCCCATGGCTTAATTTTTGAACCTAAGATATCAGCAGCATGCGCTGACACTCCTAGTGCTAGAGCATAAATAACAGAAATAGCAATAACTCTATCCCACAATACGATAGGAGAAAGAAGAGAACCAATTATCGTAAAGGATATGCACATACCTGTATATGGAAGAAATAGTAAGCCTATAAAAATACGGAATTTTATAGGCCCAAATTTCGGTACAAACCACTCATTCAAACGAGTATCGTCATTCAAGGTTTTTTTGCTGAAATAATTGCAGCCGTCCCTAAAGTATAAAAATTGCAAGAGATACTCTTGAATCCCGCCTGTTGTAGAACATACATCATTTCTTCTACCCATTTAGTATTTCTTATAACGTTATTTAAGTCCCTAAATACAGTTCCCCAAGAAGCCGAAAAGTTACCAACTATTTGAAGAACTACAAAATATGCACTCCATAAAATGCGAAAAATAATGTTTTGGGGATAAGTGAAGTCGTGAAAAACTATAACTCCATTATGGTTTAATACACGCCATGATTCTTCTACTAATCTCCTGATGTTCACATATTTAGCCAGGTAGGAAGATATAATCGTATCAAAACTGTTACTCCTGTAAGGTAGTGTTTCTGCATTACCATTAATAAATAAACCGTACCTTCTTTTCTTTTTTGCAATTTTCAAATAGTCTAATGCCAGATCTAGACCCATTATTTGTTTTTTATTACTTTTTGATATTAATGAAGAAAGAATCCCAGTTCCACAAGCAAGGTCGAGGATATTTTCTCTTTTATCAAGGATGCTTAACATATGATTTTTCCATAGGTAATCCTGTCCAAAAGTAGTAAGACGAACGATAAAATCATAGCTGGACGCAGTTTTAGAGTTAAAGAATTTTCTGGCAATTATATGTCCCTCATGTACTTGCAATATTTTTATATTGTATGTTACTTCCTAATATATATTGAAACTTATACAGGCAGCTCACACTATATAGTAAGAATAAATTGTATTTTGTCAACTGGCAAAGAAAGGTATCTATAGAATATGTTGATGGACGAAAAGTAGTTGTTAAAAAAAATAAATCAACAAAAGTTTTTCATGAATATCTTTTAATATTCACTTATACGCTTGCCTCTATTTTGCTGGCTCATCCTTCTGCTCCACCTTATTTAGGAAAATTTATGTTACAAAACGAGAGTTACGATATGAGAAGGAATTTACAAAAGTTAGGTATTCCTACGCCACAGCTTATTTCAATTTCGGAGTCTGTTATAATCGAAGAATATATACAGCAAGGAGACCTGTATCGAGCGTTTTTAGATGGTAAAAATTCAACGTTAGCCTTCCAAGCAGGAGTTTTAACCGGAAAATTACATAAGGCAAATTACGTTTTTACAGATAATAAATCGCAGAATTATCTTGTTGCCTCAGATAAGTCTCTCATTAGAACTGATTTAGGATTCATACAAAAAAAAAGTTCAATATTTTCACAGAGCATCGATATTGGTTCATTTCTTGCCAGTGTAATAGATTTTGAGAACTCCCAATATCAGGCAATAGAAAGAGCTTTTTTCTATGGATACAAATCCGAGACAAAGCATAGTTTTCCATATCTTTCTATCGTACTGAGAAATATTCTTTCGTTCGGTTTTGCTTCTAATCACACTGCAATGCTTCGAAATATGGTTAGAGACTCTTCAAAGACACTATGAATCTGTTAGATGACGAAAGGAAAAGGACTAGCAAAATAAATTTTGTGATAAACACTATCATATATAATAAGCAGAAAACAATCAACTTCTATATCTAATCGATTGTCATTATTTACTACATCTTGATAAAATTATTTCGGTCACTTATACTTATAAAACGAAAATATTAAAAGCTATTGCTCTAAATATTTAATTTTTAAAATTAAGTACTAATTGTGTCACAAAATGGCTTCAAATTTCGGATCCAGTCAGACAAAGCAATGATAAGTTCATAAAAAAATGTGATGGTAAATAAAAGATATATTCCAATACCGTCACGACGAATTTACACAATAACCTTGTTCAGAAGACGACACAGTCTGACAAGAATAGCAAAACCGTGATTTGCAGATGGCTATATTCTACTATCACTTAATAGGCCTATTTCGAATTTAAACAATCTCTATTTTCAAAAGGCTTCTTCTTAATATACGAAAGTATCTAGATTTCCTTAGTTTTCTTGCCGTAATGTAGATAAACCCTCTCTAGTTTTAATAACAGAATTGACTAGCTCAATAAGCAGTAACATTGATGAAAGCAGACGTAAAAAAAAGAAGAAATTACTTTTTGTTTTATCCGTTTCTATAATAATAGTAATCCTGACTATAATTATAGTCGCATTCCACTTTAACCTAGTGAATATGATAATAGGCCAAATACAGCAACACAAAAAGAAACAAGGTCCATCTTTACAAATTCCATATAACTCTCTGAAAGTAGAATTGGTGACTGAAGGATTGTCTTTTCCTACAAGTATGGACTTTATAGATAGTAACAATATTTTGGTTTTGCAAAAGGATACTGGAACAGTACATCTTGTCTCAAATGGTATTCTACAGAAGAAGCCAGTGTTGAAAGTACAAGTTGACACAAAGGGAGAGCGTGGACTACTTGGAATCACACATAGTAGAAAAGATACTGTGTTTCTTTATTTTACTGAATCAGACTATGGTGATAAGTCATTAAGAAATAGAGTATATAGGTATCATTGGAATGGAACGAATCTTCTTAATCGTACGTTGATTTTGGATTTGCCTGCAGCACCAGGTCCCTATCATCAAGGTGGAAAATTGAAGATTGGCTATGATAATTATCTGTATGCAGTTATAGGAGACCTTACTGGCAGCAGACGGTTTACTACAAAATCATAAAGACGGAAAGAAGCCTAATGATAGCTCGGTCATATTGAGAGTAAATCCAGATAATGGTTCACCAGTCAATAATAATCCATTTTACAGCAATAATTACAGTAGTAGTAGTAATAATAATAGTGATTATTATAATGATAAAGATGATGTTGAGAGCTTGTTGGGCAGCTATTATGCATACGGTATCAGAAATAGTTTTGGAATAGATTTTGATCCTATAACAGGAGCCTTATGGGATACAGAAAATGGAGAAATTGGCTATGATGAAGTTAATTTGATTAAACCAGGATTTAACAGTGGATGGGCACAAGTTATGGGGCCTATTACTAGAAATAATAAAACGGATAATGATTTAGTAAGTTTCCCCGGCTCTATATATACTGATCCCATATTTAGCTGGAAAGCTCAGATTGGAATTACTGACATAGAATTTCTAAATTCTTCAAAACTCGGAGATAAATATACAAATAACATTTTTGTTGGTGATATTAATAATGGTAATCTATATTACTTTGAAGTTAATGATAGAAGGACAGGCCTAAAGTTTGATAATAATAATAATAATAGGAGCAGCAGCCGTCACTATATTGGACTAACTGATTTCGTGGTTGATAATGATGACGAATTATCAGCCTCAATTTTTGGAACTGGCTTTGGCCGTATAACTGATATTGAGACAGGTCCTGATGGGTTTTTATATATATTGTCATACGAGGATGGAAAAATATATAGAATCGTAAGATAATTACAGAATATAAACAACACAACAAGAGCATAATTCTTAATAAATTGGAATTATTAGATATACATATTATGAGTTAAGTATATCACAGTATTCTAACCATGCGCTCTATAGAAGATTCTGCGAATGCATAATAGTTATGATAACATTAAATGACAATTAATTTACATGAAGATTAGATAATCATTTTATTACAAGAACAAAATGCTAATACGTTTAAGGCAAATAAAATTGAAGTAGTTATTTATATCCATCCTGCATTTCAACTGATTTGTCGCTATGCATAAATGTTAGTTTGTCAAAACTCATTACCATTCATTTATAGCGCTAACAAGGTTGTTCAACGGTTATTGTCATACTTTAGTCTACTTCTCTATAGATCCTAAGGAACGATTAGTGTTTTTTTATCGAAACCACCGGAACCAAATTTGCAATAGAAGCATTGATCAGATTGCATATAGGGTATTCTTTGGACTATTACTGCCCCTATTTTAAGGGCTATTTTCGTCATCAACCTATACTTAAAAGGCATTGATGGAATTACTTCCCCAAAATAAAGACTATAATGATCAGGACAAAATTTGAGTATTACCTGAGCTTTTTGTCTTTGTTCAGGAACTATTTCTCTATTATTATTACTTACGACTTTGGCTATATTAACCTGTTCACGTATATATTCATGCTTAGGGCATGGACAATTCTTACCGCCAGGATGCTTATAGGCTGGAACGTTCTTCCAATCCAAATTTGGGAAGTCTCTCTCAAAATCGTCCATAAGCGATCAATAATCTCTAATAACGTCATGTCATATAAAGGTGTGGGAAACATTAATTTTTTTAAAAATTGCCTCCCTCCACCTAATAAGAATTACGGTTCAAGAATGAGAAAAAATATATTTTTGAAGGTATAACAGAACGACAAGCAACGTGACAAGAGACAAATACAGTAATGGAAATAGCAGTGCAGCGACTACTACTACAACTGCTGCTAGAAATAATATTATAAGGAGCAACCAGAATTCAGCAGATTCAAACCTCAATACTCTACTAGAATTCAAAAAAACTCTAGTAGAAGAACAGAAAACAGGCGAAAGTAAGATTCAAGAACTTAACAATAAGATAGAAGGTACAAAGAAGCAGATTGATGAGGAAAGGATACGATTAGAGGATTTTCGTATCAAATTAAAAGAAATTAACGATCAGAAAGACACAGAATACTCTAAATTTACTGAAATGAAAAGTAATTTTATACAAGCAAAAAATCAAATGAAATCTCTTGATGATAAAGCTGGTCCAGCTGGATTATCTAAATCGCGTAAGGAACGTTTTGATCTAGCTAATTTGACCAAAGTTTTTGAACAGATTGAGCGGGACATTCAAACAAAGAAACTATCAAAAGATGAAGAGAGAAAATTAGTCGCAAAATCGAAAGAGATTGCTACCAAATTGTATGCATTAAAGATTATCCACAAGAAAGAAGATCATTATAGAAAAATTTCATTTCAATATGATGCAATAAAATCAAAAATGAACAATATCTTTGATCTGAAATCAGAATTTGGTAACAATATTGGCGAACTGAAGAAAAGCTTAGATGTTCTTTTAAATTTACGTGAGAATTTATACGAAGAAAGAAGAAAAATAATCCGCGAAGTAAGAGAAGCAGCAGCAAAATTAGAAATGGTCGAAACACAACTCAACGCAATTGAATTTAGAAAATCGCGTATTCAGGCTGCTGAATATAGGCAAAGAAAACAGAAGGAAAGCGGAGAAAGGCGAGAATCCAGATACGAAGTAGCTCAAGAGAGAGCCAAACGTAGTAAAGAGAACCAAGAAAGATGGAACACATTAAAGGAAGCCGCATTAAAAAAGATGTCAAGTGGCGAAAAGCTAACGTTTGAGGAAATGAAATTAATCTTTGGTGACAGTAATAATCCGGATCTGATCATGGGCTCAGATGATTGAGTTATTTCCTTGTAGTGGTTCATATAGTTCCTCAACTTATTTTATCATATTCAAAAGAAAAACTGAACAGAAAATATAAATATTTCAAATATATATAACAATAGTATTTTAATCCAATATACCAGGAACCTGATTCTCATCTAATCATAGTCTAATCGGTTATTATTTGACCATATTTCATCACGATTTGTCAAATCGATTAGGACAAGAATTATTCTTATCTATTTAAGTTTCGTGCTAATCGAAAGAATAACCAAGATAAGCCTATTTAAAGAGTTAAGCTAAAACAATTAAATACGGCTTATTTTTGTACGACCTGACTTGCATAGGAGGGTTGAGAATCCCATTCATGTTGTTTTGTGAAATAAAAATATTTTCAGACATGTGATCGTAAGATACGAACCAGATTATAATATAATGAAATAAAGAAATCAAAAAGAACATAAAAAATAGACAAATAATGATAAAGACATTTTGGTAAAAGATCTCCTGTAGCAAATTCGAACTATGTACAATGTCTCGCTCTGCCTAGTGATCTGAGTGCCATAATAGTAATTTTATAGAAAGATAGAGATAACGGTAATGAAATTCTTAGGATATATAGCAACTTATAATTGCCCCAATTTCATATCTCATATCAGGATTGTGAATGTCTGACACAAGGCAGCTTCTTGTTCGTAGAATCAAGGATGGAACAGTAATAGATCATATCGAATCTGGAAAGGCATTGCTTGTATTACGTACTCTAGATATTACAGGCAAAGAGGGCAACGTCATTACCGTTGCCTTAAATGTTCCAAGTAGTAAGCATAATAAGAAAGATATTATCAAAGTAGAAAACAGATTTTTAGAAAAAAATGAAACTAACAAACTTGCCTTAATTGCTCCTCATGCAACTATTAATATTATCAAAGACTATAAATTATTTGAAAAACGTAAGATTCAACTCCCTGATTCTATTATTGGAGTTTTCAAATGCACAAATCTTAAATGTGTTACAAACAGTGATGAATATATTAAACCTATCATAAATATTATAGATAAAGAAAAAATTATATTAAGATGCAAGTATTGTTTTAGAACTCTTACTATAAACGAATTAGTGTCTTGATTATCATAAATACCATCTCAATCTATGTATCATCAGATAGTGCCAAGAGAATGATGAAAAAGGAAAATTATTACAATCTCATGATTGTCCTAGAATTATGATTGCTACGACGATACCATAAATTGCGATTGCTTCTCCGAGAGCTGTAAACACTAACGCCTGTGATCGGAGTTCAGGTCTTTCGGTAATAGCCGCGAGTCCTGCTGCACCCACACCTCCAATGGCTATACCTGCACCAAGGGCAGCTAGCCCAAAGGCAACTCCTGCACCTATAAATTTCATAGACCCACTAGCAGATGCTGCTGCCTGTTGGGCATCAACATTATTTGTCAAATGCTCTACAGAAAGTAAGGTTACGGCAGTAATAATTGCTACTGTTGAAAATGACAGTAATTTCATAGACAAGGTAAGCAAGATAAGGTGCCATATTTAACTATAACTAAATGACCAAAAAGGTAAATTTTATGGATAATGAAGTCTCCAAGGTTATAAGAACTAGTTCAGGCTATGTTATTTTTAGCATTTAACATCAAAGAATCTATCTATTCATAATCAGTGTCTTTTAATTCAAAGTCGGATGCAGAGGATGTTCTACAGATTTTATTTTAATCTATCAATGATGACGGATCAATCTCTTCTAAAATGGTCCAATAGGATCAATGTTTCTCCCAAAACATTGCGATATAATTATATATGTTGTATCTTTATTAGCGTGTTCCTCTTGTAATTGGTTAAATCCTCTTTTATATTTTCAATCATTAAATCATGCTCCTGCTTTAATCGCATTTTGGCAGTTTCAAACATTTTGTTGATAATATCTTGAGCCATTTTAAATCTTCTTCTTCTCCAACACAGCCTTCACTTTTTTGAGTCTTACGAATTCTTCTCGTTCTCTTTCCTCCAAGGTTGCTTTTATAAAGTAAATTGCATCTTGATATTGAGGAATGATGACAAATTCTAATGCATTTATTAGTTTTTGTGTTCTTTCAAGCTCTTTAGCTAAACTGAAGATCGCATTTTCATATTCTGCTGCCTTACATATTCCTGGCAACGCATCCTTTATCAGTTTGGCGGCCTTATCTACGTAGGCATTTGTGTCGGCAAAACCATATGCTATTGTTTGTGCCCCTTCTTTCGCTGTTACCTGAAGAGTAGGTACTTTAACATCAACAATTCTCCGGACATTGACATCAACTTCCATTGTACCTGGTGTGGAGGTTGCAATGGATTCGATAGTTGATGTACCTAGTGAAAGATATGCATCATAGACTGATTTGTAAATCTCTTCCAATGGTAGCCAAATATCTTCTCTTGCTTTGTTTGCCTCCTCAATCATTTCATCTATTTTCTTTAACAATACTTCCCGCTTATCGTCGAGAATTTTGTGAACCATCTTTGCGACTTGCATTGATCGCCGTATCTTAATCCATTCAATTTTGGTCGCTATAGCTTTTTTGCCAAATGACATAGATTACTATTACACTCCTCCAGTCCCTTTATAGAACCGTCGGACATTCTTATCCTTGATCTTAGTGAGTTCTCCTTCCGGAAGCGTTGACAAGACATCCCATGCCTTGCCAAGCGTTTCCTCAAGATTTCTGTTCTCATCTGCACTTTGCTTTAGAAATTGATTTTCAAACATATCACCTACATCTAGATATTTCAGGTCAACACCAGTTAATCCTGCCCTACCAACAATTTCTGCAAGTGCTCTTACCTCTTGTGCCCTAGAATAAGCATCATAAAGCTGATTTCCTACTTCCATGTGATCCTCTCTAGTTTTTCCTTCACCTACTCCATCTTTCATTAATCTTGAAAGAGACATCAGCACGTTGACTGGCGGATAGATACCTTTCCTGAATAAATCTCGGCCCAGCACGATCTGACCCTCAGTAATGTAGCCTGTAAGATCAGGAATAGGATGGGTTATATCATCTGCTGGCATGGATAAGATGGGTACTTGTGTTACACTGCCATTTTTTCCTTTAATTCTTCCTGCACGCTCATAATTATTTGCCAGATCAGTATATAAGTATCCAGGATAACCCTTCCTACCAGGTACTTCTTCCCTTGCTGCACTAATCTCCCTAAGCGCTTCTGCATAGTTAGTCATATCAGTAAGAATTGCCAATACATGCATACCCAGATCAAATGCTAGATATTCTGCAACAGTCAATGCGACTCTTGGAGTTATGATTCTTTCAATGGCTGGATCGTCTGCCAAGTTTAGAAAGAGTACACTTCGTCTAAGCGCTCCAGATTCCTCTAAACTACGTTTAAAATATTGTGCCTCTGAATATTGTACTCCTATAGCTGCAAACACTACGGCGAAATCCTCTTTAGTTCCTACTACTGATGCTTGGCGGGCAATTTGAGCTGCCAAAATATTATGAGGCATACCAGAACCTGAAAAGATCGGAAGCTTTTGTCCTCTCACCAAAGTTAACATCCCATCAATTACTGAAACACCAGTCTGTATAAAGGAAGTAGGATACTCTCTTCGTTCGGGATTCATTGGTTCCCCGTTTACATCTATGAATCGATCTGCAATAGGATCCGGCAACCCATCATTTGGTCTTCCTAGGCCATCAAAGACCCTCCCGAGCAATTCCTGTGAAACTGGCATTGCCATTGTTTTTCCCAAAAATTTTGCCTTTGTACCCGTGATTGCTAGACCCGTTGTACCTTCAAACACTTGAACAACTGCTCTGCCATACCCTACCTCTAATACTTTACCAAGTCTTCTTTCGCCTTCACTGGTCTCGATTTCTACAAGTTCATCGAAGGAAGCTTTAGTGATTCCATCAACAATCATGAGTGGACCTTTAATCTCTGCTATCTTAGTATATTCTACGCTGGTAGATTCAGACAACTGCTTTTACCTCCTCATGTGTGACAACTTTTCGGAATTGCTCGGTCATCTGTTTATCCAAATCATCCAGTCTCATGAGTTGATCGTCAGGAATTTCAAATTTGGCTTTGAGGAGTAAAGGAATAATGGGCATAGCTCTAATATCTGCGAGAATCGCACCTTCTTTAAGAGATTTAAGAGATTCTTTATAGAATCTTACCATTAATTTGACTAATTTCAACTGTTTTTGGGGGCTGCAATAAGTATCCACTTTGTCGAAAGAATTTTGCTGTAGTATACCTATTTTTATCATTCTCGCGACTTCCAATACCAATTTTTCTTCATCCGGTAATGCTTCAGGACCCAGTAATCTGACTATTTCTTTTAAAGTGTCTTCTCTCTGAAGTATATGGTACGATTCTGCCCTCAGATCGTACCAATCAGCACTTACATTACTTGTCCACCATTTTGAAACATCGTCGAGATATCCAGAATATGACTGCATCCAATTTATTGATGGATAATGTCTTGAGTAAGCCAATCTAGTATCAAGAGCCCAGAAGGTTTTAATGAATCTAATAGTGTGTGTTGTTACGGGTTCTGTGAAGTCCGCTCCTGAAGGAGACACAGCACCTACAAGTGTTACAGACCCCGCTCTTTCTGGCCTTCCCAATGCTCTAACGCGACCTGCTCTTTCATAGAATTCTGCTAATCGTGATGCAAGGTAAGATGGATATCCTTCTTCTGCAGGCATCTCTTCAAGCCGGCCAGACATTTCTCTTAAGGCTTCAGCCCATCTACTTGTCGAATCTGCTACGAGTACTACATCAAATCCCATATCTCTATAATATTCTGCAAGAGTAACTCCTGTGTAAATTGAGGCTTCTCGAGCGGCCACAGGCATATTGCTCGTATTCGCTACAAGAACTGTCCTTTCCATTAATGGTCTACCTGACCTGGGGTCAATTAAATGCGGAAATTCAACAAGCACTTCAGTCATTTCATTGCCACGTTCACCGCAGCCAATATAGACTACAACTTTGGAATCAGCCCATTTTGCAATTTGATGCAACGTGACAGTCTTGCCAGTTCCGAACCCTCCAGGTATAGCACCTGTTCCGCCCTTTGCTATAGGGAAATAAGTATCTATGATACGCTGACCCGTTATTAATGGAACTGTAGGATCATATCTTTCTGCATAAGGTCTGGGTTTTCTCACAGGCCACTTATGATACATTTTTAGTTGGATTTTGTTTCCATCTTTTTCGGCCGTAGCAATAATGTGTTCTAGATCATACTCGCCTTCAGAGGAAATATCTATCAATTTTCCCCCCTTAAAGTCAGGCGGAACAAGTATGCTATGAGTCAAAAGTGGAGTTTCTTCTACACTTCCAAGAATAGAACCTGCTTCAATTTCATCTCCTTTTTTGAGTATTGGCTTGAATTTGTACTTTCTTTTCATGTCAACTGGAGTTGTGATTACGCCTCTACTAATGAACGCTCCTGATTTTTGAGCAATTTCATCGAGTGGTCTTTGAATTCCATCATAAATTCTTCCAATGATCCCGGGCCCTAGCAACACTGACAGTGGTTGGCCTGTACCAACAACGGGCTCTCCAGGTTTTAAACCAGAAGTAGATTCATAAACTTGAATAAATGCAACATCTCCAGTCAATCTTAGGACCTCGCCGATTAATTTTGAATCTCCTACTGTTACGGTTTCATACATTTTCGCCGAAGCCATACCATCAGCCCTTACAGCTGGACCACTAACCCAAACAATTCTTCCTTTAGTTACCATTAGTTAAATCTCGCCTCTTAGCATTTGGGCAATATTCTTCCTTATTAAAGGTTTAAGCCCCTCTATGCGAGAATCAAGCGTATTATCAAATGTCATCGATTCATCAGCTGACTTTACTCGGATTCCACCAATAGCGTTTATAGGATGATCTGATATTTTTATTTTTAACTTATTATTTTCGTTGAAACTATCGGCAATGGCCTTTTCGATTAATTTAATATCATTCTTATTACATTCAACAATAAGCTCCTCTGAATTTATCATCTTAACACTGTCTTTCAGAATTTTTGTCATCAGAATTCTATAACCACTCTCTTTATTTGACGATGCCAATAATGTTTTCGCTTTTTCAAATGTATCGTTTACAGCCTTTTCAATTAGGATAAGCTGTTTGTTTCTGACAGACAATCTGCTAGAACCAATGATCTGTCTCTTGAGATTATCTGCCTGTTTTTTTGCACTCTCAAGAGTTCTATTATATTCTGCCTCAAGTTTTGTTCTCGAAGCTTCAAGATTCTCTAATGATTTCTGATAAGAAGAATCAATCTGTGTGATAAAATCCGCATCGGCCTGGGATATCACCTTATTTATTGTTCGCTCCAAAGCGGAAGATGAGCTCATTTAAATTTCTGATTGGTTATCGAAATTTAATCTTTGTTATTTCAAATTAAAGAATATGTAAATTCTGCTAGTATAATTCATTACGACTCCATATTCAAAAGATATGCTTATTAAAATATTCATAAATCCTTATAATGGAACTTGTATTATGACCTTTTTTCTGAATAAGAGTCTGTTTTGCTCTTACGGATTTACATCGAAAGGTATAAAAGGCAAATACACGGAGCCAATAATTAGATTAACGCTCGATTATTTTTTCTTTCTACTTTATACAATAAGCTAGTTGTGAAACAGTATTCTTATTGGAATAATTAAAACGTCATCTATCATAATTCTAACGAATTTTACGAGTGTTTTGATCTTAATTTATATACGCAGCATATTTAAATATTCTAATTTGAACCAACAGTCTGACAAGATTCATATTAGAAATTTTCTTGAATTATTTAATATTTCCACATTAGAATGAGTTTCAGCAGACGACCCAAAGTGTATTACCGATAATCTTCTTCTCTAAGCAGCGACTGAAGTTGATCTTGTCTCTACATTGATCCAGCAAAAATCTAATAAAAAAATAAAATTGAAAATCTTAGATACATAAGAATAATTTCTTGAAGATTACAATAAAGCAGATCATGCTGAGACGAGTTAGAACAAAATAATAATTTGGTCTATCAGATTTCGATTCTATTGGGATTTGGAATAAAGCGGTATGCGGCGGAACATCAAAACAGTCAGACAATAATATTACAGAGACGTCAAAGAATACACGTACACATGTTCAAAGCATATCCGGTTAACATCATGACAATACTAAATAATTTTTACAGTTTGATGTTATTTCTAGGCAACAGATTTATTAAGTGTAGACAGAAAATGCGGAGGCTCTATAAAAACTATTCCCGCAAGTAACAACGCCAACAGATTATGATATTTTGTTCCAATAATAATGGTAAAATGATAAATGAAATACAAATGAAAGCAGATCAACATCCTTTTAATATGCTGTTTGTTTGAGGTGTCCCTTATGATTCAAGGTAATTTTTGAAACCCAACTCCAATTGCTGCTGTAATGACTCCTCCTATCTTTCTAAATTCTATTTCTTAAGAATAAGGAATTCTACTGAATTATTTATCAGTCAACTATTGCTTTGTTATAAGTATAATATTGGGAGTTTTCGACTTACCTCTTGTTATTCTTCCTCCCAGATATACAATGACGGATAATAATAACATCACCTGCCTCCTCCTTAGATAGGATGATTGAATTGCCCCTCAATAACCTTGCACATTATTTCATTGATCAATTTTACAGTTTGCTGTATATGAGTTAAATGGCTCGCCTTCCCAATATATTTTTTTACAATCTGAGCATTTAAAAAATTGTTTGTGTAGTTTAAGAACATTTGAATGAACATCTTTTTTAACATCAGAAGGTTTTTTTCTTATCAGCAATCCATTACATCTAACACATCTGGAATCTATAGTATGAAACAACAATGAGGCAATCCCGCATTTAGATAATATATGAACTATGTCTTTTAGATCATCTGAACCTTGCAACAAAACACTTTGTGCTTCTTCTTTTAGAGTCCTTTTAAACAACTCCTTGTCACAGGTCAAGATAATTCTATCCTCTGCAATGCCAATTTTTAATATCTCATCGTCATGTGCATGAGCAACATACAATGTATCGAAGCCAAAAATCCGTAATTTGCGAGCTATACTTCCCAGCATAGCATCAGCTAAAAAAGTTGGCTTTGAATTAACTAATGATCTCTCCCCTACATTCTTCACATGTAAATGTACCTTCCTCATATTGCAAAAGATCAGACCATTCACCACACTCATCGCAATATCCTGAAACATTGCCCTTAGACCGACCGGTTTCTCCTCGAATAAGCGCTGATTTCTCTGAAATGACGTCAACCAAATCTGGAGTTACTGCAATAACGTCTGAAGCAGAGATAATTCCAACAAGTCTATTCTTATAGACCACACCTAATCTCTTAATATTATGTTTTCTCAATATACGGGCAGCCTCGGTGACTCCTTCTTCGCCTTCTATCGTGTGTAATTGTTGCATAATATCAGAAGCGTTAAGCAAACTTGGTTTGATATCTTTAACAACAGCATTTGAAACTATATCCCAATCAGTTACAATTCCTAATGTCTTTTCCTTATCCATAATTACAATACTTCCAATCTTTTCTTCTTTCATCTTTATTGCTATGTCTTTGATGCTTGCCTCAGTGGAAGCTGAAATGACAGGGCTATTCATAATATCTCTGACAAGCACTCTAGTTGTCATGTTAGCATCACCATGTTGCCTGACAGGTTTTTTTACCACAACATTAAATCAAAATTATGTCCTTAAGTACTTTGCTCATCGGGCAAAGATGCTCTTGGTAAGGGAACGTGTTCTCCATCACCTCTTCCTGTAAAATAAATCTTTGACTGTCCGCTCGGGAGTGTTCTAATAAAGTCATCGAGAGAAGTGTTTTTGATAAAATCTGCCAAACCGTAACTTTCATCTCCATGAGTATCAGGTGCAGCCACTCTAACAAGTTCACTCTTTATTTTTTTTGCTGCGTTCATTGGATCCATTCCACCTGGCAACAAGATTGAAAAGACTAGAGATTTTTTCTTAATAGATCCAACAGGCCCACAAACTAGAAGATATCGACCGCTCAAATACATAATTCCTACTGCGAGTCTTATTTCAGACCCCTTGATATAATTTCGCTTACCCTCTATAACAAAAGATCCTTTTGGAAGATATTGTCCTGTTGGAGCACCCTTCTTTATCTGATCTGGCATTACCCAATATGCATCTGCGCTAGATAAGCCATCCTTCCATGCTCTACTAAATGACACAGTTGCCTGTGCTACTTCCTGCAGTGTTGTTTCTATTTCTCCAGCTTTAATTGCATTTTTGATAATGAAGAATGGAGAGCCATATACTTCAGCATGGAATACTAGATCATATTCCGTCAAATGCTTGCGTATTATAGCAGAGTTTGATGAAGCATCTCTCCCCCCGAAGGTTAGCAATCCTTCACCTGTGATAAACCATCGATATCGCTCATACCACTCTCTATTAGCTTGTTGCTTGATAACAATTTTCTTCTGAATCGCAGTACTCCTATTTCGTAATCTTTCAATTTGATCAAGCAGGCCTCTTTTAGTTTCTTCGATTGAGATATTGCCACGTTCCATTTCCTTAGCCCTTTCATATAACATTGAAGATACCTTGGGAAGATTAGAATTCAAGTGAATACGTTCGCCTACTACTTCAAGATATTTTAGTCCTCTTTCGTTTACAATAGCTGCATAATTTGTTTGAAGCAGTCCCTTGACTGAATTATCAGCATAATCATGAATTCCAAGATAAGAGAGTTCCATTAATTCATTGGCAATTTTTCGGATAGCAGTAGCCTTTGAAATAACTTCCTCTTTTGCCTTATTCAGTTCTGAAAGATCATGTTCTAATAATGCAATTTCTCTATCTATTTCAATTGTCCTAATATTGCTGTCTATATTCATAATATTGTTGCTTAAAACCTCGTCTACGGCGTCGAGATAAGAATTAACTTTTCTGATTTTCAATTTTCTGGCTTTATCTGTTATAATAGGAAGTGCATCCTGTGCTTTCCCGTCGTCTCCCAGAATGACAATTGGTTCATGATTTCTCCCTGTACTTATATCCGTAACTAGATCCTTAACAGCATCGTATATTCTAATCACATCCTCCTCTGAAAGCTGTCCAACCTTTCTTGATTGTATTCCTATCCTTGTTGCAATTTCTTCTACAAATTTTTTTGGCATTGAAAGATTTCTTCCCATCCATCTTAAGACATCAAGATCCATTATCTCGCGTTTTATTGTTGTTTTTAACTGCTCTAACGAAAGCTCAAAGACATCGAATCCTCTAATAGGCGGAGGTGTGTATCGTAATCCAACCTTTAACGTTCTATGCCTTACTTCAATAGAATTGATAATAGATATAATCTGCAGACTCCCATCACAAAGAATAATATTTCCTTCACCAAAGAATTCGACAATCATTATTCTCACATCACCTTCCAAATGCATAAATTTGATGGTCACAATTCGCTCGCTGCCTATCTGATCGATGAATTCAACTTTAGATCTTTCAACTTCAGCTTTAATAATGTCAATTTGTTCATTTTCCTCGACTGGTTTAAATTTCAACTTTGTGATCCAGATACCTTTAACAGAAACCATTAGAATAATATCTGGTTCTTTTGAGTGATGTAACTTTAAAAGAAACGAATCTTTTGTAACGGCATTTATACTGCTAACGTAATACCCTGATATAATTTTGGATTTAACCTCATTTACTAGGTAACGTAGCTCAATGCCAGACAATTCCATAATAACTCAAAGGTTTTGTCACAAATATTAACCAAAACAATTTAATTGCTAGTTTTACAAAAGGATCAACCGTAAGAAATTAAACCAAGTGCCATTTAATGACAGAAAGTAACCTATTTGGAGTCTTTAGACAGAGTTTTTTATATGAGAGCAATTTTAGGATTGATTGCAGGTATAATCAGTGGATTTATAATAACACCGAAGACAGATCAATCTACAGCAGTAGGGACAATACTTCTTATTGCTATTATATTTTACATAATATCTTATACACTTGCGAAGCGTATTGCAAAAGATACTCCGAAGACAGCAAAAAGAAAGTTAGCTACAAATGGTATATTCCCATTTATTTTCCTGTTAATGATGTTCATGATCGTCGTATATACTGGATTGTGGCAGTTCATGGCACGTTAAAATACTGCTTTTTTTATAAATACACTACATTGCTTTGGGATTATGATACACCAGGTATTCCCGATGAGTTATTTGACAGAGATGATGAAGTTCCAATTACCAAGGAAGATATCAGGTCTGTAATAATTAGCAAATTAAGATTAAAAAAGAATTCGTCTGTGATAGATATTGGATGCGGAAGTGGAAGCATCACTGTTGAGCTCTGTTTACAAACAAGAGACGGCAACGTATATGGTGTTGATTTTAATCAACGTGCAGTCGAACTAACTAAAAGGAATCTTCAAAAATTTGGAGTGAAAGCAAAAATATTCTTATCAAACGCACAAGATATTTTGCCATTACTGCCACAAGTAAACTCAGTAATGATTGGCGGGACATGGGGAGATACCGAGCGAGTTATACAATTAGGTATAGATAGATTGAAGAAAGGTGGTAGAATTGTAATTGACACAATTCTAATTGAAACAATGTACAAGACGATAACTATGATAAATGAAGCAAAACTGAATGAAGTTGATATTACACAAGTAACAATTTCAAAGGCAAGAAAAGTATCGACGGGTACGATGATGACTTCAAGGAATCCAGTAATGATTATTTCGGCTACAAAATAGCAATAAAACTATAGCAGAAAAAAACTTCAACTACGTGTTACACAAACTATTTAAGAAAAATTTCCCTATCAAGATAATAATATGCAATACATTGAATAAAAAATTAATTAGTATGAGTAAAACAGATGCTGATTGCTATCAAATATTCCCATTAATATACATTGGTAAATCATAGACTCATGATCAGCAAAAGACATCAAGGCATTATCACCAATACAAGTTCCATCATTTAACTTATAACTGTGTAATGAAAAATACATTATTGGCCGACATTGAAATTTAAACATAATTAAATCTTAAAGCATCTGATCCACTAATCGATAAGGCATTAATGATTACATATACACATAATATATTCGTTACAAAAAATTGCAAATTCACCAATCTTCCTGGTCAATCGATTGTCGTCACTATTTCGTTCAATGTGTGATACCATATACAGCTTTATGTATGTTTTAGTAAATTTCTTTTGTGGGCATACAATAGTCTGTTATTAGTTCACTAATCTCAGTAAATAAGTGCCTTTTATAGAAGGATTATGATGTTTTAAATAACGCTCTCCTTTGAGAAAATGTGAATGAAACTATTTTGTGTGGGATGTGGTCCAGGAGATCCTGAATTACTTACCGTCAAAGCTGTCAATCTGATTAAAAATGCAGAAATTATTTTCGCACCTACAGCAAGAGAAGGCAAACCTAGCATCGCGCTTTCAGTAGTTGAAAGATATGTAGATAAGTTCGCAAAGATAGTGGATCTTATATTTCCTATGATCAAAGACAGGCAATCTTTAATAGATTATTGGAAAAGAAATGCGGATGAAATAGCTGATGCTGTAAGAGCAGAGAAAAGAGTAATCTATTTGACTGTTGGTGATCCTGCATTATATAGTACGTGGATATATGTACACAGAGAGCTGCAAAAGAATCACCATGATATAGAAATAGACATAGTTCCTGGTATTGCATCTATGTTTGCATTTGCTGCGCAGGCAAAAATGAGTCTAGCAGAAGGAGATGAAACTCTAGCGATCGTCCCTGCTTGTTATAATTTAGATAGAGTTAAACAGATGGCAAACAGTTGTGATACAATCATTTTTCTCAAGGATGGTAGATACTTTGACAGCGTAATTGAAATGCTTGCTGACGTAGGCTTTGCAGACGATTCGATGATTGCAATCGCCCAAGACGTATCAGTAACAGGTGAAATAATGAAAATGAGCAAACTTAGCGATTTGCGCGGAAGAAAAGGTACGACAGAGAAATATTTCTCTATAATGGTAGCAGAAGAAAAATGGTTGAAGGGAACACGGTTTTTTTCGTAGGATCAGGTCCTGGCGACCCTGAACTTATCACGATTAAAGCCAAAAGGCTTTTAGAAAAAGCTGATGTTATAATTTATTCCGGTTCCCTACTAAATCCAAAAATATTACAACATGCAAAAAAAGAAGTGCAGCTGTACGATGCTGCTGTCTTAGATAGGGAAGAAATTTATCAAATTCTAAGAGATTCAACGAATAATGGCAAAGTTGCCATTAGATTACATGATGGTGATCCTGGACTTTTTAGTACTATCCGAGAGCAAATCGATAAATTAGAAAAGGATGGATTACAATGTAAAGTAGTTCCAGGAATAACCGCAATACTTGGTGCAGCTTCTGCCATGAACTTGGAATTAACTCTTCCTGGTAATACTCAAACTGTAATAATAACACGCGCAGAGTTTAGGACTCCTGTACCCGAGAGAGAAAAAATTTCGGAACTTGCGAAGCATGGAGCTACAATGGCATTTTATCTCAGTGTTCATTTGATTACTGATATTGTAGAAGAGCTAATGAAGGGTGGAGTATATACAAAAGAAACTCCAGCAGCAATTGTTTACCGAGCAACTTGGGAAGACCAGAAGATAATAAAAGGAACTCTTGGAGATATTGTAAAGAAAACAAAAGAATCCAAAATAATCAAAACTGCATTAATTATTGTTGGAGATGCCATAGCACCAAAACAGTATGAATTTTCTAAGGTATATGACGCAGGGTTTACACATGGATATAGACGATCAAACAAATAGTAGTAGTATGAGATTGAAGTATGAAAATATACCTGTTGCACGGTGAGTCTATACATTAATCGGAAAATAAAAAGATAATTTTATTACTCAACTATTATTTTGGCCTCTATATAGAGATAATACAGAAATTTTATTAATATGTTATTACTTTCTTTAGGCGATTCTCTATGCTAGTATAATCTTCGCATTTATTGGAGTCTATCGTTTACGTATATCTTGCTTCCGATACTCTATGCTTTACCATAATTGATTTTTTATTGTACTTCGGCAATCAGATTAATGTGTCTAGATGTATTACCCAGATTCAGAATAAAAGTGGCAAAATTTCTCTATAAACCAATAGTAAGCCAGATCATACTTTCGAACTGAATTCAGGGCTCGCTTATTTATGATATTGTGTGTGTTTTACGCTATTAAAAAAATTTTAACAGCTGAACAATCAAACAATTTAATTCAGAGGTATTCTGTACAGTTCCTTCTGAGATACAGAGGACCAGGCACCCATTCCACTTCCGCCAGTTGCGTTTGTGTCTACAATTTCACTGACAACAATTTCCTTTGGATCCATTGGCGGCCAAATCATTGCAACATACTCTTTGGCATTTCCTGTCCTATCAAGGCTCGCTAATTGCATATTCTCTTTTTCAAATCCTTGCATAACAAGTTTTTCTTTTATCCGATCAAGAAAGTGGTGCTGCCCATGAACTATAAGGTATATCTTTTTACTACTATCTAAAGAAGACGACATATAATTTTCATATGTTACTAGAATCGCATACCTTTAAACATATTGATAACATATGATAGATAAAATCAAGTTATGACAATAATTACCGATTCATATATGCGAATGATTCTTCCTGAAGATACATCAATTCGTCTATCTGAATTCATTGCGGGTAGACAGAATTTTCCATTTATCAGAAATGAGGAAGTGATGTGCATTTTTTATCTCTATGGAAAGAAAAATGGAATTAGATACGATAAAGAACGTAATGAAGTTATGAATCTTGCAGAGAATACCGTAATTAATTTACGGAGATCTATAGAAACATATAATGACAGTGCTAAATCAAAGATGGATTCACAATTTATACACAGCAAAATCGTCAGAAGGGAATTACAAGTCACTGTTGAAGAAAAAAAACATGTCTCTAAAGAGAGACTTTTGAATGATCCGGTAATAATATCTGACTGTTTTGCACAGCATGTGTCCTACTATAATGAAGAATATTTTTTTCAATTATATGGGCCCCTGCGAGAATACGATCTCATAAAGGACATAAGAGAACAACTCTCAGGAAGAATGGTGATGTTAGGATTTAATAGAAAGGATGAACAGTCATTGCCATTTCAAAATGCCTTTATACCATTATGCGTATGGATAAGAGATCACATGCAGATCGATGCATGATTGTCTGATAATTGTTTTTCGAGTATTAAGTGAATTATTTTTATATGCTCTGCAGGATATTTTTTTTAGCGATATCTATCATAAAATTAACAAGATAAAATTGTATATTAATTCTAACCTATGTTGCTGACAAGCAGAGAAAGAGTTCGTTGGCCTATTATTTTTTCCAGTATTCTGACATTTCTAAATGATGTTTTTGATCTCGTATCCTGATTTTGCAAATCAGGGCCTTCCAATTTAGCTATTACCAATTAACTTTTATCTTTTCATTATTTATTGAGTATATGTACTTCTTTATTACTTGAATCTCCATACTATTATTTTCTCTTACTGGTTTTCATACTATTTTCGTTGGAGAAGCAAAGCCACAAATTGCTCCTATTTCATGAACAGTATTACCATTTTGTTGAGATAAATAGATTAAATTTTATAGCCATTGTCGACAGCAGTTAAACGGTCATTGTCTGGATCGGTAAAACGTAGGAAGAAACCTGATATTATCACATTTATGAAGCACTTTCCAATGTAGTTGTGACAAGTAGAAGGTGGAGAGATTGCTGGGTACATTCCTGACTGTCATCCTTACAAGTAATCCATAAAGCCCTCAAAGACTCAAAATCCATATTACAAGGTTCTATGTTGCAATACCTACCTATTCCATTTGCTTCCAAAAGGCCCTACAATTACTGCATACCTAGTTGACATACCCATGATTAACTCCTTTTTTGTCACGTGAGTCGGAGGCTTGTAGAGTTACTCACAGCGGAATACAGGTATAAGTAATAATCTTATAATTATATTTATATAGAAATATTATTATCATAACATTAGCAACGTTTTTTATTATTATACCTGTATATTTCCAATTATAAGGGCTCCCTGTTTTTGCGTATTATTTACAAGCCTTAATTGGACTTCCAAATAGTCATTACCACATCATTACCACGTCATTACCACGTCATTACCACGTCATTACCACATATAGGTTGTTTGCTGAATTTCAGTGTAGCGATGATGGAAAGTTTAACACAAATTCACGTGGCCGCCCTTTATATGCAAAGGTTTCGATTACTATAATAATTAATGAACTAAAATACATCTAAGTCATGAGAGGCAGAGAATCATCTTTCAGCATAATTTTTTTATTTCTAGAATTATAAAGCTTGAACTTTATGTTATCTTATATGTAGGTTTAGTGTATATTATGTGATCTTTTTGATACAAAATAGTTTTCCGATGAGGGAATGGCACGTTGAACACATGGAAAAAATAATTGTGAAATACATAAGAGGATTATCGGAGAATGCTTCTGCATGGGAGAAGAGGCAGCACAAACGATACGGCAAAATAACAAATACATGTAGAAGTATTGACTATGATATCAAGCACGGAGTTACACATGAAGAAGTTCTTTTGCTTTTACAAAAAATTCGAAACCATTCGTCTTTTTCTAGTCTTCGAAAAAATGAAGGATCTATAGAAAGATTAGATGAGGTAGAAAAATACTTTGTCCCATCCAAACGGACGAGCTGGCAGTAATATCAACTCCCAACTTAGATTGTATATACATAGATGTATATGATTATATGTATAATTTTTACATAATATAGAGATAATATTATAATATTTACCATGGAAATGTTTGTCATAACGAAATATGTCAAAATGAGTTTGAATATAGTATAAAAGTAAATTATCATTAATCATGATAATAGTATAATTCTTACTTATGAAGGCAATACAATAATTCAACTCTACCAATAAAACAAATTTGAGGTTATCCATTTATCCTTTAGCGTTTGATAGCAAAATAGTTGGAGTCCCACTCATTTAACAATATTATATGAGATCTTACAATTAAGATAACTACATTTATACTTAATGATGAAAAAATTATATATATTGATAAATAATCCAGTAGCTATCTTCGATTCTGGTATAGGGTCGCTATCAATAATCCAAGAGTTAAAAAAAGAAATACCGCATGAGAATTTATTATATTTTGCTGATAAGGCACACTTTCCGTATGGAAATAAATCACCGGGGCACTTGCGCGATATTATATTAAGCACTGTAAACTATCTAGAAAGATATAAGCCAAAACTAACCATAATTGCTTCTAATACTCCTTCTATAACAATATTAGATGAAATCAGGCGGTTGGTAAATATACCTTTAATAGGAGTTAGACCACCTTTAAAAGAAGCGTGTCGGTTAACAAAAAAGAAGCATATTGGAATAATGGCTACCGAACCGACAATCATTAGTAAGGAACTTGAAAATCAGATTCGAAGAGAAGTACCTCAAAAGATCCTTGTCACAAAGTTTAATGCTTCACCTATAATAGAATTAATAGAGACTGGAACTTACATTTCTGATGAGCGCAAAACATTTAATACAATAAACAAGATATTAGGCTATGAAGTAGATAAGGAAATCGATGTGATTACTCTATCCAGTACGCATCTTCCTTTTGTAAGACCCTATCTTTATTCTCTTCTGCCTACTATAAAATTTGTAGATTCTGCGAAAATTGTAGCAAAAGAGGTTAGGAAATATTTAGCTTTTAATAGAATGTTAAAGAAAACGGGTAACAGCAGATTGCAAATACTTGTTTCTGATGGAAAAAAACAGTTTCAAGAAATAATACGAGCTATGGGAGTTAGAGAACCTGTAGAAGAGGTATTTCTTACCTTTTGAGAAGATTCTGGAGTTATAAAATATGTAAAGCATAATATCATGACATATGAGTTTTGATACCATTTAAATAATGTAAAACGGAAATAGAAATTAGGCGTTCCTAAGTGGTTTTTGCATGAATAAAAGAATTAGAGTTGGCATCGATGTAGGAGGAACATTTACTAAAGCTGTTGCCATTGATATAGTAGACGGAAAAATCATAGGTAAAGCTACAGTTCTCACAACTCACTCTTCCAAAGAAGGTGTAGCCACTGGGATCGTGGTAGCACTAACTGAATTAATGCAAAAGTACAATATTCAACGCTCTAACATTGAATTGATCTCTCATAGTACAACCCAAGCAGTTAACGCGTTACTTGAAGGAGATACTTCAAAAGTTGGGATTATTGGCATGGGTGTTGGGATGGAAAAATCCAGCGTAATTAGGCGAACAAACATCAAGGATATTGAGCTGGCACCAAATAAGTATCTGAGAACGTGTTATCGTTTTTTAGATACAGCCAAGTATTTGCAAGACCAAGAAGTCGTTTCTGCAATTTCCGAATTGAAAAGAGAAGGCGCGGAGGTATTAATAGTAAGCGAAGCATATGGAGTAGACGATCCAAGTAATGAAGAATTCGTAATGAAAAAATCAGACATTCCTGCAACTGCTGGTCACGAATTAACAGGCTTATATGGTCTTGAAGTTCGCACTCTAACAGCCGCTATTAATGCAGGCATTCTTCCTAAGGCGATGAGTACTGCCCAATTTGTTGAATCGGCTGTCAAGAAAGAACAGATTGCTGCTCCAATAATGATCATGAAAGGCGATGGAGGAGTTACAGATATGAAGACATTTCGTAATATGCCGATAATAACAGTTCTTTCAGGTCCTGCTGCTAGTGTCGCAGGAGCCTTACTATATTTTCGTGTATTAAATGGAATTTTTATGGAGATTGGAGGTACATCAACTAATGTATGTATTATAAGGGATGGCAAACCAGAGATCAGATATGTAACTATAATGCAGCATTCAACCTGTATCCGATCGGTAGATGTTCGGGTTGTAGGTATCGCAGGAGGGTCTCTTGTAAGATGGTCAGGTAGAAAAATAACGGATGTTGGTCCAAGATCTGCACACATCGCAGGTCTCCCGTACTCATGCTTTGCTAATATCGAAGAGTTGGAAGGAGGTCAAATTATTACCTTTAAACCAATGGATGGCGATCCTATGGATTATGTTGCTATAGAGACAGGCGGTGGTAAACGCTTCGCGATAACAAATACATGTGCTGCCAATGCATTAGGATTAATTCCAGAATTCGATTATGCTCATTCAAATCAAGAGACAGCAAAACTTGCGCTATCGATTCTGGCTCAAAGGATTGGACTTACAACTCTAGAAGCAGCGAAATCTGTTCTCGAAATATCAGCCAAAAAGATACTTGAAATCGTTGAACCAATGCTCAGAGAGTACAAGTTGAAGAAGGATCATATTGTAATTATCGGAGGTGGTGGTGGAGCATCAGTATTAGTTCCTTATCTAGCACAGAAATTACATATCAAGTACACGATTTCTGAGCATTCGGAAGTGGTATCTTCTATAGGTGTTGCAGCAGCAATGATACATGAAGAACGTGAGAAGACAATCACTAATCCTAAACCAGATGATGCTTCTTCATTAATCGAAGAAGTAAAACAAATTGCTCTTAACCGTGGTGCTACTCCAGAATCACTTATGCTCCAATCCGCCTACATCAGTGAGAGATCATTACTTCGTGTAACAGCAGTAGGCAATGTTAGTCTAGATATAGGCAATACAAGCACAAAGAAAATCAATTATGAAGAAGCGAGAAAGGTGGCATGTGAGTTATTTGGAATTAATGAAGGAGTGCATTACATTTTTGACACGGAACACTATCATGTATTTGCTTGTGAGATATACAAAAAAAAATTATTCCTGAAATCGAGAAAACATCCAGTATTGGTGTTGGACAAGTTCGGCCGTGTAAGACTATTTCTCGAAAACGCGGCAACAATCAATGGAGATCCTAAGGAAGTTGCAGATAAAATCGAATTTCTTCTGCTAAATTCAAATGGAAAATCCAATTTTAGTGATCTTGCTCCACAGATACACATTCTTGATGGTATGAAAATTGTAGATTTTTCTAGTCTAACTGCACCTGAACAAGTTTCAAAAGCAGTCAGATATGAATTGGAAAAGGTTCACAATCAGCAGGTCATTGCTATTGTAAAATTATTATAGTTAAAATGATATTAATTAAAATGTAAGAAAATTAGTATATACGTTAATTTATAAATAACCGTTATTTATCGTAAATAGATTTAATGTTTTTAAGAACGAATTTGTTCTATGAATCTGTTCAATCTTGCAAAAAGAACTCTCGATAATAGATGGGCCATCGTCACCAGATCTCGCTGCAAAAATAGCTCAAGATTTGCGGGCAGAATTGATCCCTGTCGATGTTCGCATATTTTCAGATGGTGAAAGTAGAATAAAAATGGGCAATGTTAAAAAAAAAAACTGTGTGATAGTGCAGTCAACATATCCTCCTACCGATCGCCATCTTTTGCAAACACTGATGATGATAAAAAAGTGTACTGACGACGACGCAGCAGATATTTGTACTGTCGTCCCATATATGGCCTATTCACGCCAAGATAGGGCATTTCAAGGTGGAGAAGTTATTAGCATGGAATTGATTGCAAAACTACTAGAGGCTGCCGGAAATAAACGATTGATAACAATAGACATTCATAGTCCCCTGGCATTATCATATTTTAGTATTGATGTCCAAAATATTTCTTCAATTCCCCTTTTAGCAAATTATGCAGCCAGTAATATGAAACTTAATAGAGCTGTTGTTGTATCACCAGACGCAGGAGGAATAAAACGAGCATCTGAATTTGCAAAAATATTGGGCTCTGACAGTATAGCTCTAAAAAAATGCCGCGATAGTAACTCGGGAGAGGTATTTATTGATGATAATTTAGAACGCAATATTGCAGAGAGAGATGTTATCCTCGTGGATGATATAATAACTAGTGGAGGAACCATAGCAAAAGCATGTCAAGTTTTAAAGAAAAATAACGCTGATAAGATATATACAATGTGTGTTCATGCCCTATTGGTAAAAGAGGCTGCGGAAAAAATAAGAGCAGCAGGTGTAAAAGAAATAATTTCTACAAATTCCATACCCAGTCCTTATGCCAAAGTTGACATAAGTCCTATTGTGTCGGCAAGTCTTCGTTCCCTATCTCACCTACAATGAATATTTTGCTGTTTAATACATGTCCCAAAGTTATCAAAGATTATCGCAATTTTATTGATCTTCAATTAAGTATCTATCATAATGAAGCAGCATAATAAGAAAAATTGCAAATTACCTTGTTAACGGCTAACATTTTCTTGTCATGTAACGTTTTACATATATTTGTAGAGTCTAAAATCGTAGAAAAGGTTGTAGAAATAGGCGTTTTCATGTAAATTCTATAATAAGTTTCGAAATAGTCATGGATCTTGGTTTTTATTAGCCAAACCTTGAGCAACCATAACAAAAATAAATCAGATAAAAAATTTATTTGCCATTCTACCTAAACACAACGGTTCTGAAGAACCTGATTTATCCTATGTAATTAAAATAATATGATAGAAGATCATTTTTCCTAGCCCTGCATTCTAATTGAAGCATAGCATCATCAAAAATCGCCACTTGCATGGTCATAAGAGACATAAATAGAGTAAAATTAAGTCAAATTATTATAACAATAACTTTGAGATATCACTTCAACCAAAAGGTATTATATGCGAGATATAAGAAGTAAAAGCTTATTTGCATATATAAGTGAAAAATTGAATAGCTAGGTTCTCTAAGAGTATCAGCATTACGTTTTAAGGTAATGAAAATATTCAATAAAAAATAGGATTGATATAATATGGTAAAAGAAAAAAGGATCTATTGTATATAAGAATCTGGCTCGCATTGTGACATTATTCCATGGCGAATATGAGATTAATATTTCTAGGAACATCTGCTGCTGTACCTACATCAAAACGTGGACTTTCCTCTATAGCATTGCTAAGAGGTAATGAATTGCTGTTATTCGATGCTGGTGAGGGTATGCAACGGAATTTTATAAAGGCCGGTATAGGTATGAATAAAAAAATGAAAATTTTTATTACTCATATGCATGCAGATCACTGTGTCGGACTTCTTGGTCTCTTACAAACAATGTCTCTGCAAGGAAGAGAAAGAATGCTCGATATTTATGGTCCCCTAAGGTTACCTGAGTTTCTTAAAGAGAATATGCGTATTATGAATTTTGGATTGACTTTTAATATTAACGTTCATTTAATCAATAATGAGGGTGTAATTATAAAAGAGAATGATTATCAAGTTAGTTGTTGCAATGCGTACCATTCAGTACCTTCCTATTCATATTGCCTCACAGAATTTGAAAGACCAGGGATATTTAGTATTGAAGAAGCCAAACACTTAGGAATTCCAGAAGGCAAACTCTATCATGAATTGCAACAGGGCCAGAATATCATATACGAAGGTAAGATTATTAAATCGAGCCAAATAATGGGTCCTTCCCGTCCTGGGAGAAAAGTAGGAATATCTGGTGATACAAGGCCCACTTCAAGACTACAGCATTTTTTTAAAGACTGCGATTTATTAGTTTTTGAATCTACATACAGCTATGAAAAACACCATAAGGCTCTCGAAAGTTTTCACTCCACCGCTACAGAAGCTGCACAACTTGCAAAAGCAGCTGGTGTTAAGAAATTAGTTCTTACTCACTTTAGCCCAAGGTATGAAGAAACTACCGACTTAGTTCAAGAAGCAAAAACTATCCATAACAATGTCGAAGCCGCTGAAGATCTGAAGATATCAGATATCCATTATGGAGAAAAACAGAAATAATCACCGGTTGTTGTATGACAGTAACAGAGCGGATTTGGCAGCTTTAGATATTGTGGCCTTTCTATATTAATTCGATAAAAATTCTGTGGAGAATATTACGAAGGAGATTATACAAAATTCGATCGATTCATCTATGCCAAATTAATAATTTACAGCAATTAACGACAAGGGGATATTTATCAGATAAAATATATACAAGATCTTAAAACCAAAATATAGTATATGTGCTAGAGAAGTACATACCTGAAAATTTTTCAAATTTCAATTGTGTAATTGTAAAGTGAATAGTCATCCCCTGTGAAACTTTAAAGCCACGACTAAGGAGTAGCAATGTACTCTATATGGTTCCAAAAGTGATGATAAAATGTTAACCGATTACCTTGAAAAAGCTCCTGACAAGTTCTTTTTGATCGGGCTGTAATCCAATAATTGCTTCAATGAGTTCTCTTTCCATCATTATCTGTTTTGAAATCACTGATTGCAACTTTTTACTATCCAGTGGTGTTATATTATCAATTAAGCCATTACTGTAAGCATAGATATATTCATTTATTATTTTAGATGCGAAAGATGGAGCTAATCGTATCAATAGCAATAGTCCTTCCCGCATTATATTGTCACTTTGGGCCTCATATGGAATAGAAATAATATACTTCTCCAGCATTTTCATTCTATTGCCACCAATCTCGTCTATCGAGACGGAAACTAACAATCCTATCTCTGTCAGTTCATAGAAAGGAACACCTTCAAGCTGGAGAGCTTTGGGACCACGTCTCAGGGGCAGCCTTCCTCCTTCTTTTACAACTCCTGATGGAATTAGCACCTCATCCAGGTCCCTAAAAATTCCTGAATAGATATTCTGCCATAAAATGCCATGTATCTTAGCTATTGCATGAGCAATTGAAGTTCTAGTACGCAATTCTGGACTTTGTTCGGTAGCAAGATGAGCAATAATCCCCCGCTCCCTCATAGCTTCGCCTGTAAACTTATTCTTTCGCGTTTTGAAAGTATCAAATATAGCAATATTACCCTTATGAGCTTTCAATAGATATTCATCCTAAACCCAACTTTATTTGCTTAAATAGTTATAATAATAATATTTTAATTTGTTGGTGTTTTTAACAAAACTAAATAGATTCATTTCAAGAAATTTGCCCAAGTAATAAAAAGAGTATAAATAATATTTTTTACCAATTGTTGATATATGTGTACATTCTCAAGATAGCATTTTAAATGGATATGTACTTTTATTAGATGCCTTTTTTTGCATTTTAGAAGCAATCTTTAAGACTTGAAATTTCAAATTAAGATTAATTAATTAATTGATGATTGGTATACTAAAAAAAATGATCAAAATCCACGGCTAGCTTGTATTTCTGGTTATCTTCATGTATTGGATTAACATCGCCTCCAATATTGTCGGCGACATCTCAATGAACAAAAGCTGCTGTCTTGCTAGAATTTCGGTGGACAGATTCTTTATTTGTTTTGACATTAATAATCCGTTGCTTTTACTTGTAATCCAGAGATAGTCTTCTTTTAATCTGTCTCGCTTGATTTATGTGTTTCAGCTTGTATTAGGAGTTTGCCGTTAATCGTCCATTTAGCGCTTCCCAATTCTTGACCTCTTGGACCTACTGCTCTAGGAATATCTATTATGAAATTCTCAAAGGAGTAAGTTACTGATGCCCCTTTACCTGTTAATCTATCAAATAATTCTCCGATCAATTCGGCCCACTGGCTTGATGCTTGTGCTGTTTTTTCACTATTGTTAGTATCTTTACTCATAGTTACCATCATATATACACACAATGAATTTAAAAGCATACAAATTATTTCTCTTCTTATATAGTTATTACTCAATATACGTTTATCCAAATATGATATTATTTCTTTATTGTATCCAGTCATAGTATATAATCAACGTTAAATTAAAATTTTTACCAAACCAGGAATATTCTGTTATCCATATAATCAGATCTTCAGCGCTTAATTTGAGAAGAATCGATCAGATAATTGTGCTCTATCATGCATATATAATAAGAGGAGATTTTGTAAATAAAAAAATTTGTTTGAAATAATACTAAAAAATTTAAAATTTAGGATCTTTTATTTTTTCGCCGTCATTCTAAGTACATCTACTTGACCACTATGCAACCAATCCTTAAGCTCTTCATGACTTGGCTTAATATCATGTTTTCCTGCTAAATGGAGATGTAAAAGGACATAGTTAATTTGGTTTAACAACGGCTTATTTTGCTCATCCCCCTGGCGAGCTTTCTGTTTTAAATCAGCAGGTACAGTGTTCCACCAATCATTGAAACTCCTCTTTCCACCATTATTATGTTGTGAACCGAATCCCTTTGGCATTGTCATATTAAAAAAGCAGCATGTATACGAAGTTATTAAATGTATTTATTTTAAGCTCGTTAAAACTTTACTAACTTAAAATTACCAATTACTTTATATAAAATGAAAATGGTTGTATGTATATAAAACACTAAAATGATCTGACAAATATCTAAGAGGAGTAAATACAGTTATTTAGACTTACCATCTCCTAGATTTAAATTATCCTAAGGAGTTTAATTCATTATGTCGGAAAAAACCACAACAGAACCAACAACCACAACAGAACCAACAACCACATAAAGAAGGATTTCGTGATGCGATATACATAGGAAAGAAACCTCTGATGGCCTACGTGACCTCGACACTCATTCAGCTTGCTAATCAGCCTACAGTAACGATTAAGGCAAGGGGTTTAAGCATTGGAAGAGCGGTAGACGTTTCTCAAATCATTCTGAAGAGAATGGAGAGTGCTGGATACAATATAGGCGATGTAAGAATTGGCTCCGAAACTGTTCAATCTGAGGATGGCAGAACGCGAAACGTTTCTACGATTGATATAGAAATAAAAAGAAGCTCTTAAGCGCTCTCCGATGCTTTTTGTTCTTATATATCTCCTAATGTTCCACTAAAGCAATGGGAAGACGGGCTCTAATTTATCTTGCTCACATAAATCCGTTGACTAAGGCACATCAGACTATCATCACTTCATTTCTAAAAAAGAATTATGATATCTATATTTTTCCAGTGAGATTTTTAAAAGATGGAAGGGAGATCAATACACGAAGCTTCCCATTTCCTTATATAGTAAGAAAAGCTATGGTAGAATCAGTATTTAGTCATAATAATAATATATCAATTTTACCAGACTATACATTTTTTTATCCTTTTATAAAATATTTGCCACCTTTAATTTCTCCTTATTCTTGGATTCTGCGAAATCAAATACTTAGAAATATTAAAGAAAATGATTTCGTTGCTTACACAGGCGATAGAATAGAGAGTATAGGATTGAAATTATACAAGCTTCATCCAATCAAATCAAAGAGACTAGAAGTTTCTGCTTCTGAGGTGAAAGAAATGTTATATCATCAAGCCATCAAAGGAACTGTATACGATGGTGAAGCATGGCGTAATAAGGTACCAGAAAAAGTTGTTGGCTTAATCAAGGAAAATTGGAAAACAATAGAGAAATATGCAAAATCGCCTGATTTCACAACGAGGATAATGGGAATGAAGTTTCCAAAAGAAGGTCTTTTTTAGAAGATTTTTATAATCCAAAAATGACTTTGGCTTCGATGAAGATAAAGGGTGCAGAATATATCTGGTTTGATGGTAAGTTCGTCAGGTGGGACGAAGCGACTGTTCCTATTATGACCCATGCTTTACATTATGGAACTGCTGTCTTTGAAGGTATACGGGCATATGCTTCAAGAAATAACTTGTATATATTCAAATTGAAGGAACATATGGAACGACTTCACCGTTCTGCCAGAGTATATTCTATTGCTCTTAATTATTCTACAAAAGATCTCTGTGAAGCAACTACACAGTTATTAAAAAAGACAGGGCTGAGGGAGTCATGCTATATAAGACCTTTGACATTTGTAGGATTGCATGGGATAGATCTGGATATTACTAGCGAATCTCCAACTCATACGGTGATTATAATTTTTCCATTTGCAAAATATTTTAAGGGAGAAGGCATTAAAGCATGTATTTCGTCGTGGCGTAGAATTCATGATACTGCAACTCCGCCTATGGTGAAGGCTGCAGGAAATTATCTTAATTCTATACTTGCAACCCAAGAAAGCAAACGTAATGGATATGACGAATCCATTTTGCTTGATAGAGATGGATATGTCAGTGAGGCATCGGGTGAAAATATATTTTTAGTGAGGAATAGCAATATCTATACTCCCTCTATAGCTAGTTCTGTACTCGAAGGAATTACACGCGACACTGCAATAACCATTGCAAAGAATTTAGGATATGAAGTAAAGGAGCGTTCTATCTCGAGGACAGAACTATATATGGCAGACGAAATATTTTTGACAGGTACTGCCGCTGAAATCATCGCTGTCACTAGTGTTGATGACCGAACGATAGGTAATGGGACAGAAGGTTTGATTACAAAGAGTATTCGTGAAAAGTATTCAGAAATCGTATCCGCACGTGTCGAAGATTTTATGAGTTGGTTGACTCCTATATGGTAGTAAGAGAAGGCAAGCATAAACTAGCTATTGTCGGCGTTGGAGGATGGGGTAAAAATCACGCAAGAGTTTTGCATGATTTCGGTAGTTTGGTAGCGATATGTGAGAGTGACCCTCAGCGTGGGAAAGAACTAGCAGATAAGTACGGTGCAAGATTATACTCTTCCATAGATGTCATGCTGAACAACGAGCAAAAATTAGATGCATGTCTAGTCTGTACACCAACTAAAACGCATTATGATATTGCCAAGAGAATAATGGAAAAAGGAATCAATGTTTTTGTTGAAAAACCACTCTCTTTTTCTTCTAAAGAATGCGAAGAAATGATGGATGTAGCTGAAAGAAATAAAGTTATTTTGACTTCGGGTTACATTGAGCGGTTCAACCCTGCTGTACAAGAAGTTAAACAGCTTATAGACTGCAATACATATGGGGATCTACTAATGATGGAATTTCATAGGGAAAACCGCATGCCATTACATGTCAAAGATGTTGGAATTATTTATGATACTTCGGTTCATGATATTGATACTGCGATGTTTCTGTTTAATTGTAGGCCACAAGTTGTATTTGCTCTTTCCGGTAAGAAATTCCACACTTATGAAGATTTTGCTACTATTATGTTAGGTTTCCGCGGTCACAAAGTAGCAATTATTGCATCAAACTGGATTACTCCAAAGAAAGTTAGAAAGTTTAGTGCAGTATGCACTGATGGTACAATTGCTGGAGATTTTATCACACAAGAAATTACTATTGACTATAAAGATGCCACCATAATTCCTCGCCGCCAACAATTTCAGGAACCCTTGACTGTGGAACTGCAAAGTCTTTTGGATGCGATAGATGGCAAAATCGACAAGCCAGTTATTTCAGCAATTGAGGCGACAAATGTTACAAGAGTAGCAGAGGCGAGCACTTTTATCTAGTAATACTGGCTCTCCAATTTATCTGGATCTGGAATAATAATATGAAAAAATCAATGCTTGACATTCTTGCATGTCCTATAGACAAACACTATCCATTAGAATTGTACGAAATCAATATAAAAAATGATAACGACAATAACGATATTGATCACAATGACAGTAATATCATTATAACTGAAGGTGTTTTGTTTTGTACTAAATGCTCTCGTTTTTATCCTATCATAGATGAGATTCCAGTCATGTTGCCAGATGAACTACGTGAAAAACAAACAGATATTAATTTTCTAAAGCAATGGAATGACAAAATTCCTGAAAAAGTTACAAAGCATGGAAATCCATACCATCTTTAGAATAAAAAAAGAATTGAGAGAAAGGCATAGGAGAAGACAGCTATGCAAATCATGGCAATAGTACGAATGAGTCTCGCGTAATACACTGTATTTTGAACCTGCAATAAATTAATAAAAATGTGAAGACCTGGCATTTTGCATATGTTTGGAGACATCAATAAAGGTGATAATGTTTCGAGCGCTCTCTTTCGCTCTGACTCAAATGACTATAAAGTAAAAACCCGGCTATAATACAAGAAGTTAATGTTCTACGCACGTCATTAGCATGTATAGCAAAGGTATTCATTGGTCCAATATTAGTTTTATCAATGATATTTTATCCTATGAACCATAAAATGGTTGAGATATCCATATATATGAAGATGTAATTAGTGGCAAAGGAGAAGAAATACGGAGTAAGAATTTTGAACGATTAGAGTAGTCACAATAGCGGCAGATTGAAAAAAATGTCCTACGCATTGTTATGTCATGAACCACTGACTTAAGTGAAATATTCCAGATGTGAATAATGACATGGAAAAAAGGATTTTGAGAATTAAACGTATCGTCCATTAACTATCAATAAATAAATATTACACTGAATTAAAGACTGATTATAACCTGAATAAACTGTTAGTACAATTAACGACTAATAGTGCTTTCGAATATTTGTCATCCTGAGAGATTGTTAATGTTATTAATTATGAAAACAATGAAGGATTAGAAAAATGTTAATCAGTCTACATGGCTTGAATTATTTTTCTGATGATATTTTATCAAATGTCGTTTCGCATACAGGATTCGCTTTCATCAAGATAAAATCTGAGTTTCGTTTGTTTTTAGTTATAACTTTGGAAAAATCATATTTAGAACAAGCTACAATTATCATTGTTTTATCAGTTGGGTATAGATCAAAAGTGACACCTTGCTGTCGGTCAACATCTCCTATGTAATCTTTCAGTTTTGATTCAAGAGACGATAGTAGTTCTATCTTGTCGCCTCTCATCTCATTTGGATCTAGTGTCCAAGCAATGGCTACTTTAGTCCTACTTGCCTTTAATTCGCGTTTCCGTAGTATATCCCTAATTTCATCTATTAGATGTTTTATATAACCTTCTATGCCTTTGAGTGCACCGTTAACAAGATACATCAAAGGCCCTGCGCCACCCAAAGACGATCCAATTGCTCTTAAGTCATATAATCCGTTTGCAACATCATCAAGATATATCTCTCTGTATCCATGATGCATCACTTCCGTACGGACATTAGCATCATGGGCATGTTTACAAATTTCTAAGATGCTAGCCATGCCAGTGTAATGCCCTAAGATCTTGATGGAATGGACAAACTCTGCGGAAATGACGTTTACATAATTCAATTTATCATGTATGTTAGGATCATATAGCATCTTGGTTATCTGCGTATCCTGTCTTGATTTTAATGAACCTATCAAAGTTTCTGGACCTATAATGGCATCTGTATTGATCGGCATATAATAATAGAAAATATCTTTGCCTACAGACATACCGGTTATATGTTCAATTAATCCAATGTTTTCATTACTCCCTCCAATTCCCGTGGGAAGAGTATAAATAATTGAAGATCCCCTTTTCAAGGCTCTAATTGCATCTCTAAACTTGGATGTAACATCACTCTTTACCTCTTGTCCAATCTTCCGGATTCTTGGTGCAAAAAATATATAGTTAGCTTCACTAATTGCTACGTCAATTGGTTCGAGAGCTAGTAATGGTTCATCCTCGATTAAAGAGCTTACATTAGGATAGGTCCGAGCAATATCTGGCTTTAACATTATAGCCATTCGAGCAGATTCATCGATTAATGAAACCTTCAAACCTTTAGTTGCAATTGAAGAGGCAATGCGATAGCCTTCTGTACTTAATCCATATACTGCCGCTGTTATCGTTGTTGACGACGCTGATCTAGCACTCAAATTATATAATGACCTTCCTCCAAAAGCATCGCCCCAATCTCCTTAGCTATCTAAAGTATGGTTAAAGAAAAGGTTTTTCCATTGCAATTTAGTTATCGGATTATCTTTGAGAGTTTGGTTTGACATATTAACACCAAAACAGGTGATGTTTTTTAAACCTGCACTGGATTTGTTTAGGGAAGCTGGTCATGAATTATTATGCACATCTAGAGAATATAGAGAAGTAGTAGAACTGTCGAAGATGAAGCAAATTCATCTCAAAATTGTTGGAAGACACGGAGGAGCAGGAAAATACGAGAAATTGCGTGAAAGTGCTAATAGGATATTTGAATTATCCCATATGATAAAGCAATTTGAGCCTGATGTTGCGATAGCTTTTTCGTCACCCGAAGCATCTAGAGTTTCATATGGACTTGGAATCAGCCATATTGGATTCAATGATTCCCCACATGCTGAAGCCGTTGCACGACTTACAATCCCGCTTATGGACCATCTGTTCTCTCCCTGGGTTATACCTTATTCTGCATGGAATACATTTGGGATTCCAAAAAATAGGATAACAAGATATAGAGCTTTGGATCCTGCGGCATGGCTCAAACGGAGCCCTCTATCTCCATCTTCAGCATCCAATTTGACAAAGGAAATAGGTCTTGAAGTATCGAAAAGGAACGTTTTGATAAGATTAGAAGAGACAAAAGCTTCCTATATTGCAGACAAGAAGATAGAAAACACTATACATATGGTCGATGCTATTGTTGATAATTTATCAGCGACAACTAATATTATTATTTTATGCAGATATGAAGATCAGATAATCGAAATTACAAAAAGATACAAGGGAAAAGCTTATGTTATGCAAAATGTCCCAGATGGGACCTTATTAATATCATTAGCTGACTTATTCATTGGGGCTGGAGGTACAATGACAGCCGAAGCATCATTACTTGGAAAACCTACTATTTCTATCGCTCCTGTTCGCTTTTACGTTGAAAAGTACTTAATCAATTCAGGCCTTGTAAGACGCGCTGTTGGTTCTAGAGACCTTATTCGGCTAAGTAAGAAGATGCTAACCGATGAACAGTATATTATTAGTCAAGAGAATAGAGCGAGATTTATCCTTGATAGTATGGATGATCCTATTGATAAGATGTTCACATTTATAACAAATCGGCTGTGTTAAGTTAAGGATAAAGATATAGCTGCAAATGTACTCTTATATCCCATGGATCGTGTGGTCGTGTTTGAACGTAAGAGAACATCCGCATAGATAGTAGTGTATGCACTATACTTACATTTTCTAGTCTGATTTTTTAAATACTTCTAAGGCATTGGAAGCTTTTAAAGAAAATAAACGAAGTCATGTTGCAGTATGGAACTGGGCATAACAATTGATCTAAAAATAATCTACTCTATAAAGATTAGGGTCAGTGCTTTTCTCATAGAGAAGACCATAATCCAAATGGGCCATAATGATGCATGGTTATAGGTTGCAATTGAACCTACTCGTAGAATGGTTATAGATGTCTATCTATTGTCTATCTATCACTACACATAAATATATGCTTGTAATAGAAAGCTTTCTATAATCATTACTTGAAAAGCTATGGTAAGCAGAGTGGAAACTCAGATGGAGAATATGACACCCTGAGTTATGTTCTTCTCTTGGTCTTGAGTATATACTTCATCTCCGTTTGAGAAAAGCATTATTGAAGATCTATCCAATATTTTAAGGGCAGAAGAGAATGTTTTGATGACTATTATCCTTGCCGACGCATGGGTTGTTGTGGGATATCTCATGTATACAAATGGGCAAGCTTGTTTATGTTTAAGTGAACGCCGAAATTAGATATATCAAATTTACTACAATGATTAGATTAATGAGGGGGTGATCAGCCTTAACTTAACACAGCCAACAAACCATGCGTAACATTCTAAAGATAGTAAATTATACGAAAAATACGCCCGGAAGCCCGGTAGAGTAATGAATTCGCCGAATGTAGTGGCCAAGCATAGAGGCCTTTGGAGCCTTTGACCCCAGTTCGAATCTGGGCCGGGCTAGGTTTTGTTTATAAACAATACACTAGATTATTTATTCTCTTTATTTTTGATAACCAAATATAAGATACATATTACTCGATGCAAATTAGTAAATTCTTTGCAAATGTCTATCTATCTTGGATTTGTTATCTTTATTAGGATCAGTCTTTTAAGTAATTTTCAACAGATATCTTTAGGTTTTGGAAGGCAGCATCAACATTCTTCTTCCGTTTTGGCACTCCCTCCTTATAACCTGAGAGCCTACGTCTAGAAAACATAATCATTTCCTCCTGCTCCTTTGGATTTGGGGAGCCAAAAGAGATTCGTAACTCAAGAGATCTTTGCGGAGTGAGGTCTTGTATGACTCGCATTAATTCGGCTGGTTGCAGATCTGATTCAATTTTTTCCACTACCTCTTTAATATCTTGTTCTTCTAACATCATAATCTGACCTTTGTTTTGGCGAGCTGCCTTCTCAACAAGACATCCGACTAGTTTGTGGGCAAGACGAAAAGGCATTGCTTTCTTTATAACTAATTGTTCTGCAATATCTACAGAGAGAGCATAGCTATTCTTTGCTGTCTCTCGCATCTTCTCTTTGTGAACGTCAATTGAAGTTACAACTCTGTTAACTATTTTTACAGCTTCAAGAGCAGTACTTGATGTGTTCCATAAATGAGGTTTTAACTCTTGCAGATCTCTGCTGTATCCTGATGGAAGAGCTTTTACAATAGATAGGATCGTGACCAAATTACCAATAACAGATGACGCTTTTGCCCTGATAAGTTCTAAAGGATCTGCATTCTTCTTCTGCGGCATTGCACTGGAGGAAGAACTATATTCATCCGAGAGCTCCAGATATCCAAACTCAGCGGTGGACCAGAGTATAAAATCTTCTGCCAATCTACTTAACGTATTCATGAGAATTGAGATCACTGATGTAAACTCTATAAGGGTATCCCGCGAACTAGTTGCATCAACAGAATTTCTTAATAATCCGTCAAAGCCTAAAAAAACAGCAGTTGTTTTTCTATTAATGTTAATGCTCGAACCACCTATTGCACATGCGCCGAGAGGTGATTGGTTGATTCTTCCATATGTAACATAAAGTCTATCCATATCTCTAAAAAGCGCGTCCACATAGGACAAAAGATAGTGAGAAAAGGTTCCTATTTGAGCCTGCTGAAGGTGAGTATACATAGGCATTACAGTTTCTTTATTCTCGGTTGCCTTCTTCAATAGTGAATCAATCAGATCAATAATTGCAAGACAAATGTTGTTAATATCATCACGCACCTTCATTCTAATGTCAAGTATTACCTGATCATTTCTTGATCTTGCAGTATGCATTTTCCCGCCTGCATCTATACCAGCCTGTTTTATAACAAATGATTCTAACGATTCATGAATATCTTCAAAACTGTCTGTTTTTAGTTGTGTGGGATCCTTTCTAACATCCTCTAAAGCTTGCAAGATTTTTTTTAATTCTTGGATAGACAAAAGGCCAATATCACATAACATCATAGAATGCGCTTCGCTTCCCATTATGTCATAATATAATAAATCTTGATCAGCATCCATTGAGGAGAGAAACTTCAAAGTATCCTCATTGAGTGAACCTCTTGGTCTTGATCGATACACAAACAGAATTTAATAAAATGGGTTTATTTAACCTATAATATATATGATAATTCACTCCCATTGTTTAGAAAAAATCAAAATCTTTTTAATACAAATGATGTTAATTTTACCAATTATGATCCATGGACATTATCTTTTTCCAATTATATGCAATAGTTAAATAGGGTTTTACAAACTTATGTTATTATGAGCCAGGACATGCAACAAACTCGTAGACTAATATTTGATGAATTAACGAAGATTGTCGATCCAGAAATTGGAGTGTCTATAATGGAACTAGAATTAGTTGACAACGTCGACATTAATGCAGATAAGGTAAATATCGATTTACACTTGACTAGCCCATTTTGCCCAGCAGTGTTTGGTTTCAAGATTGCTCAAGATGTTAGAGATAATGTCTATAAAGTTCAGGGTATAGAAGGTGTTAAAGTCAATGTTAGTAATCACTTCATGGCTGATGCTATAAATAAGCAAGTAAATGAAAGTAAGCTTCCACCTAAATCCTAAATTTGTAATAAACTGGTGAGAATTTAGTACTAATGAGCATATAGCAATGTTATGATTTTCATTTTATGATACACTCATCATCGAGTCAAAATTAATGCTCTTCTGATTAAGTCTAGTTTTTAAAATTTCAACGATATACTATTGGTGAAGATGGAGCAAAATTATTGAATGTTCCTTTTGACATCAGATTGTGCTTTGATTCTGAAATTTTGCTATTTTTTTTTCATTTTTTGAAAAACCCATCAAATGACCTCTCAGTAGTTGAATGCCCAATGCTGGATCTACTCCTTTCGGACAAACTGTACTACATGATCCAGCAAAATGACATCTCCAAATACCATGTTTCTCATCTACGATATTCAATCGCTCTTTGGTATCATTGTCCCGTGTATCTGCATAGTATCTGTAAGCCTGTGACAAAGCCTGGGGACCAGGGAATTTCGTATCCGTGGCTACAGTAGGACACGCAGAGTAACATAATCCACATTTGATACAATAGGAGAATTGCAAATATTTATCAACTTCTTCCACACTCTGTTTGAATTCTATTAACTTTTTGCTGTCCGTCATATTACTATTTTCATTATGTATATAGGGCTGCATTTTTTTGTGGTGATTAAAAAATTGTGAAAAGTCTGTTACGAGATCTCGGATAAGAGGAAAATTTGTAAGGGGTTCACATATGATAGTATTACCCTCTAACTCTGAAATCTTTGTGTAACAAGCAAGTCTTGGAATTCCGTTAATTTTCATTCCACAAGATCCACATGAGGCCATTCGACATGAGTATCTTATTCCAATACTACTATCATGATAACTCTTTGCATAAAGAAGAGCATCAAGAACAGTTGTCCAACGCTGTACCTGGTACCTCAAAGGAATCGTAGCTAACAAAATCTCCCTTGGATCTGTTAGCACGGAATACTTTTAGTACAACATTATTGCGAAGTATTTCCTTTTTACTATTATCATCTTTTCTATTCCTATTTTTTATCATTCCTATTTTTTTAATGATTTCCTTCATTTTACTCACTCTAATCCTAGTTGGTTAGCCATTATTATTGTTCTAGTACCATATGCAATTATAACTACCATCGCAGTTATAGTGAATATTGTAATGCCGTTTTCCCATATCTCATTCTGTCTCAATTCAAGCAATATGGTTCGTAGGCCGTTAAAACCGTGTATTGCAATGAGTACGAGTATCGACTCCAGAAGAAATGCATATGGGATATTATGGTAGTTTACGATCACATTTTGGTACTGTAGGCTCATATTATATGGTATTATTAGACGCATTAAAATATGCACAGCGACTACAAATAGTGCTCCTATTGCTGTAATGTAATGTATTTTCATAATTTGACTTTCATGCAGGAGTATCTTTCTTGTCTTCATCAGTACATCTCCTTTTATTATTTTCTATTCTCCGCCAAGGAGTACACTAGAACCATAAAGCATTGCTACAGCAGCTAATATTAATGCAACCCATATTCCAGACTTCTGTCGATAGTTAAGTGACATGGCATCATAGGGATAGTCGGGTCTTCCAGGTTTGCCCAATCCCTTACCCGCATGGGTAAATATCAATCTAATACCGTTAGTGGAATGGAAAGTACTTGTTATTATCACCAATATCAAGAAAAGATGTCCCCATTGTGTTTGAGTTAACTCTAACATAGCACTCCATGCATCTGGACCTCTTGTCAGAGAGCTTGTTTCGTAAACATGGCCTATAAAATAGATGAGCAAGAATACTCCAGTTAATCTTTGTAGCCAATAGGATATACGCTCCCAGCCATATCTTGTGGGGTTTAGCCACCCTTTCAAACCCTCGCGATTATTGCGATCATAATCACTTTCTTTTGAGCTTTCCATTAATATTTTCTCTCCACAGGGGCATAACGTGTAAAAGTTACTGGATGCCACGCCATCTTTGGACCGTCAGATGCAAAATAAGCAAGAGTATGCTTCAGAAAATTGACATCATCACGCTTTGAATAGTCTGTTCTGGCATGTGCACCTCTTGATTCTCGACGGTTTAAAGCTCCAATAAACACAACTTCTGCAGTCCTCAGCATTGAATCTAGCTCCATGACATTTATAAAATTAGTATTATACTCTTTTGCCTGATCATCTGTATGCTTCCAGGCTAATGTTTTTAATTCTTTTACCTTCTTCAAACCTTCAGCAAGATCTTGTTCTTTTCTAAATACATATGCTTTAGCATCCATGGTATCAGTCAATTCCTTTCTTATTTCATATGGATTAACTCCGCCGCGCCCTCTAAATATTTCGTCGTAAATTCTCTTTTCTTCTTCGATGACATCCTGTTCTGAAATAGATGATGAAGAGCCCTTTGATTTTAATGCATATTGGGCTGCTAATTCTCCGGTTATTCTACCCCATACAAGACATTCAGAAGTAGAGTTTGCACCAAGACGATTGGCGCCATGTGTACTGTTACATGCAGCCTCTCCAGCAGACCATAGCCCGTTCATTTCAGTAGCACCATCTATGTTTGAATTAATTCCGCCCATCATATAGTGACATACGGGTCTAATTTCTATTGGCTCATCAATAATATCTACTCCTGAAAATTTGATGCCTATTTCTCTTATTCCCGCAAGACGCTCCTTTATCTTCTCTGCTCCCAGATGAGTCAAATCAAGTTTCAAACAGTCTGCACCTGATTCGTGTTTAAATCCTCCTCCTACCTGAATTTCCCTAATCATAGAGCGTGATACTACATCTCTTGGAGCCAGTTCGAGTTTCTCTGGCGCATATTTTTTCATAAACCTTTCTCCTTGATTATTTATAAGATAGCCGCCTTCTCCTCGTGCACCTTCCGTAATTAATATTCCCGATGGCAGGATACCTGTAGGATGAAACTGTACAAACTCCATGTCTTTTAAAGCAAGACCTGCACGATATGCCATGTCTAGACCATCAGGCGTTGAAGAATAAGCATAAGTAGAAAAGCTATAAATTCTTCCAGCACCGCCCGTACATATTATTCCTGCAAGAGATTTAAATTTTATAAAGCTACCTGTCTTGATTTCAATAGCTGTCAGACCTCTAAAATTATTTCCTTCCCTTAATATTTTGGTACAGAACCATTCGTTATAGAAGTGAATATTATCATATTTGAGACATGTATCATATAGTGTCTGCATCTCATAAAACCCTACTTTATCCTGCGCGTATGTGGCCCTTGGAAATGAGTAACCACCAAACTTACGCTGACCTATCCGGCCATCCATCCTCCTTGACCAGGGCATTCCCCAATGATCTAGCTGATAGATTTCATAGGGCATATTTGACACCAGTCTTTCTGCTACATCCTGATCTGCAAGGAAGTCGCTACCTTTGATAGTATCATAGAGGTGGGATTCTTGATTATCGCCTTCCTCCTCAAAGAGAACGGCTCGCCGTTCCACCTTCAGCAGAAACAGAATGAGACCTCATCACCTGCACCTTCGAAATCACCGCAACGCTCAGCTTTTTATCTATGGCAGCAGATGAAGATAGCAGCTCGAAGTCCAGCTAGACCTGATCCTACAATAACAACATCATGGGAAATAGTATCCGTCAATTATTAACATCGGCCTCGTACGATATGAATTGCGTTAAATTATTATAATGTATATATTTTAGCATCTTTACCATGATTTAACAATACTAAGATCTATGCATTATTTATTATAAACTAAGAAACGCCCCGTCTAATCATCAAGTAAATCGAGAAAACCTAATATCTGAGCTTTGGAAAGAAGTTGAATATTTACAATATCTCATCGGAACGAATAATATTGTTATTATTATACTCGCTCACTCAAAAAGAAAAATTCATTGCTTTCTTATTATAATGTTTCTGGCATTAGTAATAATAGCAATTATTTTTTTATTGGCTGCATTAATTTAAGTTAAAAGCTATAATAGTTGTAGATGCTCTATTCTTTAGGTTCTATTGACATCTATGATAAGAACAAATAGAACATTCGCAAAAGATGTAGCTTTAGATTATTATAGTTGTCTAATCTGAGTCTCTTTTAGAGAATATAGTAAAGGCATTATCCAGATTTATAAAATGGAGTCATTGTCTCTTCTGTTTGTGTATGGAGATGGATTCATCAGCATTATAAAACAAAAAGATCTGCTTAAAAGAGAGGAAGGATACTCACTGCTTTATATAGCTAGAACTGAATGTGTATTGATAATGATTACTTTTCATGTATAACAAAAATAAATGTAAATTAAAGCAATTATTATAAGCTGCCTAGTCAATCTGTTTGTTGATAATTACAATAATAAGGTAATAGTAAGCTTACAAACTAGGTTCTTTAACATGTTTTAGTATTGTACAATAATAATAAAGATATGCCCATAGAATATAAAGGTAAGGTATTTCTAGCACCCAATACCTCTGATGAAGAAGTAGTTAATAAGGCCAAGAAAAAATTAGTTGAAAACGGTATCAAGGAGGAACATATTCAAATAAACTACAATACACAAGATCTAGAAATTGGTGATCTATACATAAGTTATGAACCGCCAGATCTAGTAATTAGAAATGTTTATGATAAAAAGAGGAGCGGAATTATTAAAATGAAGAGCACACGAATGATAAAGATCTAGTATAAAATATTATACAAACTTTTTGCTAAATCATTCACTTTTTGTTTGCTCTCAGTGCCATCACTCATTGACCTCACTGTTACCTCTCCTTTCTCAATTTCTTCAGGTGCGACTATCACCGTTAGAACCGCATTTTTTGATGCTGCATCGTCAAGTTGTTTTCTAAGTGCTCTTTCATTAAGGTTATAGTCCGTGCTAATTCCGCCGTTTCGCAAAATTGAAACTATGTCTAATGCAGAAGCCCTCATAATGCTTGATGTATATGCAACGTAAACCATTTGTTTGGCCATACTTTTTAGAATTCCGTGTTTTTTAAGTGCTGTCATTATCCTTTCCACTCCTCCCGCTGCACCAATTGCACCAATATCTTGTCTGCCAAATGCATGAGTTAATCTATCGTATCTGCCTCCGCCTACGAGCGCACCTAATTCAATAAAATGATCAAATGCTTCGAAAACTACTCCTGAATAATAGTCGAGCCCTCTTACAATTCCGAGGTTAACTCTGGCATTATTAACCCTCCTAGATTTTAATGAGTCCATTAATGTTATGAGTCTATTCCAATTTTCTAATCCCTTAAGATCTGCTTTTGAATAAACTTCATTGATAGTACCTTTTATACTTGAGAGATCAATTAGCTGCTGAAGTTTAGATAAACTAATTTTGTCGTTATATTCCTCATACAATTCCGATACACTCTTCTTTGCAACCTTGTCAACTGCTCTCAACATATCAGCGATTGTTTGTCCTTCTATAACGCCAAGTTTCTGTCGAATGTATTCCTCAATTAATTGTCTATCATTGACTTCGACCATAACATTTAGCCCAAGTTTTTTTAAAAATACTGAGACAAACTCGATTACTTCTACATCAGACTCTATGCTGCATGAGCCATAAATCTCAATGTCCCATTGATGGAAATACCGATAGCGTCCGGCTTGTGGTTCGTCATATCTCCATACATCAGAAAATGACGCTAGTTTGACCGGCATTTTCAAATCCCTCCTTGTTGCCACGAATCGAGTAAGACCAATTGTAAGATCAAATCTTAATGCAATGTTTCTACGTCCCTTGTCTGCAAAACTATAGATTTCGTTTGATATAGATGCTCCGGCCTTCGCCTCAAGCGTGGCAAGCATCTCCAGAGGCGATGGCTCCATAAGCTTGAAGTTAAAGAGATTTGTGGTTTCTATGAATTTTTCTTTAATATAATTAATGTAATGAAGCTCCTCTGGTTCTATATCTCTCATTCCACGGGGAAGTTCTAATTTCATAATGGAACGCAGTATTTTGTTGACATTTAGATTTTGCGATCAATTCTAATAAAACCTAGATTCCTACCAACACAGTGACAACAAGGTTTCGATATCTTGATCATGTAACAGATGCTATCATTGAGGCTTATGGGAGTTCTCTAGATGAAGCATTTGAAAATTCTGCCAAGGGACTTGTCAATACAATGATTGATCTAGAACAAATTACTCCTGACCAAGAATATGAAATTGTAGCCAAAGGATATGATGTCAAAAGTTTACTTTATGATTGGCTAGAGAAAGTAATGCTAGGACTATTAATTGATAATATGGCGTTATCAGATTTCAAAGTTAAAATCTCTGAAAATAATGGCAATTATTTTCTTAAAGGGATTGCTAAGGGAGAAGTTTTAGATTTAAAAAAACACCACTATAAGATGGAAATCAAGGCTGTAACCTATCATGAAATGGAAATTAAGCAAACAGAAGATTTAATTACGACTAGATTCTTGTTAGATCTATAATTTAACAGTTTACATCGTTAATTTGAACTTTATCTCTTATTATGCGAAAATAAGGCTGAAAATAGGAAAGTGTACAATATCATTATATAAGAATCATATTGATATCGTTTGTAGAAAATGGACATTTCAAACATAGATTAACAAATCTTAAATATCAAAAACATCATCTAATTCTTAGAAACATGAATGTCGAAAAAAAAGCTTCTAATCCGCATGCTAGTAGTAACCAAGCTTTAGTGGAGATTTCTGAAAAAAACTTTGATGAAATAATAGGTGGAAACAAGCCAGTCTTAGTAGATTTTTGGGCGACTTGGTGTGGACCATGCCAATTTATGCTTCCTATTTTTGACAAATTAGCAAAAAAATATGGAGATAAGGTATCATTTGGAAGACTTAATGTTGACGATAATCAAGGAGTAGCAATGAGATTTGATGTGTATGCTATTCCGACATTTATCATCTTCATGAATGGCAAGGCCATTGACAGAGCTGTAGGTGCTGTAGGAGAAAAGGGTCTTGAAGGACTGCTTCAAAAGTATCAATAGCAGATCCAATCCAATCATAATATATGTATCAATTTTCCTTCTACATATAGATGACCCTATAATAAGTAATTACTATCATTAGATATATCCAAATGCAGGGTCTGTTTTTCTTTTGAGTTTCAAAATCTTCTCGAAAGATTCTTTCTCCTCTTCATTTAATCGAGTGATGAATCTCTCAATCAACACTTTTGCTTGTCTGCTATTCAGATCTGTATAGAAAATATCTTCTTCGTTGATTTGCCTTCCAATAACTGGACCTTTTATAGAAACTGCCACTTGCATTCCCTTTGTAGCTTCTTCAATTGCTTTTCCACTTTCTTGTACTTGATGAATAGTACCTACTTTTTTTCCATTTTCATTTATAACAAAAACCTTTTGTCGTAGTTTTCCAATCAAAATCTCGGCTCCAAAAACTGCTGGGTCATTTCGCCTAAAGATAAAGCCCTTTAAGAATTTAAACTTACAAACTGGTGGTATTTCATTAAATAGAATGGAATCTTCATGTTCTCTTTGATAAGTAACCCAGTCTGTATAACTTCGTACAAGATTGTAAATTATCCGTTCGTTGAAAATCTTTACTCCACGCTCCTGTGATTCTTTCTGAGCATCATCTAGAATCTTGACATTAAAACCCAAAACTACTCCTACATATCTATCCTTTTCCCTGACTGCCGATGCTGCAATTACATCTCGCCTTATGATGTGTCCAATATCAGCACTTTGAATTGGAATTTTTGCTTTCTTCAACAATTCCGTTATTGCTTCAATTGAACCTATTGTATCACATCTGAGGATAATCCCGTTTGAATCAGTATTTATAATTGCACTTTTAATTTCAGATTCGACCATTATCTTTAATCTATTTTCATCCTCTTTCTTTTCAATAACATACAAAGGGCTCCCTGCGAGGACACCATCCAAATCAGGTGAGGTGATTTTTAGACCAGCTGCAGAGATAACTTCACTAACAGGTTTAAATTTATCTCGCGGATCTCGCATCTCATCAAGTGGCTTTGGTAGCAATAATGCCTTGATTCTCGTGACAATAGCACTATCTCTTTTTGCTACTGTAATATAGTCACCCTGTTTTAAAATGCCGTCTAATAGTATAACGTTAGCAGACGGTCCCAAACCTACCTCTTCATTAATTTCAAGTACAATTCCTCTTGCCGCTCCATCGCGACGTTCTAATTTCTTTGTCATATACTGCTGCGTCAGGCCTACCATTACCGCAAGTAGCTCAGGTATTCCCACTCCGGATGTAGCGCTAACAGGAACTATTGCTAACTCTTTTGTAAAATCTTTGACACGCCAAAATGCTTCAGAACTATATCCTAATCTTGAAAGTGAGCCTACTACATTATATATTTTTTCATCTAGGCTTGTTTGAATACTGACATCTTGTTTCTTAATTTGATCGCTGATAAAAGGCGTGTTTCCCTTTCTCCAACCTGTAACCATATCAATTTTGTTCAGTGCAATAACAAATGGAACTTTTCTTTTCCTAAGGATCTCTATGCTTTCGTTTGTTTGAGCCTCAAATCCTTTATTTACATCGACAACTACAATCGCTATATCAGCGGCAGAACCACCTCGTATTCTTAAATTGGCAAAAACTTCATGACCAGGTGTATCAATAACAAGCAATCCCGGAATTTGAGTTTCAGATTTAGAAAGTTTTTCATAAAGAGGCCCCGTAATATCCTTAATTGTTTCAATAGGAAAAAAGCTTGCCCCTATATGCTGAGTAATGCCTCCTACTTCACGCGATTGAACTGCCGTGCCTCGTATCTTATCGAGTAAAGAAGTTTTGCCGGAGTCTACATGACCTAATACTACCACCACAGGTTGCCGGAGTTTCACTTAACTATTAAAAATGACCCGCGACTCTTTTATGAAGCTTTCAGATGAATCTGAGGCATGAACAATATTATCTGTAAATCCGAGCCCGAAATCTCCTCTAAGAGTTCCAGGATTTGCCTCAAATGATTTTGTTGCTCCTATCATCATACGCACTGTGTTAACAGCATTATTGCCTTCAAGGATGCATGCTACTACCATTCCCGAAGAAATGAACGATACCAGCTCATTAAAAAAATCTTTTTCACTATGAACTGAATAGAATTCTTCGGCCTTGTCTTTTGTAAAATTGTATGACTTTAAGTTTTTAATTTCGAATCCCTTTTCTTCAAATCTGGCAAGAATTTTTCCTGTTAATCGTCTTTTAACTGCATCAGGCTTTACAACAAGAAGAGTCTGTTCTGAGACCATAATGTTATTTCTTCACTCTAATGCCACCCTTCACGTATTTAGTGGTCCATTTTAACTTTCTCGGATCCCGCTTTAATTTGCGGAGATTCTTTTTACATTTATCCGAACAAGTCCATTGAATTGAGCCATCATTTTTTACTAGCATAGTTCCCTTGCCTGCTGATATATGTTTTCCACAGAAGAAGCAGTTACGAAGGGATGTTGCTGTTTTACTCATTTCTCATACACACACTATCCTATTATAATTCGCTTATTTTATTTTACGTGCTTCTCGCTCGGTCTCTCTAAGCATCAAGATATCATTCATTCTAATTGAACCTTTGACATTTCTGGTTAGGATACGACCTTTATCTTTTCCTTCCAAGACTTTTACTCTAACCTGGATTACCTCACCTGCGATTCCTGTCCTGCCAACGATCTGAATAACTTCTGCAGGAATAACTTTTTCTTCTATATTCTTGCTCATCTACCCCAGACACCTACCATCATCATTTTTTGCCTTTCATATTGGCAATCGAATTGACAACTTGCTCAACGATATGCTGCGCCTCACCAGCGTCCAAAATGGTAGCTGGCAGCACTGCCAACATCTATTCCAAGAGAAGCACCCAATTGTTGTTTGCTTGGCACAAAAATATATGGTATGTTTCTTTCTTCACAGAGAATAGGCAGATGTGCAACTACTTCTGGTGGTTCTACATCTTCAGCTATAACAGTCAGTCGACTTGTACCACGTTCTATTGATTTTGTAGTTTCATTGGTGCCTTTTCTTACTTTACCACTCTGTTTTGCTAAGCGAACAGCTTCATAAACTGCATTTACTAAATCTTTAGGAGTTTCAAATTTTACATAATATGGTTTACTCATATCTAATTCTATCACCCATCGGGATCATCTTGATTCCGCTGTAAGGGAAGAGGAAGCGTATTAAAAATGTTGTCCATTTGCATTCTACTGTATCGTCGATATTTTACTTTCAATTAATCTGCGGTATTCTCCGACCTTTGAATTTAGCAATGAACTATCTACAGATTCAGCGTACATCCTAACGAGTGGCTCTGTCCCACTGGGTCTAACCATAATCCACGTTTCCTCGTCTATCCAAATTTTGGCCCCGTCAAGGGTTTCAATTTTTTTTGGACTTCCATGCTCTAAACACATAGTCACGATGGTATTAGCAATCTGCTTCGTAGGACATCTGAACTTAGTTTTATATTGAAATATTTTTGGTAATGAAGAAATCATGTGTGACAATGTTTGTTCTTCTTTAGTCGATAATGATAACATCTCCAACACTAAGGCAGTAGTCATTGCGCCATCCCTAACTTCATTTAATTTTCCATACATAAACCCGCCATTATCTTCTAGGCCGATGAATGATTTGCGCCTTAGCATCTCTCTTGATACTTCAACGCTTCCAACTTTTGTGTGAATTACCTTTGAATCAACTTCGTTTGCCACTAGAGAAACTGCCATCGTAGTATTGATAGGACATACAACTTCTGCGCCTCTATGTTTTGTTTTTAGGAGATATCTTACTATTGCTGCTCCGACCGTATCTCCCCAATGTACTTTTCCTTTCTCATCGCAAAACAAGCTCCGATCTCCATCTCCATCATATGCTACTCCAAAATCAGCCTCTAAATCCTTCACCATATTAGAAAGCATTTTAAGGTTTTCAGGAGTAGGCTCTGAACCGCGTCCTGGAAAATCACCATCGATATTGCCGTTTATAGTAATTACTTTACATCCTAATTTATTTAACAAGATTGGAGCTACACGTGCTTGGGCACCATTTCCGAGGTCCATAACAACTGTAAACCTTCTTTGCCGGATCTTTTCAACATTTATGAGCGAGAGGACTGCCTCTATATAAGAATCCATTATGGTCTCAATGTTAAAATTCCGACCATGACTATCAACTTTGGAAAATTTTTTGGAGTAGTATATATCTTCAATTTTTAACTCATCTTCTCTAGAAATCTCTACTCCGTCATTAGCAGTAGGCTTTATTCCATTATATTCAGGTGGATTATGCGAAGCCGTGATCATAATACCGCCATTGTAGCCAGCTCGTTTTGTAGCATATTGAAGACAAGGCGTAGGTACCAATCCAGCATTACCTACGTCTATTCCTGCAGAATTGATCACCGAAGAGACTATTTTTGATAAGAGTGGACTTGACTTTCTTCCGTCATATCCTATAATAATCGGTCCTTTTTCAAAGTATGTCGCAAGTGAATACGTTAGATCAACAACTAAATCGAGTGTAAGTTCTTTTCCAAAAACACCTCTAACGCCATTAGTTCCAAAAAGTCTCGGATTATTTTTTTGCATAATATATGTATTTTATACGTTAATTAAGAATAGATAAATTTGGCTATTAATTGATGCTAAATGAGCATTGCATGTGCGGGGGTTGTCAAGCCTGGCCAACGGCGCAGGTCTCTTTTCCATGATGTCTATCAGAAGGAGTGCGAAGCTTAGAATGAGCCAGGACGGTACAAATAGAGGCTCCTATAACCCTGTTCCTTAGGGATTCGTGGGTTCAAATCCCACCCCCCGCATTCTATTGATTACTAATTTCAACTACAGAAGTAGGAAAAGTAAACTAAACACAAAGTTTTAGAGTCATACATTTTTGATATTATACTTTATCATGTTTTCTAAACGCGATATAATATGCCATTGTAGCTCCAGCAATAGCAATGAGATACCAATAAGGTATCACAAAAGTACCGCCAATATCTAATGCTCCTAAATGCATAGAAGTCCAATCAGAAAATTGCATTAATTGTTCGCCTTTTGGATCATCTTTGAGTGGCACTAACCATCTATTCACAAACCATGCAAAATCTTCTACAGTAATTGCAGTTATTAGATTTGCAATACCAAGAAAAAATGCTTGTTTTCTTTTGCTCTTTCCAAACAATCTGAATGTCATGTCATCAAATAAAGCAGCGAAACTGATAAGGATAAAAATGAAAAGCATCGGAAAGAGATGGTACTGATACATGTTGCCGATTATTGGTTCTGTTTCTCTACTTCGATCAAAATTAGGATCAATTACCTGTACCTTTCCATTTGACATTTGCAGTGCAGGATCTTTGATATAATAGTATTCAAGATGAGCAAAACTAACGGCAAAAACCACGCAAATAACAGCTGTTGAAATAAATTCAATCCTTCTTGCGCCTAATTGCTGCCTAATTCGCTCCCTTGAACCAAGTAGATCATGATGATGACGACTACTTTGGTGGTGATGATGATTATTATCATCACCATTATTACTACTGTCATCATCAATTCTTTCATCATTACTATGACGAATATTGTAGTCATCGTTATAATGTTCATCACCTGCGGGAGAAGTAGATTTTGATCTGATATTCATCAAACAGAATGACGAACTTATATCAGTTTACATTAGCATGACCTTTGATCTAGATAATAATATCATCGAATCCTTTCATAAGATAAAGGAGAAATAATGAGTAAAAATTTTTCTTTCTAGAAACTATTACATATTTTAGACAACAGAAGATGTTCAAAAAGTAGCAGATTCTCTTTGAAAGAAGAAGCGGATATGGATAAAGTTTATTGGAAATAAATTTTGAGTAAAGTCGCCATCGCACTATTGATGTTAACTAAACCTTTTTTTATATTACCAAAGATATGTAGAATATTCTATTTGAGAGTCTGGGGATATATCACACCAACTGTTACTCTATCGATAGCGATGAAAGCACGCCTAATATTGGAGGTATTGAATAGTTCGATAGGACGATAATCAGTACTTGCAGACCCATCCCCACGTACTTTTATAGAGCCAGCCAAAGGTTGTATAATAGCAGTGTTAGGTCGTGATGCTTCAAAGATGGATTCGTCGAGTAGTATTTCATTCTCCTTTAACAAATTTGAAATCTTTTTTTTCAAATCAAGCCATGATATTTTATAATTTTTACATAACTCTGTACCTGAATCTTCAAACCAGCAGATGTCGATATACATTGGGCTAGATCACCTTTGTGCAAAGATTCCTCTCTTTATGATCCTGGAAATGGAGCTCGCAAAAATCATTTTCACAGTCATAGCAATGCCATCCTGATAGAAAATAGCAAACTATGCACTTTCCTGTAGGTTTATTGTAGTCATAATTCCTTCTAGGTCTTGAAGTCTTTTGTTCTCTTTGTCGTTGTTGCTTCATAAAAATGGATGGCTCCTATAATTATCCATTAACAAAGTTAATCTTAGTGATACTATTCATAAACAAAGCATTTAGGCCTCAGAAATAGTTACTTCTCCATAATCAGAAGTTTTCTTAAAATGGTTCAACTTTATTTAGTTAGAAATATAATTATATAAGGATTAACATTTTAGTTGAGTATAAGATTTATTTCAGCCGCCGCTATGAATCGCATGAATCGTCGATATGACCAATAATTATGAAAAGACGCTTATCAAAGTTACAGTTATAGGAAAAGATCGTAAAGGAGTTGTTGCAGATATCACCAATTTTATCTTCAGAAATGGTGGAAATATTGAAAAAATTAATCAGAATGTTGTGCGAGGACTGTTCGGGATGCAGCTCGAAGCATCTTTTCAAAAACTGATTATGAATGAGCTGGACTCTGGTCTGAAGAGATTATCTGAGAAATTACACATGGAAATTAAGGTGCATTACCAGGAACCAAATAGGATTCGAAACGTAGCTATCTTGGTTAGCAACGAGGATCACTGTTTGTTGAAAATTTTAAAGGCCAGGAAGAAAGGTGAGATCAATGCGAACTTTTTTGTAATTATTGCAAGCAATGATAACAATCTCAAGTCGATTGTAGAGGACGCGAGAATACCGTTCCATGTTGTGAGCAATATAGATCAAATAGAAGCAGAAAACAGGATGCTAGAGTTAAACGAACAATACAATGTTGATCTCATAGTCTTAGCAAGATATATGCGTATATTAACTCCTAACTTTGTTTGGAGATATCCAGATAGAATTATCAATATTCATCCGTCACTCTTACCTGCGTTCCCTGGAGCATATGCATATGTTCAAGCATTTGAAAGAGGAGCAAAGATAGTCGGGTGCACCGCTCATTTTGTTACTGAAGATCTCGATCAAGGTCCAATAATATGCCAAGAATCTTTCAAGGTTTTACAGTCAGATACACTTGAAAGTATTAAAAGGAAAGGACAGGCATTAGAAGCCTCGACGCTTCTTGACGCTCTAAAATTATCTCTAGAAGAAAGACTTGAAGTGTACTGGGGAAGAGTACATATAATGGAGGAAAAAAAGAAGCCAAACTAAGCAGGTAAAAGCAAGCATAAATAAATTATATCGATTTTCGATTTTTGCGTCTCCATATATATCTGTGTGTGTTTTTTGCGGAATAGTGAGCGAACAAATATTTTTCTGTAGCAAATATAGTTAAAATAAAAGCTTTTTTAGCGCTTCTTATAGTTTATGGATAGTGGTGGTGTAATGACAAGGACACTGCCGATTATTGTTGTTATTGGTATCATTATTATTATTATTCTTGTTGTTCTTTGGCCATTTATTAATCCTGATATTGTCCTGAGTAAACTTGATCCTATACCCAAACCAGCAGGGAGACGAAGGAAGAGTTTAGCGCCAGAAATTTAATAATCACATATTTGAACTATATCTCATGGTGAATCAATAGATCATAATTGGGAAAGTGGAGATATTTTTAGCAATCCAAATATTCCATCTTGCTACTCGACAACAAATCTTTCAAATCTATATGTGAGAGTAGTAGCAAACTCAAATGTAAAATTCATAGTCAATGATAATAATGCTCAAGAAGACAAGCCGGACGGTATTGCAGTTACTGCTTATAGTAATGAGGGAAAACCAACAAAAGTTCTATGTCACTGAAGAATATAGCATTAACTCTTTTACAATCAATTAAGATAAAGGAAAATATGTATTATTAGCGGAAGCAAAATGGTTAGATGCTAATAATATTAACCGAGGTGTAAGTGAGTATGTTAGCTATAATTATAGAATAAGAGCAATCAATTAGATCACGATAAAATATTTTTCCAATATCAGCTTTAATAGTTCAATTTATTTATAGTATAATGATTTATTTATTATTGAGATAAAGACAACAATGTCCAACAATAGATCAGAACTAGTTTGCAATTGCAGAGGATGCGATCACGAATTTGGCGAAGAATGCTTAGATGCAAAATGTGAATGTTGCAGCCTTGAAGACCATGTCAAGGGTACTAATGCAGAAGATGCAACACAAGTTTTTCCAGGCGGTTCCCTCTAAAAGTCAAAAGATAATTTGAGGAATAATACTCATTTTTCATGTGAGACAGTAGTATTAACAAGCAACTGACTTGCCAGGTAGATAAGGTTAAAAGTTGCAGTAATAAAACCAACAGAGTACATATGGGATTTATTCATATTTCTTAACAGCTGCGCCTTTTTTTCTATTTCTCTTGCAATCCCTTTTGCACCTATATTATCGCTTACTCGTAGATTATGCTCACTCTAATAATGTATCATATCTATAGGGATATTAATTTCAAACGTTGTAAAGTTGATAAACTTGTAAGGCTGCCTGATTTTAGAGAAAGATGTCTGTTTCGATATACAAGATGACCCACGGCGAATTTTGTGATATAATTAATAACGTTAAGCGAGCGATAATTCCAGTGGGATCAATGGAACAACATGGAGAACATCTACCTGTTTCAACAGATTCTTTAATTGCGGAAAATATCGCAAGATTAGTTGCAGAACAAGTTCCATGTTTCGTTGTACCACCGATTTTATTTGGAGTATCATATGAACATAGACCTATGTTTAACATTTCAGTACGTAACGCTACTCTATCAAGAACGATATGTGATATTTGTTGTTCACTGGTAGAAAATGGTATTAAGAATATCGTGTTGATAAATGGTCATCACGGAAATATAGGGGCACTACAGTATATAGCCCAGAATCTGTATGGGAAAATACCCAACGACATTAGCATACATTCCATCAATTATTGGCACTTGATGCATAGTGAATTTGATCATGCAGGAGATATTGAAACATCACTTGTTCTTGCCATAGCTCCTGAATTGGTCAGAATGGATAAGGCAGAAGCCAATTATAACAATCTCTCAAAGTCAAAAGTAGCATATGCAAGTATGACAAATAACCCAAACTCTTTTCCGAAGATAACTGGAAATGGAGTTTGGGGAGATCCAAGAAATGCCTCGGCGGATAAAGGACATCAATTACTTGAAGAAATAGTAAGAAATCTTGTTCAGACTATACACGAGATAGAAAGTTACTAATGAACTATGGATAAACAAATTATTTGTTATCCTGCCAGTCAGCACCAATAGCATATCTCTTCCTCCTTACTACAACGAATGAAAAATTCTCATAAAATAAATGAATATGCCACAGAATACATCCAGCGAATAGCAATAGAGAGAGAGATCTACTGGTCAGCAACTAAGAACTTTTATGAAATGAATAGTTTTTAATATTTAAGATACTTGCAAACAATGAAATTTTAATATATACCTACAATATCCCTTAACTGTAGGTAGATTAGCATTGTCAGTGGACATGGCAGTAAAGGTTCTTGACGAGAGCCTTGGTAAGGTCGTTCTTATTAAATTGAAGGGAGGAAAGGTTATCAGAGGTAATCTTCATGGTTTCGATCAGCACATGAATTTGTTATTAGACGATTCTGTAGAATTTTCAGATGGTGGTGACCCCAATGACTTGGGCACAATTGTAGTACGGGGTGACAATGTAGTTATTATATCTCCACCTCCTATGTGAGAGAGAGATAGAGAGAGTGAGTGAATTAGTATGACCAGAGGCACCACTTCAATGGGTAATTTCACCAGAAAGAAGACGCATATTAGATGTAGAAGGTGCGGCCATAATGCATTTCATAAACGAGGAAAAGAATGTGCCAAATGTGGCTATCCAGATTCTCGAATGAGAAAGTATAATTGGATTAAACGGCAAGTAATATAATATTAATAGTATCAGCATTCTTAAGATCTCCTATATAGATGACTTACATCATAGAACGCTTCCTTTCATATTATTATTATTATTAATTTCAATTATTAATTATTTAAAAAACTATAACAGAAAGCTTAACTGCGTCTGCAACAACATAAACAAAGGATCTTTGCTTTGTTTGAAGAGATACTTTTAATTGCTGCTTTTGCATTAGCAGGAGCAATATCAGGAGCTATAATTCTCAATAAAATATCTAGGATCAAAACTTTATTAAAGAAAAAAGAACGTTTCACAAAAGCCTTTATCACTACTAAGGAAGAACTTCAATCTTTACAATTTGAAAAAAGCTTGATATCACAGTCTATCACTAGAGTTTATGAGGCATCATATGAGGGCAAAATTGACCTCATAGAACGCGACAGACTTTTACTAAAGTATAAACAACAACTTAATTCATACGACAAAAAAATTGCAGATTTACAATCCTTGGTAGATATTTCAGAACTTGCTGATATGCGTAATGGATTAGTTTCTCTGATAGAAGGAAGAATAACAGCAATTGATCATAAGCTGGCTGAGATCTCTAATAAATATGGAATATCTACATCAGATATCATCATCGGCTCCTCACCAAAAAGTAGTAACCAACAACCAATTATCGACAGGGCTGGAGAAGAGGAGGAGGAGGAGAAGAAAAATAATAAGAAGGAAGAAGAAAATCAAGAGAAATTTGGCAATGAGGGACATCAATCACAACACCTAGCAAATGAGGAAACGATGGCGATCAGAGAACAAAAAAATCAGAAGAAGAAAGATAGTGTTAGAGAAAAGATAAAAACAGAAGAAAAAACTATTGACGAGATTCAAAAGGAAATTATGCAGGCACTTGGAAGGTTAGAACAAATAGATCCCGATAGTGGCGACTGGGATCATGAGCCATCAGTCAACAAGAAACGCGATGCTCTAAGTAGTATTTAATATTAGAGATTTTTATATATAATATATTCTGTAATATGGGCTTTTTGGCTGACTTGCTTTTTAGAAATAAACAAATTCGGAGATAAAGATTAAAGTACCATTGTTTTCTTAGTTACTGAATGTTCTTCTTCTTATCGTCATCATCTTCATCATCTTCTTCATCTCCTTCATCTTCATCCTTATACTACTGCTTCTCCTTCTCCTTCAACTTTTCATTATCCTTCCAATTCAGAACATCGATCATCGAGAAATCAATCCTTTGAACTTCTTGCTAAGGATGCAGTAGAACGATATGTAAAGGATAATCAGATTATCGGATTGGGCAGCGGAAGCACCATAGCGGTTCTTGTCAGGGAATTGGCAAGGTTAAAGAATAAAAATACATTGAAATTTATTGTCACATCTCTCCAAATAAAAACAGAGGCCGAAAATAGCGGACTGGAGATAGTTGATGAAAATCATATTCCAGAAATTGATGTTGTTTTTGATGGTGCTGACCAGATTGATTCACAATATAATATGATAAAGGGAGGCGGTGGAGCCTTACTCAAAGAGAAAATTTTGATTTCGGCTGCAAAGCAAGTAGTTATTGCAGCTGATTCGACGAAATTTGTAGAAAAGTTTAATCGACCCATTCCTCTTGAAGTTCATCCATTCGCTCGGTCTGCAGTATCGAGAAAATTGAAAGAGATTAGTTCGCAAGTCCAGCTACGAATTTTGGAAAAAGGTTATCCTTTTATCACTGAAAATGGCAATATAATTTTCGACGCCACATTTAATTCTATAATAGACGTCCCAAAGAAGGAGATTGAATTAAAAAGTATTCCAGGTGTACTTGAAGTGGGTCTTTTTACAAGACGGGCAGACATTTATTACAAAGCAAAAAGTGACGGTTATTTTGAGTCTTTTAGATTTTAGGATATATTATCAAAGCTAATATTTTCCCTACTACTCCTACTACTTCTAGATGCAGTCCTCCTTTTTCCCGCTCGCATCATTTCTTTGTGATCGCAATTATGCTTTTCAATCTATTATTATTATTAGTCGGACTCATTTTCTAATACTTACACTAATAATTTCCTCTGACAGGCCTGCTAACAAACTTTCCATGACCTAGCGACTTGCTGTTAATCATACCATTCTCCATGATAACTTCTCCTCTTACCATTGTCAGAATCGGCCAGCCCCGGAGTGTCCATCCGTCATAAATTGTATAATCAGAGTAGGAGTGTAACAGATCTGGTGTGACTTTTTGCTCCAACTCTAGATCTACAATGGTTAGATCTGCATCAGACTTTTGACGAATAGTGCCTTTCTTTGGATACATGCCAAAAATTCTGGCTGCATTATAGCTTGTGGTTTCGGCTATCTGTTCCATATTGATTCTGTTTTCATTTACCCCTTTGCTCAGTAAAACAGGGAGTATGGTACCAATTCCTGGAAAGCCTGCGAGTGCAGACCAGATATCACCACTTCCCATCTTCATTGACAGTCTGTTAGCGACGTGATCGGACCCTATTGTATCTATTATCCCATTTCGTAATGCCGACCACATGCTTTGAACATCACTTTTAGATCTAATAGGAGGAACAACTTTTCCTGTGAGTTTTTCAAATTCTGTTGTATGTGTCAAGTAATGAGGGCATGTTTCAATATAGAGATTAGATTTGCCTTTCTCCTTTTCTGTCAATATTGCATCAAGTGCCGCAGTTGAACCTATATGTACAAAATACAGGTTTGAACCGTATTTTCTACTAATGAAGGCGATCTTCCTTATGCTTTCGGCCTCAGAAGAAGAAGATGGCCTGCAATCAGACCATGTCTTCAAGCTTGATGCTGAATCGACATGTATCATTCCCGCTTTTAGTTCTCTTTCTCTTTTAATGTGAGCTGCACATACTGCTGGATCTTCTGCATGTACAAGTACAGTTGAATAATTTACTTTGGAAGCCTCTTTAATTATTGAAGACATTAATTCATCGGTCATGTTAACTTCAGCTTCTCTGATAGTGTGTGTACCAGGTTCAAGATCCAAAAAAATATGATTTAGATCGGCTCCAAGATTCATATAGATCTTAAATGAGTTAATTCCGATTTTTTTTAGATAAGGAATATCTTTTATTTGCTCTGGTGTTAGGATCGATGCATGAATTGAGTAGTCAATATGATGATTATGCTTGCTTGCTTCAAGATGTTTTCCTATATTTTTTTGATAACTTTCATTCATTCGGAGCATACGGATCATGGTAGTTACTCCGCCTACTGCAGCAGATCTGGATTCGCTTTTTGCTGCTTCATCGATTGGAGAATAGACACCATAATGAATATGAGGGTCTATTAATCCGGGTAAGACATACTTTCCATTAGCATTAATTATTTTTGATGCATGAATATTGTGAATTGATTTTGTAAGAGCCTTGATTTTACCATTTTCTATCATTATATTAGTTTGTACTATTCCCTCACTCCTAGGAATTACGGCAGACGCATTTGTAATTAAAATATCACAGGAGTTTTGCATCATTTACTTTCTTTAGTGATTGGCTGCAAGCTAACGTTTAATCTTTGATATACATACGATCGCGTTTTTTATAGTTCTATTGTTATTATTATTATTATTGTTATTATCGATAATATTATTAGTGTTTCAAATTTACAGACATATTTTTATTATCATTTTCCTCACAACAAGAACAATTCTTATTATCAATTTGGATATATTTTAAAGGATTCTTTTGTTAGTCTTTGTAAATACCTTTTCTTACAAATATAACAGATAATAATGCCTGTGAGCTATTTATCATCGTAATATCACGAGTGGCTACAAGAGACGATGATCCTTTTTCAGATTGGGCAGAACTTATTCACAAGCCTGTATATTCTATTGATGGGAAGAAGCTTGGATTCCTTAAAAAATTGCTCTCAGATTACATGTTTGTTGGTCGAGGATTTTTTAATTTAGAAAAATACTTGATTCCAAGATCAGTTGCAGAAGCAGTAAGCAAAAAAGGTATCAGGCTAAACATTACAGCTTATGAAGCTCGCTCAAAGTATTCATATTCAAAAATGAAATATTCTGTTACTAATTTTGGGATTCTGCCAGAAACTGTGGTAGGACATAGGATAATTTATGATAGATTTCAGACTTTACGTCATCATACTACTCGAAATAGATTGGCAGCAATAATTGCCTTTATTTCTGGAATCTTGTTTCTGGTTTCAGGATACAAGGCAAACTTGGCAATATATGATATCGTCACACACGAGGTTATGATATATACAGCCAGACAATTCTGGTCATTTGTATTAGCTCCAGTTGGGGTCCTTGCAATGTTAAGCCAACTTGGAGGAATTACGGTACTTCTAGGAGCAGGATTATTTGCTTTAAATAGAGTAACTCTTGGAAAATTTTTAGTTTTTATTGGAACTGGCCAGGGTATTTTTACTATAGCCCTGCATATTTGGTCAGAAATATGGTCTGGTAAAATAGCACTTGAAAATAACTATATAACATCTCTGACATCTTCTGCAGTAGGATTAGGTATTTTGTTTGCAGTATTAGCTCAGTCGATTTCAAAGAGCTGGGGAGAAACTATTATTAGAAGAACAGTGCGACATATTTTTGGAAAGGAACACTAATGAATAGTGATGGATTTATTCTCCTGTCATTTAATAGAAAAGATTCAGAGTAGCAATACACTACTATGCCCACGGAGACCAGAAATTATTTAAAATATTATCACTAGGAGCCCCTATTACTACACCATCAGTGTAGTCGAATAATGGCTAGCGGCTATTTGTTCCGTTTCATATGCATTTTTGATTTCGTATCATTACTATTGCTATTTTCAAATAGCATCTCACAGTCGCAGCGCCCATCAAGCCTTACTTGCCGTCCACATCTGGGGCATATAGACATTGGTGGAGGCGAGTTGTCGTCTTCCTGAAGACCATACAATACGGTAGACATACCTACTTATTATACGACATACTAGTTTATAAGATCTTCATAGAAAATGTGTTTCTTCTACTTATTTCTTTTATATATCAGCACTTTATAATAACTGTATAAAATATTTATTAAAAAATCCAAATTCTTTATCCTAGTTTAGTTAACTTTGATTACTTATCGTTACCTTAATGGATTGTGATCATTCATTTAAAGACGTATGAAAGGATCTAGACAATATAATATATCCAATAGATACTAAAAATTAAAAATGAAATTATTGATCGTGCTACTAAAATAAACTAAATTAAGCAAAACTTGTTTCTAAAATCATTCATTCATCTCAACAGACATTAAAAGAGATAAAATAAGTTGTATTCTAAATATATAATCACAATAGAGTAGTTATTTAGCAGGATCTTTGCCGTCACCATCATCTGTGCCTGCATTGGCATCTCCATCATCATTATCATTGTCTGATGAAGGTGGTGGTGAAGGTAGATTATCATCATCATTATCATTGTCTGATGAAGGTGGTGGTGAAGGTAGTTTATCATCATCATTATCATTGTCTGATGAAGGTGGTGGTGAAGGTAGTTTATCATCATCATTATCACCTGGTGGTGGACATCCTGCTGCATTTGGATTATTCTCACAGTCTAGTGGTGGTGTACATCCTGTTGGCTTTGGATTATTCTCACAGTCTAGTGGTGGTGTACATCCTTTTGCATTTGGATTATTCTCACAGTCTAGTGGTGGTGTGACATCCTGTTGCATTTGGATTATTCTCACAGTCTGGATAAGGAACACATTTCTTCTCTTTGTAATCCCAATAATATCCTGTGTTGCATGAAGGCGGTTTTCCATGATCTCCATAATCTCCTCCGCCACCACCCCTGATTTTAATCACATTTTTTATAATTGTTGTAGTATGACTGGTTCTACCACCATCATCTTGTGTTACAAGCTGTAGTATTGCTTGTGCTAAAACTCCATTGGGATCCTGTATTATTTGATTTGCAAGCTGAAAGATATATTGTCCAGTAATAGATTTTCCTTGTGCTTGTGCAAATTGAAGAGCTATTTGTATAATTACTGCTTCAACTTTCTCTACAGGAACACCTACTCTATTTGCTAATATTTGTGCTGCATTTCTTATAACTAGGTTGACATTTCTCGACCCACCACTTGCTTCTTGAATAGCTGTATTGGATAGAGATTGTGTTATGTTGTTACTACTGCTACTAGCTTTCTGTTGTAATGTTTGTTGTACAATTTGTACTACACTACTATTACCAGATGCTATCAGTCCTGCAAAATGAGATAGTACTTGAGATAGAGTACCAAAGGGATATGCAGTAACTTGTGATGATATCTGACGAATTTCTTTAATAGCCTCTGCTTGACTGGATGTTTGAGCTGTTTGTTTTGCTAATTGTACAAGTATTTGATATACATTAGTTGCATTAGTACCAGGATTTGCAGTTGCTACTTGTTGTGCAATCTGCTTTATTATTTGGCTAAGACCAACTCTATTCTGTTGCTGGGGTGATTGTTGTTGTGATTGTGGCTGTTGTGCATAGACTCCAGCTTGGAATACAGGGATAAAGGAAATTCCGGTTAATAATATAATGGATAATACAATAACTCCTAATTTTGATATAATGTTTGGTTGAAGATGCTGCTGCTGATTTTGCATCGATATGTTACTGAAGTAGTAATTTATAAGATTATTCATAATTATTATTCATCTAATAGAGATTACATGACATCCCAGTGATGGTCATATACAATTTTCATCTGTCATCACAGCATTAATAATAACTATTATTTCTTGTCAGACTCATTCTAAATCAATTATATTGTCTTCAAAGTCTAAAATCTGCTCATTATTCTTTTCACTATCTTCTGCATCTTCAATATCCCAATAGATGATTGTATCATCATTGTCTTCTGGTTCAGGCTCAGCTTTAGGCTCTGATTCTGGTTGTGGTTCCTCTTCTTTTTTCTCTACCTCCTTGTCTTCTTCCTCTTCTTGCTTCTGAGTAGATGGTGATGAAGGAAGTGGAGATGGTATTGGAATAGGGACACTACTACCATCACCATTAGTCTGTTCTTTTTGTTCTTCTGAAGACGTGGTCCTTTCAGAAGAAGAAGCTTTTGTTATTCCTGTAACATTTACCTTATAATAATTTGTTAAATAAGTAGCAGTGGTGTTGTTATTATTATTATTGCTATCATTATCTAAGCAAGATTTGTGCAGTCAGTTCATTTGTTCCATTTGTAATTGCATGATATGCAGGCGTATACGTAAAACTCCAAATAGAATAATCATTTACTCCACCAGGACCTGTTGCTATAGCTTTTTGAAATGGCTTTGTATTATTCCAATCAGCATATACTGTACAATCAGTAGTTGGATTATCTGTTGATGTTCCTGATATTGTAATTTGACCAACTGGACTTGTTGACCCGTAGTAGGAGATGTAATCTTTATACTTATTACCGGCAGTTGCTGCTGTTGTAGTAATTGACCATAGATTCCAGTTTGCATCGCAGGGACAAGGGAGATTTCAATTAGCAATAATATTGATAATACAATAACTCTTAATTGTATTAGCGTAAATTTAGGGTACATTATATGCATCTTCCTAATATAGATGTGATTTAAAATATAGTATCTAGATGTAGATCTACATTAGCACTTGAATATATGTTGACGCTTTAATATATATGTCCCATAATATCTTACTGCTATTTGCATTTGCTCTGATTTCCACCCATTTTGTATCTCTATTCTCACTCATACTAGTATAGGGATATTTATCAAGATCATAATGCGTAGAGTTATCCTTAAAAATAGCAATTGGAATCGTATTGTAATATGGATTCAATCGTTGTTGTTGTTACGTCTATTCTGTATATCATTATTAGTATTATCAGACAGAGAGCGTTTTATCGTATTATCAACAATGAGAATAGCCTTTTCTCCTTCAACAGATAGAGATTTATCGTTAACTTTGTCAACCTTTTTAAAATCTAAATCTATGTTATATACATATTTTGGAATCCAGTATAAGCCTCTAGTCCAATGACGACCGATCATGATTGTTGTGCTATTGTTGTTATTATTATGATGGTCATTGATCTTCTCCTCATTTGATAAGTATTGAACTATAGACGCATATATTTTAAAGTAGGTTGACGTAACATTTGTTGTTATTAGCATACTGGTGGTTACAATCCCAAAAATCCCTATCCCTGAGATTATAGCGAACGGCATTATTTGCTGAATCTTTTTGTGATTAATTCTAGAGGATATATCTACTATCATCCTAGCAGCTGCCAATGCAAAATGCTGGCAATAACGGAATCAAATGAAAGAATGAAACGAAATTTATAATGAAAAGGAAAACAAGAAACGGAACAACCCATAACAACATCAAAAAGTCTCTTTTTACCTCTGCAAAGAAAATCCCAGCAAAGCCAAGAAGAAGCAAAACTGGTTCAATCTGAAATAGATATTTTAAAGAGTTCAGAAGCGTGTTACCTACTGCAGAATCAGTACTATTATTGTTTTGTCTGTGTATATTCCATATTACGTCATTTAACCAAAGATCAAAATCACCATTGAATATAGCATCGACAGGCCAACTTAGTGGTATTAAAATCACAGGAATAAGCCAAAGACCTACAATCTTCCAATTCTTATTGCTAGAGGTATAAACAAGATATCCAACTAATGGAATCATAGTAAATATTGGAATTTTTGTAAGAATAGCCAATCCTAAAAAAATGCCTGAAAGTAAAACTAGTAAAGTGTTTTTGTTTTTTATTATTATTTTCCTCCATTTATTGCTATTGTAGTTTCTTCTTATCTGATCTTTTGATATATATAGTGCCAATAGTATCGATAAGAGAAGAAAAGGTAGAAGAAGTGATTCTAATAATATCTTTCTTAATACCCATGTTATTGGCATTACTGCAAAGAGAATAGATGCAATTAATGCAACAGTCCTGTTATTACTATAGCAACGTTCAGCTATTTTGTATACAAGAAAAGTATCCAATATGGCAAGTAATCCTATCAAAACTCTTGGAATAAGATAAAGCATTTCAATAGAATGTATTGTATTGCCATGAGCAGTAGCAATAATAGTAGCAGTAGAAGAAAGATGCAATGATTCTGGATAACCAATCATTGCTAACATTCCTGCTAAAAAATATTGTCCAAAATATGGATGATCATATGGATGAGGATAGATGCTACTTTGTTTTTGATGATGACCTAAACCTTCCAATACCTGCATGGTCCTGTGCATGTATTGCCCCTCAACAACCCATACAGCTGGAAATCCTATAGGGTTCCAAAGATGAGTAAATGCTGAAAGAATCAGAGGTATAGATAGTAAAATTATAGATTTATTATGACTGAACTGATTAAACATGTAGCAAAGATGCTGTGTCAGATAAATTCACGGTTTTTTATACTTTATATGTTTTGTGAAATTAGGATATCAGAAATATATTGGTCAGAGATACGTCCTTGTATTAGCGATCGTGTTTGGTGATGATGATGTTGTTGTTGTTCTAACCGAATAATTTCTGATAATCTTTTCTCTTCAGTGCCTTTTGATTTAAGATGTTCTTCATTATTGTTCGTAAATAGAGTAACAAGATTTTTATTCTTATCTGTTCATGCTGTAGATCCATTATTTTGCACTTTTTCTTTTCACTATTTATAATAAGAGTACATGGCTTTGCTTTGTATTTCTATTTGAGACTTGAAACACAACAACACTATATGTGATGGTCGTTTCTTAAATTGAAGAATTTACATCCTTTGCAGTACTCTATATCTCATTCAATTGCTGGTAAGTTATTATTTGTAATTTTAGGAAGATTAACCACTTGCTGTACATCGATACATTTGGTTAATTTGTAAAGGTATAAAAAAATACAATATTATTATATTCTTAATAAAAAAGATTCAGATTTGGTAGTTGTTTTAGCCTCCAATACTTTTTACAGAATTTAGTTGTCTATGACTTTCTTAGGTTTAATTCAACAACTACTTCTAATGGAATCTTACCTTCAGAAAAGAGTTTTATGCGTAAGTTGAAAGAGATAGCTGTTGTTCTACATCTTGCTTTTTCTCTTAACGTTGTTGTTCATCTCCTTTGGATCCTTCATTCTTTTCTTCAAATGTTATATTCACAATAACTCCTATATCTCTAAATGACATCCTAGCCTCTTTTGCTGATCTCATGTTTGGTTTCATCTTGATTGTAAAAGTCTAGCACAAGTCTTTCTCTTTCTTGTCTTGTTGTTGTAGACATTGTCTTTTACTATTGTATTTAATTTAATTATTCTTACTGAAGCTGTACTAAATGTTATGAAGAATTTCTAAAGCAAACAAATTAAAAAGATACAGAAAATAACAGAGCTGCCTACTAAGCCAAAGAAATGTCTCATTAGATAATGAAGATACCAATCATCATGTGGGGGTCAACTTATACATGGAGTTGTTAGTTCATTTAAACTCATGCTCTATCACACCTCGACCAAATATGCAAGTACCTACTGATTGTTTTTAGCCTTCAGGACAACAATTAGAAAATTGAGAACAAGAATAAAAAATTACAACCACTTTAATATAAGTTGTTATTAAGGAGATTCCTAATCTACTGTTGTAGCTCATTTCTTGTTATTGTTTTTAATTAAATTTTTCATACTAAAAATATACTTAAGTATAGATATTGGTAGATGCGAATACAAACAGATCTTTAACTCATTAGTATACACATAAATGTGTTAGGTCATCCTAACCTTATCGTATCTTTTTAAGATACCTATCTATTTACGGCTCTGTTCACTTAATTTTTTCTTTAATAAGCATTCTATTATGCAAATAAACAAACTGATTCATCATCCAATTGCTAACATGATGTCCTAGTTTACAGTTATCTCTTTTTCTACATGGAAAATAATCATCAAAACATTCTGTTCTATCTTTAAAGTATTGAACTGTTCTCTCAATTATGCTTCTGTCATGGTATGAGTGAAATGATGATGTTTTATCTTTGCAAATTTACAAGCATATGGATACCATGTCCCACCACTATATCAGTAGAAACTGGGTGCTTTCCATATCTTCTAACTAATTCTTGTAGAAACCGTTCCGGCAACAAGTATGCTTCTCTCAAAAGAAATTCTAATACCTAGAATCAGCTTATCTATTGGCTCAATGGCAATCCATAACCATGCATAGTGATTGCCAACTTTAAGTAGTGTTTCATCTATATTATAAATTCAGATACTTTTCTCTTATTCTGAAGTATCTTTTTTGGTTTGAAGCGTTGAATCCAATTCCATATCGAAACATGATTCCTTTTTATAAATGGAAACAGGTGTTCTGATGCTCTTCTGAGTGAAAGGCCTGAAAAGTATAGTAGATGTAGTAGTGCATAGTAGATATACTTTGAAGATGTTCTATTTCTTTTGAGTAGCATAATAGGGATAAGATACTTTCAGCTATAGATTTAACATTAAGTGAACAGAGCCCTATTTACACAATAAAACCTTAATAATTTTGTCTTCCTCTATCATATTAGCTATCATTATTCATCACGGATCTAAATAAATGAATTACATCGATATTCATTTTTAAGCGTAGTGTTTTAACTCAAACCTATAATAAGAGAGTAATAAAGCAGGCTTCTGGTCTGCATGCAAGCATAACGTTAGAGTTATGCAAGTATATCTCATTCGCTATCTCCTCCGCCGCCACTATCTCCTCCTCCGCCACTATCTCCTCCTGCCGCCGACTATCTCCTCCGCCGTCCGCCGCTCTTTCCACTCTTCCCGCTATCGCCACTCTTCCCGCTATCTCCTTCGTCGTCGCTATCTGTATCGCCAGTATCTGTATCTGTATCGCCAGTATCTGTATCAGTAGTTATAGTATCTGTATCAGTAGTTATAGTATCTGTATCAGTAGTTATAGTATCTGTATCAGTAGTTATAGTATCTGTATCAGTAGTTATAGTATCTGTATCAGTAGTTATAGTATCTGTATCAGTAGTTATAGTATCTGTATCAGTAGTTATAGTATCTGTATCAGTAGTCGTGTATTTGCAGCTTTCTTAACACCTATATCTACAGCTTCCTTTACACTTTTACCTTCATGTAGTGCTTGCGACATACCCGCTGAAAATGTTGGTACAGCATCATAATGACCTAGTCCTTCTTGCTCATCAATATGGTCAGCGGCAATCTTCATTTCTTCAGGTTTCAATGCCATCATATCTAAATCCGGAAGAGGATTTTTTCCTTCCAAAGAATCTTGATTAGCCACATAATTCATGGCTCTTGTAATGGAAGCTTGGTCGGCGCCAGTTTCCATAGCTATCTTGTGTGCAGCCTTGTCTATGCGCTGCTTTATTACCGGTGTTTCAGCTGCTTCTAGATGACTGGCTATCTGTACTAATGCGTTTGGTCCAGGTATACCTCTGGCTATCAGTTGTGCTCCTTGTTTTATAACTTGAGTAAATGCCACCTTATCAACTGTTTGTTTTGCAATATGTAATAATGCTTGTGATACTGGGCCTGTTGGAGATGAAGTTATCTGTGATTGTATCTCAGTAATTGTTTGCATAGCTTTAAATTTATCCAAGGTCTGGGCTGCTGTTTGCTGAGCTAATTGTATAAGTATCTGTTGTATATGCACTAAATCAGTACCTGGATTTGAATTTGCCACTTGTTGTGACATCTGTTTAATTATCTGGCCTATACCAACTGTCTCCTGCGCAGAAGCTGGCATATGCAGTGTTGAAATGAGAGATATTTTAGTCAATAATATTACTAATAATGCAAAAACTCCTAGTACAGATATCTCTCTTCTAGTGTGCAAACGTATGTGCATACGTATGTATATTTAATAAGGATATTGTTTATAAGAATATTTATAAGGATACTAGATGAAAGATTTATTTTCTCTTTATAATAATTACCTAAAAATTTTAGCTAGCTAATATTTCAGCAATTTAAAGTTTTATTGTAGTAATGCTCGCTTTTTATTTGTATGATATACTGCCTAACATAATTTTGTATATCTTTTAAAACCAAGTAAAAGGATTTTTTAAGCATAGTAAACCTTACATATTAAGAAAAATCTGTGAACGAACTTTTGTTAGTTAGTATATTTGACTTAACTTGAATATTTTTTCGAAAATAATTTAATGATATTTCTTTGTCATGGTCTGATATCTAAATAAATGCCTATAAGTTATACGATCAAGTTCAAGAGTTTTATCGATATTCCTATTGTAATCATATATCGTTTAATATAATTTTGTAGTGTCTCATGTATATATTTGCTATAATTACATGACGAAAACATAAAATATATTATAAACACACATTACAAAACCATTGTGGGCTGGTTAGATGAGCCTGGTGCTATTGTAGCAATAGTTGAGCAATAATTGCATTAGTTTCGTCAGTGATTACTGCAATCATAACTGCTATTTTTACAAAGAAAAATGAAATGAGACTTAAACATTTAGAAAATGAACTGGCTGAAAAAAAAGCAGAACACGATGCACGTAGAGATTATGAATATGAAGCTAGAAAGAGACTTTACCAAGAATGTGAACCTATACTCTTTCAATTTGCAGAATTATCAGAAAGTGCACTTAGACGAATTTATGCACTAGCCAGAAATGCTAAGGATGGAAATTTAGGTCCTGATAGATATTGGCTTTCTACAGATCATTATTTTATAAGATCAACAATATATCGGTTAATCGCTCCAATGGCAGCATTTAAACTTCTCCAGCATAGACTGACAAATATAGATCTAAAATTAGATAGATCTATTAATATTCAATATATCCTTGCCAAGATTCTGTATTACACATTTTCTAGTTCTCCAGATCTGGCTAGAAGTGATCCTGCTATTCCTTATGATCCTGATCAAATAGGAGCTGAATCAAAAGAGTTTGGAGGAATCTGCAAAGAGAGAAAGGAGAGCCAAATATCCTGAAAAGTTTTGGTTACAAGGTCTTAAGGTAGGAACAATAGATATACTAGCTGAGACATTAATTGTGTCTGAAAAAGGAGGTGATTATAATAATAGTCGGATAAAAAGCTTCGGTGAGTTTGAACAGCAATTCTTTAAAAAAAGCGATAATATCGCATCTCAAAACAATAATACATTTGAGGTATTCTTTACTATTTTTTCATATTTTCATCCTCGAACTAGACCTGTGCTCTGGCGAGTATTAATAACTCAGGCATATCTATACAATGCTATAAAAAATATACGTAATACTGAGGAAGAATTCAATATTAGCAACTATGATGAATTTGTGAAACTCTTTGAAATAGAAAAGGTAAAATCGAAATGTAATTGGATACAGTCCCATGAAGTAGTAACGGATGAAGAATTTAACATACCATTTAAGGCTGCAGAAAACTATCTTAAAACACAATTAACAGATGTGCTTGACTTAATAAAGTAAGAACAATTACAAAAGAATAATATAATAAAAAATCAGAATTGATTTTTATCATTTAAGATAAGCTTATCTCTAAAACTTAAAGATCATAATCTCCTGAAGTAAGGCAATTGCTTATCAATACACAAATGTGATGTAAGAGAATTCATGGTTAGGGTAAATCATTTATTGATGGTTTATAGCAATGACAAAATAGTCTATTAGACCGTATATGATATCAAATTCCATGATATATTTATTTTACTCCAATACAGATTTGATTTACAAATATGGGATTAAGTGAGGAGGATTGGGAAGAATTACTTTATGCAATCAAAGACAAGAAATGTACGCCATTTATAGGGGCAGGAGCTTGTGCTCCATGGCTTCCTCTTGGTAAAGATGTAGCCAGAGATTGGGCAGAGAAACATAACTATCCTTTAGAAGATTCATACCAACTATCAAGAGTTGCTCAATTTTTGGCAATAGAAAAGGGAAATGATTTGTATCCAAAAAATGTTCTTAGCAGGCTACTTAAAGAAAAAGAACCACCTGATTTCTCTTTAGAAGAACATAGAAATACTCCATATGCTGTTCTAGCTGATCTTAATCTGCCCATCTATATCACTACAAATTATGATCAATTTATGGAGGCAGCTTTGAAAAGTAAAGGAAAAGAACCTGTAAGTGAGTTTTGTAGATGGAATAATTATGCAGATGCAGCTGGAATTGAATCTAAACTATTCAAAAAATCTAAATACCAACCAACAGTATCTCAACCATCTAATTTATCATCTTCATGGAGATATAAATACACCTCAATCCATGGTTTTAACTGAGAATGATTATATTGATTTTATAGTGAGCTCTTAGTAGAGGAGATGATGACAATTCTATACTACCTCCTATTATAAGAAGAACTTTTGCAGATACGATCTTATTATTCGTTGGTTATAGCTTAGAAGACATAAACTTTCGTATTATATTCCGTAACATAATTGAAAATTTAGGTGTAAGATTCCAATTAAGAAGTATAGCAGTTCTTTTACCACCAAAACATCACTCAGACGATAAGATGATAGACCAAGCACAAAAGTATTTAGATCAATACACAAAAAATATGTTCAAGATCCATGTCTATTGGGGATATGCTTCAGAATTTTCAGCAGAGTTACGTAACCGTTGGGATAGATTTAGAAATGCTAAGAAATAAGTAAACTACTCGAAGTTAAGGAAATAGAAGATGTAAGATTGAAAAAGTTCAGCTATTGTAATATTACAATATAACTATAGATGAATCTTGAAGGATACAGAACAAATAAACCATCAATTGACCATACTATATAGCTAGAAAATAAATTAGAAACACAAGAAAAAATTATTGAGGTACGTCTTAGAATGTTAATAAGACATTATTTGTCTTTATCCCTATTAATCATAATCAGCGGTACTCTTACTATTATTTTTCATCAAATCTATGTTTTGTTATTAAGAAAAAAATAAATCATTACTTTTTTTCTAATTGCAATTATGTTACATTATTTTAGATGGTATAAGTTATCATTAAGACAGTACAGCCGGGATTTTTGAAGAAATGTTTAAATCTTGAAGTTATCAGAAGTTTAACACAAATTTACTATTGATCTGTTTTATTTGGTTTGTTGTAGCATTTATAGGAGTGACAGAATCAGAGGCAGAGCTGACTACATATACAATATTTGTTTTTGGATTAGCGTCTATATATTCAGAACTTCTAACATGGATTAATGGAATATCATCTACTACTTTGTTTGTTTTACCATCTATGACAGAGACAGAGCCAGATGTAATTCCAGTAACTTGGATTATAGCTAGAGCCTGCTACATATATCATGTTTGTTTGTGGATTAATAGATATGTCAGAAGCAGCTGCTGATCTAATGTAATATCATCTACTACTTTGTTTGTTTTACCATCTATAACATAGAGACAGAGACTGATATCCTAATACATATATCATGTTTGTTTGTGGATTAATAGATATATCAGAAGCAGGCTGATCTAATGTAATATTATCTACTACTTTGTTTGTTTTACCATCTATGACAGAGACAGAGCCAGAGAACTAGAGCTAGAGTTAGAGCCTGCTGCATATATCATGTTTGTTTGTGGATTGATAGATATGTCAGAAGCCTGCTGATTAATGTAATATTATCTACTACTTTGTTTGTTTTACCATCTATGACAGAAATAGAGTCAGACTATATCCTAATACATATATCATGTTTGTTTGTGGATTAATAGATATATCATAAGCAGGCTGACCTAATACCTCAGGAGTAGACTGACCTAATGTAATATCATCTACTACTTTGTTTGTTTTACCATCTATGACAGAGACAGAGTCAGAGACAGAGCTAGAGTTAGAGCCTACTGCATATATCATGTTTGTTTGTGGATTGATAGATATGTCAGAAGGTTTCTTTATTCTAATATTATCTACTACTTTGTTTGTTTTACCATCTATAACAGACAGAGAGTCAGACTTTAAGTTATCCACATATATCATGTTTGTTTGTGGATTAATAGATATCTCAGAAGGTTCTTCGCCTACTTTGATTCCAGGTGGCTCAGGTCCTGCAATACTTGCTTCTATTCTATTCGCCATACCGTTTATAATATAGACAGTATTAGAATCAAAATCAGATACATATATCATGTTTGTTTGTGGATTAATAGATAAATCAATTATGTTTTTGTCTACCGAAATATCAACAACCATTGTCTTTGTTTTACCATCTATAACATAGACAGAGTCAGAGCCTGCTGCATATATCATGTTTGTTTGTGGATTAATAGATATGTCAGAAGCAGGCTGATCTAATGTAATATCATCTACTACTTTGTTTGTTTTACCATCTATAACAGACAGAGCCAGATGTAATTCCAGAATTGGATTATAGTTAGAGCCTGCCATATATCATGTTTGTTTGTGGATTGATAGATATCTCAGAAGCAGGCTGAATCTAATGTGATATCATCTACTACTTTGTTTGTTTTACCATCTATGACAGAGACAGAGTCAGAGAAGGAGCTGGAGTTATGCCTACTGCATATATCATGTTTGTTTGTGGATTAATAGATATGTAAGAACGACTCTTATTTAGTAGTATAATATCATCTATTACTTTGTTTGTTTTACCATCTATAACATAGACAGAGTCAGAGAAATGAGCTGGAGTTATATGCCTACTGCATATATCATGTTTGTTTGTGGATTAACAGATAAATCTATTATGGTTTTTTCTACCGGAATATCATCTACTACTTTGTTTGTTTTAGCATCTATAACAATAGACAGAATTGACGAGTTATAGCCTGCTGCATATATCATGTTTGTTTGTGGATTAATAGATATGTCAGAAGCAGGCTGATCTAATGTAATATTATCTACTACTTTGTTTGTTTTACCATCTATGACAGAGACAGCAAGTCAGAGCCTGTTACATATATCATGTTTGTTTGTGGATTAACAGATATCTAAGAAGGAGTTCGACCAAGAAGAATAGCTTCAGAATGAGTAAAAGGATTGAAGAAAAAGAAAACGATCATAGATACTGCAATTGCAACAACGGCAATAGAAGGAATTATAATCATTCGGTGGCGCCTAGATTTCCTGTTTCTTTCATATTCTTTCCATTTTAGATTAGAAGCTTTAATTGGTCCAATAAGCCGATCGTGTGTTATTTCATACCATTTAGCGCCAGAACGTCGTTCTGCTCTGATGAGATATTTACTTTCTAAAATACTGATTACTTTATCAATCTTCTCTTCACTTATTGATTTATTGATTCCTTGAATAAACTGAGCGAATGCTCCCCTGTGTACAAATGCTCTAGTTCCGCTGGAAGTAATTAATTTTTCTTCGCATAATCTTCTAACAATGCCTTCGCTTACATTAGTGTGCGTCGTTGCATCATAAATGGATCTCTCATAAAATTCTTGTAATGCACTATCAACATCTGCTAAAGCTTTAAGACGAGATTGAGCAGTTTGGGGTTTTCCTAAAGATATTTCCTGCCACCATCTTTGGCAAACTATTTGAAGATGAATTGGTTCTACAAATTCGCCATTTATTTGATGCGGTTTGCCACTAAAAGGATCCTCTACTTGTATCTTCAAAAGCTCTTCAACTAACATTTCTATTTGAATATCTATTTCTTGTTCAGAGTAATTTTTTAAAGTACTGTTGCTTAAGCCTTTGAGTGGACCTTTAATTGCTAATAAGAGCAGCATCCTTTCCCAAACGCTCCAGTCTGAATCTTGCTCTCAATCTACCAGGAAGAATTCCTGCAAAGTGATCGAGTTCAGCTAAATAATCTTCTCTAATAACAAATACAATTCGTAACAAAGGGTTTTCTTCCAACGCCTCTGTAATTTGCTCAAAAAAGTCCTCTTGCTGTTTTCTCCATGTAGTACCCGGATAGAAATTGAATAATTCCTCGAGTTGATCAAATACAAGTGCCTGGGCTTTGATCTTGTTATTTTTGTTATTGTCATTAGTAATAGGAAAATAATCTTTCAAAAATGAAGAGAGGCGTCTGTTCAAGAATAATAATTTAGAATCAATTTCTGGACTTAGACTTTGAAGAGCATTGAGCATGTAGGAATTTATTACTTCTACGACTGATGACGAAGACGAAGACGATGATATATTAATATTCATAACGAGAGGATCGAATTCTGATTTGGTATCAGAAGCAATACCGACCCTGGCAGTAGGTAAAACTTGAAATCCATACTTTTCTAATGTAGGAGCAACTTTAGCGTTAAATATGGATGTCTTTCCAGCTCCCGATTGAGCATATATCAAAACGAGTTTGTGGCCAAGAATAAGTGATACAATCTCATCAGTTTCATCGTCTCGGCCAAAGAATCGTTTTTGGTCTTCAATATCTCGCTTAAATGGACGTGGTCCAATATATGGATCAATTATTATTTGTTGCTTTCTTTCAGTATTCATAATGTAAAAATCATCATTTCTATCACTTATTGCTAAGCTATTACGCCCTAGCACTTTTGAATTTATCCCATCGCTGACGTAGCTCTGATACAAATTCGGAACTATCACCCCAGTATACATGCAATTCATACATATCTTTTGTATATTGAACTAAATACCTTTCTGCTTCTTCTTTTCTCTCTGTTGTAAGTTGCGGTGGCAGTTGTACTGCTATACTAATTTCTCGGCCCATAACATCAAGTAAACTCATAACACCTTGAAATATAACGCGGAAGGTTATGTCCTCAAAGCTATAACCAATAAACAATAATGAAGATGTTGCTAATGCAGTGCGTATTGGGGATGGTAATGTTAACTTTTCATCATTTTTATTGAGATTAATTACAAAATCAATATAATCTCTCTCAGTTAAAACCATGGATCGAGGTATATCTATATCTCCATGAAGATGGTATACTAACGGTTTAGTTTCTGAAGGTTGATATCTTTTCTTTTTATCAAAAGCATATGGCATTTCGGCCTGTCTGGCATAATTGCTTAGCTTTTCGCTCCATCTACAAAACTCACTTACAGGTTCTTTTCCTTTACTTTTCAAAGCTGCCTCCATAAAGTGATCATAATTTGTAGTAATATAGATGGGCAGATTAAGATCAGCTAGAACAGCATATGGAGTATTTCTATGTTCTTCTAAAGAGAAATCAGGTGGTTCTTTTTCTTTAAGTAGCCTGCTAAGAATATATTTAGGATGCATATCATCTCCATTTTTTATTGCCAAAAATTGAGCTACTTTTGCTAATGGATGCGAATTCTCCAAAGGATATCCATATTCTTTTATCCATTTTTCAGCTATATTATCACTAAGCCATGGAGAATAAGCCTCAGGACCTATGAACGGAGTACATTTGTGATTATAGATTAAATACAGCAATATATCCCATTGGTCATCCATTAACATGGTTGCCAAATAATAGGAAATATTGACCTAAGATTCTATATAAATATACTTGTAATAATTTGCTCTAAAACTGAGGAACTACCATCTATTATGGCAATCTGCAACAGATTGAAATAACCATTAACATTTTAATTTGCATGTTTTTTTGGTGAATTAAAATTAACTGGAGACTTATCATATCCCATTAAGCGGTTAAATCTTAAACTTGAGTTAGTTTTAGCATACAAGAATTTCCAACATCTTACTATAGTCAAATCTGCTGTTATGTTGGAACAGCCTAAGATGAAACAACAGAAATCGGTTGATCTGATTATTATCTTGTCTAATAATTATGTACATCTAGCCGATATTTTATTATCAGGGATGGGAAAAATGAGAGATGCTAATTATGGGCTGGTAGTTCAGGCTGGTAGTAATGCATGCTTCGCAAGTATGTGGTCGCGGGTTCAAATCCCGCCCAGTCCACTAATTTAGTGCGATGGAAATACTCGAAGATTTTTGTATTCAATTTTTAATTATTGGTTCCAACTAATTGCCATTTTTAATAAAACAAATTAAAAATTTGGAACCAAAAATGAAACCAAAAGTTTCAGAAACACCTGTTTTATGGTTCCATTTGAAAATCAATGGTTCCATGAGTTGTTTTTATGGTTTCAAAGCTGGAGCAATTTTATGTAATTCTTATTTACTAAATCATTACTGAAAAGTTTATATTCAATAGTATTCAATAGTGACTATGGAATTAATAAGCTAATGTAGAAGTTGCCAAAAAATATAATTGGAAATGTGTAAACGTCAAAATTAAACCAGAAGATCTACCAATACTTAATCAAAGACTCAAATTATATGGTTTTGAAACATTAGGTCAATTGGTCAGCGATTTTCTAACTACCAAATTTCCACCAATTACAGAGGATAGACAAATTCAAGCAATGGATAGTAATATACAAAGCAATGGAGTCAAAACATTAGTAAATGGACATTCGAACCAACCTTTTACAAAAATGTAAATTTGGATGATATGCTCAATTATCTTTTAACTATTCGAAAGCTTCAAAAACATGTAAAGGACATAGTGAGTTACTTTCGACGTTTCCGAGATATATTCTTTGGACCTCAGCCTGAGGAGATTCTCCAATTAACCCACCTAAAAGAGCATGGATTATACAGGGTATACGTCATTTTGGCAACTACTATTATTATAAAACTAATAATCCAGAATGCAAAGAATTATTGAGAAAATCATCAATCGATATGGTCTCAATATTGGCTTGGATATGCATCAAAGGATTTACATTGTAGATGATAATTTTGTTAGCAACAAAGTTAAGCATCTTCTGGCAATTCAAGGAGATATAGGTCTAACTGTCAAAGTTGGTTTATTTACAGGTTTAAGAGAGGAAGAAATAATATATATTCATAATACAGAACTATGTGGCAATCTCGGAGGTTGTGATTGCAATAAACTGCATGTAGTCAATAAACCAAATGGGCTAACCGTTGTTGTTATCAATTGGTTTAGGGGTCACAAAAAATGCTATTTCACTATTTTACCAACCGTTATGTGGGAGAAATTTAGCAATATTCCAAACTTCAATCATGTAGATATTGATATTGCTCATAAACTTACAAAGAAAAATGCTAATCTTATGTTTGTAGAATTAAGAAAAATTCACTATAATATCATGAGAAGAATCATGGATATGAATGAGGCCGACATCTTGGCTGGCCGTGCAAAATCAGTTTCTGCTAAACATTATGCTATATATGAATTGGATCGAATTAGCGATGCCTATGTTCAGGCTTGGGCAAAGTTTAATGTATCAACTGTTTAAGAAATTAATGTTTTACTTAATATGATGAGAAAAGGATTCAGCTTAAGGGCAGATGTAGTGCTCACATTTCGTGTCGCTTGCGAGAGGCATCTTGTTTACCATAGACTTTCCTCCCGATATTAGATAATTAAGCTATCATATAATTGAAACTTAACAATTGATATTGAGCTAATATCATATAGTCTGATGATAATGGTTAAGTCGACAAAACAAACATTTCCCCCAGCTAAAGGGGACCATATAACTACAATCCAAATCTTGAATTCAACTAGACAGAGATTAAAGTCAGCATCTCGTAAGGACCAAACTTATGATGACAAGATAAATGAATTATTGGACATGGAAAATAATAGAAAAAATATAACAAAAGATTAATTTGTTGCTATTAGACACTGTCTTCTGGTACAGCGGATTTATTATCATATTCACTGCAGAAACCATGTTATTTACAATATTTTAAAATACTGCATCTGGATCAATGATTTGATCAATTTCGCTCTATGTTAGTTTTTGATTATTAAGAGGAGATTCTAATTTTCTTTCTAATGCTTTTTCTCTTCGGCTAATCTCTTGTTCTCTTATTCTAAGAGCTTCTTCATAACTTTTTACTTTTTTTGTATAGTCTAAAAACTCTTTGACAAGCACTTCAAAGTCTTCTAATTTAAATCGCATATAGTAACAATGCATCATCAAGTTCATTGCCTTCATTTTTTCTTTGGGACAGAGTTACCGTCTGGATGTAATTAATATCTATTACATAGTTCAATCTATTTTTTATATGCATAGTTTCTGGGTGGCATATTTGAGTCAATTCTGTCCCACATCCCACCGAACCCAGACCTACTGTTTTTAATACTACAGATGCCTAAAAGCAGAATTAGTTGTAGAAGGATTATCTATCTTCAATAAGTATGGTCTTTATCTGCATAACAATATTTTAGTTTGGATAGGAATAGTGTATATGCCCATCTGATTGAAACGGCATATTGCAAGAAGATTTGGTCTTAAAATAGATGTTAATAATACTAATTTGACATTGTGCTGAGCGTTTTGGGTCCGATTCGAACGTCAAATATGTTCCGAATCCGACCCGGCTAGTCAACACTGGTTCATACAAAATTAGCTAAAAAATAAAAGCAAAACATTCTGAGTCATTGGTATAATTTTTAGCCTACTACTCAGATGCTTCCAATTATTTTAGCTGTTTCCTCAGTTGTAAAAGCCTTAAGAGTTATAGTCCTTGAACTACCTTGTTGGCTTTCAAATGATGGTACAGTTGACATAACTGCCGTATCATCAGGAGCCTCTATAATTGATACACCATCATATAGTCCCATTGTGTAGTATGTGGCAACTAATTTCCCTCCTGCTTTTTCTATTATATCTTTAAAAGTTTCAGCACGTTTTGGAGAGCCTTTTAGGTTCTTTATTCCTTAATCTGTGAATTTCCATAGAATAATATAGTGTGACATACAGTCTGCAAATTATCAATCAACTATATATAATTACTTTGCACATAATTCGCATTTGAGCTCAGATTGCAAATTATAATATTTTCAGTTATTATTACTCTCTATTCCATTATTAAACAATTGGTGATATCAAAATAATAATAATAATAATAATATAACAGACTGTTATCTTATGATAAATCATAAATTATGTTATATTATAGATAACTACGCAAAAATATCGAAAGTTTGTTTTACTGAAGTATATCATTAACTCCTAGCTTCTTAACCTTGATGATGTACAAACATCAAAATTCAACCTTAGAAATAATAATCGCCACTCTATTTATTGGCACTGTCCTAGCACTCGCAGTTGTAGTAATTATTACACAAGAAGCAAATGCAGCATCAGCCAGTATGAAAGTCAGTTTCAAACAAACTCAATTGAATAGATGTACTGAGAGTGCAAAATGCAGTCATACAGGTATAATAACATTTGGCTCAGGAGGAGGTCATAGCAGTCCAGGTAATCATTAGTCTAGGAGGAAGAGGTCACGGTAATCCAGCATCGTAATACATTCTTCATAAGAGAACTGGATGATTGCTATAATTAGTTTAATTTTATTTCTCTATGACAGCAATTATGAATGATAATAATATCTTAGACAATCAATTTATTTGAATTCTCAGACATTGAATAATGTCTTATGACAATATTACCTTCTAAATACTTAGACAATAATGATGTTAAACATCAAATCTACTGAGTTAGATTACTACAGTTATCATCATCCTTTCATAAATCCAACAGTAAATCCAGCTGACATACTACCAGTTAATGGAATACCAAAGTTTGTCATTGCTAGAGAGACTGTTGCACAGGATGGCCATCGATATGCTACCGCTAATACCTGGAATCTGCATAATTGCATTTGAAAGTGTTGTAATAGCACCTTCCGATACTGCTTGAAGTTTATTCCAGTTTATGTTAGCTATCTGATTACATTGTAAGATATGCTAATCCAGCTAGGAATAATCCAACTATTACAGCTACTAATTTAATTACTTTCTTTAAAGCATATCCAATTAGAACACCTACAAAGAAGCCACCTCCTAGAGTAGCGCAGTTGGTCCGAAACTTTCAATAATGTTCATAATTCTAGATGTTGCTCCTTAGTTTAGTTGTTCATCATTATGCAATGACTACTACTTTGATACCTTTGTAGTGGACAGTCCTGTATATGGTAATATTAATAGATATGAGCATCCGGGCTATATAATGAAAACTTGTTATGGCATATTTCATGCATATTGGATATTGTATATCTATTTGCTTACCTAAGGCTTTGACAATTTGTCTGTTGTAGCATGTAATCTATTTTTATCTACAAGAGCTATAGCTTTTGTAGTAGACTTTTCTGTTCAATATTAAGTAGATTAGTCAAAATAATAGAAATGGCATGAGAGATATGTACAGTATACAAGAGTCATAAATTAGTAATAGTAAAGGTGATTGCTGAATGATTTCACAACAACAGTAGTAGGAATTGATGCTATGACTTCTTCAAACAGAATCACCTTCTAAAGATGCTATAAATTCTATTTAAAGATTCAATAATTAATGATCCCTTTTATGGAGTTTCAATTGAATCTTTAAATACAATTGCATCATATGCTACTTCTAAAATAATATCTGATGACCAAATTAGACTATATGCATACGATACACTGCAATCACTTTTCATTGAAAATAACAAAAACTCTATTTCTTCTATAAATGATAAAAGAATTATATCTGCTCTATTGATGACATTTCCAGAATTTACAAAATTTCATAAAAAAGAAACACTTGATATAATTAGGCCATTTGTATCAGATAAAAATTGGTATATTTCGCGTTTTTCAATTGCTGCCAATCGGAAAAATTACCAGTAGTTTAAAGGTAATAGGAACAAATGGAAAGGTAGAAAAGGAAAATGATAATGAAAAAGATGCTAAAGGACAAATTAGTTCTGAATCAAAAAAAGAGATAATTGAATTTTTAAAAAATATTGTAAATAAAGAGAGAGACCATAAT